>CAZVLB010000001.1:0-392233 GCA_964627935.1 uncultured Ignavibacteria bacterium
AATATACCAAAAAACTCTAACTCACGACAGTCTACTGTTTGGGGAATAATACGTCTCTTCTTTAATTCGAATAATATTAGTGGGTGCAAGGCAGGGTACATTGCCCCTGCCTTTTTGCTTTTAAAAACGTATATAGTTGCAGTCAGAAGCAGGTCGGGTGCCGAATGAGCAAAGCGATTGAGAAACCGGATAAATCCGGCAGATGTGGGCATCTGCCGGACACGAGTGGTAGGTTTACTTTTTTGCACATCCATTGCCCCCCAGAAAATTCCAAATCAGTAATTCCCTTTTCTGCCGTAGAATAAATCATCGCCCCACAGGGACAGGCGGCGGGCTATGGCGGAATGTTTGATTCCGGCGCGGATGATATCATGGACGATTGCTTTTGGATGGCTGAACGGGCAGACTTTCATACACATACCACAGTCGCTTCCGACCAGTCGCCAGTAATAAATGCACTGCTCCATTTTTAACTGCCATTTTTCAACCCCGCGGATATTTTCTCTGTCGCCTTTCGGTATTGCCGCGGGCGGACAATTGTCGGCGCATTTTTTGCAAATCCGGCAGAATTCCTGCACGCCGAACCTGATCGGCCTGTCGGGCATCAACGGCAAATCCGTGGTAACCGCTCCCAGCCTGACCCGTGAACCATAACGCGGAGAGATAAGATACCCGTGCCTTCCCAGTTCACCCAGTCCGGCATCATGAGCCACCGCCGGCATCATAACCTGATAGTTGCTCCCGGCAATTTGGGCCCGTGCCGGGTAACCCAGCCCGCGAATATATTCGGCCAGCTTGATCGAAACAATCGCGCCATGCATATACTGAACCGCGGTTTCCTCTGTGATTGGAAGACGCGGCCCGCGTTCGACATGCGAATAATCCATCTCCAGCGTAAAGGCAATCACGTATTTATGATCGTTCTCAATCGGCGCGCCCCATTCTTCCGGGCCCCGTCCAACATGCGAATAAACCCAGGCCGGATCGAGAAGCCCCACGCCGACCTCATCAGCGCCCAGATCCAATGTCATCGCCTTGATTTCCGATGTGATCTTTCTCTGATCGACATTTTGCTTTTCCGATGAAACCTCGCCGTCAACCATAGCAATCATGCTCTCATTGAAATCGAAAAGCTGAATGATATATTCGGCGCGGTCCTTTTGATAAAATTTGCCGCCCGGATGCAGGAGTTTGGGCAGTGCCCGGATGCGGTCATCGATGCGTTTTTTCTCCGGACGCATCTGATAATATTT
Source organism: uncultured Ignavibacteria bacterium (assembly GCA_964627935.1). Classification (GTDB taxonomy): domain Bacteria; phylum Zixibacteria; class MSB-5A5; order JAABVY01; family JAABVY01; genus JAABVY01. Next base: position 1,254 of record CAZVLB010000001.1, read on the forward strand.
ATCATACTTCTCGTTGCCCGGCTCATACTCCTCACGCGCAAACATGATATCGCGCTCATCGACACGATCCGGCGTGGGATTAATCTTCATGCTGTATGATTTACCGCTGGGAGTGAAAAACAGGACGGCGACAGCGATTACAACCAGTATTGGAATCATCATATCGCGCCCCTCGAGTACGGTGTATAGATAGAAATAGACTGCCCCGAATGTAATTCCAAATGCCAGGCTCAAAATTGCCGCGCGGGCTTTCTTTTCACGAATCGAGGCATAGAAGAAATTCGCGAAGAAAAGTACGACCAATGCGCCTGTTAAAATATATGTAATATTCATGATTTACGTCTCTGCCAGAATTCAACGGAAGTTTTTACGCCGGCATTTGCATAGGAGCGGATGATTTTCGTTCGGGTCATTCGGCCTTGATATCGAGCGTTTTCATTTTTTTGTAAAGATGACTTCGTTCCAGTCCCAGTCTGCGTGCCGCCTCAGCCATATTGCCGTTGGTTTCCTTGATCTTGTTCAGTATAAAACTGCGCTCAAATTCTTCTGTGGCCGATTTCAGATCGATCTGCCGTCCTTTAAGCAGTGTGGTCGAAAGTACGAAATCGACATCATCACGGTCGATCGTCGAAAACTCACCTGTTACCAAAAGCCGCTCGATTATATTTTTAAGTTCCCTGACATTTCCGGGATAATCGTATTTTGAAAGCGCGGTCAGGGCCGGCTTTGTAATCCCGGCAGGTTTTCTTCCGTAATCGGCACATAAGCGGGCAATAAAATGCTCGGCCAGGATCGGGATGTCATCCTTATGATGACGCAGGGGCGGAACATGGATCGGAACCACATTGAGCCGGAAATACAGATCCTCGCGGAAACCGTTTTCCTCGATTTTCTTCTCGAGATTACGATTTGTAGCCGAAATGATGCGCACATCCACTTTTTTCGGCTTGCCACCGCCCAGACGTTCGACCTCGCCTTCTTCTATCACACGCAGCAATTTTGCCTGAGTTTTATCGGCCATATCCCCGATTTCATCCAGGAACAAAGTGCCTCCATCGGCTTCCTCGAACCGTCCGCCGCGCGCGAATGTGGCACCCGTAAATGCTCCTTTCTGGAAGCCGAACAGTTCCGATTCGATCAGTTCCTCAGGTAATGCGGCGCAGTTGACTGCCACAAATGGTTTGCCGGCCCGGGAGCTTTTGAAATATATGGTTCTGGCGATTATTTCTTTGCCGGTGCCGTTTTCGCCCCGAATCAGGACACGGCTGTCGGTGCGGGCAATGCGGTCAATCAATGATTTCAGTTCCTCGATTTCATCGGATTCACCAACAAGCTGATACTTGAGTTCCTCATCCCGTTTGTAAGCCAGGTTTTCGCGATGAAGCCGGCGCAGTTTTAATGCATTTTCGATGGTGATCAAAACCCGCTCCAGCGATAGGGGCTTTTCCAGAAAATCATAGGCCCCCAGCTTGACAGCTTTAACAGCAGTCTCGATATCGGAATGGCCCGACATCATAATCTGCTCCTGAATCGGAAATCTCCTCTGGAATTCTTCCAGAAGCTCGATCCCGTCGCCATCGGGAAGCCAGACATCCAGCAGACAGACATCGACATCGCGTCCATTGGACTTGCGCGCACTGGCCACATTTTCGGCCGTGATTACCTCGTAACCCTCGCGTTCCAGTGGCTTGGAGAGTGATTTGAGGATAGATTCTTCGTCGTCGACTATCAGTATTTTGGCGTTCATGAATGGTTAACCGTGTCCAGCCTGATTTCAAAAACAGTTCCTTCTGTCTCTGAGCTATTAACGGAAATTTCGCCGCCATGGTCAAATACAATTCTTTGCGTAATTACCAGACCGAGTCCGGAACCGCCCGATTTTGTGGTGAAATAGGGGGTGAATATCTGCGACCGGTTTTCAGGCGATATACCGATACCATGATCCTTGACCGCGATTATGACCTGGCCATTGAGGTTTTTGACCGAGACTATAATCGTTCCTTCAGGATCTGCTTCCATAGCATTCTTGACCAGGTTGACTATCGCCTGCGAAAAGAGCCCCGGATCGGCCATAACTGTTGCAGGGGAATCATCACTCCTGATAATTATCCGGCCCGCATCGATTTCTCCGCGATAAAGCTTGAGCGAGTCATTGACCAGCCTGAGCGTATCGATTGGCCTCAGTTCCGGTGATGGCAGTTTGGCAAAGGCCGAGAAGTCATTGACAATCCGTTTCAGCTTTTCAATTTCATTCAGTATCGTATCCGAGGCCTCATCCAGAATATCCGCATATCCGGCCGGGTTGCGCAGGTAGCTGCGGCGCAGGTCCTCGATCGACAGTTTGATCGGCGTTAGTGGGTTTTTTATCTCATGAGCCACTTTACGGGCCATCTGATTCCATGCCGCCAGCTTTTCAGCCTGAATCAATTTGCGCTGGGAGCGGTTGAGGCGGTCATACATCTGGTTAAAGCTATCGATCAGTTTGCCTAGCTCATCAGAGCCGAAATAGAATATCTTCTGATCGAACTCACCCTGCGATATCTGTTCCGCCGCAATCGACATATCCTTGATCGGGCGGGACAAACGGGATGCAAAGGCATAGCCAAGTAGCCCGGCGATCAATATTCCCGCTATCGCCACAACGCCGTAGATGCGGAAGCTTTGTGATGTCAGAAGACGGGCATAGGAGGGCGGATAGAGAAGCAGCACCTGGTATTTTTCATCCGGGTCAAGGCTGTACAATGACTGATAATAAGGGGAATAGCCGATCCCATTCAGTTCAAAATCACTGCTGTAGTCCTTGACACGTTTGGCCAGCTGATCCTCCAGTTTGGATGTCGTCTCGATATCCATAGTCGATGAAAGAAAGCCCCGCCGGCTGAGTACCACGACCTCGACATTATATGGCAGATCCATTTCCCGCAAATAGAAATCATCGATCACAATCCCGCCCACAACTTGGGCGATCAGAGAGTCTTTATAGCTCAATGCTTCTGCACCGATGTGCACCAGAAAACTGTATTCGCCGAATTTCATCGACTTGAAACCCATAACGGGGTTGTTGGTCTTGATAGAATCAAGAAACTCAAATTCGGATTTTCGTCCGAAATCTGTGGGATTGCTTCCGCTTGCCAGCAGGGTATTGTCCGGTCCAATAATCTGCAAAATATCCAGATGCAAAAGATTGCGAAACTGCCCGGTCATTTCAATCAGCCTGCTCTGGTCGATTTGCCCCTGCCTGTCACGGGTCATGAGAAGCTGTAATATCCTGTAATCGTCGGCCCTGATCGCGCGCGAAATCCTTTGCGACAATGTCTCGCCTTCCTTTTCGAAATGGGCGCGCATATTTGCAAAAGCCGCGGCTATATTTTCATTTTCGATGCGCTGCAGGCCGCCGATCAGGTAAAAATACAATATCAGCACCGTGGCGATCAGGGGCAAACCGGTAGCGATTATGAAATACAGGGAGGCTTTACTTTTCAGGTTCATGGGCTATCTCAATATTACTGTAGTCAATATATCCATCGGCTGTAAACCCAATACTCTTAATATGTTCCGAGACCGCCGAGTGACGGATCGGCTGAAACAGCGTTATCCCGGCGGGATGTTCACAGAGCTTCCGGTAGTATGCCTTTTTGTATTCAATTCTGAGTTCGTCCTGATCTGTGGCCATGATGCTGTCATACTCCTGAGAAAAATATAAGCTGCGGTTATCGGTGATGTTTTCCAGATTATAGTGAAATGTCATCTGATCGATAATTTCTGAGGGCTCGACATTCAGATTAATGTAGCTCAGCATCAAATCGAATTCCTGGAACTGGTTATAATCAAGGTCCCGGACGCTTTCAGCCCCATAATAAACGGTGGTGTAGACACCTTCGCGTTCCAGCAGCCCCTTGATATATTCCGCGGTACGGCGCAGCTTGAAATCATCCACGCTGACAAACAGCGAAACATATTTCGGCACTCTGCCCATGCCCCTCAGGAGCGCACGGCCCTTGGATGGATCATAATCATAGGTCAATGATGCGGCCCATTGAGGGTAGAGGTGATCCAATCGTTCGGCTGATCCGGCCAATGCTACCCGGCAGAGCGCATCCTTGTTGATCAGGTAGGATAGCGCTGCTGCGAAACGGCCATCGGACATGAAATCCTTGATATTATTGACTGTCAGATAGGCTGCCTGGGAAACTTTGCCCTGGATTATTTTGTAATCGCGCGCAAACTGGTCGACATCGGAAAAATGCAGATCCAGAAGATCGATTTCGCCGGTCTGAAAAGCGATCTTGCGGTCAAGATAATCGGGGATGATATGAATGTTGATCGTATCGAGAAAACTATCCCAGGGTGATATGAATACAGCCGATTTTAGCCGGATCAACGAGTCTGTGTGGCTGGATATTTTATACGGGGAGGAATTCAAACTTGCATATTGATTCAATGTCAAATAGTCCGGCAATTGCACAACGGTACCACCCGCAGGCAATCCAATTGCAGCATAGATTTTCGGATAACCTACTTTCCGGGTCAGGTTATTAAATTCGTTTTCATATAAATCAGCTAAAGACCGATCTGTTGTATCCGGCCGATGAGGGTAGGCGAGGTTTAATACCTGCAAATGATAGTGATCAGGATCATATACGATCACAGGCCCTTTCGGTGCGGATAACCCGTATTCGGATAATGGCAAAACCGCGGCCGAATTGCTCTCTGAGCATGCTATTAGCTGGGAGTCAAGATAATCAGAAAGCAGATAGTAGATTCTAACGTTCCAGTCAGCCTCGATGCCATCCGCAAGCCCTTTATTCAAAAACAGGGTATCGCCGGTAACCGAATCTATTTCAGCGATCTGGGCTTTGGATGGATCAAGCTCGGCCTGTGCAGTAAGAGCAGGGTTGAAGTAGACAAAGCCTAATATTAAACCTGCGAATATGGAAGCGATTGTCTTTGCTTTAAACATAAGGTTTAGATAACCTTCCCCCGAATGGTCGTCAACTTTAAAAACAAATTGACATCTGCAATTTAATAGTTTACTCTTTATACAAACAGGAGGAACTATGGGTGACATCACTCTTACAAAAAATGTAAGTGTGGCTGAGGTGGTGGTCCACCAGGTGCCCGACCAGCCCGGAATAGCGGCCGAAATTTTCGGTCAATTGGGGCAACGAGGGTTCAATGTTGAACTGGTGATCTCCAGCCCGGGGGTAGGCAAGCACGCCAACATCTCATTTGCGGTCAACATCGATGAGCTCGACGATGTCCTCAAGGTGCTTGAGGAACTCAAAGAAGAGCTCAATTATGAAAGTGTATCCTACCGTGAAAATATCGGCCTTCTAACCCTGGCCTGGCACATGCTGTCCAGCCAGCCCGGTTCGGCGGGGCGGATTTTCGGCACGCTATCCAAAAAAGGTATCAATATTCAGTCAATCTCCACATCGCTCTCATCGATTACCTGTGTAGTCAAGGTTGAGCAGATCGATGAGGCGGAAAAGGCTATCAAAGAGGAATTCGGGCTGCGTTAGATTTATTATCTAACCTGCCTGTATAAAGAATTGGGCGTCTGCGGCTGTACAAAGCCGTCAGTCGCCCTTTACTCTTTTATGGAGCCATTTGCCTTTGTTGAACCACCAGAAATTGAGTGATATGCCGATTATTGATGATAATGTCAGCGCCCACCAGATCCCTAATGGCCCGGCCTCGAAAATCTTCAATGAGGCATAAATAAACGGAATCTCCAGAACCCATCCCGTTATTAGCCCGAAAATCATAGGTGGAAGATTATCGCCCGCTCCCGAGAATGTCATTTCCATGATTATATATATACCCACAAACGGCAGACTTAAGGATATAATCCGGAGCATCTCGATTCCGATCGCAATAACCCGCGCCTCCGCCTCGCCGCTGGCCGGATCGAAGAAAATACGCATAATCGGCTCGGCAAAAATGATCGTCAGGGCGGCAATGCTGACGGTAATCACCAGCGAAACCCCCATGGCCTTAAAGGCCGTCTCTTTGGCCATTTCTGGTTTTTCAGCGCCGAGGAGCTGCCCGATCAGGGCCGCCAGCCCCAATCCCAGGCCGACTATGATCATGATGCTCAGGGCGGTAACCTTGATCCCGATACCATAGGCCGCCACAGCCTCGATAGTGGTGGAGGCCACAAAAATCAGCACAATCGAGCGAGACAGTGAAAATGATACTGCATTCACGCCCGAGGGTGCGCCGATTCGCATTATGCGGTATAATGTCCTGGGCCGAATGGGGATTTTGCCGCGCAGGTTCAGTTTGACATTGGCAAATCCGCCATAAAAGATCACCAGGCCGCCGAAAAATGATGCCGCCTGCGATATTGCCGAGGCCAATGCCGCACCACGTATGCCCATCTCCGGGAATATCCACCAGCCGAAAATCAAAAACGGATCCAGCGCAATATTGAGAATGACCGATGCAATCATCAGCACCATGGCCATTCTGGGATTACCGACACCTCGCAATGCGGTGTAATTAGTGTAGGCGCAGAACGAAAATCCGAGTGCAATAAGCTGTATGGTTCCGTAGTCGATAGCCAGGCTGAGCACCGATTTGCCATTGGACCCAATCGGTTTATCAGAGGCGCCCAGCACACGCAGGACATCGGAGAGAAAAATCAATCCAATAACACCGAATAAAATCGCCAGGACCCATTTCAGGATATAGGTCTCCTTAATGGCCGCCTCGGTGCGATCAATATCATTGTTGCCGTAATTTTGTGATATAATCGAAACCGACCCGGTGCCGGCCAGCTGATTAACGGAGGATATGACCCAGAAGAATCCGAAAAATATCGTGATCGCGGCGACATGTTCCGCACCCAGCCGTGCCACCCATAAGGCATCGATAAAATCATACAGGTTGACCGAGAAGAAACCGATCGCCGAGGGGATACCCATGCGGAATATATTTTTCAGTATCCCACCCTCGGTGGGATCAAATCTGACTCCAGGCTGTCTCATGTATCTGCTATCCCAATATAGAGTATGATCGGCTCTTACGGGAAAATCAATGGAACTGTTTCAAGGAAATTGAAAAGCCGGTAACTCAGCTATTCTTCGGCTCTATCGTAATAACACCCGGAAGATCGGGAGACCCCCAGATATCAATTTTCACATCCAGGAAACGGCTGATGACCCAGCAGTTTGTCAGGAGATGGCTGGTCAGGCGGGAAACATCCAGTTTGAACGGCTGGCCGGACAGGCAAAGATAGGGTAGAAGCTGGTCCGCAAGATAATGTCCGATGCCGACATTTTTGCCCTGGAAGTTGATAAAATCCTGACAGGCTTCCTCGGCCAGGATTTCCGCCGGTTTGCCTTTTTCGCCCAGGCGTGAAAATCCGGCGATAACATTGTCATATTCGGCGGTTAAAAACAAAAGCGTACCCTTGCTTCTGGCCCTGGTTTCCTTGGTGGCGATCTGGGCCTTGAAATCACGTTCGCCGAGGAATTCCAGCGCACGTTTGCGCTGGCGGTCGGCAATTGACATAGGCAGGCTGCATACCGCCGATAAGCCGGTCAGCTTTTGAAGTTTGCCGCGGTCGGTGAAATCGGAATGCTTGATCCTGCCGTTGAAGCGCTTTATATGCAGGCTCAGTTCTCCGCCGCCCTCAGGGTAAAAGCCCCATTTCATAATCTTGAGCTGGGAATAGAATCCCAGACGGGCCAGCATGGGGAAGAAGACCTGCTTGAGGTAGGTCGCCGGCGGGCTCCAGGGAACATGCGTGCCACCCTTGATCCGTATTGTCGATGATCCCTGTTGCAGAAATAATGGAAAGGCCATTGTCTGCAATACCAGAGAAGCCGATCCGGCCGATTTCTTTTCTGCCGCTATATCAAATGTATACTTGCCGGGCTTGATCTTATTCGGCTTGAAATAAAGTTTCTCGGAACGGAATCCATCCCCCTTGACCTCGGCACCACAGATATTCTGAAGAGCGCGCACCGCCGTCAGATGCTGCGGCATCAACCCCGGAGTTCGACGGTTCTTGCGGATATTTATGATTTCCAGGGGACGGCCCAGATGAGCGGCAAGCATCAGGCTGGTTCGCAAAATCTGTCCGCCGCCCTCGCCATAGGAGCCATCAATTCTTATCAAATCATCCTTGCTCATAAGGCTTGAATTTTAACACTCTAAATGGCTAAAAGCAAGCAAAATAAGAGCAAAGAGAGGATAGCGTCAGGCGCCGTTTCCGGAAGCTGTCAGGATATACCTGTAGGGGAAGGTAAAACGCAGGCTGTAACTCTCGATCGATGATTTCCGAATCAGCTGCTTGAGTTCCGCAGACGAAAGGGCCCGTGCGATGGAAAGCGGAGTGTCATTGGAGGTGAGACGGTTGGATATGAACAACGATGCTATCTTTGCGCCGAAAAGCGCCAGTGGCGTGCGGCGTACATCACCTATAATCAACGCATAACGTGCCATGCTGTGCATCTTGTTGACAGATTCTATAATGTCCTGATCGGGGATATGATGCAGGGTATGGTTGCAAATCACGAAATCATATTTGTCCTCCAATTCCAGGTCTTGTATCGATCTGGCCTCGAATTCAATATCGCGGTGATTATTGACAAATCTTTTCGCTATCTCGATCGCGCGGGGATTGGGATCGATGCCCTTGATTTTCATGGAGGTGCCGTTTTGATTAAAATGATCCATGAGCATTTTGGGAATATCAGCCATCCCTGTGCCCGCATCGAGGATGGTAATATGATCCAGGTTATGCTTTTTTATATATTCCGAGATTATCCTGGTTAATGAGCTGTATACGCCTGTCAGCATATTGGCCCGGCGGATATTATTGAAATCGCCGCGCAACTCATCATCGCTGTAATCATCCGAATCCATGATTTCTATTTCAGTCGATCTGTTGGTTTTGAGCATGGTATCGTGTCCTATAATTAGATAAAAGGGAATTATGTCATTTTGTTCACCATAAAGTATATGGACAGTTTACTCTGATAAAAACAACTTGCGATAGAATAGCCCTGTGCGAATATTACATAACTCCTTATTATACAATAAATTGATACAATTTCTTTAGGCCTTTTACTGTAGCGGCATGAAAAAACACTATAAATCTTGTGGTAGATGCGAAACATTCTGTATTTATAGAAGTTAAAACAATTGACAATCCATCATTTGATACTATATTTGATATCAAGAATTCCGATAAAAAGTAAGGATATAGGATTGTCTAATTTTGAAGATATAGAACAATATCTTGCAAAACTGAGTGAGATAAATAGCTCGGAGATAGACTTTCAGCCTATAAAGAAATGGATATTTAGGCATATGGCTGTAGAGGAGATCCTTACCGGAAAGTCGCCTAACAAGAAAAAAGGCAAAGGATCGATTCGCACATTTAAACATAATGCCTTTAAGGAGATCAATGAAACAGGTCATTTCGTAATTCATGTTATGCATAAAAAGAAGGAAAAAATCACCAGATCTACATTAAAAAATTACTTAATACCAAGACTGAAGATTATATTTGAGTATATGCGGAGGACGGAGGCCTAAAGTGGCAAAGATTAAAGACTTGCAGTACTATTTATCATTAAACTATGAGGTGCGAATCAAAAAGATTGAGGATGATGGGAAGTTTCATTACAAAGCTACAATAAACGAATTAGATGATAATGTATTCTATGGAGTGGGTGAAACACCCCAGGAGTCTCTGGATAGCTTGAGCGATGTTAAAGAGGAGATGTTTGCCTATTATTTGGAGAAGGGCCTTAATATTGCCGAGCCAGAGCCAGAAGAGGAAGTATTGCCGAGTGGCAAGTTTATGGTAAGGATACCGCCCAAATTACACGCTAATTTGATCAAAAAGGCAAAGTCGCAGAAGCAGAGCTTAAATGCATATATTAATCATATTCTAAGCATGCAATATTCAAAAGATCTTCTACTGGATGCATGGAAAGAATTTGCTGATTCTTATAAGGTTGACGCCTTCAAAATGATGCGTAATTATTTTTATTTTATTTACTCCGAGCAAAGTTCAACCAGGCGCACAAGAAAAGAATTGGAGAGGATTAAACATGAAAACCCAGAAGCGGCCTACACGCAAGCAGCATAATCGTATGAAAGATCTTGAGGAGAAGATTCCTCCACGTGAATACATGAAAATGCTGAATAAACTTGAGTTAAGAGATGTTTACTTGAGTGAGATCAAATCTAGGCTCTTCTCAAAGGATTTATCACCCAAAACCGCAATTAAACTATCGGAGACCTTTGACATAGAGCAAATCAATGATGACGAAGCTATCATAAAAGTTGGCTATACACTTAAAGCCAAATCTGGTCGGAAAAATGTGCTTTCCATAAATGCTTCATACCTTGTTGTGTTTTCAACCAAGGAAACTTTATCTAGGGAATTTTTTGAGCTTTACAGTAGATACAATTTACCGCTCCAAACTTATCCATACTTTAGAGAATTAACAAACTCTATTGTATCAAGGATGTCTCTGCCCCCTTTGGTTTTAGGTTTAAGAAAGCCAGCTTTAGCTAGTAATGACTAAAACCTTCCAGTTTAACATTTATTGATAATTAAAAAAGGCGCCCATTTTTTGGACGCCTTTTGTAATACTAATTTACTGACCGAGCATTATTTTCTTCTGAAAAATCTGCGGGCACCGATACCCAGAAGACCCAGGCCCAGAAGGCCCATTGTGGTCGGTTCAGGGATTGCGGTTATAGTATCCGGCCTGAGAATATGATTGTTGATCGAACCATTGGATGCAGGATCATCGGGATCGATATCATTGGCGGGATCATTATAATTGAAGCCCGCATTCCAGGCATAGCTGTCTCTGCCGCCCTTGGCGATCCAGTCGCCCCAGACGGGAGCACGCGTGGAATAAACGATCCATTCTGTCTGGCCGTCATCGCCATAGTCGAATTTCAGTCCGCTATAGAAATTAACGCCGGCCTCATCAAAATCGCCCAATTCATTATCATATTCGTCGAGTTCAATATCTGCACCGAAGCCCCAGAAATCATCATCTGTGACATTGGGCGATACTTCAATAATAAAATGACTTACAGCCGGCCCCTCAAGAGCGTTACCATTCAGATCGGTAAGCTGGTATTTATAACGCCAGCTGTTGTCTTCCATCTGGTCTACCCACCATTCAATCCTGAAATCATCCCAATTGCCTGTGCTGTTGATTCCGCCCGGCGACGCAAGCGAGCCATTGAATGACGGAAGGGCATAGGCGGCCGATGAGATCAGAAGCATCGTCAATACTAAAGTTGTAATTCTTTTCATATCAAATTTCCTTTCATACATCATTTTCTATGTCATTATATATGCGAATACCGTGCCAATCAGTGTGTTAAATAAGTGAATGGGGTACAATGGTTTACAAGGATCATTATGGATCGCGGGGTCAATTATGCGACTGTAATTGTCCGGATTATCGACAGGTTAATTGCGCATTGAAAGGTATCCTCATATTTTGTAATGGGTTACATGATATTGCAAAAGTGTAGTGTTAGCTTGACAGTATCGAGGCAAAAATGAGCATGGTCCTGTTAAAACCATACCCATTATGTAATTGCGTATTAAAGCCCGAACATATCTTCGGCCCGTGCCAGGACCTCCATCAACCGGTCTATATCTTCTTTTGCGTTATATACATAGAATGATGCCCGCGAGGTTGCCGCAATGCCGAATTTGCGCATCAGGGGCTGGGTGCAATGATGCCCGGCCCGGATACAGATCGATTCGCTGTCAAGAATCTGGGCCAGGTCATGCGGATGAATTTTTTCATGGTTAAATGAAATTGCTCCTCCGCGCTGATTGATATCCTTTGGACCGTAAATCTTAAGTTTGGGGTTGGAACTGAAACGTTGCATGGCATATTCAGTCAATTCACGTTCATGATCGCGGATATTGTCCATACCGAGGTCATTTAAAAATCTGATCGCCTCACCCAGCACGATCGCTCCGCCGATATTGGGGGTGCCGGCTTCGAATTTAATTGGCAGTTTGGAATAAGTTGAGATCTCATATTCAACCGTATCGATCATATCGCCTCCGCCCAAAAACGGCGGGATTTTATCCAGCAATTCTTCCTTTCCATAGAGGATTCCGATACCGGTAGGGCCGCACATCTTATGCCCCGAAAAGGCCAGAAAATCAAGATCAAGCTCCTGAACATCGATTTTATTATGCGGCACATACTGGGCCCCGTCGACCAGCACCAGCGCCCCGGCCTGATGAGCCAGATCTGTAATTTCCCTGATCGGATTCAATGTGCCCATAGAATTTGACTGGCCGTTGAATGCTACCAGCCTGGTCTTTTCGTTGAGCAGCTTTTTGTATTCATCGAGCTGCAGGACAGCGTTGTCATCGATAGGGATGAACCTGAGTTTGCATCCGGTTCTCTGCGCCAGGAGCTGCCAGGGTACCAGGTTGGAATGATGTTCCAGCTCGGTCAGGATGATTTCATCCCCTTCCTTAACGAACTCATCACCCCAGGCTCGTGCCAGAAGGTTGATCGCCTCGGTAGTGCCCTTGGTGTAAATAACCTCGCTGGATGAGCGGGCGTTTATAAACTTACGTACCAGTTCACGAGCGTTGTCATATTCCTCGGTGGCCTCGGCCGAGAGGGAATATACCCCGCGATGAACATTGGCATTATAATTGGAATAATACTCGACCAGCTTATCGATCATGCGCTGCGGTTTCTGCGAGGTTGCCGCCGAATCCAGAAAGACAACAGGTTTGCCGTTGATTACTCTCTGCAGTTCGGGAAACTGGGCTTTTATATTTTGCATATTTATTTCAGTTGATTTAAACTCTTGTGTTTTCATGCGGGACCTCAATTGTCTTGTTTTTCCGTTACATCGTTATAATAGCACTAAAGGCCCGCAAGTTCCGTAAATATATACTACTCCTCGCTTTCGATTCGTTCCGCCTCGAAAACTCCGTTGGGCTGGATAAACTTGAGTCCTTCAACATCTTCGCGGTTTTTATCCATGACAAAGCGCACATAATAGTTATTCAGCATCTTGATTTTGTACTGCGTCTCCTTATCCGGTTCGAGCTCATAGGGAGGCTGGCCCGGCACTGTGACATAGAGCTTTTCCCCGGCCCTGATATCCACAGTAATGGTTGTGCCGTCAAGATCGTATTTGCCGCTCAGTTTCTGCATGAATTCCGGATCGGAAAGGTGAGCGCCGGGAATTTTCTCGAATATGAAATTATCCAGCATCAGTTCCAGCTGAATCGAGAGCCGGTCAATATCGCCCTGTTCATTGGTCAGGAAATTGATTTTACCGTCTTCCAGTATGGTTTCCTCGATATTGAAGACATCATAATGCCAGTGCTCAAGCTCCGATTCGAGAGTATTGAATTTCATATAGAGGTCTTTGCCATCCTTGATAATTTCGATCTTGCTGTAGCCCGGATGTTCATACACACCGGCATAGGCATCCAGCTTATGTGAAGGTTTGGTGCCCTCAACCCGTTCGAACTCCGGTTCCTCTTGCTCCTCTTTTTCTTCATCTTCCTCTGTCTCTATGCCGCCCAGTCTCGTGCTCCAGTCAACGAATTCCAGATCGAATATAACATCGGCGGTATAATAGGTCATAATCGGATTGATCGGTTTGCCGGGAAGATTCAGAAACGCTACCATTCCCAGGCCCTCTTCGGGAAACAACGTTACCAATGTCGAGAAACCGTCAATACCTCCGGCATGATGAACCATCTTGTAGCCGCGATAATCATTAATGAACCACCCCAGGCCATAGCTTGAATGCCCGATCTCGGGATATTCCCTGGTACCGGTCATAAACATATGCGGCCAATGCATCTTTTTGACCTGGTCTTCGGGAATAATGCGCATCCCCTCGAATTCGCCATAGCCAAGCTGCAGGCGAACCCACTTGCACATATCCACGAGATTTGAATTAATCGAGCCGGCCGGACCAACCTCGCTGATATTTCTGAATGGAATCACCTTGACTGTATCTTCTTCCAGGGAATAGGGCATTGAGTAATCATCGCTTTCCTGAGAATCATCCACCGAGAAATTGGAATTATCCATTCCCAAAGGCATGAAAATATTCTGCTCTATGAAATCCTCCCAGCTGATGCCCTCGATTTGCTCCAGCATATAACCGGCGGTGACATACATGAGATTGTTATATTGCCATTTTTCGCGCAATTCATAAGTCGGCTCCAGGTAGGGCAGGCGATCGATTATCTCTTCATGCATAATATCAGCGCCATACCATATAAGATCATGACGGGGCAGGCCTGAGCGATGTGTAACCAGGTCAATGGGAGTCATGTGATATGTGGAATAATCATCCCAGAGCTTGAATTCGGGGATATGATCAATGACTTTGTCATCCCAGTCCAGTTTGCCCTGTTCGACCAGCATTGCCAGTGCCGCCGTGGTAAAGGCTTTCGTAGTCGAACCTATAGCGAACAATGTGTTGGGCGTGACCGGCAGGCTGTCCTCGAGATTGCGATAGCCGAAGCCCTCGGCAAAGATTACGCTGTCCCGATAGACTATGGCAAATGCAAATCCGGGTATCTCATACACAGCCATCATTGAATCGGCGTAATTTCTGATTTGCTCGACCTTTGTACCGAGTTCCGCTTCACGTTCTGCCTTGACCTGGGGATCTTCCCTGACAATTTCGAATTTAAAAGTCTGCCCGCCCTGTGTCATGTCACCGGAAATGACCGTGCCGTCATCGCTGAACGTGCCATCAAAAGTGGGATTGCCGGGGACATTGGGTATAATAAAATGAACATTCTGTTCGCTGAACTCGATTTCCTCCAGATTCAGATCCTGAGCGCCCTGTAAGGGTATATCGATGTTACCGATCCATGTGCCTTCCTCGTTCTGTTCGAATTCGATCATGATTTCGATTTTTCTTTCGACTATATTGATATATCCTTCCCAGTAGCCCGAAATATCACGGGCCGAAAGAAAACCGGGCAGTATTAGTATTGATGTTATGGCAATCAGGATTACGAATGCAAACTTGCTGCTGTATCGTGCCTTTTTATGGTTCACTGTGACCTCCCGTTATTTTTTATGTTTTGAACAATGTACATTAAAGCCGGCCCTTTATTCAAGCAAAAATCTCTAAAGCTGATTTATATGGTAAATCTTTAATTAGTTTTATATTAATATGCTTGCACATTAAATTTTTTTGCAACATTTCGGGTGGAAATGCATATGTCTAAAATATGGATAATGTTTTAATGGCTGCCTACGAGGCCGAAGAAAAGGAAATTGGTTTTTGGGGGATGTTGCGCCTGCTGTTTCTCAGGCCGCGCACATTCTTCAAGCAAACTGTAGCCAGGGACAGGTTCCCGTTTCTGGCATTCTCCACCTGGCTTTTGGGACTGGCATTGTCGCTTCAGCTCATGGATCAGTTCCTGCTGACACAGGGGGGACTGGTCGCCAACCGTTTTTCGTCATTTGCCCTGCTGATTGCGGTCAGCTTTGTATTTATGGGCTTATTCTATTTTATCGGCGGTGTGCTGTTCCATTTCTATGCTTACCTGGCCGATACCCGCAAGGATATGAAAAATTCGCTTGCGGTTACAGTCTACGCCTGGCTGCCGTTTGTTCTGGCGGTTTTTCTGACCAAACTGATCTCGGTCATACTCCTGGGGCATGATTACCTTAATCCACCCGAGGGATTCTGGTTTGGAACTGTCTCTATGGCAATTATCGGGCTCTCGCTTGTTTACGGATGGTTTTTGGCGGTTTATGGTGCGGTTGTAGGGCTGGGATGCAAGAAACTGCGGAGCATCCTGATGTTCGTGCTGGTGCCGATCCTGTGGTTCATATTCCTGTTTGTCTTCGGCCAATCGATGGGTATGATGTAGAATTTAAATGACTTTATTCTTGATAAGGTCATGGTTTGTTTTATAGGCTCTAAACAAACAGGTCAATCCCTGTCCATTCTTATCAAGACAATAAAAAGCCGCCCTGCAGGAGGGCGGCTTTTCTGTTGCTGCGAGGAGGTGAGACCTTAGGGTATTGTCGCCATCACAGGGCGAGTAAGGGTCTGCGGGGAGGGATTGATATGAGCTATGTTTGTTCCGTCATCAATAAAGATGCCGTCTCCCGGCGTGCCCACGACAGTAATCTCGCCATTCGAGGCCAGTGCGGAAACCTCCATACCCTCTGACCAGGCGCGCGGCGTTACCAGGTCCTCGAAAACCTCGTAGATGCCCCAGTCAACAGTACCTACCAGGATTTTCCAGCCCTTGAAATCGATCTCGCTGATATTGCAGGCAAACAAGCCGTCTTCTTCGTTATAGAGCCTCCATTGGCCGCCATCGAAAACATACATACCATAAGGCGTACCGGCATAGACGCGGTTGAATTTTGTGCCTAGGTCGGTAATGATATCGAAGGCCGTGGTATCGTTGACCAGGAAGCGTTTCTTCCATTCCATGCCGTCGAAGCTGTACAGGCCATAGCCGAAACTGGAAACCCAGATCTGATCACCGCTGGATATGACTGCGCTGATAGCCGGCAGATCGAACATCTTCTGTGAACTGCCATCGAAATAGGCTATCAGGCCGTCATCCTCGGTACCGATTAAAATCGTACCGTTGTCCTCGGCCAGTGCAGTTACCGGTGGACGAAATCCGAAATCGATACGACTGACATTACCGGCCTTGTCCAGCATCGCCAGGCCCTCGTCACTGCCAATCACCAGCTTATCGCCGTATTCCAGCACGTCGTTGATATTCTTATCCGGCAGGCCGTTTGCGGCATAAAAGAACTGATAGGATGAGTCCTCACTTTTGTATGTGAAGACACCGTTTTCCGTACCGGCCGCGATACGTTCATCCCAGAATGTCAGGCTGCGCACATGGGCAAACGAGACTGTCAGGGTTTCCACCGGTTCCGGCTCCAGCGGAATGACCTGCTCCGCCTGATCTTCAATCAATGCGTTATTTTCAGCCGCCAGGCCGGAATCGGTTTCAACCTTCTGTTCCTGTTCCAAAGCCGCAAGTGAGGGCTTCTGTTTTTTCTCCACGCTGACCGCCAGGATGATCACCAGGCAGAGCGTGATCAGTGCCGCTATTGTCGCGAATGCAAGTTTCGTTTTCATTTTATCCTCCTGAGTTAGGGTTCTTAACTTATCCTTTCCGGGAGGATTATATTGCAGATGGCGTGCCGAAAATGTAATATGTTGTGGTTTAGCGGCTTACAGCTAAGAGGCTGAATTGGAATGTGTTCTGTGTGTGTCAGCTATGACACGCTTTATTCGGATTGCAGCTTGTCCAGCATGGATTGCAACCTGGCGCGATCTTCGGGATTCTGGATATAGCCGAGGCCCATTTCCAAAATTTCAGCAGCGCGGTCGTTTTTACCCTGAAGCAGGTAATGGGTGGCCAGTTTCAGATAGCCTTGCGGATATGTTTTCGCGCGCGCGACGACATTAAGAAGATATACCTCGGCCGAATCGGGGGCATTGAGCTGCAGAAATGTCTCGGCAATCTGGACCTGATCGGAGGGTTTCTGATGATCTTCGGCAGCAGATGATATGGTTTGCAGGGCATGCTTATGGTCATTGCGCATATTGTAAATATTTGCCAGCGTAACCGCGACCTCGAGGGGGTAATCTTCTTTTTCCAGCAGATTTTGCAAAATCGCCACTGCATCATCGAGCGACCCGGCCACACCCATAGCCCGGGCGATTTCCAGACGAACCTGAGGGTCATCAAATCGTCGCTCAGCTTTTTCCAACACCGCCAGGGCATCCTCACGATTTCCGGCTTGAATATGAACCTGGGCCAGATCGAGGTAAGTTTTAGGCCTGTCGGGCTCCATTTCCAAAATTCGGCGATAATAATAATCGGCTGAGTCGATTTGATCTGTATGCACAAATGTCAATGCCAGGTTGGCATAGGCGGCCAGATAATCATCATCGAGCTCAATTGCCGTAAGGAAATTCTGACGCGCGGCGAGATACATGCCGGTATTAAGGTAAAGACGTCCCAGATTATAATGGGCCTTTTCGAAATCCGGCTCGAGTTCTATAACCTTCTGCAGGAATTGCTCACCCAGGCTGTAGGCCTTGGGATCTTTTGCGCCCAGCTCAGAATAGGTAAGACCCAGGTAATTCAATGAGGGCACATGATGCTGGTCGATTTCCAGGGCCTTGTAAAACATCTGTACTGCTTCCTCGGTGCGCCCATGCTGAAGGTAACTGGTGCCGATTTTCTGGAAATAGCGCGGATGCCGGTATATCTTTGCCGCATTCAGGAGAGTTTCATAATAGGCCGCCGTATCTTCTTCGAAATGATAATATGTCGCCAGGTTCTCCAGGTTCAAATGACGGCCGTATTTGTGCAGGCTGACTGTGTCTTTATACCTTTCCACCGATGGCTTTTCCAGAGAGTTTGAAAAGACAAATGAAATCGTTATAATCAGCGCCGGCAGTAGAGGTGCGAAAAGATATACCGGGTTGATCTTTTTATACATCAGCTTGCCAACCAGGACCATGGCCGCCAGGATATTCAATGGTATCGCCAGTGAACTGAACAGGTCCCAATCCCGTCCGATTCCAAATGATGTATTGAACAGAAGCAGAAACAAAAGCCCGCAGATCGACAGGGCAATGGTGAACTTATAGAAATCATTGCGTGAATACTGCTTCAGTTTTAATGGATTGAATGTCGCAAAAATTATCAGCCCGGCCGGGGCTACCAGAAGAAGCTGATTTATCATTTCCAGCAGATGATATGGCGACAGAAGCCAGTAGCCGCTTTCGTTGGGAAGAAGCGGGATTACAAGATATGAAAACAGGTTTTTATCAAATTCATTTTCGAATTGATAGCTGTTCAGGAGGTAAACCGTGAACAGAAGCACTATTGGTACGGCGATTGCAATCAGGGGCGATATAATAGGAGTCTTGCGCGCTTTATAGGCATGAACCGCGAGCCAGATATAGGCCGGCAGATAAGCCATCAGGGACATATGAAATGCGCAGGCAATGAAATAGACGATCAGGCCCCATACAAGCGGCCTTTGATTGGTCAATTCATAATAAATCAGTCCGATCGAGAATAGAAACAGCGGGGTTGAGATGCTGTAGCTCTCCACATAGCCGAAGAAAAGCTGAATTATTGCTGATGAGAATATCAATGCGCCCATTATCAGCCGGTCGATCCGCCCCCTGCCGAAATGCGAAATGAACCATAGCGCCAGCCCCAGAAACATTATCCCGCCGATTATCGATACGATCTGGTATGTCTGGAAACTGCTCAGATGGAAGCTGTCTCCGGCGGTGGTAAAGAAAAGATACTGGCTGAATTTGTCCAGAGGCTCGCTGAAATGGAACAGCATTTCATTATTGGTTTCATTGGCCCGAAGGTAGCCATCGCCCCACAGTTGTGTCTCGGATTTCAAAATATACATTGCCCCGATGGCGATAACGAACAGCAGTACAAAACCGATAATCCGTATATATGAGGGATAAACCGGTTGTTTGCCGGGGTTATCATAGCTGTTCTGGGCCAGACCGACCAGGGCCATGAAAATCAGCACAGAACCGATTATGGTGATCAGTGTATACAGGGGTGGAAGGTATCCTAGTGAATTGACTCCCCACAGGATCGATGTCTGTGTGGCCGAGCCGATTATGATCAAAAGCAGTAATATTGCCGAACCGATAAGCATTCTGGATGGTTTCATAGGGGAGAATATAAGGGCGCGGGAGGCTAATTCAAGTTAAAATAAAATCACAGCTTGACATCCGGGCCAAATTAAAATTTATTCGCCTTTGATTCGGGGTGTGGCGCAGTCAGGCAGCGCGCTTGCTTTGGGAGCAAGATGTCGGAGGTTCAAATCCTCTCACCCCGATTTTTTTGTACGGGAACATCTAAATCATTCAGGGGCTTATAGGAGTCGACAGATATTTTTGCCTGCCGATAATATAAAAGTGGAGGAATCATGAGAATCAGGGATGAGGATGCCTGTATTGCCTTTCTGGTCATGAGACTGGGCATGGGCTTCACGTTTTTCTTTTTCGGGTTGCGCAAGGTTTTGATGTATCCCGGGATTGCCGATATTTTCCGAGAGAGGTTCGCCGAAACCTGGCTTCCGGATATACTGGTGGCGGCCTTTGGTTATTCGATACCGTTTGTGGAACTGATCCTGGGCGCATTGGTGGTGCTGGGGCTTTTTACACGGCCGGCGCTGTATTTGATGGGCCTGACTATGGTTACGCTCAATTTCGGGCTGGCGGTCGAGGGCGACAGCCAGGGTGTGGCCAAAAATATTCCCTATTTGATCCTAATCGGGCTTGACATCTTACTCTTAAATTATAATAAATACTCCCTGGACAATTTGCTGTTTCAGACATACGCGTCCAGGGAATGATAGCGATGCCCCCGTAGCTCATCCGGATAGAGCATCTGCCTTCTAAGCAGAGGGTAGCAGGTTCGAGTCCTGCCGGGGGTATTTTTTACGGATATTTTTTGTGTTGTTTTATATACCACTATCATCAATAGGTTAATCATTTGTTGATAGCGTAATTACTATTAAACTTGTATGTTATCTGCATTAAGGATCAGCAGTTTTAAAAAGCATAGTTGTTTCCACTTTGCTAGTACATATTCGGTGAAGGAAAATCTGGCCATATTTCAATAGGTACTGAACGTTCGAGAAGAATTCAGACGGGGCAATTTATAATGCCGCGTGCTGTCTTGATGAATCTCATTTCTTATTGGCAGGCTATCCGATTTCCATCTGAATCCAGCTAAAAAATATCTTGACAATCATGTTTGTTATGATATATGTAAATTAGCCATATTAAAAGGAAATACCATGAAATTGATTTGGGTGGCATGCTTTCTTCTTATATGCGGTTTTGCTTTTTCATCGCTATCGGCAGAATCATACTGGAATTTATCCTTAAATAGCAATGGTGAAAATCCTGCAACCCCGGAAAAAGACAATCCGATAGAAATGAGTGAGTCGTATATAGATGATCTTAGAATGAGCTATTTTATGGCCCTTGTGCCCGGATTTGTTGTGCATGGGGCGGGTAATTTTTATGGAGGGAGAACAGGAACGGGGCTGACTTTGCTTTCACTTGAATTAGTAAGTATCTATGGGATTTTGAGAACCGAATGGCACGGATGGATGGGAAATACTAACAGTGAGGATGACAAAAACGATATTATAAAAGTCGGATCACTTATTTTGTTTTTTGGCACATGGATATATGATATTGTAACTGTTGATTCGGCAATCAAAGACAAATATGAAGATAAAAAAGTAAGAATATCATTTTTAAGTCCCGCCAAAACCAGTAATGAGCAGCGCTCATATGTTATGTTACTGAATTTATCCATCGATTTTTGAGCTGATCTGAATTTTTCTCGAATTTTATTCCCATTAGCAACCACGTACAAAAGTTTTACAGAACTCCGGGGGCATGGATCTTTGTAATGCCCATATATATATCGCCAGTTAGCCCGGGCCAGCGCTTTTTTATCCCCTTAATGGATTATATCATCAATAATGGACAAAAAATGGAACAATTGCTTTTATGTCTCGTTTACTGTAACCAAACAGGATAAAATAAGTCATAATTATTGGGCTTGAAACTTAACAAGGAGAGAAAGAATGGGTAAAGGGAATTTAAAATTTGCTGGAATATTGATAGTAGCGCTTGCCGCTGTTTTTGCAATTGGTTGTTCAACCGACAACCCGACATCCCCGACAAATGCAATTCAGTCCAGTGCTGTAAACCTGGAATCTGCACCTGTGGATCCTAATCAGAGATTTCCGCAGAGCATAGAGGGGCTTATTGTCGAACTGGATTTTGACAAGCGCACATTTATGCTGGCCGAAAGGGCCGGACTTGAATTTTATGTTGAAACTGATGCGACCGTGATCAGTATTCCCGATGGCACCGATCTGAAATTTGCTGAAAGGGATCCTGCCGTATCATTTTCCAGGATGCCAGAAAACACTGTCAGTGTAGGCGCCGATGTTGTTGCCTACGGTCAGTTCAAGGGCAATGAGCTGTTTATCGTTGATCGCCTGGAAGTGCTGAATAATCAGCGTTCGGTTAATGATCCGGAGGTCAGCGAATTGAATTAGATTCGCATATTTAAGCCAGTTTTATGGGATACGTATTAATCACGTATCCCATTTTTTATACAGTATAGAGTGCTATCGGAATCAAGTGGAACACGTACTCATTGGCTATGTTATACAGGTTACCGACATCGAGAAGAATAAAACAAGGAATAATTAATAGTACGCATTGCGTCGCCAAGGTCATCTTGTATACGGGGCATAAACATCATCAACTGCCCGATCAATCAAACACCACAGCCAGGGGCGGCATGTCGCAATGTTTAAATGAGGAGGTGCAGTGTGGATTTTGCTAAGGACAAAATTCAAAAATTATTTTTTCTATTTGTGCTGGCAGGGCTGTTTGTTTTCTCGCCCCCTGTTTTCGCGCAGACTGTCGATGTTTCCATTGTCGATTTCAGCTTCAATCCGCAGAGCATCGAAATAGATGTGGGTACCACTGTACGCTGGACAAATAATGACGCTGTTCCGCACACAACCACGTCGAATACCGGCGTATGGGATTCCGGTAACATGGCATCGGGGGAAACATTCTCGTTTACATTCAAAAATACCGGGACATTCGGCTATTTCTGCGAAATTCATCCATCTATGACAGGTACTATTGAGGTTGTGATGCCGACACCGGCCGGGGATGATTTCAGTTCGTCGCTTCCGGAAAAATTCCGGGTACATCCCAATTATCCCAATCCCTTCAATCCGGCCACCAATATAGCCTATGAGTTACCAAAGCAGACTAAGGTCGAGGTCGAGGTCTATAATATTCTGGGGCATAAGGTAGCCACATTGCAGGATGGTATTCAACCTGCCGGCGTATACACAATAACCTGGGACAGCAGGGATAAAAAGGGCGAAGATGTATCGAGCGGTATCTATTTCTATCTCGTAACCACTGAGGATGGTAACCGTGCAGGCAAGATGATGCTGGTCAAATAGCGATATAGAGAAATATGAATTTCAAAATAAAGAAGCCCTCAGGAAAATAAACTGAGGGCTTTTTTATATCATATTTTATGTAATGATCATCCGCCCATATCACATGCTTGAATACCGTCATCATCGGCATAACCGATCGGAGCAGCATCGCCCGCGGTAAATAATTGATGATATAGATGAAATCGGAATCGACCACAACCCCGACATTATCGGTATCGCCGGGCATTAAAGGAGGGATGAGAGTTTAGCCCCTAAAGCAGTTAACGGTGGATTACCTGCCCTGACTCTCAATCCCTCGAAACCTACCCGTTACTGAGCTTATGGCTTAGTGTCATTGTCAGGATAAGACGGGATGGTCTCAGGATGTGAGACTGGTTTTCAAAAAAAGCAAAAATAATCCATCTTATGGCTCTTTTCAGGATTGCATTATCCGCCTAAACGATATACTATGTTGAATATAACTAAAGACCGGGAACTTTATTGCTAATGAAAAAGTCAGCCAGTAAATATCAACTTATCGAATGTCTGAGCCGCAATCAGGTGGCCGAATCATGGACTGCCCGTATAGCGGAAAACGGCAAACAGGTTTTTCTTAAAATCTCATCCAATGATCAGATTTCTGAGGAGGAAAGCCGCAGGTTCCTGGTGCAGTCCTACACCGCCCAGAGGCACTTGAAAACATCCCTAATTAACTGTGCCACAAGACGATCTGTGGTCAATGATGCTCTTGTGGTTGAGTATCCATGGCTCGATCCGGAGAAATGGAAAGTCCTCGATATTGATAAACTGCTCGGACATTTCGATCAGCTCTTTGCGCAATTGTGCATGGCGGTCGATATATTGCATCTCAACGGTCTCGTGCATGCCGATCTCAAGCTGGATAACTTTATGACAGCAGAGACACATCTAGGCCCGCGCCTGATTCTCACCGACCTGGATTTCCTGATGACTGCGGGAATAAGGCCTGAGGCAAAGGTATTCGGCACGCCCGGCCTGATTGCACCGGAAATTATTGCCAATGATCCGGTTACAATATCGGCTGATATTTACAGCCTGGGGAATTCAATAACAAATGTATTAGCCGACACGGATTCGGAAACTGCCCAAAAATGCATGCGACTGGCAAATCTGATGAGTCAAGGCGATGTGCTCGTAAGGCCTTCATATATGCTCGACGCTGCATTTGAGCTGGGCATTTTCGATGAAAAACAATACAAGAGCCATAACAGGCAACTTCTGTCAATGCAGCTGATTAAGTTCATGAGCCGCGAGATCAATGAAGCCGGTGCAGACGATGATAAGTTGTTTGATAAGATAACCCGGGATTACAAGGTATTCGGTATCCCATCGGCCGTTTTTGAGACAGCCCTGCGGGCCTATTCGGCCGATAAGCGAGCAGCAGTTAAGCTATTTGCGAGATACATCGATTTGATCGAGATTGAAAGATATGAGGATTGCTGGCAGATCGAAATCGACGATAAGCACTTGGTTGATCTGCTCACTGATTTTTCAGGGCTTGCCGGGAAAAGCCGCTTAGTCGAACTTCCGGGTGGAGAAGCAAATCAGGATAGAATCTGGTCCAGATTATCCGAAATCGAAGCGCTCGCATCGCAAGGAGATTTTCTCGAAGCCTACTTAAGTCTCAGCAGGCTAAGGGAGTTCATAACTGAAAAGGATGTCACGCTTGCTGAAGAGATGAACAGGTATATACTCGAAAAACTTGCCTTTTACGCCACCACTCTGGGCCGTACCGATCAGGCGATAGAACATTATCGTGAGAGGCTCGATTGCGGGGATGAGCTCAACCTGAATCAACTGTCTATCTTGCAGAAACTGGTATTCGAATACATGAAAAAGCTGCGTGTCGATGATGCCCTGGAGCAGATCGAACGGGGTATAGAGCTTTCCCGCAAAATCGGCAGCAAAAGAGATGAGCTGCGCTTCAGGCGCTATCAGTGCTGGATCATCTCGCAGGGTGGAGATTATGAGAAATCGCTGAGTATGCTGAAGGATATATACGAGCAGGCTGTTGGCATTAAGGATTATCACCTGATGATGGATACACTCAGCTATCTCGGGGCGGTGCACTGGCATGCCGGACGGTTGATCAAGGCCGAGGAGTATCTTTTGCAGGGTCTTGAAATTGCCCGCAAGTATGATTTGATGGATGAGGCTGTAGGGATAATGGCTAATCTTTCGCTTCTGTACACCGACCTGGGGCAATATTCGAATGTGGTTAAATATTCAAATATGAGACTGGAATACGCCAGAAATCCCGAGTACCGCTATGGCCTGGCATTTGTCTATAATAACCTGAGCATGAGCTATATCCGTATGGGCGAGTATGATAAGGCCTTCTATTATGCACAGAAGCTTCTGACCGAAAGATATTCCGCATTTGAATCGTCATCATTTGGACGCTATTATTTTGCTGTCGGATGGTTGCGGCTCAATCAGGGACAATTTGCTGAGGCCCGTCGCAACTACTACAAGGCGATCAGGATAGTCGGCAGATCAGAATTCAAACGACTGGCGGCCAAGCATTATCAGATCCTGGCCGAGATTGCGGCTTATCAGGGGCGGATTGAGGAATGCCGTCAGCATATCAAACAGGCTGAGAAAATATTCAGCAAATACGATGATACCTACTCGCTGGCCGATACTGATTTTCTGGGTACATTAAATGCTTTTTACAATGAAAAAAAGGTGTCCTGCGGGGAGCTTCTGAGAGTTCTGCAACGGCTGATTGAAAAGGAGTCATATTATTTTGCAGCTCGTGCCCTGACATTGATACTGCTGGAATCAGATGATGAGATCAAACAGGATGCGCTGTCATCGTCAGAAAAACTGCTACCGATTATAAATCGGGCAGAGACACCACTGTACCGGGCGGTACAGCCCTCGATAAAATTGTATCAGCAGGATTCCCGACCGGTATCGAATGAGATTTCTGCTCTCAAATCAGCCTTTCAGGAGCTGGTCAAATCCGGGGACCGCTTTATGGCCATGCACACCGCGCGCCGGATAGCCGAGCTGTATTTCACTGAATCGCGTTTCAAACAGGCCCGTAAATTCTATGTGCAGGTATCAAAGCTGGCAGAATTGATCGACAATATCATGTTCAGGGCCGAAATCGAGGAGAGGATCGAATCGATTTCCGATCTTCTGGCCGAAGAAAAGCGTTCGATCAAATTCCTGGAGGAATTCTCGACCATTGTCAAGGATCTGCGCGATTATGAATCGGTGCTGGATCGGCTGGTCAGGTTTGCAGTTGATGAAACCGGCGCGGAACGTGGGGCGATCCTCCTCAAAAGTGCGCCTGGTTCCGAGCTGCGAATCAAATCATATTTTAACTGCGATGACGAGAGCCTGAGGGATATTGAGGATATCAGCAAAAATGTCTCGCTTTCGGCACTGGAGACGGCCCAGCCATTGATAATCGAGGATGCCCAATCCGATAAGCGCACCAGGAATTTCAAAAGCATTTTTTATCATAATATTCTTTCGGTGGCATGTGTGCCGATCGCGGTTGATGATCATCACCTGGGAGTGCTCTATCTCGATCATCATACCATACCCGCTCTTTTCGACAACGAGGATCTGACAATTATCAAGTCGATGGCCAATTTCGTGGCCCTGACATTAAAGACGGCCCGTGAATACAATATCACAGTGATAGACCGCGATCAACTTCGTGATGAGCTCGAGGATTTGGGCTGGAACAGCGAGATGATTACCGGAAACCGGGATATGCAAAACCTGCTTTCCGGCCTGCCCAATATTGCCACATCAGGTACGGATGTTTTAATCCTGGGGGAAAGCGGAACCGGCAAAACTCTGCTGGCGCAGATGATTCATGATCTCTCCGGACGCAAAAACGGACCGTTTGTTAAGGTCAACTGTCCCTCGATACCGGGCGGCTTATTTGAAAGCGAGATGTTCGGTATCGGCAAAGGTGTAGCCACACAGGTTGGTGCGCGTAAGGGTAAGATCGAGGCGGCCGAGGGCGGGACATTGCTCCTGGATGAAATCGGCGATCTCGATCTCGGCCTGCAAAGCAAAATCCTGCGTGTGCTGGGAGACTATTTCTTTGCATCGCCTCCGAATATGCCCGAAACCCAAAATCCTGCGTGTGCTGGGAGACTATACTTATGAAAAGGTGGGTAGCAACCGCACTCAATTTGCCGATGTACGCTTTATCTTTGCCACCAATCATGATCTCGAGCAGATGAAGGATAAGGGCAGTTTTCGCAAGGATCTGTTTTTCAGGATCAACAAGATATCGATTAAGCTTCCAGCGTTACGTGAAAGAATCGATGACCTGCCGCTTTTGGTTGACCATTTCAATAAGCTGCATTCCAATCGCCTGGGGCGCAGGCCGGTGCTTATGGGGCGGGCAATGTCATTGCTTTATGCCTATGACTGGCCCGGCAATGTGCGTGAGTTGAGTAACCTGATCGAACGCCTGTGTATACAGCATGCGGGCGAGGAAATCAACGAACAACATCTTCCGCCCGAAATAGTCAAAAGCAAAAGCCGGCCAGATGCCCGTAAGAAAGTCCTTGAGGCACAGGAAAAATCCAGGCTGGAAAGGGATTATCTCAAGAATAAGAAGAATATCTCTGCCACAGCGAGGGAACTCGGTCTGCCATACGCCACATTGCGCTATAAATTAAAAAAATACAGACTTATTTAGCGTCTAATCAAATCAAAAATCACCCAAAATTAGCAATTAGCGAATCGATTAGCGAATTCAATGACCTTGTATCCCCTTAAATAGCAACACGATACTTATACTGCTCACATTTTTTGTGCCTCGAGTTCGCTAATTTTTCATAACCCCGGACCCCACCAAAAGCAGTAAGTCTATGTCAGGCAATAGCATAGCTGCGTTGTGCCAGCCCTGTTTTATGCGGCCTGTCAATTGAAATACTCCTCCATGAACCGTTAACGAGCATTCATCGGAGGAATCATGACAAAGCGTAAGCAGGTCTGGCAGCTCATCACATTTTTAATGATCGCTCTTATGCTGGTCTATGTGGTCGGCACGGCGCCAAGCGGGTCGATTGTGCTGGCCGACGGCGGCAGCGGGGGAGGGACCGATCCCAAGCCGCCCAAGGACACTCTGGATCCCGGCAAAATCGATGGCGGGACCGAGGAGCCATCTGAGACAATCTGGGATAAAGTCGTGGACTTCTTTGACACGCTGCTTTAGCACAAACATCCGGGGGGACCGGGGCTATCCCCCCACATATTAAGGGGTAATCAAATGGCAAAAATGAAGCGCCTGATCAGTCTTGTGAATCTTCTCAACAACAATCGGCTGGTTACTTTTTCTAAAATCAAGAAACATTGCGGAATTTCGCGCAGCACCGCTTATCGTTACCTGAATGCATTGTCCGAGGCCAATGTGCCGGTATTCTACGATGAGAAGCTGAAAGGCTATCGTTTGACGAAGGAGATCATGTTTCGCATCGGGGATCTCGATTTAAATGACTGCGTGCTTGTGATCTGCGGATTGCGATTGCTTTCAGAACATGTAAACCGTTATTACCAGGAAACGCTGGAGGCGCTGATAAAAAAGCTTTCCTGCCGCAATTGCGATTTTCTTGATGATTTATGTAAATATATTGACAGGGAACTGGATTCTGCGGCCAAAAGCAGGGACTATTCTGCAGAATTAAATTCCATATTAATCGCCCTGGCCGTGCGGCATAAGCGCAGGCTGATTGTTTTAACCGGGGATGGCAATAATGGGCACAAATACAGCCGTGTCGATTCTCCGATTATCAGGTTCCAAAGGGAATGGAAGGTGGCCAGCTCCGAGCCATCAGCAAACGCACAGGAACTGCCCATAAAATCGATTCTCAAAGTTGATGTCCATTAGAAAAATGACGGCTCTCACTTGTTGAGAGCCACGATCAGAAAAATGACACCTGCCAGCACCAGAGCAGAAATCACAATCAGGGCCGCTATAGTGTTTTCATTCATCCCGTAATTTGTGCGATAGGGATCAATTTCCAGGTTACGATCACTGGCGCGTTTCTCTATTTTGCGCTTGAAGCGCATGCGGTTGTCATCGAATTTCTCCAGAAGTTCCCATCCGGCTTTGGCTTCCTCCTGCATGACTTTCTGGACCTTTTCATAATTGTTGAATTTGCCCGTGGAAGAACGAACGATTTTGAACTCCCAGCCTTGCAGATCATCGCTTTCATATTTGGTCATTTCTTCTTCCTCTTTTCTTTCCTGCTCCCTCTTTTTTTGAGCGGCAATCGCCGCGGCTGACGCGCCTGCAACAGCACCAGACATATAATCCTCCTCATTTAGTATAAATACAGACCATAATGACCATTATTCAAGAAAAAACATGAAATCCGAGTACCTATTTTTCACTTTTCTGAAATTCTGACAGTATTATATTACAGGTTTTGATGTCATCATGCTATGTCCGTTAGGGAGGAAATCGATGAAAGCTTCTTTTGCATTTTTCAGCCTGCTTTTGAGCATCATCCTGTTTATATGCAACCTGTCAGCCGAACCATCAGTCGAGCTTTCCGAAAAAGTATTCGATTTCGGTTACACGCCGCAGAATTCCAGGATGTCGCATGTATTCTGGGTCAGGTCAACCGGTGATGACAGCCTGCGGATAGTCAGCGTGTCGACCGGATGCGGATGTACCCGTGCCCCATTGGACAAGGAGGTTATCGCACCCGGCGACAGCGCCGAACTGGAAATTATATTCAGTTCACGGAGATTCCGCGACAAGGTCAGCAAAATCCCGGTACTATTTTTGAATACCCCGCATGAGGCCGAGAGCCTGAAAATCGAGGCCTATGTGCTTGACGATCCATCATCCACCGAATCCATAAGACTGGAACCGTTTGGCATAGATTATGAGAATTTCGATCTTTACGCTGAGGAGATAAGATTTGAGATTACAAATACATCCGGGCGTGATTTGAATATTAAGTTGATCAGCCGGCCTCATGAATTCGTGGAAATCGAGCTTCCCGAAGAGATCAAGGCGGGTGAGACTGTTGCGGGGTTTGTCCGTCTGACCGAAAATGGCCGTGAAAAATCATTTGCCAAGTCATTTACGTTCGAGATTAATGATGATTCCGGCAGTCGCTTTACCATGCCGATCTGGCGTCAGTTGCCGCAGCATATCCAGAAAACCACCATGCCCAAAGATAAGGTCCGCAACAACTGGTTTAAAAAATAAAATAGCTGCTTTTACGGCATTCCAGTTTTTTTGATATACTGGCGAATCATTTTGCCGCATTTTTCGTAATCTAAAATATCCAATTTGAAATACATGGGAGGAGATTAATATGAGAAAATCTGAGATTCTGTTACTTGCGACCCTGATTCTCTTTCTGGGTTGTTATGGCATGGTCAAGGCCGGCACATTTGGATTGGGAAGCGAAAGAGTGGTCGGTTCCGGCAATGTGATCGAAGAGGAACGAGAGATATCGGGCGTGAGTTCGGTCAGCCTGGCGACCTCGGGCGTGATGAATGTGACATTCGGCGACAGGGAGGAGTTGATAATCCGGGCCGAAGACAACCTTATGCAATATATCGAAGTTGAAAATAAAAACGGTAACCTGTTTATCGATATCAAAGACGGCTATCATTTAAAGCAAAAAGAAAAAATAGAATATATGCTGACAGTGCCTTCACTTGAGGGCGTGCGCCTGATGAGTTCGGGCGATATTAATTTGCCTGACGTTTCCGAAAAGGAATTCTGGGCCGAGGTTATGAGTTCCGGCGATCTTACTATGGACGATCTGGATACACGTGTATTCGAGCTCAAGATCATGAGCTCCGGTGACGTGATTATAGGCGATCTGAAAGCAGATAAATTTGAAGCCGAGATAATGAGTTCGGGTGACTTTGAGGCCATGATTGTCGATGTGCCCGAGGTTGATCTGGTGCTGCTCAGTTCCGGTGATGTTCATATCAAGAATCTCGATGCGGATATTCTTGAGGCACAGCTGGCCAGTTCCGGTGATCTGAAAATCGACCGCGGTAATGTCGATAGCCAGAAACTGTCCCTGATGAGTTCCGGTGATTTTATGGGCAAGGGCCTGGTGAGCCGTCTGGCAAAGGTCGAGATTTCCAGCGCCGGTGATGCTTATCTCAATGTCAGCGAAAGTCTTGATGCGCGAACATTTTCCAGCGGATCGGTGCATTATAGTGGCAACCCGAAAGTGAGCATGAAGACATCGTCATCCGGTAAAGTCAGGAAAATGGATTAGTTGAGGAGAATTTTCATGTTAACGTTCATTTTATGGATTTTTCTCTTATTGATCTGCTGGCCCCTGGCGATATTGGCGCTTCTCTTGTATCCGATCGTCTGGCTTCTGATATTGCCGTTTCGGGTACTGGGCTATGCGGCCGGGGGATTTCTTGAACTGATCAGGTCGATATTTTATCTCCCCGCACGGGTTCTGGGGAGCAGACGATAAATTATTATCAGCAATTACCGTATTCTTACTGTCTTCACTACCGATCGGGCCCTGCATAAATGCGGGCCTGATCCTTTTTTTACACGTAAACAGAAACATCCTCAATGCCAATTTTGTAAACAGTATAGCAATGCCGTTCATCCGGTTTTATCAAAAATCGGTCATTTTTTGTGGAAATTATTATTTCAGCCGTTATCTTAATTGACAGAATGCGGTTATGTTTTAGACCTTCCCTTACGAAAATAAGAGGGGACAATAAAGGAATAGCAGAAGCGGGAGAGAATGGAATTTTCTGATCAAAGACGGGTCACACAGGTCCAGCTTATTACCAATAAGACGGTGGCCTATACGCTCCTGATCAGCATCTCGGTCATCTTTGGAATATTGAATTTCATGTTTCCGATTCAAATCCTGGCCGGGCTGATCCTGATCTGCATTGCGGCTGTCCTGCTGTTTTTGTATCCTTTTGTAGGGCTCCTGGTCTATCAGTTTATAACCGTGGTTCAGCCGGGCGTGATTTTCCCGGCCCTGCATGCCATTCACCCGGAACGTATGCTGGCCCTGTTTCTGATCGTATCATTGATCATAAATATCAAGCTGCGCCGTGACA
This sequence comes from uncultured Ignavibacteria bacterium, assembly GCA_964627935.1. GTDB lineage: Bacteria > Zixibacteria > MSB-5A5 > JAABVY01 > JAABVY01 > JAABVY01. The sequence goes on from CAZVLB010000001.1 coordinate 33,407, forward strand.
GATTCATAGTCCGCGACCATAACCTGATGTACCTGATTGGTTTTTTCGCGCTGGCAATCGTCATCTCGGTGCCTACTTCTTATTGGCCGGGTCAGTCGGTAGATAAGCTGATCGATTTTGCCAAAACTATCGCTTACTTTTTGCTGATAATAAATATCATCAAGACCCCCAAGCAGTTAAAGATATTCGTCTGGGAATATCTGCTCCTGATCGGCTATATGGCAGTCAGTTCGGCCCTGGCCTATAAGACCGGTCAGGTTATGGAGGCTCAGGGAATAGTGCGTGCGGTGGGATTATCGGGCGCTGATCCAAATTCACTGGCGGCTACATTGGGGCTTTCCATGCCGTTCTTTTTCCTGTTTTTCCGTCAGGAGAAGAACTGGATCCTGAAAGCGCTGATAATGATAATAGTGCCGATTGCAATCTATACCATTATCCTGACCGGCTCCAGGTCCGGATTTATCGGTCTTGGGGTGGCAGTGGTTTTATGCTGGTGGTACCTGCCCAATCGAGGAGTACGCCTGTTTCTGATGCTGGCCGGGGCGTTTATAGTTTTTGCCTCCATGCCCGATCAGTATCAGCAAAGGTACTCCACAATTGTATCCGATGATGTCGATGCTTCTACTCAGGGACGGTTCGAGGCCTGGGAAAAGGGCCTGCGCATGTTTACCGACCGGCCCTTTACAGGTGTCGGAGCGGGGTCATTTATAACCGCAAGCGCGGCTGATTATTCCGAGGCGGAACGTTATTCGGTCTTTTCCCGCAACCTGGCATCACACAGCCTCTATATTGAACTCCTGGCCACGCTTGGAATTGTAGGTTTTGTGGCCTTTATGGGCTATGTGGCGGGGCTGATTCATTATATTCGCAAGTACCGTGATATGATTCTCAGGTTGAGCGGTGAAAAGGACTGGTTTTTCTATTTGATGCAGGCGCTTTTTATCAGCGTTATTCAGCTTCTGGTATATGGTGTTTTCGGCCATAACCTTTTCCGCACCAACTGGTACTGGTATGGCGCGATTACCATATGTATGGCATATATGCTAACGAACGGGATTCTGCCTGACGATAAAAGAGAACAGGATGTCTCTCAGCAAGTATTTCAAAAATAACCTGATCAGGCGGGTATACCAGCTCGATCAACGTCGTCAAAGATATAGTCACCTGGAAATTCTGAGTGAGCTGGATAAAAGCCAGTACTACAGTTCGGAACGAATTCGGGAGCTGCAGGATAATCGTCTCCGAAACCAGCTTCTGAACGCTTTCGACAACTCGCCGTTTTTTATTGAAAGATTTTCCGAGATCGGAATCGAACGGGGTGATATCGAAAAGTCCGATCCGCGCGAGATTCTTCGCAGACTTCCGACCATGACCAGAAAAGATGTAATCGGCGGCCCGGAGCGGATTGTTGTCAATAATGTAGAAAAATCGAGGTTGATAGAAAAATTTTCGGGAGGAACCTCGGGTTCATATTTGCGCTTTTATGGCGATGCCCGTCGCGCGGCAACATTTCGCGCCGCTACTCTTCGCCATGATTTCTGGGCCGGATTCAGAATTGGAGACAGCCTGGCGGTTTTCTGGGGTGCCCCGCAGGATTTTCAGCCCAAAAAACCGTTGCGTACAGCCGTGCGCGAGAAGTTGCTTGGCCGCATATTGATGATAAGCAGCAACTATCTCAATGATGAGGCGGTCGAAAACCTGACCCGCGACTGGCAGAAATTCAAGCCGGACATATTGCTGGCTTATGCCGGAGCATTGAACTTCCTGGTGGAATATCTTGAAGATAAGAAGATCAGTCTCAGGCCCCCGAAATCGATAATAACCTCGGCCGAGGTGCTAACCGCGCCATATCGGAAAAAAATCGAGGGATATTTCGGTACAAAGATATTCAATCGCTACGGTAGCCGTGAATTCGGGGTGATAGCTTCCGAATGCGAATGCCATTGTGGGATGCATCTGAATTCAGAGAACCTGATTGTCGAATGCGAGAAGGTGGATCAGATAGATGGCGACAAATATCTGGGCAAAATCCTGATTACAGACCTGGTTAACCGCGTTTTTCCATTCATCCGCTATGAGATCGGAGATATGGCTGTCTGCTCCCCCCAGAGCTATAACTGCGAGTGCGGACGGCACCTGCCATTCATCAATGAAATCGGCGGCCGGGTCACCGATTATCTGAAATTGCCGGGGGGAAGTTATTTCTCCAGTACAGGTTTGTGTGCAACCGTGTTTCCGTTTGTAAAGGGCCTGGAGCAGGCCCAGATAATTCAGGAAGAACTGGACAGGTTAACCATCAGGATCGCGAAAAACGGTGATTTCGATGAGGATTCAATGAAATACCTGAAATCGGAATTAGGCAAATATATCAGTTCCGATGTGAAAATAGAATATGAATTCACTGAGCAGATCGAACGTTCAAAATCCGGCAAGTATGTCCTGGCAGTATCTCGACTGAATCATCAGGATCAGGATCTGCCGCTGGGTGAAGTCCGGGACCTGCTTTAAACAGGTATTAGTATGGCAAAAATCCTGTATATTTTCAAAAAGGATGTCGCCCGTCAGGTTTTGAACGATGATCAGGTGCGGATTTTATCCAATCGTCTGACCCCGGATAATATAGATGCAACTGCGCCCTTCATGGTCAGGTCGGATGGGCTGGAATGCTATATATTCAGTCCAAATAATTGCGTCAGTATTAAGGGGACATCAGCCTGCCTGGGCAATATGATTCGTCCCGATGAAAACTGGCATATTCCGCGCGCCAATGCTCCCGAAGGCACCTATGCGCTGTTCAGGAGCGGCAATGATTCGGTAGAAATCGTTACCGATATGCTGGCTTCGCGCACAATCTGGTACGCGCTGACAGATGAACTATTGATAGCTTCAACATCGCAACGGGCGATTACCGCAGTTCTGGGACAGCATGATCCGGATCGTCGTGCTTATGCCTGGATGTTGTCCTCAGGCAATCTGGGCCCGGGGTATTCATGGGATAAAAATATAAAGATACTTAAAGGTGATTCACGGCTGTTTTTGAATCGTACCGAATGGAAACCTGTTGTTGAAGAATCATATTGCATTTTCCGACCTGAGCAGGATGATGACAGGCGCTTTCAGGAAAGATTTGATATTATCCTGGAGGACCTTTTTGCCAGGCTCGATCTGGACTTTACCAAATGGGTACTGCCATTGTCTGGCGGTTATGACAGCCGGGGAATTTTACTGCTGTTAAATGCACCCGAGAAGCTCAGATGCGTTACCTGGGGTTTGAAAAAATCGCTGGAGCAGAAGGAAAACGATGCCTATATCGCAACTTCTCTGGCAGCCAGAATGGGATGCCAGCATCAATATTTCGAGACAGATCTTTCCGATGAACCGCCTGAAAAGATATTCGAACGGTTTATAGTCGCCGGCGAGGGACGGGTGGATCATCTGGCAGGCTATATGGATGGCTTCGATATCTGGAAACAACTTTTCGACAAAAATATCCTGGGAGTGATCAGGGGGGATGAGGTCTTTGGGGCAATTGATGTTGCCAGCGAATTTGGGATATATCATCGATTCGACGCCTGCACGATGCGCGATTTTGTCAACCTGGAGCAGTTTGCCGGAACTGATTTTCCCGATCAGCATATCCCGGATTATCTGCAGATGAAAGCCTACGAAACACTACCCTCATGGCGCGACAGGATGCATCAGCAGTATCGCATACCATTTGTCTCAGCGGCATTGAATGATCTCAAACTGCCCTATGTGGAAATATGCAATCCGTTTTTATCGAGGCAACCGGTAGAATTCGCGCGGATAATTCCGGATCATTTACGCACCGGCAAGCCGCTGTTTAAAAAGGTGGTGAATTCCAAAAGCCCGGATATACCCTATGCCCGTTTCGGGGCCAATGCTAAGCCGGGAGACATAATGAAATCGCCAAAAGTGGTTGATTTTCTGCAAAGTGCGCTTGAGGATTATGGCTGGAAAGAGATTCTCTCGGAAAGATTTGCAGATTATGTTGCTTCAAATATGAAAAAATCTGTTGGTGGTAGGGCATCCTCTGTTGATTCAGGCAGTGGGATTAAAGACAAGTTGCCGCAGGCGTTTAAGGACCGGCTTAGAAGAGAAGTTTTCAAGCACCACATCGATGAAAACATCCTGGCCTTCAGGGCCTATCTGATTTGCCGTATGCGCCGTCTTCTGGATGAGGACGCGGCATTGTTCGGTTAGCAGGATTAAGCTGAAGTTTATTTTATGGATACGCAGAAGCAAAAGGTACCGGTTTCTAAGGCAGATGAGACTATGATTCGGAATTCCGGTCATGTTTATGATCGGCCCGCCCTGGTCATGGGCAGGATCAGCCTGGTACGAAGTTTGGGACGTGCCGGAGTGCCTGTGATCCTGGCCCGTGAAGGTAACCTTGTGTTCGAGCGAGCCTCACGATATGTCAGGGGATTTCTGCGTTTACCATCATTGCGGTATGATGATTCCGAGGCGCTTGGGATGTTGCTGGATTATGGCCGAAATCTTGACAGGAAGCCGGTGGCGTTTTTCAACGGTGAATCGGATGTGATGCTGTTTTCGGCTAATCGGGGCGAACTGGAAAAATATTACAGCTTTCATCTGGCCAAGCACGGTCTGATTACAAAACTGGTGAACAAAGCGGATTTTGCGGGCCTGGCTGAGGAATGTGATCTGCCGGTCCCGAAAACATATCTCCCCAAATCCAGGGATGAATACCTTGAGGTTGCATCAAAGCTCGGTTATCCGTGTCTTTTGAAACCGATACGTCAGCGCATGTGGCATGATGATCGTGTGGTGGCCTCGATCGGATTGCGCAAGGCCTATCTGCTGAAGAGTGAAGAGCAATTTATGAAGCTGATCTCCCGCTTTGAACTGGAGCCGGGACGGGATATGCTTCAGGAGTATATTCCCGGGCGGGACAGCGATCATTATGATTACCATGTTTATCTGGATCGCCAGGATAATATACGCGGAGAGGTGCTGGGTCATAAGATCAGGACCTGTCCGATTCATTTCGGCCAGGGCTGTTATACTGAATACTGTGATAATCGGGAGATTGCCGATGTCTGCCTGAGCGCATTGAACAAGATCGGCTATACCGGCGTTGCCAATATAAATGTCAAGAGACATGAAGCGACAGGCAAGTATTACATTCTGGAGATAAATCCGCGTTTCAGCCTCTGGACGGTAATAGATTCGGCCTGCGGTGTGAATCTGCCTCATCTTTATTATTGCGATCAGGCCGGGATCGAGATGCCCTCGCAGGAGGCTCATGGCCGACCGCGAAGATGGCTATGGTTAAATCATGATTTTAAGGCGATGCTGGCTTATCGCAGAAAAGGTGAATTGACCTTTACTGAATGGCTCAAGTCGTTTTTTAATCGGCCGGGAAAAATCGAGTGCCACATATTCAGCCCGGATGATATTCTGCCCGCGTTTGCTTCAGTTTTCATTTCCGGGTATCTTGGCATTCGTAAGCTGGCTGATTATGTAAGGCACCTGCTTTAGGAATATAATTTTCAAGTTATAAACCGGCATTTTGGAACATGATGAAATATGCAAATGTTTATGCGTATGTCCCGGATATAAAAAGAGGCATGTTTTGGATCTGCTGACATTTCTTTCAAGGCACATATTTACACCATTCTATAAGCGCAGGCACGGTATTAACCCGGCACCGTTTATACCCGCGTTGCTGCAAAGTCAGTATTGCGATCCGGAGCAGATTGAGGAAATTCAATGGCAGAAGCTGAAGCACATTCTTGATTTTTCATATAATCATAATTCGTTCTATCGCAAGAGATTCGATTCGGTCGGCGCAGAGCCCGGAGATATAAAAGAACTATCCGACCTGAAAAAATTCCCGCTATTGACAAAGGATGATATCCGTAACAATCCGGTCGAGCTTATCAGCGAGGGCTTTGATAAAGAGAAAATGCGCAAGAAGCGAACCGGCGGATCGACCGGAGTGCCGCTTCATCTTTATCGTGACAGCGGTGTAATTCATTTCAAGGCCGCCCTGAGTTATCGTCATGACGGCTGGGCCGGTTTTTACCCAGGTTCACTTAAGGCCTCGTTGTGGGGTGACACCGCCAGGGACTATAGCTGGAAGCAGAAGTTATACATGTATCTCTGCGAACGTACGATTTATCTGGATACGCTCAATATGGATGAAAAGCATATGCTCTCATTTGTGGAGAAACTGCGCAGCAAAAAACCGCGCCTGCTGTTCGGACATGCACATTCGTTGTATTTTTTCGCTGACTTCCTGCGCAAAAGCGGGATCGACGATATCAGGTTTGACAGCATTATCTCATCGGCCGAGATTCTGTTACCGGATGAAAGAATCGTGATCGAGGAGGTTTTCGGCACGAAAGTATTTGACCGTTACGGCTGCGAGGAACTTGGGCTGATTGCAACGGAATGTGAGAGACATGACGGCCTGCATATTGCTGCCGAGGGTCTGTATGTGGAAATCGAGAATGGCGACGATAATAAGCCGGGTGATTTGATCATAACCGACCTGATAATTCGCGGCATGCCCCTGATTCGTTACCGCGTCGGAGATCAGGCGACATCGAAATCCGGCTTGTGTGAATGTGGCCGGGGACTGCCTCGTCTGGGTAAAATCGTGGGACGCACCACTGATGTGCTCTATACGCCGGATGGGCGCAAGATTTCGGGAGTGTCTCTTCTGGACACATTCACGATCCATATACCCGGATTTAAACAGGTTCAGCTTGTGCAGAACAGGCTGGATGAGATCGTATTCAAGGTGGTAAAATCATCGGAATATTCAGCAGAAAGCCTCAGGGAACTGGATCAAAAGGTCCCCAAATATTTCGGCCCGGAGATGAAACATCGGGTGGAATTCGTTGATAGAATCGAACTTACGCGGCGGGGCAAGTTTCAGTTCTCAATTTGCAATCTTACCCCGGATGAGATTCCTGCGAAAAACCTCAGTGAACATCAATAAACTCATCATCTTCAAACGTAAAATTGTATCTTTATTGGTCCTGATTAGAGCCGATAATAGAAGCAAGTGCGGATCGATCGAAATAATCGTCCGAAATGTCCAGGATATTGGCTTCTAACAGGTTTTTAAAGATATAAAAATTTTGTTGATAGGCTTTTAACAAATTGTTATCTACAAATGTCAGTACCGGCTGTATACATAAACAGACTACATATCATTTTTTTTGGAGGATAGATAATGGAAAAAAACCGGGCCCCGTATAATCGTATGTTTATTGCCTCCGGGTTTTTAATCATTATTTTAGCAGTTTTTTTGGCATTTGCGAGCGTGTTGTCGGCGCGAACCTATTATTTGACATCCGACAGCCTGCCGTATACAGTACATGCCGACTATGATACCCTGAAAATCCAGGGCTCGAAAATTGTCTCCAGTGGCGATGGCATAAATTTTAATGGCCATGATGATGTCGTGCTGGATCTGGGTGGAGATACGCTGGTGTTTGGGAATTCCAGCGGCGACAATTACAAGGGCCTGTTTGTCGGCTGGAACTCGCATGATGTACATATCAAGAACGGCTGGATCATTCATCAGCCGACATCGACACTTCTGGCTCAGGGCAATACCTGTGTATACCTGGCAGGATCCAATGGTACATTGATTGAGAATGTCAATCTGGTAGTGGACGGCACCGATGGGATCTGTCTGCAGAATAATTCCGGCGGGTATAATATAGAAATTTCCGGCGGATCGATGCGCAGTAACTCTCTGCGTTTTACCTCGCGCTGCACCAACAGCGGATCGGTGATCAGGCTATTGGCCGAACAGCAATTACCGGGACCCAATGACTGGCACTTTATCATCCATGACCTGACAATCACTGACGGCCCGCATAGCGGTATCGCTATTAATCAGGCCTCGGCTTCCGCGGGCGAAAACAAGGTCTGGATATATAATAATCACATTACCACAGATTCCCGCAACCTGCTGTATGACCTGAGCGATTATCAGGCCAATTTCTGTCGTACAGCGGCTGATGCCTACGGTATCAGTCTGAACCATATTGCGGCCGGATCCAAGATTCACGATAATATCATCCGCAGCGGCAATGAATATGAGGGCAACCTTGGAATCCTGGTGCAGGTCTGCCGTGGCGAGCCGGATAATCCGGTGATTATCGAAAACAACGATGTGCATACCTGGCAGGGCCCCAATGCAGCCTGGCCCGACGGCAAGTGTAACAGCCTGTATTTCCGCAATGTCCCCGGTGAAAGCCCGCGCAGCAGCTACTGGACCGTAATCCGCGGTAACGCCTTCAAATGTACAGTCGATAACGATCCGCTGACTACCGCTATGGGCAGTAAGGCCGAGGTTGTTTCAGTTTTTCTGGAAGATTCCTCCAGTAATAATATTTTCGAAAACAATCTTGTCGAACTGATTGCCAAAAACGGCGACCTGAGCAATCTGCATGGCTCCAACAATGCCATCGGCTTTTCAATCCGCGATACAACCGATCCCTGCTGTACCGAGGTCAGAAATAACATCTGGCGCAATAATCATTACCGGGCCTTTCGTGCGCCGGTAAATTTCTCGGGCCAGCGCGGCTATCCCGGTTCGAACATCCTGCTTCAGGGGGATACGCTGGAATGCACCGACCTTTCGGCAACCGACAGTACCACTGTCATATTCGACGGATCAACCGGGTATCGCATGCATGCCACCAATAACCGTCTCAGGGATTGTGTATTCATGGGCAGTTCCAATGAGAGCGATGTGGTCTTTTCATTTCAGTCGCTGGCAGATATAGACGGCAAGGGTCAGGATGTGACCTTTGAGAGGACATTAAAAGTATATGTAAAAGGCTCCAATGGTCTTCCCGTTACCAACGCCACAGTCTGGGCCGCAAATAATTATGGCGATACGCTTTTTACGGGTACCACCAATGAGGGAGGCCTGGTAAGCGGAGTAGTCAGCTATAAATACTATGCCAAGGATCCTGTTGACGGCGACCAGTATGTTCTGGAGGATTCACTCAATTTCAATCCGTTTACCTTGAAGGCGCAGAAATACAGCGATAATGATGTGGTCAGCTATACGGTCAATTCCGAGAATGGCAGCGATACGCTCACCCTGAGCGGTATCCTTGGTGATGGTACCTGGGGAGCGGGCGATGATCCGGGTGAGGATTGCACAACGCCGCCTTCAACACCCACCCTGTATTCTCCTGCCAATGGTGTAGAGACCGGTGTCCGTCCGACATTATGCGCCAATAATTCCAACGGCGGCAGTTGTCCGCAGGCGCTTTTGTACCATTTCCAGATCGGAACATCATCAAATATGAGCACAATAGTTGCGCAATACAACGGCGTCACCGAGGGCATGTCGCATACCTGCTATACGCCATCGATAGATTTGAATGAGGGACAGACATATTACTGGCGTGCCCGCGCATATAACGGCAGTGTATATTCGGGGTGGTCGACTGTTCGTCAGTTCACTGTATCGGGTGGGGATGCCAATTCGGCGCCGACAACACCGACACCGTCAAGCCCGATGAACGGCGGGCATATAAATTCACTTACGCCGACATTGGTCATAAATAACTCCTATGATGCTGATGGCGATCAGCTTGATTATCAGTTTCAGATATCGACCAGCACGGCCTTTTATACGATTCCGGCCCAGGTAGCTCATCACCCGGAGGGCTATGGCTCGACGACCAGCTGGACGAGCAATGCCAGTCTCAATAATAATACGACCTATTACTGGCGTGTCAGAGCATATGATGGTGAAAGCTATTCATCGTTCAGCCAGGTTCGCAGTTTTTATGTAAATGTGGATGTCTCCAATGATCCGCCCTCGGCCCCCAGCGCAGCCAGTCCGGTGGCAGGATATATGTCGCAATCTACAACGCCCAATCTGGTGGTCAATAATTCCATTGATCCGGATGGTGATAATCTGAGCTATTATTTCGAAATCTGGAACAGCCAGAGATCGGCTCTGATAACATCGTCAGGTGCGGTTCCTGAAGGAGACGCTAATTCAACCGCATGGATGGCCGACCCGCCTCTTCCGCGCGGGCAGCGTTATTACTGGAAATGCAGATCTTTTGACGGCGAGGATTACAGTGCCTGGATGGGCTGGTCCTATTTTGATGTGGCCGCCGGGCTTAATAATACTCCGCCGGCGCAGCCGACAACTTACCTGCCGCATGATGGCGACACATTGATCGGATCATCACATATACTGATTGTCTTCAATACCACCGACCCTGATAATGATCCGCTAACCTATGAGTTCAGACTCTGCGCCGATGAGGATATGAGTTCTGTGATTGAGCAGGCCAATAATGTTCCACCCGGGCCGTTTTTGACAACGTCCCATGCCACGGCTGCGGCCTTAAATGACGGCCAGACATATCGCTGGCAATCGCGTGCATTCGATGGCAGCGACTATTCCGAATGGACCACAATCAAGCATTTTACTCATTATGATATATCTGTATCCGCAGAGGATATTCCAACCCCGGTTTCTCCCGTGGAAGGGCAGAAAATCTCCACGGTCAGTCCTACATTCAGGATTTATACCGATGAGACTGATGTGGATGTCGATTTCTATTTCGAGGTGGCGGACAATCCGGAATTTAATATGGCCATATCCTCCGGGCCGGTGAGAGGAATTCTGGGCGGTACGGAATGGACACTCTATGAGGAATTAGAATCCGGGAGCGCGTATTACTGGCGGGCCCGTGCAGAAGAATCGGGATGGTCCGATCCGGTTAGTTTTATGATAACAGCGGATATACATATCGCCCCCAACCCGTTCCGTCCGCACGAACATCCCGAGGGTGTGGTCTTTAAGAACATACCGCGGGGCGCGGAAATAAAGATCCTGACCGCCAATGGTGACCTGGTGCGCAGATTAGATGATCTAAATGGGCCGGATGTACGCTGGGATGTCACCAATGAGAACGGTCAGCAGCTTTCCACTGGAGTTTATCTTTATTATGTGATTAGTGACAAGACTTCGGCCTCGGGCAAGCTGGCAATTATCAGGTAGAATTCACTAAGTTGAAATATAAAGGGCCTTCGCAGCATGGCCCTTTCTTAATTGTTTATGCTTTTCTTCTGAAGAAATGGCAATTTGCTTTTGATTTTTCTGAGCAACCTGTTGCGGTCCTCCGTGGTCAGAATCACTCGGAACAAAACCACAATCATCACCAGAGATACCAGCACGCAGTCTGTGATCAATGTTAACCAGCTGTCCGGTTTCAGAAGGTAACGCAGTCCCACCGCAATCGGCAGAATCGAGAGGATGCCATAGAATATTGAGACAGCCGCCGTTTTGTAGAATTCTTTTACATCAGCTTCCATCACGCGGTAAAATACAATGGGATAGACCAGGATGTAATTTATCAGCTGGGGAATCGCCGTACCGACAGCCACGCCGATTATGCCCCAGTAATGGACAAGTATAAGCGACAGAGTGATATTAATGACAGCCTCCAAACCGAGAATATAAAATGAAATTCTATGCTTCGAGATGCCGTAGAGTACGGAATTGGCAACTGTCTGGGGCAGGCTGATCACGGCCGGGATCATCAGGATATAGAGAATATTTATCGAGCCCGAAAAATCCTGCTCCAGCCAGAGAAGAATGAATGCCCCGCCGAATGTCAATGTTGCGATGGCTATATATGTCGAGATATAGTAGAGGTAGCGGGTTGAACGTGAATATATATTCATGATCTTGTCGATGTTTTTCTCCGCCTCGAGCTGGCTGATGGCGGGCACCAGCGGAACAGATATTACGGTAAACAGGCTGCGCACCTGGGTGATGAACATAGCCGGAATGGCATATATGGCCACAGCCTCCATCGAAAGAAACCTGCCGATAACGATATTGTCGGTCTGGTATATGACCACCCATGATATGACAATCAGGAAGGCATATACACTGTAGCCCATTAATTCCTTGATTGTCTTTTTATCAATCAGTGATATGGAAAAATTAGATTGCGGGAAGAGGCGCATACGTATGAAGTTCTTGGTCATGGCGGCAATGAACTGTAAAACCGCGACAACCAGTGCCACCTCCACCAGACCATGACCCAGTTCGAGCAGGAGTACGATAAAACCGGTCTGGGCCAGGCGCTGTCCAGACAGGAAGTAGTTGGTTATATCGAAGCGATTGTATGCTCCCAGGGCCGCGAAGGGCAGGAACAGATATGAAATCGCAATATGCACACCGAATATAATCACCACCAGCCGGGCTGTCTGAAATAAATTGTCCGGGATCTGGAAGTACTTCAACAGCCAGAAGCTGAGCATGAATGTGGCGACCATGACGAGTAATGCTACGAAGGCATAGATCAGTGCCGAGGAGCTGAAGACCCTGTTGAGTCCTTTCCAGTCGCCCGCTCCGAGGTTTTTGGAGATATGACGAACAAGCGCCTGTTTCATACCCAGGTCGGCCAGCCCCATATATGTCAGAAATGAAAAGGCCAGGCTCCAGATGCCATATTGCTCCTTGCCGATCATGGATATGAAATAGGGGGTGAAGAAAAATGTGACCACAAACGCGATCACCATGTTGGCATATGATGCGAAAACGTTTCTGAAAAACTGTCCGACGATAGAGATCATTATGTTTGCCGAATAACTACTTGTTTCTCTGCGATGTTAATATGTTTTTGAACTATACGCTTCAACTTTATGGGAAAACATTTCGATTAACCGCAACCCTGTGCTTTCTGCTATTATCGTCTGCAGGCGGGTAGTGATTAATGTCCTGGAAAGTGATTGGGGGAATTTATTGATTGGGGTCGGCCTGACCTGAAAATTTGCTATACAATTTTTTGGCGCCGGGTATTTTCCGTCCTAAGGAATGAAGTACGACATTCGCCCTGTGCGGCAGTAAACCGGCAAGGACCGGGATTATTCTGCGCGGATAGAGAAATACATTGAATTTCTTGCGCTTCTGCATATTCCAGTTGGAATGCCAGGCCTGGTCGGTCATGCAGTCGATTAATTTGATGTTTTCTCTATCATAGGCCCATTTGATCGTTTGTTCGAACAGCAGGTTGCCGGGAGAGTAGTCGGCATAATCCTCATTGAAGGCGATTTTGATTATAATCAAAGTTTCAGCCATTTCGGCCGCTAATTGCGCCGCGATAACATTGCCGTCGTTTTTCAAAAAATGCCATTGAAAGGTCCCTGTTTCAGTTCCATTTTCAGTCAACTCACGATAAAAATCATACAGGTCATCCTGCTGGGCCAATGCGGTACCCCGGCGACCCTTCCAGCCGGAAGCCTCAATCTGGCTGAAAGCTTCAATACCCTCGGCTCCGATTTGATCAGCATTGCGGAAATCCAGTTCGATATTGTCGAGCTGGGCCAGCTTTTTGGCGCGTCTTTTCAGATTGCGTTTGAAATTCTTACTTAGATTCGAACGATAGGTTTTAAAATTGCCCTGCAATTGCAGATACGAGTTACGTCCGTAGAATTCCTTGAAAACAATAAATCTGTTGTCGGCTGAATCGAGGATCTTTAGCCAGGGTGATGACTCATTCAGCTGATTAAGTTTAAGAGAGATTACCGATGGGCTGATATTATTTATGTATTCAAGCATCATGCCTGCCGCCTGTCGTTCCAATCCGTCTGATTCCAAAAGCTCTGTTGCACCGGGCGGGGTTTTCAATGCCAGCATTCCGGAGCCGAGTGGCCGGCGGGCTGTGGCTATTATCGGCAGGACGCCAATCAGTCTTTCTCCATTATAGCAGAGGAGGCAGAACCAGCTTTCATTGCGCTTCAGCTGTGTTTCTACCCTGGATTTAAACCAGGCATAAGTCATTGTCGGTAGCTTTACACCAACAGAACCGGTAAGTTCAATCCAGGCTTGTTTATGTGCAGCCAGCTCATCCAGCGAGCAGGCCACATCAAGACGAAGCTTGCCGGATCCGCGTGTATCATAGCGGCTGATTAATTCATTATGATTTTTTATCATAGAACCGTATTCCGTACAGTGTAATACTCTCTTCTGAAACTGATCAGCTTGCTATATGTTTCCGGCAGGGATGAGATTTAACCTGGTGCTGATAGATTCAACCCTAATCATGTATAATCAGTGCATTTTGATCGGTTTTTGCAAGCAAAATCTACAAATTTGATTGGGTTTTTGAAAATGGCGAGATTGAAACACATACCATAGCAAGCCGGTCAGTTATTTAAGCCAGAGATGTTTAAAATACTCATCCGGTTTTTTAAAAAATATATCAAGCTTATTTGTTTTATGGGGCCAGTCGGGATAATAGGTGAAATTTAAGCCGAAAACTTTAAAATGTATCGAGCGGCCGCGTGGCTTGAATCCCTTTTTCCTGGAAATATTTAGAGAGATTTCGTTATATACATTGATGCAATTGTAACCGGTATCAATCCCCTTTTCATAAAAGTATTTTTTCTGGAAATTGTGAATTGCCAGATGAAGCCGTTTGGCCCTGTATTCGGGTCTTGTATAGGCATCATAAAGATAAAATCCGTTCTCACCCGTATCCAGAATCGCACCGGCGTTTTCAATAAACAACCTGCCTGTATTGGCCCAGCAAATCGATGCTATCTCACCATCTTTCAATGCAATAACAGCAAGGTCTCCGCGATCCAGACGCCGTCTTAACAATGATTCGCTTTTGCCCAATTTGACCATCGCCGGGATATCATCATAACCTGCACGACGTACAAGATAGCCCTCGGGCACCATTTCATTTATCTCAGTCTTCGCCAGAACGCCCAGGTATGAATGATTAAAATAAAACAACCAGTTCGGCAGTTTGCCTGAAAGCACCTCGGCAATGTGTTGAATGCCATAGCGTTTCAGTCCGCTGGTCATCTTTTTGATTTTTTGAGCAGCTACGTTGTGCATTTTGATATCCCTATGGAAAGTCAACTTTTCCAATAATTATAACCGTATACAGGATAATATGGTTCCTGTATAAAGCAGATTTAATTGATTTCAGTCATCGCAAGAAAATATCAAATCGGGAGAGTTGTATAGGCTTTAGCCGTTATTGCTGTTTTTGTGGCCCATAATGCGATGATAGAGATTGGTCAATCCGGGAATCGAGCGTCCCCAGGTAATCAGGCGCAGTTTGGCCCGCTGGGGAATAATTGAGAAGAGTGATTCGAGTTTGCGCGGATAAACGCTGATATTGTAAAGCGGCCGACGATCCATGTTCCAGTTACGGTTCCAGGGATGATCTGTCAGGCAATTGATTTCATCAATCTCGCCCGATTTGAAAGCATCTTCAACCATCCGATCAAAAAGCAAAGTTCCGGGTGAATAATTGTAGTAGTTTTCATCATATGCGATCTTGGTAATGATCAGGGATCTGCCGACTTTGATATCGAGCTGCATGGCCAGGGTTTTATCATCGGAATGCAGAATATACCAGCGCATGGTATTATGACGGGCCAGTCGTTCACTTAACTTGTTATAAAAATTCACAAGTTCGGGTTGCTGTTTCATTGATGTGCCCTGACGTTTTTTCCATCCCGAGGCTTCAATCTCGATGAAGTCCTGCAGGAGCTGCGGCTTGATATCTTTACCCTGGATAATATCGAATTTGACCTCGCCGAGTTTTTCAACTTTGCGCCTAAGCCGGCGGATATTCCGTTTGAATCGTGTACTAAGGCTGTCGAGATAATCATCGTAGCTGCCTGCGACCTTGATATATGAACCGTAGCCGTGTAATTCCTCGACAAAGATTGTGTTGCGGGGGCCGGAGGAGGTGTGGTCGACCCAGGGAGATGATCCCGGAAGCTGCCTCAGGTGCAGGCCCCGGCTGGAATATTTTAAGGATTTGATGTATTTCAGGAAAAGTGTAATCACCTCTGCCTCACTGCCGGTATCGGGAAGAACCGACGCCGCGCTGGCCGGGGTAATCATGATATGGCGCGAAATGCCCAGGCTCTTTTTCAGCTTCAATTCAACCGGGAGGACGCCAATCAGACTCTCCTTTTTGTAAGCGAAGAGCACGAACCATCCTTCATCTTCTTCAAGCTGTGTTTCGAATCGTGAGGATACCCAATCGTATGAAACCATGGGCAGCCTGTGTGGGCTATGACGAGCCATCTCATTCCAGGCCCCCTCATGGCTTTTAAGATTATCCAAGCTTGAAACGGCTTCAATTTTGATATCTGTATCCACTTCGGATACGATCTTGTCTTGTAGTTCGCTGCTGATCTCTAACATGAGCCGGTTTATTAAAAGTTAATTCTGTCAAACTATGAAAACACAAACATTTTACTCAAGTTCCGTATAGATAAGCCCGTATGCTAATAATATGCTACCAGATTCACTGTTAGTTATCGGCAGAACTTACCGGAAGACTGAAATCAAAAACCGCAATTTCCGGAAACGCTCTTACCCTCAGCGGTATTAATGATGTGCCGATGCCCCTGTTAACATACATTATAGCGCCCGAATTGTCCAGTTTGTTTAATCCCTCAAGATCATATTTTTCGTCAGCATCAAGTACATACTCGACAAACCGATCCATGTATGGCAGATTAATCTGTCCTCCATGGGTGTGGCCGCAGAGGATCAATTGGATGCCGCGCAGGTCTATTTTTCCGGCTATCGAGGGAGAATGGGCGACCAGTATCTTTTTGGAAGCCGGCTGGATACCCAAGGATGCCTTATAGTAATTATCATACTCAAGGAAATCATCATCCAGGCCGCAGACATATACGGAATCGGTATTGTTTCGAAGCAATGCGGATTGGTTGATCAAGACTGTGAATCCGGCCGATTTCAGTATGCCCACAATCCGGTCGGAATCGATGCTGTCGCTTTCGAAGCTGTGATCATTGTTGCCGAGAGTGGCGATAACCGGTGAAATATCCGCGATCTCTTTTACCAGCAAACTGCAGGCGGGTAGATCATGGTTGGAATTCACGAAATCGCCGCTGATTATGATCAGGTCGGGATTCAGCTTTTGAAGTTTCTCAATCAGGCTGCTTTCCAGGAATCCGATCCAGTTTGTGTGCAGGTCTGTGATATGCACAAGGCGCAGGCCATGCAAGCGATCGGCCAGTGAGGCGGGCGTGTTTATATAATGACTGATCCTGATCACATTGGTTTGCAGCCAGCCATAAATTGCCAGCATACCAACAAGAACGATAATCATCAGAACTGTCAGATTCTTATTCTTCAGCATATCTCACCAGCCTGAATCGATCTATTAAAAAATGCCCGGATGATTTCGGCATGAAACCGAGATGGAGCGACTTAAAACGAGAATCAATATCTATAAGTGATTCGATTTCCCTGATTGAAAAACAGAATCTGTTGATACCCTTCCTGAATGCCGTGCTCTTGCGAAATTTCTGGCAGCTGTCGCAGTAGGATTTGGGCGTGTAATAATCTCCAATACGAAATGAAACCGAGGTAATCCGGCCCTCGGCAAAATAAAGATCGAAGCAGAGGCTGTCATAGAGATGCCACCAGGGCGGGGTGTAGTTGATTCCGATTTCACAATAACGGGTAGAATCGAATTCAACCCGGGCAGAATGGTCACCGCCCGTTTGCCATTCCCGGCTCAGGCTTACATCTACATTCTTTTCTATATCAAGCAGATTGTTTATAGCGTTGCCGAGCTCGAAGTCATTGAAGACAAATGTGTCCGGCAGGAGCTCTTGCGGTTTTGGATCAAGGACCTCGATTTTTAAGAGGTTTGTTCTTTTTCTAGAGTCGATTTCCCCCTTGGGCAAGCTGTCGAGAATCAAATATACCATCAAAATGATGCCAATTATCAGTACGAGATTGGTAATCAGGAAGATGTTTTCTTTCAGGTTGCTGGTTTGACTCATAATTCGACTTCACGCAATAAATCTGATAATCCAAAAAATATATGAAGTTTTTGGCGGCATGCAACGGCATTCGGAAATCTTATTAAATGCTGGCCCGATGATTACTCATGAAACGGCTGTTTCAATGTTCAATTATTAAACAGCATGTTTCAAGGCCGCTCAGGTATTGAAAAATTCGAGTTTCAAGTCCGCATTGTGTTTCAGTTAAGTGTCTCATTTGCAAACAGATAAAAATACGGAAAATAGTCTCTGATTGGGCACGCAATTTTAATGTAATAAGGGTCGGAGATTAGGTGGAGTGCATTTAGCGGGGGCCAATTCAACGGGGAAAATTATGACAGGCAGAACAGTGAGTAAGGGTCTTTTTAGTTTTACCGGTATAGCCGGTGCGATAATCTTATGGACAGCAATTGTCTGGCTGTTTTTTACATCCAGTGCCATGGCCGGGGCTCGCTATGAGCTCACCAGCGACAGTCTTCCATACTATGTAAAAAACCATTATGATACGATTGCCTTTGCCGGAACAAAGATCACATCTCCGACAGACGGAATTATCATAAACGGCCGCGATCATGTCTATTTTGATCTGGGTGATGATACACTTGTTTTCGGCACCTCGGGCGAGGACAGCAAGGAAGGCATTTTCGTTGGCTGGAACTCGGATTACACTCATATAAACGGGGGGACGATTATCTATGATCCGGGCGACCCGGCCGACAGCGCCAAAAACGGTGTCTGTATCTACCTGGCCAATTCCGATTATGTCCTGCTCGAAAACATGAACCTGATAGTCGGATACGGCGCAATCGATGCACGCTGTGTCAGCAATAATTCCGGCGGTTACGGTATCGAGATATCCGGCGGCACGATGCGCAGCGAATCGGTTGCCTTCACAACCCGTGCCGACAACCGTGGTTCAGTGATCCGCTATCATGCCGAACAGGCCCTTCCTGTAGATGCACCTTATCATATATCGATTCATGACCTTACGATTACCGATGGTCCCCATTCCGGAATTGCGATCAACAAACCGACCTCAACAGCGGGTACCAACAAGGTCATGGTCTACAATAATCACATTACCACCGACTCGCGCGATTCAATGTATACCTATGATGACTATTACGACAATTTTTATCATACGGCGGCGGATGCTTACGGGATCAGCTTATATGGTATTTCAGCCGGTTCGCATATTTACAATAATGTTATACGATCCGGAAACGATCATGAGGGCAACCTGGGTATCCTGGTGCAGATGTCGCATGGTACCGAATCCGATCCGGTGCTTATATATGACAACGATGTACATACCTGGCAGGGCCCCAATGGCGCCTGGCCAAATCATGGCAAATGCAATTCATTGTACTGGCGCAATGTCCCCGGTGAAGCGGGTACCAACAGCTTTTATACTTATATCTATGATAATATATTCAAGTGCACGGTTGACAACGACCCCTCAACCAGCGCAATGGGCAGCAAGTCGGAAGTTGTTTCCATATTCTGGGAGGACAGCACCAGCAACAATATTTTTGAGAGAAACAGAGTCGAACTGGTTGCCAAGAACGGGATACTCTCCGATCTGCACGAAGAATGCAATGCTATCGGTTTTTCGGCCCGAGACACTCTTTTGTCATGCTGCGAGAATGTGAAGAACAACATCTTTCGCAACAACCGCTACATCTCTTTCAGGACCCCTGTCAATTTTTCCGGGCAGAGAGGGTATCCCGGCTCAAATATAGTTTTGCATCAGGACACTATCGAATGTACCGATTTGAATGCCGACGACAGCACGACATTCTACTTTGGCAAAAGCACCGCATATCGTGATCATGCGCTCGGCAATCGTGTCTGCGAATGTGTTTACCTGGGAAGCGCCAATGATAATGATGTAGTCTGGTCCAGCGTATATTCTTACTCCGAAGTCGACAGTATGGGCTGTGATGTCCGTTTCGAACGAGCCGTCTCCATACTTGTCGAGAACAGCTCCGGTGACCCGGTATTCAATTCGGATGTCTGGCTGGTCAACAATTACGGAGATACTTTGATTGCAGGCACGACCGATATCAATGGCGAGATCAGCGGTATTGCAACCTATAAATATTTTGCCGATGACCAGGTGCCGGATGACGGCTATTATATAGAAGACAGCCTGGAGTTCAATGATTTTCTGGCCAAGGCAAAATACTCAGGCGACAGCGCTCAGACGACTTTTACAATTACCTCGGAAACATCATTTCCGATAACACTGGTTGTGGCCGGTGGAGCCGGCACAAATACGCCGCCCACAACTCCAACGGCTTCATCGCCCGCCAACGGCGGTACTGTAACCAATCTCAGCCCGGCCCTGATAGTCAATAACTCATCCGATGCCGATGGCGATGATCTGTATTATCATTTTCAGGTATCCCTGAATTCATCGTTTACATCGATCGTGGCCCAGAATTCGGCTGTGAGCGAAGGCGCCGGATCATTAACCTCATGGTCGGTAGCGCCCGACCTGACAGATGGTGATACATATTACTGGCGCGTTCGTGCCTATGACGGAAGTGATTATTCCGGCTGGTCGTCGACACGTTCGTTCAATGTCGATCTGCCCAATAACAGCCCCTCGACACCGACAGCATCAGCGCCATCCAACGGCGCCACTGTTGCAGTGCTCAATCCGCAGTTGACGATAAACAATTCCAGTGATGTCGACGGGGATGATCTGGCATATGATTTCCAGGTTTCGAGCAATTCGGGATTCACATCTATTGTGGCGCAGATAAATTCACTTGATGAAGGTGTGGGGTCGACCACTTCATGGACAGTCAGTCCCAATCTGACCGACGGCAACACTTACTACTGGCGTGCCCGTGCTTATGACGGTGAAGATTATTCAGGATGGTCGAGCGCGAGGACTTTTACAATTGATCTGCCCAATAATATACCGTCAACACCGACATTGGCCTCTCCCGCAAATGGCGGAACAGTGACAAATGCCACACCGCTACTGACCTGTAATAATTCATCAGATGCCGATGGAGACAACCTGGTTTATCATTTCCAGGTCTCAAGCAACAGCGGCTTCACTGTGCTGGTCGCTCAGGTGACCTCGCAGGCCGAAGGGGCAGGATCGACAACATCCTGGACGGTAAATTCAGCCTTGACCGATGGCAACACAT
Source organism: uncultured Ignavibacteria bacterium (assembly GCA_964627935.1). GTDB lineage: Bacteria > Zixibacteria > MSB-5A5 > JAABVY01 > JAABVY01 > JAABVY01. The sequence goes on from CAZVLB010000001.1 coordinate 54,430, forward strand.
ATTACTGGCGGGTGCGTGCATATGATGGCGAGGACTATTCCGGATGGGCGTCCTATCGTTCGTTCCTGGTGGATATTCCCAATAATGTGCCCTCGACGCCGACCCTGGCATCGCCTGCAAACGGTTCCGAGGTTAATGTGCTCACGCCGGATCTGAGTTTGAACAACTCCTCCGATTCGGATGGTGATGTGCTGGTGTATACATTCCAGGTCAGCACCAGTTCATCATTTACGAATATAGTCGCGCAGGTAAGTGATGCTGATCAGGGGGGAGGTTCAACAACATCCTGGACAGTCAGTCCGGATTTGAGTGATGGATCAGCCTATTACTGGCGCGCGCGCGCATACGACGGCGAGGATTATTCGGGCTGGTCATCATCGCGAACATTCGGTGTCAATCTGCCCAATAATGCGCCCTCGGCCCCGACCCTGGCGTCACCATCCAATGGCGCAACTGTAACTACGCTCAGCCCGGTTCTGACAGCCAACAATTCCAGTGATCCGGATAATGATGTGCTGGTGTATCATTTCCAGATTTCAGCAAGCTCCAGTTTCTCATCGATTGCCGCCGAAAACAGCTCGGTCAATGAGGGCGGCGGTACGACCACGGCCTGGACAGTCAGCCCGGAGCTTTCGGACAATATCCAGTATTACTGGAGAGTGCGCGCATACGATGGCGAAAATTATTCGAGCTGGTCATCCTCGCGCACAATGACTGTCGATTTGCCCAATAATGCGCCCTCGACGCCGACACTGGCATCGCCGGAAAATGGCTTTGAAGTCAATATTGAAACGCCGATCCTGACCTTCAACAATTCCAGCGATTCAGATGGCGATGACCTGAGCTATCACATTCAGGTCTCAACGAACACAGCCTTTTCATCAGTAGTTGCCCAGGAGAGCGGCCTGGCCGAGGGAGCCGGTTCAATTACCTCGTGGACGGTTACCAGCGCTTTAAATGACGGCAGTACATATTACTGGCGTGTGCGTGCCTATGATGGTGAGGATTATTCCTCATGGTCATCGTACAGGTCATTTACGATAAATCTTCCCAATATCATTCCCGGCGTACCGGTACTTTACTCGCCGGGGCATGCTTCGATCGTCGCTGATCTAAATCCGCTTTTGACGATCGAGAACGTTACCGATCCGGATGGAGATGTGGTAACGTATGAATTTCAGGTCTCACCCAGCGCGAGTTTTTCGCCGCTTTCCGCCCAGAGCGCCAATATAACCAAGGGCCCCGGAGCCACGACCTCATGGCAGGTGAACCCCGAGCTTGCCGATGGTTCCACTTACTACTGGCGCGCGCGGTCCTATGACGGCAAGGATCATTCCGACTGGTCATCACCGTGGACATTCACGGTTCAGCTGCCGAACAATCCGCCCACAGTTCCTGTGCCCGCCGGCCCGTCAAATGGTGCCCAGGTCAGCACTTTGGCGCCTGAGTTGATCATCAATAACTCATCCGACGCGGACGGCGAAAATATTACATATCATTTTCAGGTTTCCACCAATTCAAACTTCACCTCAATTGCGGCACAGGCCGGCAATGTGGCGCAGGGGTCAGGCTCGTCTACGTCATGGACGGTAAATGTCACCCTCAATAACAATACCAATTACTGGTGGAGGGTTAGGGCTTATGATGGCGAGGATTATTCATCTTATTCTCAGACCTGGCTGTTTTATACCAATTACAGCGAGCCCAACGATCCGCCCTCCCCACCTGATGTAAACGAGCCCCCCGACGGCGGCACAGTGGACGGCCCCAGTCCGGTGCTTATAGTAAATAATTCCGCCGATTCGGATGGCGATGACCTGACTTATCATTTCGAGGTCTGGAATAATTCGCAAAGTGAATTGATCAGGGCCTCCGCGCCGATTCCCGAGGGAAGCGGCGGCACGACCTCATGGCAGGTCGATACGGTGCTGGATGCCGGTGAAAGCTATTCATGGCGCGCCCGTTCATTTGACGGCAATGAATATGCCGACTGGATGGGCTGGGCGGGATTCAATGTTCCGGCTGTCAACAGCGCACCGGAGACACCGATTGTCTATCTTCCCGATGATGGCGATACTCTGGTCAATTCCAGCCATAACCTGGTGGTTTTTAATTCGGCGGATGCAGATGGCGATGATTTAACATACAGCTTCAGGATTGCATCGGATGCCGGTATGGGTAATATTGTTGAGCAGGCATCCAATGTGAGCGAAGGGCTGTTTTTGACGACAAGCTATACCACCATATCCAATTTCAACTATGGCCAGACATATTACTGGCAGGCGCGGGCATTTGACGGCCAGGAGTATTCATCCTGGACAGCGGTATCATCATTCGTGCATCTCTCATTCTCCGTGGATGCCGAGGATGTACCGGTACCTGTTGCGCCACTGGCGGGCGATATTGTCGATGACAGGAAACCGCGGTTTGTGATTCAGACCCTGGAATCGGATCAGGGGGTCAATTTCTATTTCGAGGTTGCAGATAATCCTGAATTTATCGATGCAATCGTTTCCGGCGCAGTTGAGGGAGAATACCCGCAAACGGCATGGTCACCAAACCGTGCCCTGCGGAAAGAAAACAATTATTACTGGCGAGTCCGTGCCCAGGAATCGGATTGGTGCGAGGCGATAGAATTCCTTGTGGGGGCGAAGATGCATGTCTATCCCAATCCGTTCAGGCCCGCAGAAATGACAGAGGCTGTGACGTTCCGTAATCTGCCGGATGATGCGACTGTGATTATTACCGATGTCAATGGCGATGTGGTCAGGGAATTTGCAAATGTGCAGGGAAATAACCTGGCCTGGAATGTCACCAACTCCTACAATAATCCTCTGGCGAGTGGCGTGTATCTCTATTTTGTATCCTCCGATGAGGGTACATCCTCGGGCAAATTTGCGGTGATTCGCTAAACATATATGGGTTGTGCAGATAGAGGGACGTCGGAAAGCACCGGCGTCCTTTTTATTTCGCACACAAAATGCACTATTACGGCTACTTTCAGAATTAAGGGGATTTTACAAAAGATTAATAATATTTTTCTGGAACTCTTCCTGTGAATTGCTTATAATGGGGAAATACTTACCCGGCTGTCTTAATTCTGTCAAACAATGATGATTTAGATGGTCGTATCAAAATAAGTACCAAGAGGCTTTTTACATACTTACATAATACTCGCCATCGGAAGGAGTAAATCACATGGAAAGTCGGCAGGACGCCAGATTATGCCATAATGTATACAGGCCTGTGATTTTTATCACATGCATGTTAGTGTCTCTACTCTTTGCCAGCCCCGCCCTGGCTGATATCGTAATCGATCATCTGCCATATCAAATCGAAAATGTCAGCAATCAGCGTTATGTATTGAGCGGCAGCCTGTCATCAGCGACAGACGGCATCCGCATCGGTAACAATGTGCATAATGTTACGCTTGATCTTGGCAATGATACGATCAGGTTCGGTTATGGCGGCGGCGATAACAACTATGGTATAGGTATCTATTGGAATCCTTATGACATAACTATCAGGGGTGGCTATATAATTCATGATAAAGGCGCTGTTTCCGACAGCGCAAAAAATAACATGTGCATTTTTATCGGTCAGTCTCATGATATCCTGATCGAGAATGTAAACTGCATTGTGGATGGTATAGACGGGCGTTGCTTTTCCAATAATACCGGCGGTTATAATATAGAAATTTCCGGTGGAAGCTGGAGGTCCAATTCGGTTAACTTCACCAGCCGTTGTGACAATACCGGATCGGTCATCCGCTTTCATGCCGAACAGCAATTGCAGAACCCGGATGATTATCATATCAAGATTCATGATCTGACAATCACAGATGGCCCCCATACCGGCATCGCGATCAACAATCCGCCTTATGATCTTCTGAATAAAGTGTTTATCTATAACAACCATATCACAACAGATTCGCGTGATTCGCTTTACAGCACCTACATCTCCACCTGCAAGACACCTGCCGATGCCTATGGTATCAGTTTGTATGGTATCGCACCCGGATCGGAAATCCACGATAATGTAATCAGGACCGGTACCAAGTTCGAGGGTAACCTGGGAATGCTCGTACAGCAGAGCAGGGGCACATTGGAAAAACCCGTAAGGATATATAATAATGATGTTCATACCTGGCAGGGGCCCAACCTGGAATGGCCATATGGGAAATGCAACAGCCTGTACTGGCGCAATGTCCCCGGAGAGGCGAATACTTCATCGATGTATACTTATATTTATAATAATATATTCAAATGCACTGTCGACAATGACCTGTCGACAACCTATCGCGGTTCCAATGCCGAGGTGATTTCGATTTTCTGGGAGGACAGCACCTGTAACAATATTTTCGAAAAGAATCTGGTAGAATGCGTTGCCGCGGATGGAGATCTGAGCGGCCTGCGTGATGCCAACTGCCTGGGATGGTGCGTGCGTGACACACTCTGGGTTGATTCCAGCTATAACAGCTGTGAACAGGTTAAGAACAATATTTTCAGGTATAATCATTACAAGTCGTTCCGCAACCCGGTAGCGCTGGCTGGAAATCGCGGATATCCCGGTTCCAACCTGCTGCTTTACAAAGATACCATCGAATGCACCGACCTTTCCCGCACTGACAGCACGACCTTGATATTCGACCGGTCGACCGGCTATCGTATGCATTCGACGGGCCATCGGCTGAGGGACTGTGTTTACCTGGGCAGTTCCAGCGATAACGATGTCGAATTTTCATTCCAGTCCTTCAGCGATATCGACAGCATGGGGCAGGATGTTCGCTTTGAGAGGACATTGAATGTCTGGGTCAAGGGTTATAATGGCCAGCCGGTTGTGAATGCCTCGGTCTGGGTCACGAATAATTACGGCAAGACGATTTTCAGCGGCCAGACCAACGAGGGCGGGCATGTCAGCGATGTGGTATCATACAAATATCTGGCCAATGACCCGGTTGATAATGATGAAATAGTATTGCAGGATTCATTGAACTACAATGATTTTGTGGTCAAGGCGATCAAGTATGGCGACGTCAGCGCGCATTATTATACTGTGGATGCCAACAGTGCTCATGATACGATTACTCTTAACAGCACATTCGGCAACGGTCAATGGGGTTCCGGCGGTCCGGTTGATTGCCAGGATGCGCCCCTGGCACCGGTACAGATTTATCCCACAGATCTGACGGAGACTTCTCCCCGTCCGACACTTTGCATTCTCAATGCCATGGTGGGGGGATGCGAAAATGATATTAAGTATGATTTCCAGATCGCGTCGGATGCAGAAATGATTAATCTAGTTGAAGATGTCAGTGGAATTGCTCAGGATGTTGGCTCGACATGTTATGCCAGCATAACCGATCTCACTATCGGGCAGACATACTACTGGCGTGCAAGGACCTTTAATGGCAATCTTTATTCAGAATGGTCGGCTGTGGAATCATTTGTGCCGGGACAGAACAGTTGCGGAGATGTCAACGGCGATCTTTCGGTGAATGTGGCCGATGGGGTCTATCTTATCAATTTCATTTTTCTGGATGGACCGGAGCCTGCTATTTTTGAAGACGGTGATACGAATTGCGACGGCAAAATGGATGTCAGTGATGCGGTATTTATTATTAATCATGTATTTAGCGGTGGGCCTGCGCCCTGTGACACCGATCTTGACGGCAGTCCGGATTGCTGATTAAATAGCTGTTTTTTTAGTTTGATTATCCGCAAATGGATGTATATTAACAGGCATCCGATTGCGGATATTTTTTGTCGGGTCTTTTTCAGGACATTTTGTGTATTTTTGATTAATGTGCCCGATAAATTCAAAAAAGCGCGAAACCGAATAGATTTCCTGATGTATGCAGGAGGGATAGATAAATATGAAAAATGTACTCGCGATAATAATATCAGTAATCATAGGGGTGATATTAACGGAAATCGCCCTGACACTGTTTTTTCCGATCGATGATCCGTATGCGCAGTGGAAATCGGCCGAACGGGCCGGTATGCGTTATATCGAGTCTCAATTCCTTCCAAACCAGGAGTATGTATTCTACCCTGAGGATTTTCTTCCGGATATGGCGGATTCAATTCGCTTCACAACGAATAATCTCGGATTCAGGGGGACGGAATTGAAACGTCCTCGTCCTGATGATGAATTCCGGGCTTTTATTATCGGCGGAAGTACCACGGAATGCCTGTTTCTGGATGATACTGCTGATATCAGCTATAATCTCGAGCAGTATCTAAATCAGCAGAAACCTGATTCGATCGATCTGCGGGTGGAGGTTTATAATGCCGGCAAATCGGGAGATAAATCCTACGATCATGTAGCCATGTTAAGCCAGCGTATAGTGCATCTTCAACCTGACCTGGTAGTGATTTTCGCCGGTATCAATGATCTCTCATCGGGCATTTACGGCTATGATTACATACATGAATACAAGAAAAATGAATATATGGAGCTGGGCGCCAGGAACCTGATCAAGTACGGCCTGACCGAGTTCCAGGTTCCGCGCAGATTCATTCATCTGCTCAAACCGCCCTCCGATGATGATCTGTTGATGTCGATCAGTTTCCGTTCCAATTATCGTGCCTTGATCGATGCGCGCAAACAGGGGACAAAGATCGATGATTTCCCACGCACAAATCTGGAGGCCTACCGCAATCATTTGCTGACCATTATCGGTCTCTGCCAGATGCATGATATCAAGCTTGTTTTCATGACTCAGCCGACAACCTGGGACAGCAAAATAGATCCAAAAGCCAAAGAATTGAACTGGTTTACCTACAGGCGTGGCCGTGTATTTGAAGAATCAAAGATGGATCAGGCGCTTGAGAAGTATAATGATGTCATGCGTCATCTGGGCCATGAGTACGAGGTGCCGGTGTTTGACCTGGCCGGGATTATACCAAAATCGACCGAGTATTTTTATGATGACTGCCATTTCAATATAACCGGCGCAGAATATGTGGCCAGGAACCTGGGCGATCATATACTGGAAAGCTTCCCGATCGCCCACGCTGATCAGGAATAGCCTTGTCATAAATCATACCCGAGAGGGCATTTAAAAATCTAACCCCGGATGCGCCTTTAAATTGACATCTTAATTCCAACCATTATCTTAAAAGGGAATGTTTTAACATACGGAGAATCATATTCGCAATACATATCAAGATTAAACATTTCGCCCGTAGAACCGTTATTTGTATGTCTTCACAGCTAAAAAGCGGGAAATCATTATGATGAAAAAGATATTGATTGGTCTGGCGTTATTGCTGACCATTACAAGCCTGGTTTATTCGCAAAATCTTTATGAAGTAAATCTAAAAAACAACATGCAGGCTGAAATTCTTCGATCCAGTGATGCAGAAGCATTACTGAGATATGCAAACACGTATCTTGTATCAGCTTCGCAGGAGATTTATGCTGATCTTTTCAACCTGGGCTTTTCAATTGCGCTGATCGGGGAGGATATCGAGCCGTCTGATCTCTATCTTGACAGGCGCATGGATGATCAAAATGTCGGGCTTTACAGACTTATCTATGAGTTTGATAATAATCGCGTTCTCCAGGTCAGCCCGGAGCAGTATGACCAGATCGAAGGCATACCGGATCTTATTCCGGTCAGGAATATACATGTTCGCATAGAATATGTGCAGCCTGAAGACGCGGTTTTCAGGAAGATTCAGCCTTCTTTCCAAATCGGCCTAGATTCGATAGTGAATCTTGTCAGGCAGGATTCGGTTGAATCCTATGTCAATCGCCTGCAGGCCTTTTATCGTCGCGTGGCGGGCACCGATTCGGTTTATGCCGCCCGTAACTGGATCCGGGATAAATTCCTGGAATTCGGATATGATTCGGTTCTTTATGACATGTTTTATGCCGATGTTTCAGGTGGTATAAAAGCATGTTACAATGTTATTGCGGTCAAGCCGGGTACAGTTTTTCCTGAAGCGGAAATTATAGTCGGGGGTCATTTTGACGGCGTGCCCGGATCACCGGCGGCCGATGACAACGGCACGGGAACGGCAGGTGTGCTGGAAATCGCCCGTGTGCTGAGCGATATCGAGACCAATGTTACCTTTAAGTTTATCACATTCGATGCCGAGGAATGGGGGCTGTTTGGATCGGCGCATTATGCCGAGCAGGCATCCTTCAGAAACGATGCCATCGTGCTGATGTTCAATATGGATATGATCGGGTTTTATCCCAACAGTGACAGGGCCAGCCTGTTCTATGGTGACAACAATCAATATGCAATCGACTGGGATAATATTGGCGGACCGCTGGTTGGAATCGATGGTGAACCGCGCGGGACATCGTTCGGCTCGGATCATTATCCCTTTACCCAGGTCGGCTATGATGCGGTATTTCTGCATGAGTACTATTTTTCCGATGTATATCATTCTTATCAGGACAGCACGACATATATCGATTTTGATTATGCCACGCGTATGATTCAGGCTTCGGCGGCGATGCTTTATGATGTCGCACAGAGAAATGATTTCGACAATGATGGTGTGGCCAATAATATGGACAACTGCCTGCTGGACGCAAACTCCGATCAGCTCGATTCTGACGGCGATCTCCTGGGGGATGCCTGCGATAACTGCCCGAATACATATAATCCCGGGCAGTGGGATGAAAATGGTGATGGTATCGGGGATCATTGCGACGGCAATATGCATATCAGCTATGATTTCCCGCCTGATGGTTATCTCGGAGAATATTATCAATTCCAGTTTAGTGCTTTTGGGGGAGAGGAACCCTATACCTGGAGGCACATTTTTGGCCAGTTGCCATATGGTTTAAATTTTGTAGGCGATACTATGGCAACCTTATCGGGTGTACCCAACTGGCCGGGAGAGTTTACATTCAAGGTCGAGGCCACCGATCAGTCCAATCCGCCGTCGAAAGATACTATGAAAGTATCTATAACGATTTTCGAGGGTCAGGGTTATCTATGCGGCGATGCGAATCATGATTTTGCGGTTAATGTTGCCGATCCGGTATTTCTGGTAAATTACATTTTCCTGGGCGGATCAGCTCCTGATCCGTATCAGGCGGCTGATGTAAACTGCAATGGCAGTGTGAATTTGAATGATATAGTCTGGCTGATTCAGTATATATTTAATGACGGTTCGACGCCCTGTGATACGGATGGTGACGGTATAATGGACTGCTAAAAAACGGCCCCGAACAGGGATATTCGGGACCCGGATTTTGAGCCCATCGTTTATACCCTTTTGTATTACGAGATGGAAACGGGATCAAGTCACTTGATGCCGGTATTTTTGATGCCATACGGCAACGATCGACAAATCAGCAAAACGATGGGCCGATTTTTAGTTTGTTTTACAATGTGATGACGCTTAAGATGTATTCGTTAAGATTTCTAAATCACCTGCCGCTCATGATGCCCAAGGCGGCAGGTTTACCTGCTGGCAAGCCTGATATCGTCACTCGAAATTGTGGGGACGTGCATCATATACTTGTAACAGGCTAACAGAAATCTAACGGCGGAGGTCCTGTTTGTCAAGCTCTTTCGGATTCGTACATAAACCAAGAACTGTGAATTGTTGAGCGGGATTGTTCCATAATGTTCGAAGCCCTTGGGATCTTTGAAATTACTTCAGAAAGAATACAAATATATCGACAATAGAAAAAGATGATTAAGTAAATCCTAATAGCTGGATTTCAATACCGGAGCCCAAAATGAAAAAGACCATTTACGTAATCGCCGCGCTTTTTGTGTGCTTGTTTTTTCTGCTGCCGAATACGGCAAAATCAGAATACGGATATGAAAGTGAAAGTGATCTGATTGAAGTAATGTTTTCAGATGATGCCGCTATCAGGCTGAGAGATGGCAGCCTGGTAGATATCAATTCCGGTCTGGAAATCAATCTGCAGGCATTGCCCGCTGACAAATCAAGCTACCAATGGCTCCGTTTCTCGAATCTTGCGGAAGAGCGTCTGGAGGAGTTGAGGTTATCCGGTCAGACTAAATCGGGCCGTCAGCTTTATGATATGAATAATATCTACAGGTTGAGAGTGGAAAACAGCGCTGATATCTGGCAGCTTGCCGAAGATCTCGAGGCGCAGGGCAATATTATATTCGCACGGCCCGTGCCCAGGCCTGTCGAGCCGCCATTGCCTCCCAACTATGAAGGTAATCAGGGATATCTGTTCCAGGCAGAGCTGACACCTACAGGGGTTGATGCGGTATACAGCTGGGATAAACCTGGCGGTGATGGCAGCGGGGTGACAATTTGCGACCTTGAATATGACTGGAACTATAACCATGCCGATGTGGTCAAGATGTTCGGTTCGCAGATCAATGCCGAGGTGGTCAGCCCGTTCAATGATAATAATCATGGCACGGCTGTAGCGGGCGAGATGGTATCCGATCCCAATGGCTGGGGTACTACGGGAATCTGCTATGGAGCAGATTTTCTGAGTTGTGGCACGTACTATGGTGATCCACCGGCCTGGAATGTAGGCGCGGCCATTCTTCTGGCTGTCGATACCCTGGAGGCCGGGGATGCAATATTGCTGGAACAGCAATGGGGCTACGGGCCGGATGACGGCAGTTATGTTCCGGTCGAATGGTGGGGAACATCAAATCCCGATCCGCAGACATTTAATTCAGTCTATGCCGCAATCGAAACCGCGGTGGCCAATGGTATTCATGTAGTGCAGGCGGGCGGCAATGGCTCTGTCGATACCGATAACCTGGTCTGGTATGGAAACTCGGGCGCGATTATAGTGGGAGCGGGAGGTTCATATACCGGAGTGGGCTGGCCGGAAGGCGATTTGCAGAAACTACCCTACTCGAGCTATGGCTCCCGATTTGACCTGCAGGGATGGGGCGAAAATGTGTATACAACCGGTTATGGCGGGGAATACAGTTCCGAGGGCCCGGACTATTATTATACATCCACCTTTGCCGGAACCTCCAGCGCTTCCCCGATTGTCACCGGTGCGCTGGCCTGCCTGGTTGGATACTGGAAAGCGATGGGCTATGATGCGGCCGACTTGTCACCGGACAGCCTGCGAACGCTGTTGAAGGCAACCGGCACAGCGCAGATAACGCCTCCGGTCGGAAATATCGGCCCGCGTCCCGATATCCGTGCCGCAATCGGCGAACTGATTCGTGACTGGCAGGATGCCGGGCTTGTGCTGGAAACGGATTCATTCGAAAGCTACGGTGCGGCCTGGGGGGATTATGACAATGACGGCGATGAGGATTTGTACCTGACCAATAATGGCCGGAATTTGCTTTTGAGAAATGATCTTGTTGCCGGATTCAAGGATGTAACAGCAGCGCCTGTAGATGACACTTCCGAGAGTCTTGGAGCATGCTGGGCAGATTATGATAATGATGGTGATCTTGATCTGTATGTCGCCAATAAAGGTGCCAATAAATTTTTTATCAATGATAACGGTTCGTTTTCGGAGGCCGGTATGCCCGGGTTGAACGATCCTGCCGAAACTCGTGCGGCAATCTGGGTGGATTATAATAATGACGGATATGTTGATCTGTACCTGGTGAATTTCAACGCCTCCAACATGCTTTTCAGGAATGATTCCGGAACGGGATTTACCAATGTAGCCTCGGGCGCAATCTCTGATGGCAGTGGCAGCCAGGGGGCGGCCTGGGGAGATTACGACCTGGATGGTGACCTTGATGTTTATCTGTGCAGATACTTTATGTCCAATCTGCTTTTGCGCAATGATAATGGTGTTTTTGTGGACGTAACCAGCGCTCCATTGGATAATGCAGGCGACAGCCGTAGCGCTTCATGGGGCGATTATGATAATGATGGTGACCTGGATCTGTATCTTGGTAATTACAATGCGACAAACAGGCTTTATCGCAATGATGGCGGCAGTTTCACTCAGGTAGCTGAGCAGTATGCCGAAAATAACGGACGCTGCAATGCTGTCAACTGGTTTGATTACAATAATGACGGCCGCCTGGATCTGTACTTTTCCAACTACAATGGCGATGATCGTCTGCTGAGAAATGTTGATACGATGTTTCTTGACGTGACGCGCGGCATATTCGAGGATGATGGTTTCAGCCGTGGTGCCGCATATGCCGATTTCGACCAAGATGGCGATCAGGATATGTACCTGGTCAGAAAAAATAATTCCAATATACTGTTTGAGAATGTAGTCGAAAATTCCGGGCATTGGTTGCAGGTGAAGTTAATCGGGACTGCATCGAATAGTTCGGCAATCGGCGCCCGTCTTGTGGCCTATTATGCAAACGGTATCATGACACGAGTTGTAAATAGCGGCTGCAATGGAAATTCTCAGAGCTCATTGATAGCCGAGTTTGGGTTGGGTGATGAAACCTTATTGGACAGCCTGAATATTATCTGGCCCTCAGGCATAGTACAGAAGCTAGAGAACATCAGCGCCGACACTCTTCTAACTATTACGGAGGACAGAGATTATGTCTGTGGCGATGCTACCTCAGATGAGTTAGTGAACATATCCGATGCTGTTTATATAATTAACTTCATATTTGTTGGCGGATCGCCGGCGCCCGATCCGTTTGCATCGGCAGATGCAAACTGCGATGGACTGGTGAATGTCAGCGATGCGGTCTGGATCGTGAATTTCATTTTTAACAGCGATAATGATCCATGCGATGTGGATGGTGACGGTGATCCTGATTGCTGATTACTTTCGCTCCGAAAGCATGCGAAAATCCATACCGGTGGGGTTCTGGAAGACACGCAGGTCGAAGAGCGGTACCACCGCCAGGATATGATCGAAGATATCCGCCTGAATAGCCTCATAATTGGCCCAGCGCTGATCCCGGCTGAAAACATAAATCTCGATCGGCAGACCTTTTTCATCAGGCTGCAGGTGCCTGATCAGGAATGTCATGTCATCGTGGATCATCGGATGAGCCTTCAGGTAAGCCGCGATATAGGCCCGGAAAGTACCAACGTTGGTCATATTGCGGCCATTAATCAGTTCCGATGTGTCAACCTTGTTTTTTTTGTTATATTCTGCGATATCCTTGCGCCTTTGTTTGATATAATCGGTAAGCAACTGGTATTTTTCAAAGCGGTCGAGCATCTCAGTGGTACAGAATTTGATCGATGACATGTCGATGTTTACGGAACGTTTGATCCGTCGGCCGCCTGAGTCCTGCATACCGCGCCAGTTTTTGAATGAATCCGCAATCATGGCGTAGGCCGGGATGGTGGTAATTGTTTTGTCCCAGTTTTGCACCTTGATGGTTGTCAGGCTGACATCAATCACATCCCCATCCGCATCATACTTGGGCATCTCGACCCAGTCGCCAATGCGAACCATATCGTTATTGGACAGCTGAATCGATGCCACCAGTCCCAGGATTGAATCACGGAAAATCAGAATAATAATCGCGGTCATGGCACCCAGCCCGGTCAGAAGCGGCCAGACCTGGCGATTCATCATGGTGGCAATGACGACAATGGCAATCATTATTGTGGCTATAATCTGGATGATCTGAATATAGCCTTTGATCGGACGGTGTCTGGAAACGGCGAATCCCTGGTAAATCTTCTGGATGGCATTGAGGAAGGAATTAAATACGAACAGTCCCACCAGGATCAAATAGATATAGGCCATGCGTGAAACGAGATCCTCCACAGGAGGAAACAGCGGAGCTGCGGAATAGAATACGATCCCCGGCAGTATATGCGCTATGCGGGCAAAGACACGATTCTGGATGAGGGCATCATCCCAGGTGGTTTTGGTTCTGCGCACGAACCGCGAAACCAGCACCAGCAGGACTTTCTTGGCGATCCAGTTTGAGAGCCAGGCGACCGCGAATACGCCAATGCCCAGGATGATCCATCGCATCGCTTTGGCGATTTCGGCGCCGAGGCCAAGATCGAGCAGCCAGTTGTTGATTGAATCTATCATAACAGTTCCGATTTGTTTTTGAAATTAAGGCAATAAGTTAATGCAGACAAGGGCTTTTTTCAATTTTCGTTTCCGCTTGTCATAACAGAATATTCTATTATAATACCATTGTACTCAATAATTAAATTACCTGCCGGGAGATCTTATATGGGACCGAGATTTCTACTGATTATGTTGTTGTGTTTTTGCTGCTCGCTTTATGCTCAGGATATACCCACGCCTTATGAGCCAAGATTTACCAGCGCGCCGTCGCTTACCACTCAATTTGATTTCGATTTAAGTGATTCATCGCTGGCCGACACGGGCAATATTCATGAATTATACTATCGCGATGACGGCGCCACATCATGGTCATCGGCGCCTGTCAGCCTGCTGTATACAGCCTGCACGACATTTACATATTCCGGCCAAACTGGCTACCAGCCGCCATCGGGAATCCTGGAATGGTATTTGCGGTCGGAAAATGATACTGCAGTTGTCAGCCAGTGCCCGATCAATTCCGCTGACCAGTTTCCAGTGCCGATGTACCTGATGGCCGATCTTGGTGCCGATTCAATTGGCGATCCGGAGGGGACATCGAACACATTTCTGGATATAACGCATTTCTATGGTGGTTATTCCGACACGAAGCTGTATTTCCGTTTTGATAATAACGGCGGAGGATTCCCTCAAAATCAGGGGCTGTTTACATATTTTATCTACTCGGTAGGAGTTATCGATCCTGATGCCACGGATTCATCGGCCTATGTGCTGGTTTATGCCAATGTGCCCGCATTTTTAAGCTCCGGCTTATATCGCCTGGATCCCGCGGACAGCTCGTTTACCAGCATTGGATCGATCAGCACAAATATATCCGGCAATTCGCTCTGGATGTCCTGTAATATTGCTGACCTGACAGCACAACCGGGGTGGTCCGACTGGCCGCCACCCACCGGTTTTGTGGGAGCGGCGGCGGTGACTGCAACTGCTGTGCTGACTGATGTAACCACCAATGATATGAGCAAGGCCGGAGTGCTCGCACCGGTCAGCAATTTTCTAGATTTCAATCAGGCAAATACCGCACCGGTTTTAGATGCGCCATTAGTGACATCTGAAACTGATGGTTCAATTCATGCAGAGATTACATATACGGATGGAGAAAATCATCTCGCCTTTGAGCGCAAATTGATATTCGATGGAAACACATTGCCAATGACCGCCTGCGTCAAGGACTATCAGGCCGGGACAGTTTTCGAGTATGATCATCAGGTCAGCGACAGCGGCTGGTATGATTATTATTTTGAATTCTCCGATGGCGTGGAAGTCGTTTCGACTCAGGTTGATTCCATATATGTTGAAATTGGCCCTGCATATATATGCGGAGATTCAAATGGCGATGAAACGGTTAATGTCTCCGATGCGGTATTTATAATCAATTTCGTATTTGCCGGTGGCGGCACACCCGATCCATTGGAATCGGCCGATCCGAATTGTGATACATTGGTTAATGTCTCTGATGCGGTCTGGATCATTAATTTCGTCTTTGCGGGAGGCAATGATCCCTGCGATGTGAACGGTGACGGTCAGCCGGACTGCTGATAATTAGGAAGATTGCTAAATTTGGGCGCCCTTAAATTTATCAATGGCGTCCTGTTTTTTGCCAAAATTTAACCGCAACTTTTCTGCATACACCTCGTAATAAGAATCAAACGTTTTCTACCCGGCATAGGTTTTGGGTTGAGCCGGCAGGTTTAAAGTAAGTGCTTGTCTGCTAATGGATTACTATGCCCTAAAATAAACGAGAGGAAGGAGATTAGCTATGAGAAGAGGTATTGCATTGAGAGGATATTTTGCAGTACTGATTATCCTGGTATTAATGACATCTTTGATATATGCTTCGAGTAATCAGCAGAAAATTCCGATCACTACAAAATCCGAGCAGGCCCTGAAATATTACCTCGAGGGCCGTGATCTGCTGGAGAAGGTTCAGCTTGTGGATGCGCGCGGATATTTCGAGAAAGCCGTACAGGCCGACCCGGAATTTGCATTGGCGTATGTGGGACTGGCCTACACTCAGCCAACTTTCAATGGATATACAAAATATCTTAACAGGGCCATGGAATTTAAGGATGATGTCTCCGACGGTGAGAGATATCTCTTGCTGGCCTACAATGCCCGCAATAATGCCAACAACAAAGAAGCCAAAAAGTATTTCGAAAAGCTTGTCTTCGAGTATCCCCGTGATGAGCGTGCCCAGAATCATATGGCCTCATTCTATTTCCAGCAGGCCGATTACATGAATGCCGTGAAATTCTACAAGAACGCCGTCAATATAAACCCGGATTTCACTCAGCCCTATAATCAGCTTGGTTATGCTTATCGCTACCTGGGGGATTATGCCCGTGCTGAAAAGGCATTCCAGAAATATATGCAGCTTTTGCCGGATGATCCCAATCCCTATGATTCCTATGCCGAACTTCTGTTGAAGAAAGGGGATCATGAGAAATCTATAGAGGTGTATAAGCAGGCTCTTTCAGTGGACTCCGATTTTTATCCCTCTTATGTCGGCATTGCCAGCAACTACATATACATGGGCAAGCATGATCTGGCAATCAGAACGCTGGATGAAATGTATGCCGGTGCCACCGATGACTATCAGAGAAATACCGCACTATTCGGCAAGGCGGTATCCTATGTGGATCAGAGCGAAGTTGATAAGGCCATAGAAATGCTGCGCAGGAGCTATGATATCTCGGCTGAATCGAATGATGTTCAGGCCATGTCCGGGGTATTGAATAATATCGGCACTATCCAGATGGAAGCCGGAAGATGCGAAGAGGCGTTGATCAGCTTCCGCAATGCCCGGGCATTGATTCTCAGGTCCGACCTGGCAGATCAGGTCAAGGCCAATGCCGATCGTTTCTCACTTTACCTTGAAGCCTGCGTTGCCCTTCATAATGGCGATCAGAAAAAGGCCGAAAAGCTTTCACAGGGCTTTATGCGGCTGGTTGAAAAGAGTGATAATCCAAACCAGGAAAAGCTGGTGCATGAATTGAATGGCCTGATTGCGCTCAAGAAACAGGATTACAAGAGGGCTGTGAATGAACTCAAGCAGTGCAATCTGCAGAATGCCCGCAACATGTTCTGGCTGGCCCAGGCCCTTGATGGCATGGGTGAAAAGGAGCAGGCCCGTGAATTGTTCGAGAAGACTGCCAGATATAATTCACTCAGCGATTTGAACCTGGCCCTAATTCGCAGCAAGGCCGAGGGCATGATAGCGTCGAGATAACCTCCCGATAGGGGATTATTGGATACCTGAAAATGGAGCGGTTAACCGCTCCATTTTTATTTTAGTGTTTTTTCAGGTTCTTATATATGCGCAGTGCAGGTGTATAAGTGCTGAGGCCAAATCCTCCGATAATTTATTATGATAATCATCAATTCTATTGACAAAATCTATTTTTGATGTAACATATTCTCAAAACCGGCGTATGTGCTGAAAGTTAATTGGTCTTTAAACCCTTCAGAAGGAGGCATGTTCTTGTTTATGGTCGCTGTAGATATTGTTGCAGAGATATCATGCCCCGGAGGAATATACTGATTTAGTTTGGTAGATTATATCCGGCTGCGGATGATTATGTCCTCAGCCGTTGTACAGATATTGCCGCGGGCGTGGTTTCATGTCCGCGGTTTTATTTTAACTGACCGCGGAATTATCCGATTTCGCGGATTTTTTGTATCAAAATTCATGTTTAAACAGACTACAGAAGAGGAAAATAAAATGGAACTGAAATCATTGGGCTGGAATGATTTTTATAAAGATAATTTTTCTGAATATGAAAAAGAGGGCCTGATTCCGGGCAGGGTATACCTGGAACATCGGAATATCTACAGGATCTACACCGAAAAAGGTGATTTTCAGGCAGAGATTACCGGCAAACTCCGTTTTGGAGCGATGTCTCGCAGTGATTTTCCGGCTGTGGGCGACTGGGTAGCGGTGCGCTTGATTGACAATGATACCCGCGGGCTGATACAGGCCATCCTGCCGCGCAAGGGATCATTTACGCGCAAGATGGCCGGCTTGCAGACTGAGGAGCAGGTGCTGGCCGCCAATGTCGATACCGGCTTTCTGGTTAGTGGCCTGGATCATGATTTGAACCTGCGGCGCATAGAGCGTTTCCTGACGATTACCTGGGACAGCGGGGCGCGCCCGGTTATAATTCTAAACAAGGCCGATCTGGTGGATGACCTGGAATTGTATGTAAATGATGTGGACGAGATCGCCTGTGGTGCGCCGATTATTACCCTGAGCGCAAAAAACAATGAGGGAATCGAGCAATTGTATGAGTATATCGACTATGGCAACACGATAGTTTTCCTGGGCTCATCCGGGGTCGGCAAATCCTCGATTATCAACAGGCTGATGGGCGAGGATGTGATGTATGTCAACGAGGTACGTGAGTCCGACAGCCATGGCCGTCATACTACCACTCACCGTCAATTGCTGATCATGCCCCAGGGCGGATGTGTGATCGATACGCCGGGATTGCGGGCGATACAGCTCTGGGCCGATGAGGATGATCTCAGCCGGACATTTGAGGATATCGAGGAGCTGGCATCGCAATGTAAATTCCGTGACTGCCGTCATCAGGGAGAACCGGGCTGTGCCATAGCCAGGGCGCTGGATGATGGCAAGATTACGGAAAAAAGGCTGGAGAGCTATTTTAAGCAGCAACGCGAAATCGAGTGGCTGAGGAAAAAGCAGGATGTACATGAACGCAGAAAAGCGGAGCGGAAATGGGATCAGCAGATCAGGAGTTATTTTGTCGAAAGAAAACGATTGAGGAAAAAGGGATTGTATTAAAGAAGATATAACATCGATACAAACGTGCTGTTAAGGCTTAAAACCGTACCTGAATCTCGATTTTTACAATTTTGGACTTGAAATTTGCGATGCAAATCCTTAGCTTCAGGCAGGAATTGAAAAGGCGGAAATAGTTCTTATTCTGAGTGAAGCATTGGCGGCTTTCGCTCCAGGGGATTTCTTAAGCAGATTTATTACGCGATTCTTAATACGGTTTGGCTCTGTATCCATAGAGGGACAACAGATGTTTGATCTTTGTTTATCGGGCAGCGGCATTAATCGGAGTGACCTATGAAAAGGGCAAATCGCATCATAATATTGGCGATTCTTGCAGGCGTATTCGTGTGGCTTTTAGATGCCATGCTGGATTCGCTCTTTTTCTTCGAGGGATCATTCGGAGAGTTATTCATCACCGATATTCCCTCACATGAGCTATATTTTCGTCTGCTCATGTTGGCTGCCTTTATAATGTTTGGCGTAATTGTCTCCCGCATGTATGCTTCCCGAGCCCATTCTGAGCAGGAACTTCTTAAAAGTAGAAATCAGCTTGATATAACTTTAAAAAGCATTGGCGATGCGGTTATATCGACCGATAATGCCGGCAATGTTGTTTTCATGAATGCCGTGGCCGAGAAGCTGACAGGTTATAGCCTGGAAGAGGCGTTAAACAGGCCGATTACCGATGTTTTCAATATCGTCAATGAAAAAAGTGGAGAACCGGTTGAGAGTCCGACTATCAGGGTTCTGCGCGAAGGCAGAATTGTTGGCCTGGCCAATCATACGATTCTGATATCCAAATCGGGCAAACGCTATCCCATAGATGATTCGGGGGCACCGATACTGGATAAAACGGGTGAACTGAATGGTACTGTGCTGGTCTTTCATGATATCAGTGAACGCCGCGAACATGAACGCAAGATCAATCACCTGAATGAGATATTAAAGGCGATTCGCAATGTCAACCAGCTCATCACCATGGAAAAGGACCCCGGCCGGTTGATGGAGGAGAGCGTTAAGTGTCTGATCGAAACCCGCGGATATAACAGCGCATTTATAATTTTGTTTGATGAGGAAGGAAACCCCGGGCTGTCTGTCCAGGCGGGACTTGATGGTAAGTTTGAGAAGGTAATGGAATCTACTAAATCCGGAAACCCGCCCTTTTGCGTGGCAGAGACAATGAAACGGGCCGAGCTGGTTGTTATCCGCGATGTGGATGATGTCTGTGAGGCCTGTCCGGTGTCGGATTGCTTCCATAGGGCCGGTGCGCTTTGCTCTCCCCTGTCGCATGGCGACAAGGAATTCGGTATTCTTGTCGTCTCGATTCGCGAGAGCCTGATTACCGATGCTGAGGAGATTGATCTTTTTAAGGAATTGGCCGGTGACCTAGGTTTCGCGCTGCATAGCATAGAAGAAGAGAGGAAACATCACGAAGCCGAGAAAAAGGTTCGTGAACGTGAACAGCTTCTGCAGACGGTAATGGATCATTCTCATGCCCTGATATTCGTCAAAGATAAAGAGGGCAGGCTGCTTCTGGTTAACAGGCGCCTGGAGGAAATCGCGGGTAAAGATAAATCGGAGATGATCGGGCGCACCAATCATGAGCTCTTCCCGAAGGACTCGGCCGACAAGTTCTGGGAAAACGACAAAAAGGTGATCGAAAGCAACCGGATCATGGAGTTCGAAGAAACCCTGTCCCATGAGGAGGGTTCACGAACATTTCTCTCAATAAAAGCACCGATCAGCGATATCGGATTGCCCGGCGCGGCTGTGGTTGGTATTGCCGCGGATGTTACCGATCTGAAGGATAAGCAACACCAGCTCAGTCGTTCACGTGATGAGCTTGATTCTATTCTGAGCAGCATAAGCGATGGTTTCTTTGTGCTCGATCAGGATATGAAAGTTGATTACTTCAATGAGGCGGCCGAAAAACTCCTGAATAAGAAAAAGGAGGAAGTTCTTGGAAAGAACCTGTTTGATTCATTCCCGGAGGCGCGTGCTTCGGTTTTTGAAGAGAATTACAAAAAAGCACTAAAAGAACAGATCAGCCTGAGCTTTGAGATCTTTTTCGACAAGGAACCTTATGTCGATTGGTATGATGTGCGTGTATATCCCCGAAACGGCGGCATATCAGTTTTCTTCCAGATTACCACCGGGCGCAAAAAGGCGGAGGAGACGCTGAGGTATCACGCCGATCTGCTGGATCGAATCAATGATGCTGTCATTTCAACAGATCTGCAATATATTATCAAGTCCTGGAACATGGCGGCGGAGAGAATTTATGGTCTTAAGGCCGAGGAGGTAATCGGCAGATCATACCGTGATGTCATCAATACAGAGTTTCATAATGGCAGTAAGGAAGAAGTAATTGAAAGCCTCATTCGCGAGGGACAATGGGCGGGAGATGTGGTTCAGTATGGTTGTGATGGCCGTCCCATTCATATCCATTCTCATGGCGTGGTCATAAAAGACAATCAGGGCAAGCCGATTGGCATGGTAGTGGTTAATCGCGATATCACAAAGCGCAAACGTGCGGAAAAGGAACTGGAAAGCGAGAGAGAAAAATTTCGGATTACGCTCAGGTCGATTGGCGATGCAGTTATTTCAACTGACAAAAAGGGCACGGTTGTTATGATGAATGAAACTGCCGAAGAATTAACAGGCTGGCGAGAATCTCAGGCTGTCGGCAGAAATCTGTCGGAGGTCTTCAATGTGATCGATGAGAAAACGCGCAAGCCCAAACGGAGTCCGGTCGATCATGTTGTCAAAAATGGTATCATGGCCTCGATGGGTATGCAGACGGTGCTGATTTCAAAGGATGAGCGTGAGAGGATAATTTCCGACAGTGCCGCACCGATCAGGGACACCGAAGGCAATATCACAGGTGTCGTGCTGGTGTTCAGGGATTATACTGAAACCCGCAGGCTGCAGGAATTCGCCTCGCGTGCGCAACGCCTGGAGACGGCCGGAAGAATCGCCGGCCAGGTGGCTCATGATTTCAACAACCTGCTGGGCCCATTGACGGCCTATCCGGCGCTGATCAAGGAAGACATAACCCCGGAACATCCCAGCTACGATCTGGTGGATCAGATAGAGCGCGCGTCGAAACAGATGGCCGATATCAATCAACAGCTTTTGACACTGGGACGGCGAGGGCATTATACACAGAAGCCACTCAATATAAATGCCATAATCAAGCAGGTCCTGGGTCAGTTTTACCATTTCTCCGAGGCTGTTACGATTGAGACAAGCTTGAGCAGTGGCCTTCTGAATATTCGTGGCGGGTCGGCGCAAATATACCGTGTGATTGCCAACCTGGTTTCAAATGCCTTCGATGCGATGATGAATGTCGGCAAGCTGACTGTCAAAACAGAAAACTTTTATGTAGATAAGATATCGGGCAAGTATGGTCGTGTGCCCCGTGGGGAATATGTCAAGGTGACCGTATCCGATACAGGCTCAGGAATTCCGCCGGAAATCCTGCCCAAGATATTCGATCCGTTCTTTACCACCAAATCGGCCGAGGGTGTACGCGGATCAGGACTGGGTCTGAGCGTGGTTCATTCTGTAATCGAGGATCATGGCGGGTATATCGACTGCGAATCAGTTTACGGCAAGGGCACCAGCTTCTATCTTTATTTCCCGATTACTCGTGAAACGGTGGATTTGGAAACTACCGACCAGATCAGCGGCGGCAAGGAGCGCGTGCTTATTGTTGATGATGACTCCGGTCAGCGTGAAGTTTCCAGGATACTGCTCACCAAACTGGGATATACGGCCGATTCTGCGGTCAGCGGTGAAGAGGCATTGAACATGCTCAAAAAGAATAAGTATGATATCATGGTGCTGGATATGATCATGCCCGGTGGTATCGACGGTACCGACACATATGAACGGGCGCTGGAAATTGATCCCGATATTAAAGCCGTGCTGGTTTCCGGATATGCCGAAAACAAGCGTGTCGAGGAAGCGATTCACCTGGGCGCAGGCATGTTTTTGCGAAAACCGGTGACACTGCGTACGCTCGGAAGCGCAGTCCGCAAGATCCTGGATTCCCCCAAACAGCCCGCCAGAAGACATCAATCGAAATAAGCTGCAATTTTATATTGCAATCCGGTTTAATTTCCGGACATATTCCTGATCTCTGCTGTAGAATAAATAAACCTCATCAGGAGGGATGAATATGCATTTCGCGCTGTTGCTGATTTTTGCTTTCTATGCCAACCTGTCCGCCGACATTCCTTCGGAAAATGGTAGTCCCGAGCAAGTACTCGGGCAATATATCGAGGCGATAAAAAGCGGTGATTGGGAGCATGCCGAAAGCTGCTGGGATCCGGAGGAGCTTGAAAAAAGCCGCCAGCTGGGAATAGAGTTCAAAAATATAAATGTCAAATTTGACTGCGTATCCATTTTATTATTGAACCGTGAGAAATTGCAGGCCTCCGGCTTTGAATATAAGATTGAGCCAATTGCCGATGATGACTCCACCGCAAGACTGCTATTGAACATGAATTCTGCGGGAAGCAAAATTCCGGCTCTTTACCATGCTCGTTACTCAGGTGATCGGTGGTATCTGATATCGCCGTTAAGTTACTATGCCTCAGCGTGGAAGACAATTCCCGGCAAATATATTAATCTGCATGTGGAGAATCCTGCATTTTTTAATGACCGGGCGATCAATGGGCTGGACAGCTTTGTCTACTCGATTTGCAATAAACTAAATGTTCCAGAGGAACAGATGGCAAAGCTGTCGCAACACAAGCTCGACTATTATCTGTGCGGCAGGAAATCATTTGAGAACATAGCCGGTGCGACAGCCGAGGGGATGGTCTATCTTCCCATGGATGCGGTTGTCAGCAGGCATATTTTTCATGTGCACGAACTGAGCCATATGCTGGTCAATTATGCGCTGGAATCACCGCATCTGTATACAGTTCCATTGTTCCAGGAAGGTCTGGCCGTTTACATGGGCGGACGATGGGGCAAGGCGCCGGGTGTGATGGTTGACTGGGGTGTCTTTATGATTCGGCAGGACCTGTGTAGTGTGGAACAGATTCTTTCCTATGACGGCTTCTATTCGACTGATGCCATGGCTGATATTACATACCCGGTTGCCGGGCTTTTTTGCAGATATATTATCGAAAAATATGGCATGGACAAATTCATCGGCCTCTACAATGGCCTTTCCGGATCATTTGAAGAGATAAAAGGCTTTACAAATGCCGATATAAAAGGCGCATTGCACAAGCATCTTGGTTTTGACTGGAATGCAATAAACTCAGGTTTTGCTGACTTTGTTGAATCATACAAATTTGAAAATCTAATTGCCGGATCTGATATGGTATCATTTTCTGTAAACATGAAAACTGAAAATGGGACCGAGACAAAAATCGGCGAAGATGAAAACTATTATCATTTTCAGATCTATGTCCCGGATTCACTTTTTAAAGGGGCATTGCTGTTATATGCTGATGGCGCAAACAATGTCGGCCATTATAAAAGCATTTTGTTTGATGAGCAGATCGGGGATAACTCATATGATGGGGCATTATTCGGGATTTTATTCGACAGGCATGAGATAGGCCTGTATGATTATTCCCGCAATTTTTTGACAGCCAAACATATCCGTTTTTACCAGCCGGATATGGTCATCTTTGATCCCGAAGATGGATGTATCAAGTTTCGTCTAAAAAAGGAAATGCTGCCCGATTCGATAGACAGATTTCGTTGTGAAATTATAAGTAGATAGTCCGCTCCATAAATGCTTCTTATATATTGACTATAATGGAACCGTGCAGACCGGTCAGATGTTATTCGCCATTGTATAGGCAAGGCATATAATATTAGTGGAGGCATGAATGAAAATCACGATTTTTGCAATATTGATCTTTTTCGTTATTGGCGGTTCGCTGATCGCCCAGGATGAGATGATTCATCCCGGTCGGGCTGTCAAAAAGGAGACGAAGATGAAGGCTGGTGATTACAGGACATATAAATTCGAAACTATAGATGGCGACACGACTTCGCTGGCCGAGTTTGATGGCAAGGTTGTTTTGATTGTCAATACCGCCAGCCAATGCGGGTTTACTCCGCAGTATTCCGACCTGGAAGAGATATATCGCAAGTACAAGGATGACGGCTTTGTGGTTATCGGTTTCCCGGCCAATAATTTCGCTGGCCAGGAACCCGGAACGGATAAAGAGATCAAGAAGTTTTGTGAAAGCAAGTTCGATGTCACCTTTCCGATGATGTCCAAGATCAGTGTCAAGGGGGACGATAAGCACCCGCTGTTTATCTATCTGACTGAAAAATCACCAATTACCGGTGAAATTAAGTGGAATTTCAGCAAGTTCCTTCTGGATCGCAAAGGCAATCTTGTGGCCCGTTATGAAACCAAAGTCAAACCTACCGATGATGAGGTTGTGAAAGAGATCAAAAAGCTCCTGTAAATTTCATCTTGTATTGAATAAACATGCCGGTCTGCAATAGGCACCGGCATTTTTTTGTCCTCAATCAGGCGATGCAAATCAAGAAAATGGTACTCCTCCCGATAATATTGATTAAAGGGAATTCCAGAGTTTTATTAGGGAGGAATAATGAAATTAGGCAGATTCGTATGTCTGCTGGGTATGTTTATTGTCCTGGCAGTGTTAGTATCATCCTGCAGCAGTGGAAGTTCAACCGGCCCGACGGCCAGGAAGAAGATCAGCTTCGCCAATTATGATGACCTGGTGCGTGATATTTTGCCGGATGCCTATGTTGCCTCAGGCGCGGTTGGAATCAGTGCAGGCATTTTCGAGATCGATCCGCTCTGGTATGAGGGCGAATATGCGCTTCTGGACAAGGTTCTGGGCGAGGAGAGTTCCGAGTCGGTATTCTATTACCTGGATCAATTTGACAGGACAGTTGACGATATCGAAGGTTTGCTGATGGTTGATGACAGCGGAAATCTATATGCCGATACGAGCTGGATGAAGCTCTATGAGCTTTCGCTCACGACACAGATTCCCGCGGAGGCACAGACGATTATCGGAAGCTCGGTCCTCGTTGAAAACTGGATCGATGTAACATTCGAAAGTGATCCCGAAGGCAAGCTCAATCACATCGGGTTTTCTCAGAATGAAGACGAGGAGATAATCCTGCTTTATAACTACTGGCCTGCAGGTATGTTTGGCGCCAATGGAGAGTCATGGCTGTTCTATGCCCGTCTGGATAAAAGCGATTCCACGATTGTTATGAAGGGAATTGATTTTAAGGATGAAGGCGGCGGCAAATCGGTCAGAAGGGTTTTCGATGTGGAGACGGTCGATGGTTCCGATTTCGCCTATCGCATGAGCTGGTATACCGACGAAAGCGATGAGCAGGGCCCGTTTTTGGGCTGTATAGTCGGCGGCGGCAACAAGGATACCGAATTTGCATTGAGATACAGGCAGTTTACGCCGGCCGATGCCCAGAATCCGGATTCGACATATTTGCTGGACCAGGTCTTCAATGCGGACTATAGTGAAGGCACCAGCCTGATAAGTTCTTATGGTCAATTTATCGATGAAGATCTGATTATCAGATATGATGATATGCCCACCCAGCATATCCCCAGTCCCTGGCAGGACTAATCAATACATAAATCAATTTTCAAAACCGGAATCGCATACTGATTCCGGTTTTTTTTGCGTCCTGATGGATTTGGTTCGGTAAAACAGGTAGTGATGCGATTTCTGGTATATAGTATCTGACTTATAAAACTTGACAAATTCAACATGCATGCCGATAATTCCTGCTAAACAACACCCGGAGGAAAACAGAATGAAGCCAGCCATAATCTTGACCGTGCTTTTAATTATAGCGTTATCATTTCAGCCGATTTTTGCCCAGGAGGAAAATTTGACCGCAGGGGAATTGATTGCCAAAGGTGACAGTGTATTTAATTCAGGCAACTATGAGGAATCCCGGGAATATTATTCCAAAGCAGTACGAATTGCCGAGGCAAGGGGCTTGAACTCAGAACTGACCGAAGCCAATGCCATGCTGGCGCGTTCCTACCTGATAATCGGCCAGGAGGATGAGGGCCGGGAGTATCTGGCCAAAGCGGTCGAGACCGCCTCAACAAAAGCACCGCAGGGATGGTCTCGTTATCTGGGAGTCCGGGGCCGTTTTGAGTGGCACAAGGGACAGAATGAGAAGGCCACAAAGACATTTAAGGAAATGTATGAATACTGCAAGGCGCATGAGCTCTACAGCCGTGCTGTGGATGCCGCTCATATGGTGGCGATAACCGGCAACAAAGAGGAGCAGATCGAATGGGGTCTGAAAGGTATCGAGGAGGCCAAAAAATACGATGTGCAAAGATGGCTGGGACCGCTCTGGAACAATCTGGCCTGGTCGTATGAGGATCAGGAAAAATATAAAGAAAGCCTTGACGCCTACGAACAGGCACGCCAATTCCACTACGAACATGGTACGCCAGCGCAGAAACTGATTGCCGACTGGGCGGTTGCTCATGCCCACAGGCTGGTCGAAAACTATGATCAGGCCGAGGATATTCTATTGCCCCTGGTCGATGGTTTTGAGAAGCTTGAAAATCAGGAATTTGTGGGCTGGACCCATAGGGAGCTGGGCGAAATAGAATTCAAACGTGGCAATTATCATGAGGCTGTGCGGCATTTGAGTATCGCCCTGAGAAACCTTAACGCAGCCGGTATGAAGAGATGGGACAATAAGGGCTATTATGATATAGCCGATCTTCTGGAGCAGGCCAAAATCAACGCCGAAAAAGAAAATTAGGTATCATCAGGCCTTTTTAATACAACAGCGAAACCCGGATAATTATACTCCGTTATAATTGCATATGGATAATTGATGCATCTGTATTGCCATTTATGACGGAGGGAAAATGGTACTGCCCCACTATAATCATTTCGGAGGCCGCCATACCGAGAGCGCCAACCTGAAAAATATCCTGTGCTATTTTGATTTCAAAAATCCGATAACCGACAAACCTATCAGTGAAGCCGTATGTTTCGGTATTGCGGGGGGAATTGCGGCGGGCTACTCATTCTGTCCTTCCATTCCCGGTTATGATATGGGTAGTGGAATTGCAGTTATCGGCAGAACTCTTATGTATGATACCTCCGGAAAATTCTATCGCGACTTTTTGGACCGAATCGGCGCTGATATTGATCTTCGCGAAACCGGCGGCAGCAAGGCGGCCCTGACCAATGTGAAGGAGTCACTGGCTGAGGGTCTTCCGGCTGTAGTCTGGTCGAGTACAATGAATCTTTTGCATGTCGGCTGGGCCTCTGCAATGGGCATGTATACGCTTGTGGTTTATGGCATAGATGAAGACAAGGATGTTGCATTGGTGGCCGACCGGGGCGGCGATGGTTTCGCGCTCAGTCTCCAGCAACTGACGGATATGCGTGCAAAAGTCTGCTCTCATAAAAACAGGTCGGTAAGTTTCAGAGCACCGATAAAATTAAGCGCTAATAGATTCAAGCAGGCTCTCACTGACGGTATCAAATCAACAATTGATAATTTCGAGAATCCCAAAATCAAGACATTCGGTCCTCCCGGTCTGCTGGAATGGTCCAGGGTTATCACCAGCGTGCGCAATAAAAAAGGCTGGCCGGTGGTATACCCGCAAGGCAAATTGTATGGTGCTCTTCGTGATGTCTATGATTCGATTGAAACGGGCGGTACCGGCGGTGGCTTATATCGCTATTTGTATGCTGATTATCTGGAAGAGGCCTCTGAGTATTTGAGCAACACAGCCCTGGCAAAGGCGGCCGTTCAATATAAAAATCTTGGGCAGGAATGGACCGGATTTGCCAATGATGTACTGCCTGACAATATCAAACCATTCAAAGAGACAAAGAAACTGCTTCGGAAGAAAAACAGCCTGATCCAAAATGAAGGACTGAAAGCTGCTGATAAGATAGAAAAAGAGAATCAAAAACTGCGTGATCTTCAGGCCAAAATGGAAAAGCACTTTCCCCTCGATGATGATCAGGTTGGGGAGCATCTGCTCATGATGCAGACACGTGTAAAAGAACTCCATGATCAGGAAATGGATGTTGCGGAGACGCTTGCACATGCAATCAGATAATCAATACTAATCCTCACAAATTGGAATTGACTTGGCAGCGCAAAATCCTGATATTACTCATCTGCATATATTTCTCTACACAAGGAAGGAGGATTCGTGAAGGACAAGCTTCTTGAGACTATAGATTACCTGAAGTCCAAAGGGGTGCAGTATGCCGACATACGCTTCTCCCGTCGGGAAGTGGAAACGATCAAAGTCAGCAATGAAAATGTCGACACACTTTCCCGCAATACTGACCAGGGGTTTGGCATCAGGGTGCTGATTAACGGTGCGTGGGGGTTTGCATCATCATCGACGCTCAAATCGGGCGAGTACCGCAAGATTGCCAATCAGGCATTGAAAATCGCGCAGGCCTCGGCTATAACCAAGCGAGAGGATGTAAAGCTGGATGAAGGACAGGTGTATGAGGATCATTACGCTACACCTTTTGAGATAGACCCGTTCAAGGTCAGGCTTTCGAAAAAAATCAACCTTCTTCTTAAGATCAACAAGACATTGCGCAAAAAATCGGAGATAAAGATCGCCGAATCATCGATAGGCTTTTTCAAGACCAATAAGATTTTTGTGAATACGGATGGTTCTGTGATCGAGCAGGATCTTCTGGAGTCGGGCGCCGGATATATGGCCACGGCTGTGGACGGTAGCGAAGTGCAAAGAAGGTCATATCCGAATTCTCATCGCGGTGATTTTTTAACCGGCGGTTACGAGGTAATCGAGGCCATGGAACTGGCCCAAAATGCCAACCGTGTGCGCGAGGAGGCGATAGCAT
This sequence comes from uncultured Ignavibacteria bacterium, assembly GCA_964627935.1. Classification (GTDB taxonomy): domain Bacteria; phylum Zixibacteria; class MSB-5A5; order JAABVY01; family JAABVY01; genus JAABVY01. The sequence goes on from CAZVLB010000001.1 coordinate 84,070, forward strand.
TATTATCTGCTCCGCCATTGCCGTCGGAGGAAGTTGATATTATTATCGGAGCATCCCAGATGGCACTGCAGGTTCATGAATCCTGCGGCCATCCGACCGAGCTGGATCGTGTGCTGGGTACCGAGATATCGCTGGCAGGCGGATCATTCATGACTCTCGAGCAGCTTGGAAAGCTTCAATATGGTTCGGATAAGGTTACGATTGTCCATGATGCCACCTGCCCGGGAGGACTGGGGACATTCGGCTATGATGATGAAGGTGTCAAAGCGCAGCGTATGCCTTTGGTCGAGAACGGCAGGTTTGTGGGCTACCTGACCTCCCGTGAGACCGCCGGGGTGGTTGGCCAGAATTCGAATGGATGTATGCGTGCTGATGGATGGAACCGGATACCCTTGATTCGCATGACCAATATCAACCTGGAACCGGGTGAATGGGAGCTCGATGATTTGATCTCCGATACCGAGGGCGGATATTTCCTGGATACCAATAAAAGCTGGTCGATCGATGACAAGCGCCTTAACTTCCAGTTTGGTGTGGAGGCCGCCTGGAAGATCGAAAGGGGCAAACTCAAAACCCTTTATAAAAATCCGCTTTATACCGGTATCACACCGCAGTTCTGGAATTCATGCGATGCGGTCTGCAACAAAAATCACTGGCATATCTGGGGTGTGCCCAATTGCGGCAAGGGTGAACCTATGCAGGTCGCTCATGTGGCCCATGGCACATCACCGGCAAGATTCAGAAAAGTACAGGTGGGGGTGAGCAAATGATAGGCAAAGATAAGATTTTCAGTGCAATAGAGAAGGTAATGGCCAATTCCAGGGCGGATCAGACCGAGGCCGTTTTTCTCGGATCATCAAATGGACTGACGCGGTTCGCCAATTCTTATATTCATCAGAATGTGGCCGAGAACAGCACGCGGGTCAGTTTCCGTGTGGCCATCGGCAAAAAGCTGGGCGTGGCATCGACGACCTCGATGACCATAACCGATTTGCGCCGGTGTCTTCGGTCTGCTACAGATATCGCCAAAAAGCAGGTGGAAAATCCTGATTTTGAAGCGTTCCCATCACCACAGGAATACCCGGAAATCGAGACTTATTTTGAAAAGACCGGACGATTCAGTCCCCAGCAGAGGGCCTCAAAATTAAAGGCCATGTTCAAGAAGACAATCAACAATAATCTCGATGCGGCCGGGGCTTTTTCCACATCAGAGGGAGAGATAGCTGTCCTTAATTCCAATGGTCTCAGGGCCTATCAGCCCTATACCACAGCCTCCGGAAATATCGTGATTATGAGCGACAATTCCTCCGGCTATGTCAATTTTGTTTCGCGCAATGTTGATGATCTTGATTTCCCCGCTCTTTCCAACACGGCCATTAAGAAATGCAAGAAGAGCAAGAATCCCAAAGAGCTGGAGCCGGGAAAATACGAGGTGATCCTGGAACCGGCCGCGGTTGCCAATCTGCTGGAATGGCTGAACTTTATTGCCTTTGGATCGAAAGCTTTTCAGGAGGAAAGATCCTTTCTGACCGGAAGAATCGGCGAGAAGGTGATGGGTGACAATATCTCAATATATGATGACGCGCTTTCCACAATCGGTGTGCCGTTTCCATTCGACATGGAAGGTATGCCCAAGCGGCATGTCGATTTCATACAGGAGGGTATAGCCAGGGGTGTGGTCTACGATACGATATCCGGCCACAAAGAAAATAAATCATCGACGGGCCATGCGCTCAATCCCGAGGATAAGGGCGAGGGCGCGATGCCTTTCAATGTCTATATCAAAGCCGGCAAATCCAGCCTGGATGATATGATCGCGAATGTCGAAAACGGCATACTGGTAACCCGTTTTCACTACATAAATGGTTACCTGGATACCCGCAGGGCGCTGATGACCGGCATGACTCGTGATGGCACGTTCCATGTTAAAAACGGCAAATTATCCAATGGAATCAAGAATCTGCGATTCACCGACAGCATGCTGGATGTCTTTTCCAGGGTTGCCGAGATGTCGGCAGATCGTCAGTCGGTACCCGGATGGTGGGATGCCCTTGGATGTAACCATGTGCCGGCCATGCGGATAACGGAAATGAACTTTTCCGGGAAAACGGATTTCTAAGACTATTTTTACGTATAAATAATCAGTATGACGGGCAGGCAGATTGCTTGCCCGTGAAACTTGTTTACTCCAATCCCGTATGTAAAGTAAGACAACCGGCGGGGGTGGAGAGATATTATGATTAGGACATCGAAGATATTTTTGCCTCTCATTGCGGCTTTGACGATCATCTGTCTGACACAGTTAACATGGGCACAGAGGGCTCCTTCGAACTCATTTATGATTTTCGAGATGGATGATTTTATGGGCAATGAGCTGCGTCAGCAGACATTTAAATTAAAACAGGATTCAGAATTAAATATTGATTTAATCGGGGCCAGAAATCGCGATTCGGATCAGTATTATGCCATGGGCTGGATACTGGATTCGAAGACCAGGGAAATTGTCTGGTCGCTCGACCTGGAAAGCACCAGGAGAGTTGAGGGGGATCGGCGGCTCAGGCAGTTTACCGGCAGTATTTACCTCGATGAGGGGGAATATGAGGCCTACTACTATGCCGGCCATCCCTATATGATTCTGGGAACATATAATTTCGAAAAGGATATCGAGGGTGTTGGTGATGTCCTGAATTATCTCGAGGGGGCGCTCGAAAAGGAGATTACCAAAGACGGCGAACTGGCGGACCAGAGAAAAAGATTCAAGTTCGCCATGAGCTGTGATAACCAGAATTTTGTATTCAAGGGCAGTGTGCCTCCCAAACTGGAACATGAGGTCGTATCCATAACCCGTCCGCGCAATTTGAGCAATATCCGCAGGGGCTTCAGCCTGAGCGATGATCTTGCGATCAGGCTGTATGCGATTGGAGAATACAGCGACAGGTCCGATGTCTTTGTGGACGGCGCCAAGATTATAAATGCACGGACCCGTGAAAAAGTATGGGCCATGGAGCGCTGGAATACCGACTGGAGCGGCGGGGCATTGAAAAACCGCTGTTTCCATGATGATATCATGCTTGATGAAGGGGAGTATATCCTCAATTACTGGACCGATGATTCGCATACATTCGATGACTGGAACGGCACGCCGCCTTATGATCCGTATTTCTGGGGCGTGACGCTGGCTGCCGAAGATGAAGAGGACCTGGATAAAATCAAGCCTTCTGATGTCGATGAACGCAAGACTGTGCTGGTGCAGATAGTCAAGGTGCAGGATAATGAAAATGCGGCCCGTGGATTCAAGCTGTTCGATGAGATCAAGGTCAATATCTACGCTATTGGCGAAGGCAAAAAAGGCGTTATGTATGACTATGGCTGGATCGAGACCGCTGATGACAACGAAGTTGTCTGGTCAATGAAAGAGGAAAAGACCGAACATGCCGGCGGAGCTTATAAGAACCGTCTCTTTGATGGCATAATTGAGCTGGATCCGGGCTCATACCTTTTGCGCTATAAATCCGATGGCTCGCATTCCTATGGTGCATTCAATGAATCACCTCCCCCCGATGACCGTCATTACGGTATCACCCTTTACGTCTATGATGAAAATTTCGATCCTCAAGATATACAGGTTGACAGCATGGTCAAACGCACTCTTGAAATTTCAGTACCGGGCAGGGAACGGATGGAAATAATCGTGGCGCCGCATGCTGCGCCCGATCCCGAGGAATTGCAAGAGCAGATTGAAGAATATATGGAAGAGTACCAGGCGTTGATGCAGGAGATCAGGGAACTCGAGGTTGAACTGGCACAAAACCGTCATGATCGCGACGCGATGAAGGATATTCGCAAAGAGCTGCAGGGGCTACATAAGGAACTTCAAAAACTGCCGCGCGAAAATCAATTTTTTGAGAGTGATAAATTCAGAAAGGCGCTGGAAGCGCAGATGAAAGTGCTCGAGAATCAATTCTATGTAGCCGATCAGGGCACATCTTCAGCGCCTCCACCTCCACCTCCCGAGGGCTTTCTTGTGCATATCACCGGCGTTGGTAACAATATCAATATGCAGCAGTCATTCATGCTCAATGAGCCCAGCAGGGTACATATCTATGCACTCGGAGAGGGAGTAAAGGGTGAGATGTATGATTACGGCTGGATCGAGAGAAAAAGCGACGGTTCAATCATCTGGGAGATGACCTACCGCAAAACCGGGCATGCCGGCGGCGCCAGCAAAAACCGTGTGGTCGATGATATTATCATGCTTGATAAAGGCGAGTATGTCGTGCATTATATCAGCGATGATTCGCATTCCTACGATTCGTGGAATGCCTATCAGCCGGATCATCCTGAAGCATGGGGAATTTCGGTTAAAAAAGAAGATTAAACAGAATATAATCTTTTCAATATAAAAAACCGCCTTATCGGGCGGTTTTTTTAGCTATTCAACTTCAAGATTCAATCTTTTGATAAGCACATCACGAACTTTTCGTACAGCCCGTCCGCGATGTGAGACGGCATTTTTTTCACCCGGATCCATCTGCGCAAAGGTCTTTTTGTATGCCGGATGATAGAAGACCGGATCATAACCGAAACCCTCTTTCCCAAATATTTCGGCTGTTATGAGTCCCTCCACCGAACCCTCGACAGTTTCGACATGATCAAGACCAAAGCAGATTGCCATGACACATCGGAATCGCGCTGTCCGTTTTTCCTCCGGCATATCTTTCATCTCTTCCAGGAGCTTGCGGTTGTTGTCGGCAAAGCTGCATCCCGGACCGGCGTATCGTGCCGAATAAACACCCGGCCGCCCGTCAAGAGCGTCAACCTCCAGTCCGGTGTCATCGGCAACCGCGATTATGCCGGTGGCCTTATATGTCTCAGCGGCTTTCAGGATCGCATTTTCTTCAAGGGTCTGGCCTGTTTCATCGACATCGGGAAACTGTTCGAAATCTTTTTTGCTGAGGATTTTGACTGGCAGGCCGGCCATGATTTCTGTGATTTCGCGGATTTTATGTTCGTTGTTTGTTGCCAGTACTACCGTATGCATGAGTGCTCCCATTTTAAACCGCGGATCAGTATTTGTTTATGTCGACGCGGATGACATTACTGATTTTATCGCCCATGAAATGTTTGGCTACCTGATGAAATCTCTCGGGGAAATCGGAGACATAAAATTTATGCAGTATTTTGGCGGTCTTTTCACGTTTCAGGTCCATCTCCAGTAATTTTCTGTATACCACCTGCGCGGTTTCCTCGGCGGAGTCTATCAGGACGATCTCATTGCCGAGTACTTTGTGAATCACAGATTTCAAAAGGGGGTAATGTGTGCATCCCAGAATCAAAGTGTCGATGCCGTTTGTCCTGAATGGCGCCAGGTATTCCTCTGCAATCAGGCGGGTAGCTTCCTTCTCGACATAGCCCTCCTCAACCAAAGGCACGAACAATGGACATGCCAGCGAAAAAGATTTTATATCCGGCTCGAGACGGTTTATTGTGCGGGCGTACGAGTCCGATGAAATCGTGCCGGCAGTGCCGATGATACCGATTTTGCCGTTTTTGGTCGCTTTAACGGCGGAAACAGCGCCGGGCTCGATAACCCCGATCATTTCGATTTCATACTCATCCCTGATTATATCCAGTGCTTGCGCCGAGGCTGTATTGCAGGCAACCACGATCATCTTGACATTCTGCTCCAACAGAAAACGAGTATCCTGGTTAGAGAATTCAATGATTATATCCTTGGAACGGGGACCATATGGGGTACGGCCGGTGTCGCCGAAATATATTATGTCCTCATCCGGCAGAATTTTGAAAATCTCTTTGGCAACTGTTAGGCCCCCGAGACCGGAGTCGAATATTCCGATTGGCTGTGATTTTTCGATTTTATGCATACGGCTTTTTAGCTATCGGGTGAGTATTTGTCAATAAAATTTTTTATGCCCTTATAGATGCCCCGGGCTGTTTTCTCCCGGAAGCTCTCTTTATTCAGCAGGGCCTCTTCATGTTTGTTACTGATAAAGGCCACCTCGATCAGGACCGAAGGCATGAAAACTTTATTCAGCACAAAGAATCCGGCCTGATCCACTCCACGGTCACGGGTTTGCAGGCTTTTCACCAGTTCGGTTTGGACCTCGTAGGCCAGTGCCTGAGATTCGGTCAGGTATTCTGTTTGCAGAAGATCGAACAGGATCATATCCAGTTCACTCAGGCTGTCAATAGTGCCTTCATCTTTATTCACGAGTATTGACCTGTTTTCCAGCATGGCAGTTGCCCGAGCGGCATCATTTAAGGCGGCCGCCAGGAAAAATGTCTGGGTGCCCTTGGCTGATTGCCTTTCGAACCAGTTGGCATGAATCGATACGAACATGTCTCCGTTGGAGCCATTGGCAATAGCGGCCCGTTCATCCAGAAGAAGGGTCGTATCATTTTCCCGCGTTAAGACGATCTTGATATCATCCTTCTCCTCGAAAATCCGTTTTACGCGTTTGGCAATATCGAGAACTATCTCTTTTTCCCTGGTGCCTTCGGGACCGATTGCGCCATCCTCGATACCGCCATGACCGGCATCCAGGATAATCACATCGACCGGATCAAAATCAGCATCCGAGAACACGGTATCGATGCTGGAATAATCAAACAGTGTATCGATAATCGCCACCTGTATGCGGGGAGGATTGAGCGCGGCATTGTGTGTGAATTCTGATATATCGCGGCGGAAATTGATCGAAATCTGGGCCGAGTTTGCGAACTGGAAGGCCCTGATTCTGCGGATTACACGGCTATGCGGCCTGCTGGAGATATACTTTTCATCAAGTTCGCCGCCCTGCAATGTAATCTGCAGCCAGTTGCCCTCGGAAGTAAAGACTTCGTATTCGATCGGGTGAGCCAGGATAATTTCGCACAGGTACCCATTGGAACGAGATGAGAATTGCAAATCGAGCACATTATGGCTGATATCCGCGGCATGAATGGTCATGTCCTTTGCGTCCCAGACCAGAGTTACCTTTGCAAATTCGCCCAGGACCGGCAGGGCTGTCTGGGCCGGGATATATAAATCGCCCTTCCTGTAAAGGATCGGATATGTGATATTCCTGAGATTATCATTGAAGCGCAGGTAAGTCGCAAACAGGCTGACATCCATATTATCCTGCCCGGAAACCAGTTCCGCCTGCATGGTAACCGGATCAAAATGAATCTGCAGGCCGAGAGTTTCTACCAGGTCCGACAGCGACAGGTAATATATCCGGCCTTCCTGCAGATGGTCGATTTCGTAGACGCCCTTGTAACTGAGGCGGGCACCGGAGGAGTTATCCGGCAAGGCAATTGCAAATATTAGCAATGCCGCCAGGAAAATATGTATCAGACTGAAGCGCTTCATATTAGGTTTGTACGAACCGGGAAAATCAGCGTTCCCGCATACTTCGGCGAATACTGCGTTCGGATTCCCGTTTTTTGATGCTTTCCCTCTTATCATACATCTTTTTGCCGCGCGCCAGGCCGATTTCCAGCTTGGCATACGGTCCCCGGAAATACAGCCTGAGCGGAATCAGGGTGAAGCCGCGTTCCTGGGTCTTTACTTTAAGTTTCCTGATTTCTCGTTTATGCAAAAGCAGGCGTTTTTTGCGGTCGGGGTCATGCTGTTCATGAGTGGCCTGCTCATAGGGATTTATGCGCATTGAATATACCCAAACGGTACCATCCTCAACCGTGGCATAGGCCTCCGAGATCGAGACCCTGCCCTGACGGATCGATTTGACCTCGCTGCCCTTGAGTTCAATTCCGGCCTCATATTTTTCGAGGATATGATACTCATGATAGGCCTTGCGATTACTGGTCACATGCTTGATATTTTCATCCGATGATGCCATGGCGCCAATATATAACAATTTAATTGGGGAATCATCAAGTAATTTAAGAAAGCGGCCAATCTGTCTTGACTTTACGCCGCCCCTGGAATTAATTATCCTTTAACGTTTTTGGGCTATCAACGTCTTTGTTTAAGCTATGAAATTATCAAGACTGCTCACATTATCTGTATGCCTGTTACTTTTATGCGCCGCTCAGCTATCGGCCGAAAGCAAGGGTGCGGTTTCTGGTACTGTTTATGACAGCGATGACGGAAGTTCGCTTCCCGGTGTGGCGGTCTGGATCGAGGAACTTGCCCAGGGTGACCTGACTAACGAACGGGGGGAATTCCTGATCCGTGAGATCCGCTCCGGCAGGTACACATTACGGGCAGATTTGATTGGCTATAAATCCTATACTCATTACAGTTTCCGGGTAGAGGCCAATGATATCGCTACGATTGAAATATCTCTTGAACAGACAGTCCTGCCGCATGGCGAGGAGCAGGTGGTAATCGGCGACAGGCCGCTTCTTGATCTCAATCAGCCCTCGACATCACGGACAATCGACCGCCGGGAACTGAAACTGCGCGCGCCGGTGGAAATCAGCGCAGTTATCGAGGATCAGCTGGGGGTCAGCACACTTGAGAATGAAATCCATATTCGCGGCGGCCGTACCTACGAGGGGCAGTTTCTCGTCGATGGTGTCTCGGTTGCCGATCCATTGGTCAGGCAGGGCTACGCACTCAACCTTAACCCGGAAATTGTGCAGGAGATCAGCGTTATCTCCGGAGGCCTGTCGGCACAATATGGCGGCGCAACGAGTGGAGTTATCGAGATTTTTACCCGTGAAGGCGGTGAGCAATATCGCGCTAATCTCAGGTATCGAACCGACAATTTTGCTATGGGAGCAGGTTTCGACTATGATACTGATATAGTCGACATGGAATTTTCCGGTCCTGATCCGGTTTTGTCAAATCTTTTACAGGCATTCGGTCTCGGAAACAGGAGTTACTTTTTCATTTCCGCCGGTATGGCGCTTAGTGACACACATCTGAACTATGGTGGCAAACAATATTCATCGCTGTGGGGATCATCGCTGGCCCCGCGTGGCGATAATCACTGGTCGCTGTTTGTCAAATGGCATGCTTGGCTGAAGGATAAACTCAAGCTGACAGTTTCATATAACGGCTCGGTCAATATCAACCAGGATCGCGCAGCTATGGATACACGTTTCAGGCTGGCGACATACTCCTATGGTTATCCATTTGAATATGCCAAAAACCTGGAAAACTACAATACATTCACGCAGTTTTCGAATCAGCAGATATTCAGGCTGGAAAGCAATCCGCGCGAAAACAGCACATGGTCTGTAGTGTTTTCGAGGCTTTTTACGAATCTGCATTCGGATGTCAATGGCAAGCGCTGGGATGAATATGTCGCGCCCGTTGACACATTGCCGGAGACCTTTGAGATATCGGATGATTCAAGCTATTATATCATCGATGAAGGCGATGGCTTCTGGGACAGTGGCGATGGCGACCTGTGGTATGATCATTACCTGGAGACATGGTCCTTGGCGGCTGATTATCAACATCAGTTCGAAATGAAGCATTCAATGCAATTTGGTGCTTCTTATGATTATCAGACCCTGCAGATGACCGATATTTTCAAGCCCTACCTTGGACAGGATGGCCTTGGACTCAACTATGACCTTTATAAGGTTTATCCCTCCAGCTTTGATATATATTTTCGCAATAAGTTCAATTTTTCCGGTGCGGTATTCGATCTTGGTATCCGCTATGACCTGTGGTTCCCGGGGGAATATGCCAAACGGGCGGCGTTATCGGGCAGTTCGCCTGTTCTGGGTGAGGAGATTGCCGATGCTTTCGAAAGCGAGACCTTTGAGGTCCTCGGGAGCCGAGCCCGGGGCGTGCTGTCGCCCCGTCTGGGAATATCTTATTTGCTGTCTAACAACCTGACGCTGTTTGTGAGTTACAACCGTCTGGCCAAGAAACCGCCCCCGCAGTTTGTATATGCGCGATTATTTACCCCTGCCCAGGGAGCCTACCAGCTTTTCGGCAATCCATCCTTGAGTTTTGAGAAGGTGACGACTATCGAGGCGGGGATAAAATATCTTCCCACACCCGGCAGGGCAATATCGGTATCGGCCTATTTCAAGGATATCAGCGATTATATTGCCGCGACTCAATTCACACCTGATCCGCTTTTTCCGGAATTGACATACCTGGTCTATTTTAATCTCGATTTCGCCGAATCGCGCGGTGTTGAGGCCAGTATAGTGCAGGACATCGATCCGTATGTGCGCCTGTTTGCCGATGCCGCGGTTTCGCGTGCTGATGGCGAACGGTCTCTTCCGGCAGATATTTTGCGCGGTCTCGAGGGCCGTGCGGAGGGCGACCTGTTTACCAATGTCGCTTTTGACTGGGATGTGCCCTGGCAGTTTTCGCTGGGCGCGAATATCTCTATCCCGGATGATGACAGGCCGAGAGTCTTCGGGCTCAAGCTGCCATCAGACTGGAACCTGAATATTCGTTATACTGCCCAGGCGGGGAAGAGGTATACACCCTATGAAGAGGTAGTCGATTCTTTGGGATTGATCCAGTATCTGCCATCGGGTGAGACCAATTCCGAGCTGGGCCCGTATCGAAGCTGGCTGGACCTGACGTTCCAGAAGTACTTCGCAGTTAAAAAAACCGAGTTGACACTGTTTGTCGAAATCGAAAATCTTCTCGATCACAAAAATGTGGCCATAATTAATCCATTGACAGGCGAGGAATACAAGAAGGGTGATACGATTCCCACCGGCGGTAATTTTTTCGAACTGCCGCCGGATGGCTATATTTTGCCGATCTGGGACTATCCGGGGCAGTATCTTGCTCCGCGCAAGATCAAGCTGGGACTGGGGGTTAGCTTTTGATGACGAGGCGGATCAGAATAATTATTGCCACAATCGGCCTGTTCACAGCGCTGATTGCCTGCAGCGACAAAATAAGCCAGCCGGGCGATCTGCCCGATCCGGGATCATTTAGCCCTGATACGACTTATGTCATGGTCGAACCGGCCTGGACCGAAGCGGAGGGCATAGCATATGATGATCCCTCCGATGTGATAATCGGCTATGACCGTTTCGTCTATGTTGCCGACCGCGGCAATGACCGTGTGGTTAAACTCAACCTGGCCGGTGAATTCGTTGAATCTTACTATATTCCCGCGCCCTCGCAGATCACACAGGACAGGGCCCTGGATTTATTGGCGGTGACTGATTCTAATCGGGTATGGCGCAGGAGTTTTATGGATGATGGTGAATTCGAAGTTGTCTTTACGGCCGATGATGTTTATCGCCCGTTTCCAATTGATTCGATGATATCCGCACGCCTGTTCGGGATTGCCGCCTCGCCATTTCCGGATAAGGACTATTTCCTGACGAATTTCTATGAGGATTCGGTTTTTGTATTCGGGCCCGATGATGAGCGTGATGATGTGCTGGCAGTCAAGGGTTACGGAGTGGGGCTGGCCAATGCGCCGATAGCGGTTGGGGCATTTGATATCGGAGATCTGTATTGTGTCGGCTTTACAAATTCCGGCACCAGTTTTTCGATACAGCTTATAGATGTCAACAGCGGTATGCCGGTGGTGCCGTTTACCGATTCGGCTGATATATATCGTCCCACGGTCAATGGTCACAAAGACATCGCTATGGATCGTGCGGCCAATATATTTGTGTCCATGGCTTCCAGTTCCGAGGTCTGGAAATTCAACCGTAACGGGGTATTTCAGTTGAAATTCGGTCAGGCTGGCGGCCCGGCGGATCGGCTCAATAATCCCCGGGGTGTTTATATCTACCAGGATTATATTTATGTTGCTGATGCCGGAAACAACCGTGTGGTCAGATTTTTGAGCTCAACCGCCCCTCAGCAGTAATTTTCCACTTGATAATTTTTTGGGAGCCTGTATATTAGTTGCCCGTATAAATAAAGAGCATTTTTTGAGTGCCGAAGTGGTGGAACTGGCAGACGCGCTGCGTTCAGGGCGCAGTGCCCGCAAGGGTGTGCGGGTTCGAATCCCGCCTTCGGCATTTTTAATTTGACCAGAAGCCCCATATTCAATAAAACAACTTTTTAACCCTTCTGCTTGCATCTCCTGATAGTTGAGTGAAATAGGTTGTCCCAGAAAGGCAAAAAATTGATGTATTTTTTTTGATTAGAAGTACACTATATAACTAGAAACCTATTTAAAATCATGTTTACTTCGTAAACTGTTTTTTCATCGTCAGGAGGAGAACAAATGAGAAAAATGATTTTGTTTCTAGTAGTTTTTGCATTTATGGCTTTTGGTATTCAGAGTCTTCAGGCCGCCGACTGCGTCGAGGTGGATGTCGAATTAACCCCTGAAGTCGTTGCCGGAGAGACGATTGAAGCCTATTTCGAGTTGACCAATTGCGGTGATGAGGCCGCTGTTGTAACACTGGCTATTTCGCTTGAGCTTTTTAATGGCCAGACAATTGAGTTGCCCGGAATTCCGGTTGACATGGGAGCCGGCGAAACGATTGCCAGGGATTTCAGTTTCATTGCCCCGCCGCCATTTGCCGGATACACATTCGGACTCTGTGTTACCGCAACATCAGGTGATGCCGAATCGAGCGATTGTGCCTCGACTACAATTCTCGAAGGCTCAGGGCTCTATGGCTCCACAAAAGACGATTTTGGCTTAAATCTTTCCCTGAATTCCACTGATTGCCTGGAAATGGAATTCGAGCTCTCGGATACTGTTACAACAACACCGGGTGATTTCTTTGCTGAAGGCTATTTCGAGCTGACCAATTGTGGTGATGAAGCCACTACCGCCTGGATAGAGCTTTCAATAGAAAATCTGGATGTTGGACCGTTCAGTGCCCCGGTCAATCTGGGTGCCGGTGAAACCATAACACGCGAACTTTATTTCCCGGTTCCGCCTGCCGTTCCGGAAGGTGATTATACAATTTGTGTCACCGCTACGGCCGGAGAGGCGATGGCCACATCCTGTGAAACCATTCATGTGATTTCGGGCATGATTGGAGAATCATCCGGAAACGGTGATGTGAGTATCAGCAATTATCCCAATCCATTCAACCCGGAAACCAATATCGCTTTCACCCTTCCGACCCAGACGGCAGTTTCAATTAAGGTCTTCAATATGCTGGGTCAGCATGTAGAGACATTGATAGACAATGAATCGCTTTCGGCCGGTAAGCATACGGTTTCCTGGGATGGTACCGACTCCAGCGGAGACCAGGTCTCCAGCGGAATTTATTTCTATCGTCTTGAAACTGATAACACTGTTTTGTCAAGGCAGATGATTCTGGTTAAGTAGTTGTCAATCAAATATGTTCACTTGAATCTGTTTAGAGCCGATACGAAAAATCAGGAGATGGATCTCGATTCCATCTTCTGGTTTTTTATGTTAACGAGAAATCGATATGCACAAATTAGCGACAATTTTTATAGCGCTACTTCTGACTGTTTCCGCCACAGCCTATGATTATCTGGGCAGTATAGATGGCGAAACCATAGGCGATCAATATGGTGAAGCTATCTGCGCGCTTGATTTTAACAATGATGGCTATGATGATCTTGTAGTTTCCGCACCGGCGTCAGATTATAATGGCGCATCCTCGGGCAAGCTGTATATCTACTTCGGTGGACCATCAGCGGACCTCGTGGCGGATCTTGAAATAGTCGGACCGGCAAGTTCCTTTTTCGGCAAATCCGTGTCATCGGCCGGGGATTTTAATGCTGACGGGGCCGAGGACCTGCTGGTAGGCGCACCATTCTACGACATTCCCGCCACGAGCGCAGGCGCCGCATACTTGTATTTTGGAGGTAATTCCCCTGATACCATACCGGATCTTATATTTTCCGGAGAGAGCGGGGGCGACTATTTTGGGATAGATGTCGCTGGTGTGGGGGATTTCAATAACGACGGCAATGACGATATAGTCATCGGCGCCTATCGTGCGGATTGGGGCGCATTTTCAAATTCAGGCAAAGCATACATCTTTTACGGTGGTCCGATGCCGGATAACACTGCGGATAAGGTACTCACAGGTGGTGCCGACGGTGAGCGTTTCGGCTTCTCTTTAACCGGCTGCGATTTTAACGGAGATAACACAGGGGATATAATGGTTGGGGCTTACAGTTATGATAACAGTCTGATTAACAGGGGGCGCATGTACCTTTTTCTTGGCTCTGGCTCGGCAGATTCCATCTGGGATCTTACAATAGAAGGAGGTACGGATGGTCTCAAATTCGGATGGTCCCTGACATCGGGTGATGTCAATGGTGATAATGTTGATGACATTATCATGGGCACCGATACCTATTCCGTTGATACATTCGCAGCCGGTAAAGTATATGTGTTTTATGGCAGTGCCTCACCGGATGGCTCACTCGATGATAGCTACAGCAGAGAACAGCCTGCTAATGATTACCTGGGATTTTCTACATCTTATGGGCTTGATATAGATAATGACGGAAATGATGATTTCGTTGCCGGTATGCCCGGAAGTGATGATCTGGCAATCGATGGCGGGGGGATGATAGTCTTAAGCGGCGCAACCGGTATAACAGTTGACACAATTGTAAATGGTGCAAATGATACTGAGGAAATGGGGTCCGCAGTCGGTCTTTGGCGCGGTTATTCAAACAATAATACCTTTGTTGCAGTAGCGGGCGCACCCGGTTATGACCAGTACAGGGGAAAGGTTTACCTTTATAAAACAGAGACCGCTTCAGCCAACCAACCCCCCGAACTGGAGCCGATCGGCAATAAGTTCGGATTTGTCGAAAATTCTCTCGAGTTCGAGGTTTTTGCCAATGATCCTGATGGCGACAGTGTGTCTTTGTCGGCAGATAATCTTCCGTTGGGAGCAACCTTTACGGATCTCGGTTATGACAGCAATCCGGGTAAATACAAGGGCTTGTTCAGCTGGACGCCGAATTCGGGTCAGGATGGGATATACAGCAATGTACATTTTGTCGCATCGGACGGTGATCTGACGGATGAGGAATATATACAGATTACTATAAGCGCGGATGATTATATCTGCGGAGATGCGAATTTCGATTTGTCTGTGAATGTCTCAGATGCGGTCTGGATTATCAATTATGTTTTCGAGGGCGGCGATCCACCAATACCTCTTGCGGCCGGTGAGGTTAACTGTGACGGCGGTGTAAACATCTCGGATGCCGTGTGGATCATCAATTACGTATTTACAGGCGGATTTTCTCCGTGTGATACCGATGGTGACGGTCAGCCCGATTGTTGATCGGTCCGGTTCATCGCAATAAAATTGCAGGCTCGGTTTTGCTTATTTGATAAACGAAGGTGTCTGTTATTAATCTCCTCCGACAAAAGCCATCACCTCGCAAATCCATTGACAAATATCCGAATATCAGTATTTTTATATAGCCGAACATTCGGCACGGGATGACATGCGGCTTCAATATACCCGCTGGTGAGCAATACTTACAATCGAATCGATCCAACTGGACTGATCGGATTCCCGGGCGGCAGACTTCAATTCGAATATAGTTACTTTAATATACATTTGAACCTGATTCTATGGGAGGAACAGGCATGAAAATGCGCAAAAGCATGCTGTATTTCAGCACAATTCTTATTTTAATACTGGCCATGATCATCCCGCTTAAGGCCGACAATGGCAGGGCCTGGTCGATTGTGGCCACTTATGAGGTGCCCGAAGGAGCTTCCGGACTGGCTTTTGACGGCACCTATCTGTATTGTGGGATATATGGATCGAATGGTGGCAATGTCTACCAGATCGATCCCGCGGATGGCAGCTACACGCTGGCCTTTACCGGCCCGCAGGAGGATGCCTACGGGCTGACATACGATGGCACCTATATCTGGACCACGGATCATCCCGGATCATCATCCAGCCCGGCAATCGCAATGCAGGTTGATATGAGCGGTAGCCTGATTTCGCAATTCAATCTTCCTGATCACTATATGTCGGGCATTGCCTATGACAATGGCGATTTCTGGGTCTCGACCTACTACCCCGATCCGGGCACGATTTACAAAGTTGACGGCTCAGGTACTATAATCAAGCAGTTTACGCCGCCCAATGATCAGCCCTGGGATTTATGCACGCAGGGAGATTACCTGTGGATGACGGATTACTGGGCCGATGCGCTGTATAAAATCGATACGGCTACCGGCAATATGCTGGAGTCTTATGCTTCCGAGAGCAATGATCCTGCCGGGATTGTCTGGGACGGTCAATATCTCTGGTACTGCGATAATGGCGGGTCAACCAGCTATGATCTGCTTTATAAAATCGACCTGTACGGCGCCGGAACACCGATAATAGGCGTTTCCAACGATACTCATGATTACGGCGTTGTCGTGGTCAATGAATCCGACACCTGGGACCTGACGGTCAGCAATATCGGAGCATCAACCCTGACGATCAGCGGCGTGACATTCAGCGGATCGGGCGATCTTTCCACAACAGCGACATTCCCGCTGGAAATCGATTCAGCCGGTTCCGATTTACTGCCGATTATCTGGACACCCACGGCCGCCGGACCATTGAATGCCACAGCCACAATTCATTCCAATGATCCGCTTAATCCTGATTACGATCTTACGCTTTTGGGCGATGCGGTCTATTCCGGGCCGGATATCGATCTGCCCCAGCCCAGCCATGATTACAGCATAGTCAGGGCCGGAGCGCATACACGCTGGTTCATGGAAGTCCGCAATGAGGGCAGTTCGCAGCTTACTATTACCGGAATCAGTATCGATGAACCGGCATTTTATCTTGATAACAGCGTCAGCCTGCCGATTGATATTCCTGTGCTCGGTTCTGTCGATATCGGTGTCTGGTTCAACCCGGATATGGATATGATTTACAACGGTACGCTCACGATAACCAGTAATGACCCGAATGAAAGCCCTCTGGATGTGCCGCTGTCGGGTGAGGGTGATGATAGCGAATGGCCGATCAGCACCCAGCTCTGGCAAACCAGCATAACAGGCGGCACAGATAACAGCGTAAAAGCTGTGGCCTCTCTTCCGGATATAACCGGTGATGGTGTTGCGGATGTTGTCATCTGTTCGGAAGACTATACCATTCGTTGCTTCAACGGCAATTCTCATGGCCAGGCAGACCTTTTGTGGGAGCATGAGATTTACGGCGGTTCGGTATATAATCAATCCGGTATTGATATAATCGAAGATGTCGATTCCGATGGCTATTCCGATGTGGTCGTTGGATCATCATGGGGCGGCAAGCTGATCCGTGTGCTTTCAGGCAAAACCGGCACCGAAATCTGGACGCATTATACCAATGAATACGGTGATGGGGGCTGGGTTTATCAGGTCGACGCCAGCTTTGACTATAACGGCGACAATGTTACCGATGTGCTGGCGGCTACCGGTGATGATGCCGATGATACCGGGCCCAGAAGAATCTACTGCCTGGATGGTTTGACGGGGCTTTCGATCTGGGAACGTCCTGTCGGCGCGCCGGTATTCTCCGTGATCGGCATTGAGGATTTTACCGGTGATGGTATCCCCGATGCCCTGGCAGGATCGAGTAATTCCGACGAAAGCGAGGGCCGTGTGTTTGCCATCAATGGCTCCAGCAGCCTGATTGAATGGACATTCATTCCCAATGGAAGTTCGGTCTGGGCGCTGGCGCAGATCGATGATATAAACGGCGATGGTATAAAAGATGTCGCCATTGGTGATTTCAGCTTCTCTGCCGGATATGTGTTCGGTCTGGATGCGGTCGATGGCGATGAGCTGTTCAGCGCCGGGCCGATCGGTGTTGTGCTCCAACTTGCTGTGATGGATGATTTAAACGGCGACGGTTATCATGACCTGGCACCCTCTCACAGCGGAGCAAGCGCAATTGCCATAGACGGATACAATGGGGGATATATCTTCAGTGAGCCATTGGTGGACAAGGCCTGGAACGTGGCCAATGCCGGCGATTTGAGCGGCGATGGCATCAGTGACCTGTTTATAGGTACCCTTTATAACAATAACTACTGCTATTTCATCAACGGTATAAATGGCGAGGAACTGGCCTCGGTCAGCTTCGGACCGGCCATAGACGGCATGAATGCCATTCCCGATATTGTCGGCGATGAGTCGATGGAACTCGTGGCCGGCGGACGTGACGGCAGTGTTGTCTGCTATTCAGGCGGTATCAGCACACTGATCAATGATCCTCCCTCGGTGCCCACGATTGTCGGCAATACTAGCGGGAGCGTGAATACCAATTATAAGTTTGACATTGAATCGGTCGATCCGGATGGCAACGATGTCTATTATTATATAGTCTGGGGTGACGGAATATCTGATGAATGGATCGGTCCCTACGCCTCCGGTGAACTGTTAAAAGCTGATCATACCTACGACAGCGCCGGGACATTTGAGATACAGGCCAAGGCCAAAGATATCTATGATGCCGAAAGCCCCTGGTCGGCAGTGCATGAGATAGTGATCAGCGCCATGTGCGGTGACGCCAATGGTGACCAGAATGTAGATGTCAGCGACGCGGTCTGGATCATTAATTATGTCTTTGTCAATGGTGATCCGCCCGATCCATTCGATACCGGTGATGCCAATTGCGACGGTGGCGTGGATGTCAGTGATGCAGTCTGGATCATCAATTATGTCTTCGTGGACGGCTATGATCCCTGCGACACAGACGGCGATGGAATACCCGATTGCTGATGAGATACAGCTTGTTGGCTAAATCAAAACCCGTCTGCATCTACCGAGCAGACGGGTTTTAATTTTGTGGGCGGAACAATCCTAATAAATAAAATAGGGAGGTATGTATTGACCTGGGGCGGGTAAAGGTGTCCCTGGGGACGGCAGGACTGGGTCTGAATGATTTTCCCACGGCTTATTTATGGCGAATGCAACGTACATAAGTTCCGCCCTTGTAAGTGATTTCACAATGTAATGGTTAGCGTTAATATAAATCATTATGTAAGCAAAATATTAGACCAGTGTAATTTGATAATTAGATCGAATTTAGGGAGATTGGGGATACAATCCAAAAAATAACTAAAATTATCCAATTTAACCCATTTTTCATGCGTATAATAACGAATCATATGACTTTTCGGGGTACGTTTAATGGCCGGAAAGGCTATTGATTGTCAATCAAAGATATAGCAGAATCAGGATTGCGAGAGATTCCAAAAAAAGTGTAAATATCTTGACTAATAAGCGTTTATAATGTATCGTATATATTTCAGAATGTGAAAAAGGTAACATTTTCGAGACCTGAGATGGCAGAACATAAGATTACTGACCTGAAGAAACGAATTACTGTATTTGTAGGCGGATACGGCAGCGGAAAAACCGAAGTCGCCGTTAATTTCACCGCGCATTTCGCCCATCTCGGCTACCAGCCGTTTTTCATTGTCGACCTCGATATCGTCAATCCCTATTTCCGTTCGCGTGAAGCGGCCAAACCATTGATCGCTATGGGTGTCAATGTGATTATGCCGGAGGGTGAGCAGTGTACTGCCGATCTTCCGATAATCAAGCCCCAGGTCAAGGGTGCGATCGAGAGTGATGAGGGATATGTCGTTTTGGATGTCGGCGGTGATGATGTGGGTGCCAGGGTGGTCAGTTCAATGGCGGATTCATTTAAACGCGACAGCTATGAGCTCCTGATGGTATTGAATGCCAACCGGCCGTTTACCTCCGATTTGCCCCGTTGTATGAAAATGATTCAGGAAATCGAGGCTTCATGTCGTCTAAAGGTTACAGGCCTGGTTTCCAATACACACCTGATCGACGAGACCGATGCCGAGACTGTTCTGCGCGGGCTGGAACTTGCTCGACAGGTTGAAAAGGAGTCGGGAGTTGAGCTCAGGTTCGTGAGCGCCAAACCCGAAGTGTTCGAAAAAATAAAACCAGAGCAGGTTAATTGCCCGATTTTGCCGCTCTCCCGCTATATGCTCAAGCCGTGGGAGCAGGATTCAAAATACGGCCTGATGGGGCTTTGATCTGAAAAGGAACTTGATATATGCCCGGAATAACCATTGATAAAAATTACTGTAAGGGATGCGAACTGTGCGTTAGGGCCTGCCCGCAGCAGATAATTTCCATGTCGAAGGAAATTACCAAGCGTGGCTATTTTTATGCCCGCGTGCATGATCCCTCACGTTGCATCGGATGCCGTCTATGCGCAATTACATGTCCCGATGCGGCCATAGAGGTGCATTCCAACGGCAACCAGTATGTCCTCTTCGAATATTAAAATAAGGTTTTGAGATTATGGCAAAGATTCTAATGAAAGGCAATGAGGCGATCGGAGAGGCGGCGGTGCGCGCCGGCGGACTGCATTACTTTGCCTACCCGATCACTCCGCAGAGCGAGGTGGGAGAGTATCTTGTAAAGCGTATGCCCGAGGTCGGAGGCGTGTTTGTGCAGGCCGAATCCGAAGTTGCTGTTGGCAATATGCTCTTCGGTGCGGCAGCATCCGGCAAAAGGGTTTTTACAACCTCATCCAGCCCCGGCATCAGCCTGATGCAGGAGGCCATCTCCTATATTGCCGGCGCTCATCTTCCGGTAGTTTTCATAAACATCATGCGCGGCGGGCCTGGTCTGGGCGGTATTCTTCCGGCACAGTCTGATTATTTCCAGTCCACCAAGGGCGGCGGGCACGGTGATTACCGTTTGATAGTTTTGGCCCCGTCAACTGTTCAGGAAGCGGCTGATCTGGTCATGCTTGCTTTTGACCTGGCGGAGAAATATCTCAATCCGGTTATGGTGATTGGTGATGGTATGATCGGGCAGATGATGGAAGCCGTGGAATTTCCGGAAGGAATTAAAGAAACCGCTGATCCCAAATCGATGGACTGGCCGGTGACAGGATGCGAAGGACGTGACCGCAGGATAGTCAAATCGCTCTTCCTTGATCCTTATGCTCTGGAACAGAACAGTTTCAAACTGGCTGAAAAGTATAAGCAGGTCAAAGCCGAGGAAATCAGGTTCGAAAAGTATAAAATTAATGACAAGAATCGTGTGCTCCTGGTCTCTTATGGCACAATGGCTCGAATCTGTCAGACAGTTATCGATGAACTGGAGGAGGAAGGCCTGTCGGTCGGATTGCTTCGTCCGATTACGCTCTACCCGTTCCCGGAACAGCAGATCCATGATGAGGCGATAAAGGACAATATCGAGGCTGTCATGTCGGTCGAGATGAGCACCGGGCAGATGGTCGAGGATGTCGACAAGGCCGTGCGTGGCAAAAAGCCGGTTGAATTTTATGGCCGTACGGGTGGAATCGTGCCTGCACCCGAGGAAGTTAGAGAGCACATTCACAAAATTTTGAAAAAATAGCAAAGAGCCGAGGTTATTATGGCTGAAGCAGATTTAAAAATATTCAGAAGACCGGAATCGTTTACCGATGTGGTAACCCATTATTGTCCCGGTTGCACTCACGGCATAATTCACAGGCTGGTGGCCGAGTCGATTGATGAGCTGGGTGTACGAGGCAGGACAGTTGGGGTAGCGCCGGTGGGATGTTCGGTCCTGATCTATAATTATTTTGACACCGATTTTCTGGAGGCCCCGCATGGCCGTGCGCCTGCTCTTGCCACCGGGTTGAAACGTGTCAGCCCGGAGATGATAGTCTTTACCTACCAGGGTGATGGCGACCTGGCCTCGATCGGTATGAGCGAAATTGTGCATGCCGCCAACCGTGGCGAGAAGATCACAGTGATCTTTGTCAACAATGCCATTTATGGCATGACCGGCGGCCAGATGGCTCCAACCACTATGCCCGGGCAGGTGACGACAACATCACCAATGGGCCGTGATACCAGCCAGGCTGGATTCCCGATTCGTATGTGCGAGCTTCTCAGTACGCTCAGGACACCCGCATATATCGAGCGTGTGGCAGTTCATACACCGCTGTTTGCTATCGATGCCAAGCGGGCGATCAAGAAAGCGTTCAAGAACCAGGTTGACGGTACCCGCTTCAGCATGGTCGAGGTGCTTTCAACCTGTCCGACCAACTGGGGCATGAATCCTGATGAGGCCATCGAATGGCTGGCCAAGCATATGCTGCCCTATTATCCCCTGAAATGCTTCAAGGATACATTTTATGAGGAGGACCGCAAATGAGTCAGTATGAAGTGATGTTTTGCGGATTTGGCGGGCAGGGCATTATGACAGCAGGCCAGTTGCTTGCCTATACCAGTATGAACGAGGGCAAGTTCGTGGCCTGGATTCCTTCCTATGGTCCGGAGATGAGAGGCGGCACGGCATATTGCACTGTCGTTGTATCTGACAGCAAAATCGGTTCACCGATCATCAATAATCCCCGCGGAGTGCTGGCATTCAACCGCCCCTCGCTGGAAAAATTCGGCCCGCGTGTCAAGCCGGATGGCCTCTTGATAATCAATGAATCATTGATAGATATCTCATCGGATCGCAAAGATATTACAATACTGCATGTTCCAGCCAATGATATCGCCCAGAAAGCCGGAAGCGGCAAGGCCACCAATATGGTCATGCTGGGTGCTTTTGTCGGTGCTACCGGTGTTGTCGAATACAATAATCTCGAAGAAACACTGGGCGACAAGATGGGACGCAAGAAAGATCTTCTGGAAATCAACTACAAGGCCATTGAAGAGGGATATAACCTCGGCCTGAAGATCAAGCAGGAGAAGGTTAAGGCATGAAAGTCGAAGTAGATGTTGATCAGATAAAGGATATAATCTCCAGATTACCGCAGACCCCGGCCTCATTGATAGCAGTTCTTCAGGATATACAGAGAGAACTTCACTACCTTCCGCCGGAGGCATTAAAGGAAACATCATCGGCCCTGGGTGTGCCGCTTTCCAAGGTATACAGCGTGGCGACATTTTACAACGCCTTCAGCCTGGAACCGCGCGGGGAGCATATCTGCCGTATCTGTATGGGTACCGCCTGCCATATCAAGGGCGCGCCGATGGCCCTGGAGCAGGCCGAGAAAACTCTTGGTATAGGTCCCGGTCAGACAACCGAGGATCTCAAATTTACATTGGAAGTTGTCAACTGCGTCGGCGCATGTGCGATCGCACCGGTTGTGATCATCGACGACAAATATTACGGAAATGTGCGCGCCGATAAGATGAAGCGCTATCTCGAGGGAGCTTAAGATGAAAATAGATTCCCCGCAGAAGCTCAAGGTCTGGAAAGATGAATGCCTGAAGCAAAAGGCGGAGCAGAAAAAGACTATCGTGGTCTGTTTCGGGCCGGGATGTCTGGCCTCGGGATGCCGCGAGGTGTATGCTCAATTCGAAGAGATCTTAAGCGAAAAGAACATAAAGGACATCACGCTTAAATCGGTCAAGAAAACCGGCTGTCATGGCCTGTGCGAAAAAGGCCCGCTGGTCGTGATCGAACCGGAGGGATTGTTCTATACAAAAGTTCGCCCATTCCAGGTTAAAGATATTATCGAAAAGACGCTGGAGAAGGGTGAAATTATCGAGCGGATGCTTTTCAAGAATCCCAAGACTAAAGAGCGAATTAAAAGCTATCATGATATAGATTTCTATAAAAAACAGATGCGTCTGGCATTGCGCAACCTGGGCAAAATCGATCCCGACAGCATAGAGGATTATATTGCCGAAGGCGGTTATGAGTCGGTGGTAAAAGTACTGACTTCCATGACACCCGAGGAAGTTATCGATGAGGTTAAGCTCTCGGCCATACGCGGACGTGGCGGTGGAGGTTTTCCCGCCGGCCGTAAATGGGCTACCTGCCGCAAAGTCGAATCCGACCTGCATTATGTGATCTGTAACGGTGATGAGGGCGATCCGGGAGCATTTATGGATCGCAGTATCATGGAAGGCGATCCGCATTCGGTGCTGGAAGGCATGATTGTCTGCGCCTATGCCGTGGGGGCACGTGATGGATACATCTATGTCCGTGAGGAATACCCATTGGCTGTTCAGCATCTCTGGCAGGCGATCGAGAACGCCAAAGAGCATGGCCTGCTGGGTGAAAATGTCATGGGCACCGATTTCAGCTTCGATATCCATATCAGCCGCGGCGGTGGAGCATTTGTCTGCGGAGAATCATCGGCCCTGATGAGATCGGTGGCTGGTGAAATCGGCGAGCCCCGTGCCAAGTATATTCATTCCGTAGTGCGCGGCCTGTGGGATAAGCCCACTGTGCTCAACAATGTCGAGACATTCGCAAATATACCACTGATTATCAACAAAGGCGGTGAATGGTTCAAGTCTATCGGCACCGATAAATCTACCGGCACAAAAGCGTTCTCGCTGGTCGGCAAGGTGGAAAATACGGGCCTGATAGAGGTTCCCATGGGTACCACACTGCGAGAAATAATCTATGATATCGGCGGCGGCATTAAGGACGATCATAAATTCAAGGCGGTTCAGACCGGCGGGCCATCGGGCGGATGTCTGCCCGAGGAGCACCTCGATTTACCGGTTGATTTTGATACGCTTACCAAGGCCGGGTCGATGATGGGATCGGGCGGCATGATTGTGATGGATGATCATACCTGCATGGTCGATGTGGCCCGCTATTTCCTGAAATTCCTGGTTGATGAGTCCTGCGGCAAGGACACTCCCTGCCGTGAGGGTTTGCATCAGCTACATGCCCTGGCGAAGAAAGTAACCGAAGGCCGTGGCGAGGATAAAGACCTGCCGTTGATGGAAGAGCTTTCCAAGTATATAATCAGCGGCTCGCTGTGCGGGCTGGGCAAGTCCGGCCCTAATCCGTTTTTGAGCACGGTCAGGTATTTCCGTGATGAGTATGAAGCGCATATCAAGGAAAAACGCTGTCCCGGCGGAGTGTGCCGCGATCTGATAACATTTGAGATAAATGATAAATGCACCGGATGTACCGCTTGCCTTAAGCCCTGTCCGGTCGATGCAATCACCGGCGAGAAAGATGAACTGCATACGATAGACCAGAAGCTTTGCACTCGTTGCGGAGCCTGTTACCAGATCTGCCAGTTCGACGCCATTGATATAAACTAAGAGAGGTTTGACGGTGAAGATTCAGATAAACGGACGATGGTATGAGGCAGAAGAGGGCGAGATGGTCCTCGATGTCCTTCGCCGCAACAATATCGAGGTCCCGGCCCTGTGTGCACATCAGGCGGTCGAACCGCATGGCGCCTGCCGATTGTGTATGGTCGAAATCACTCATGAAAACTGGGGCGGATGGAAAGGTAATGTTACCTCCTGCCTCTATCCGGTCGAGGATAAGCTGATAGTCAAGACTGACACCGAAGAGATTCACGGCCTGCGCAAGATGGTCCTGAACCTGCTCCTGGCACGTTGCCCGCATTCACGGGTGATTCAAAATATGGCCCACGAGTATGGAATTGATGTTACCGATTTTGAGCCGCGCGAGGACGCCGATGATTGTATTCTCTGCGGACTGTGCACACGAATTTGCGACCAGATGGGTTTTTATGCCATATCCCTGGTGGGACGCGGTTATGATCGTGAGGTCGGCACCCCGCTTCGTGAAGCGCCGCCGGATTGTGTCGGATGCCTGGCCTGTGTTAATATCTGCCCCACCAATGTGATCAAGTACGAAGATAAAGGCAATAAGAGAAAAATCTGGGACAAGACCTTCGAGATGGTAGCCTGCAAACAATGCGGAAAAAAAATAATTACACGTGAATTTGCCAACGCACTAATCGAACGCCGCGACCTTCCCGAAGATTATTTCGATGTCTGCGATGACTGCAAGCGTAAGGGCCTATCCGAGAATATGGGTAAAATTGTGAAATGGCCCGAAGAGAAAAAGGAGGTGGCGGGATGAAACGTCTGAAAGTTGTACCGTCACTCTGTATCGGATGCCGTACCTGCGAACTGGCCTGTTCGCTGACTCATCAGGAGGGCAACAAGCCGGGCCGCACCAGGATTTACGCCATGGGCGTGGGTAAGGAAAAATGGGTTCCGATTGTCTGTCTGCAATGTGATGATCCGGCCTGCGTTAAATCATGCCTGGTGGATGCGCTTTCACTGGATCCGGAAACGGGCTATATTCGGCTTGATTACAGCAAGTGCATAAAGTGCAGGGCCTGTGTGGCCGCCTGTCCCTTTGGATGTTCACTT
The DNA here is from genome assembly GCA_964627935.1 of uncultured Ignavibacteria bacterium. Classification (GTDB taxonomy): domain Bacteria; phylum Zixibacteria; class MSB-5A5; order JAABVY01; family JAABVY01; genus JAABVY01. The sequence goes on from CAZVLB010000001.1 coordinate 110,063, forward strand.
GTCGATGAGGGACAGCATAAGATCATTAAATGCGATCTTTGTGAAGGCAATCCGGCCTGCGCAAGATTCTGCCCCACAAAAGCATTGGAATATGCCTAAGCAGAAGTTAAATTTGAAGATAGATTAAATGCCGGTCTGCTTGGCCGGTATTTTTTATCAGGGTTTTTGAGATAAAAACTGTTGTCTTTTTGATGTTTGTGTATAACTTATAAACCTGTAAGTAATTAATGACCAAGAATTTTGTTTCATTGAAAATATCTGGAGGTGTTTGAGTTGAGACCCCTTATCCCCATTTTGATTTTTCTGATCTCATTTACGACAACATTATCAGCGCAGAATGAACAAATTGTTGAGGAACGTTATGACAGCCTGCGTCTGAAAGCCATCTATACCGTGGTTACGGATTCGGCCGGTAATGTCATTCGCCATGGACCGTTTATCAAGTGGACCGAAGAGGGCACTCGCGAGGCTGAAGGTGTCTATGAACGTGATATGATGGATGATACGATTACGCTGTATAATCACGACATGATTCGCGATGTTGACTATGTCATGCAGGAAGGCGATACCCTGATGAAAATCGAGTATGATGAGCGGGGTTTGTACCCTGTACCTGTGCCGGACTCACTCAATGTATTGACCCGTGTACAGAATGTAGTTTTGCCTAACGAGAAAAAGGTCGTCAAGGAAGGTTATGACCGTACTGATCGAATATTCATAAATCATGGTCCGGCCACTGTCTGGTATTATGAGGATGGCCCCTTGATGGAAAAGGGCAATTTCAAAATGGGCAAGCCGCATGGCCTGATGACACGCTGGAGCCCCTACGGCCACAAGGAATTCGAGGGACGTTTCGAGGACGGCAAACGTGAAGGACTGTGGGTTTATTTTAATGAGACCGGCGCTATTGACAGCATCCTTTATTTTGAAGATGACAAAAAGATCGATAAAAAGATCCTGACAAAAGGCAGGGAGCAGAAATAGCTTTATATGTCCTTATCTGTAAAAGATACGGCCGAAGCCGCGGTTGATAATGGATTCAACCTGATTCAGTCAATTCAGAATCTTGATGTGCGCGATCTGATTATCGCCGTTGCCCTGATTGTGGGCGGCATAATTCTGGGGATCATATTCGAGATTCTGATTATCAAGGGACTTCACCGCCTGACCCGCAATACAAAGTGGGAATGGGATGATATCCTGATACGCGCGTTAAAGCGCGCACCGCTTTTATGGTTCACTGTTGCCGGTTTGTACGCCGCGTTGACATTCAGCCTCAATCTCGATCCCCGACTGCAATCGCTTATAAAAAGCATTATCATAACGCTCCTGTTATTGTCCGGTACGATTATAGTCGCCCGGGCGGCATCCGGATTCGTACGGCTGTATTCCAAAAAGACCAAGGGCGGCCTGCCCTCGACCTCGCTTTTCTCTAACCTGACCAGCCTGATTATCCTGGTCGCCGGTTTTGTGATCATACTCCAGAATCTTGGAGTTTCTATTACCCCGCTGATCACAGCACTGGGTATTGGTGGTCTGGCGGTGGCATTGGCTCTGCAGGATACGTTATCGAATCTCTTCGCCGGATTTCAGATAATAGTCTCGCGCCAGGTCAGGCAGGGGGATTTCATTGCTCTGGATACGGGAGAAGAGGGTTATGTCACCGATGTTAAATGGCGCAATACCACAATCCGTTCGCTCAGGTCAACGAAAGTGTTTATCGTACCCAACGGCAAGGTGGCTTCAGCTATCGTCACGAGTTTCAATATGCCCCGCAGACTGATCTGGAAACGGGTTTATGTCGGCGTGCATTATGAATCCGACCTGGAACATGTGGAAAAAGTGACTATGGAAGTTGCCCAGCAGGTAGTGAAAGATTTCTATCCGGATAATTTCCCGCATAAGCCGGTGGTCAGATTCCGGGAATTCGCTGATTCCAGTATAAACCTCTCCGCACGACTTCCGATCAGAGAATATATAGACCAGTTCGCGATCCGCAGCGAATTCATCAAGAAATTGCATCGACGTTATGAAGAAGAGGGAATCGAAATTCCGTATCCGATGCGAAATGTCTATATGCGTACCATCGGCGATACGCAAAAACCGGAAGAATCATCCTGATAACAACAAAATGGATCCAATGATCGGAGTTCACGAATTTTAGATTTTACTTGACTGATATCGAGCATGTTTCGATATTACAAAGTTTTATTGTCGCATTTTGAGTGGAACTACGTATTTATTAATCAGTTATCGATTTAATAGAAAGTAATTTTGATGGATTTTCCAGAAGAACATAGATCGACAGTTGAGCGCAAGAACCAGCATCTGCAGATCGTGATCGATAACGATGTCGAACATGGTCAGAGCAATCTCATGGAATGTGTTCGCCTGCTTCATAATGCCTTGCCGGAATTGAATCTCTCGCAGATTGATACCGGCTGTCAGTTCTTTGGAAAATATCTCAAGGCACCCCTGATGATCACGAGCATGACCGGCGGGGCGGAGTATGCCCAAAAGATGAATCATGGCCTGGCAGAGGCGGCTGAAAGATGCGGGATAGCGTTTGCCGTGGGAAGCCAGAGGGTTATGATCCGGCATCCGGAAACCAGTGCCCATTTCGCGGTCAGGAGTTCGATTCCCAATGGTGTCCTGCTTGGCAATATCGGTGCTGTGCAACTCGAGGAGTATTCCCTTAAACAGATAACCGATCTGGTGGATCAGATAGAGGCCGACGGCATTTGTGTGCATCTGAATGCAGGGCAGGAATTGATGCAGGCCGAGGGCCATCGTGATTTCGCCGGTATAATCGACAGAATTGCCGAATTGAATCAGGCACTGAAAGGACGAGTATTGGTCAAGGAAACCGGCGCGGGATTATCATCCGAGGCATTGAAACGTCTCGAACGGGCCGGCGTGCGATATATCGATATTGCCGGATCAGGCGGTACATCATGGACCAGGGTCGAATCCTACCGGGCCCAGTCGAAAGTGCTTCGCCAGGCCGGAAAGACATTTTCGGATTGGGGCGTTCCTTCGGCCGTCAGCCTTCTAATGGCGCGCAGGGTTTTATCGCCCGATCGATGTGTGATCGGTTCAGGGGGAATAAAAAGCGGTCTGGATTGTGCCCGAGCGGTCGCATTGGGCGCAGATATAGCAGGATTCGCGCGTGCTATATTGTTAGAATTTTATGAAAACGGAATAAATGGAGCCATAGGCTTTATTGAACGTATTATATATGAATTGAAAACAGCTATGCTTCTGACAGGCTCAAAAGATATCGAAGCCCTGAAGATCGCTCCCCGGGTTTACACCGGCGAGCTCAAGGTATGGCTTGACGAACTGAAAGCACTCATAGGGAGATAGAGAATTCTTATGAAGAAAGTTCAGCTGGTAAACAAAAAACTCCAGTCAACTCCGGAAGTGAAAACCTCCCGAATTCCCGGCTTTTACAGACTGCCGGTTGAAAGACGTCTGGCATTTCTTGCGCGCTCATTCAATCTGAGCGAACAGCAGGTGGCCATGCTTCGCAACGGTAATGCATTAAGGGTAGAGCATGCCGTTAACATGGTTGAAAACGCTATCGGCGTCTTTGGTCTTCCGCTCGGACTGGGCCTCAATTTCATTGTTGATGACACTGAATACCTCGTGCCGATGTCGGTCGAGGAAGCATCCATAATCGCGGCCGCGTCCAAGGCTGCGCTGATGATTCGCAAGGGGGGAGGATTCCATACCGAGGTCGATGATCCGGTTATGATCGGCCAGATCCAGGTGCTGGATATGGATAATCCACACAGGGCCGAACAGGCCATTCTCGACAATAAGGATGAAATTATAAAGGCGGCCAACCTGACCGCCAAACGTATGCAGGAACGCGGCGGGGGGGTGTTCGACCTCGAGACTCATATTATCGATACCGATGATGAGATCGGACCGATGCTTATTGTACATTTGCTTTATAATGTTTGCGAAGCCATGGGCGCCAATGCGGTCAATTATGCCTGTGAATCGGCCGGCCCGGTTATCGAAAAGATATCCGGCGGAAGGGTCAATTTGCGTATACTTTCCAACCTGGCCGACAGACGAATCGCAAGGGCCGGATTCAGCCTGCCGATAGAGCATCTGGCCACCGAAAATATGAGCGGTGAACAGGTTGCCCGCAGAATGGTTGAGGCGTGTAAATTTGCTCAATATGATCCGCACCGTGCGGCAACCAACAACAAGGGCATATTCAATGGCATCTGTGCGGCTGCCCTGGCGCTTGGCCAGGACTGGCGCGCAATCGAGGCCGGCGGTCATGCCTATGCCGCCCGCGACGGCAGATATACAAGCCTGACCAGATATGAATACAATGATGGCGCCTTGCATGGCTATATCGAACTGCCGTTGCAGGTTGGATGGGTCGGCGGTGCTGTGAATTCTCACCCGGGCGTGAGAGTACTGCGGCTGATCAGCGGAGTCGGCAATTCCCGTGAACTGGCCGGGCTCCTGGCGGCAGTTGGACTGGGACAGAATTTTACTGCCAACCTGGCCCTGGCCACCGATGGCATCCAGCGCGGTCATATGGCTCTGCATGCACGCAGTGTGGCAATTTCTGTGGGTGTTCCCACCGACCTGGTAGAAAAAGTCAGCCAGGAGATGATCAAGCGCGGCGAGGTTAAAGTCTCCGTGGCTGAGCAGATTTACCGTGACCTGCGCCATGTGTCAGGGAGCAGGAAAAAGGCCGATGAACTGCCGGTGGAATCATTTACCCATGGCAAGGTTGTGCTTTTTGGTGAACATGCCACAGTTTACAATTATCCCGGAATTACTTCGACAATCGACAAGGGCCTGAAGGTCAAGATCAGCTATGATCCTGATGGGCCGCGTTTTATATATCCGCATTTTAAGCAGGTCTTTCCGGTACCTAAATCCGAGCAGGATATCAGGCTGTTTTCCAAGGCGGCCGATTATGCACTGGAGATTTACGATCTGCAGCATGAGCCGATCGCGATTGAAATCGAATCCGATTTGATTCCCGGCATGGGCCTGGGATCATCGGCGGCATTCTCGGTTGGGCTTTGTACCGCTCTACGGAAATACAAGCATCTGACACAGGAACGCAGGTGGGACAGCGGCGTGTTCGAGGACGCCCAGAAACTGGAATCGATTTTCCATGGTAATCCCAGCGGTATGGATGCCGCCACGGTGATTTCTGAGGGCGTGCTCTGGTTCCGCAAGGGCCCGCCGCGTGAAATACTGCCGATCAGGATGCCGATTCCGGCGGCCGGTCTTTTATGCATAATCGAACCCGGCGCCCGTACGATCGAGCTGGTGCAAAAAGTCCAGCGCAACCGTGAACGTGATCCTGTAGGGGTCGCTTCTATACTTGAGGAAATTGGCAATATCACAGTTGATGCAGGTATTGCATTGGGAACCGGTGATATGGCCGAAACGGGCCGTTTGATGTTCCGCAATCATGAGCTTCTAACGCGGCTTGGTGTCTCCACGCCGGCCCTCGATAATGCCGTTGACTACCTGATCGATCAGGGAGTTCTTGGCGCCAAGCTCACCGGTGGCGGCGGAGGCGGAGCTGTGGTTGCACTGGTTGAACCCGGCGCGCAATATGACCTGGCCCAGCATCTGGCGGAACATTTCCCGATGGTATTTCCGTTTGAACTGGGAGCGATTTGATGCCTGATCGTGTTTACACAAGGGCATACGCAAATATCGCAATCAGCAAATACTGGGGTAAACGTCCGGGAGGCAAAAACTGCCCGGCCACACCATCAATATCACTGGCGGTCGACTGCCTGGAAACGCGTACAATCGTAAAAAGGCTCAAAGGGAAGAATGACCGTTTTGTCATCAATGGCAGGCCCGCCGATAAAACTACCAAAAAACGTCTTGGTGACTATCTGAATTACTGGCGCAAAGAAGGGCTGATCTCCGGTTCCTTTTCAATAGATTCGCAAAACAGTTTTCCCACGAAATCCGGACTGGCATCCAGTTCCTCAGGATTTGCCGCCCTGGCTCGGGGACTGGCAGAATTCAGCGAAAAGAAAGTAAGTTCCGCGCAATTGACCCGTCTGGCACGAATCGGCAGCGGATCGGCGGCCCGATCGGTCAGCGGCGGATTATCAAAACTGCCTTCCGGAGAAAACCCGGCATCATCGATAATCATGCGATCGGAGTTATTGCAATGGGGCATGGTGATAGCGGTGGTGGATGCTCCGGAAAAAAAGAAGAATTCGCGGGTTGGCATGAATCTATCACGGGAATCCTCGCCTTATTATAAGAAATGGCTGGCACAGGCCAAAAAGGATTACCGGGCAATACTGGAATCGATTGAGAAGGGCAATTTCAGCGCAATAGGAAAGCTCTGTGAGGCCAATACCCTGGCTATGCATGCCTGCATGATGGCCACGCGTCCGGCTTTGGTGTACCTCAATCATGTATCATTGAAGCTTATCGACCTGGCTTATAGCCTCCGAGAGAACAGGCTGGAAACTTATTTTACCATGGATGCCGGGCCCCATGTGGTCTTCCTGGGCAGGAAAAAGGACCTCAATAAGATCAGAACCAGGATCAACCAGATCCGCGGCGTCAAACGCTGCCTGATCGGTAATGCCGCACCGGGTGCGGAGGTGCTTGAGGTATCATGATCAAGGTCGAGATCCCCGGCAAAGTCATGCTCTCCGGTGAATATGCTGTTCTTCATGGCGGAACGGCGGTGCTCACGCCGGTACCGTATCATTTGATAATCACTCAACAGGAAGAAGATTCCGAATCAGATTTTTCGCCGGTTGTCCGTCAGGCTCTCGATTTTGAAATCCCCGAACTAAAGGAGTTTGAAGATAAGGCCGGAAAGCCAAATCTTAAGATTAATTCCGAGCAGTTTTATTCTGTTGATTTCAATGGCAATAGAGTCAAGCTTGGCATCGGCCTGTCCGCGGCTGAGGCAGTGGGCGTGGTGGCATTTCGTTTTCAGCGTGCCGGGATAAATTGGACTGAGCACAGAGAAATGATTGCTGATTATGCCGACCGGATTCATCGCCAGGCACAGGCCAACAAAGGCAGCGGAGCGGATATTGCCGCCTGCGCTTATGGTGAACCGATCAGGTTCAAACGAATCGATGATAAATTGGAGATTGAGCCGATAGAGATAAATTCACACTTGCCGCTCAAACTGGTTTGGACAGGCCAACCCTCGAATACACGCGAAATGGTATCCAAATTCGAAAGCTGGCTGGATCAGGGCCACGAGGATGAACTGCACGAATTGATTGAGGCATCAGATAGCCTGGTCAAGAGCTGGTCGTCTGATGATATTGAGAGCCTGTTTGAACATCTTGATAGTTTTGATAATATTCTTGAGCATATCGCCGAGTCTGCCAACATCCCTCTTAAGCTGAATATTCACAGGGAAATAGAAAAATGGGCCCGTGATCATGGCGGCCGTGCCAAGCCGACCGGTGCCGGTGCGGGTGATCTGATTCTGTTGATTGGTGATCTGGAAATTGATCATCCGGAAGAGACAGTAATCAGCCTATCTATCTAAGTTGCCGCTGTTTTTACAATAATTATTCCTATACCTCCCGATTTTTTATAATCTATTGAACAACAAGCCCCTCAAGGTCTAATCTTTTTGTCAAAAGTGCCGAAACTATCAAAGAAGAACTTTAAACAGGGTTTATTCATTTGATCTCAATTTTCGGATTAGTTTTTGTAATGGCCTGTGTTGTAGGCGGTTTCATGATGGCGGGCGGACAGATACTGGTTTTGCACCAGCCCGCCGAGTTTGTTATTATCGGCGGGGCCATGATCGGATCGCTATTGGCGGCGACATCGATGTCCAACCTCAAAAGGATGATGTCGCAGCTCAAAGACGTAGTCAAACCGGGTATGTCCAAAAAGGATTACCTCGATATCATGGTGATGCTGTTTGAGCTTTTCAATGTTGCCAGGAAGGACGGTCTGATCGCCCTTGAAAAGCATGTCGAATCGCCCAAGGAAAGCAGCGTTTTTACCAAGTATAAGCAATTCCTGAATGATCATCATGCCGTCAGTTTCCTGTGTGATACATTGCGTATGGTGATTACGGGAACAGCCCAGACTCATGAGCTGGAAGCGCTGATGGATACCGATATCGAAAGCCATCATGAAGAGATCGAGGCCGCACCCACGATTATTCAGAAAGTCGGCGATTCATTGCCGGGATTTGGTATTGTAGCGGCTGTGCTGGGTGTTATCCTGACTATGGGCTCTATCGATAAGCCGCCGGCTGTGATCGGTCATAAGGTCGGTGCGGCATTAGTTGGTACGTTTCTTGGCATTCTTCTGGCCTATGGATTCGTATTGCCGATCGCCACAAACATGTCATTTGCAAATTCCAGTAAAACAAAGCTTTATGCCTGTATGAAACAGGCCATACTGGCCTTTCAAAAGGGTATCGCCGGTGTAATGGCGGTTGAATTTGCCAGAAGGGCCTTGCCCTCGGAGGTCCGGCCCACATTCCTGGAACTTGAGGATGCCTGCAATAAGACCAGAGCGGGGTAGCAAATGGAAGATGAAGAAAAACAAGCGCAACCTATAATAGTTGTTAAGAAAAAAGTCGGTCATGGTGGCCATCACGGAGGTTCATGGAAAGTTGCCTATGCTGACTTTGTCACGGCCATGATGGCTTTTTTTCTGGTAATGTGGCTGGTTGTGCAGTCTGAGGATGTCAAGCAGGCTGTAGCAAGTTATTTTACTGATCCGGCGGCCGCCGGCAAGATGCAGGGCGAAGGTGTCCTTAAGGGTACGTCCAAACCAAAAATTCCTGATATAGCCTCCGAAAAACAAAGGGAGTTAAATCTCCTGCGTCAGGCAGCCCAGCAGATTAATCAGATGATGCAGGCCAATCCCGACCTGGCAGATTTGCGCGAACAGGTCGAAATGACGATGACATCGCGGGGGCTGAAGATAGAGTTGATCGATAAAAATGAGAAAAAATCATTCTTCGAAGTCGGCTCGGATAATCTCAATAAGGAGGCTATCAAAATCATTAAGATAATTGGCGATGAACTCGCCAAGCTTCCTAATAAGATTGTGATAGAAGGACATACCGACAGCCGTCAATATGCCAGCCTGGATTACACAAACTGGGAGCTTTCCACCGACCGGGCCAATGCCGCGCGCGTGCTATTAACAAAATCCGGTGTCAAGGAAGCTCAGATTCACGGCATCGAAGGTTATGCCGATCGATACCCAAAAATAGCCGGAGATCCATTTGATGGCCGCAACCGCCGTGTTTCGATCCTTGTCCTGATAAAATCCGCTTCATACAATCCCGGCATGTATGAAACGGGCAGCCCTATTTATTAAGAGCTACCCTTAAAAGTATCTCCCGCTTTGGCGGCAAATCTATTTATTCAGAAGATTTTTTACTTTGACCACAACATTTTCGGATGTTATGCCAAATTTTTCGTACAGCACCTGATATGGCGCTGAAGCTCCGAAATGGTCGATCCCGACAACATCACCATCAAGACCGACATACTTGCGCCACATCTGCGTGGCCCCGGCCTCGACTGCGACCCGTATGCGTATATCAGGCGGAAGCACCTTGTCCTGATAGGCCTGTGACTGTTTCTCGAAAATCTCCCATGAGAGCAGTGATACCACTCTTACCGGAATATCCTCAGCCTTAAGCATCTCTGCCGCCTCAAGGGCAATATGCACTTCAGAGCCGGTGGCGATTATAATCGCCTGCGGATCACCGGCTTCTTCCCAGAGAATATACCCGCCGCGAAAGGCTTCCGGATTATCCGGCAATGTATTGACTTTCTGGCGAGTGAAAATCAATGCTGTGGGGCCCTTGTAGTTAATCGCCGCCCGCCAGGCATGCACGGTTTCGTTGGCATCCGCCGGGCGAATCACTGTCAGGCCCGGGACGGCACGCAGGCTGTTGATCTGCTCAATAGGCTGATGAGTCGGACCGTCCTCGCCCAGCCCGATTGAATCATGAGTGAAGACATAGATGACCTTCAGGCCCATCAATGCCGCCAGCCGCATGGGCGGCTTCATGTAATCCGAAAATACCAGAAATGTGCCGGTATAGGGAATCATTCCGCCATGCAGGGCCATACCGTTGACAATACCGGCCATAGCATGCTCGCGTACGCCAAAACGGATATTTCTGGAAGCATGATCATCCGGCAGGAAATCGCCCTCGCTTTGAATCAGGGTCTTATTGGATGGTCCCAGGTCGGCAGAACCTCCCATTATATTCAATACCTTGTTGGCAATAGCATTGAGAACCTTACCCGAGGCCCCGCGCGTGGCCATGGGATCCTTCTGATCCTTGAATAAATCATAAAGATCGGCATCCCAGTTCTCGGGCAGCTCTTCACGGATATATTGCCTCAGGAGCATATGATCGCCCGGGAAAGCCTCCTCATAGGCGCGCATTATGTTTTCCCAGTCCTGCTCCAGTTTCTGTCCTCGTTCAATCGCCAGGGTCATGTGATCGCGGGCCTGTTCCGGCACAAGGAACTCCGGCTCCAGGGGCCAGTCCATATTCTCCTTGGTAACCTTGACTTCATCGGGACCCAACGGCTCGCCATGGGCCGAGGCGGTGTCCTGCTTACCCGGTGAACCGAAAGCGATATTGGTTCTGCAGATTATGAGCGATGGCTTGGAGGTTTCATGCTGGGCCTCACGAATGGCACCATCGATGGCCTCGATATCGTTGCCATCGACCGGTCCGACAACATGCCAGTTGAGCGCCTCAAACCTCATCCTGACATTGTCAGAGAATACCAGGTTTGTCGAGCCCTCGATCTGGATTCCGTTATCATCATAAAGATAGATCATATTGCTTAGCTTGTGATGGCCGGCGAAGCTGGCCGCCTCGTATGAAATGCCCTCCTGCAGGTCGCCATCCGACACCAGGGCATAGATATGATGGTCGATAACCTTATGGTTGGGACGGTTAAAACGGGCCGCCAGGAATCGTGATGCCACAGCCATGCCAACGCCATTGGAGAAGCCCTGGCCGAGGGGTCCGGTGGTGACCTCAACTCCCGGTGTGATGCCGTATTCGGGATGCCCCGGGGTTTTGCTCTCCCACTGGCGGAAATCCTTGATATCGTCGAGTGAAATGTCATAGCCGGTCATATACAAAAGGCTGTAAAGAAGCATGGATGCATGTCCGGCTGAGAGAATAAACCTGTCACGGTTGAACCAGTTCGGGTTGCGGGGATTGTGCCTCAGGAATCTGTCCCACAGTATATAGGCTGCCGGTGCCGCGCCCATTGGTGCGCCCGGATGTCCGCTTTTCGCTTTCTGGACGGCGTCCACTGAAAGGAATCTGATAGTATTGATTGAGAGTTCGTCGATTGATTTTGGAGCTTTCATCTCGATTCCCTGTACTTTAATTTCGGGTCCCGCCCCGGAATTGTTGGTTTGTCCTGAATAATCCATCACTACCTCTAAAATTGTTTTTGGATAAGTGAAGGATGATTTTTGATGACATTAGATTTATAACAAAGGAGTAAGCAAAATACATTGCCAAAAAACCATCCTGCGGCTGTTCTTTCCCTGCTAAGTGCCCTACAAGTACATAGCCCTCAGAATGGCTCTCGCCTCAAGATTTTTCATTATTGTAAGTTTTTGAACATTTGTCAACCAATTTAAAAATTGTTCTTTTGCTGTTCGAATGACATTTCCGAATTGCCAATTTCGGGAGGAAAAAGCACACAAAAAAAACGACCGGCAAGTAGGAGCCGGTCTATAAACACCACATCTTATAGGGTAGGTTTAAATGAAAAGGGCAATCGTATATTAACCATATTTTAACATTTGTCAACAGTAAAATAGCCTAATTTCTTCTAAATTATCCCTTATTTAACTGACTATATTTTGTCTCAGTTTATCACTGCATTTCCAGAGCCGCAGCAGCCTCGAGTTCGCTATTTTTTAACTTTCTTAAAACATCATTGGCATCTTCGAGCCTGAATTTCTCAACTGTTGGTTTAATTGGAATCTCTGCTGCAAGCGGAAGAAACTCCTCAGCATCCTTGCGTTGTACATGAGCCACGCTTCGCAGAGTTCTTTCCATATATATAAGCTCATATTTCATTTCCGGAATGGGCGACATATAGATGGCATTGATCGCTACCATTCCACCCGGCCTTGTATGTTTCAATGCATATGGCACGATCCACCCGGCAGGGGCAAAAGTTACCGAAGCATCCATAAGTTCGGGCGGCATATCCTCGGCGCTTCCGGTCCAGACAGCCCCCAATTTGCGGGCCAGATTTTTATGCTCCTCTCCGCGCGAGAAGACATATACTTTGCAATCCCAGTGCCGCGCGACCTGAATGGCAATATGCGCGCTGGCACCAAAACCATAAAGCCCAAGTCTCTGGCCCGGTTTAATACCACTCAGCCTCAAAGAACGATATCCGATAACGCCTGCACACAGCAGGGGAGAAGCCTCGGCATCGCTGAATATATCGGGAATCGGATATGCAAAGCGCTCATCCACGACCGTGTACTCGGCATAGCCGCCATCGACATGCAATCCTGTAAATCTGGCATTCTGGCACAGGTTTTCCTGATCATTGCGGCAGTAGATACATTCTCCACAGGCCCAGTTAAGCCATGCCACACCCACACGTTGCCCTTCTTTATAGCGTGAAGCTTCCGGCCCGCATTTATCTACTGTGCCGACAATCTGATGCCCCGGTATGACCAGCAGTCGTGGAAGATCCAATTCGCCTTCGACCGTATGCAGATCAGTATGGCAGACACCGCACAGGCTGATTTTAATTCGAATCTGCCCATTCTCTGGTTCGGGTATTTCTCTTTCTTCCATTATTAAAGGATTTTGATCGACATTGGCTGCCTTTTTAAGAACCATGGCTTTCATCTTTCAGTACCTCCTGATCTGCTATATAAGTGGTTTCATAATTATATAAGCAAGCGGTGTCAATGGAATTCTAACGGGCGCAATAAAAAACCCGTCCGGCAACAGCCGGACGGGTTAATCTATGCTCTATCGACAGCGATTATTCGCAGAGGACAGGAGCGTCGCCACCAGCAAACACGAAGTTGATGATAGAGACAGCGTCACTGACGTTTACGTCACCGTCGCAGTTAGCATCAGCAGCTTCCAGAGGCTGCGGTTCATCGCCAGCTACGAAGACGTAGTTGAGGATGTAAACAGCGTCTGAAACGTTCAGGCCACCGTCGCCGTTAGCATCGCCAGGGACATAGGCAGCATCGGCGAAGTAGTGGAATTCACCGTCAGAAGCATCGGCAGTGTACTTGAGGAAGTAGAGATCCTCAGGTGCGGAACCGCTCTTACCCGCGAACGGGTTGACCGGGGCGCCGAAGTAATTGACGATATTCACGCCGTTGTCTGCAAAGATGTCAGCCAGGCAGAGCTGCCAATCGGTACAGCTGGCCGGATTGTTGGGATCGCAATCATAATTCCAACCGGTCTCATGATGCGCATAGCACAGGTCGCAGATGTAGCACATGTCATAGTCAAGGCTCTGGTTCTCTTCACCGTCAGTGTAGGTGTAGATAGCATCGACACCGCAACCAAGCTGGTGCAGAGTGCAATGGGCCTGACACATGGCAGCGGCCAGAGGTGTATCGTGACGAGGATCGACGATCGCGTCGATAGCGTCATGCAGAGCAACACCATCAGTGGTGAAGTCCTGCTGTACCACGATTCCCTGTGAACCGTTGAAGCTGACAACTGAAACCATGTAACCGTTGGTCAAGAGATCATCGACATCAGTATGGGCCAGGGCTTTGGCGCGGTCGAAACGTGTTTCGCCGAACGCGTCTGTCAGAGCCATGGAACCGGATTTATCGATGGCCACAACGGCCGCCGGATCATGATCGTCACCAAGCTGGAGTACGATCGGGATGGTAATCGGTGAAAGACCACCATCATGAGTGATAATCAGTGAAGCGAAATAGGTGTCACCATCAGGCAGACCGGCGCTGTTGAAGCAAACCTGGACAGCCTGATTGCCCTGCGGGCCGATAACTCCGCCGCTTACGTCAACTGAAAGCCAGTTTTCAAGCGGGTTGCCAGTGTTCAGCATGACACTGCCATTAACATCGTGAGGCGGTGAACCCCATTCGTCACCGGAGATATGGTAATCGATTGTCAAAGGACCGGAAAGGCCGGCATCAAATGACAGGCTGATATCGGCTTCAGCGACATCAGTGCTGTAGATATTGCCATAGCCACCGTTCCAGTTACCGAAGGAAACGGTTACACCGTCACCGGTTGTGCCGTCATATTCCAGATAACGAGTCTGGCCAACAACATCCATATCGGTTGAACCGGTTACAGTAACGCCAGCCGGGAATGTAATGGCAACGGAATCGATCCACTCTGTATCGCTGGAAGCATTTGTGCAGGTGAATGTGAAGGTTCCGGAACCACCCGGGATGTACTGGGTCGGGTCAACAACGATATTGGCGCCATCGATTTCCTTGGTCTGAGGAACGCCATATTCGTATGTGATACTGTAGTTAAGATCAACATCACCGAGGTTGCTCAGATTCAGGGTCACGCAGCCATTCTGATCAGGAGCCTGATTACAGAATTCGATCAGGGTCATATCCCAATCAAGCTGCGGCGGGGCCAGGTAGTTGATAAACAGATCGAAATCAGGAATACAATCCGGGCTCGGCCAGGTGTCGATATGCAGGTAGTAGGTACCCGGCATAAGGAATACGATAAATCCATGCGGGCTGCTGGAGTAATCGGTAGCTTCGGCAATACAGTCGCTGTAGGTAGTACCGCTCAGCGGGCAGGTATCGCCAAGGCCCATACCGGTCCAGGTTGTGCCCTTGGGATCATGGATGAATTCGTAGTAACCGGCATCGTCAACATTGATCTCATAGATAATGTCTTCGCCGCCGTCATAGTATGACAGACAGGTCTGATCATAGTCATCCACACGGCCGCAGGTATACTGGCCGATATCCGAATAAGGAGCATCTGCAGGCAGATTGACCTTAAGAGGATCGGAGCAGTTGTCACCCGGGGTAGGCGGAGGACATTCTTCGATTGTCAGATCGAAAGCCGGGATACAGTCAGGTGCCGGCCAGGTATCGATCATCAGGTAATAGGTACCGGCAGTCAGATCAATGAAGAAGCCCTTGGGTGAGCCTGAGCCATCGGTAACTTCAGCAAGACAGTCGCTGTAAGTTGTTCCAGGAGGCGGGCAGGCGGCGCCCAGAGCCATACCGGTGTAGGTTGTGCCCTGCGGATCAAGCGTGAACTTGAGGCAGACATCAGCGGCAACGTTGATTTCATAGAAGATATCTTCGCCACCGTCGTAGAGGCTCATACAGGTTGAGCTTTCGTTGTTGCCTCTGCCGCAGGTGTAGTTGGCATCGGTGTAGCCACCGAAGCCGGGACCTGAAATGTTAACCTTGAGCGGATCGCCGCAATTATCGCCGGGCTGGGCCGGAGGACATTCGACAGCCGACATGGTGAATTCAAAGTCCATGGGCGTGTCGTTGCCATCCTGATCACACATGGCCGGGAAGTAATATGTGCCATTCGGTACATAGTTCCAGTAGATAATCGGACGGCTGCTGATCCATTCAATGTTGTTGTAAAGAATATAGTCATCGCAGGCACAGTCATCCATAATGATGACGCCTACGGAGTAAATCGTCTGCGTTGTAGCAGTGTAATCAACAGTCAGGTTGCTGCAGTCGTTGGTGGCGCTGAGTGTGAACTCATACCAGACAGCGTTCCAGTCCAGAAGACCGGGGCAGTCAACATTCTGACCGGAGATGTTGGAACCCTGTACTGTAGCCGGAAGTGTAAGCGGGATGGCATCGGTACAGAGATCGTTCGGCGGGGCCGGAGGACAATCAACGGCACTCATTGTGAACACGAAGTCCATCGGTGTGTCGCTGGCGTCCGCAACAGCCATGGCCGGGAAGTAATAGGTTCCATCGGGAACATTGCGCCAGGTGATGATCGGGCGTTCGCCGCCGACCCATTCGATACCGCTGTAAAGAATGTAATCGTCGCAAGCGCAGTCATCCATGATGATAACGCCGACGGAATAGATCGGATCTATGGTGGCAGTAAAATCAACTTCCAGGTTGCTGCAGTCGTCGGTTGAGGTCAATGTGAACTCATACCAGACAGCGTTCCAGTCCAGAAGACCGGGGCAGTCAACATTCTGGCCAGCGACGTTGGAGGCGCTGACAGTGGCCGGAAGTGAAAGAACTTCTGCATCAGCACAAAGATCATTGGCCGGTGCGGTCGGGCAGGGATCGGTTGCACAATCAGTGCCCGCGGTCCAGCTGATAAAGTCAGCCAGGGCCTCGCAGTCGGCCTGTGTCATATCGGCACAGGACGGAGCGGCGGAGTTGCCATAGCAGCAACGGCCATCAGGAGCAACACCATCGTTAATTGAGATATAATCCAGGAAGAAGCCATCGGCATCAAGGCCATAGTAGTGGAATGCTACCTGAATTGTTTCGCCATCATAGGCACTCAGGTCGATATGCTCGACTCTATTATCAGTCCACTGACTGGCATAATCAGGGAATACCGGCTGATCATCTTCACACCAGAGAGAATCCCAGGTGGTGCCGCCGTCAGTAGTAACTCTAACAACCATTTCGGCGTTATCATAGGGATTCACCATCCAGACATAACCGGTAATCCAGGCAAAATCCAGATACCAGGTTGTACCTGTGGTCAGAGTCACCGACGGGCTGATCAGCCATTCATCCTGGTTGTTGTACGCATCATAGCCAATGACGGC
This sequence comes from uncultured Ignavibacteria bacterium, assembly GCA_964627935.1. GTDB lineage: Bacteria > Zixibacteria > MSB-5A5 > JAABVY01 > JAABVY01 > JAABVY01. The sequence goes on from CAZVLB010000001.1 coordinate 126,853, forward strand.
GCCATAGGGGCCTTCATAGACGTATGCACCATCATCAAGTTCCCAGGTATTTGCGCCTACGTCACCAAGCTGCTGCAGTGTCCAGCCGGAGGGCGGGAAAATACCGTCGTTGAAATCGGCTTCCATCAAATTGACCTTCAGGCCGCTCATTGACGGTAAAGTCGGAGTTCCGTACAACAGCGGATTGGTTCCCTGTTCATACTTGAAGGGAAGCGTTTCGCCGTCGAATTCCAGAACGCCGGGCTTATAAGCACGCGGGGTTAATGGAATAACCGGAGCGTCAAGATTTTTCACGGAAGCATCACCCATTGCCTGCTTTTCGGCCCACTGTTCGGGTGTTAAATGCTGACCATCGATAATGATGAAGTCGTCTTCATCCAGAGCAAAGGCAGCAAGACAGAGAGACAGAACGAATACAGGCAGGAGTAACGCTAGTAGTAATTTGTTACCTCTAAGCATCGACTCTCCTTTCGCTAAAGGCGGGTTAAGGATCTGTTAAGTCTTAGTCTACCAATAACCAAGCGGAAATCGGTAATTGCGGGTCCTCACCTTATCTATTCCTCCCAACAGATAAGGGTCTAGCACATTAACGGTTCTTAGTTAATCAAATTTTTGCCAAAGGTACTTATGTTTGTACATTAGAGAATTTTGCTACTGATAAGTATCCATGCACTGTCATATACATTATATTTATTTAAACCCGTATGTCAAGGCTTTTTAGCCAATTACAATCAAAATTTTTGCCGTATTTCAGGGCTTTTTCAGGCGTTTTTGTTTTATAAAAAGCGGTCTGTTTTTAAGACATGATTTTTTGTTTTCAGGCCAAAAAAAGTCAAAAAAATTTCAGATTTTTAAATTAATTCATAAAAATTGAGCCAATTATCATGAAAACACCTAAAATGAAGCAAAAAAAAGGGCCGGCAAACCGGCCCTTGAACTCGCCCAAAACCATGCTATTTAATATCAAGTTCCTTCCCAAAACTGATCCCGAGTGAAATTCCGGTCTTGAGATAGTCCGAATCCTCCGGTACCAGCCGGTATTTCCCGGCAACTTCCTCGATTTTTGTATTACCGATTTTCTGGCCATGCAAGCCGACCATCAATCCGAATTTCCCCTCAGCCGCCAGCCGGACCGCATGGTTGCCGAAACGGGTTGCCAGGAGCCTGTCGTAAGCTGTTGGGATACCACCTCTTAGGAGATGGCCCAGGATTGTAACGCGGCATTCCATGTTGGTCAGGGATTCAATCTGACGGGCCAGGACATTGGCGATTCCACCCAGCCTGATTTTATCCGGGCTGTTTTCCACCTGGCGCTGGACAACCATATCGCCCCCTTCCGGTTTGGCGCCTTCGCCGACCACAATGATGCTGAAGCCCTTGCCACGCCGGTTGCGTTCCTTGATTTTGTCGGTAATAGTATTGAGATCATAGGGGATTTCGGGGATCAATATGATATCGCCACCACCCGCCAGGCCGGATTCAAGGGCCAGCCATCCGGCGTACCGTCCCATGACCTCGACAATCATTATGCGATGATGCGAGGCGGCGGTGGTATGAATCTTATCGATTGCATCGGTAGCGGTCTGCAGGGCCGAATCGAAGCCGAATGTCTGGTCGGTTCCATGAAGATCGTTGTCAATTGTCTTTGGGATACCAACCGCTTTCATGCCAAGCTTTTGCAGGCCATGAGTGGCCGCCATTGTGCCATCCCCGCCAATCGCGATCATGACATCCAGACCGAGGCGTTCGTAATTGCGGATAGCCTGGCTGGAACGGTCTATAAAAATGTATTTATCATTTTCAAGAATCGGGAAGTTGAACGGATCGGCCTTATTGGATGTGCCGAGAATAGTTCCGCCCTGGGTCAGGATGCCGGAGACGGCTTTATCGTCCAGGTCAAGGTAGTTGTTCTCGATCAAGCCCTCGTAGCCATCGCGAAAGCCGACAACCTCCATATCAAAATCGTGAATAGCGGTTTTAACCACACTTCTGACAACTGCATTTAAGCCGGGGCAGTCACCACCGCCAGTCAAAACTCCAATTTTAATGCTCATAAAATACCCCATTTTGAATTTGGGCCGGACATTGCCGGATAAAAACCAGATTTCATATTCTAATACTATGTTTCGGTATTAAAAGGATCAATTTAATGGAATTAAGGGATTTAACCGTGAGAGTAAAGTAAAAAATGGGATAGCATGGGGCAGGGAATTATAAAAAAGAGCGGAGCAATTGCTCCGCTCTTATCTATTTCAGATAGAAATGATCTATCTACCGTCCTTACGGTGTGAATTCGCAGCAGTCATCGCCACCCCATGAGCCTGGTGAACAGTCTCCAGGAGGCTGGCTGCCGGACACGAATACGAAGTTAATTACCCAAACAGCATCGGATACGTTAACTCCAGCATCACCGTTGGCATCACCGCACGCCAGTACAGGCTGAGGCGGCTGGCTTCCGGCAACAAATACGAAGTTAATGATCCAGACTGCGTCGGATACGTTAACGCCACCGTCATTGTTGGCATCACCGCATTCACCCTGGCACTGCGGAGGAGTATAGACTTCACACAAGTCATAATCCTCGATAAAGGCGATACCCTTATCGATCAGTTCCTGCAGGCCGGTTACGCCGTCAAGGCTGACTGCCTTGATATAGCAGATATCGAATGTATCCGAGGCGCTCATGCTGCCTTCGCGGAATCTGAATACGCTGTGCATTTCTGTTCCGGAACTGGAATCACTGAAGACCGTGTAATTGCCGTCAAGGCTGGTCAACAGATCATAAGCCGTATCCGGATAGAAGCCGAGTGAGAAGTATGTGTAATCATAACCGTTGATCACCCGGGCACCCAGGTTTGCGTCGTAGCCTCCATAGGCGCTGACACCGCAAACGACCGAATCGTCATTGGCATCATGGCCTCTCTGGTAGACCATATTTCTGGCGAAATCGATACCACCGACATCCCAGGCCGAATCACGGTCGGCATCCCAGTCGACATCTTCCGCGGCTATGAAGTTATTGAGAGTCGTGCCGCTTTCATTCCAGATGGTAACCTTTTTGATCAGCACTGCCGTATCCTGATGGCCCGGTACGAAGAACTGAGTTCTGCCATGCACCACACTGTCAGGAGTACACCAGTAACCGTCGGAAGCCCAGTAGCCTGAGCCTGAACCAGGATTGCCAACCGGTGTCACGGTCACGCCGCTCAGGGCGCGCATATGATACTGGCTGGAATCGGATGTGATACCGTCACCATACATAACAACACCGCCATTGTCCCAGCCTACCAGGAAGGATTCATGGTAGAGAGGTGCAATCGTATCGCCGCAGGCGTAGAAGGTCATATTACCTTCCTGATCGTTTTCGATACCATTGGCGTCGGTGGGAGTGTTAAAGACATCGATGATCCAGCATCCGCCTGTAATAGTGGCAAATTCAGGCAGATAGTAATCACAGGCCACGACCAGGTTGACTTCAATTTCAAAATCCTCGGCGCCGGGATCACTGATATCAACAGTGATAGTTCCGGTATAATTACCTACATCCAAACTGGCCGAATTGGCCTGCCAGCTGATTGTTGCCGGGGTTGCGCATCCGGGAGCACCGCTCCACAAAGCATTATCCGATCCGCGGGGACCGGTACCGGCACTGATATTACCGGAAGATCCGGCTGTTAAGCTGAGCCAACCTTCATTGGGCGTAGCAGTATATGAAAGATTCACATTACCGCAGTTACTCATGGTCAGGTCGGCAGTGAATGTACCCTCAGTTGTACATCCGGTACCATCGCCGAACGGGGCCAGGGCGATTTCCGGATAGACCGGAGTAGAGGGCGAGGTGGCGACGCACAGATTCTGCGGAAGATCTGACATGGCAAAACAGGGCCAGGTCATGAAGATAACCGGGTTATCGGTCCATTCGCAGACATCATTTTCGTTAACGCCACCCTTGGCGCCGGGCTCGAGGTCGAGAATGTATTCAATCAGGAGGCTGTCGTCAGAGTACATAGCCATTGTCGGCCAGTGCTCGCTCTGGCATTCGCCGGGCAGACAGCTGTCTGTCTCGGTATTGGTCAGATTGACAGCATTTGACCAGACCTGTCCGCTGCTGCCGGAGACAGCATCCGAACAGACTACGTAGATGTCACCATTGACGAAATTGTGGTGGGCGATATCCCAGACCAGGTCGTCATTCTCAGGATCGGTATGTGCGCCGAACCTGGTGAAGGCGACATAGTAGTTGCCGTCGCAGTATGAAATATTCGGCTTGGCAACGAGCCAGTTCCAGGCACCGACATCGGCGCCGCTGGGCATGAGAGCCGGATGGCTGGCATCGAAGACAACCGAAATACAGTTATTGGTATTATCCCAGTGATAAAGCCTGCAGGCAAATGGAACCGAGCAGGGATTATCCGGGCTCCTGTTGGCTGAGAGCCAGACAAGATGGAATGTACCGTTGGGATCGACCATACCTGTCAGTTCATAGAAAGCCGGGTCGGTCAGACCATCTTCAAATCCGAACTGATAGTCGGTTACATAAGTGATCGGACCCCAGGTGGCACCGTCATCATTGGATTTACGATAGACAACCTCACCGGTGAGCTGATAATGGCCGTTACCGGCGCAATAGCTGGGTGTACCGGTTTGATAATAGACTGGCTTAATATAGGCGAAATAAACATCATTGCTGCCCGGTGACTTGTCGGCACGGACAAGATGGGCGATATCATAAACCGAGTCCATCAGGTAAGGACCTTCCCAGGTACCTGTCCAGGGCTCATCATCAACTGTCGATACCTTACGCGCATACAGAAGCGAGTTGGCGTCGATATCATCGGTCGGCACGTCTGGGCAGAAACCCCATTCCTGATAAGAAATGTGAGTAATTTCAAGCCCGGCATCGTTAGTGTCCAGATCAATGATCGGCCACATATACGGGCTGGAAATCGAGCTTCCGGTATTATCATCGCAATAACCGGTAGAAACACCCTGAACGTTGGGCGGACCGGGAACTGTATCATTTACAAATGTATAGCTGGGGCAGACTACGCCGCCATAGTTAACCATACTGTACCAGGGCTGCTGGTCGGTACGATCATAATATGTGACAACCGGTGATCCATTTTCTGTTGCCACACCGATATTGGGGCTGAGGGCTCGGCCGGGAGGGCCAACCTGCACCGCGAATCCGCCGGCGCTAAGATCCCAGTCGCCAACCAGCCAGTCAAAAATGGCGAAATGGCAGAACTGCAGAACTGTTGAACCGATCTGGCCCCTGTAGGCCCAGTCCATATAGACATAATCGCAGGCAGCATTGAAATAACCGGCATACACGATCTGGCGGCCGGGAGAAGTATAGTGCTGACGATCCTGCTGGGTGATTTCGTCACCATACACCTGGCGCCAGTAACCAACCGGTGTATAGGTGAACGGCGGATCAAATTTGCCGCCGCCCAGAAGAGGTGATGGTTCATCGGTTACAGAACCATCATCGAATAGCATCATTTTTTGAGCGTTCGGTTTATAGTGTGTCACTCCCGCATCCTTATCATAAACAGCCGCACTGGCTGCCACTGAAATAAGAAATATAGCCAGGAGGACAATTCCCGAAAATCTCTTGGTCATGTTTTGCTCCTTTCAGGAAATAGGCTCTAAACAAACAAAAAAACCGCTATTTTTGCAGGATATAGCGGTACCTAAGTTAATGTGGCCAATCACCTCCCTTCCACGATACGAAAATTTGAGTATCTAATACAAAGGTTCTCTTTTGACTTCTCATGTCCATATAAATCAACGGTTTAAATGCGCTTGTTGTTATTCTCAACGACATCCTTTCGGGCGCAAATATGCGGTCGCGGGTACACAAAAATGTCCAGTAATCACAAAATGGCAATGTGACAGGTACATCGATTCAAAAATTTATATGCAAAAAGTTGTCCGTCAAAGCGTTGGTCTTAAATTAAACTATTATGTTAAGGTGGATTTGTCAAGAATAATTTATGCCAAAAGAAGCTGAAAAATATGCATAAATACTGATGCTGGAACAAAAAAGCCGGATTACTTAAAGCAGCAATCCGGCTTTTGAATAATGGTAATCAGAGTTTATTTGCAATCTCCGGGTGCGGCACCATTGACAAAGACATAGTTTATGATCCAAACCGCATCAGAGACATTGACTTCCTGATCACAATTGGCGTTGGCGGCATCCAATGGGTCCGGGGTCGGACCATTTACAAAAACATAATTGATGATATACACAGCATCGCTGACATTGACCTCCCCATCGCCGTTGGCATCACCTATCATATAACCGCCCGAGCCGAGAATATGAATATCGAACCATCTCCTGGCCTTGTCTCGGCTGTTCTGAAGATCGGCCAGGCTTCCGTTTTTTACTGTGATCAACACAGAATATATTGTCAGTGTATCGCCAGGTGTAATACTGTAGTTGTCAAAATAGGTCATTAGCGATGTATACGGTCCCGGCTGGCTGACGGTCTCATATCCGGAATTTTGCATCAAGTCATACAGATCGCCGGACAAATAGCCATTGTACGGATGAATATAAATACGCTCATCCGCGGCTCTGCCGTTATATGGCTGAGAAGTAGAATCCAGTGCCGAGATATCATTGAGATAGGATCCCAGTAATGACAACCCCGCGAATCTGGCATCATTTTCCTGGCATTCATCAGGCTCATTGACCGTTTCCATACCCTGGGCATAGATCATTTTGCGCGAGGTATCGAAATTATGATGATTGAAATTTGCGCTGTCGCTGGGCACATCGAAATCGACCGCCTCTGCAATGCTCAAACCGCTGTGCGGATTACCGTCAAATGAATAAACGCGCAGGCACTGGATAATTAAATTGCAGCTGTCCGTGTCTTTTGGCGCATACCAGTCGCGTTCCATGCCGATTTCATAGGTGCTGTTGACAAATGTGCCCGACCTGAAGAGATCATAATCGGGCGTGGTGATTGTTGAATGAGTTGGATTTCCAATCGGAGTTTGCCGGATATTATTGGTCGTGAAGTAGATTGACCGGGCCACCAGCGTATCGCCGCCATCCAGATAACCTACGACAGGCGATCCAGTAAACAGGTAAATACTGGCCTCCGGATCGCATTCACCGTATGCGAGATAATCCATATTTACTCCGCCCAGAACCGGAATTGAACCTGTAAAACCGGAATTGCCGTTATTGCTCACAACCAGCCGTGTACAGCCGGTTTCAACCGTGTCGCGTACAATGAATAAGGGCGAACAGGCATCACCGATACCATCGCCGTCGCTGTCAGTCTGATCCGGATTATAATATTCCGGGCAATTATCTTCGGGGCAGGTTGTGAATTGTGATTCGGGGTAACCGTAGCCATCATTGTCGATATCATTGCAGACATCGCAGGAATCTCCCACAGTATCGTAATCGACATCGGCCTGCAGGGGATTGGGATAATCCGGACAGTTGTCGCATTCATCGCCTAATCCATCGCCATCGATGTCCGACTGGCTTTCATTGGGTGTATGAACACAATTATCGCAAGGGTTTCCAATCCCATCACCATCTTCATCATTCTGGTTAGAATTGGCAATAAACGGGCAGTTGTCAACGCCGTTGGGTATGCCGTCACCGTCGCTATCGGCTGTCTCGCATTCATCCGGTATAAGATTGGCATCGGCATCGGTCAAAAGCCCGCTGGAAATATCACATTCATCCGGCAGGCCGTTTTGATTGCAATCGAGACTGCTGGGCGGCATGACCGCGAATCCGGCTGTGCTTGTGAGACCGTTGTTTACTCCTCTTACCATGGTATACTTTATGCGCCCGTCAGGGAAAAACCGGCTCACGAATCTTTTCGAACCGGATATGTCTGAACTGTCAGAAACCAGAATTTCACCGTTGGCAAGCAACTCAATACCGTAGGGATGGCCGAAATCTTCAGGGATTGAATCAAGGTATGCCCCGGTGAGCCCGTCATATCTGCGCACGGTAGCATTGCCATAATCCGTTACCAGCAGGTCGCCGTGGGTATCGAACACAATATGGCGAGGCTGGGTAAGCCCACCGCTTCCGGAAGGCACGAAAACGCCCATGAATGCTCCGGTTGAGCCGTTGTATTGCAATATGGGATCATTCAGAGACGATACATACAGATGACCATCGGGACCAAATGCAAGTCCCTGGGGTGCATTCAAGCCTCCCGATCCTGCGGTTACAAATGAGTCGATGAAGGTTCCTGTCGAGGTGTACCTGAGGACACAGTTTCCCAGCCTGTCGGTGATATAGATATTGCCCGGATCGTCGGTTTCGATGGCTGTGGGGCTGCTCAGGCCACCATAAGCTGTGTCGATCAATGTATTGATATCATTGTTTATGAGATCTATTTCGATAATGCTGCCGGTACCATAACTTGCTACCAGTAGTCTGCGGCCGGCGCCGACATGAACGTCTTTGGGATCAACCATATTACCATAACTGTAGGTTGTAATCGGGTAACCGCTGGCGGCGTGAAATTCATGAATGGCATCATCCAGGTCGGCGACAAAGATATTGCCCTGCCTGCCCAGGTCCTGCCAGTCGGGGAACCCGTTGAGATTACAATCCTGGCAGTCATCCGGGATTCCATTGCGATCGAAATCATCGGCTATATCGAGATCGATTTCGGTCCAGTCATCGATACCATTGGCATTGCAGTCCGGATCGCACTCATCAGGAATATTATTGCCGTTATCATCGCTAAGCCCGAGCACATCGATTTCATATTGGTCGGGCAGGTCATTGCTGTTGCAATCATTTTCACATTCATCCAGGACCATATTTCCATTTATATCATTGCCTGCCAGCTCCGAGGGATCCAGGATGCTGTTGCCGTTGCAATCCTGACATTCATCAGGGATACCATCGCTATTGGTATCGGTACTGAATCCGGAGCTTATATCTTCGCTATCGGCAATGCCGTTGTCATTGCAGTCATATTCAAAACAGGCGCCGCCATCCAGAAAAGTTTCGACAACCTCCTGGACGCGGCTGTGGAAACGAAGATCATTATTGGAATAGCCTCCGGCGAGGATATGGCAGTAGCTCATTATCGTGCCGCGTTGTTCTATGCCGCTGGTGCACTGATCAATAGGGGGCATATAGGCATCGCTGTCATGGGTATGGTATGTCCCGCAGTTGTGGCCGATCTCATGAGCGCAGACAGTCAGGTCCCATGTGCCGGCATTTGGCGCATTCAATGGATCTGCGAAAGTGCCCTTTACATATCCGCTGATTGAATATGTGCTGAAAAATCCGCATGGATTGCCCAGGTAACCGACTCCACCATACGGCAGGTCGGTTCTACCGCTATACATATGGATTATATGATATGGATCATAGTTTTCATTATCACGCCAATACTCAAATAAGCCGAAGAGGTTATCGGCGGAAAATGGTTCCCCGCCGGAGGGCCAGATACGCACGAAACTGACCAGCAGCTTGGTATCCAGGTCACGCATATAGATTTCATTGACCGCACCCATGTTGATCAGGATATAGCTCAACGCCTCTCCATAGTTTTCGAAGATGTCATAATATGCCTGGTCGGCCTCAATAGCTACTTTGAGAAGGCGATAGCCCTGCTGCATAACCAGCACATCCTTTTCGCCCGGATCTGTTATCCAGTTATGTTCCGGGCCTACCCCGCAGAATTCAACTCCTGCAGGAAGATCATGTCCGGGTGTTACGCGGCTGATTGTAAATTCGCCGTCCCAGCCTTTGGCCGCTTCCTCGGGTGTTTTTGCCAGAGCGTACATCGTTCCATTTTCGAGCCGTATAATGCCCTGACCGGACCCACTTGATGAAAGTGCCAGGTAGGCTGTGGAATTGTTTTCGCCTTCCACAACACCACGTAGCATGACCAGGTCGAGATTGGCCTGTTCGGCCGAAAGCCGTTCAAATCCTCGATAGAACTTCACGTCTTTATCGATAATGTTAAATCTTTCCAGCGCGAGATTTAAGCTGCCGCCGCCGGGAGCAGGCAGGCTGATATCCGGAAATGACGCCTGTTTTAATTGCGTGAAAGCAGACGGATTTAGTTTGGCTGTAATGACAGGCGATTCAGGAGTCGCCTGGCGCTTTACCTCAAAAATATCCGTCCCAGATGCCTGCGAAATTGTGCAAAAACCAAGAAAGATTATAGTGGCCACCAATAATCTGATAGTGCGAGCCCATATTAGCATAGGACCTCCCTGAAATGGATGTGCAGTAACCGGCAGTTCAAATCTAAACAAGCACTGGCCGGAGTTCGCGTGCTTTTTTTAATAAGATTGAGATGTATAATATATGAGTATTATAATCCGGTTTGACTCGAGAGTCAATAATAATTTTGTCGTTAAATTTCGGAATCAGGAAAACAACACGCAGACAAATGGAATTCGTTTAAAAGAAATAATACTGAATTAATTATCAGGCTTTTTGACCGAGCGTGGGTGAGTCATTGTACGGGTATCGAGTAATTCGTTTAAGCGAGTTTCATCGATCAGCCCGCTCTCCAGGGCCAGCTTCCTTACCGGTACACCAGTTTCCAGGGCCCTTTTAGCGATTCTGGCCGATTCTTCATAACCGATTTCCGGTACCAGCGCGGTCACGATACCGACTGATCTTTCCACCAGTTCAAGGCAGCGTTTACGGTTGGCCGTGATACCTTCCACACATCGTTCGCGCAATACAACAGCAGCCCGTTCCAGCATATCGATCGACTGAAAGATATTGAAGCCCAGTATCGGCTCGAAGACATTCAGCTCAAGCTGTCCGGCCTCGGCGGCCAGGGTGACCGTGACGTCATTGCCAATAACCTGGAAACATACCTGATTGACAACCTCGGGGATAACCGGATTGACTTTTCCGGGCATGATCGATGATCCCGGGCACGCGGAGGCAGGTTGATTTCGCCAATTCCAGCTCGCGGCCCGGATGACAACAGCCTCAGGTCATTGCAGATTTTCGACAGTTTTATTGCCACACGTTTGAGTACACCCGAAAGCTGTACGAACGATCCTGTATCTGAGGTTGCCTCAACCAGATGCTCTTCACGATAAAGGGGCAGATTTGTGATTTCCGCCAAGAGATCGCAGACCCTTTTGGAATAGCCCTCGATAGTATTGATCCCGGTGCCGATAGCGGTTGCGCCCATATTGATACCGTGCAGTTCGCGCAGGCTTTCCTCCAGCGCTCGAATACCCTCGCCCACTGCTATCGAGTAGGCTTCGAATTCCTGGCCCAATGTCATCGGGACAGCATCCTGGAGCTGTGTTCGCCCGATCTTGAGGATATCCCCGAATTCCTCGCCCTTACGCGCGAATGAATCCTGCAGATCACGCAGGGACAAAATCAGATTCTTAAGCGACCAGATGGAGGCGATTTTCAACGCAGTCGGGTAGACATCATTGGTCGACTGCGATTTATTGACATGATTATTGGGATGACAGTATTCATATTCGCCATGTTCACGGCCCAGTATTTCCAGGGCCCTGTTGGCGATAACCTCATTGGCATTCATATTGGTGGAGGTACCCGCGCCACCCTGTATGACATCGACAACAAAATATTCGAAGTGCTGGCCTCCACGGATTTCATCGCAAGCCCTGATTATCGCATCACTGATTTTATGGTCGAGAATGCCAAGTTCATCATTTGTCATAGCCGCCGCTTTCTTGACCGCTGCCAGGGCATAGATAAGGCTGGGGAACTGACCGATCATGATGCCGGTGATGGGGAAGTTATTAAGAGCCCGCATCGTCTGCACGCCATAGAGCGCATTCAATGGCACCTGGCGTTCGCCCAGGCTGTCGGATTCAAGTCTGTATTTCATTTACTTTGCGCCTCCGATAATCTTTGCATCTGCCAGCTTTTCATAGAATTTCACCACCCCTGCCATATCCTCATCGCCGAGCTCCATACCAACTGCGCCGCTATAGACTTCGCGTGTTGCTGATGTGATCGGCATCGGCAGGCCGATTTTTCCGCAGGCATCCATGACAAGATTAAGGTCCTTGAAAATCAAATCGACCGGGAAGTTCTTTTCGAAATTATTTTCTTTAATAGCCTGTCCCTTGATCTGGAATAGGGGAGAGTTCAGTGCGCCGCCTGCAATGGTCTCCGTCATAGCGTTCCAATCCAGGCCCATTCTGGAGCCGAAAGCGAGCGATTCGCAAAATGATGCCATCATATTACCCAGGAGCATATTGATCATGAGTTTCATCATTGTCCCTGACCCGACATCTCCGCAATATACGGTTTTACTTCCCATGCAGGCGAAGAGAGGTGTGGTTTGGTCAATCAGATTTTTATCTCCACCCGCAAGTATAATCAGGCTGCCGTCCTCGGCCGGCTTCTTGCTGCCGGAAACAGGGGCGTCAATAAAGCGAGCAGACTTTTCATAGGTCAATCCGGCCGCGAGGCGGGTGGCCTCGAATGATACCGTGCTCATATTGATCACAAGCTTGTCTTTGCTGAGGCCGTTTACCAATCCGCCAACTCCGCTCATGACCATTTCCAGGGCCTGCGGATCGGTTACCATGACTATGACGATATCACATTTTTCAGCCAGTTCTGACGGAGTCTGATAGACTGTGATACCTTCTTCTTTAAATGGCTCGGTTTTTGATTCGCTGCGGTTATAAACTGCCAGATCAAAACCGGCCTTATGTATATTCAGGGCCATCGGTTTGCCCATGGTGCCGAGGCCTGCAAATCCGATTTTCTTATCCTTGATTGACATTAATGTAACTCCTCTTCTTTTGCCTGGATTTCAGGAGTATAACAGGGATAATCCCTGTCCGCAATTGCTTTCTTAAATTTGGCGATTCAAATAAAAAGCCCGACCTCATAATCGATGCCGGGCTCTAATTCTCGATTTCAAACTGATCAGCAATCAGGTTCGCCGTTACCGTCCGTGTCGCAGGGCGTATCACCGCCAATGAATACGAAATTAACGATCCAGACCGCATCGCTGACATCGACCGTATCATCGCAGTTGACATCGCCTGCGGCCAATGGGTCAGGTTCGGGAGATCCGGCAACGAAAACATAATTGATAATCATTACCGCATCGGACACATTGACAGCCTCATCGCCGTTCGGATCACCGCAGATATAAGGTGGCGGGGGAGGATCGCTGATATTTATTTTAATTACCATAGTATCTTTGTTTGCCGGATCATCAGAGTCGGTCAATTCAACCGTAAACTGATAATCGGCCGCCCATGTCGGTGTGCCATGCAGCCTTCCCGATTCATTTTCTTCGAAAACAAGACCGTAGGGATACTGGCCGCCGATTCGGGTCCAGATATATGGTTCCACTCCGCCCACGGCCCAGAACTGATAGTCATATGGTTCACCGACTATGCCATCCGGCACTTCATATGATTGAATATGCAGAAGGCCGTCGCAGGCATCGCCGGTGCCATCGCCGTCTTCATCATACTGATACGGATTCTGAGTGGCCACACAGTTGTCGCATTCATCGCCGACACCGTCACCATCGCCGTCTTCGTTACTGGTCGTCTCCTGATACGGGCAATTGTCCTCTTCATTGGGAATGCCGTCATCATCGATATCCGGATCGCAGGCATCACCAAGAAGATCACCGTCGGTGTCGATCTGGTCAGGGTTGACAGTGTCAGGGCAGTTGTCGCAGGCATTACCGACATTGTCTTCATCATCATCGATCTGATCGGCGTTCGAGGTCAGGGCGCAGTTATCATCATCATTATTGATCCCGTCATCATCGGCATCCGGCTTGGGGAAGATATTCACGATGGCATACTCCTCATCCAGCCCGCACCCCGACCAGGGGCAATGCAGGTTGTCGAGATTGTACCATGCATTGTGGCTGTCATCCCAGCCGTAATTGAAATGATACTGCTTATTGCCGTCGATTTCGCGCCATCCGTCACAGACAATGGCGTGTGTATATATGCGGTACTCCATCGGATGACCCAGGGCTATTTCCGCCTTGATCAGGTCAAACCATGACTGCGGAGTATAATTTGATCTCCATTTGCGCTGAATTGAACCATCATAATAGAAGTAGGTCGGGAAAACCGTGGTGGCGTAATATGTCCATGTGCCGGAACCGCAGACGCCGTAGTCCATATCGAAGGCGATACCGACATCGCTGCAAAGATGGGCCAGTGCCGCGGCCTGCTCGTCTGTACAGCCTTCATGGCATTCGTCGACAATATTGGCCCAGTCATATTTATCGGTGAAATCGGCATAGAGCGTCTGTCCCGGTGTGCTTCCGCCACAGGAATTATCTCCGTTCCAGTAATAATCATGGTTGCCACTGCCATGCGGGGGCCATTGCCAGTAGACCATGATCTGGGCCGCAGCCGTAGCGACACATCCGACTACCGTACGTGAGCCGCCGTCACCGATAGGGCAGTCATTATTATATGGCGCCCCCTGATGCCAGCTGGTTGAAAGCAATGGTTCGCCCTCAACTCCCGGGTCGACATCGCCCTTGGACAAATCATTCATGAATTGCGCCGAGGATACCCGGTAGCGCAACCATTGGTTATAATTGGATTGATCGAACAGTATTTCGCTTTTGCCGGACTGCGAGGCCTCCAGGCTGCCGTAATAATCGGCGTAGAGCCTGAATCTCTCGATCAGCACGTCGCGCAAAAGAGCCGCCATGCCGCCGGGATCGTTGACATCCAGATAACCACTGACTGAATATGCCTTTACAGGCGGAAGTTCCTTAAGCGCAGGAACCACGATATAGCCCTGAGGTTGAATGGAATACACTCTTGCCAGGAGGGTGTCATTGACTTTCAGCTCCTGCATATCACTTATCTGCGGAGTCTGGCTTCCGGCCCAATCGCCTTTGGCATATACCATCAATGACAGCCAGTTCTGGCTCACATTCTGCATTTCATCCGGATCGGCAATTTCCGATAATGCAGGCTGTGTTAGAAATGCCAATGCAAGAAAAAGTGATAAAAGAAGCAGCCTGATTCTTATAGGGCGGTGAGAGAGGATGGCGGGACTTCGATAAAAATCCGATTTCAAGATGTCACCTCCACGGCATGAGTGCTGTAAATATCTGAAGTATATATGATTGTATTTCTCGTGATTATAATAATTTAATGGCCCGTTTTGTCAAGATTTGTTTTTATGCTTGCAAATGGCATATTCAGGGTTTTCTTGTTCTCTCAACGGGATTTGATTGTTTATTATAAGACGAATCCGGATGCTCGTTGATTTGATTTAAGTTTATGAAAATTACCGCATTACATACAAACAGGCTGGCGGCTGAGATGGCCCGCGAGATTTCCGGATTTGAGGTCAATGCCCTGCATAAATCGGAATCCGAGAAAAAAATCATAATTCAGCTCAGTAAAGAATCATTGAGCTGGAGCCTGTATTTCCATTTCGCGGGAGTGCCATCCTATTTGTACCTTGTGGAAGGCTTTGACCGCAAAATATCGACCACCAATTTCCTGCCGCAGCTTCTGGGCGCAGAAATCAAATCCGTAAAGCAAATCGGTTTTGACCGCATAGTTCAGATGGTTTTGCAAAATGAGGATGACAACTATCTGCTCATTATTGAATTGTTCGGACACAGCAGCAACCTCTACCTGACAGATGATAAGGATCGGATCATTACCACAATCCGCAAAAGCAGTAATGACCAGAAGAAGTATACGCCACCCGAAACACCCGATCTTTTGAATCCATTGGAAGTCGATGCGGCCGAAATCAGCATGGATATAGATCTGCAAGAGGATACAGCCCAAAAAATTGCCGGGCTTTATTTCGGGATCGATCCGGATATCGTAGAAGCGGCAATCGAACAGTTTGAAGATAGAAAAGATAGCGAAACTGACTTTGATAGCAACCTGACGGTATTTCTATTTTATCTCAAGAATTTCTGCCGAAGTCTTATCGATCCTGATACTGCGCTCTATATGGATTTTGACGAAGATCGGATTTATCTTGATCCCGATGAACACAGGCAGAGATATGAAAAACTCTACAAGCTTCTTCATGATCTATCACAAAGAGCTCCCGCCCCAGTCAAAAAGAAAAGCGCAGTCTCCGATTACAAGGCAAAACTCAAACGTGCCATAAAAAGAGAACAGAAAAAGGTCGAGAAGATCCAGGATGCCCTGCAGAAGGCCGGGGATTATCAAGAACTCCAGCGTGAAGCGGAGCTGCTCAGCATAAATCTGCACAAAATCGAGGGGGACCGGGACTCACTCCGGGTTGAGGATATTTACAGCGAGGACAACGAGACTATTACGATCAGCCTGGACCCATCCATATCACCCGGCAAAAATGTTGAAAAGAAATTCGAACGTGCCAAGAAGCTGAAAGAAAATATTCCCTTGCTGAAAAGGCAGGTTAAACAGGCGCAGGATCATCTGAATAAGCTGCGGGAAATCAAATCCGAACTGGACAGCCTGAAAGATGACAAGATTTCCGATGATCTTAAAAGCGGTCTCGAGGAACTGGGCATTGGCGCCGGGCCATCTAAGGGCAAGAAAGGTGCATCCAAGCAAGAACGGCTGCCCTATCGCAAATATCAAAGTTCGCTGGGCGAGGATATCCTTGTCGGTAAATCGGCGCGGGATAATGATCAGCTGACATTCAAGCATGCCCGTAAAAATGACCTCTGGTTACATTCGCAGCAGACGGCCGGAAGCCATGTGATCCTGCGCCGTCCCAATCGCACTCATCAGTTTCAGAAAAGAAGTATAATCGAGGCGGCCGAAATTGCGGCATTCTTTTCAGCCGCCAAAAACGCCGACACAGTGCCGGTAATTTATACCGAGGTCAAGTATGTGCGCAAGACACGCAAGGGCCCGCCCGGGCAGGTAATCGCCGATCGCACCAGGTCGATCCTGGTAACTCCCAACCGTCCCAAAAATTAAGCTTTGACCCGATGATTGCTTTTAGTATCATGATGGCACAATGAAAAAGATAATTCTTATAATAATACTGGCTGCAATAATCATCGCGGCGTATTTCCTGACCCGCCCGGAGGAAAGCGTAATGAATCATGCGGGTATCGAGAAATTCGCCAGAATCAATGCCGAGCTGGCAATCGAGAAACAGCGCTATGAAAGTGACACCAGCGCCTTTTTGCAGGCCCGTGATTCCATCTTCGAGCATTATGATGTCGATTCGCAATGGATAGCCGACTTGACCTATTTGATTGACAACCAGCCCCAGCACTGGGAAGAGATTTATGATATGATGATCGAACACGGCGAGTATATCAAAGACTCATTGATGCATAAAAAACAACTGCAAAGAAGAGATACATCGGAGACGCAGGACACTACTCGGCAAAAAAGGCCGACTCAAGATGATTGATATCGAATCCATCCCTGGTCTTGGTGCAGGTTATCACATCGAACCTGAAGCTTTTATCCGATAATTCATTTTCCTGAATATATGCCTGGGCGGCGATGATCAGATTCTTCCGCTTTTTCCCGTCCACCCATCCCTCTGGCGGACCGAAGCTCTTGGCACGAGCCGCCTTGACTTCGACAAACACGACCTGATCACCTTTTTCGCAGATTATATCGATTTCCTTGTGGCCATAGCGGTAGTTCGTTGCCAGTATTTTGTAGCCCTTTTTCTGCAGATGTTTTATGGCCAGTTCCTCGGCCAGGTCACCGAATTTCTGACTGCCGGTTTTAGTCAAACAGTATCTGCTCCTGTGCCCATTCATCATCGAGGCTGACCTTAAAGGATTTGCGATGATAAACTGTCAGGCCGTATTTTTTGATTGCCAGCCGATGCTCACGGGTATAATAGCCTTTATTGTTCAGAAAGTTATATTCGGGGCAAATATTGTGGATTGTGCTCATGATCCGATCGCGGGTAACTTTGGCCAGGATCGAGGCTGCCGCCACCGCCACCGATTTGCAATCCCCCTTGACCAGCGCCCTCTGTGGAAGAGTACATTCCGGCAGGCTCTTGTTGCCGTCAATCAGTACGAAATCCGGCTGGATATCGAGGTTCTCGACCGCCATACGCATACCCAGGAGGGATGCCTGAAGGATATTGATCCGGTCAATAATATTCTGATCGATGGCAACGATTTTATGCGCTATTGAATTTTCGATAATATATTTAAAGAGCTCATCCCGCCTGGGGGGCAGAAGCAGCTTGCAGTCGATTATACCGCGCGGGCGAAATTTATCGGGCAGAACCACTGCAGCGCAGACCACGGGCCCGGCCAATGGCCCGCGTCCGGATTCATCACACCCGGCAATCAATTTGTAGCCATCGCGGCGTATGTCTCTCTCGGCCTTGTATCCCACTCGCATTAACCCCATTAAAAAATATTTTGTACATGACGCAAGTAAAAACAGAATGCTTGCAGACATAGCGGGACTATTTTATTATAATACGTCAATGAAAATCAAAATCTGCAAAAAATCAGAGCTTTCCGAGGGCCGTGCTGTCTCAAAAAAGATCCTGGCCCGTCGGGTAGCGGTCTTTCAACTGGATGGCATATACTACGCCATCGAGGGCGACTGCAAACATCAGAAGGCCCCGCTCGATTCCGGCAAAGTTGAGGGTAATGTTGTCGAATGTTCATGGCACGGCTGGCGTTATGATATTCCCAGCGGCGAATGTCTGACTGAAGAATGGGCCCGGCTTAAAACATATCCGGTCAGCGAGGAGGGGGACTGGCTGGTGGTCGATCTCTCCGGCTAAGCCCGTTCCGTAAATGCCACACCCAGAATTACGATTATTCCGCCGATGATGAAATTGGTCGTCAGGGCTTCATGCAGAAAAATTGCTGATAATGTCGTCGCCAGTATCGGCTGTGTATAGATAAACACCGACAGCTTGGAAGCTTCCATATATTTAAGTGCCCAGTACCAGACCGGGTAGGCGATGCCCGATGTGATCACCGCTATATACAGCAGAGAAATCCATGAGAGAGAGGACGCCGTGCCATAGTCAAATGTCAGCGCGGGATAGGCGCCTACAGGTACGAAAAGTAACGTTCCGAATGTCATGCTGTAGACTATCGCCTGTAATGATCCGATTTCCTTTACCAGGCGTTTGCCGTAAACCGTGTAAAGTGCCCAGGCCACCACGCCGCCGAAGATGATCAGGTCACCTGCTGCGAAATGGGGCGAAATGTCCACATCCTGATCCACAAGCACCAATAGAATTCCACCGAAGGCCGCCAGGATGCCGAGCAGTTTGCGCAGCTTGAATTTTTCACGCAGGATGAAAATTGCAAACAGATATACCAGTATCGGAGTCAGGCCGTACATCAATGAGGCATGCCCGGGCGTCGTAAACTGCAGGCCGTAAAATAACAATCCCTGATTTAACGGTATGGCCATCAGGCCAAGAAAGAGCACCAGCAGTACATTTTTTCTTTTGGGGATAAGCCGGATGCCCTTTATCCACAGGAAAATATTCAGAAGAATTATTGAGATCAGAAAGCGGATCAGGGCCAGCGTGAAGGGGTCGAAATCACGCAGACCCACCTTGATGAAAAGCGGGGTGGAGGCAAAAATAATCTGGCCCAGGATAATGACAGAATAAAGCACAAAAGGAGACATAAGCCCGGGCCTTTGTGTTTCGATTTAATACAAGCTTTTTATGAAGCCGCCGTCAATCTGAATCGCCGTGCCTGTGATATAGGCCGCCGCTTCGGATGCCAGGTATGCTATCAGCGCGGCAGGTTCCACTGGATCAGCCATACGCTGGGCCGGAATTGTCCGCTCCCAGGATGTATACAGCTGCTTGACCGAAATCTTGCGGCTCTTTGATAATCCCTTGGCGAAATCCTTGATACGGTCGGTATTTGTAAAACCGGGGCAGATGCTGTTCACGGTCACATTGAATTTGGCCAGTTCATTAGACAACGATTTGGCAAAGCCCAGTACGCCGGCACGCACAGTATTGGATAATATCAGGTCATCCAGGGGCTGTTTGGCGGAGATCGATGTAATATTGATGATCCGTCCCCATTTGCGCTTTTTCATACCGGGAACAGCCCGGCGACAGAGGTTTATGGTTGATTTCAGGTTCAACTCAATAGCCCAGGAAAAATCTCGTTCGGTTAATGTTTCGAATGTCCCCTGGGGCGGACCTCCTGAATTGCAGACTAGGATATCCACTTTTTTCAGGTATTTTTCAGTAGTTTTGAATAGTTTTTCTATATCCGATATCTTTGTCACATCGCATTGAACCGGAAGAACCTCGCTGCCGGTGTTTTTCTTGATTTCCTTGGCCGCCTCATTCAATGCATCGATATTGCGGCTGCAGATAACCACTTTGGCATGTTCCCCGGCCAGTTTCTGTGCGGCGGCTTTGCCGATTCCCTTTGAGGATGCCGCCACTATGGCAACTTTGTCCTTTAAACCCAGATCCATCTTTGCACCTACATCTCCGCTAAGTTTTTATAAAGATATATTGCTGATTTTATACCGCGCTTGTAGTCCTCCAAATCGAACCATTCATTGGGCGAATGCGTGTTGGCATCCGGCTGGGCCAGGCCAAACAGGATCGTGTCCGCACCCAGGATTTCCTTGAAGACATTAACTATCGGAATCGATCCGCCCTCACGGATAAACAGCGTTTCTTTGCCGAATCCCTGTTCCAGCGCTTTGGCCGCAGCCTGCATGATCGGATTGTTCTTGGAAACTATACCGGGACGGGCGCCGCCGCCGGTCGTAACCTCCAGGCTGACTCCTTTGGGCTTGATATCATTTAGATGCTTTTTGACCAGTTCGCAGATCTTATCCGGATCCTGATTGGGCACCAGGCGCATAGTTATCTTGGCTCCGGCCCATGAGGGCACAATCGTCTTGGTGCCTTCGCCGGCATAACCGCCATAGATACCGTTGATTTCGAATGTCGGACGGGCGCTGCGTCGTTCTATCGTAGTGTAGCCATGTTCGCCCACAAGGCCCTCGCTGCCGACTTCCTTTAAGAAAGCTTCCTCGTCAAAGGGCAGGTTTTTGCTTTCCAGCCGTTCCCAGTCCTCCAGCTCCAGCACATCATCATAAAAACCGGGCACTGTAATACGATAGTTCTCATCATGGCACTTTGCAATCATATCGCACAGGGCATGAATCGGATTGGGCACCGCACCGCCATAGGATCCTGAATGAAGGTCGCGATTGGGGCCGGTCAGCTTGATTTCGGCTATCGCTATTCCGCGCAGGCTATATGTCAGGGCCGGCATATTTCGGCCAAACATGGAGGTATCCGAGATAATCGCGAAATCGCATTTCAGCATATCCTTGTGCTCTTCAAGAAAATCATCCAGATGGGCCGACTGGATTTCCTCCTCGCCCTCAAAGATGATCTTGAAATTGATCGGCACCTTGCCCTCGGTCTTCATATATGATTCAATGGCATTCACATGCACCAAAAGCTGGCCCTTGTCATCAGCGGTTCCGCGGGCTATTATCCTGCTGTCCTTGATGACAGGTTCAAAAGGAGGCGATTCCCAAAGTTCCAGCGGATCGACCGGCTGGACATCATAATGACCGTAAATCAAAGCAGTCGGGGCATCGTCGTTTTCCATGTATTCGGCGTAAACCACAGGATGGCCGGGGGTTTCATAGATCCTGGCCTCGAGTCCCAGATCTTTGAGCTTTTTAACCAGGTAATCAGCACATTCGAGGATATCCTTCTTATGCGCCGACTGGGCCGAAACCGAGGGGATCTTAAGCATTTCTATCATTGTTTCAAGGAATTTCTCGTAATTCTGTTCAGCATATTCAACCGGATTCATCTCGCCTCCTAAGTTTGGTTTCATAAGCTTATAAGCATTGCGCTCTTAAGTCAAGGCAAATCTTTGCCGGACTGCCGTTTGATATAAAACTAATGACATTTGCCGATGAAGATTATATAATAGTGCTTATAATTCAGAACCATACGGCCAGGCAATTGTAAAATCCTGTAATCATCAGGAGGAGAAACGTGAAACTATTCAGACTCGCAATTTTAATCGCATTCGTGCTTTTTGCTTTCAGCAATCTCTTGGCGGATAATATTGAAAAGGAAATGGTCGAGGAACGCTTCACGCAGTACCTGCAACATATGATTGCCGGCGAATATGATAGGGCCACTGCTTTCTGGAATAATGATTACCTTTACGATGTCTATAAATTCGGGATCGCCTACGAAAATGCGCCCTATAAATTCGACTGCCGTTCTCCGCTTATAAATTATCTCGACAGCATTCGGGAGGGCAGGAAAAAACTGGATTTTAAGATCGTCCCCAAGGCGGTTAATATTTACAGCGCCTATGTCGAGATCGAGGATGTCAAGCTTGTGGATCAGGAAGCAGTCAATTATCAGTACTGGATGATACAGGGGGAGGATAAGCTCTTCTACCTTGCCCCCCGTTACTGGGCGCCGATTTCCACATTACAGATATATGAGGGCGACTATTATCGGCTCTATTATTCAAAAGATACGCAGATCAATGACAGCGCTTTGGCCCGGGTTGACCGGGAAATAATGCAGATGGCAGGTTTGCTGGATATCGATTCTGCCTCTATGCAGCGGCTGGCGGCTGATAAGCTGAACTATTTCCTGTGCGAGAATTTTAACCAGGTCAAGGAATATGCTGATGTCACCTCCCAGCCGGGTATCCATGATCCGGCCGGCGATTACCTGATCACCAGCTATTTCCCGCATCAGAAAATTATTGCCGATTTCCTGATTACCTTTAAGTTACGCAATTTGCCGCTCTATACTCAGCCTTTTATCAGGACCGGGCTGGCGGTTTATCTGGGGGGGCGGGCCGGGATGAATCTGAGCTCATTTGCGCAGATGGCACACTTCAGCTATCAGTCCGATTTTGTTGATTTCAATGATATCCTGACTTATGAGGGATTTCATCAAAGGTCAGGTGGCCCTGATTTTTCATATACTCTATCAGGATATTTTGTCGGTTATCTGCTGGAACATAGCGATATGGACAAAATGCTCGAGCTCTACCTGGCACTTGGAGGTTCGAAAGCCGAAGTTGAAGAGATGAATCTCGAACAGGTAAAAGAGTCTGTGGAAAAGACCATGGATATGAAATGGGGCGACATTGAAAAAGGATTCGAAAATTACCTGCGAAAGCACGTTGATGATATGATTGCCCCGGTTGAAAATATAGCCGCGACCAGGAAGGTTTATCAGTCCGGCACAGGCAAAATCACGGTAATTATTTATGCTGACGATGAATGGTATTATCTGGATGCGGAGAGCCTTGACAGAAACAGTCCCGCCCGGGCAGCGCTCCTTTTTGGCCCCAAAGTCAGGCTGATCAAGGATTATGAATCCACGTTGTTTCCCAAGCATTTTCCCGACCTGTCATACCAGGGCCAGTATTACGGCATTATTTTCGATGAGGCCGAGATCGGTACCTATAATTATCTCACCAATGAAATCAGCTCCAAGTATATCATGTCGCTGGCCGGAAATGGGTCCTCCGGGGAATCATGGCGCGCACGATTCAGGGTCAATAAAGAACTGATTCCCGCAGATTTCGATAATCTCGAAATAAAAATAATCGATCCGACAATTCCAAACCCCTGATCCCCTTGCGATTTTTGGAACTATTGTATTATATTTCCATTTTGTTGGATGATAAGCAGTTTTTAACAAAATGGAGGCCCTATGCGAGTATTTGTAACCGGCGCCAGCGGCTATGTCGGCAGCAATCTTCTACCAAAATTATTAGAACAGGGCCATACCCCGGTCTGCCTGATCAGGCCCGGCTCCCGGAAAAAGCTGGGCGACCTTCAGACCAGGATCGAAATAGTCGAGGGGGATGTCAAAGACATAGATGCCTGGAAAGACCAGCTTAAGAATATCGACGCTTTCATCAATCTGATCGGCATTATCCGCGAATTTCCTTCCCGCGGGGTTAGCTTTGAAGAACTTCACTTTCAGGCCACGGTCGATTTGGCCAGCCTGGCCATTGAGATGGGCGTCAAACGATTTCTGCAGATGAGCGCCCTGGGAGCATCACTGCACTCCGATGCCAAATATCATCGCACAAAATTCCGCGCGGAAAAGTTTTTGCAAAGAACGGAATTGGACTGGACAATCTTCCGGCCCTCATTAATCATCGGTGAAGGTAACGAGGCGATCGGCATGTTTGTGGATATGATCGATAAATATCCGGTTATGCCCGTTATCGGGGAAGGCAATTATCAGTTCCAGCCTGTTGATATTGAGGATGTCAGCGAGGGATTTGTGCGCGCACTGGAAAACGAGAAAGCTGTCGGCAGGATTTATGAGATCGGCGGGCCGGATAGATACACCCTCAATGAAATGCTGGACAGGATTGCCGAAAAGATGGGCAAAAAGGCGCGCAAGATTCATATCCCGACCGGATTTTTAAAGCTTGCGGTTGCTTCTCTGGAATATTTCAAATTTTTTCCTCTGACACGTGGAATGATCGATATGCTCAAAGAAGGGAACATTACCGACTCAAATGAATTTTTTAAGGAATTGAATATCGAGGCCATTCCATTTGAGCAAAGTCTGGAAAAGGCCTTGAAATAGAAAACAACAATTAAAAGGACGGATGCACAATGGCCAATGTGAAGGAAGGAAACAAGGCTCCTGCATTTAATCTGGAGTCTACCTCGGGCGAGAAAATAGCTCTTAAGGATCTGGCAGGCAAAAAGGTGGTGCTGTATTTTTATCCCAAGGATAATACCCCGGGATGCACCAAAGAGGCTTGCAATTTCCGTGATGATTTCGCCAAATATAAAAGAAAGGGCGCGGTTGTACTTGGTATCTCACCCGACAGCCGCGAGTCTCATCAGAAATTCACCGACAAATTCGACCTGCCATTTCCACTCCTGGTCGACAAGGATCACAAGGTGGCCGAAAAATACGGCGTCTGGGTCGAGAAAAATATGTACGGAAAAAAAAGTTGGGGTGTACAGCGTTCAACTTTTATAATAGGGCCTGATGGACGGATCGAAAAGATCTTTGGCAAGGTAAAGGTTGACGGCCACTCGCAAGAGGTGCTGGCCGAGCTGTAAACTCAAGGAGATCCTGATGGCGGAATTTGTTGAAGTCTGCGATGAGGCGGAAATACCTCCCGGAACGGGCCGGATGTTTGAAATCGGCAGGGAGGAAATCGGCATTTTCAATGTCGGCGGTAAGCTGTATGCGATCGATAATCTCTGTCCGCATGAGGGCGGGCCGATGCATGAGGGACCATTGGTGGGCGAAATCGTAACCTGCCCGTTGCACGGCTGGCGCTGCAATGTCACCACCGGCGAGTCACTGGAATTGCCGGGGGTGCATGTTTCCACCTTTGAAGTAAAAGTTGAAAACGGAAAGGTCTTTGTTAAAGTATAATTATGGATATTATAAATCCCAAAATTAACGAATATATCGAGGGCGCAATCCCCAAAAGGGAAGCACCCTTTGATGAAATGGAAGCCTACGCAAAGGAAAACAAATTTCCCATAATCGGACCATTGGTGGGCACATTACTGCAACAGATAGTGATTGCTACCGGCGCCAGGCGAATTTTCGAACTGGGCTCAGGTTACGGTTATTCGGCCCTCTGGATGGCTAAGGTAATGTCCCCGGATGGCAAAATATATCTGACCGACCGCAAGGCTGAGAACAGGAAGATGGCCTGCAAACATTTCGAAAAGGCGGGCGAACTGGATAAGATGGAATTCCTGGTTGGCGATGCGCTCGAACATTTCGAAAAATATGATGGGCCATTTGATATTATCCTGAATGATATCGACAAAGAGGGTTACCCCGATGCTATTCAGCCAGTCAAAAAACGTCTGCGCAAAGGCGGCTTTTTCATTACAGATAATATTCTATGGAGCGGCAGAATTTTCGATCAAGAGCCCGAGAAAAGCACCCAGGCGATTCTGGAATTTACGCGACGGTTGTATGATGATCCGGATTTTATCACTTCGATAATTCCGCTCAGGGATGGTATCTCGGTTTCGGTAAAAAAATAGAAGCTCTATGCTTTCTTGTTGAGGAGGAAGATGGCGGAAAATCCTCAATCCGATTTGTTCAATCAGGAAAATATCCCTGAACCCGATCAAAAGAAACCATTGATAAAATGGGGCTGGTTGCGCGTGGTGATTTATTTGGCCGCATGGCTCGGCATCAGCTATCTTTTGAGCAATTTTGTTAATTTGACCGGCGGCCTTTCAATGCAGGAATTGACCAGAAATCCCCGCATCATTTATGTGATCGGATTCGGGCTGGTAGTGAATCTCCTGCTGATTGCAGTCTTCCGAAAATTTATAGATAGAAAGTCAGTTTTATCACTGGGCTTGAATTTTAGCAGAGTGCAGGCCCTTCATTTTGTTTATGGCATCCTGGTCGGAATAGCTATCATCACAGCAGTATTCCTGATCCTGCTTTCGCTGGGAAATATCAAGATTATCAGAATCCAGTTTCCGGGCATGCCCTTTTTCTATATTTTGATAGTGTTTCTTATGGTGGCCTTCGAGGAGGAATTGCAGAGCCGCGGATATATCCTAAACAATTTTATGGAATCGATGAACAGGTGTTTTGCGCTGTTTTTGACAGCAATACTGTTTTCCACCCTGCATATGGCAAATCCCGATTTTTCAATCGTATCCCTGATAAATATTATCCTGGCCGGGCTTGTACTGGGTATCTACTACGTGCATAAGGTCAATCTCTGGTTTCCGATCGGGATTCACTGGTCCTGGAATTTCTTCGAGGGTGCGGTATTCGGTTCACCCGTAAGCGGTTTTGAGGTGCCCTCTATTTTCGTAATAGAACCATCCGGAAAAACGATCCTTTCCGGCGGATCATTCGGTTTCGAGGCCTCGATTGTGGCCAGCCTTGTCATTATAACTGCGATTATTTTGATTCATGTCAGGCTAAGGAGATCAGGTCAAAGTTCTTAACCTGAAGTGCCGGTTTCATAGCTTTAAGTCTCCTGCCGGCATCCCCTGATCCTCGATTAAATCCAAGCGGCGCAACAAAGATTCGGTTGACTGCCATATAAAATATGCTTATTTTAGCCCTTCTGAGTATGTTATAAAATTCACAATTGCGCTTGCGGGCGCCTGAATCGTATTTCCTGTGACACATGAAATCATTTCTCTGATAATAGATTAAGGAGTCCATATGGCTGAGGTCGAACGCGAAGTTTTTGAAACCGATGTGCTCATAGTTGGCGCCGGAATCGCCGGCCTTTCCACGGCATATCATCTGAAGAAGCTGATCAATGACTATCAGGAAAACAAGCCCGAGGATGGCAAGGATCTGTCCGAAATCATGATCACCGTGCTCGAGAAGGGCCCGCATGTCGGCGCTCATGTGATGTCCGGCGCGATCATGGATCCCAGGGGCCTGGCGGAATTGATGCCTGACTACGAGGAGCAGGGCGCGCCGCTCGATAACGTGATCGAGGAAGATGCGCTTTATTACTTCAAGCAAAACGGCCAGATAAAACCGCCCTACAGCCCTGCTGATATGCATAACAAAGGTTTTCCGGCGGTATCATTGAACAAACTGACTGCCTGGCTGGGCGAGAAAGTAGAGGAACTGGAAATCGATATCCTGGCCGGTTTCGGAGGGCAGGAGGTGCTCTATGATGAATCCCGGGTAATCGGTGTCAGAACCGAGGACAAAGGTGTTGATAAGCATGGTGAGCATAAGGCCAATTTTGAACCGGGCACCGATATTCAGGCCAGGGTCACTGTGTTATCCGAGGGCTCGCGCGGAAATTTGACAAAGGCCTTGACCAATAAACTTGGCCTGCGCGGCACAAATCCCCAGTCCTACACAACCGGTATAAAGGAACTCTGGGAAGTACCTGAGGGTCGTTTCGAAAGACCGACAGCCTATCATACATTTGGATGGCCGCTTGATTCGAAAACCTTTGGCGGCGGATTTATCTACTCGCTGGAAAAGAACAAGGTTTCAATCGGTTTTGTGACCGGATTGTCTTACCATAATCCGCAGACCGACCCGCATAATATGTTCCAGAAATTCAAACTGCATCCCTTTGTAAAGAAAATTCTGGAAGGCGGCAAGATGCTCCGTTACGGCGGCAATACTATCCCTGAGGGCGGATGGTATTCGATGCCCAAATATTACGGCGATGGTTTCCTGATTTGCGGCGATTCGGCCAGCTTCTTAAATCCGCGCCGGTTGAAAGGGATTCATACCTCGATCAAATCCGGCATGCTGGCGGCGGAGACAATTTTCGAGGCACTGATGGCTGATGACTTTACCGAGGATCGTATGGCAACCATGCACGACCGCGTTGAGCATTCCTGGATCAAGGAAGAGCTCTGGCCGGTGCGCAATTTCCATCAGGCATTCGAAAATGGCATCTGGCGCGGCATGTTCAATCTCGGCATGCAGATGATCTCGGGCGGTGAGGGCTTCAAGGATCCCTGGCTGGTCCAGGAAGATCACAAGTATATGCACAAGCTGAAAGAGCTTTTCGGCACAGTCGAGGTCGATCCCAACCGTGATAAAGTCAAATTCGACGGCAGTTATACATTTAATAAGGTCGACGATGTCTATTATTCCGGCACCAAGCATGAGGAAGATCAGCCGCCGCATCTGGTGGTGGCCGATACCGATATTTGCTCCAACCAATGCGTGATCGAATACGGCAATCCCTGCCAGCATTTCTGTCCGGCGCATGTCTATGAAATGGAGGAGGAAGGCAGCAGGAAGGTTCTCAAGCTGAATGCCTCGAACTGTATTCACTGCAAGACTTGCGACATTGCCGATCCGTATGGAATTATCACCTGGGTTATCCCGCAGGGCGGTGAGGGTCCAAACTACGATGACCTTTAAAGCGTATTTAACGCGAGGGTAGAAATAAAAACCCGGCCGGCGTTTTTGCCGACCGGGTTAATTTTTTTTGTATGTCCGCTTATTCGAATCCCGACAGCAGCCATTCGCCATTGCGATTGACGAAATAGAAATTGCAATCCTCACGAGTCTCACCCCATAATGTCGCGGTCATACAGGCCTGGCAATCGGCCGATGGCCTGTCCGGCTGGACTGCGGTGCTGATTTCGGTTATGGTGTATCCGGCCTTGCGATTGAGCTTCATATTGCGCACCAGCGTGGTGTCCTTGTAAAGCTCCCTGACCACCCATTTCATTGAATCGGTACACATCGGCAGAACCGCGCTGGAATCGCCCATAGTGAAATATTCCGCAAACATGTAAGCGGCGTATTCACAGGTACCTTCCTCGAGATCGTTGGCATGCACCGGTTCAGTCTTGGGCAGGCTGGGATGAGTCTGTTTCGGCGGACCCTCGATATTTGGATTTTTTATTACAGGCGGTTGCTGATCCGGATAATCCATTTTTTCCGTACTCGCCTCTGTCTGTGTTTGCTGTGTTTGCTCCTGCATGGCGCTTTCTTCCCGGCCATCATCACCCCCGCAGGAGATTAAGAACGCCATAGCCGTTAACAAAATTACTAAAAGTCTAAACTGCATGATAATTATCCTTTCCTTACAGAATCAAATCAGTTATGCATGGGTGGCTGCGATTGGCTGGTTTGACCGAAATCATAAACTCGCCATTTACCATCGGGATACAGGCGCAATTTGAAACTGCAATCCTCCACATCGGTACCTTTCAGGTTGGCGGTCACGCATGCCTCACAGACCGTGCTGTCCTCGGGATTTCTTTTTTCAGCCACTGATACTATATGAAAACCCTCTTCGACCATTCTTTTCATCTGCGCTACCTGGGCGCTGTGAGTCATCAGCGAACGAACGACTATATCCATTGTATCACTGGCAACTTCGAATGCTGAGGCCGAATCGATCTCGCTCAACGCAACTGCGAATTTACCGGCCGCACCGGCGCAGGTGCCCGGCTCGACATTATCGATCGGTATGGTCGGGCCCTTCTCCCACTCTACCGGACCTTCAGGGGTATAACCGAGTTCCTCGTAACGTTCCTGCTCGGCTTTCAGATTTGGATCGGTGCTTTCTTGGGTCATGTTTTGCGGCTGTTCAGTTTCGGCCTGATCCTCGCCATTGCCACAGGCCAGGATCAAAAGTAAAAACGTGAATAGAATAAATGTCGCTTTAAGGTACTTCAAAAAATTTCCTCCGGCTTATCTATTTTAGCGTTTGCCCTTGGCTTCGTTCCAGTAAGAATCCATTTCTTCCAGGTTTGAGTCATTCAGGGTTTTGCCCTGTTCAGCCAGTCGTTTCTCGACATGTTGAAATCTGCTCATGAATTTGCGGTTCATCCTGTCCAATGCCGATTCCGGATCCACTTTCATAAAGCGTGCCAGGTTCACCACGGCAAAAAGCAGATCCCCCAGTTCTTCCTCGATATTATCCGCCGAGTCTTGTTCAATTGCCTCTTTCAGCTCGCGCATCTCCTCATCAGCTTTCTCATAAACATCCTGCCAGCGTTCCCAGTCAAAGCCGAACCGTGCCGCCTTCTGCTGAAGTCGGAAGGCCTTCAGAAGGGCCGGGGCGGTTCTGGGAATTCCCGACAGGGCCGATTCACCGCTTTCTTTTTTTTCGGCCAGCTTGATCTGCTCCCAGTTGCGGGTTACCTGATCAGAACTGATTTGGTCTTTTTTCTTGAATATGTGCGGATGTCTTTTAATCAGTTTTTTTGAAATTGATTCGGCCACATCATCGATATTGAACTGCCCCTTCTCGCTGGCCATCTGGGCATGAAATACAATCTGTAAAAGCAGATCGCCGAGCTCCTCTTTGAGTTTGTCTTTATTGCTATCTTCAATGCTGTCAACAACTTCATAGGTTTCTTCCAGAAGATAGGGGATCAACGATTTATGTGTCTGCTCGCGATCCCAGGGGCATCCATCGGGAGCCCGCAGTTTTTTCATGATCGCAACAAGTTCCTCGAAAGGAGTCATATTTCAACCTTAACTTAATATCCTGTGTTAATTTACCGATATTGACCGAATATACGGGCAGGAATCGAATCTTCCAAGCCCGATTTAAGTAATTCTTGACAAAATAACATTTTTGGTTAACATATCACGTCTAAATTTATTAGCCTGGAAGGAGCTATGACCGAGATACCGAAAACATATGATCCTCATCAGAAGGAAGCTGACTGGTATCAATACTGGCTGGACAAGAATATCTTCCATGCTTCGGCCGAGAATCCGGAGAAGGATGCCTACACTATTGTGATTCCTCCTCCCAATGTTACCGATGTGCTCCATCTGGGCCATGCCCTGAATAACACCCTGCAGGATATCCTGATCCGCTGGAAACGGATGGATGGTTTTGAGGCTGAATGGCTTCCGGGAGTTGACCATGCCGGTATCGCCACCCAGGTCATAGTCGAGAAGCAGTTGATCAAGGAGGGCTCCACGCGCCAGCAGATTGGCCGCGACAAATTCCTGGAAAGGGTCTGGGCCTGGAAAGAGGATAAGTTTGACAATATTCTCAATCAGCTTCAGCAGATCGGTTGCTCCTGCGACTGGGATCGCACCCGTTTCACCATGGATGAGGGGCTTTCCAATGCGGTCAAAGAGGTATTTATCCGTCTGTATGAAGAAAAGCTGATCTACAAGGGCGAATATATTACCAACTGGTGCCCGCGCTGTCAGACCTCGCTTTCCGATGATGAGGTCGAGCATGAGGATTTCGATTCGCACCTGTGGTATGTTAAATACAAGATCAAGGGTTCCGACAGTTACCTGACAATTGCGACAACCCGTCCGGAGACAATGCTGGGCGATACTGCCCTGGCGGTCAATCCATCGGATAAACGCTATCAGAAATATGTCGGCAAGACCGCGATCCTGCCCATACTGGAACGTGAGCTGCCGATCATTGCCGATGACTATATCGATCCGGAATTTGGTACCGGTGTGCTCAAGGTCACGCCGGCCCATGATCCCAATGACTTTGAAATCGGCCAGCGTCATGATTTGCCGCGCGTTAACATATTTACACCGGATGCTCATTTAAATGAAAATGCCGGCAAATTCAAGAGTCTCGATCGCAAAGAGGGACGCAAAGCTGTCGTAAAGGAACTGGAACGCAAGGGTCATCTGGCCAAAACAGAAAATTATAAAGTTGCCGCCGGTACATGTTATCGTTGCCATGAAATCATCGAGCCCTATTTGACCGATCAGTGGTATGTCAAGATGAAGCCGATGGCGCAGCCGGCAATCGATGCGGTCAAATCGGGGCAGCTGCGTTTTCATCCGGATTACTGGTCCAAGACCTATCTGCACTGGCTCGAAAATATCCGCGACTGGTGTATTTCCCGCCAGCTCTGGTGGGGCCATCGAATACCGATATTTTACTGCGATGAATGCGGCAATGTCTGGGTCGCGCGTGAGATGCCCGAGAAATGTCCCAAATGTGAATCCGGCGATGTCCGTCAGGATGAAGATGTGCTGGATACATGGTTCTCGTCGTGGCTGTGGCCCTTCTCGACATTCGGCTGGCCCGAACAAACGCCGGACCTGAAGAAATTTTATCCCACCGATTCGCTTTTTACCGCCTCAGAAATCATATTTCTGTGGGTGGCCCGTATGGTCATGGCCGGATACAAATTCATGGGTGATCTGCCATTTTCGGATGTCTATATTCATGGCACTGTCCGTGACGGCCAGGGACGCAAGATGAGCAAGTCTTTGGGTAATGGTATCGATCCGCGTGATGTCATCAAGGAATTCGGCGCAGATTCGCTGCGCGTCTCGCTTCTTCTGGCGACACCCGAGGGGCAGGACCCGAACATCACCATGAATACCTTCGAGCTGGGACGCAATTTCGGCAATAAGCTCTGGAATGCCTCCAGATTCGTCAAGATGAACCTGGGGGATGATTTTGAGCCGAAATATTTCGATTGTATTGAGAACATGGATAAGCTGGCCCTGATGGATAAGTGGATTTTGTCTCGTCTTAATGCCACTATCCGTGACGTGCGCCAGAACCTGAAAAATTTCAAGCTCTCGACAGCAGCCAAAAATCTTTACGATTTCATCTGGCGTGATTACTGCGACTGGTATGTCGAGCTTTCCAAGCCTCGTTTGTATGCTAATGATTCCAAAGACGATGCTATGCTGGTGCGCAATGTTTTGGCTTATGTGATCGACAATACATTCAGGCTCCTGTGTCCCTATATGCCGTTTCTGACCGAAGAACTCTGGCATCTCATGCGTGGCAAAACCCGGGAGGCGGGGGAGACAATCACACTTCAGCAATACCCGCAGACTGATGAGGACCTGATCGATCGCGAGCTCGAGAAGAAGATGGAGATGATTCAGGCGGTTGTCGGTACTATCCGTTCCACCCGTTCTGAGATGAATGTTCCGCCATCCAAAAAGGCCGATATTTATATGCGTGTTGATGATCCCGAACTGGAGCAGGTTGTCAGTGATTATGCATCTTATATTAAGGTACTGGGCCGGGTCGAGAATCTGCAGGTCGGTTCGGATATCAAGAAGCCCTCACAGTCTGCTTCGGCGGTTATACGCGGAGCGGAGATATTTATTCCGCTGGCAGGGCTGATCGATATCGAGACTGAACGAAAGAAGCTTCAAAAGGATCTCCAGAAAGCCAAAAATCAGCTCGAAAAAACTCGTAAAAAGCTGGGCAATATGGAGTTTATTAATCAGGCCCCCAAAGAGGTGGTAGAAAAAGAAAAGGCCAAAAAGGAAGATTTCGAGATAATGATCGAGAAGTTGAACAAAAATCTGGAACAGCTTGTTGGATGGTAAAATCGCTTGATTTTTCGAAATCACCTGTATATATTACGAAATTATTCTTAGGAGGATATAGAATTGGCTAAGGTATGTGAAGTCTGCGGAAAGAGACCGATGTTCGGTAATAATGTCTCGCACGCCAATAATGCGAGCAAACGTCGATTCAATCCGAACCTGTTCAAGGTCCGTGCGCAGGTAAAGGGAACTGTGAAACGTATGACGGTCTGTTCGTCATGCCTGAAAGCCGGCAAAATTATCAAGGCCCCGCGCAAGGTCAAGCCGATAGCGGCCGCTTAATATAATCCCCTTTATCTCATCAAAATTACCCGGATTAAATCAAAAAATCACCGCGTGCGCTACAGGCGTGGTGTCTCTGTTGCCATATAACTAACGGTACGGCAATGGTTTGGGCTGATCTTTCTGCCGCAATGTGATTTCAATCAAAACTTGATGTTTATAGTAATTTATTTGGAAACCAAATCCCAATTGCGGTGTTATAGCAGAATATAGAGAAATGGATGAATTTAGTACACTTTCGGATTTTTAAATACTGCAGAACGAAATAACTCACTAATAGAAAGGTTTTGATATGCAGATATCTCGCAAGGCAGATTATGCACTCAGAGCAGTTAATTATTTGGTCAATCAGCCCAACAACAAGCGCTCCTCGATTTCGGAGATTGCCGAGAAAGAGGGCATCCCGCGCGATTTTCTGGCTAAAATCCTGAAAGAGCTGTGCCGTGCCGGATTTTTGAAATCCTACCAGGGCGTCACCGGCGGTTATCAGCTTGCAAAGGACAAATCGGATATTTCCTTCCTGAATGTTATCGAGGCGATGCAGGGCGAAGTCAAGGTCAACATGTGCATCGATGAGAATGGCGGTTGCCAGTGCCAGCATAGGATCAGCTGCACCATGCTGCCTTTCTGGGAGGAGATTCAGAAGAATGTCGTGCGTGACTTAAGCGAGGTCACATTCGACAATCCCAGGCTGCAGTCCAGACAGGCTAATTAAAGTTCGCTGATACAGGGGCCCTGGCATTCATTCCGGCATGATGCGTGCCGTCATCTCTTTTTTATTGCCAAATAAAAGGGATCGGCTAACTTAAGTCTGTGAAAAAAGGCCATACTTACGCAATTCTATTTTCCGCCATGCTGGCGGTTGGATGGGCCGCGGTATTTATCCGCTGGTGCGAGGGGCTCGATCCTTTACTGATTTCGTTTTATCGTATGGCCTGGGCGGCGGTTATAATACTGCCCTTTACGCTGATAAATATCCGCAAGGTATTCAGGGGCATAATGCCGCGCGACCTGGCATATATGCTTCTAATAGGGTTTATACTGGCCCTGCATTTTGCCAGCTGGATCAGTTCGCTTTTTTATACCTCAGTTGCCAGCTCAACTGTTATTGTCACCACTCAGCCGATATACCTGGTAATCCTGACCGCTCTGTTTACATCCGAGACTGTCAGGAAACAGTCATTTCTTGCTATCCTGGTTGCATTGGCGGGCGCGATAGTTGTTGGCTGGGGGGATATGAAATTTACCGGAGATTATCTCTGGGGTGATTTCCTGGCCTTTATCGGCGCTGTCTGCGCGGCTATGTATATTTTTCTGGGACGAATGGTCCGTCAGCGTGTAGAAAACCTGGCTTACATTCAGATTGTCTATGGCTCATCGGCGGTATTTCTGCTGATCGGCGTGCTTCTGTTTGCAGAATTTCAGATCGCTTTCGAGTTCAAGTTTCATTTTTTTGTGTTCATGCTGGGGCTTGTGCCGACAGCATTTGGACATACGCTTTATAACTGGGCCCTTAAGAAGATCAGGGCTTATATTGTAGGTACATCGATCCTGGGAGAACCGATCGGAGCCAGTTTCTATGCCTGGCTGATTTTTGGTGAGGTCCCGACTGTGACGACGTTGTTTGGGGCCGTGCTGATATTTATCGGTGTGGCCGGGCTATTTTATTCCGAGAGAAAAAATATCTCTTGATTAAGCCTTCTGATTGTATAACTTAGAAGATTGCAATGGGGCAGTAGCTCAGTTGGGAGAGCGGTACGTTCGCAACGTACAGGTCGGCGGTTCGATCCCGCTCTGCTCCATTTAGAGAATTTTTCCCGTGCTAAGCGGGGAGCTAGCGGTGCCCTGTACCCGGAATCCGCTATACCGGGGCCGAATTCCCATCCGAGGTCTGTCTGCGGCCAGAAAGATTGACCCGGGCGGTGTTGATGGTCAGGTCCCGCGCAATCCATAGCCTCCGAACCCCGTCAGGACCGGAAGGTAGCAGCGGTAGGAGTCTCCCTGGATGTGATGCGGGGTTGCTTGGCCTGAGCCGTTGCGGCGATATCGATCTGAGCTGGCGGGATCAAGGATGGGTGCACGGGATTTAAATTAAATACGACTTTGATGAGCCTTTTTTATTCACGCAAAATGATTTTGAGCCGGCATTTTTTCAGTTATAATATCTGAGTAATATTTAGCGGAAGTTTGTTATGTCTTATATTGTTCTGGCCAGAAAACATCGCCCCCAGAGATTCGATCAGGTCGTGGCCCAGCGCCATATCACGGCCACGCTTGAAAACGCAATCAAACAGGGAAAATATTCGCATGCATATCTCTTCACCGGTACTCGCGGTACCGGAAAAACCACCACCGCACGAATTCTGGCCAAAGCATTAAATTGCAAAAACGGTCCCACGCCGGTGCCCTGCAATGAATGCGAAAATTGCCTGCAGATTACAAAAGGCACCAGCCTGGATGTGATGGAAATCGATGCCGCCTCAAATACCGGTGTCGATGATATCCGCAGCCTGCGTGAAAGCGCACATTATTCACCGGCATCCTCCCATAAAAAAATATATATCATCGATGAGGTTCATCGCCTTTCCACAAACGCTTTCGATGCGCTGCTGAAAATTCTGGAGGAACCACCGGAACATGTGGTCTTTGTGTTTGCCACTACCGAGCCGCAAAAACTTCCGGCCACGATTTTATCCAGGTGCCAGCGCTATGATTTCAGGCGTATACCGTTTCGTGATTTACACGACTACCTGAAGTATATTGCCTCGGAAGAAGAGATCAATATCGATGACGAGGCGCTGGGGATGATTGCGCAGAAGGGTGACGGCTCATTGCGCGATGCCCTGTCGATTTTCGAGCAGGTCATGGCCTGTTCCGAAGGGCAGATTAACCGTGAGACGATTTCAGATACACTGGGCCTGGTGGAAACCAGCCTGCTTTTCGATCTGACCGAATGTATTCTTGACAAGGATGCCGAACGGGCGCTTGGGATTGTGGAGGAGATGCTAAATACGGGTGTGGATGTGTCACAGTTTATTCTCGATTTTCAGGAGCATTTCCGTAAAATCCTGATAATCAACTCCACCAAATCCCCATTCGATTACCTGGCGGTTTCCGATATTTACCAGGATAGTTATCTGGCACTCAAGGATAAATTCACCGACAGCGATATTTTCAGGATGGTCAGGATGCTGGCCGACCTGGCCTCCGATCTAAAGGCAGGCGCCGACCCGGCCATATTTCTTGAGATTGGAATATTGCGTCTGGTCAAGATGGAATCCTCGGCTACTCTGGAGGATGTGCTGAAAAAACTTTCGGCGCTTTCCGGATCAGGGAAATCCGGCGATGCAGGTTTATTCGAATCATCAGATCCCCGTCCCGCGCAGGCCCAAAAAAATGTCAGCAATGAATCCTTTTCTCGTTCGGTGAAACAGAATAAACCCGAGGAGAAAGCTAATCCCGGGCCAAAGGCCTCGATGAGCGGCGGTGGCGCAAAAATGGTTACGCCCATGTCATGGAATGATTTCATCGAGGATGTCAAAACTGAAAAGCGTTTTCTGGCTGAAATACTGATGCAGGGCGAATTGACCCGTATGGATGAGAACTCGGTGGAACTGACCATTGCCGGCAATGGTATCGCATTGAAGGATATGATTTCCAAGCGCGAAAATCAGCGTGCGATTGAAAGCAGTATGCAGAAGGTATTCGGAAAGGCTCTACGGCTTGTCACCAGGGTTGACAGGAGCCGTGGACAGGAGCCGGAAACCTCTAATCCGAACAGCCGTTTTGATATATCGGTGGAAGATTTATATAAGAAGAATCCGGGTCTGAAAAAGATTGCCGATTCGATCGGGGGCGAAATAAGAACGATAAAAATGATGAAAAATAAAGGAGAGGAAGATGGCTAAGGGTTTTGGCAATATGATGAAGCAGGTTCAGAAAATGCAGGCCAAGATGATGGAGGTGCAGGAATCCCTGGCCGAGGAACGTGTCGAGGGTTCGGCCGGAGGCGGTATGGTCAAGGCCATTGTCAATGGCAAGCAGGAGCTGGTCGAAATCCAGATCGATAAGGAAGTTGTCGATCCTGATGATGTCGAGATGCTTCAGGACCTGATCGTTGCGGCTGTCAACCAGGCCAACAAGACGGCCGGTGAACTGGCCCAGGAAAAGATGGCCGAGGTGACCGGCGGCCTGAATATTCCCGGCCTGGGCGGGCTGATGTAATCCATGTTGTCATCATCACAATCTCTCGAAAACCTGATCCGGGAATTTTCAAAACTACCCGGTATCGGACGCAAAACCGCGCAACGTCTGGCATTCTGGATCCTGAAACAAAACAAGGAACAGGCCGGCAAACTGGCTGATGCTATCCGGGATGCCAAGGAGAAGGTCAAAACCTGCTCTATCTGCTACAATATCACCGAAACCGATCCCTGTACAATCTGCAAATCCGAACGCCGCGACCGTAAGATCATTTGTGTTGTGGAGGAGGCCTCGGATATCCTGGCATTGGAAAAAACAGGCGAATACAAGGGGCTCTATCATGTGCTGGGCGGAGTGCTTTCACCCCTCGATGGTATCGGGCCGGAGCAGATCAACGCCAAACAGTTGATTGAACGGCTCAGGGATGAAGTCGAGGAGGTTATCATTGCCACCAATCCCAATGTCGAGGGCGAGGCCACGGCCGCATTTCTGGCCAAGCTGATCAAACCGATCGGAATCAAGGTCTCACGCATCGCTCGCGGCCTGCCGGTCGGCTCCGACCTCGAATACGCCGACAACACCACACTGGGTCAGGCGATCAGTAATCGCAGAGATTATTAGATTTAATTGATCAATAGATGCGCATGGTAGGTTGGCGTTCCGAGCAAATTGAGAAACCAACAAATTGCCTGTCCGGCTCCCAATGGATGCTCCACGTCTTCCGTGCGCACCGGGAGGTACGCATGGCACAGTTACTGAACGCGTGGTACGCTCAAGCTCTGCTTTGGCGTGAGATCTAATATTTCCGAGTCATTCCCAGGCAGACGCAGTCGACCGCGGGAATCTCCTGCTTTTATAATAACCAAAAACTGAGATTGTCACATCCGGCAAATGCCGGATGCGCAATGACTCGGATTCAGAAGCAGGTCGCTGATCCGAGCGAAGCGAGAATCCCGACAATTATATTTACGAATGTCGGGTTTCTCATTCGCTGTGCTCATTCGGAACCTCGACCTGCTTTTAAGCCTCGATAAAATCCGCGCGAGAGTGCCTCTGATGCCTGGACGCTCCCGACTGATGCTCCGCAAATCTCAATACAAAATCCTATTTCTTCGGGATCAAATCCTCTATTAAATACTTATAGAAATTATAAGCTGATAGATGATACAGGTCAAACCCCGATGGCCGCATTAGCGGAAAGAGACGTATGACATATTTAGTGTCAATTCCTTTCAGGAATCGACATACAATGCTACAATGATTGCATATTTAATGGCAGGTTGAACAGATCAAAGTGAGGGTAGGGAAATGGAAATCCAGAACAGCTCTGAACTTCTGAAATGGCTCGAAAACCCCAATAACAAATTAATCGATGTCAGGCCCATTGCGGCCTACAATGGATGGCCCCTGGAAGGTGAACTGCGTGGCGGGCATATACGCGGCGCAAAAACATTTCCATCGAGCTGGACAAATTATGACAACTGGAAAGACCTGCTGGTCGAAAAGGAAATTACCCCCGATAATGAGCTTACCGTTTACGCCTATAATGACACAGAGGCGGAGGAAATGGCGGTTAAGTTAAAAGATGCCGGATATGCAGACGTCGCTGTTTTTAATTGTTTCAGGCAATGGTCCGAGGATGACAGCCTGCCCATGGATAATCTGCCCGGCTACAATCAGCTTTTATATCCCGACTGGCTCAAGACATTAATCGAAGGCGGCAATCCGTCATCATATAACGGCAAGAAATTTGTTCTTTGCCATGCCAGCTACGCTTATCGTGCCGACTATGAATCGGGCCATATACCGCGTGCGATTTATCTCAATACCCTCGAACTTGAATCGGAAAAGACCTGGAACCGGCGTACACCCGAGGAGATAAAATCGGCTTTGGAAAGACATGGTATCGCTAAAGATACAACTGTCATTCTATACGGGCGCTTTGCTCATCCCAATAATGAAGATGAATACCCGGGCCGTCAGGCGGGCCATCTGGCCGCACTGCGCTGCGCCGCAATTATGCTGTATGCCGGTGTTGAGGATGTGCGTATCCTGAACGGCGGGCTGGCAACATGGATCGAAAAAGACTATGGATTGACAAAAGAGGAATTCGAACCGCAGCCGGTCGATGATTTCGGTTGTGATGTTCCGGCCAATCCTCAATACATGGTTGACACTCCCGAAGCGAAGGAAATCCTGGCATCGGATAATGCAGAGCTTGTCAGTATACGCAGCTGGGAGGAATTTATCGGGCATGTCAGCGGTTATAATTATATCGACAAGCCGGGAAGAATTCCGGGGGCGGTGTTCGGCAATTGCGGAAGTGACGCATACCATATGGAAAATTATCGTAATGTCGATCATACCATGCGCGAGTATCATGAAGTCGCAGATCTTTGGAAAAAAGTCGGTGTGATTCCGGAAAAGCGGGTTGCATTCTACTGCGGTACCGGATGGCGCGGGAGTGAGGCGTTTTTCAATGCCTATTTTATGGGCTGGCCGGATATCGCTGTCTATGATGGGGGCTGGATGGAATGGAGCGCCGATGAGGATAATCCTGTTGAAACCGGCGAACCGGAAGAAGAGATGAACCTGATTTCATAAACTTGCCGATCAGTCGACCAATACTATTTCTTCCTCGCATTTTCCGTCAGCCGAGTTCCTGAATTTTCTTAATCGATAATTCAGCTTCGGATTCAATTCCCTGATTAGCGCATCCATATAACCAAGTGGAGCAAAACGGCATTGATTTTCTATTGCCTCATGATTCATGCCGGCATTTAATGCTCCATCATATACGGGACACTGTTCACACTGCAGAACTATTCTTTCCGGGCCGGCCTCGATCGCATACGAGATTATACC
Source organism: uncultured Ignavibacteria bacterium (assembly GCA_964627935.1). GTDB lineage: Bacteria > Zixibacteria > MSB-5A5 > JAABVY01 > JAABVY01 > JAABVY01. The sequence goes on from CAZVLB010000001.1 coordinate 167,930, forward strand.
GAAATCCTCCTCGATTGATTTACGAGCCACCTCGGCCGCGGTTTCCGGTGTAAGTTCCTCCAGGTCCATCAGCTCCTTGATTCTCTTGCCCCGGGCGGTGCCCATCATACGGCACACATCGGCGCTGATCGTTTCAGCCCGATCGAATCCGAGCTCCTGGGCGACGCTGTTCAGGTATGCATAGTGCAGGGTGAAAGCACTTGTGGCACCCCTCAGTTTATCATTATTGGACATTGGCGCTTCCTCCAATTTGAAATTATAACAATCAGCGATGTCAATCTCTCCAGAAAATGTCCGCTTGATGACATCTGTGATAATTATTTTGAGGCTTATCCGATTGTTGTGCGATGATGCGCTGCGGATTGCGCAGTTTTTCGATGTCCCACTACTGGCAGTATATTCAGAGTCGTAAGAAAGTCAATGAAATTATGAGAAGCAGCCTATGAGGCACGTTTCCTGAACCTGATCACAGACAGTGTCATCACAAATAACCCAATCGCCAGGAGGGCCAGGAGATGGATGCGCAACTCATACAACCCGCTGCCCTTAAGGAAGACGGCGCGGGTTATTTCCACGAAATAGCGCACCGGATTTATATAGGTGAAATACTGAATCTCGATCGGCATATTGGAAATTGGAAAGGCGAAACCGGATAGTATTGTAAAGGGCATGATGAATAAAAATGTTGTCATCATCGCCTGCTGTTGAGTGGATGAAAATGTCGAAATCAAAAGCCCCGTTCCCAGTGTTGTCAGCATGAATGTAAAGCTGCATAGAAGCAGGACACAGATCGAGCCCAGAAACGGTATCTCGAACCAGAATATGGCGACAGTGGTTGCGATGAGGATATCCACAACTCCAATCATCACAAAGGGCAGCATCTTGCCGATCATCAATTCGGCCGATTTTACAGGAGATACAGAAAGCTGTTCGATTGTACCCAGTTCCTTTTCACGCACAACCGCCATGGATGTCAGCACCATGGTGATCACCAGCATAATCATGACCAGCACGGCCGGGACATTGTAAATCCTCGATGCCAGGCTGGGATTGAACCATGCCCGCACCTCGGGAATAACCTGCGGTCGGGCCCGGGGAATAGAACCAATAGCGGAAACGGTATTGATCAAAATCTCTGTTGAAAAATCCTGCAGGATCCGGCCCAGATAGTTGGCCACAATCCCGGCCGTATTGGAATTGGAACCATCTATAATAACCTGGATGTCGACAGTTTCACCGCGGTTGACTGTCCTGTCAAAATCAGCCGGAATAACAATCCCGCACCATACTTCACCCAGGTCAATCAGTTCGGTTAACTTCTCTTCATCCAGGGGCCATTCGATTATATGGAAATACCCGGATGCTTCAACTGTTGAGATCAGTTCACGTGAAAGCCTGCTGTTGTCATAGTCGATCACCGCAGTGGGTATGTAGTTTATGTCATAAGTGGCAGCGTAGCCAAAAGCGATAAGCTGCAGGATTGGTGCGATGAACAATATGCCCAGCATGCGCTTGTCACGAAATGTCTGCAGTATCTCTTTTCTTGCAATGTGAATTATTCTCATCTCAGGCCAGCCTCTTTTTGAATTGTTTTGAGGCGATGAAAATAATCAGGATCGCGAATCCGCTCAGTACCAGTCCCTCCATGTAAAGCTCGTTCCAGCCCGAACCCTTGAGAAATATATCGCGCGCGACTGTTACATAATAACGGGCCGGGATAAGCAAAGTCAGGTATTGCAGGGCCTTGGGCATTGATGATATCGGGAACAGAAATCCGGAAAAAAGAAATGTCGGCAGAAATGAAGCCAGCATAGCCATCTGATAGGCCATCTGCTGAGACTTGGTTGTTACAGAGATCAGAAAACCGAGCCCCAGCGCGGCAAACAAAAACAGTGATGAAAAACTCAGTAGTGCGAAAAGGTCCCCTCGAAACGGCACACTATAGACTATCATCCCGACTGCAGTGGCGATTAAAACATCGATGATCGCGATTGCAAAATATGGTATGAGCTTACCGATTGCCATTTCGAGCGCGCTGACCGGCGTGGTGATCATCTGTTCCATTGTCCCACGCTCCCATTCTCTTGCCACCGTCAGGGATGTCAGCAGGGCCGAAATCACAGTCATGATAAGTGCGATCAAACCGGGAATAATATAATTTTGCGAACGAAGATCGGGATTATACCAGAATCTTATCCGGGCATTAATCGGCGCAGAAAATCTGCGCCCGGTCCGTTCTTCCAGTAGATCCTGGTTAAAAGAGCCGATGATCATCTCAGTGTAACCAATGGCTATATTGGCGGTATTGGCATCCGCGCCATCCACAATCACCTGGATAACGGCGCTGTCACCACGTTTGAGCATTCGCTCGAAATCCGGCGAAATAACGAGCGCAATGCGAATTTCAGAGAGCTGAATCAGGCTGTCGATTTGATCAGTATCTGTCAGTTTATACTTATAGTCAAAATAATTGCTGGAAACAAAATCGTCGGACAAACCGCGGCTGATCTGTGAATTATCGTAATCGAGTACCGCAAAAGGAATGTTTTTTATATCCAGAGTGATGGCGTACCCGAAAAGAAAAAGCAGAATCATCGGCAGCACAAAGGCCAGTGCCAATGCGCGCGGGTCTCGCAGAATCTGAATCACTTCCTTGTAGGCGATTGCCGCTGTTCTGCGCAGGTTCATTGCCGGCTGTCCTCCGAGGTCAGGCCAATGAAAACATCTTCAAGCGATGGCCGCGATTCGGATAATGAGGAATATCTGATATCGCTTTTTTCCAGCAGTGTATGTACTGCCTCACGACCAAACTCTTTTTCGACAGTTATATGAATTTTGGTGCCGAAGATGGTTGCCTCTTTGACTTCGCTACTTTCCTGAAGAATACCAACAGCTTCGATCAGGTCTTCCGGCACGAACTGATATATTTTTCCACCTGAATAGTTATCCTTGAGCTCCTGCGGTGTACCGGAGGCTTTCAGTTTGCCGCCGAAGATCATTCCGATCCGGTCGGCATGCTCCGCTTCGTCCATATAATGAGTCGTCAGAAATACGGTGGTACCCTGCTGCGAGACACTGTAAATAATATCCCAGAATTCGCGTCGTGCCGACGGATCGACCCCTGCCGTGGGCTCATCCAGAAAAAGTATCGAGGGATTATGAAGCATCGCGCATTCAAGCGCCAGCCTCTGTTTTAAGCCCAGGGGCAGGTTGGCTGTCGGGCTGCCTTTGGTCCGACCGATGCCGGTTGACTCAAACAGGTATTGACTGCGTTTTCTGATCCGTTCAGTCGGAGCATTGTAGATGCCTCCGAAAAAGGCGATGTTCTCTTCCGGTGTCAGATCGTTATAGAGAGAAAACTTCTGCGACATGTAGCCGATATTCTGCTTGATCTTCTCGGCTTCACGGCGAATATCGAAGCCGCCCACTGTGCCGTTGCCTTCACTTGGATGCAGTAGCCCGGTCAGCATTTTTATGGTGGTCGATTTGCCCGCGCCATTGGGTCCCAGAAAAGCATAAATCTCCCCCCTGGAAATAGTCAGGCTGATATGATCAACAGCCGTAAACGATCCAAAGCGGCGTGTCAGACCATCTATTTCTACTGCATTAGCGTGCATGTTTCACCAGAAAGATGAAAAGGTCCTCGAGTTCGGGTTCGATTTTATCAGGGCCGGATGAGATCAGGTCTTTTTCTTCAAGTTTTTGTTTTATGGTATTGATGTCAGAATCCTCGGCCGGCACAAAATGGACCTTGTTTCCAAAAAGTTCCGAGGACCGGGTCATTCCGGTTTCTGACAGGAACTGCCTGGCGCTTCTGCTGTCGGATGAATGTATCTCGTACAGCTCACCCTGCCAGAGAGATTTGATTTCCTCCGGTGTGCCCTCGGCCAGTTTTTTACCCTCATTAATCAGGAGAACACGGTCCCCGCGCTCGGCCTCATCCATAAACGGTGTGGCCACCACAATCGTTACGCCCTGTTTTTTGAAATCACTCAGGATCTGCCAGAATATCCGTCGCGAATACGGATCGACGCCATTGGTCGGTTCATCAAGCAGAAGCAGTTCCGGCTGATGCAAAAGCGCGCAGGCCAAACCGAGTTTCTGTTTCATACCACCGGATAATTTTCCGGCCAGCCTGCGCTTAAATCTTTCCAACCCCGAAAATTCATACATGCGCGCAAATATTTCATTGCGCTTTTTTCGCGGCAGGCAGTACAGGCTGTAGAAGAATCCCAGGTTCTCCTGCACGCTCAGGTCCTCATACAGGCCGAATCTCTGCGGCATGTAGCCCAGCTTAAGCTTGATTTTCTCGGCCTGATCGGGAAGACTATGACCGAGAATGCTTACATCTCCGTTATCAAATGGCATAATCCCGGCAATCGTACGCAGAAGGGTCGTTTTGCCCGCACCATCGGGGCCGACTATGATATACAGTTCACCCGGCAGAACCTCGAAGCTGAGTTGATCGATAGCATCTATGGTTTCAAATGATTTCTTGAGTTTGTTGACTGATATGGCGCCTGAGGTATCCACTCTCTGCCTTACATTCAATCCGGCATCAATCGGTATAAATGGTAACGTCGGCCGGAAGACCCGGTTTTAATTTGTTCTCAGGATTATCAAGGCTGATTCTGATTCTGAAAACCAGCTTCACACGCTCTTCTTTGGTCTGGATATTTTTGGGTGTGAATTCCGCTTCCGGTGAAATGAAATCTACAAATCCGGTAAATGGATTATCAGGATAGGTATCTATGGTTACATGAGCGCTGTCACCCAGGTTGATTTCACCGATGCGGGTTTCATTGACATATACATTGATATAGGCCTCAGAAAGATCGGAGATCGTATAGATCGGGATTCCCGGCATAGCCAGTTCACCGACCTCCATATTTTTTGAAGTGATCCATCCGGATAGCGGGGCATAGATAAAAGCATTTTCGATCTGTGCCATCAAAACCTCTTCCTGAGCCCGCAGGCTTTCCTCCTGGGCCCGGAATGTACTGATCTGCTGACGTGTATAATCGCGTTGAGTTTCGACTTCATCGTATTTTGACTGCGTGATCGCGCCCGCTTCCAGAGATCTCTTCAGGCGCTGCACCTGTTTATTGAGATTTTCCAGTTGAATCCGGGCCTGTTTGATCTGTGATTCTATTAGCGCATAACCTGCCTGAATTTCATCCAGATGGGCGCGCAGTTCCTCGATGTCAAGTTCAGCCAGGAGCCGGCCGGAATCAGATTTCTCTCCCAGTTGGCTGGTAAGTTTAAGTATCCTTCCCGATATCTTTGGAGAAACATCTATTTCAATTATCTCTATAGTGCCGGTGGCTGTCACGATTCCGGGCGGATCGGGGGCCATGGCCTGCTTTTGGTTGTCGATTATCAAAAAGATTAGTACAGCGGCGACCAGGATGACTGTAATTATCGGTATGAGTTTCTTCATCTCTTCATAACCTCAGGAAAGGCAATATCTTAAAATCAGATTCAATGTCAATCAAAAATAAATGTGCAAAATTTAAACTTTGGCATTTTTAGTTTATGCTTAGCTTGTAATGATGTAATTATCTTTCTGTGGCAACATAAACTTATGCGGAACAAAACTCCTTCCCGCTTATATTATTAAGCAAGGGAGGGGATAACCGTAGATTCTAAACAATTTGAAATGAAATCAAATATGGGTAAAATACTCCTGTCAGCAGTTTTCATGCTCATTATTTCAACCATCCCGTCTTATGCTCAGTTCGATTCACTGGGCATCCAGTCGCTGACTGTGGAACCGGGCGGTGAATACTCTTTTGCAGTTTACGGCCATTACAACAGCGTCTTTTCAGGATTCGAGATCCCACTGGTATCCTCCAGCAGCGTGATTATATTCGACTCGGTTAACCTGCATCAGTCGATAGTGCCCAATGAATATGAGCTGGGATGGCGCACGGATAATCAGGATTCACAGCTGATGATTTTTATATTCCCCGGCAATACGTCAGGCATCGAAAGCTTTATAAATCCGCCCGGCGGCAAAATATGCGAAGTCTATTTTCATGTTCTGCCGTTTGCCGCCAATCAAACAGTAATTATCGATACGATGACATTTGTCGAGGTCTATGATCCGGTGGATTCGACACCGCTGGTATCTTATGACCTGGCGGGATATGATCAGATTGGTTCGCTCATTGACCTGGAGTTTAAATATGGAACAATCGAGGTTGATTATTCCACCGATATCGAAAATCCGGATGATTTCGAGGGATCCATACCGGATAAGCCTAAATTGTTTCAGAACTACCCGAATCCGTTTAATCCTGTAACGAATATCGAGTACTGTCTCAGTCAACGTTGCAATATCCGTCTGGATGTGCTCAATTTGCTGGGCCAGACGGTTAGAACATTATATCAGGGTTCAAAATCAGCCGGCTGCCACAGCGTGGCTTTCAATGCCGGCGGGCTGTCCTCAGGTGTGTATCTTTATCGCCTGCAGGCCGATGATTTCGTCCGCACCCGTCGCATGACACTTCTCAAATAGATTTCCCGCGAGCTTCTTAATCGCTTAAGACCGATATATTTCCGGCCGATAAAATATTGAGGGGAAGTATGCCGGAAATCACACAAATCAAGACTTCTGAGACCGAAATCAAAAAGATCGGTGAATTCGAGGTGCTCGGCAAAATCGACCGCGGAGGTATTGCCGAAATTTACCTCGGCAAACAAAGCTCGCTGGATCGTCTGGTTGCAATCAAGATCCTTTCGCCGGATCATGCCATCGATCCCGACCTGGTGCGACGTTTTGAGGAGGAGGCGCGCACGATCGCACGCCTTAATCATCCTAACATAGTTCATGTCATAGATGGCGGCACAGACAATGGGCGCTATTATTTCGTAATGGACCTGATCGAGGGCACCACTTTTAAAAAAGTTATCGATAACCACAGGATACCGCTCTCACGCAAGTTTACCTTTATAGTACAGGTATTGAAAGCCCTGGATTACGCCCATAAAAACGGCGTGATTCATCGCGATATAAAACCGGCCAATATATTGATCGATAAAACCGGCAATGCGCTCGTGGTCGATTTTGGAATAGCCCAGATCGCCGAACGGGAAGAGGATGACCGCACCCGTCCGGGAACAGTCATGGGTACTCTGCATTATATGTCGCCGGAACAACGTATCTGTTCGGCCAATATCGATCACACTACAGATATCTATGCTGTCGGGGTGATACTCTATGAAATGATCACCGGCCAGAAACCAATGGGTCATTTTTCGAGTCCCTCCAGCTTTAATGATGCTGTTTCCCCGATGATGGATAAGATCGTTTTCAAATGTCTTGAGCAAAATCAGAAAGATCGCTATCAGTCCGCGGCGCATCTGAAAGATGATCTGCTGTCGGCCCTGCATGCCTCGAAAGCTATGTCACCGCCCAACGGCAAGAAAAAGATCGGGGGAGAGGTCACAGATTATATCGGCAAGCTGTCATTTCTTGATACACTCAAGAAAACGCGCAACACCGCAACATACTTGGTCGAGGATCGCGATGATGGCCGTATGTATGTGCTCAAGACGCTGATAAAATCGGATGCCGGTATCAAAGAGGCCCGAATCCTGAAATCACTGACCGATCCGGGACTGGTGAAAGTGTTTGCAGCCGGCGGCAATGGTCAGAAAAGCGTGATCCTGATGGCCTATGCTCGAGGTGGTTCTCTTGAAGATCGCCTGGTCAGGTCATATCCGCCGCGGATGGCATTGCAGATGTTCAGGCAGATGGCCCAGGTCCTGGCCCGTGCTCACAAGAAGAAGCTGGCGCATGGCAACCTGCGTCCCTCCAATATACTTTTCGATGAGGCCGATAATATAATCCTCTCCGATTTCGGGCAAATCAGCAATCATAAACATGTCAAAAAGAACTGGTATGCCGCTCCTGAGAGATATAAGAGCAGGTTCTCCGATATATATTCAGCCGCACTTATCCTGCACAGGCTTATAACCGGCAGGCTGCCTGTATTCGATAATTACCTGCGCCTCATATGGCAGGATGATTACCCCAAAGTGCCGCATGAGCTCAAGATGCTGATGATGCAGATGCTGCGCAATGGTCCCAGGGATCGTCCGCAGACATTTGAGGAAATCCTCGAGCAGCTCGAAAAGATCGAGGAAGAGTTCGACCGTACAGAAAAGAGCCGCAATGACGCGAATGACGATGAAAAAGCAAAAAAACCATATCGGCCGGGCGTAGTATTAGTACTGTTGATAATAGTGCTGGCAGCGGTGCTTTTGATGGTCTTCGGCGATTCCCTGTTTGAGCCGTTTTTTGGCTTGACAAGCCCCTGAGAAAGTCTATTATTAGGCAGAAAATTTTAGGTCCCTATCGTCCAGCCCGGTCTAGGACACCGCCCTTTCACGGCGGCGACAGGGGTTCAAATCCCCTTAGGGACGCCAAATTTTAATGGGAGAGGTTAAGATGCCGAATAAGGTTAATACCTCTCCCATTTCTATTTAAAAGATCCCCTTGCTCAGGATCGACAGCTGGCAACCGAGAGTATGAAGAAAGATGAAGAGGGCGGACTCTATATTTATCCGGAGGGCTATGGCGTGGATGCCAATTACGATGATCTGGTCAATGTCTCCGATGCAGTCTGGATAATCAACTACGTTTTCGTATCCGGCAGCCCGGAACCATTGCCCGTGCTGGCCTGCGGGGATGCTAATACCGATAGTGTAGTTAATGTGTCCGACGCTGTCTGGGTTATAAACTTCGTATTTGTGAGCGGAAGCCCCCCGCCAGGTACATGTTCACCCGGCGCTCCCAATTGGGCGGGCCAGGATTGCTGTCCCTATTAAAACGAAAAATGACTCGAATATGAAATCCGCTTAATTCAAGCGGATTTCTTTTAATGTAGAGTATAAGAATAAACCTCGCCGCATTTGTGGCAGACCGCATGAAAGCTGCAAAAAAGTATCTATTACGCAAAATAACCAAGGGGAAAAGTGTCTGTCTCGGATAACAAAGCTGACAAAAACAAAACAAGATGAACATAATCCGGATTTGTTTGTTGGTTTATTATAATGGTCCAGGAAAATCCTATTTGTTTTATGGGGCAAATTGATCAGGGAAATGCTTACTGCAATTTCCGCTGTCAATAATTACACTGGATTAAATCAACTACATCTTAATCTGAGCCGGATTAGCCCGGCAGAAAAGGAGGAACATTTATGAAGATGCACAGAGAAGACATGCCGATCGATGTAGATATACCCAACGCTACATTCCGTTCGGTCGAGTGGGATGATATGGCAATTGGGTTTGTAAAGCTTAAGGCCGGCGCCGATGCAACTCCACTATTAGAGGGATTGCCTGACGATCTATGCCAGTGTCCGCACTGGGGCTATATTATCGAGGGTACCATTCATATGACCTACAAGAACGGCGAAAAGGAAACCTGCCGCGCGGGAGATATAGTTTACTGGCCCGAAGGGCATACCGCAAAGGTGGAAGAAGACACTTCATTTCTTGAGTTCAGCCCTAAAGAGGAACTCAGAAAAGTCTATAATCATATCGGCGAAAAAGCCAAAGCAATGGCTTAATATCAAACTGATTGGAAGGAAGCCCCTTTGTTCAGGGGCTTCTTTCAGTTTTTATCAACCTTATTCATTTACTTACCTGTTCATTTACCGACTTTTGGAAAAGTCCGATTGAATCTGCACACTGATTAACTTCCTATGTCTCTATACATTAGGGACTTTTTCATATTAATACTTGACAATAATTATCCGGTTTTTATACTGCGCCTGTTGTTTATTGTAAAGACACAGACTAATTAACTGCGACAATCTTCATAAAGGGGTTTGCATGAAGTTTTCGGCAATTTTTATCGTATTATTTAGTTTGATCATCCTGCCTTCATCACTTGTGGCCGACACACCTCAGCTGATCAATTTCCAGGGAAAGGCTTATGATAGTGGTGGAGGTCCGCTGGATGGCACATTTTCGATTCAGTTCAGAATTTATGATGCTGCATCGGGTGGAAGTTCTGTATGGAGCGAAACTCAATCCGCGGTTCAGATAACTGATGGGCTCTTTCATGTCCTTTTGGGTTCTGTTAATCCCATTGTAGACAGTGTCTTTGAATCTCCGGACAGATACCTTGGCGTTAAAATCGGTTCCGATCCGGAAATGACACCGCGCACAAGAATAGCCACAGTTCCATATTCTTATCGAGTGGCCTCTGTTGACAGCGCAACCGGCGGGCATATCAAGGGGGATCTGTCGGTTGGTGAGAATAATCAATTCAGTTCGCCATTTGTAAATAATAGTGTAATGCTTGGTGAAAATAATCTCGTTTCTGGTCCGGCCTTCGCCATAGGTTATAACAATAAAGCCCAGGCCAATTATGCTTCAGTCAGCGGTGGCAATGGTAATGAAGCCAATGGAACAGTGGCAACAGTTGGTGGTGGCAGCTCCAATATCGCGGATTCCTCTTACAGCACAATTGCCGGAGGGAATTCCAATGAGGCAAATTCACAGGAATCATTCATAGGCGGTGGTGGTAACAATTCAATCGCTGCCTCCAGCCGCAATGCAACCATAACGGGTGGGGGTGTTAATCAGATCAATGCCAATGCTGAATATGCCTCCATAGGTGGCGGACAATTTCATACAATCGAAGCCGATTATGGACATATTGGAGGTGGCTACAGCAACAATGCGGAAGGATCATATTCTGCTGTATCTGGCGGGCAAGATAATTCTGCAATTGGCGTCCATAGTTATATTGGTGGAGGACTTAATTCTGTGGCATCCGGAGAATCGTCTGTAATTTGCGGCGGTGAGATGGATACGGCTACGGGAAAGTATAGCCTTGTTTGCGGCGGGCAGAACAATAATGCCGAAGGGATTGCATCATCTGTGCTTGGAGGGACTGATAATAAAGCCAGTGCATTGAGATCCACAGTTGTTGGCGGGGGAGGAAATACTGCTGCGGGGGTTGGCTCCCTTGCTGCCGGACGGGATGCGGAAGCAATGCACATTGGCACATTTGTCTGGAATGATGGATTTCTTGGTCCTTTCTCTTCAACAGATAAATATCAATTCCTGGTTAACTCCTCTGGTGGATTCGGCTTAAATATTACCACGCCAAAAACATCATTACATGTACTGGGTTCGGGCGAGAGCGAATTCATGCCTGCCAGCGCGCTTCAATCGGAAACCGTTGTTTTTGAAGACCAGGATGCTATCCTTGGACTTTATAGTAAACCTCAGGGAAGTGTCGGCTCCGCTCTGACTTTTGGAGAGGTGTCCAATGGCAGCCTGGATAACAAGTGGACGCTTATACGTGAAACCGCCTCAGGGGGATCAGGCCTGCGCGTGGCATTTGGTACAAACTCCAATCCATTCAATAATAGCACATATATGTATTTTGATGATAACGGCGAAATCGGTATGGGTACACGTAATCCCTCAGAGAAATTGCATGTTGTCGGTAATATCTGCGCTACTGGCTCAATCGGTAGCTGTTCTGATGAGCGCTTTAAAAGTGATATTCATGGCATAGAAGATGCACTGGCGAGGATAGAGCAAGTAAATGGCGTTGAGTTCAAATGGAAAAGAGACCAGTATCCAGAATATGACTTCACCGAGAAGGGGCAGGTTGGGTTTATCGCCCAGGACCTGAAAAAAATATTCCCGGAGGTAGTAGCAGTCGGCAGCGATGGTTATCATACAATCGATTATGGCAAGCTGACACCCGTGCTGGTCGAGGCTGTGAAACAGCTCAAATCGCAGAACGAGCAGAAGGATAAAAAAATAGAGGATCTGTCGCGAAGACTGGCCAAAATCGAATCCATGCTTGAAACGGAAATGAAATAATCTGGGAGGGGACTCGATAATCTATGAGATGTCTATTTTTTATCACAGCGATATCAATTTGCTTTACTTCGCAGCCTCTGGCGGAACCGGAGGTAGCCGACAGCCTGCAAAAAAATGTTCTTTCCGCAGGGGGTATGGAAATCTTGTCGACAAACTACCAATTACTTTTCACTGTGGGTCAGTCCGGTGCCAGCCAATCGAGTTCCGGTGGCTTTGACGGCAGCTGGGGCTACTGGACCTCAGGCACTCTAAGTTCAGGTGACTGTCAGGGCTCATGCGGGGATGCCAATAGTGATGGTGGTGTAAATGTTTCCGATGCGGTCTGGATAATCAATTACGTGTTCGTGTCGGGCAGCCCGGAGCCATTGCCCGTGCGGGCCTGCGGAGATGCTAACGCCGATGGTGGGGTGAATGTTTCCGATGCTGTCTGGGTTATAAACTTCGTATTCGTGAGCGGAAGCCCTCCACCCGGCACATGCGCGCCCGGCGCTCCCAATTGGGCGGGCCAGGATTGCTGTCCCTATTAAAGCCGGCTTAAACCAAAACATATAAGTTTCCCGAGCCAACTAAAAGACGGTCGCGGGTCGATGATAGATTCATCGGCTCGCGATTTATTTGCACATTATCCGGCAAAAATTCAGGATTGACTTTGTCTCTCATATAACATAGATTCCTTCTGTAAACCAAGCAGGGGTGGTCTTTCAAAGACCTGAGATCATACCCTTTGAACCTGATGCGGATAATGCCGCCGGAGGAAGTTGTGTGATGTCTTCAGCACTCAAATTATCAAGAAAAATCTGAGCGTACATTTCCCCCCATAAGCATTACCTGCCCGAAGCATGCCGGCGATAATCTTTCGATCGGCGTCAAGGAGGCATTAAAATGACACAATTGGAATCTGCAAAAAAGGGAATTATAACCGATCAAATGCGCATGGTGGCGTGTGATGAAAAGGTCGATCCTGATGATCTTGTGCAATGGGTCGCCGACGGCAAGGTTGTAATACCGGCTAACCCGAATCACAAAAACCTGCATCCCTACGGCATCGGATTGCCCCTCAAAACAAAGATCAACGCCAATATCGGCACATCGGAAAACAATACATCTGTTGCACATGAGTTACTGAAGCTGGAAGTTGTCGAGCAACTTGGCGCCGAGTCTATAATGGATCTCAGCACAGCCGGCGACCTGAACGTCATCCGTCAGCAAATCATCGAACAGGCCGGAATCATGGTCGGTACTGTGCCGATTTACCAGGTCATGACTGAAAATTTCGATCAGATTGGCAAAATCGCTATCGATGATATACTTAAAACCGTCGATGAACATGGCCGTCAGGGAGTCGATTTTATAACAGTTCATTGCGGAATTACTCGCGATGCTCTGCCCTTGATTGAAAAAAGACTTATGGGCGTGGTTTCGCGTGGCGGATCATTTCTTGCCGCCTGGATGGAGTCCAATGGCCGGGAGAATCCTCTTTTCGAGTACTATGATGATCTGCTGGAAATCGCCCGCAAATATGATATGGCCCTGAGTCTCGGCGATGCTCTCCGTCCGGGGGCGATTGCCGATGCCTCCGATCCGGCCCAATTTCATGAATTAAGAGTGATCGGCGAACTGACAAAACGGACCCAAAGGGCTGGAGTACAGGTGATAGTCGAGGGCCCGGGTCATGTGCCGTTGAATCAGATCGAACATAATATGCGTTTGCAGCAGGAATTGTGCCATGGTGCGCCGTTTTATGTGCTCGGTCCGCTGACCACCGATATTGCGCCCGGATATGATCACATCACTGGCGCAATTGGAGGGGCGTTGGCCGCCTATTATGGCGCTTCGTTTCTATGCTATGTCACCCCCGCGGAACATCTGCGTCTGCCATCGATCGAGGATGTGCGCGAGGGGGTGATCGCATCCAAAATAGCGGCGCATACTGCCGATATCGCCCGCGGAAATAAGAGTGCGTGGGAGTATGATTTGCAGTTTTCGAAAGCGCGCAGGGACTTCGATTGGGAGAAGATGTTCAAGATGGCTGTTGATGATAAACGGGCACGTGAATACCGCGAGGGTAGTACTCATCATGAATTCGAGGAATGCTCGATGTGTGGCAAATACTGCGCCATGAAAATCAGAAAAAAAACGAAATCTCGCCCGGATTTAACAAAGTGACTGAACCATAGGCTGATAAGTGGTCAATTGAGGAGCCTTTTGTCCTCTATGTAAAGCCGGTTCAGGCTTGACTAAATCCGCTTTTATGATATATTCGCATATAAGTACTTGCCGTTAAATACCTCTCTTAAATTCTCAGGTGAGTTTTATATGCAATTATACAACCTGCTCATACATCCAAAATTTTCACACCGGGGATCATATTATGAAATCCATAACGACATCTTCCGCTCGACAAGTGTTCATAGCAATCCTGCTGCTACTTCTCAGCTTTCCTGTGCTCAATGCCCAGGATATCACAGTGGGGCTTCAGAGATATAACGATGCCTCATCATTTGAGGGCTACACACTTTTCTCACCCATGCGGCAGGGGATGACCTACCTAATCGATAATTTCGGACGCGTGCTTCATTCATGGCAGAGCCCCTATGCTCCCGCCGCCTCTGTATATCTGCTGGAAAACGGCAATCTATTGCGCTCCACTTATTTTGAGATCGGCGATGATGCCGGTGGAGGTGTGCAGGAACTTGACTGGGACGGCAATGTTATCTGGGAATTCCAGCATTTCGGTGAAGGCTATTCACAGCATCATGATATCGAGCCCATGCCCAACGGCAACGTGCTTCTGCTCTGCCGTGAAACGATTTCTCGTTCCGAGGCAATTGCCAATGGCCGCGATACAGCGGTACTTGCCGACAGCATGCTTACGCCTGATTACATTATCGAGGTTGAGCCGGATGGTATGGGCGGCGCCAATATCGTCTGGGAATGGCGCATCTGGGATCATATAATCCAGGACTTCGATTCCACCAGGGCCAATTACGGCAATGTCGCCGAACATCCGGAATTAATTGATCTTAACTATGCCCTGAATGATATCGCCGACTGGGTTCATGCCAACGGTATCGAATATAATCCAGAACTGGATCAGATTGTCATAAGCGCCCATCAATTCGGTGAAATCTGGATAATCGATCACAGCACAAACACGGCCGAGGCCGCCGGGCATACGGGCGGAGATTATGGTATGGGCGGCGATCTTTTATATCGCTGGGGCAATCCGCTCACATATCGAGCCGGTACCGAGGATGACCAGATGCTCTTCGGCCAGCATGACGCGCAGTGGATCAAGCCCGGACTTCCCGGCGAAGATAATATCCTGATTTTCAATAACGGTGCGCGCAGGCCCGGTCAGGAGGCGTATTCAACAGTCGAGGAAATCGTTCCGCCCATGGATCAATCCGGCCATTATATTCAGCCCGATCCCGGCATGCCATTCGGACCGGATACAACTGTATGGACATTTGTTGAAGATCCGCCTTCCGACTTCTATTCCAATGCCATTTCCGGTGCTCAACGTCTGGCCAACGGCAATACGCTGGTTTGTGAGGGGATGAGCGGCCGTCTATTTGAGGTCACCTCTAATGGTGAAATGGTGTGGGAATATATTAATCCCGTTACCTCATCAGGCATCCTGGACCAGGGCGATGAAATTTTGCCGTTTTCCAATATAGTATTCCGATGTTTGCGCTTTGGCCCCGATTTCCCGGGTTTTGTCGGTGAGCAGTTAACGCCAACCGCCGCAATCGAACATTACCCCATAAAGATAATCAGCACGTCGCACAGCCCCGAAAATCCCACGGCTGATGATTCAGTTATCGTGACCGCAAAGATAATCGCCGATAATCCGCTTGATTCAACCAATCTCATATATAATGCCGGCAGCGGTGTCATGACGATTACGCTCTATGATGACGGCAATCATCATGACGGTTTCGCTGGTGATTCTGTTTTTGGTGCTGTAATACCACCGCAGGCAGTTTCGACCAGTGTCGATTACTATGTATCAGCCGTCGATGATACAGCGGCTGTTGTATATGATCCATCCATTGCACCTCTGTCATCTTATAGCTATGCAGTCTCATCCGTCTATATCTGCGGCGATTCCAATGGGGATGAGGATGTCAATGTCAGCGACGCGGTCTATATAATAAATTTCATATTTGCGGGTGGCAATGTTCCTGATCCGATTGAGTCGGCCGATGCAAACTGTGATCTGGATGTTAATGTCTCTGATGCGGTCTGGATAATCAATTTCGTTTTCACGGGCGGAAATAGCCCCTGTGATTCAGATGGTGATGGAAGCCCTGATTGTTGAAAATAATCTGCTATTCAAAAATAAACCCGCTCAAAAATGGGCGGGTTTTTTTAATCGAATTCGTTCTTAATCGAATATTACCGGGATTATGACAGTAAAGAAAAGTATCGCATTCATGGTATCAACAACCTCCTGCGCCGCTTTGCCTGTCAGGCTGCCATCGGCAATTTTCTTGATCCGGTCTTTGCGCTTCTTAAGATCATCCTTATCGAATTTCTTGTCCAGAAGATGTGTTTGATTGGAAAGTGAAACCAGCACGGCATCACGCGGGTCGACTTCCTCGGAATCGGAAAAAATTGTCCGGCGGAGACGGTCCACTATCTGCCTTTCCGGCGCAGGATCGATTTCGGGGTAGACTTTCATATTAAAAAACAGCAGAACTTTCTCTTCATCGGCGCTTAAAATTCCCTTTCGGCAAAGCTGCAAAGCGGTACGATGCTTGAGTCTTTTCAAGGAGGCAAGCCGTTCGACCCAGTTGGGCAGGGAATCCTGTTTTTTATGGCCCTTGATTTTCTCCAGCGCTTCATCCAGCACATCATCATGCAAAGTGCGGGAATCAACCAGATTGACCATCATCTTCTTGTTGCCCTTCGGTTCCAGCTCGAGCCGTTTGGAAAGCAGCAATTCAGCCAGAAGCGCCGCCGCCAGGGGATACTCAATAGATTCTGATGTCGCCACCGTACCGGCCTCATCTTTCAGGGCCAGAAGCATAAATTCCTCATGCAGGTACATGTGATTGGGCATATATTCCTCCCGCTAATCTAATTGCCTGTTAAAATATACATAATTCATTTGTATTACATGAGCAATCATTTTTAATCCCGGCCAACTTGTCAAATTTATTGACAATGCTCGCATCCGCTATATCTTGAAATCAGTATATACCGGAGGCCTTATGATTACCCCGCAACTCAGGAATAATTCACCGTTCTTTTTTGCCCTGGCAGTTATAATAATGTTGAATCCAGGTATTTCTCTACATGCGGATTCGATTCTTTTCGAGGATGATTTCAAGTCCGGCAACTGCGACAACTGGGAGGTTGTCGATTATGCCACCTTCGAAGTCATTGACGAGGAATTCTGCCTGATGACCTCATGCGTGCCCTGAGGAACCGGTTCACGCATGCGGACAGTTAGTCCGTTTCAATATTCAGATGGATTTTACTACTCGGCCATGACCCATGTCACCGTTTCCGAGGAATTCAGCAAGGAACGACGGATTGCATGGTTCAGCGATTTCTATAACTACATTTACCTGCGTTATGATCAAATAGTAGAACAGCTCGTGTGTATATGCGTGGTCAACGAACAGTGGGTTTTCGAGGGCACCTATGATGTTCCATTGTCGGAATGGAATGGTACTGACGGTTTATGGCACAAGCTGGCAATCGAGATTCACGGAAACACGATGAGCGCGTATCGTGATGATCAGCTAATTTTCGAACATACCGATCCATTAATCTCGCAAATGCCAAAAACAGGCTACCTGGAAGTCGCCAATACTTATATACAGACCTGTTTTGATGATATCATTCTGGTCTCGATAGAGAATCCGCCCTATACATGCGGAGATGCCAACGGGGATGAGGCATTAAATGTCTCCGATGCGGTCTGGATCATAAATTATGTATTTGTCTATGGCGATCCGCCCGCTCCGATGCAGGCGGGGGATGCCAACTGTGACATGTCAGTTAATGTTTCCGACGCGGTCTGGATTATCAATTACGTTTTTATTGGCGGGTATGATCCCTGCGACACAGATGGGGATGGCGATCCGGATTGCTAAATGCGGGAATTATTTGCGGGCCCTGAGAACGATCAGCGTATCCGCAAAGGCATCATCGGTTTCTCCCAGCTTCGGTAAGATCTGAATATCATAAAATCCGCATGATTTTAGTAACGCCATATACTCATCATCTGTATAAGCCTGCATTGTCTGAGAATGTCTCTCCAGATTTCCACTTTCGAAATCGATAACAAAGTAGCGGGATACCGAGGCGGCCGCAGTTTCATCCCAGAAATGTTCCTGCAATAAAATATGTGATTTATCGGAAAACAGGCCTGTTTCATGCGTCTCCCATGTGGCTTTCTGCTTGCCGATCTTTTTTACTGTCTCGAAATTATGACACTCTATTATAATTTGTCCATTCTCTGCCAGCGCCGAATGTATTTTCCTCAGGATTTTTTTAGCATCTTCCTTGCGGAAAACATTGAATTCTCCAAAAATAATCATCGCCAGATCATAGCCCGCGCCATAATCCGCATGGCGAATATCCTCGCAGCTGTATTCTATTTTAAGGCCCTCATCTCCTGCCCGGTCAATAGCATATTCAATAGATGCGGGGGAGAAGTCTATGGCTCTCAGCGCATGTCCCAGTTTTGCAAGACGATGAGCATAAAGTCCGGGACCACAGCACAAATCCAGTATTTGGGCCGGCATATTTTCCGGTAGAATTCGTTGCAGGGCCCTGATATGATCATCTATAACTTCAAATCTGCGGCTGGCGGCATCATGTTTTTGCGACAGATGCTCTTTCAACATCCGCCTGCTGAAATCCGGATCATCCCAGGGGATTTTATCGCCGTCTTGCCATGGCCTGGCGGGCAAATTCCTGTTTAATAAATCACTCCAGTCAATCATCGTTATCTAGTCTTTAAGATCGGATTTTACTTTAATCTGCAAACATAACCAGGTTGAACATATCCAGTCAAGCGGAATATGTCTGAATTATGCTGACAAAAAAACGGCGAACATAATGTCCGCCGTTAATTTACTGCAAAATTCGCTTTAATCGCTGGCCATGATGAATAGCGGCTGCATTTCGAAGCTCTTGTACTGCGGACGGAGTCGTTCCTTGTTGTAGTATCTATCGACATTGACGTTTTTCTTGGCACTCACGACAACATCAACAGGCACATTATCATAGCGGCCATTTTTGAGCACCACCAGGCGGCCATGAATATTATTAAGGATCAAATCGAGCGCCAGGTTGCCGTAGGCCATGGGAACAATCGAGTCAATAGCGTCCGGATCGCCGCCGCGTACCAGGTAACCCAGCTTCTGATTGATCGTATTAACCGGCTTGCCATTGTTGTACTTGACCGATCTCTGTTTGATTTCTGAGGATACAAGATCACCGATTCCGCCCAGCTTCATATGGCCGTAGGCATCCTTGGTTTTATCCTTGAATACCATTTCGCCACCCTCAAATATGGCCCCCTCAGAAACGAGAACAACCGAATATTTGCTGGGATTCGCATTACGGTCCTCGGTCAGAAGCTTTGTCAGATGATCTATATCGAATTTGTATTCCGGTATAACGCAACGATTGGCGGCGCCGGCCATGGTCGGCAGCATAGCGGTAAATCCAGCGTAGCGGCCGAATACCTCCAGCACCAGTATGCGCTCATGGGAGCCCGCGGATGTGCGCAGGCTGTTTGTCATTTGAATCGTACGAGTGACACATGTGCTGAAACCTATACACAGATCAGTACCGCTGACATCGTTATCCATCGTCTTCGGAATCGCTACAACCTTGACGCCTTCTTTGTACAGACGTACGCCGTAGCTGAGAGTGTCATCACCGCCGATAGGGATGAGGTAGTCGATTCCCAGGTAATCGAGATTTTTGATAACCTCTTTGGTCAGATCATTCTTTTCTTCCTGGTATTTTTCGCGAAGATGTTCGGGCACATTGTTTTTGGCCACATGACCCGGATGAGTTCTGGAACTGTGCAGAAATGTGCCGCCGGTTCGTCCGGCCTTGTTGACTATTTCCTCCGTCAGGATCTGGTAGCAGTTGCTGTTGTCAGCCTTTTTGTCCCGCACAATATCTATAGTCCCGGCCCATCCGCGACGAATTCCGATTACCTGATAGCCTTCCCTGATGGCCCGGATGGTTACAGCTCGAATTGCAGGGTTCAGCCCGGGCACATCGCCACCTCCGGTCAGTATGCCAATTACGCCCTTTTTCGTTTTAACATTAGCCAATTTCGCACCTCCGTATGCCTCGTTATCTAATTGATCAATTACCGGCAAAATAAGAGCCAATTAATCTTTAAACAAGAATTTTGTACAATTGTGCCATTATGGTATTGTAGCTATTGTCGACATCAGATTAATTTGGCTTAAGTTAGATGTTGGCGAGCCGGGATTTGATACAATTCCAAAAAAAAACGGCTCAAACCAGGTCCAAACAGATCAGGTTCAAAGCCGCAAATTTACATCATTTATGCAGATCAGGAAGAAAATACTTCCTTTTCCGGCTGCACTTTGTCGTTTGTGCGGCAAACGCACTGCGGATCATCCGGATTCTTGCAGTCGATAACGCCCATATTCACCGCTCTCATCTTATAAGAGCCGTTACCGCCCTCTTCCGGCTTGACCATTTTTATGAACTGCACGTTATTGCCGCAGGACGGGCAGGTAATGACAAATACCTTTTTACTCGCCTTATCTGCAAAACTTTGTTTCTTGGCCATTTAATCTATCCTCCTGGGAATCAAGTACGCCACTATCTATCTGCGATAATTTTCTTCGCAGTGTCCTACCAATCTAATCCGGGGATCGATTTTGTCAAGCAGGACTATGATTTTATCGAAAAATATCGCCCTTTTCTTGAACTTAAACCGCCACTGAGCCTTGTGGTTCCGGTTCAATTCATTTCAAAGGTCAATACAGGGCATATTACACCCCGGCCGAAGTTAGCTGATTCGGTATTTATGGGATCGAACTAATTAAAGAGGGGTTTATGTACCTGGCACAAAGACGTCCACCGTACCGTCCTCATAAATAGCCCGGGCACTTAGGCCATAAACAGCTTGGCGAATTCCACCTTCTTGGAGGTCTGCAGCTTGCGCATCAGCTCTTTGATTTTCGAGGCATCTCCACTTACAAGGAACAACTGCATACATCTTTTGCCGCCGTTGATATGGCTGTGAAGATTAACCTGTATCAGATCCTTATGGGCATGCTGGATACGGTTGATCTCAGTCTGGTTGCGTTCCTTGCTGCGGGCAATTATTACGCCCTCAATCTTGCCCGATACCTCGGCAAACTGTTTTTCCTCATTGAGAAAGCGGTTGATGGCCGTTCTGACCACTTCGCTTCGGCCGGAAAATCCCCTTTTCTTCTGAAGAGTGTCTACCTGCTTCAGGATTTCTTCCGCTAAAGAAATACTAACAATTGCCATAAGCTTATCCTTCTACGTCCCCGTTAAAATTCTGACCTAAAATCGCCTATTTTAATTAAAAAATCAAATAATTTTTGCAAACTATATAAAAAATTGGGGACATTATTTAGTATTCTAAGGTTTTATAATTGTATAAACGAGGGAATGATAATGAATTAAGGGCTCAGACGGTAATAATACTGTTGACAGTCTAAATCAACTTTTATACATATCTGAGGGTTTATTTAGCAATTTAGTAGTGAAGTGTTTCTCAGGAGATGAGTAGATAATGTTATCAAGAATCGCTTTTAGTCTGCTGGTCTATTTGATGGTAGCATTATGCAGCTGTTCATCCGCGAATGATCAGGCTGTAGATGTGGTGGTCAGCATACTTCCCCAGAAATATATCGTAAAGCAAATCGGTGGTGAAAAGGTCAATGTTGAGGCCTTTGTGCGTCCCGGTGAATCTCCGGAAACTTATCAACCCACTCCCCGGCAGATGATGCAGGCAGGCGAGGCTGCGGTTTATTTTACTGTTGGGGTGCCATTCGAAAAACGCTTTGTGCCTCGCATCAAGTCGTCATTTCCCCGTATGATAATTGTCGATATGGCCCTTGACATAGACCGTCAGGCCATGCATAAAACGGAATCAGAAACCGCAGGTCATGATCACGGTCATGATCATGAGGACGGCTTCGATCCGCATGTCTGGCTTTCCCCATTACACTTGAAAACAATGGCGCAGAATACCTGCTCGACCCTGGTTGAAATCGATCCCCAAAATTCAAAGTTATACCGGGAAAACCTGGCCAGTTTTCAAGCCCGATCAGACAGCCTGCATCACATTCTAGAAAGCAAGCTGAGTCCTTTTAAAGGAAGAACTGTGTATGTCTATCATCCCGCATTCGGCTATTTTCTGCGTGAATACGGCATGAAGCAAAAGGCCGTGGAGGTTGGCGGAAAGAGTCCTTCACCACAACAGCTTGTTGATTTGATAAAAAGCGCCAGACAGGAAAATGTCGCTGTCATATTCGTTCAACCACAATTCGATCCATCCAGCGCCAAAGCAATTGCCAATGCGATTGACGGTAAGGTCGTAACCATGGATCCGCTTGAATACAATGTGCTGGAAAATCTGGACAGGATGGCAGAACAGATCGAGTCGGCACTTAAATAAATTTGCCTGCAAAACTTTTTCGTCTATATTGTATAAATGGATGAATAAGCAAATATATGATTTCCGATTATGGCAGCCAAAAAGAAAAGAAAAGACATACATATTCCCCAGAAACATATGACCCCGCGGCAAAATCGCCGGGCCCTGCGGATAATTTCGCTGGTGCTTATAATAGCCGTTGCCGGAACCCTGATCATATTCAATAATGGCGGCAGTAATGAGCCGGTTTATACTCCCAGCCGTAATCTGAAATCAACCGATCCCTATCACTTCAACAAAGAGGGTGAACTGGCATTTCTTAAATCACCGGGGGATACTATAACGACAATTGATGTGGAGATTGCCGATGATCCGGCCCAGCGAACGCAGGGGCTGATGTTCCGTCGCCAGATGAAAGAGGATCAGGGCATGCTGTTTTTGTTTCCCTATGAGGAAGTCCAGTCATTCTGGATGAAAAATACGGTCATATCATTGGATATAATCTTTGCCGATGAAAACGGCCGGATTGTCAAGATTCACGAAAATACGGTGCCCCTGGATGAAAACCGCTATTTATCCGAATCACTGGCCCGCTATGTGGTCGAGGTTCGGGCAGGCTTTACCGCAAGGCATGGTATCGAAGAGGGCGATCTGATCTCATGGCAAAGGCGATGATGAAATTCAAACTATTTCTGATCCATCTGATTTGCATTTCCCTGATAGCATTACCACCTGCCCATGCAGAGGATCAGCTGCCAGAAATTGACACCAGTTTGGCGCAAACCAATGAACCGGACTTCAAATTCCTGACATTTGATTTTCTGACCGGATTTGAATATATGCCACCGCAGGGTTATCGAACAACTGATGGGCGCAGAAATCCCGATGGCCCGTTGTCGATCTGGGACAGGCTGCCAAAATCAATAATGGAACTCGGTGGCTGCGATGTGATCATTTCCGGCTATATGATTCCCATAGAATATGACAATGGTGGCCTGAAATCGTTTGTTTTGCGCCGGAAACCGGAGGACTGCTGTCCCGATGAGCTATTGGTCCCGAATCAGTTTATCTTAGTCGAGTCAGCAGGTAACAGCCGTCTGGATTACTATATGAATATCCCCGTGATTGTGCAGGGGAAGTTCAATATCCGCGAGGTCATTGAGGATGATATAGTAATCTCCTTATATCATCTGAAGGCGCGAAAAATATTTACTGACGAAAATTAAACAGGTTTGATTCTGTCCGCATTTATTGCTTTTAGTTTTTCAAATTCCATTTCAGATACTGCACTATTAAGTTTTTTGTTAATGTAACACGCCCCACAGCCGAAAATAATTCTAAGGTCTCCTTTTGTTACATGGGGTTAAAAAATAAATGCTCAAGGCAGAGTTCAAGCTATACCACAACGAGAGCACCAAAAAACGGGCCGGTAAGGCTGATTACTATATTACCGGCGGCGATGGTGAAATGTTGCTCGCGGCTGTTCTCGATCTTCCTGCAGGCGCAGAATCGGTGCAGGCGGATTCGATCAAGCAGACGATTGCATCCTATTACGGCAGTAAGCTCAAGCAGTACACGCTCGGCAAGGGCCGTGATCCGCGCAAATTCCTGGCCGATCTGTGCATCGAACTGAACAAGCAGTTTCTCGAAATCAGCGCTGAGCAGGACCGGTCTTTTTATGGCGCGGTGTCGCTTGCCCTGATTAAAGATTCCCAGCTCTATTTCGGGTCGGTTGGCGAGTCCTGCTCAATCTGCTATCAGGACAATCTGCTGAAATTCTGGATCGAGGGCGATATGCCCGGTGCCAATTTTATTGGCTCAGCCAGGGAACTGGAGGCTACCCGGAAGGCAATCAGGGAAAAAACGCATCTGGGACAGCCGGGCCATATTTCAAGACCGGTGGATTTTCTGCGCCTTGACCTTAATGACGATGATCTGGTTTTGCTGTGCAACGATCAGTTTCATAGACAGGTAAAGCCAGGCAAACTGGACGGCATGTTAAAACCGCTGAGCGGCAAATCCAAAAAGCCGGAAAAGCTGCTGGACAAAATCAGCAAATGCATCAATGGCAAGGCTCCTGATAACGACTTGATCTGCCTTATTCTCGATCCTTCGATTAAACAGGAAAATCAGAACACAGAGACAGAAAAAGCCGAAGATGATTCTCTGGCCGAGATTGAAAAAAGACTGGCCCGGGCCAGCAGCAAAAATGCCGATAAGATACGGGCAGATATAAAGACTTTACAGGATCATCTGGAAGCTATCAGCCGGCAGCAGGAAGAGGCGCGCGATTACCTTGAGCAAAAATCTAAAAAGGTATCATCCCGCCTGAGTCCTGCAAACGGACATTTTTCCGACCTGCAGAAACAGATAGATGAACTTAAAAATGACCTGGGTACGCGCATAGAACAGCAGGATGAGAACATACGCAATTTAAACCAGATATGTACCGGCTTCCGGAAGAGCCTCGATACGAGCATGAAGGATATCGTCGATGTAATTGAATTGCTTTCAAAAACCATGATCGGCGAACTGCGTGAAATCCGCTCTAAAGGCACAGTCAGGTAGCCCGGCATTAAAACTCATTCGATTCTAAACCTGATGGTGCTCGAACGGCCATACTCATCAACACACATCAGCGTATGATATCCCTTTTGCGGCGTGTAGAAGATTTTATTTTCCAATGCACAGCTGGCATATAATTGATCATTCAGGAACCAGTGCAATGTATCGCTGTCGGCTGATGAAGATGCCTCAAACAGTATTTTCTGGAATTCAAGCGGGACACCTGCCCTGATTTCAAAAACGGCATCAGCTTCAGGTGAAACAATCACCGGCTCATAATTCTCGACCACCTCCATACAGAATGGCGCCAGCTCCGGTATCGGATCGATCTGCCCGCGCATCATCAGCCAGTCGGCAATCCGCGAGGGCCATTGTTCAATCACCACAGTATCGATATCCCTGCCTGAGGCACACAGCCTGCTTAATCTATAACCGCTTTGCCGGTCAACCAGAATCGGACGAAATATATCGCAGGGCCTGTTATTTGAGACACCTCGAATGTAATGGTCTTCTCGAATCGAGGGGCTGTATTGTGTCGCCGGACGACCGC
Organism: uncultured Ignavibacteria bacterium; assembly: GCA_964627935.1. Lineage (GTDB taxonomy): Bacteria > Zixibacteria > MSB-5A5 > JAABVY01 > JAABVY01 > JAABVY01. The sequence goes on from CAZVLB010000001.1 coordinate 193,556, forward strand.
TGCGTGCGCAGACCCGGCGAGATGCAATTCCTGACGGCTTCTCGAACCAGTGAAATTCCCTGCCTCGGGTAAGTTCATCAAAAACCGCAAACATAATCGGCGCGGCAGCCTCGGCTCCCACCAGGTAGGGTGAACCCTCGGCATCGAAATTCCCGCACCATACACCCACGGTAAATTGCGGATTATAACCGATTGCCCAGGCATCCTTGTGCCCATAGGATGTTCCGGTTTTCCAGGCTATTGTGGGCCGTTCCGAGGTTTCATCCCATACCCTCGAAAGAACAGGACGAGTCAAATTGGAGAGAATATTAGTAACCAAAAAGCATGCCTCGGCCGAGAGAATCTGCTTGAAATGAGTGGAAGTATCATCTGCCAGCATTTTAACCGGACGATAATATCCTTCACGGGCCAATGTCGAATAGAGATTACTCAATTCCAGAAGCCTGACCTCCGCCGCACCCAGCACCAGGGGCAGACCATAGTGGTGATATTCATGATCAAATGAGGTGATACCCCCCTCGAGAAGAAAATCATAGAATTCCTCCGGACCCATCTCCGCCACCAGGTTCACCACCGGTACATTTAGCGATCTTATCAGCGCCTCCCTGACTGTAACCAGCCCATGATATGTCTCATCATAGTTGACCGGTGAATAGCCGTCATAGTTGACCGGAATATCGGCCAGCATATAGGCTGGAGTGACCATCCCCATTTGAAAAGCAAGCGCATACACAAACGGCTTCAGGGTGGAACCGGGAGAACGGCGTGCCAGCGCACCGTTAATCTGTCCCTCATTTTCAATGTCATTGAAATCCCCTGATCCGATCATGGCCAGAAGTTTTCCACCGGCATTGTCGAGAACCACAATTGAAAGGTTATTTATGTTGCGTGATTTGAGTGATGGCAGGTATGAGCCTGAAATTCTCTCACAGGTTTGCTGGTATTCAAGATCAATTGTAGTCTTCAGTTCGGATTTTGACTTGTAATCACTGATCAGCGTCTGGCACAGATGCGGGGCCATTTGCGGACGATCGATTCGCCCGTCCGGGATTTCTTCCTGTAAAGCATATTTCAGCTCATTGCTTTCGATTTTTCCATGGCTGTGCAAAAGATGCAGAATGGCATTGCGACGCTTGATACATTTTTCAGGATTTATATCCGGCCTGTAGTTGTTTGGCGATGATGGTATCGCGGTCAGGATGGCCGCCTCCGATGACGTCAGGTTGTCTGCATCTTTGCCGAAATAAAAATGCGACGCTGCGCCGACGCCCTCAAGGTTGCCCCCGTACGGCACCAGGTTGAAATAGATTTCCAGCAGCTCATCCTTGGAATAATGAAATTCCAATTGAAGCGCGCGGAATATCTCTATCAGTTTTGCCCCAAAAGTCCGCTGCCGGGGTTCCATCATGCGCGCAATCTGCATGTTGATTGTTGATCCGCCACGTTTGATCTCGCCTGCTTTCAGGTTGTCGATTGTCGCGCCGATTATGGCAATCGGATCAAAGCCGGGATGATAATAAAACCTGCGATCCTCGACTTCCAGCACCGTTTCAATCAGCTCCGGCGAAATCTCTTCCAGCTTCACCGGTTTACGCCAGAAATAATCCTGCGATGCGTAACATCCCAGCAACCGATCCTCGCGATCATAGATGAAATATGAATGGGCGCGGGTCAACTTGTGCTTTGGTAACGGAAATAAAAGCCTGTCCGCAATCACCGTAAGCAATACAAGTGCAATCAATACAATTGCTGCATACTTGATGATTGCCTTGAGCTTTATCCGCCTTTTTATTCCATCAAGATACTTCATACATCGATTACTCTGATACTACGACTCTTGCCGATGATGACGCACCTGCAATCAGTGGATTGTACATACATTCGGCCATTATTGGCGGTACTATGAAATTGCCTGATGCTATCGCCCGCAGACTGTAATAGTATGTCACCGGCTTATCTGTGTTCAGGTCGGTGAAAAGAAGCAGGCGGTCGTCGCGGATATCCTGGTAGCGGATTTCCGGATCGCTTTCCGGCAGCCATCTAAGAGATGCCGAGTTTTTAAGCCGCGGATTTTCGATCTCAAAACCGGCCGGAAGCATATCATTGATGACCACATGTTCGAGCTGATCATTTTCCGCAATTGCCTCGATTTTGCAGATTACCTGCTGTCCGAGTTCGATACTATTCAGATCAACCGCATCGCCGTTTAAATCCATGTATTCCCGGCTTATTTCGATACCCCGCGTATATTCCTCGGCCACATCATCAAGCGGTACTCCGCCTGACTGCCAGTAGTAAAAGCACCGGCCCTGACCGTTTATCTCAAGAGTGGCTGTTTTGCTTTCCAGCTGATTGAATACCCTGCGGAACTCATCCGTGCCGATCGAATAATCCTTTCCATCAATGGTCAAAGTACCCTCAAAATCGGGATTTTCCTGTGTAGCCAGATATTTGCCCAGGGCTATCAATGCAAACGATGTTTCCTGCGTGGTGTACCAGCGACCGGTACGGGCGCTCTCTATCAGCCTGTCGGCCAGCACTGCCGCATCCGGATCATCCTCATCAAAAATTGTCAGCACCTCGAGCATGATGGCATTGCTGCGCGTGCCGGAACTGAAATTGCCGCCTGTTTCCGGATCGAAAATCTGCGGTTGGATATCCTGAGGCAGGATACCGCGCGCGTATTCCATATCTCCCGCCAGGGCCAATGCCCCGGCCTTATGGAAACGGGAATATAGCGGAAGATCCTTGGTAGAAACGGCTCTAATCGTATTGGCGGTTTTGCTGTTCAGGAGATCATTTTTGGCCAGCACATATGCCGCATACATACGGGTTGCCAGGTCGGTTGTCTTTGTCGTTCGCTCCAACACAATTGCGGTCAGCAGATTTTTCTGCGATTCACTGATATCTGCACTTACCGGGAAACCGGACCTTTTGGCTTCCAGCAGGAAATCGGCGGCATAAACCGATCCCCAATTGCTGACATAATCTCCATTGGGCCAAAATGAGAACCATCCATCCGAGCGGATCATGCCCTTTAGTTTCAATATGGTTTCCTGGATGAAGTAATCCGGCCCCCCGGATCCGACTAATTCCGGACTTACGAATTTTGCCAGATTATCAAAATACAACAGGGGAAAGGCCCTCGAAACAGTCTGTTCCAGGCATCCATAAGGATAGCTGACCAGGTAATTTATATTGCCAGTGAATTGCGCGGCGGCCAATGATGATGTTTGTACGATATATCTCTGCGTATTATCAAGCCAGTTACCCTCAAATGTGAACTCTGCCGGCTGATCCTGGGTAACGCTTCCCGCGCCATATTCCGTCTGTGGGGGTGTTGCCGGACGATTGGCCATCTCGAAACTGATTTGCGAGCTGTCACCCTCGGATTGTGCCGAAATTTCGCATTCGATTTTGGCAACACCTGCCTGTGCCTGCAACTCGAATTTGACCTGTTCACCCTCACCGTCTGCAACCGGCACAGTAATCCGATCAGCGGACAGGATACTTACAGGGCCATCACAATCAAGGCCGACCGTTATATCACGATTCTCTCCGGTGTTATTGTAAACCATGACACGGCCATCGAAGATATCATTGGGCGCGACGAATCGCGGGAAGCTTTCCTGAATTACAATATCATCCCTCACGATCACATCCGCATCGGCCGATCCGAATAATTCTCTCTGCGCCGCCACGACCATTACCCTCAATTGACCGTTAAACTGCGGCACATCCAGCAATACTTCTGCATAGCCTGTATCATTGGTACTTACTTTCCCGGACCATAATGCTACCGGTTTGATACGCATGGCTGAAATCGGGCTGATATGTCGGGCGCGTGCCTCCATCAGCGCACGATCTCCAGCCGGACTGAGGTGGCTTTCCGCCCGTTCAACCTCGGGATAAATAAAGGAATAGATATCATAGGGCGTCAACCCCAGCATACGTTTGCCATAGAAGTGCTCCAGTAGATCGGGTGTGCTGTAATCTATAAGCTGCAATATGCCTTCATCAACTGCGGCCACAGTCAAGTCGCTTGTACCCGGTTGTGAAATCCGGACTCCCAATTCCAGCGTGGTTTTGGGGCTGATCACCTCGGGGGCATTGATTTCAATTTCCAGCTTGCGGTTGTCGGTATCGATCATAAGCGGTGCAACTCCGAAGGCCCGGGCCGGATCACGTTTCTCGATTTGATCAGCGCGCTTTATGACTGTGGCAGTAATGTATGCATTGGGAAAATAGTCCTTCTTGACAGGAATCGAAATCTCCGCCGTGTTGTCCTCCATCTTGTATGTGATAAATTCAAGCACCTGATCCTGCTCGACCGTTACAAGCAGCTTGCCGCTGAAGGGCGCCTTGATTTGCACACGGGCCTTATCTTTTTCAGTGTAATGATCTTTATCAAGATCGATTTCGATCCTGTCGGGATTGGCCATCGACCAGGGCGCATAGCCCCATCCGGATGCATAAAACTGCACCGATGAAGAATGACCGCCATTGGGATCAATTGCCGTTATCCGGTAGCTGCCATAATTGGGGGCAGTGAAACTGAATTGGGCGTTGCCGCCGGTTGTTGATATATACATTGAATCGATCAACTCCGGCATCACCTCGGATACATAACGGTACTGCTCTCGTTCATCCCGTTTGAGTATGGATTGATAAACAAGCCGCTCGAACTTCAAATAGATCGAATCCGCTTTTATAGATTTCCCATCCGCATTGACTGCAACCAGAGATGCTTCGGCCGGTTTTCCGGGATCGGCATAACCCTCGAATTCCAGCCTCAAACCAAGATATCTTTCATAGGGATGAATAGTCAGGATTTTATAATTCGTAACCGTACGCCCCCCGGATTCGGTGACACTGGCGGACAATATGCCACGCAATGCCGACGGCGGCCTCAAGCCTGCCGGAATCGTATAATTGTATGTGTAAGTTCCGGAATCGCTGAGGGTGGCATCGGGGAATCTCTCCCTGACCTGGCTGAACTCGCGTTCGCGATTCTCGAATGTGTATGAACTGTATTCAGTCGGGCCGAAATCCCGTTTCTCTATCGACATACTCCCGCTGACCCGGAATCGTCCCACAGGAGGCCCGAACAGAAATCGCGATTCAACTTCAGCCCTGATCACTTCCCCGGGGGAATATTCATCCATCCTCGTATCGATCTCGACCTTTATTCTGTCCGGCATGAATTCTTCGACCTGAAATTCACTGCGTCCGATTTCCAGGTCCTGCCCGATATGCGCGATTATCGAGTATCTTCCGGTTTGAGCAAACTCGGGTATGGAAACATCGATTATATCAAATGATGATGCCCCGCTGTTGAGCCGGAAGCTTTTAAATTCCCGGCCGGAGGGATCATTGATCGTCAAAAAGTAAGGAAATTTATCTGGCAGCTTGCCATCGGCCTCGCGAATTATTATCCCGATATGCGCGGTGTCACCGGGCCGATAAATGCCCCGATCCGAGTATACAAATGCATCGAAGCCCTCATCTATATAGGGCCGTCCCTTGATCTCGAAATCGGTGACCGGCAGACGGGCCTGGTTGAATTCAAGATACGCCAGGTCCTCATCATGGGAGACAGTGATCAAATATGGCTCGAAATCCCCGATCCTCTCCGCAAAATCGTCAAAAACAACAATTCCGCGCGAATCGGTTTTATCTTCGAGTAGCATCTGGTTGTTTCTGCTCCATAGCTGCACCACGGCATTTTTGACCGGCTTGACCTCGGAGAGGCTGTTGACCCAGACCATCAAATAATCACCAGACTTACGGGCCATAATACCCAGGTCGGTGATCATAACATAGCGCGATTGCTGATCCCAGCGACGATCCTTTTTTCGCGCACTGATCTTGAAAACGCCGCGCGTGGAATCGCCGATTATTGAGCCGATGTCGATTGTTGTTGTAAGCGGCTGGTTCTTTGTGCCGCCAAGAAAACGTTCTGTTTCAAAAAATGTCTGGCCCAGGATACGGCTGACGTCGTTGCCGTAGTAACGGCCCATCTGATTCCGCTGGGCCATCAGGTAAATTAAGTTGTTGGCGAAAAACCGCTCTACTTCGACAACGATTTGATCGATATTCATAGTCTCGATCTCGAGCAATTTGTTGCCTTCTCTGGGCATGTAGATGGCATCATTTAAAAATGCGATAGTGGCGGGATAATCGGGCATGGTGAATTTCGATGAGTACTCGCGTTCCAGCACCGAGCCATTAGTCGCTTTCAGCCCCTTGGCAATGTCTACAGTATAAGTGACATCAGGCTTAAAATCACCCTCGAGCATAAATCCACGATATGAGTCCCTGATCCTGAAATCAGTTTCCGGATCTATGCTTACAAAATCCTCTGCTTCCGAAGAGGCGACATCGGCTGAGAAATTGACATCAATAATGCCCATCTGTCCCGAATAACGCGGTTCAACCCGATTTACAGTCAGACGTTCACGTGCCGCGACTTTCAGGTTCTTTACAAATTCAGATACGAGACCCTCGCCACAATCCGGGCATTTCAAATCCTTTTCGATGATCAGCTTGTAGGTCTGATCCTGGTCGGTTATTTTGACCGGGCCCGCCTTAAAAGTCAATACATCTCCCGGCCCAAGATTATCTCCTCTTGAACTCGTGTTGGTTTCCCTGTTATAGCTGTATGTAATCTCGAAATCGATATTTTCCTGCGCCGCATTTTCATCGCCTGTAATCGATATGTAGTCGGAAACCACTACAGGATCGACCGCATAATTGAAGTAAATCTCCAGACTGTAATTGCGCATATTCGGCCTGTCCGCCGGGGATGTCTCGGTCCAGTAGACATTCCTTATCATCAATGGATCGGTGTAGAAATTGAACTTTCTCTGCTCATTTATTTTATTGCCATGCAGGTAGGTTTTATCTGATTTTACCCTGGCTATATAGCCGGTGGCCGGTAACAGCTTTTGATCGGGATAAAACCTTAAAACATCCTGATCAATCCAGCGTGCGATCCCTTTGATCTCCGGTTCGAATTCGAGCGGAGGATCTGTTACTACCTTATCCAGGCTGTCCTTTTCAATCATGTCGCGCGTAAACTTCACAGTAATATTGGTCGCTTGATTGGTGCTTCCCTCCGGACTGAAATCATCAACTTTTACATTCAGGTCCGGCTCGTTTTGCGGGGTGCTGGAGAGAAGCTCCAACCCCAGAAAGAGAACAGACGCAATAATCAGAAAGTAAACAGCCGCCTGGCGGATTTTGTGATTGTGAAGGCTACTTAAGATCGATGGCATGGCATCCCCCATGATTAAGTTTTTTCTGAAGATCTAAATCGGGCAGGTCATTCATTATACACCGATAAGTCCTTAATGTTTACCGATTTCTGTCAAACATGGAATGGTGTTTTCAACAATTTTGGCGAAATCATACAATTTACAGCATATCACAGCCCACCCCCCCTGTCAATTTAAAACTGAGCAAATTGATTCAATGAATGGCCATTAAATTCGGAACAGAATGCCATTCCATTATGTTTTTAAATGGAAACAAATTACGATAAAAATAGTATTGTATTACAAAGAATTTTAAATGGAGATATTTATATTATGCCGGTTAGACATCGACCAGTTTTATCAGCATTGATTCCGGTCTTAATCCTATCGATATTTTTCCTGGCAGATTTGGGGGCCGAACCTGTACAGGTGGGGCATGTCCGTGCCGAGTTAATAGCGGAGACAGATTCGATTGTTCCCGGTCAGCCATTCCGGGTCGGACTTCATCTTGTCATGGATGAGCATTGGCATGTTTACTGGAGAAATCCGGGCGACGCCGGGCTTCCACCGAAAATCAAATGGAATCTGCCGGAGGGTTTCACCGCCTCGCAAATCCAATGGCCCTACCCGGACAGGTTTGAGGTGCCTCCGCTGGTCAGTTTCGGATTCTATGATTCGGTGCTTCTGCCGGTTGAAATAACTCCGCCGCAAAGCCTTTCAGACAGGGATCAAATCGAAATATCCGCTGACGCGGAATGGCTGGCCTGCAAGGAAGAATGTATTCCCGGGCAGGCAAATCTGTCATTATCTATGCCAAACGGCAGTCAGGCCGGCATAAATGAAAGGCACGCCGATCTTTTTAATCATGTCGACAGAAGGATTCCCTTGAGCGGCTCCGGGTGGCAGGTTTTCGCCGCCGTTGAAAATGACTATTTGATCTTAAGTCTGAAACAGCCGGAATGGTTTGAGGGCACGCTCTCCGATATCTACTTTTTCCCATATGAAAAAGGCATAATCGATAATTCCCATAAACAGGAACTGACCGCTGCGGATAACGGCTTCCTGCTGAATATCAAACTGGCCAAAAACATACAGGAAATACCGGACAGTATCGCCGGTATACTTATCAGCGATAGCGGATGGCGCGGTACCGATTCCGAGAAAGCGATAGCATTCAGCGCCGAAATTGGATACCAACCTGATACTCCGCAGGCTGTGGCCTCTATAGATCAGATCAGCATCTGGAAAGCACTTCTGTTTGCATTTCTGGGCGGCATAATATTGAACCTGATGCCATGTGTGCTGCCGGTGCTGTCGCTCAAAATTCTCGGCTTTGTCAACCAGGCCGGCGAGAATCGTGCACGAGTGTTTGCACATGGGGCGGTATTTACCTCCGGTGTCCTGATATCTTTCTGGATCCTGGCCGGCGCATTGATTCTTTTGCAGGCCGGCGGCCAGCAACTGGGCTGGGGCTTTCAGCTCCAGTCGCCGGAATTTATCATGATCCTTTCCGGTTTCATGTTTCTTTTCGGGCTGAATCTTCTGGGTGTTTTCGAAATGGGAACATCATTGACAACAGTCGGGGGGAGAAGCGCCGGCAAGGGGGGGTGGTCCGGGTCATTCCTGAATGGTATCACGGCAACGATAGTGGCCACTCCCTGCACTGCGCCATTTATGGGCACTGCACTTGGATTTACAATTACACAATCGGCATTGATCTCTTTTGCAGTATTTACCGCACTGGGGCTGGGAATGTCCGCGCCCTATCTTATAATTTCAGCCTTTCCTGCGCTCCTGAAATTTATCCCAAAACCGGGTCGCTGGATGGAAACCCTGAAGCATATTATGGGCTTTTTGCTTCTGGCAACTGTTATCTGGCTGAGCTGGGTGCTGGGTATACAGGGCGGAGCAAATGCGGTGATTGTCCTCATGATTGTGCTCCTGCTTCTCGGTATCGCCGCGTGGATTTACGGCCGATGGTCGCGGGCTCACGGCAGGACAGTAGTCAAAGTCGCCGCTTATTCGTTTTCAATCGTACTGGTAGTCACGGCAATTGTTTTTGGTGTAACCGGCCTCAATGGCTCGAATATGGCTATGGCCCGCAATATATCATCATCGCAACATGGCTTGATAGAATGGCATCCCTTCAGCGAAGAAAAAATCGCCGAGCTAAAAAGCGCGGGCAAGCCGATCTTTATCGATTTCACCGCGGCCTGGTGCCTTAGCTGCCAGGTCAATGAGCAGGTCGCATTTGGTTCACGCAAAGTGCAGGAGCGGTTCGCCGACCTGGGCATTACGGCAATAAAGGCCGACTGGACCTCCCGTGATGAACGAATCACACGCGCCTTGGCAAAATACGGGAGAAACAGCGTGCCCCTGTATATACTCTATGGCGAGGGCGCGCCTGATGACCCGATTATACTGCCGCAGATATTAACCCCCGGTGTCGTGCTTGAGGCACTGCAAAAAATTGACAGTTAGAGCAAAATCTGAAAATTAAATACTTTAAAAGGAGCTATCTATGAAAATCATGCTGTTTATTATCACCTTAGTTATTGGCGGTGTTTTATTTGCCGTCTTTTCATCGGAGGAGAAGCAGGCCGAGTCAGGAATGAATACAGAGGCAGAAGGTCAGATGGCTGCCGCAAAGATGGAACATGAATCGGAATCAGAGACTGCCACTGTCGGTGAAAAGGCTCCGATTTTCACTCTGACAAGCGCGGCGGGAAACGGTCATTCGCTTTCCGATTTCAAGGGCAAGTATGTCGTGCTGGAATGGATCAATTTCGACTGCCCCTTCGTGAAGAAGCACTACAACTCCGGCAATATGCCCGAGATGCAGAAAAAGTATCAGGACAAGGATGTCGTCTGGCTGTCGATCTGTTCATCTGCGCCCGGCAAGCAGGGATATTTTGATGGTGATGCGCTAAAAAAGCGTTTGGAATCCGAGGGGCACAGCGCGACCGCCTACTTGATCGATTCCGAGGGTACGGTCGGCAAAATGTATGAGGCCAAAGCCACCCCTCATATGTATGTCATAGATCCTGAGGGTGTGCTGATCTATGCCGGCGCTATCGATGACAAACCATCTACCAATGTTAACGATATTCCGGAATCGACAAACTATGTTAAGAATGCGCTCGAGGCCAGCATGGCCGGCGAGCCTGTGGAGACGAAATACACTCAGGCTTACGGCTGTTCGGTTAAGTACGGCGGCTAAGAATTAACTTTTCGTATAATATAAAAAATGGCCCCATTCAATGGGGCCATTTCTATTGCCTCGTAATTCTGATAAAAATCATTCACATATAGCGCAGGGAATTTCTCCACCTGCGAAGATATAGTTTATGATCCAGACAGCATCGCTGACATTGACATCATCATCGCAATTCGTATCGGCGGATGTTATGTCCTGAGGTGCATCTCCGGATACGAAGACATAGTTAAGCAAATACACAGCATCGCTGACATTCACGAATCCATCGCTGTTTGCATCGCCACAAACAGTTGTCAGGTCGGAATAGTATTCAAATAATCCATCCGATGATTCAGCCACTGATTTCATCAGATACAGGTCCGGCAGGTTATCCTCATTGCCTTTGTCAAATGGATTGATCACATCCCCATAGTATCTGACCAGATTTACGCCTCCCCGCGCGATTACATTGGAGATGCATCTTTGCCATTCTGTGCAGGTGCTGGTATCATAGGGATTGCAGTCATAGTTCCAGCCGCTTTCCATATACTGGTCGCAATCCTCGCAGATAAAACATGTCTCGAAGCCGGGGCTGGCATTTTCGAGCCCGTCGGTAAATGTAAATATGTACCCGGTGGCCCCTCCCAGTTCAGACATGGTACAGTTTGCCTGACACATGGCGGCCGCCAGGGGGGTATCATGGCGCGGTCCGGGAATATTGTCTATGGCTGTGTATAATAGATTTGTGTCCGATGTGAAGTCCTGCGCCAAAACGATACCATCGGCATTGAAATACATCAGCGCAGTTTCTATAACACCCTCATATTCGCTGTCATCCGGGTCAACCAGCCTGGAGATATCATCTTTGGCATATTGTTTGGCCCGCTCAAGACGGGTTTGGCCCAGAGGGTTGGCATAGACCATCGAGCCCGAGCGATCAATTAAGATCATGGCTCTGGGTTGACATCCCGGATCCTCGATTGCTCCCATCAGCATTCCCCATGGGTTGCCGGGATTACCTGCAAGACAGGGGGAATTTGCGCTTAACGAAAAATCCTTCATGTAGTAATTGCAGAACATTGGATTTTCTGAAATATTTGTGGCGCTGTAATAGATAGTCCCATTGCCAAAGAAATTATTGTAGTTGACCATCGCATCGGCGGCTTCGATACCGGCCTTCTGGTTCCAGGCAACTATATTGAGGGTGATATTGATATCATCGCCTTCCAAAATCTTGATACCGCGCGGATTATTGACAATCGTGTTATTCTGGACGGTACAATTATAACCGTGAATATAAACGCCAGCCGCGGCATAACCAGACGGATCGGAGACCGGGTCATTTTCATGGCCCGGTGGGGGAGAGGATTTGGGCTCCTCAACATTATCGTAAATCGTATTGTAGCGGATAATGACATTCTCCACATAAGAAGTCGGATAAACATGCGAGTTTGCCGGACAGCCGATTCCCGAGCCGTGAGGAGCGCGGTTGGCATATATCTCATTATATTCAATTAATGCATCTTCCTGGTAGCCATGCAGCGCAATTCCACCCCCGGTGACACTGCCATCATTATGGTGTATCTTGTTATGGCGGATTTTTATACTCGAATTGAGGCAGTAGAATCCCGCACCATCCTCCCAGATTGTGGAATTATAGCTGATGTCACAGTTTTTGACTGTCGGCCCGGCATTTATGCAGCGAATGCCCACCGCACCCTGAGTGCCCGAAATCGTGAATCCATTGATCTCACTGTGGTTGCCATTATCGTCACTGATAAAGATTATCGGCTCATAAGGATCCGCCGGATTAAGAACAGTATTTTCATATCCCGAGGAGGACAGCAAAACAATCTTTTTACTGCCAATCTGGATATTTTCTACATAGGTGCCCAGGGCAACCAGTATTGTATCCCCATATCCAGCAATGTCATAGGCCGTCTGAATGTCCCCGTAATCGCCCGGAACATTGATAGTGCCGCCAAGACAAACCTGACACAGCACAAGCAATAGAACAAAACTTGCGGCGATTTTCATTTTACCTCCCAAAATTGTAGTAATATTACCGGTGGGAATAGTATTCCGAGATGTCAGGCAAATGAGGTGGTCCCAAAAACTCTCTAAACAAAAAATAGACCCATTCCAAATTATGTCAAGGAAAATTAATAGTAATGAAAAGGGGCCGGCAGTTTTAACCGACCCCTGACAAATCAACATTTAGTTCAATTCATAGGACATTCAGCGCAGGGCTCAGCGCCGCCGGAGAATATATAATTGACCATATAAACCGCATCCACAAGGTTAACGCGGCCATCACAGTTGACATCCGCCTTCTCCATCGGTTGCGGAGCCGGTCCATCCACAAAGATGTAGTTTATGATAAACACCGCATCGGTAATCGAAACCATATCATCACTGTTGGCATCGCCGCAAATCGGAAGAGCCGGATTGATCCTGATCGAAAATATGGCCGTATCCTTCTGTGCCGGATCACCGCTGTCGGTCATCTCGACCTCGAAGTTGAATGTTGAGGGCCAGGTGGGGATACCGGAGACAACTCCCATCGTGTCACCCTCAAATGTGCAGCCATAGGGAATCTGGCCGTTCAGCATGGTCCAGTGATAGGGCCTGGTGCCACCGAAGGCCTTTAATCTGTACTCATAGGGAGTCAGCTTGTAACCCTCGGGCGGAATTTCCCTCAGGATCGTAAAGCCCATTGTCAGGCCCTTGATACAGAAATTGGCGGTGCTGTCAAAATCATACATGTCTTTCCATTGTCCATCCTCATAATAGAAGCTTTGGCCCGGCTCGGAGGATGATTCCACGATAACCCGGCCCTCGGCGCCCAGCAAAACCGGAACATCCGAGGTGCGGTCGTAGGCATGGCCCCCCTGCGAAAATTCTATTTCGATATAGAAATCATCCCCCTCGGTTAATTCGACCGGCTCCAGCAGATCGACCGTGTGTAAACCCGTGTAATCAAAATGTCCGCTTTGAGAGCTGAGCAGGCCGGAAAGCTCTGTGCCATCAAAATCATCGTAAACTCTGATCACGAAATCGACATCATCGGTTACGGTAAAAAAGCTGACCGAAGCCATTAGCTCGTCGGCATTTGCGATGAATTTGTTAAAGCCCCGGTTGCAGTCGCTTTTGGTGTCCCGCCAGCCATGATAATCGTGGTAATAAACAGTCTGATATCTCATCGGCTCAACATTTATAAATGACACCGCTCCCATCTGGGGATCCTGGCCACATACGCGGTCATAATATGAAATCCAGAAATAGCCGTCTTCACCCCACCATTCACCCCAGCTGTTTTTGCACAGCCAGGCCCCGGGCAGAGGAGCCGGGGTCTGTTTGTTGTCGTCCCAGCCGACTATGGCGATTGCATGAGTCGGGTCGCGCAGATCATCGGGGGGCTGATAATGCGCATAGTTTTCCATCAGATAATCATCATACAGCATAGCCGTAGCGATCACACCATGCTGCATCAATTTCGATTTTATCAGGTTGATATTTTCCAGTTCCGGCCCGGCGGTATACCATTCGATATGACGGGCATAGTAGTAGTGATAATCCTCCGAATGGCGATCCGGAGCCACCGCAAATGATTGTCCATCGGAATTTCTGACTGCTCCCTCACCCCGCGAAAGATAAGCCGAGGTCACCATATAGTCGCCGCCCTCATGAACCGTAAGTCCATTGCCTGTAGGGGGATCCAGGTCTTCATTGAAAAACTGGTTGAAGCCGTTCCACCAGTCCAGGTGGTACTCTGCCAGGTTCGGTTCGCCCGCCTCACCATTGCCTGCCCATGCTCCGGTCATCAGCAGATTGCTCTCCATCGACGCCATTGCGCCATGTGTCCAGCAGGTGCCGCCGTCCTGGCTTTTGATTGATGTCACGTAGTTTTTGCCGTTGTGGTTACGCAAGTCGAAAGCTGATGGGTAATTTGCATTTAAGGGTGCTGAGCTAAACCAAATAATTAATGTAAAAAGCAGAGTAATCAGGCTACTGCCTTTGCAGCGTATAAGCATGTTGTTGTCGTCCATTTTGTTTCCGCCGTATTTTGAAGTAAATTGTATGACCGTTTATGGAGAAATTAATGCATTTTATGCTCTTGTCAACAGATTACCTGCCTCTCATCCAGATTTGAATTTGAGCTTGGATTCATGGGCTGAGAATGGCCATAGAACCTGACCAAATTGCTAAACCACTTTTTTTTTGAAAATGCAATTTTTTTCTCGCATTCGTAAAAAATATTGCTAATATATCCCTCCAAAAATAAGCCCAGTGCGTATCACTATGAAATGCATTGATACAACCAAAGCTTTTGAAAAATATGATGGTTAGAAACATACAAGTCTAATCTGGAGGATATTACAATGAAGGTTAAGGTCGACAAAGAACTGTGTACCGGCGACAGCATTTGTGTAGATATCTGTCCCGACGTTTTCGTCATGAATGATGATGATATCGCTGAAGTTCTCGTTGATGAAGTTCCCGAGGATCTGGAAGAAGCCGTCCGCGAAGCCGCCGACAGCTGCCCCGAGAGCTGCATCATCATCGAAGAATAATGATATTTACATCCCGATGACGATATAGATTTGATCGATTAAAATCAAATTATAAGGCCGGAGAATGATTCTCCGGCCTTTATATTTTTAAAATACAAGGATTATTCCTGCATGGTTTTCAGGAATGTGTTCAGATTTTCCTCTTTGTTGACCAGCCCCAGTTTTTTTCTGATCAATTCACGATGCTTATGAACTGTGGCGGGCGCCAGACGTAATGCCTCGGCGATTTCCTTGGAGGTCAGGCCGCTTTTGATCATGCGGCAAACCTCCAGCTCGCGTGGAGACAATTTGGTAAATTTATGCTTGAGATTGTTGAGGAAGGGTGAGGCAATTTCCTGCAGGTCCCGTTCGAGGAGCTCGAACAGCCTTTCCTGTTGCGCGGTAGCGGTTTCTTTAAGTCGTTGCAGATTGGGCAAAATAGTTTCCTCGATATTGGTGGCCATCTGTGTCTGTATATCGCTTTTCTGCCGTTCAAACTGGTTCAGCATCTCGGCCAAGGCGATATTTTTTTTCTCCAGACGTTCCCGTTCCTGCGATAGTTTCTCGCGCGACACCTCCAGTTTCCTTTCCGCTTCATGGCGCTTGGTTATATCGAGCGATATTCCGCCGATTATATCCGGCTGACCATCACGGAAAATCGGAAACTTGTATGTATTATGAACCACCTTTTTACCCTGTATGACAGACTCGCTGGTGTATTCTATCATCCGCCCTTCTTTAATTACTTTCTCATCGGACTTTCTGATTTTTTCCCCGAGTTCCGGCGGCAACAGATCTCGTTCACGCTTGCCGATCACCTTATCAAGTTTCCAGCCATAAGTGATTTCGGCATATTCATTCATAAACAGAATTCTGCCTTCACGATCCTTCATAAAGACCGCCGCGGGAAAATATTTCATGAATTTGGAAAATTGTTCTTCACTTTCCTTGAGGCGCCTCTCGGCCAGCTTTCTCGATCGCCTTTCAACCGAATCCCGCAGTTCTCTTTGAATGGCCGGCACTAGCCTGGTCAGTTTGCTTTTGGTAATAAAATCACTGGCCCCGGCCAGCATGGCTTCGACCGCGGCCTCCTCGCTTATCTCATCTGAGATAATAATGAAGGGTATATCCACTTCTTTTTCTTTGAGCTTTTTGAAGGCCTGAATTGCATTGAAATCCGTAGTAATGTAATCCGCCAGGATCACATCCCAGAGCTCATTGTCAAGCATGCTCGAAAGATCAACTTCGTTTTTGACAACCTTTGTGATTGGATTAAATCCGCCGTTTTCAAGTTCCATCTTGAGCCGGGCGACATCTTCATCCGAATCATCGACCATCAAAACTCGCAGATTAACTTTAATACCATTTTTCATTTCGCCAACCCCAAATCTATTAAGGCCTTTCAACCAGTTATATTTTATATCCATTTGAAGCTTGAGGCAAGCAAATTTTAAAAAAATACGTAATATCGCTACGCAATAGTTATATAATCAACTCGTATTGATTTAACTCTTGCATATCACGAAATTAGAACATGAAAACGCGATTATAATAAGCGGTTTTTACCGCATTACAGATAAATGAATTGGGTAACATATTCCGGAGGTTAATTACATGATTTCATTAAATAAAAATCACGACATAAGTAATTCTGAGGGCATCACAAGGGCCAGGGAGCCCGATCCGAACAAGGAACCGCCCATGGAGGAACCCAACAGGCCCAAAAAGGATCCGCCGGTCAAGGATCCTCCCGAGCCGAATGAACCACCCATGGAGGAACCGCCGGAATCTCCCAAGAGGTCGCCGGACAGGAATCCTCCGCCGGAGCCTAAAGAGCCGCCGGAGGAAGAGCCTCCGGATGCTCCCAGAAAATAACACCGTCAAAATTCATAAATAAGAACAATCGAGAATCAATTCTGAAGGGAGTTGAACTTTATGCGTACAGCAGAAGCAATGGCAAAGGAAGTAAGGATAACTCATCCCAATGAGAACCTGGATGATATTGCTAAAAAGATGAAACAATATGATGTCGGCGTAATGCCGGTTGTCGAAGAGGACAAGGTTGTCGGCGTCCTGACCGACCGGGACATAATCATCCGCGCCATCGCCGAGGGCAAAAAGCCCCAGGATGTTAAGGCGCGCGATGCGATGTCGACAAATGTCATCACAATCAACGAGAATGAAGAAATCAAAAAGGCCGGGCAGTTGATGAAAGAAAATCAGGTTCGTCGCCTGGTTGTTCTGGATGATAATAATAAGTTGACGGGGATGTTTTCCCTCGGTGATCTGGCAACGGCCCATATCAATGAAAAATATCCGGGCGAGGTCCTGGAAGAGGTCTCCAAACCGGAACAATAAAAACTGAAATGTATGCGGTGCGGCTATGCCGTGCCGCATATCTGATTTTTTATCATGGTTGACAAAAAACAAAAAGACAGGCTCAAGGAATATCATAAAAAGAGGGACTTCGATTTAACTTCTGAACCATTTGGCAAGAACAAGAAATCGAAAAAGGACCAGAATATATTTGTGATTCATAAACATGACGCCTCCAGCATGCATTTCGATTTCCGTCTTGAGGTCGACGGTGTCCTGAAGTCATGGGCAGTTCCAAAAGGCCCTTCCACCGACCCCAAAGAAAAGAGACTGGCCGTTACCACCGAGGATCATCCATTGGAATATGCCGATTTTGAAGGTGTCATTCCCGAGGATGAATATGGCGGGGGTACGGTCATGGTTTGGGATGCCGGTACTTACAAGAACCTCAAGCAGGAAAATGACGATGACGGCAAATCAATGGATGATGCGCTCAAAAACGGTGAGGCCTCTGTCTGGCTGGATGGCAATAAAATAAAGGGCGCTTATGCCCTGGTACGTATGAGCAACCAAAAAAAGAACTGGCTTCTGATAAAAAAAGATGATGACGAAGCTGATGCCCGTCGCAATCCTGTCAGCACTGAAAATAAATCGGTACTGACCGGGCGCACCATGAAGGAGATCGAAAAGGAGGGCAAGAAGGAAGATAAGAAGTCATGAGTGAGATAAAAAGTATTCTGGATTCAGAACAAAAGAAGAGGGTCAAAGATACCAGGCAACCGGAATGGACAGCTCCGATGCTGGCCACGCTCACCCATGACCATTTTTCCAACGAAAACTGGATATATGAACGCAAATTCGATGGTCAACGTGTTCTCTGCTTCAAAAAGGGCAAATCGATAGAGCTTAAATCCAGAAATAAGAGAAATTTGAATGATACCTATCCGGAAATAGTGGAAGCGATCAAAAAGCAAAAGGGGCTCAGCTTTATTATTGATGGAGAGGTGGTTGCCTTTAAAGGTAATGTCACCAGTTTTTCAAGATTACAGTTGCGCATGCATTCCGACCTGAAGGAAGAGGGTGGGGATTTTGCCGTTTACTACTATGTCTTCGATATACTTCATCTGGATGGCAAAGATTTGACCAAGATCTCTCTTCGTGAGCGCAAGAAAATACTTCGCAAAAATCTGAAATTCGATAATCATCTGCGATTCACCGCGCACAGAAATAAAGAGGGCGAGAAATATCATGAAGAGGCCTGCAAAAAGGGCTGGGAAGGGCTGATTGCCAAGGATGCCGGCAGCAATTATGTACACAGCAGATCCAAAAAATGGCTCAAGTTCAAATGCGTTAATCAGCAGGAATTTGTGATCGGCGGGTACACCGACCCTCAAGGCCAGAGAATCGGATTCGGCGCACTTATGATCGGTTACTACGATAACGGTGACCTGAAATATGCCGGCAAAGTCGGCACAGGCTACGATGACGATACCCTGGAGTGGCTGAAAGATAAATTTGATAAGCTTGAACGCAAAAGATCCCCCTTCGATGATGAGGTGAATGAAAAAAATGCCAACTGGGTTAAACCGAAACTGGTGGCTGAAATCGGCTTCACAGAATGGACCGGGGATCACAAACTGCGCCATCCGCGCTACCTCGGCCTGCGTGAAGATAAAAAAGCCTCACAGGTGAAAAAGGAGGCTTGAGAACAATGACCGAGGTTAAAGCAGGCAACACAGTAATTGATGTCGGAAACTGGGATAAAGTTTTTTTTCCGGATGAAGGTTATACCAAGGGCGATCTGGTGGAATACTATCATAAGGTGGCCGATACAATGCTGCCGCATATCAAGAATCGAGCCATCAGCATGCATCGATTTCCCGATGGCATCGAGGGCGAGTCTTTCTTCCAGAAAAATGCTCCCAAAGGTACCCCCGACTGGGTTCAAACAGCAGAAATCGGCAAAAAAGAAGGCGGCAAAACAAATCATGTGGTCTGCAATGATACCCGGACACTCATATACCTGGCAAATTACGGCTGCATTACTCCGCATATCTGGCTCAGCAAAATTGACAGCATAAATAATCCGGATCGTCTAGTATTCGACCTCGATCCGCCTGGAGACGATTTCTCACCCGTCAGGCGTACTGCCAAACGACTGAAACAATTTTGCGAAGACGAACTCAACCTGACACCTTTTTTAATGACCACCGGCTCGAAGGGCTTGCATGTTGTTCTGCCCCTGGATGGCAAGGATGATTTCGACCATGTGCGCGAATTTGCACAGGATGTTGCAGAATATATGGCCGGAACATACAGCGAGGAAATCACCACGGCTGTGCGCAAGAAAAAACGGGGCGGCAAGCTGTTTATGGATACTGCCCGCAATGCCTACGCGCAGACCGGAGTCGCTCCATATTCGGTGCGTGCTCTTCCGGGTGCGCCGGTAGCCACACCGCTGGAATGGGATGAGTTGTCCGACTCCGACCTGAATGCCCGCAAATACAATATAAAGAATTTATTCCGACGTCTGGGACGCAAGGATGATCCCTGGCGCGATATAAATCGACACAAATTTTCATGCCGCAAGGCTTCTGATAAACTGGAAAAATTAATGAAAAAGGCTAGCAGCTAAACTGATAGCAAAAACAAGTAAATAATAAGGAGGATAACCATGTTAAGCGTCAATGCTAAAAGGAAGAAAGGGCTAAAGAAATTTACTTTTGTGCCGGCCATGATTGCGGCAATGCTGATTTTCGCGATCGGTTCAGTTGCAACTGCACAACCGGCAGGCGAGGATATTAGCGATCATGATATCACGCTGGCCATCGAGATCGAGCTTCTTGAATCCGAAGCTGTACCGTCGCATCTTATAGATGTGGAGACATCCAATGGAATAGTAACCATGTCCGGTACGGTCTCCAATCTGCTGGCCCGTGACAGAGCGGTTCGACTGGCCGAAACGATCAAGGGTGTCCGCGCGGTCGTTGATAAAATCGTTGTCACTCCGCTCGAAAGGCCCGACCAGCAGATTAAGACCGATGTGGTCAATGCGCTTCTGATGGATCCGGCCGCTGATTCCTATGAGCTCGAAACAGAGGTAAACGACGGCATCGTTACACTGAGCGGTGAGGTGCAATCATGGCAGGAAATGCAGCTTGCCAAAAATGTCACCAAATCGGTCAAGGGTGTGAAGGATGTAATGAGTGAAATTACCATTAGCGATCCGATGAGCCGGGCGGACAATGAAATCGAGAAAGATATTGCACGACGTCTGGAGGCCGATGTCTGGGTTGATGACAATTTGATCGATGTTAGCGTCAATAATGGCAATGTTGAATTATCCGGAACAGTTGGCAGTGCGGCTGAAAAGAGATGGGCCACCTATGATGCCTGGGTCAACGGTACCCGCTCGGTGGATACATCCGAACTCGAGATCGAATGGTGGGCCCGTGATCAGATGAGACGCAAGAGCGCCTATGAGGCAATCAATGATCAGGACATAAAGGAAAACGTAAAGGATGCTTTCTTTTATGATCCCCGCGTATTTTCATTCGATATAGATGTGGATGTGCAGGATGGTGTTGTCACACTCTACGGTGAAGTTGACAACCTCAAGGCCAAAAAGGCCGCGGCCGAGGATGCCCGCAATACATTGGGCGTGTGGCGTGTCAAGAACTTCATCCGTGTTCGCCCCAATATAATACCGGGTGATCAGGAACTCTCCGATAAGGTGGAGATGGCCCTGCAGCGCGATCCCTATATCGATCCATTCGATGTCGAGGTAATGACATCCAATGGCCTGGTATACCTGAATGGCGATGTCAGCAATTCCTTTGAAAAGGAACATGCCGAGGAAGTCGCCTGGCGTGTAAATGGCGTTGTTGATGTTGTCAATCTCCTTGACTACCAGTATGAATGGACGAACAAGAGTGACTGGGAAATAATGCATGACGCCAATCAGCAGATGTACTGGAATCCGTTTGTCGATGCGGCTGATGTCAATGTTGAAGTGGACAATGGCGTGGTAACGCTTTCCGGAAATGTTGACACCTGGCTCGAGAAACTGAATGCTCAGAAAAACGCCTATGAGGCAGGAGCCCGGGATGTGGACAACAACCTGGAGGTTACATACTACAACCCGATGTCATTTCACACCTATTAAAGTAGTTAATGGCAGAATGAGTGATGCGGGTTTACAGCCCGCATCATGAAATTGATAAGAGGAATGAAATTATGTTCATTGGTGATTTTATACTGGCCTTTCTGATTGCACTGTTGCTCAGCCTGCTTCTGGGGTTCGGATTCGGCTGGGAACGGCCCGGCAGCGCCGGGGTCTGGCCCTCAATATGGTTTTTGTTCATCATACTGTTTTTGGCAGTTCTGGCTGTCGGAGGCATGGTGCAACCATTTGGACCGCATGTGTGGGGTGTCTACTGGCTTCCATTTCTGCTGGTCGGCATAATTGTAGCCCTGATAATTGCAGCGGCGGTGCCTCCGCGACGAATTCCACGTTCACGAACCGAGGCTGTGAAGCAGCGAGAACAAATGGCCGAGGCGAGGGTTGCATTGGGAGCCTTTTTCTGGGTACTTCTGGTACTCCTGATTCTGGCAACCCTGGTGACTTATCTGGCCTGATATAGAATTAAAAAATTGACAATTAGGAGTGATATAAATGTTACGAAGTATCAAGGAAATCATCGGTTATGATATTCATGCCGAAGATGGAAAGTTTGGAACAGTCAGCGATTTTTATTTTGATGATGAGCACTGGATGGTGCGGTACCTGGTGGTGGACACGGGCAAATGGCTGCCGGGTAGAAAAGTGCTGTTACCGCCGGTTGTGCTCGACAGGCCGCGCTGGTCGAAAAAAGAACTGCCCGTAAAATTAACCAGGAAAAAAATCGAGAACAGCCCTCCAATTACCATGGATGAGCCGGTATCACGCAGATTCGAAAAAGAGCTGAACCGCTATTTCCAGCTCGAACCATACTGGGTCGGCGGCGTGATGGCCGGGGCATATTCCTCAAATGCCAATATTGGTGATCAATCAGGTGCCGCTCATTCTGTAGATACACCCGCTCCCGAGGAGAGCGAGGGCGATATGGATCTGCGCAGCTGTGACGAGGTCATGGGTTATCGAATCGATGCCAATGATGGTGAGATGGGTCATGTCGAGGATTTCATTCTCGATGATGAGGTCTGGACCATCAGGCACATGGTCGTCGATACACGCAACTGGCTGCCCGGCAAAAAGGTGCTTGTGCCGGTGATATGGATCGAAACAATCGACTGGCCGCAAACCAGGCTGTCGGTCGACCTGACCCGTGAAGAAATCAAAAACGGTCCCGAATACGATCCGTCAAAACCGGTCAGCCGCGAATATGAGGAAGTACTTTACGACTACCATGGTAAGCCAAAATACTGGAAAGAAGAGCAATAATACCCTGGCATAGCAATCTTGATTATTTCGGAGGACTTTTATGGATGATGAAAGACGCGACTTTTTGGAAAAGCTGGGGGCTCAGGTTGACGTTTGGAAAACACAGGTGTCGCAGCTCGAAGCGAGAGCCTATGATGCCGGCCAGAAAGATCGTCGCGAGCTTGATAAACAAATAAATGATCTTCAGATAAAAGTGCGGGAATTTGAAGGCCAGATGGATGATATCAAAAAAGCTAATGAAGAAGCCTGGCAGGATCTGAAGAAAAAACTGGAAAAGGCCTGGAAAGAAATTAATTCTCTCTTCAGCATGACAATTGCTCATTTTAGCTAGAGCCGAGAGGATCTGATGATGAGATTGGTTTTTGGCCTGAATTCGATCTTGATAATACTGGTGCTGCTTCTTTCCGGATCGCTATTAGCCGCACAGGATCTGGATCGTGAAGACTACAGTCAGGTAGTTCTCAAAAATGCAGTTGGCATACGAGCAGGCATTGCGGCAGATCCCGACCAGGTGCTTATCGGTGTTCAGGCTGTGGTCGGCAAAGTGACCGGTGCTCTGAAATTCGTACCCGGAGCCGATATCGGCTACGGCGACGATATGATGCTGATGGCGCTGAATGGAGATTTCCGTTTGCCGCTCATGATATTCTTCGAGCATAAACTGGCCGCCTATGTGGGCGGCGGGCCGACATTGGCCTTTCTCAATCCGGAGGATGCCGAAAGTGTGGTCGAGCCCGGCCTGTCGTTGATTGGTGGAATTCTGTTCGATATCGGCAGAGGTACCATATTCGATCTGCAGGCACGTTTCGGAATCGGCGATATCGGTGAATTCAAGATGTTTCTTGGAGTAATGTTCTAAATAACTCAATTTAAATCAAACCGTTCGGGAGAAAATTGTGTTAACAGAAAACAAAGTACGCTTTTTGCTGACAGGTATTCTTTTGGCTGCAATGATTTCGTTATCGGCCTGTACTCAGGACAAAACTGAACAGCTGTATGAAAACCTTGAGCAGGACAAAAAGATGGTCAGAAGCGAAATCCAAAGCGTGATGGAAAAGACAGATTCCAGGCTGAAAGACCTACGTGCCAGAGCTGATACACTCAGCGCCGAGAAGGCCCGGGATATCCAGGTGCAGATAGACAAGCTTGAGGAGAGCAAAAATGAACTGCGAGAAGAACTGGGACGAATCAGTGAAGCCACCCGGGATTCATGGGAGGATATAAAACGTAATGCCAGAGAGACAGCTCTCGAAATTGAACGGGAATTTTCTGAAGAGGACGCAGTAGATTATGAGCGATGATCACAAGATTGTCAGCCTGACAATTAACCCATCAATTGATATCAATACCTCGGTTCATCAGGTACAGCCCGAAAACAAGCTGCGCTGTGAAAAACCCAGCTATGAACCGGGCGGAGGCGGATTGAATGTCTCCCGGGCGATAAAGAAGCTGGGCGGCCAATCACTGGCACTGTTCGCATCGGGGGGTTCCAATGGTTCAATGCTGAAAAAACTGTTACACGAAGAAGGAATCAGGTCGGAGGAAATCGAAATCAAAAATATCACCCGGGAGAATTTCACGGTCTACGAGGGCTCAAGTGAGCTTCAGTATCGCTTTGTCATGCCCGGCCCGGAACTTAGCGAAAGTGAATGGAACAGGTTCCTGAAATTTCTTTCTGAGAAAAAGCAGGAGATTGAATTTATAGTTGCCAGTGGCAGTCTTCCTCAAGGTGTGCCCGAGGATTTTTATGCACAAGTGGCCAGGGTAGCAGCCGAAACTGATTCGAAAATGATTTTGGACACAAAGGGCGAGGCCTTGAAAAAAGCGGTTCAGGCCGGCCTGTACATGGTCAAATGCAACCTGCGTGAATTTGAGGCGGTCAGCGGGCAAAAGCTGGAAGATGACAGGCAGATTATTTCCGCCGGACAGGATATTGTAAAACAATGCGGCTGCCGTGCTGTTGTAATTACATTGGGAGCGGGCGGCGCCATGTTGATTACCTCTGACAGCCATAAGCATTACCGTTCGCCAACTGTGCCGATCCGGAGCAAGGTCGGCGCAGGCGACAGTATGACCGCCGGCATAGTGCTATCCCTCTCGCGCGGCAAAGACCTTGATTATGCAATCAAATACGGGATTGCCGCAGGCGCCGCGGCTGTAATGACGCCGGGCACGGAGTTGTGCAGCCGTGATGATACGGAAAGACTTTTGGGGGAAATCTCGGAAGAATGATTGATACAATAAGGAAATTTATTTATGAGCAATAACGGATCAAAGGAAAATTTCAGTCTTCCGGCAACACAAAATCTGGATGATTATGAAAAGTTTATCGGCTCAGAAACCCTGGATCGAATCTGGAAAAAAGCGGAGCAACACCAGGATCTGCATGTTGCCAACATCAATGCCACCTACTACGGCGGCGGTGTTGCCGGGCTGCTTTCATCGCTCACTATCCTGATGAACAGTGTCGACATCAAAACAGGATGGCGCGTGATTCAGGGTTCGCCCGACTTTTTCAGCATCACCAAGAAGATGCACAATGCCCTGCAGGGCGATGATATCAATCTGACCGATCAGAAAAAAGAGGTTTACGAATGCGTGATTCATGACAATGCCGTACGCAATCATCTCGACCACGAGATCGTCATAATTCATGACCCGCAGCCATTGCCGATGATCAGGCATTACCGCAAACGCGGACCATGGATCTGGCGCTGTCATATCGACCTTACCGATCCCAATAAGGAACTATGGAATTATTTGCGCAAATTTATAGAGCTTTATGACACGGTGATAATGACACTCGAGGAATATAAACAGGAACTGAATACTCCACAGGTCTTTTTCGAACCGGCTATCGATCCCTTCAATATCACCAATAAAGAACTCAGTGAGGCCGAAATCAAGGACCGCCTGGATCATTATGATATTCCCTGTGATCTGCCGATTGTGACACAGATTTCCCGCTTCGATAAATACAAGGATCCGGAAGGCGTCATCGAGGCATATAAGATTGCCAGAAAGGAAGTGGATTGTACGCTGGTCCTGCTGGGAAATATCGCCACCGACGATCCCGAAGGTGAAGAGGTGTATGAATCCCTGCGCGATCAGGAGGAAGATCGCATTATCATAATGAGTCAACAGGATACCGCGCTCGTGAACGCCCTGCAAAGAACAGCCAGGGTAGTGTTGCAAAAATCCAAAAAAGAGGGCTTCGGATTGACTGTGGCCGAGGCCATGTGGAAAGGTACGCCGGTTATCGGGGGCAATGTCGGCGGGATCAAAGTGCAGATCGATGACGGCGAAAACGGATATCTGGTATCTTCCGTGGAGGAAGCCGCAGAACGAATAGTAAAACTCGTCAAGGATAAAAAGCTGGCGGAAGAAATGGGCAAGAAGGCCCGCAAGACAGTCGAGAAAAAATATCTGATGTCTCGTCTGCTTGAACAATATATCGATCTCTTCAGCTCTTTCGAAACAAACTATGTGTTAAAAGATCGATCGATGATAACCAGACTGTAGTAGTCTGAAAATTTATATTAAGGGAGTGATTTTATGGAAACGCTCACTATTGAACAGCTAAAAGATCTGGCCAAAATAGAAAAAGACTGGTGTACTTCAATATATATGCCGGCTCATCGAACCACTGTTGACAGCAGACAGGATCCGGTTCGTTATAAAAATCTGCTGCGTGATGTGGAAAAGACACTGGAGGAGAAGGGCATGCGCCGGCCCCGGATCGATGAGTATCTTGAGCAGGCCAGCGGACTTTTGGACAGCAATGAATTCTGGAAACACCAGGGAGATGGACTGGCTGTATTTGTAACTCCCGATGATTTTCAGTATTTCCGCCTTCCGATCAGGCTGGATGAACTGACATCGGTCACTGACAGGTTCATCATAAAGCCGCTTCTGCCCCTGGTTGAACAGCAGGGCCAGTATCTGGCATTGCTTCTAAGCCAGAAAGACCTCAAGCTGTATCGCTGTTCACGATTCGATGCCGAGCAGGTCGAGCTTGCGGATGTGCCCACCAATATCGAAGAAATCATGAAGTATGAGGACCCCGAGAAGCAGCTTCAGTATCATACTGAAACCGCGCCCTCACGTGAGGCGGGTGATAAACGCAAAGCCATGTATCATGGTCATGGAGTAGGTGTTGATGATGCCGGTAAAAAGCAGTTGATTCTGCGTTATTTTCATGCAGTTGATAAAGGACTGGAAAAATTCCTCAATGAAAGTAATCTACCATTGGTTCTGATCGGCCTGGAACATCATCTTTCACTATATGAAGAAGCCAATTCATACACAAACCTGATCGATGAGGGTGTAAAATATAACCCGGATGATTTGAATAAGGAGCAGGTTATCGAAAAGACCTGGCAGGTTATGGAACCGATAATCGGTAAGACCCGCCGGGAAAGCATGGATAGATTTCAGGAAAGTCTCGGCACCGGGAAAGCCACCGATAACACGCGCGAGGTAATCAAGGCCGCCGTTGCCGGCCGTATCGATACTTTGTTCATAGACAAGGATGAATCCGTATACGGCAATGTTGATTTAACCAGCAACAGCGTGGAAATCAGCAAAGATAATTCCGGCATGGAGCTTTTGAATTATGCCGCGGCCCAGGCTCTATTGTCCAACGGCAAAATTTTCATACTCGATGATGATGAAAAGGACAAGCATTCTCCCTTAGCGGCATTGTACCGTTATTGATTGAATCCGAGAATCTAATCTGAAATCACAATTCCGCGAGGTCTTCAATGGATGACAAGACTAAAGAGATGTTTGATGAATTTTACAGTGGCGAAGATATGTCTTTCGGCGCAGAACCATCCGATTCTCTGAAGCAATGCGTACTCGAGCATCAATTGGGGGGTGAGGCGCTTGATCTCGGATGCGGGGATGGACGCAACAGCCTGTTTCTGGCAGGCATGGGCTTCAGGGTCACAGCTGTCGATGCCTCCTGCGTGGCCACAGAAAAGCTGATGCAGTATGCCAATGGCCACGGCCTGGGCGGGAATCTGCGCGTTCAATGTATCGATGCCCTGGATGCCGATTTTCCACCGGATAAATTCAACCTGGTAAGCGCGATCACTTTTTTTGATCATATCCCCGTAGAGCAACAGAAGCGTATGGTTGATGAAATTCATATTTCCATGAAAACGGATGGTATTATGGTGGCACAGGTTCATATGGTTGATGATCCGGGCAATCATGGCGATAACCGGCATGCCAGTGAACTGCAGTCGGCAATTAAACATTATTTCGAAACCGATGAACTGTCGCACTTGCTCGAAGATCGTTTCAAGATAATTAGTTATAAAGAATTCAAAGAAGAAGATCACACTCACGGCGAACCGCATCAGCACAGCTTTTCGACCACAATAGTCAGAAAAACCTGACCCGCATTAATGGCAGGCAGTCATTAATGCGTAGAGTCGTTACGTAATTCCTATATAATTTCCCCGTATTTACTTTCACTCGTAATTGCTTTATCAATAGGTAGATACAGAAACAAGAGGGAGGTAATAAGATGGCAAACTCAAATAATTCGAAAGATGATCTATTAGGTATCAGAATTGAAAAGGTAATAATCTTCACATGTCTGCTTTTGCTGCTTTAGTATTCACGGCACTGGTTTATAGACACCATTTTTAACGGGGGTAGGTTAAATGATAAAGAGAATGTATGACAGTGATGATGATATCCTGGCAATCAGAATCAGTGAAAAACTGACAGCCAGAGACTACCGTGATATTCTTCCATTTGTGGAAGGAGCGATAGAGAAACACGGCAAAATCAATATGCTCTGGAAGCTGGAAGATTTTCAGGGCCTGACAGTCAGCGCGGCGGTGGAGGATTTCAAGTCCTGGATTAAATATAATAGAAAAATTTCCAGGATAGCGGTGGTCGGAGAGAAACGCTGGGAGGAACTTCTGATAAAAGTGATTGATCCCTTTATGTCGGCCGAAGTTAACTTTTTTGAACCGGATGATATGGAACGGGCTAGGCTCTGGCTGGCAGGTAAAACAACTGCTGATGCCGGAATATAATGCAGATCACGCATGAAATAAATATGTTACTGTAATACATTAACTTTGGAACATTAAGCAGGCTTAACTCATCTTAAATATAAGTAAAGCAAATGAGGCAGAAATGACTGCCTTGCGGGAGACATTATTGCAAAGAGGATTTTTATGGGTGTGTTAGAGCTTAAAGATATTCGACTAACCCTGGATGGTAAACGCATTCTCAATAATCTTAATATCGATTTCTGGGAGGGCCATATTCATGCCGTGGTCGGCCCCAATGGCGCCGGGAAATCCACCCTGGCATCTGTTATCATGGGCCTGGGCGGCTATACCGAGATCGAAGGCGATATTCTGTATGATGGCAGGTCCATCATAAATGAGGATGTGGCCGAACGAGCCGCGCATGGTATCACCATGGCCTGGCAGGAACCGGCCCGTTTCGAGGGTATTACAGTCGAGCAGTTCATAGCAGCCGCCGGCAGGAATCCGGGCGCGGAGGAAATCGAATTCGCCATGAATGAAGTCGGGCTCGATCCTGATGATTATCGTCTGCGGGCGGTCGATAAAACGCTCAGCGGCGGAGAACGCAAAAAGGTCGAGCTGGCATCAATACTGGCCATGCGTCCCCGTGTAGCCATCCTCGATGAACCGGATTCCGGCATCGATATCGAGTCGATTCAACGCATTTTCGACGCCGTGCATGTATTAAAAGACAGAGGATCAACCGTGCTTCTGATTACACACAGCCTGGCAGTTCTGGATCAGGCCGAACATGCATTTTTGATGTGCAACGGTGAAATCGTGGACAAGGGCAATGTGGCACGAATCAGAAAGTATTTCGAAGATAAATGTATTCCCTGTGATCACAAAAACTTTCCCAAACCGGAAAGTGAGGTCGACAAATTATGACAACATCGGAGACAGGTTTAATTCAGACCTTATATGATTACACGCGCAGTGATCCGCATCTGCAGGATCCGGAAACCGCCCATCTGACAATCAACGGCAATCATGTGCTGGGCATGAATTCAGTTCCCGGCCTGAATATAGATACCAGGGAACTCGAGGACGGCATCGATATCCGTGTCTATCTCGAACCCGGAACGATTATCAAAAAGCAGGTGCATATGTGTTTCGGTATGCTTCCGGAGACTGGGATACAGCGCATAGTCATGGATGTCAATATCGGTGAAGGCTCGAAAATTTCGTTTCTGGCTCATTGCGTTTTTCCCAAAGCGGTCGATGTGGAGCATATTATGAATGCGCAGATCAATATTGGAAAAAACGCTGAATATACATATTACGAAAAACATGTCCACAGCCCTGCAGGCGGGGTAAGAGTCCGTCCTAAGGCGGAGGTCCATATCGATGAAGGCGGAATATTCAAAACGGAATTTGAGCTGATACAGGGCCGTGTGGGCCTGATCGACATCGACTACGAGGCTTTTTGTGAGGCTAATTCCATACTGGAAATGGATACTCGCATCAGCGGGCAGAAAGATGATCTGGTGAAGGTCAGGGAAATCGGCCATCTCAACGGCGAGTATGCCAGGGGTGTGCTGACATCCAAGATTGCAGTGCGCGACAAGGCCAAAGCCGAGGTCTACAACAAGCTCAGCGCCTCGGCGGCGTATGCCCGCGGCCATGTCGACTGCAAGGAGATTGTGCGCGATGATGGCGAGGTTTCGGCTATACCCATAGTCGAGGTCAATCATCCCAAAGCGCATATCACCCATGAAGCCGCAATCGGCAGTGTCGATCACAAGCAGCTGGAGACCCTGATGTCACGCGGGCTGGATGAAGACCAGGCTGTGGAGCTGATTATCTCAGGCATGTTGAGCCGTAGAAAGAGCCAATAAGGCGAAAAAGGCTGAAACAGTATGAGAATTATAGAGAAAATAGCCGTCAGGATATTTAAGGATATTGCTTTTCCCGAGCTAAAAGCAAGGAGGTATAAGCGGCCGCAGGGAGATCTGCGGGATTTTGTCGGAAAACACTTTAACGGCAATGATAACAATAGAGAAGATGAAAACATAATTTTAAGTATTAGAGGAAGGGTGAGTAAAATGGCTGAAGAAAAAAACACAAAACAAGAGGCCGCTGAACAGGAAGGTGCCGAAATAGAAGTGGCTGCAGAAGGAGAAGTAACTATGAAAGAAGTAGATAAGCTAAAAAAGGATATGGATTCTTTACGCAAGGACTTAAAGGATCTTACAGGTGCCATGAAAAAGATGGCCACCGGCAAAGGAACGAGTGCCAAGGAAAGAATCTGGCAAACAGCCTCAGATATCGAGGACAAAGCCGAAGATTATGTTACCGATGCCTATGATACCGTGCGTGATCATGGTGAACGTTATATAAGAATGGGACGTGAACAGATTCAAAATCGCCCTTACACATCTGCATTCTGGATTTTCGGAGCTGGATTCCTGCTTGGAAAGCTTCTTGACAGGAGATAATATATGCGGTTTATAGCCGAATTTATACTCTCTGTCGTTGAGTTGCTGGAGTCCGAAGCCAGGGCCCTGAGAGCAAACATCGTGGGAATAGCCTACCTTGTTGTTTTTCTGGCGGCCGGGATTATTGTGCTGCTGGTTGGCGGCGCCCTGATATTATGGGGCTTCTATAAATTGCTTGTGACCGCCCTGGATCCGATAGCCTCGACCTTTATAATCGGCGGGGCAACATTGCTGATAGGCTTTTTCATGCTCTATGGAGTAAAGCGAATGGCCAGGTGACGGAATCTTCAGTCAGAGCAAACAGAAGGCATAACAAAACAGACAAAGAGTAGAAGGAATCATCATAAATCGTAATTGTTTTATATCAAGATAGGAGTTTATGAATATGGCAATCAGAAAAGCGAATGCTGCCTGGGAAGGCAAGTTACAGGATGGAAAAGGCAAAATGAAACTGGGAAGCGGCGCATATATCGGTTCCTACAGTTTCGAATCCAGATTCGAAGATGGTATCGGCACCAATCCGGAGGAATTGATCGGCGCGGCTCATGCAGGCTGCTTTTCAATGGCATTGACCAAGCTCCTGCAGGATTCCGGATATAATCCCTCCAAGGTCGAGACCGATGCCAGGGTCCAGCTCGAAAAGGGCGACGATGGCTTCAGGATCACTTCTGTGCAGCTTTCGACCCAGGGTGATGTCGAAAATATGGAAGCGGATGAATTTCATAAGCTGGCCGAGAAAGCCAAGCAAAACTGCCCGGTTTCCAAAGCCCTGGCCGGAGTCGATATAAAGCTCGAATCCAAACTGCTTACATCCGCATCATAAAAAAAGCAAAAAGGAAAGGGTATGTTATGGGTTTAAATGGAAAGAAAATAGCGCTGTTTGTTGATAACATGTATGAGGATCTGGAATTCTGGTATCCCAAAATCCGCCTCGAGGAAGAAGGCGCCGAGGTGGTTGTTATCGGTCCCAAAGCCGAATCATATCAGGGTAAGAAGGGACTGCCGGCAAAGGCCGACAAGGGCATCTCCGAAGCGAATGCTGATGATTATGCCGCGCTGGTGATACCGGGCGGATATTCTCCCGACCTGATGAGGCGCAAGCCGGGTATGGTTGATTTCGTCAAGGACATGAATAAAAAGGAAAAGCCCATCGCGGCTATATGTCATGCCGGATGGATGATGGCCTCGGCCGGAATTGTCGACGGCAAAAAGGTTACCAGCTTTTTTTCGATTAAGGATGATCTGCAAAATGCCGGCGCAAACTGGGAAGATGCAGAAGTGGTTGTCGATGGCAACCTGATTACATCGCGAAATCCCGGCGATCTCCCGGCTTTCTGCAAGGCTATCATCGCGGCTGTTGAATAGCGCGGTCGCTTATATCTTATAAAAAAATACCGTGGCAATTACAAAAGAGGTGGGATAAATGGAAACGATACAGATCAGCGGTCTAAATAGATCAGCCGTGCGAGTGGCCCTGGGTACATGGGCAATCGGCGGCTGGATGTGGGGCGGAACCGACGAAAAGGAATCGATCGACACAATCCTCAAAGCCCTCGACACCGGGGTCAATATGATCGATACCGCACCTGTTTATGGTTTCGGCAAATCCGAAGAGCTGGTTGGCAAGGCTATCAAACAATTCGGATTTCGCCAGAATGTCATCCTTGCCACCAAAGTGGGCATGGAATGGAACGAGAAGGAAGAGGTGCGCAGAAATTCCAGCCGAAAAAGAATCGAAAAAGAAATTGATGACTCGCTGAAACGTCTGCAAACAGATTATATCGACATCTACATGGTACACTGGCCCGATAGTTCCGTACCATTCGAGGAGACGGCCGAGACGATGTTCAACCTGCATGAAAAGGGCAAGATCAAGGCTATCGGAGTCAGTAATTACAGTGTCGAGCAGATGGAGCAGTTCAAAAAGGCTGCGCCCCTTCATGTCCTGCAGCCGCCGTTCAATCTTTTTGAGGATGAATTCCGCAAGGACCTTCTGCCGTACTGCCGAAGCAATAATATCACTACATTGGCCTATGGCGCATTATGCCGCGGACTTCTGAGCGGCAAGATGAGCAAAGATCGCGAATTTGAAGGCGATGACCTGCGCAAATCCGATCCCAAGTTCCAGGGCAATCGATTCGATGATTATCTTAAGGCGGTTGATCTTCTGGATGCTTTCGCGCAGGAGAAGTACGGACACAATGTGATTCATCTGGCAGTGCGCTGGATTCTGGATCAGGGCGCAAGCATTGCACTCTGGGGCGCACGAAACCCTGAGCAGATCGATGGGGTGCAGGATGTTTTCGGATGGTCGCTGGATGATCAGGCCATGAAGGAAATTGACAGGATAGTGGTTGAATCCATAAAGGACCCGGTTGGACCGTCATTTATGGCCCCGCCGGAAAATAAGTAAAACGGAGAGCATGAAATGGCTGATGAAAGAGTAAAAATAGCCAACAAAAAAGATTTCGAAACAGGGCAGATGAAGGCTTTTGAGGTCGGCGATAAAAAGATACTGATTTCCCGGGTCAACGGTGGCTTTTATGCCACCGGAGCAACCTGCACACATTATGGCGCACCTTTGGACCGGGGCGTGCTTTATAACGATCGCATTGTCTGCCCCTGGCATCACGCCAATTTCAATGCCAGGACCGGGGATATGACCGAACCTCCGGCACGTGACTGCCTGCAGACATTTCAGCTCGAATTCGAGGGCGATGATATCTATGTGCTGATTCCTGAAGATGTTGAGGGTATGCGTACCCCCGAAATGGTCGAGCCTGATCCGGATGAAGACAGCAGGACATTCGTAATCCTGGGATGCGGGGCCGCCGGTAATATGGCCGCGGAGACATTGCGTACCGCCGGATTTAAGGGAAGGATTATAATGATCTCCCAGGAAGATCGAATACCCTATGATCGTCCCAACCTCAGCAAGGACTACATGCAGGGCTCCGCGGAAGAAGAATGGATGCCGCTACGCTCGAAAGATTTCTATGAAAAGCACGGAATTGAGCTCAAGCTTAAAACCAAAGTAACCGGTATTGATCCCGATAAGAAGGAGCTTCTGGCTGATCTGGATGAACATGTCACCTATGACAGGTTATTGCTGGCGACAGGGGGTAAGGCCCTCAGCCTTGATGTACCTGGCTCTGATCTCGAGAATATCTTCACATTGCGCAGCTACGATGACAGTGACGAGATTATCAAGTCCTCGGAAAACGCCTCCAATGTCGTCATCATCGGCGCCAGTTTTATCGGCATGGAAACCGCCTACAGCATGGCTGTTCGCAAGGTGCCGGTTACGATTGTGGCCCCCGAGGAGGTTCCCTTTGAATCCAAGCTCGGAAAAGAACTGGGCGAATTGTTCCGCAAGCAGCATGAATCCGCCGGCACCAAATTTATCCTCGGCCGGACTGTAGCAGGATTTGAGGGTGACTCCAAAGTAAATACGGTTGTCCTTGATAACAATGAACGTCTTGACGCAGATCTTGTGATTCAGGGAATAGGTGTCAGGCCCAATACCGATTTTCTGAAGGATCTCGGACTGGAATCCGATGGCAGCCTCAAAGTCGATGAATATTTTAAATTTAAAGAGGATATCTTCGCCGTGGGTGATATTGCCCGGTTTCCATACTGGCTGACCGATACTCATATCCGCATCGAACACTGGCGCACGGCCGAACAGCAGGGCCGCTACGCCGCCCTGAATATGCTCGGCAAAAATGATCCCTTCAGGAGCGTGCCGTTTTTCTGGACATCACAGGTCGGCATGCAGTTCCGTTATGTGGGCCATGCCCATAAATGGGATGATGTCATTATCGATGGCAATCTGGAACGCCGCAAATTCATTCTTTATTATGTTTTGAATAATGAAGTCATTGCCGCGGCAGGCGTTGGGCTGGATAAAGATATGGCCGCCATAGAGGTGCTGTTGCAAAATAATCGTATGCCATCTCCAAACCAGCTTAAGGAGAAATCGATCGACATGGTTAGATACCTTAAGGAACATTAAACCATGACCGAAAAACAAGCTCCCAATCAGGAGAAAAATAAAGATCGGCCGGAAAAAGACAACCAGGATAAGCAGCATAAAGGCAGTACCCAAAAGCAACACCATGACCACAACGGCGACCACCAGAGCCATCACCAGAAAATGGCTGAGGATTTCAAGCGCCGCTTCTGGATCACTTTAATACTGACAATTCCAATCGTGCTCATGGCTCCCATTATCCAGGGATTCCTGGGCTTAAAGGAAACGCTCTCTTTCCCCGGTGACAGTTACGTCCAATTCGCATTGTCAGTCCTGGTTTTTGTCTATGGTGGTTATCCATTCCTTAAAGGGCTCGTTCGTGAGCTTGGCCAGGGCCGGCCGGGCATGATGACCCTGATAAGTGTTGCCATAATAGTGGCATTTGTCTACAGTTCCGCAGTTGTATTCGGCCTGCCCGGAAAAACATTCTTCTGGGAGCTGGCCACATTGATACTGGTCATGCTTCTGGGGCACTGGATCGAAATGAAATCGGTCATGGGCGCGTCACGTGCTCTTGACGAACTGGCCAAACTGATGCCCTCAGAAGCCCACCGGCTGAAAGATGACGGTTCCACAGAAGATGTTAAGGTCAGCGAACTGGAGAAGGACGATAAAATTTTGGTCAAGCCGGGCGAAAAGGTACCGGCCGACGGGAAAATCACCGAGGGCTCGACCTCGATAGATGAATCGATGGTTACCGGCGAATCGGAACCGGTCTCCAAAGAAGAGGGTGATGAGGTTATCGGCGGATCTGTTAACGGCGATGGTTCGATCACGGTTTCCATCCAAAAAACGGGCGAGGATTCATATCTAAACCAGATGATGGAGATGGTGCGCGGTGCCCAGGAAATCAAATCCAAATCACAGAACCTGGCCGATAAAGCCGCCATGTGGCTGACCTATATCGCAGTAACAGCCGGAACACTGACATTCCTGGCCTGGCTGGTAATATTCGGTCGTGAGGTTGTTTTTGCATTGGGACGGGCCGTAACGGTTATGGTCATAACCTGTCCGCATGCATTGGGACTGGCAATTCCATTGGTTGTGGCAGTATCAACTTCACTTACAGCAAGAAACGGCCTGCTGGTGCAGAATCGTAATGAGTTCGAACTGGCCCGCAAAATTCAGGCCATAGTTTTCGATAAAACAGGCACCCTGACCGAGGGATCATTCAAAGTCTCCAATGTTGAGTCATTTGCAGATGATATGGATAAGGACACGATAACAATGTATGCCGCTTCGGTCGAAGCCAGATCGGAACATCCGATTGCAAAAGCGATAGCGTCAGCATCTGACGACAAGAAGGAAGCCAAATCATTCGAAGCCATAAAGGGCAAAGGCGCGCAGGCTGAAGTTGAAGGCAAAAAAGTGGTCGTTGCCAGCAGAAAATATATTGATGAAAATGATATCGAGTATGACAAAGACAGGCTTGAAAAGTTCGCCTCCGAGGGAAAGACCGTAGCCTATCTGGTTATCGACGACAAACTGAAAGGCGGCATAGCTCTCGAGGATCCGATACGGGAAGAATCAAAAAAAACTGTCAGCAAATTAAAAGAAATGGGCATCGAAACATTTATGCTGACCGGCGATAATGAAAAAGTAGCCAAAAGAGTGGCCGACGAAATCGGCATGGACAGCTATTTCGCCGAAGTCCTTCCCGATAAGAAAGCCGACAAGATCAAAGAAGTACAATCTCAAAACAAGATTGTGGCGATGGTTGGCGATGGCATCAACGATGCCCCGGCCCTGGCACAAGCCGATGTCGGCATTGCCATCGGGGCCGGCACCGACGTGGCTATCGAATCGGCCGATATCGTGCTGGTAAAAAATAATCCCATGCATGTAACCAAACTTATTGCTTACTCAAAGGCAACCTATAAGAAGATGATTCAGAATCTAATCTGGGCCACCGGCTACAACGTCGTCGCAATACCACTGGCCGCCGGTGTATTATACAGCGCAGGTATCTTGTTGAGTCCGGCCGTAGGGGCGATCCTGATGTCATTGAGTACAGTAATAGTCGCGATAAACGCCAAATTCCTTAAGATTGATTAATACCACCAAAATCCAGGGAGGGTCTGGTATGAATCTCAGATATAAATTCAAATTAAAGCTCGCAGCAATCATTTTTTTAATATTGCTTGCGGCCGCATTTATCCTCGGTTGCGGGGGAGAGGACGATGGCCGTGTGGTCTTTGCCGTCGGCGGGGCACCGGCAGAAATAGACTACTGGCGAACTCTGGCCGATGAATTTGAGATGGAAACCGGCATCGAACTGACAATCATCCGTCAGCCCACCGACACCGACCAGCGCCGGCAGGGCCTGGTAACAGCATTAAATGCATCCAGCAGCGATCCCGATGTGTTCCTGATGGATGTTGCCTGGCTGGCACAGATCGCCGCATCCGGATGGCTCGAACCGCTGGACCACTACTCTGAACGTGACACACTCAATCCGGACATCTTTTTCGAGAATATAGTCGAGATGGCGGATATATACAACGATACACTGTATGCGCTGCCGGTCTACGTCGATGGCGGCCTGCTATACTACCGTAAGGATCTTCTGGCAAAGTACGATCTCGAAGAACCTCCGCAACGCTGGACGGAATTTGTGGAAGTCAGCAAGCGGGTGCAGGAAGATATGAGAGAGGATAATCCCGATTTCCATGGCTTCGTCTGGCAGGGAGCCCAATATGAGGGCCTGATCTGCAATTTCCTCGAAGTCGCGGCTTCCAATGGCGGCGGCCTTGTCAATCAAGAGGGACAGATCGAAGTCAATACCGAGGCGAATATCGAGGCGCTGCATATGATGCGTGCAATGATCGCCGACGAGAAAATCTCACCCGAGAATACATATACCGAATTTACCGAGGAAGAGGTAAGAATATATTTCCAGCAGGGCAATGCCCTCTTTGAACGCAACTGGCCCTATGCCTGGCCATTGCATCAGTCACCCGAATCCGAGGTCAAAGGGAAAATCGGTATATCTGCACTTCCGCATTTCGAGGGCGGCGAAAGCATCTCGACATTGGGCGGATGGCATATCGGAATATCCAAATTCTCGGATAATAAGGAGGCGGCCTGGGAATTCGTGAAATTCGTAGTCTCGGCCGAAACTCAGGAGAACCTGGTTATTAACCTGGGATGGAATCCGGGACGAATCGGCCTCTACCTTGATCCGGAAATCATCGAACATATGCCGCATTTTCCCAAGCTGAGA
This sequence comes from uncultured Ignavibacteria bacterium, assembly GCA_964627935.1. Lineage (GTDB taxonomy): Bacteria > Zixibacteria > MSB-5A5 > JAABVY01 > JAABVY01 > JAABVY01. The sequence goes on from CAZVLB010000001.1 coordinate 232,070, forward strand.
TTGATTTTCGATAACCTGCATGCTCGTCCGACATTGCCATACTATTCGCAGCTATCCACTATTTTGCAAAAACATATCAACTCCGCTCTCTCAGGCGCAATAAGCCCCGAGAAAGCTCTTTCGCAGGCACAGAATGAAATAGACCAGATAGTCGATCGCTATGAGTAAACCTGCAGGGCCGGGATGAAAAGCGCCGCGCTGAAAGACATATTCAGATCCTATGGATTTATTCTGCCGTTTGCCTTTTTCATCTCGGCCTTTATCCTGATTCCTGTCCTGGGCGCAATAATAAACAGCTTCTTCAAAGATGTCCCCTTTCTTGAAACAAGTTTTATTTTCGCGGGTAATTACACAGAGCTGATCTCCGATCCCGCCTTTCTGCAATCATTGAAATTCACCTTGTTGTTTATTGCAGTTTCAGTACCCCTGGAATTGATCCTGGGCATGACCTTCGCCCTGGTCTTAAACCAGCCGCTAAAGTTTAGAGGATTATTATGGGCCGCGGTTCTGATTCCCTGGGCAATACCCTCGGCGGTTGCCGGAAGAATCTGGGAGCTGATCTATAACTACAGCTATGGCCTGGCAAATTTTATCGTCAGGGGAACAGGGCTGTCATCGGAACCGATTAACTGGCTGGGCAGCAATTTCGGCGCATTCTTCTCGATAGTAATTGCCGACGCATGGAAAACCACTCCCTTTGTCACCATTATCCTGGTGGCCGGATTGCAGGCGGTACCGGATAATCTCCATCGCCAGGCCAATATTGACGGTGCCAATTTTGTCCAGAGGTTTTTAAGGATTACATTGCCTATTTTAAAGCCGGTCATGACTGTCGCATTGCTGTTTCGAACAATCGATGCCCTTCGTATTTTTGACATGATTTATGTGCTTACAGGCGGCGGCCCGGGAGGAGCAACAACATCACTGTCACTCTATGGCTACAATCAATACCTGATCGGCGATTTTGGCTATGGCTCGGCGGTTTCTGTCGTGTTATTCCTGATAGCACTAATACTGGCAATAGTCTACATCAAATCGGCCCGATTTCAGGAAGGTATCTGATCATGAATGAGAATAGCCTCAAGAAAATACTCAGGATCACAAGCATCACAATAATGCTGGTCTTCTGCCTGCTGCCGTTTGCATTTATGATTATAACCAGCTTTGCCCAGAGCCCGGATTACCTTGCGAGCGGGACATCATTTAACTTCAGCCTGGAAAATTACCGGAAAGTGATTGCAACCGGATCATTGCATTTCCTGGATTATCTGAAAAACAGCTTAATCATATCCGGCCTGAGCGCATTGATAGCAGTATTCGCAGCGTCCCTGGCGGCCTTTGCCATTTCCAGGCTGAAAATCTCCGGCAGGAATACTATTTTGGGAGTGGCCCTTCTGGTTTCCATGTTTCCGCAGATCAGTGTCAGCGGATTCCTGTTCAAGATGATCAGCGAACTCGGCTGGATCAACACCTATCAGGGGCTTGTGCTGCCATATATAGCATTTGTGCTGCCTGTTTGCCTCTGGATCCTGGTCAGCTATTTCGGTCAGCTTCCGAGGGCACTGGACAAAGCCGCAATCATCGATGGCTGCTCCAACTGGAACATCTACCGCCGGATTATCCTGCCCCTGGCAATGCCGGCCCTCTTGTCGACCATGCTCCTGGCATTTATCCTGGCATTCAATGAATTCCTGTATGCTTTGTTATTGACCACCGACTACCATGCCCGCACAGTGCCCGTGGGTATAGCGCTGTTCCAGGGCCTGCACGGTGAAATCCCCTGGGGCAATATTATGGCCGCCGCGGTGGTTACCATTATACCTGTAATCATTTTGACAATCCTGTTCCAGAAACGTATCACTGCCGGACTAACCAGAGGAGCGGTCAAGGGATGATTGTCGAGCTGAAAAAACTGTACAAGACCTTCAAGTCGATGCGCGGCGAGATTAAAGCGGTGGATGGTATCGACCTGAAAATCGAGGACAGGGAGATGTTTGTCCTTCTGGGGCCAAGTGGATGCGGCAAATCGACCATGCTCAACCTCGTGGCCGGACTCGAAGAACCGACTGGCGGTGAGATCCTGTTCAACAGCAATCCCGTCGCATCGACAGCTAAAAATGTCATGCTCTCCCCGCGCGAGCGCAATGTGGCCATGGTTTTTCAGGATTATGCCCTTTATCCCCATATGAAAGTGTATGATAATATCGCCTTTCCTCTCAAAATTGCCGGCGATAAAAAACGGAGCATCGATGAAAGTGTGCGAAAAGCGGCCAAAATCCTGGATATTACCGATCTGCTCGATGATCATCCGCGCGAATTGAGCGGCGGCCAGAGGCAGAGAGTTGCCATAGCGCGGGCGATCGTGCGCGAGCCCAATCTGTTTCTTCTCGATGAACCGCTTTCTAATCTGGATGCTCAACTGCGAACATCGATGCGCAATGAACTCAAGGAACTTCAGCGCAGTCTCAAAATTACCACAATATATGTCACCCACGATCAAACCGAGGCAATGACCCTGGGTGACCGCATTGCTATCCTTAAAAAGGGCAGGGTCGAACAGGTCGGTACACCACTGGAACTCTATGACCATCCCGCCAATATATTTGTGGCGCAATTTCTCGGCTCCAATCCGATCAATCTGTTCACGGTCAAGCGGATCTCTGAAGATGATACCCAATCGCTTCAATTCGAAGATGTCAGATTGAAATTTCCGCGGGAGAAAATCGATGAATTAAAACGAATTGAATCGGATGATTTAATCCTGGGCATAAGGCCCGAGGATATTGAAGTTTCAGAATCGAACGCTGAATCCGACCTTGTGGCTGAAATCAGAAATATAGAACCAATGGGAAGGGAAACACTTCTTCACCTGGAGTATAGGCAGACCGAAATCACGGCCGTTACCATGAAAAGAGATTTTGAGGATTCCACAGTGGCTGTAAAATTCAATCTTCATAAATCTCATCTTTTTGAGAATAGGTAGAAGCCATACGCATTCTATCAGTATTCTTTGCTGATTGACAGTTTGCGGTTTTTGTGCAATTTTATTTGTGGTTACCGGTTTATACATTAATACGCCGATTTTATGGGGTAATAAGTAAGTGGGCGGCAAATCACAAAAACGAAAATGAAATTAATATTATGGATATATATCAATATTTAGAATGAGGTAATAAAAAAATGCTGGATAGTATTCGAAATTTGATGGACTTCAGATTAATGGCCAAGGATGGAGAATTTGGTAAAATCACAGATGTTTTCTTTGATGCCCGCCGCAAGATGCTTCTCTATTTAATTATATATACATCCGACTGGCTGCCCGACCGAAGCCTGGCAATTCCCTATGAAATCATTTCACACTCGACCAAAAACGGCAATATACTGAATTTGCCATATTCTCGTGAGCAGATACTTCGAAAATGGGTTCGGGGCAGTATCGGCAAATACACTCCTTTCGGTGTTGCCACACCTGAAAACCGGGCCGGTTAGGGCCGTGTGAAGAGGAGTGTATGAAGTGGATAAAATCTGCATAATATCACGCGATAGTCAGTTCAAGGAACTGTGCATGTCAAAATTGAATGGTTCCGGCCGGGAAATACAGCTGTTTGCCAGCAATAGAGATTTGATCAGCTACCTTTCTTCCAATCGCTCAACCAGCGTTGTAGTAATACATGCGGCCACGCTCGGCGATGCCTACAGTTCGATTCTGAAACGTCTCAGGTTCAAGTTTCCGAATATCAATACAATAGTGGCCTCGGACTGCTTCGATTTCTGGAATGATTTCAAATGCTGGCTGGCCGATGATTGCCGGGTGATAACTCCGGAACTGAAAGAACTGCGTGAATCGATCTTAAAAATTATGCGCAAGAGAAAAAAGGTACATGTCCTGAATCAGGAACCAGGAGCATTAAGCTAACCAAACCATAGAGGGGAGAATGCAAAATGTATGAGGAAATTGGCGATGTAGCCGGCAAAATCTGGCACTACCTTAATGAAAAGGAAAAATACCGGGTATCACAATTGCCGCGTGCATTGAAGGTAAAAAAGCCGCTTGTTTTCCAGGGACTGGGATGGCTGGCTCGTGAGAATAAAATCACCTGGAAGACCGAGAAATCGGTAACTTATGTCTCACTTATTGACCGGATGCTAAAGAAGTAACTCAATTTCGCAAGATGGAATGCGTATTTAAAGCATATAAAATGCGTATGTGTTATACGAAATAATATTGAATGTATATTACTATTTCATGTCCCGCAAGTGCTTATGATTTAACTGAATACATATAGTATTATTAGTATTGCATAAAATAATATTAGCATCTGAATCCAGGGTTGCTGATTTGTGTATCATCAATTATAATAATATGGAGCCGGGACAGGAATTGACCACTTCACAGCTCAAGATTTCACATCAGGCAGTTCTCTTATCCCGCTCGGAAATTTGCATTATAAAAATTTACAATAACACAACAATAGTTTTGAGGAACCTGCTATGAGAACTGAACAACGCAACATAATGCTGGTCGAGGATGATCCGGATGACAGTGAACTTATCATCCGTGCCCTCGAGGATATGCGTATTGCCAATAAGATTATTCATGTCGATAATGGACAGGATGCAATAGATTATCTTTTGAATAAAGGAACCTACAACGGTCGTCCGCTGGGAGATTTACCGGGACTTATTCTATTGGACCTGAATCTGCCCAAAGTCAGCGGCTTCGATGTTCTCAAGAAAATACGTGAAAACGATAAAACAAAATTTCTGCCGGTAGTGATACTTACATCTTCAGATGATGAAGTTAATGTTTTCCGCGGATATAATCTGGGGGCCAACAGCTTTATAAGCAAGCCGATGAATTTCGGCAAATTCCGTGAGGCGATCGAACAACTGGGCATGTACTGGCTGGTCCTGAACAATATTTAAAAAGGATTTTTTATGGAAAAAAAAATCAATCTCCTTTTGGTCGAGGATTCCAGCGATGATGCCGAACTTCTGCTGAAAAATCTGAATAAAAACGGTTTCGAAATCAATCATAAGCTGGTCAGCAATCCCGATGATTTTCGTACCGCACTGCGTTCCAACCACTGGGATGTTGTGCTGTCGGATTATGTCATGCCCGGTTTTGGCGGAATGGAAGCCTGGCAGATGTTCCGCCAGTTTAATCTGGATGTACCTTTCATTTTCATTTCCGGCAAAGTGGGCGAGGAGTCGGCCGTGAAAGCCATGAAGGCGGGCGTTGATGATTTCATCATGAAAGAGAATATAACCCGCCTGGCGCCTACAATCGAACGTGAGCTAAATGAAGCCGAACGGCGGCGCGAGTTTGAAATTGCCGAAAGGGAGCATAAAAAGATCCAGGATCGCTACAAAATGGTGGTTGAAAATGCCAATGAAGGCATCGGCATTATCCAGGATGGCTGTTTTCAGCTTGTCAATCCCAAGATCTCCAGCATACTCGGTATCGATGCGGAGGACCTGATCGGCAAAAGCTTCCGGGATTATATTCATGAAAGCGATCGCAATATAGTCGTCAAATATCATAACCTGCGCATGGAGGGTGATGATTCGACACCGGACGTGTACAGCTTCAGGATACGCGATTACGAGGGGCAATTACGCTGGATCGAAAATCGGGTAGTTATAATTGACTGGGAGGGCCGTCCGGCCACATTGAATTTCATGGCCGATATAACTCCCCGCAAGGAAGCCGAGGAGAGCCTTAAAAAGACAACCCGGACCCTTCAGGAAGAGCGCGAAGAACTGCGCAAAAAGAATATCGCATTAAAGGAAATACTGGACCAGATCCAGAGGGAAAAGGACAGCATCAAGCAACGTATTTCCACAAACATAGAGCATCGGGTGAAAAATACGCTGTATCATCTCAGGAACCTGGCGCCGGCCGACCTTCAGCAACATATAGATCTGCTGGAAAAGGATCTGGATGAGATTGTATCGCCGTTCCTGGAAAAGGTCAAATCTCAGTATGCAAAATTAACCCCGCGAGAACTGGAAATCTGCCAGCTGATCAAGAATCAACTCAGTTCGAAGGAAATCGCTCAGTTTCTTAATATCTCGCCGCTGACTGTCAATAAACATCGCGAGATAATCCGCAAAAAGCTGAACCTGATCGGCAGTAACCAGAATCTTATCTCATTTCTACAGGGCATATAGCCCTTCCATCTTGAGCCCGGCAAAGGCCGGGCTTTTTTTTATCAAATTTAATACGGCTTTGGGGATAAAACAAGCCCCCTGGCAACTAATTCATGTAAAAGCGATAGTGGAGGACAGATGCCTGCCATTTAGCATGAATCTCGGGCTTTTGCCAGAGGGGGACAACAACTTATCAGAAGCGACAGAATCAATTTGCTGCATCTGGTGAAAAATGGAGTTCTGCACTCCTGGGGTTGCGGGAGATAGCATGCAGCAATGATATGTGGCCTAAATCTGATAGCTGTTGTCGATTTTCGAGACAGTCAAGAGCAGCAGCTGGTTCAGGTCATACATGGTATGACTTATATCTTCCCTGAAATCATTAAACTCCTTTTCCTGAGAGGTTCTTAACATTCCCGCCTGCCTTTTAATTTTATCAATATCACCCTGGATTGTGGCGATACGCAGGCAGATTTCCTTCAATTCCGGGCCGATAAGTGATTTGGTTCTTTCCTTAAGATTCACTATCTCGTTGCGGCGCTTATTCAGAAGGCTGTTGAGCTCTTCTATTCTCAAACTGTTCATCTCCATACCCTATACTCCCTGTATTTAAAAATGCCCTTAATCATGAAACCGCCCTAATTTTGGCCCGGATGAGCCAATGTGGTGTTTACAACGGCTTCCTTTTTGCATTTAATATCATGAAATTGAGTATAATAAGCAATAGGGGTTTATTATATACAAAATGCGTATAAAAAATACACAAATGCGACTCTGATATCCAAATGCTGAAATATCCTCAAAAAAACAAATTGTGCCCATTAAAAATACTTGACATTTTGGTCACAACTGACGATATAGTCAAAAATGACTAATTGGTCGAAAAATGGACAGGATATGCAGGAATTGGTAAATAACGAATCGAGGCAAAGCCGACGCACCGGTAAAACACGGCAGAAGCTTCTCCATGCCGCTCGCGAGCTTTTTGCCGAAAAAGGGCTTGATTCGACCCGTATCGATGAGATCACGGACAGGGCCGATGTGGGCAAGGGCACATTCTATTATCATTTCAATACCAAGGAGAAACTGGTTCAGGAGTTGATGCGAAGTGTGCTCGGGGAACTGCAGGCCAGGATCGAGGACGGTTGCCGGGAAATTGATAATCTGGAGGATCTGCTCGATTCGATTATACAGTGCCATCTGGACTTTTTCAATAATCGCTGGGAGGATTTTGTGCTGTTTTTCCAGGGGCGTGTTGATTTGACACTGGAGAAGGGTTATGAAGGTATCGAGGAGCCGTTTCTTACCTATCTCAATACCATCGAGACATTGCTTGATGCCGTTATCAGGCATCATCTGTCCAGAAAGGTCCTGCGTCGTTTAACCTGTGCGGTGGCCGGCTTTGTTTCCGGTTACTATTCATTCTCCTCCATTGTACATGGCCGGGATGAGCTTGAAAGGGCATTTCATCCTTTGCGCGAGGTCCTGGTCAAAAGCTTGACACATTTTATTAGGGAATCCATACCTGATGAGTCATACAGTTAGAATCAAGCTGCCTGAGGGTGTCGGCGCACCCTGTAAGCCCGCCCGGAGAATCAAGACCTGCCTGACAACATTCTCATGGGAGGGGGCATTTGCCAATATCTTCATGATATTAACCGGTGGCGCATTTTTGACCAGCCTGGGTATTTATTTCGGAGCCGGAGATGTCGAAATCGGCCTGCTGGGCGCATTGCCGTTTTTATCCCAGGCGGCTCAGCTTTTTTCACCGCTCATGATCCGCCTGACCGGCTCACGTAAGGGGCTGACAGTTTTCGGTTTCATATTCGCCCGTCAGATCTGGTGGCTTTTATTGCCGCTTCTATTTTTAAGCGTCAGCTGGAGCCTGGCGGCATTCCTTGTCGTCATCACGATTTCGACTGCCGTGGCAATGCTTTCCACTCCGGGATGGTTGTCATGGATCGCCGATATTGTCCCGGAACGAATCCGCGGACGCTACTTTGCCAGACGCAACAGTGCAATTGCGATTACGACTGTGCTGGCCTCAATTGCCGGGGGATTGATCCTGGATCATTTCAGGCTAATAGGGCAAGACTCTCGTGGTTTTGCGCTCATAATAGGCCTGGGATGTATTTTTGCGCTGATATCATCACTGCTTTTAAAGCGTTTGCCGGATAACGTCAGGAGCAGCCACGAAGTTTCCATGGATATCCTGGAACCATTGCGGGACAAACAATTCAGGTACCTGCTCAGGATTTTCTTTTTCTGGAACATGGCAATCGGCATTTCCGCCATTTTCTTTGCGGCTCACATGCTTACATACCTGAAAATGAGCTTTCTGATGATTGCGATTTACAGCGGTGCCGTGGCCCTGAGCGGTATTTTCATGAATCGTTTCTGGGGCATGATTATCGACCGTTTCGGATCGCGCAATGTTTTAATAGTATGCGCCTTCGGGATTTCTGGCATACCTCTGATCTGGTTTTTCCCCAGGGCCGATTTTCTGTGGGTGCTCGGGCTGGAATCAATCTACACCGGAGCATTATGGGCCGGCTTCAACCTGGCAGCATTCAATCTGCCGATCTCTATAAGCCCCAAAGAGAAGAGGACATCCTACCTGGCCATGTTTTCGGTCGTGACCGGAATTGGCTTTTTCGTTGCCTCGCTTATCGGAGGTATCATTGCCGACCTGATTTCGGGGATCAATCTGCAGATAGGACCGTTAACAATAATAAATTATCATATATTATTTGCGATTTCAAGCTTGCTTAGAATCATGGCATCTATAAATTTCATATCATTCCATGAACCGGGCGAGAAGAGCTTCCCGGTTATGTTCCAGTTCATCGGATATGCAGCATTGAAGCAAATCTCTGTAGGAAGACAGCTCTTCCCACACAGGGTAAAACAAGTGCATGTTGGCAAAACACAGGGGTAGTATGAACAAGGATGAAAAAAACGAAAATGTCGCGGTAGCCGAAAGGGAGAAACCGTTTGAATTGATCGACGGCGCCAGCGCCCAGGTATTTGAATTTACCAAAAGCTACGAGGAGCAGCGCAAAATCGCCATGGATCCCTCATATCCGCTCGACGAGCGCCTGGAGGCATATGAGGACATTATCGACTCCGAGGTGGGCGACACCAATCTATGGCGCGCGCGCAATATCGAGCGCGAAATCGGACTGCGCCAGATTTATCTCAAATTCGAGGGCTCCAATCCGACCGGCACGCAAAAGGATCGCATCGCTTTCGCCCAGGCTATGGATGCGTTGCGGCGTGGTTTTGATACCATCACAATCGCTACCTGCGGCAATTACGGCGTAGCTATGGCTGTGGCCGCGAATCTGGCCGGGTTGCGTTGCCAGATATTTCTGCCCGAAACCTATCACAGCAAACGGGTCAAGGAGATGACTGATCTGGGCGCTGAGATATTGCGAATCGGAGGAGACTATGAGGCAGCGGTTCAGGTTTCCAGGGAATATGCCCGTAAACATGAATATTATGATGCCAATCCCGGTGGCGATAACCTGGTCCTGCAACTGAATCATTACGGCCGTATCGCCAATGAAATTTACGATGAGTTGCGCGATGCTCCCGCGATTGTGGCCGCGCCGGTTTCCAATGGCACTACCCTGGCAGGGATATATAAGGGCTTCATCCGCCTTTACAGGCGCGGCAAAATCTCAAGGATACCCAAAATGGTGGCCGGGTCATCGTTCAGAAAAAATCCGATAGTAATGGCTTATCTCAGCAATTCCGAATCTTGCACTGATTTACAGCCCGAATCAATCAAGGAAACACCGGTCAATGAACCGCTGATCAACTGGCATTCAATCGATGGTGATCTGGCGCTCGATGCAGTGCGGGCAAGCCGGGGCTGGGCCTCGAATGCCTCGGATAAAAACATGCTCACATATTCCAGGTTGATTCGCGAAAAAGAGGGAATCAATACATTGCCTGCTTCAACCGCGGGCCTGATAGCTATGATTGATCAGCACCGCAAAGAAGCATTGTCCAGTGATCGTTATGTAATCGTTTTAACAGGAAAGAAATCATGAGCAGTCCATTAGATGGAAATGCTTTGGTATATTGTGAAGGGGCCTATAATACCACCAACGGCAAAACCGCCCATGGTTTGGTGCGCTTCACCAAACGCTATAAAGTTCTCGGTGTAATCGACTCCCGCTATGCGGGCAGGGACGCCGGCGAGGTGCTGGATGGCAAGGTCAACGGCATACCCGTTTTCGGAACTCTGCAGGATGGAATCAATCATGCCCGTAATAATGCCGCCCAACTGTCATACTTTGTAATGGGTCTTGCGCCCGATGGCGGCAGGCTCAATTCGATTGCCCGCGATGATGTCAGGCGCGCGATTGAATTCGGGCTCAATGTCGATTGCGGTTTGCATGATTTCCTCTCCGATGATCCGGATATCTCTCAGCTTGCGCTTGACCGGGGAGTGACAATTCGTGACCTGCGCAAGCCTCCTCCCAGAAATCAACTGCATTTTTTCAGCGGCAAAATCGAGGAGGTCGACTGCCTGAAAGTGGCCATACTTGGTACCGATTCGGCTATCGGCAAAAGAACAACGGCATGGATCCTTGTGCAGGCTCTTCAGGAAGCCGGGTATAAGGCTGAGATGGTCGGCACCGGGCAAACTGCCTGGATGCAGGGAGCCAAATACGGCACGGTTTTCGATACGCTGGTGAATGACTTCGTTTCCGGCGAAATCGAACATGCTGTCTGGTCGGCCTGGAAAGAGGAAGACCCGGATGTGATCGTGATCGAGGGGCAGGGCAGCCTGATGAACCCGGCTTATCCGGGTGGCTATGAGATACTGGCCGCCGGCCGACCGGATATTGTGATTTTGCAGCACGCTCCTGCGCGGAAAGAGTATGATGGTTTCCCCGGGTATCCTATTCAGCCGCTCGAAAAGCAGATCGGCGCAATTGAATATATAAGCGACAAGCCGGTTGTGGCAATCGCCATAAATCATGAAGACCTAAAAGCTGACCAGATAAAAACTGCCTGCGAAGAAATCAGGCAAAAACACGATAAACCGGCCTTTGATGTTTTAGTCGATGGCGCCGGGGAGCTGGCCAATCTTGTGGCTAAACATATAAAAAGATAAGTAAACGGTAATACGAATATGAAAACAGGTAAAAAACAGGCTGCAAAGCAGAAAAAAATAAACCCGGATGATCCCCTGGCGATGCTGGAGGTTTTCGACACCCTGGAAGTCGGCCTGCTCAGGCTCGAGAAGAGAAAGCTGAGCGCGCCGTATCGACTGAAATGGCCGGGCGGAAGCGATATAATCGACCTGGTCTATAGTTATGAAGAGGATGTCTTCGATCCCGATGATCCCTCTCATCAAAATCTGGCCAACATGATTGCCGCACAGGTGGCGTTGAACTATGGGCTGTTTTGCAAAAAGCTGATATTTAATGGCAATTTCGACAGTGTCGATCAGCGCTTTTTACGCGATATAGCCGACAATACCGCGCGGGAAATTTATGTTAAAAAGTTTCTTGAGGAAAATCCATTTCTAATCGGCCCGGCTTCCGAGATGCCCATAGTCAAGCAAAAATCATATTTACGATCAACGCTTGAATTTCCATCAGCCGGCAAAGCCGGCAAACCGAAATGGAAAATGTGGACCTCTGATAAAGATAAACATTGCATTCTCTCGAGCGGCGGCAAGGACAGCCTGCTGAGCTATGGTCTGCTAAATGAAGCCGGCAAGGAGACTCATCCGATTTTCGTCAATGAATCCGGCCGTCACTGGTTCACCGCCCTGAATGCCTATCGATATTTCAAAGATAATATTCCCAATACGGGCCGTGTATGGGTAAATTCTGACCGTGTCTTCGCCTGGATGATTCGTCATATGCCATTTATTCGCGAGGATTTCGGCAAAGTTCGTTCTGATGAATATCCGATACGGCTGTGGACTGTGGCGGTATTTTTATTCGGGGCATTGCCGCTTATGCGTAAACGCGGAGTGGGCCGTTTGATAATCGGCGATGAATATGATACCACCAATAAGACAAGCCATAGGGGCATAACACATTATGACGGGCTCTATGATCAGAGCCGTTATTTCGATGATGCCCTCTCGCGCTATTATATGCAGAAGGGCTGGTCGATAAGCCAGTTCTCACTACTGCGCCAGATGTCTGAGATGCTGATCGAAACCGTGCTTGTAAAACAATATCCCGATCTGCAGAAACATCAGGTGTCCTGCCATGCCGCGCATAAAGAGGGGGAACGCGTATATCCCTGCGGCAAGTGTGAAAAATGCCGGCGAATTGTGGGTATGCTGACGGCCATTGATGCCGATCCATCAGCCTGCGGCTATTCTGCCGATCAGATAAAAAAATGCCTGCAGGACCTGGCACAAAAACCGGTTCATCAGGAAGCGCCCGGCAGGGAGCATATGAATTTCATGCTCCAGCAAAGAGGTATTGTTCAGTTTGCAGGTGAGATGCAGAAAGCGGTTCGCGAACATCCGGTTATCATGATGCTGCGATTTGCGCCGGAGAGATCACCTATGACAGGAATGCCGGTAGACCTGAGACGGCCGGTTTATGAGATCGTCATGCAATATGCGGATGGCGCGGTGCGTCGGGCAGGCAAAAAATGGGAGGATTTCGATCCACTGGCCGATTCATCCATAGAGCAGCCCTACGCCTTTGAAATCCTTTCCAATAAAAAGGGCAAATCCGGGACCGACTCAAAACGAACTAACCGTAATAAATATCTATGGTCCGAATTGACCTGGCCCGAGGCGGAACAGCGCCTGAAAGAGGTTGATGTAGCCATTCTGCCTGTAGGCGCGATCGAACAGCATGGGCCGCATCTGCCACTGGATGTCGATGCATTTGATGCCGATTACCTGGCGCGTCGCATTGCCGAAGCGTGCAGTGATCCGAAACCACTAATACTGCCATTGATAGCCTATGGCGTGTCATATCATCATGATGATTTCCCCGGCACACTCAGCATCAACAATGACACGCTTTCCAGGCTGATCTATGAGATTGGTATCTGTGTGGCCAAAAACGGTATCAAAAAGCTGGTCATATTAAATGGTCACGGAGGCAACAGCCCGTCATTAAACTACGCCGCCCAGATGATCAACCGTGATGCGCGCATTTTTGCCTGTGTCGATACGGGTGAAACAAGCGATGTGGATATATATGAAATCGTAGAAACCCACAATGATGTTCATGCCGGCGAATTTGAGACCAGCACCAGCCTGGCAACAAGACCTCATCTGGTAAAAATGAATGAAGCTCATCGAAGTGTGCCCAGGTTTTCCAGCCGCTATCTCGATTTTACATCAAAAAGAGGCGTCCTATGGTATGCCTACACCGACAAGATTTCCGAAAGCGGTGTAATGGGTGATCCCACTCTTGCCAGCGCCGAGAAAGGCAAGAAGATGTGGGAGATTATGATCGCTCACCTGGTGGCATTCGTGGAGGATCTGAAAAGCATGACACTGGAAGAGATTTATCAGAAAAGATATTAGACTTATATGAAAATACGCTCACTGGATTTTCGGATCCACGAATTCAAACTCAGCGAACCCTACACGATCGCATATGAGACTATCGATACCGCGCCCAACGTATTCCTGCGTATTGAAACGACCGGCGGACTGATTGGCTATGGATGTGCCGCGCCGGATTTTGAGGTCACAGGCGAAACTGCCGAGAGTGTGACCGGGGCCATAGCCGGCATTATAGAACCTGCTGTAATCGGTAAAAATCCATTGCGAATTGCCGCAATAATCGAATCCATAAGAGAACCGATGAAAAGCCATCCCTCGGCCCTGGCTATGCTGGATATGGCGCTTTACGATATTATCGGAAAGTCCGCCGGCATGCCTCTTTATATTTTTCTGGGTGGTTACCGCGAGCGTATCAAGACCAGCATTACAATAGGAATTTTGAATGTTGACGAAACTGTGCGACGAGCAGAGGATCTGGTTTCACGCGGTTTTAAGGTGCTGAAAATAAAGGGCGGAAAAAATGTCGATGATGATATCGAGCGCATCATGAGGGTGCGTGAAAATGTCGGCAAATCGATTGAATTGCGCTTTGATGCCAACCAGGGCTATAATCTGGAACAGGCCATGAAATTCGTAAAGGAAACCCGCCGCGCCAAGGTCGAGCTCCTGGAGCAGCCGACTCCAAAAGGCGAACCCGATCTTCTGGGACGGGTTGCCAGCGAAGTTGCGATTCCTGTTATGGCCGATGAAGGCCTGATGACATTACGTGATGCATTCCGTCTGGCACGACGTGATCTGGCGGATATGATCAATATCAAATTGATGAAAGTCGGGGGGATATTTAATGCCATACAGATTAATTCCGTTGCCCGTGCGGCTCGTCTTGAAAGCATGGTCGGATGTATGGATGAGGCCGGACTGGCGATATCAGCCGGGCTTCATTTCGCGCTGGCCCGTCCCAATGTGCTCTATGCCGATCTGGATGGCCATTTCGATCTGATCGATGATCCCACGGCAGAAGCGGTTATTCTAAAAAACGGTGTCCTTTATCCAACCGGCCAACCCGGCCTGGGCTTCAATCCCCCATTTTAACATCATGTTTTGCTGCAAAATCCATGAATTCTATGAGTGCCGGTTGTAAAGAGCTATGGCAGCTGGAACAATGGCTGAGGTTTTTCTTTGCCGCTCGATGCTCCTCTTGCTCGTGACACTCAATACAATTCTTGTGCATTGCGTTCCTGTATGAGTCGGCATGCGCCAGTTTTAAGCCTCCCAGATCCTGCTCTTTGATCTTCATATCCTGCTGATGGCATTCAACGCAGGCTTTGGCGTTATCCGCCGTATTCGGCCGTGAGGCATCATGACAGAACCGGCAGGAATGATTGGCCGGCTGCATGGCATTAATTTCTTCCTTTTCAGCAACAAAATTCATATGACTGTAGTGGTCAAAAATATATGTTTCGTCCAGCATATTGGAATGACAGCGATAACAGGGCGTGGCATTGTCATGAGGCATGGCAATATGATGGCATTTCTGACAGGACTGCTCCTTGCCGAGACGATCCTGATGATCCTTATGAGGGAATTCTGTTTTGACATCGTCCCGGTTACCGTCAATCAGCAGGGTCTCCCTTAGCTGGTCAACTCCAATCGCCGGCTTTATGTTCGGGTTGGGGCTGCTGGCATTTGAGTATGGCGGATAAAATACAACCCATGTCAGCGGGATAGTTATCATGATTATTAATGACACCCGCTGAAGCCCGCTCATCAGGACATTGTTCCAGACATGTGAAAAGCGGTCGAAGGCATAAGTGAAAACATCGGATTTCTCCATACGCCTTTTCCAGCTTTCATCGAAAATCGGGAATTTTTCGGAAATGAACAGAAACGCCAATGCCGCCGCAGCTACTATTCCAAGGCTCAATCCCCATTCCGCAAGTGACGGAAAGTAGGGCACCTGGGCATCGTGAAAATAGGCGAATATACCTACATCCAGACGGTTCAGTACAAGTCCGAATGATGCCATGAAAGCGGCCGTGCTCAATCCGGATGGCGACCTGCGAATTCCGGGGACAGCTATTAAGGCTATCGGTACGATTACGGCGATTAGCATTTCAAAAATAAAAAGCAGGCTCTCCCATGATCCATTGTAAAGCAGTACAAATTCCCCGGCTCTTCCCAGATCTATTAGCTTCAGAATAAGATATATGCTCAGTATCGAGGATGCAATAATCGCCAGGTTCGATAGCGGCTTCATCTGGGGTCCGGCAAAAACCTCGGAGCCATTGGGCTTGATCCCCGAATTCATTCCGAGCCCGTAAATCGGATCCGGATCATACAGGCGGGCATACATGATGCGCACAAATATGATGAACATCATTCCGCCGGCCATGGCTGAGATGATAAAGAACAAGGGTAGCCAGGCTGAATACCAGAGCGCATGCAGACGCAGGGGGGATACAAGAAACAGCGATCCCAGGGATGAATGGTGCAGGCTGGATAATGTGATACCCAGTATTACCACGCCGAATGCTATTTTGTGAAGTATGTGAGATATCTTTTCTGCCCCGAGTCTTTTCAGTATGGTCGGACTCAATTCGATTGAGGTCACTGTGAAATATAATATCACGCACCAGAAGACCTCGAACAGGAATGAATGCTCGTTCCACATTACAAAGGGATGCCAGAATCTTTGTGGCAGGCCGATATCGAAAAGCAGGGCCAGGCACGATGAACCGTAACCCAGAAAAGCAATCAGGATAGCAGGCTTGACCAGTGGCCTGAATTTCTCCAGCTTGAGCACATAAACCAGAAAGCCGACCGTAAATCCGCTGGTTGCAAGCGCTACCCCGGCCACCATGTTCATAATTTTCCACAGTCCCCAGGGCATCTGATCAGTAAGGTTGGTGGTTGCTCCCAGCCCGTACCAGAGTCGAAAAACCCCCACAACCAGGGCTATGATTGCCAGAAACCAAAGGACATCCTTTATAACTCTTAACTTGCTACTCATTTTCATGACCCTTTTCAATTTTGGAATCGGATTCACTGTTTTCTTCTTCTATTTCCCTGGCTCTTTTCATTCTTCTACCGATAACCCAGTTCAGGCTGAGAACACCTGCCATAACTCCCAGCCCGATAAACGGTGTTTTGGAAATGAGCGGTTCGGTCAATTCGGGAATCGACATTTCCGCGGTTCGGGGCCAGTTCAGTTTCTGCAGGTCCACATCGGAGATATAAATAACCGATGTTCCCCCGAACTCATGCTCGCCCCAGATATGATTTTTATATCTTGCCGGATTCTGCTTGATCAGCTTTTGGGCCTCGCTGATAAGTTCCTCGCGTTCTCCGAATTTGAGAGCCTGATTGGGGCAGGCCTCGACACAGGCGGGCAATTTATTATCTTTTATTCGTTCGAAACACATGGCGCATTTCATCATGTATGGATGAGGGCTGTCCCATTCATAGCGCGGTATGTGAAATGGACAGGCCAGCATGCAGTAACGGCAGCCGATACATTTCTCCGCATCGTAAACAACCGGCCCATCCGGAGACTTGGTAATTCCGCCCACAAGGCAGGCGGAGACACAACTGGGTTCTACGCAGTGCATGCAGCTTTTGCGCGCAAAATGCCCATCTCCCAATTTTACGATAGTGGACAATCGATCCGCTGAAAGGCCGTCTCTGGATTTCACCGCGTCAACCTGCGCCTTTTCATAATCCAGATTATTCGCCTCGATGCAGGCATCGATACATTTCTCGCACCCACTGCATCTGGTGACATCAACTAATATTGCATACATCAGACTCTGGCCTCCTCATCGAATAATGCCCTGGCCACCTTATCTCCGGCTCCCGGCCTGAGTTGCCAGTGCAGGCCGGAAATCCTGTCGAAGAAGTACAGCACTATATGGGCAAGTTTCGTAAACGGGATTATCAGGAACAGAAGCTCCGCGCTCAACAGATGTGTCAGCATCATGACCTGCCAGCTGAATGGATTGCTGGATGGATGAGACGCAAGGTAGCCTGTGGCAAATGGTATCAGGATCAGGATCAGCAGGAGGTAGTCAATCGGCTGGCTCATGGCTCTCTGGCGCCTGATAAACGTGCGCATTGAAATCAGAACAAGTATACAAACTATCGTGAACAGGGTCAGGAAATCGGCGAGGCCCTGTCCGATTGCCGGCAGATCAATGCCCAGGTAGTTCTCCCACAGGGCAATATGATCGGCCAGGAATATCGGTACGATTATGATCCCGATGTGAAACATGAATGAAAATGCTGAAAATACAATCGTTCCCTTGATCATGTGGCGAATTGGCAGAAACCATGTCACCGCATCGGAGAGAATCGATTTCCAGGGAACGTTTTTGAGCCTGCGCCCCTTGCTGCTGATCAGGTTATAGACCTGGATCACGAACAGCCTCAATAGCCCCAGAATCATAATCAGAAATGTAAATGCGAAAAGCGGCCCTCTGGCAAAATCTATCCAAGCTTCCATTTCAAGTGCTCTGCTCCTGTCTTATATTTTCCAAAATTAAATTGCTTATATTTCGAACATGGCAGCTTCTTCCTTTCGTTCGGCTGCGCTTTTTGCCCCGGGAATTTCAATCGCCTTCAGAATCAGGTCATGCAGGCCCATGACCTTGCAGGGCAGATTAAAATGCTCGACCAGTTCCTTGAGCTGTTTTTTGCAATTGGCGCAGGGTGAGATCAATATCTCGGCCCCTGTCCTGGCAATCTGATCCGCTTTCACCTTGCCCGCTATATTCATGCGGTAATCATGAATCTCGTCTACCGAAACCAGGCCGCCACCCCCTCCACAGCAATAATTATCCTTGCCATTGGGTGTCATCTCGATGAAATTCGGCACAAATGATCTGAGTATCTCCCGTGGCTGGTCGACTATCCATCCTGAACGAGCGATATTGCAGGGATCATGATAGCTGACCTTTTCGGTGATAATATCTTTGTTCAAGGTAATCCGGTTTTCACGGATGCATTGAAGCGTGTATTCCATGAAGTTGAAAACCGGGTAGGGCTTGCCATTGCTGAACACAGGTACGAAATCATGCGCCGAACGGGATGCATGTCCGCATTCGCCGATCAGGATATTCTTACCCTTAAGGCGGTCCACTTCCCTGATTAACTGTTTGATTATGTTTTCCAGATGCCAGTCGCTGTAAAATAACCCGTAGTTGATTCCATCATAATTGCATGTACCGATGGTCCAGTTGTCCCAGTCACCCGAGGCATACAAAACGGCGGCGTTGCCCATCAGTGTATCCGGTTCCAGCAGATAGTCGCTTACCGCGCAGAAGAAAACATATTTACGTTCGGATTTGTCAACCGGGAATTTGAGTTCCAGGCCGAGTATGTCCTGCATTTCGGATGACAGGAATTCCAAAGTGTCCAGCAGGGCCTCTTTGGGAATCTGTGATGTGTTATGTGTCTCACCCTCAAGCTGTTCACGGGTGCTGACCTGTAATGCCTTGGGCACTATACCGATCAGGCTCAAAATGTAACGGCCCAATCTGGTAATCATGCCATGGTCAACGCCCATGGGACATTCACGGGTGCATCTGCGGCAGGCGGTACAGCGGTAGAAGACCTCCGACATCTCGTCGATCACTTTATCGGTCAATTCAAAGCCGGTCGAAACCCGCGATTTAAACCATCCGCCAATAGTGAAGTATCGCTTATATGTATCCAGAAGCAGGTTCGTCCGGTAACAGGGAATATCCCGCGGATCACGGGTCACCTGGAATATCGGACAGGTGACGGCGCAACGATTACATTTTGCCGATGAACTGCAATATGAATCGAGCAATGGCTTGTAATCGGTAAATCTAAGAATTGCCGCAAACGCTTCCAGAAACCTTTCAACCCGATTTTCCCTGAGAGGATTC
Organism: uncultured Ignavibacteria bacterium; assembly: GCA_964627935.1. Classification (GTDB taxonomy): domain Bacteria; phylum Zixibacteria; class MSB-5A5; order JAABVY01; family JAABVY01; genus JAABVY01. The sequence goes on from CAZVLB010000001.1 coordinate 251,642, forward strand.
TCGACATAAAAGGGATATTTTCTTTGCTCTGTCGGTTGTTTGACTTTTGACTCTTCAGGAACTACGCTCATAAATTTCTTCTCCAAAACAAATTGTTTTCAGAAGCAAGGAATGCAAAGAGTATGCCATTAAACTTTGCTGACCATTGCCTGCTCGAGATAAGAAGCGGTTTGGGGAGGATGTTTTTGGAGATCGCCGAGTGCGATATCAGGATGAACGGGGGAAATGAATTTTACTAAACTGCCCAGCCTGATATTTTTTGATTTTGGTTTTTTATACGGTTTCATTGGTTTCAAAAACAGAGACAAAATGTCGCACGTGTTGCAACATAATGTTTCACTGCGACATGCCCTGCGACACAAAATGCAACCCTGATTTTGTCTCCTTTTATCGCATTTTCGGGTTCTGTTATTCCAGTTCTGCAATCTGTTTATCCCTCAATAAGCAGGGCAGTTTCCTTCTGTCGGCAATGCTGTTTCATGCTCACATAAACTTCCTAAGCTGTGGCGTGTAGCCAATGGCATGCTAATTGCAAATATCATGGGCAGGAGAAAATTATGTGCTATGCCATACCGATATTTTTGAACCGGGTTGCGCCTCGTTGCACGATTGCGGATTATATTCTGCTCCTGATAATGAAGGGCAACAGGGTTGTTTCGAGCAGGCGCATCAATTTGCAAAACTGCACCTGGTTCGATCTTATGCGCATACTGGAAGAAAACAAGGTCGATTACCTTATATGCGGAGGAATCAACCGGCAGAGCCGTGATATGCTGCAAAGCCTTGGTATAGTGATCATGGATAATGTATGTTGCAGTGATTCCCAGGCTCAGAAGGCGCTTGAATCGGGTGAGATGCATGCAGGCTATGGCTTCGCTCCCAAGAGTCATGATGGATCGGCTGCAGATCGTGGCGCATTTATCAAGCTGGAGACTTCGGATGAGGAGAAGCGCAGGCAGGAGAATCAAAGCAGGCTTTTAAACTCCAATCAGAATATTGACTGCCTCACATGTAGCGATAAAGTCTGCCTGCAGGGGAAGCCTTGCCGGCCGAGGATTGCTCAACAAAGCGAAACCGAATCGCCTGAGACGCGCAAAATCCTTGAATCATCGTTGGATGTTATGTCGGAAAAGGAGCGCACCCTGTGCAGATTGTCGGAGCTGATCTATTTCTGCCTGGGGATGAAATACCGCCGGATCGGGATAGCATTCTGTCTGGACCTGTTCGAGCAGACAGAAATCCTGAGCCGTTTGTTGAGACGCTTTTTTGATGTATATCCGGTCTGCTGCAAGATCGGCGGAAGAAAAATCTATGATCCCAATTCAATGGGCGATGCAAGTCGTGAACGCGGCAGCTATTCGGATATCGCCTGTAATCCTGAGGGGCAGGCCGAGATGCTCAACCGCATCGGCACGGATATCAATATAATCGTAGGTCTCTGCATGGGGGTTGACTGTATTTTTTCAAAAGCCAGCAATGCTCCCGTTTCGACGCTGTTTGTTAAGGATAAATCGCTGGCTCATAATCCAATCGGTGCGCTCTATTCCGAATATTACCTGAAAGAAATCACCAGGACAAATGTCGGCAGCACATGAGATACTGAAAATTCAAATTATGATAATAAAACTGGAGGAGCTATGGCTATCCCGACCTTAAACGCAATTGGTTTTTGCGCCAATTATTCCAAACCGGGCGATTGGGCATTTAAGTATGCCCTGGAATTGTCGCGCAGGCATGGAATCCAACTTAATGTGTTTCATTTCCTGGAGGATCCCTATGATCCCTACGATCGCACAAAGCATCTGCTTTCCCCGCAGGAATGCGAGAAACTTGCCATTGAACGAGAACGGGAACTGAGGATCTACTACGATAACCTGGCCGGAGACTATCTCGATGTGGGGTTCCGCCTGTGTGAGGACAGGGAATGGACCGAGCTGCATCGCTGCCTGGTAATTCGTGAATTTCAGGTGCTGGTGCTGGGTTATGTCCATCCACAGGCTACATTTGCAAATCTGCCAATTGAGGAATTTGCGGATAATTTTATCTGCCCGGTGGTTCTTGTTGGACCGGATCATCCCGATCAGTACCACTTAAACAGCAGAGCGAAGATAATTGTCGATGATCTCGGCCTGCCACCCGGATGCTGGAACGAAATTGGTCAGATTTCGGCTTAATCTTTGGGGGTTTGGCTGCGTACAATGATATGGAAACGAGCATGATTGCATTTTTGCAGTCCGTGCAGTGTTATATATTGATTTAATTTGAAGAATCTGCATATTTATTAAGCAGACAGATACCGGGTCAGGTTGTAATGGCGCAGAAACTTAGTGAAATTATTTTTAACAGTATCTCCGACGGTGTTTTCACCGTAAACGGCGAATGTATTATAACTTCCTTTAATAAGGCCGCTGAAGAAATTACCGGTTTCGAGGCGGAGGAGGCAATCGGCAAACACTGCTATGATATCTTCCGCACCGAGATCTGCAACAAGAAATGCGCCCTTAAAGATACCCTGAAAACCCATGAGGCGGTCGAGAATGCGCGTGTTACAATCATTACCCGGGATGGGTGCGAGATACCCATAAGCGTCTCTACAACGATGCTGAAGGATAATGAGGGAAATATTGCCGGGGCTGTCGAATTCTTCCGTGATATCTCTGAGATCGATTATCTCGAAAGAAGCCTGGAACGCAAGCAGACTCTGGGAGACATCGTAACGGTTAACGATAAGATGCAGCAGTTAATTGCGCTTCTTCCGGATGTTGCCGATTCCGATTGCAGTGTTCTGATTGAGGGGCCCAGCGGATGCGGCAAGGAATTGTTTGCCCAGGTATTGCATAATCTCAGCCCGCGCAAATATGGCCCCTATATTAAGATTAACTGTGCCGCTCTTCCGGCCAATCTGCTGGAGTCTGAGTTGTTTGGCTATGTTAAAGGGGCCTTTACAGATGCCAAGCGAGACAAGCCGGGACAATTCTGCCTGGCCAATGGTGGCACGTTGCTTCTGGATGAAATCAGCGAGATGGATGTTGCCCTGCAGGTTAAGCTTCTGCGCGTTCTCAATAACGGCGAATACAGGCCCCTCGGATCGACCAAGACATTGCATACCGATGCTCGCGTAATTGCCGCCACCAATGCCGATCTTACAGCTGAAATTGAAGCCGGGAGATTTCGCAAAGATCTCTATTATCGCATCAATGTGGTTAACTTGAAAATCCCGGCCCTGCATGAACGTCCCGAAGATATACCGCTGCTGGTCAACCATTTCATGCAGATCTTCCGCAAAAAAACAAGGCGGCCGGTTGAACGCGTATCTCCGGATGCATTGACCATGTTGCGCAATTATCCCTTCCCGGGCAATGTACGTGAACTTGAAAATGCGGTTGAGCATGCCTTTGTGATGTGTCATGGTGACCAGATTGAAAGCTGTCATCTGCCCGCAAATATCTCAGAAACACAGGTTGAAAGAGTTAGTATCTCAACCAATGGCAACAGCGAGAAGAAAATCATTCAGGATGCGCTCAGGCGTAACAATGGCAACAGGAACAAAACAGCACGGGAACTGGGGGTCCATCGTTCCACACTCTGGCGCAAATTGAAAAGCTATGGTATAGAGGCATGATTATTTTCCAGCTAATTTTCATAAATAAAATTCACTTTTCAAACGGGGCTTTCTGTTATGTCGGATACAATCAGGCAGGATAATATAACCGATACAATTCTGGATTCCATCGCCGATGGTGTCTTTACTATCGACAAGGACTGGCGCATAACATCCTTTAACCATGCCGCCGAGGAGATTACATCGATCTCAAAAGATGAGGCTATTGGCCAGAGATGCTGTGATGTGTTCAGGGCCTCGATTTGTGAAAATGACTGTGCCCTGCGCAATGCTCTTGACACCAATAAGCCGGTGATCAATAAGATGGTTTATATAATCGATGCCTCGGGCAAAAAAATACCCATCAGTATCTCTGCGGCGGTTCTGCGCAATAAAGACGGTGAGATAATCGGCGGTGTGGAGACATTTCGGGACCTTTCTACCATAGAGCGACTCAAACGTGAGCTGGAAAAAAGGTATTCCTTCCATGATATTATCAGCAAAAATGACAGGATGCTGAGAATTTTCGATTTATTGCCCAGTATCGCTGAATCCGACAGCACAGTCCTGATCGAGGGCCAGAGCGGCACCGGCAAGGAACTTATCGCCAGGGCGATTCATAATCTGTCATTTCGCAAAAACAAGCCGATTGTGTCGATAAACTGCGGAGCCCTGCCGGACAGCCTGCTGGAATCAGAATTGTTCGGGTATAAGGCCGGCGCTTTTACCGATGCCAAAAAAGACAAGCCGGGAAGATTCGCATTGGCCGAGGGCGGCACTATCTTTCTGGATGAAATTGCGGATATTTCGCCTGCCATGCAGGTTCGACTGCTGCGCGTAATTCAGGAACACAAATATGAGCCATTGGGAGCCACGGAAAGCGCTTCCGCGGATGTCAGGATAATCGCCGCTTCCAACAGGAACCTGCAGAAGATGGTGAAAAATGGAGATTTCAGAGAGGACCTGTATTATCGAATAAATGTAATCAGGGTGGAGCTGCCGGACCTGCGCAACCGTAAAGAAGATATACCGCTTCTGATCAATCATTTTATCGGAAAGTTGAACAGCCTGAAGAATAAATCGGTCATCGATATATCGCCCGAGGTGCTGGCAATACTGATGAATCATGACTATCCGGGAAATATCAGGGAGCTTGAGAATATAATCGAACATGCCTTTGTACTCTGCCGGGGATCAACTGTCACTGTGGAAGACCTGCCCGAAAACCTGAAAGAAGCTGACAGAATGCCGGTCTATCAAACAGAATCCTTCGATAGACTTGAGGCCGCCTACCTTCGGGATATTCTCCGCAGGAACAACTGGAACCGCACAAAAACCGCCACAGAACTGGGAATCCATAAAACCACATTATGGCGCAAAATGAAGAAACTGCAAATCCTTCCGCAAACCTGAATCATTGCGATAATGCAATACCCCAAACCAGGCACCATTGCGTATTTGCAATATGTGGCTGTTGAATAATCGGATTTTGCAGCCATATGTATCCTTCTATCTCCTAATAAATTAATGACATAGCAAATGTAGCCTGCTTGTCGAGCTGATCGGCATGTTATCTGCAATAACAAATACTGATATGAAAATTGCAATATCAATATGGAATCAGCGTGTATCTCCGGTAATGGACACTGCCCGTCAACTGGCGCTTGTGGAAATAGACGGGGGAATTGAAACCACGCGTGAGATTATAGGCATTCCCGAAACCGAGTTGTCACGCAGGGCCGAATTCATCAGGAATCTGGGTGTGGATGCTTTAATATGTGGAGCCATCTCATTTTTATTCGAAGATGCATTGCGCAAGAGGGGGATTAATGTCTATGCCTGGATCAGAGGTGAGCTTGATTCAGTGATAAAAGCTTTTGCAAAGGGAGACCTGTTACGAGGTGAGTTCAGCCTGCCCGGATGCAGAAGAAGACGGTGCCGTTATGGTTCAGGCAATAAGCGCGGAAGAAGAATGAATTTCAGCATAAACAGGTTTGAGGAGGATTTATGAAAATAGCGGTTTCTGCACAGGGCAAGCAAATCACCGACATGGTTGATCCCAGATTCGGCAGGGCCCCATGCTTCATTATTTTTGATACAGATACAGATCAATATGAAGTGGTGGATAATGCCCGGAATGCCATGGCAGGCCAGGGCGCGGGTGTGCAGGCGGCACAGAATGTCGCCGATCATCGTCCGGATATTGTGGTCTCTGGCAATCTCGGGCCCAAGGCTTTTCAGGTATTATCATCAGCCGGTATCAAGATCGCCCTCTGGGATAAGGGCAATGTGGCGGATGCGATCGATCTTGTCCGAAGCAATAAACTTGAATTTTCCAAATCGGCCAATGTTGCAGGCCATTGGAGTTAATCGAAAATACAAAACGGAATTAGGAGTGATAATTATGCCAGGTGGAGACAGGACAGGTCCATGGGGGGCAGGTCCAAGAACAGGACGAGGAGCAGGCTATTGCGCCGGTTTCAGGCAGCCCGGATATGCCACGCCATTTATTTATGGTCGCGGTGCAGGATTCGGAAGAGGAGGGGGCCGTGGCGGTGGACGCGGCTGGAGACATTGGTACTATGCCACCGGTCTTCCCGGATGGGCCCGGACATCCGGATACGGCCGTGGGTATGCGCCCGGTTATGAGTTTGATGACGTCTCCGGTCCCGAGTTCAGTCGAAAATCCGATGAGGCGGCATATCTCAGGCAGGAGGCTCGAAACCTTGAAGCGGCCTTAAAAGATATCAACAAGAGGATTGAGGAAATTGAGAAGAAATAGCACAGGAAGGAAGGACACCTATGAGTAATTTTCGTGGACAAGGCGGATCCGGCGGGGGCCAGGGTGGTGGTCAGGGCCGGGGTCGCGGCGCAGGTCAGGGCAGGAATCGAGCCGGTGGCGGCCAGGGTCTGGGACCCGGGGGACAATGTGTCTGTCCCAATTGCGGCGAGACAGTAAATCATCAGCGCGGAGTGCCGTGTAACTCAATCAAATGCCCCAATTGCGGCAGGTTAATGACGCGCTGATGGCAACAAGGAAAAACATTTGTTTAAAATAGCTATTGCCAGCGGAAAAGGCGGCACGGGCAAAACAACCATTGCCACAAACATGGCAGTGGCTCTGGCTAAACATGGCAAAGACGTAACCTATGCTGATTGCGATGTGGAAGAGCCCAATGGGCACATCTTCCTTAAACCATTAATCAGTGCTGCGGAATTAGTATCCCTGCCCGTGCCGCAGATAAATGAAGATCTATGTACTTATTGCGGTGAATGTGCCAGGATCTGTGAATACAATGCCATCGCTGTCTTTGCCAATAAGATACTGTTCTTTCCATCGCTCTGCCACAGTTGCGGCGGGTGTTATCATATCTGCCCCGAAAAAGCCATTATCGAAATACCCAGGCCTATCGGTGAATTGAGATTTGGTGAAGGGCAGGGTGTAAAATTTATTGAAGGCTCGCTCAATATCGGGGAATCGATATCACCGCCTGTCACCCACAGGCTGAAAAACAGGATAGGGGAATGCGAAGTTGTACTGATCGATGCGCCTCCGGGAACATCATGCCCGGTTATCGAAGCGATTGAAGACTCTGATTATGTGATACTGGTCACCGAACCGACCCCATTCGGTCTAAATGATCTCAAACTGGCGGTAGCCATGGTCCGTCAACTGGAATTGCCGATGGGCGTGATAATCAATCGTGCAGGCCTTGGTAATAATCAGACTGAATCCTATTGCAAAAATGAAGGTATCGATATCCTGCTGAAAGTGCCTTTCGATCGAAAACTGGCCGAGTCATATTCAAGAGGCAATTTACACAATGGTGACGATGGAAATCTGAGCGAACAGCTCTACGGGCTCTATCATCAAATAAGGGAAAGGTCAAAAGTTGTTTGAATTGACTGTCGTGAGCGGCAAGGGGGGAACAGGCAAAACAAGCCTGGTGGGATCACTATCTGCCCTGGCAAAGAATAAAATTGTTGTTGATTGCGATGTGGATGCCGCCGATTTGCATCTGATCATCGATCATGAGATTCAGCGCAGTAATGATTTCATAGCCGGCAGTAAGGCGGAGGTCAATCAGGAGCTATGTACCGGATGCGGCATTTGCGTTGATTACTGTCGTTTTGATGCAATCAAATATGATCGTGATTATTTTCATGTATTGCCGCTGGCCTGCGAGGGATGTGGTGTCTGCAGGCATTTCTGTCCCGAAGATGCCATTGATTTCCGACCGGTAAAAAGTGGCGAATGGTTTGTGTCCAAAAGTCGTTATGGCCCCTTTGTGCATGCCCGGCTTGGGATTGCCCAGTCGAATTCGGGCCGGCTTGTATCGTTATTGCGACAGGAGGCCCGGCAAATTGCAGCCGAGAAGAATCTGGATATGATCATAGTCGACGGCCCGCCTGGTATCGGCTGTCCGGTTATTGCATCGATAACAGGTGCCGATTTCGTGCTTCTGGTCACCGAGCCCTCCTTATCGGCTTTTCATGATATGAGACGTCTGATAGAATTGATTGATCATTTTGAGATAAGGTCCGGAATCTGTATAAACAAATATGATATAAATCCCGACCTCAGCAGAAAGATTGAGCAGTTTGCAAATGAGCATGAACTGGATGTCATGGGGAGGATTCCATTTGATAATGATATTACCAGGGCCCAGGTGGAGGGTATGAATCTGATTGAATTCTCAGATGGCCAGGCGGCCGGGCAGATTAAAATGCTCTGGGAAGAATTAAAAAGGCGTGTTAATAGTTTCAATATAAGAACTGCCTGAAATGATAGAATAAAAACACTGAAGTAAACAACTAAAGATTGCTGTTTAGGAGGAATTCATGAGAATAGCAGTACCTGTGGAAAATGGCGTTCTCTGTTCGCATTTTGGAAACTGCCAGCAGTTTTCTTTTATCGATGTTAATCCTGATACAAGACAGATAACCGAGATATCATTTAAAACTCCCCCGCCTCATCAACCGGGCATACTTCCGGCCTGGATCAGTGAACAGGGCTGCAATCTTGTAATTGCGGGCGGTATCGGAATGCGTGCCAATAATATGTTTCATCAGAGTGGTATAAGCGTTATTTCCGGCGCACCAAGTAAAAAGCCGGAGGAACTTGTTAGTGCTTTTCTGGAAGGTACTCTGGAAAGCGGTGGAAATTTATGCAATGGTCCGGAATTTAAAAAGCAGGGCGGGCATAACTGTCATGGAGATGGGGATCATTAAATGTCCATGGGCATGACAAAATCCCTGCAAATTACGGCATCATCTGAGATTCTCGAACGCAGGCGCAAACGGGAGCATGCGCATTGTTTTCTCTGCAGCAATCCCATGCATTCCGAATTGGGATTGCGCTTTGAGGTTGATGGTGAAGATCAGATATCTGCCAGCTTTGAGTGTGAGAGTCTTTATCAGGGATATGATGGCATATTGCATGGTGGAATAGTCTCGCTGTTATTTGATGAAGCCATGACAAATTGCCTGTTCGCCCATGATATCAGGGCGGTGACGGCAGAATTGACTATTCGTTATATTCTGCCTGTTGCAATAAGCAGGTCCGCAAAAATAACTGCCTCGATAAAAAAAATCAGGCCGCCTTTGTACTGTCTTGAGGCGGAGATCATTCAGGATGGTGAAATAAAGGCTAAAGCAAAAAGCAAGTTCATGGACTTCGACCCATGATACCTACAAAGCGGAGAGACTGGGATTCGAACCCAGGAGGCCTTGCGGCCCACACGCTTTCCAGGCGTGCTCCTTAAGCCAGCTCGGACATCTCTCCGTTTCAAGCTTCTCTCAAAGCAGTATATAAATTTCAACACGGGTGGTTCCTCCGCCCGTGAATTCGCACGATATAAGTAATCACCGGAAAAATCAAGATAATTTTTATTCGGCCGAATCTATGCCTCAAACAGCTTGTTTAATTTGCAGATACTGTATAAATTAAACCAAATGAATTATCCTCAATTTATGCGGAGATTAAAATGATCAGATCCATATTGATTGCCATCACATTGCTCCTTCTCGCAATTTCATGCTCATCATCCAATGGCCCGGAACCTGTCCTGGTGCTGGATGAAAGCTATTTCCCCACTGCCGACGGTGATACCTGGTATTTTACATCATCTGAACTTGGCAGCCGTGTACGAACAATCGAGGGTGATACCACAATCGAAGGGTGCAACTGTATCCGTGTGCGCGAGAACGGCGTTACCTGGGAGGCCTGGTCGATCATTCCTGATGGAGACTCGGCCGGTTTTTATGTCCACCTGCTCTCATTTGTGGCCGGAGTGGACACATTTCATGCCTGGGTCGAACCGCCGTTGCGGATACCATTTGAAATGGATCAGGATGAAACCTACAACTATTCCTCCGACGCTTTCTATTACGATGGCGGCGATCTGTTCACATTTACAATCGCCGGAACGCTCCGTTTCGATGGCTTTGTCGATAAGACGGTTCCGGCTGGTAATTTCCAGGATGTCTTGAATCTGGCTTATCCCGGCTATCGTGAATATTATGCCAAAAATGTCGGCCTGCTGGACAATGGAGATTATGTGCTTGACAGCGCCTTTATCGATGGTGAATGGATCCGCTAAGTCATATGAATTCAATAGCATAGATTGGTTTTATAGCCGCTTCTCGAGTCCTGTGATGCGGCTTTTTCTTTGCCGATTTCGCTATAACCTCAGGCAATATCTGACGATACATCTAAAAAGCAAATTTTTGAGGAGGTGTTATGGGTATTGCCCTGGAAATTATCGAATGGATGGATCAAAATTCTGATGAAATGATTCATCGCATCCCCGAAAAAGGCTCGCTGGATATCAAACTCGGTGCCCAGGTAATTGTGCGCGACAGTCAGTCGGCCGTGTTTTTCAAGAGCGGCAAGGCTACCGATGCGCTCGGACCGGGCCGACACACACTCAGCAGCTTAAATATTCCTGTCCTGACCAGAATCCTGTCATTACCGTGGGGGTTCAAATCGATCATCCGCTGCGAGGTTTACTTTGTTAATCATAAGATTTTCACAGACCTGAAATGGGGTACTAAGGACCCGGTGGCATTTCGTGACAAAGAGCTGGGCCTGATTCGTTTACGAGGTTACGGTGCATATACCATGAGAATTGTTGAACCGCTCGTGTTTCTGAACTCGGTGGTCGGCAGACAGGCGCTGTTTACAACTCCTCAGATAGAATCATTTCTGCGAGATATTATGATTTCGCGCCTGAATGACCTGTTTGGCGAAAAGCTGGAGACCATATTGGATCTGCCCAAACAATATCAGGAATTTGCTCAGATGGCCAAGGAGTCAATTTCGACTGAATTTTCCAAATACGGCCTGGAGCTTCTGGATTTCTATATTTCAGCCATTACTCCACCCCCCGAAGTGCAGAAACGAATTGACGAGAAATCGGGTATGGAGGCTGTCGGCGATTTGAATGATTACCTCAAATTCAGTATGGCCAAAGCATTTGCCGGAGGAGCCGACAATTGCGGTCCGGCCGGTCAGAGCGCCGGATTCGGCCTCGGGGCAGGTGTGGCCATGATGGCACCGGGATTCTTGTCCAGAGCGTTTGCCCCGGATCAGACTGATCTCAGGCCGGCTTCGATTCCGACTGTGAATTGTCCCAAATGCGGTGTGGGTACCCCCGCCGATTCACGTTATTGCTACAAATGCGGTTATCAAATCGCAATAGAGGAAAGATGCCCAAAATGCAGCCGCGAGATAATCTCAGAAGCCAAGTACTGTCCTTTCTGCGGATACGATCTGGAAAGCAAGAAAACTGTGAAATGCCAGAATTGCGGCAAGGAGCTTCCTGACGGCACAAGGTTCTGTACCGATTGCGGAGAAAAGCTCGAAAACGATGAATAACGGTGCGAAGACACAGATAGCACATCATTGCCCGTTTTGCGGCGGGCCGGTGGCAGTTGACAGCGAGGAAATTATCGCTCCCTGCGGTAATTGCTCCGCGATGCTGCGTTTGATTCCGCCCTATGGCCTGGAGTCATTTGTTATAACCGGCGCATTGCCTCGCCGTGAGGCCCTGTTTTTCCTCGAACGTGAATTGAAGGGCACAAACAGCCCATTAATCCGCCAGAGGGGTGAAATATATCAGGCCTATCTGCCGTTCTACCGGGCCGCGGGCAAGGTCTTTCAGTACAATAAAGCCAGTGAGAAACGTACCCGGGTCACTGATGATGGCCAGGAATACAGTTTTAATGTCGAACGGCAGGACTCGATTGTCAGAAATCGTGAAATGAGTTTCGCCGCATTCGAGGACAATCGTTTTGGAATAGAATCGCTCGGCGTTAGAACATTGACATTGAATCTTGCCCCGCTGACCCCGGCCCGGGCGGCGGGCAAGATGTTTATCCGTCCGCTGCAGGACGTAAACTACGCGCTGGAACGCTATGATAAAACCACCGGCAGTTTTGGTAATCTGGCTGCTGAAAATGCTTTGAAACGTTTTACCCGGGCCATGTGCCCGCATATCAGCCTGATATATCTTCCGGTCTGGGTAATCAATTTTGCCGATGATGACGGTTTTAAATACGGTATTATCGATTGCGTGTCGCGCCGCGTGGTGAAGATTGCCGAGGGTGAGCTGGGCTCCTCGATGCTGGATTGCAGTCAGGCTCAGACCGGAACGATTTTCAGGATTGTGGCTCATCGCTGCAACCATTGCGGTTTCGACCTGCCTCGTCAGAAACGCGGCGAGATTTTCGTGTGCGGTAATTGCGGCCGTCTGTATAACTCCCATGATGACAGCTATGAGCAGGGTAAAATCTGCCTGCCCAGGGGAGAGCTGTTTCGGGGCAGCATGTTTCCATTCTGGATGTTCAGATTATTCTCTGACGGTGATGCCGCCCGGTTGAAAAAAATGCTGTCGGTAAATTCGGATACAATTTTTATTCCCGCCTTTGAAATATCCAACCTGAAAAGTGCCGCACGTCTTTCATTGTCGCTGTCACGGGCAATCGATGAGTTAGACTTTGACATTGTCGATGAATCTGATTATAATTTTATGGCGGCGACATTGACCTCCAAAGAAGCATCAACAGTGATTATCCCCCTGCTTCTGGCGGGACGGGATAATCTGGAAACCTACGACCTGGATACAATCTGGAGGTTGGTACCCGAATACGGCGAGGTCAGGATGGTCTGGCTGCCGTTTGAGAAGGAAGGATATTTCTATCGTGGCCTGTTGACGGGCCAGGGTTTTGCACGCGCCGCATTGACCTTATGAAAACTGTCGCGTCTATCGATATCGGTTCAAATTCAATTATGCTTCTGGTGGCCAATGTCAAGGCCGATGGCAGCATTATGCCCCTCCTGGAGGATACCCGTACACCCCGTCTGGCCCATGACTTAAAGGAGACAGGTATTATTGCTGAAAAAAATCTTAAACGGGCAATAAGCGACATTGTCGAATTTATCGCCGCGGCCAAAAGCCTGAATGCCGATGAAATTTATGCTGTAGCCACCCAGGCTGTCCGATCAGCCAAAAATAAAAAAGAAATCATAACGCGAATAAAGCTCGAAACCGGCCTCGCAGTCGAGGTGATTTCCGGGAAGAAGGAGGCCGAACTGACATATCTGGGCGCGATTACTGGTATCAGCCGGCTGAAGAAAAGACGTCTCATGATCGATATCGGCGGGGCCTCCTCGGAATTTGTGGTCGCAAGTGGGTCCAATGTTAATAAGGCGCTTAGCCTCGATATCGGCGCTGTCAGCGTGACCGAGCAATTCAAATCTCATTTGAAAACATCAAAACATACCCTGGCTTTAATGGAAGAGGAACTGGACAGCTATTTTCGGCGTAAGCTCAAGAGTTTCAAGCCGGATGACTTTGACCTGATATCCTGCGGGGGCACTATTTCAACCTATAAGATGCTTGATATTAAACGAAGGCGCTATGATGCACGTCTGATACACGGTCGGTCGCTCAGCCTGAAATGCCTGGATAAACTGATCGGCAAGCTTGCGGATATGAAACTTTCCGAGCGCAAACGGGTTATAACTTTTGATCCGGATCGAGCCGGCGTGATTATTGCGGGCGGTATGATTTTAAGCTGCCTGATGAGATATTTCGAGAAGAAAACTGTCAGGGTATCCACGAGAAGCCTGCGCTGGGGCTTTTTGATCAGTAAGCTTTGAAATATCTTGACTTTAGATTCAGAATAAGTACTTTTCTGCCTCGGAGGAATTGATATCGAAAATTAGCTACGGTAAAGATCTCTAAAAAGCAACTTAGCCCGGCTGTAGATGAAAATATAGTTTTATAATAGCGACCGAACCGTATACGGATGTTCGGTTATTTTTTTTTAGGAGGTTTGATGAACAGGTTAATCCCGGTTCTATTAATAACGCTTCTTCTGTTCTCATCCGCGATTTCCGCGCCAATCGATTTCTTCGCCGATTCTATCCCGAGGCTTCTTTCCAACAGCGGCGTTGATGTTGTCTGGGACGGTACCTATGTCTGGATCGGGACCAGCAAGGGGCTGAGCGGTGTCGAGGGACCGATACCTGCAGAGTCGCCTCAATGGCGTTCATACGATTCCACCAACGGTCTGCTTTCGGATGAAATTTCTGCCCTTGCTTCCGGCAATGGCGAACTGTGGGTGGCCAATTCCTCGTTTATAATCTCAAATGCGCAGTCGATTCCGGTCGGCGAGGGCTTTGCAATGACAGCCGATTTCGGAAATTCATTCCAGACTTTTACGCCTTTTCAGGCCTCAAGTCCGGGGATGATCTGCTATGATATGGATGTATTTAATGACAGCGTTTATGCCGCCTGTTTTTATGGCGGATTGATATACAGCGAGGACGGCGGGCAGACATGGGAAAACCTGTATGCCGACACCCTGGCGCGTCAGGATTTCCTGGACAGCAATTTCAATGATCTCAATAACCGCTATTTCACAGTTCAGGTTGATGATAACTATTTCGATACGCTTGTGATCTGGGGCGGTACTGCGGCCGGAATAAATCAATTTCAGTTTATTGGACGCTCGGCCAAGCTGGCCGGAAACCAGATTGTTGATCTGGCCAGGATGAATTCCTTTGATGCGGGCGATGATGTCGATTCCAATTTTGTCTGGATCGCCACAAATCTGGGGCTGAGCAGGTCATCCAACAGCGGCCGCAGTTTCCGGTCGTTCTTTGAGTCCGATGGCCTGACCGGTGAATATATCAGCGCCGTCGCCGGCCGTGACGAAACAGTTGATTTTCCGGCCTATGTGATCTGCGCTGGATACTTCCCGGATGCCGATTCAGCCAATGGTTTTGCCTGGTCCGATGACAACGGCCAATCATGGAATCAGGTGTTTTCATCGGATGCCGTGGGTTCCGGGAAAATGATCACAGACATTATCATTGTATCCGATTCGATAATCTACGCCGCCTGCTCCGAAGGCGGATTGATCAGATCGATGAATCTGGGCCAAACCTGGGATAAGATTGTACTCGATGATCAGAATACATCACCCGATGATCCCACAAACCAGATATTCTCGCTGACGGCAAGATTCAATCCACCGTTCACAGTCAGTGACAGCATGGTTATCTATGCCGGTTCCGGGGATGGATACTGGCAGATTTACCTTACCGAAAACGTGATTGATTCGATAAATTACAACAGTCTTGATGATATTGAATTTGCCGGTCCAAAGGTTATCGATATGAAATTCGCTACATGGGTCGACTCAGAAACAGAGGAAGACCGCAGCGAGCTTGGCCTGGTGACTGTTGCCTCTCAGGGTATGGGATTCAATTCAATCCTGCTTACACAGGATGAAGGCCAGACCTGGACAGAGACATTCGTGGGTGATATGTCCAACCAGATGATTTATACCGATAGTGTGATCTGGCTGGCCAGCTCGGTTGGTTTGCAAAGATACAGTCGCAGCAACGATGCATGGAGCGAAATTTCATTGGGTGATCCGGTGAAAGATATTCAGCTTGATACCAATGTGACCACTGTACTTTTCGATGATATCGATACATTGTTCTGGGCCGGTACGGCCAATGGCATCGCCAACAGTCCCAACGCGCTTCCGAATCTGTGGGATATCGATACGGTCAACCTCGACCCGGAAAAATTCGATCATAATATTCGGGCCACCTCTGGAGAAAACGGACTTTCGGGCAATTTCGCCGTGGCTATTGAGACACAGTATTATAACGGCCAGCGATATATCTGGGCCGCGGCAAATTCCACCGGGATCCAGGGCGAAGAAAACGGTATCAATTTATCCACCGATAACGGCCAAACCTGGGAAGAGGTCATTACCGGCTTAAATTGCTGGAACTTCAGTTTCGATGACGGCGATGTTTATGCCGCTACATCGGCCGGGCTTCTGAGGACTTCTGATTTCGGCGAGAGCTGGGACACGCTGGAAATAGTCGATGCCGCAAGGGGAACCGAGATTTACCCGGGCACGGAATTCTTCGGGGTCGCTACTATCGAGGATGTGATCTGGGCGGCGTCAGATGATGGGATCGGGTATTCCACCAACCAGGGTTCGACCTGGTCGATTGAAAGAACATTCGCCGCCATCCCTGATGAAGCGGAAGCCGAGGTTTATGCCTCGCCGTTGCCATCCTCACCGTTCCAGACTCCCGGAGGAAGGGTACGGTTCCATTACATGCTAAGCAATGAAGGTAATGTTACCATAAAGGTTTTTGATTTTGCCATGAACCTGGTGGCGACACCGGTCGATGGCGAGCCCCGTGAAGCCAATCGTCAGTATGACAGCGACAGCTGGGATATGCGTAATGATAATGGCGATGTGGTCGCTACCGGGCCATATTACTTTAAAGTTGAAAATTCCTCAGGCGAAGAGATGTGGGGAAAGATTCTGGTTATTCCGTAGGCAGGAGATTATGATGAAAAAAATACTTTTGATAGCTTTTATGACGGTTCTGGTCTTGACTGCCTCTCTCCCGGCCGAGGAGGGTAAGGGAGGATACCCGGGATCATTTCTGCAATTGAATCTGTCAGCCCGTGTGATGGGCATGGGCGGCGCATTTTATGGTGTCTCCGATGATGCCGTGGCGCTGTTTTATAATCCGGCCGGATGCGCCCAGCTTCAGTGGAATGCGGTTTCGGCTTCATACCGGCACATGGATTTCGACCGCAGGATGGGTTTTATCGCCGCCAGCTTCAAGGCGCGCGATGAGGCGGTTCTGGCGTTGGGATGGATTCATGCCGGCGCGGGTAATTTTATCGGCCGTGACAATGAAGGCTTTGTTACCGGCGATGAGTTCAGCTATTCCGATAATGCCCTGGCAATAGCCTTTGCACGCGCATTTGGCAAGTATGTTATGCTGGGCGCCACAGGTAAATACTATATTACAAAAGTGGCTGATATATCATCCAATACCCTCAGTTTCGATATCGCCGCCATGGGCATTCTTTCCAAGAAGAATCGCCTGAGTGAAGACAGCAGAATCGATATGCTCCGGGTCGGTATAGTTGTCGGTAATCTGGGCGGCATGCATCGCTGGAGCACCGGCGATTACTGGGGACAGTTCGGCCTCCCGGGTGTATCATCTGAAGAGAGCTTCCCGATCTTTGTGGGCGGCGGAGCCTCGCTCCTGATGCTGGACAGCACCACGCTCATAGCGGCTGATGCGCGCTACTATCAGGATCAGGATTTGAGATTATATGCCGGCGGTGAATATGTTATCGGCAAACTTCTCAGCCTGCGTGCAGGTTATGCGGATGGCAGGTTGACTTTTGGCGGAGGAATATATAAGAAGTTTATCTATTACAGCCTCAGCCTTGACTATGCTTTTGCTTCCGGGCTCGAGGGGGAAGCCGCCGACCATTTGTTTACCCTTGGTTTTGCGTTTAGATAAGAGGTGATCTCGTGAAAAAGACAGTGAGTTTGACAGCGATTTTGATTTTGACATTATCATTGACAGCCGGGGCACAGTTCTCCAAGGATGATATCTCCGGGTTTTCGACCCTGACTGTATCGCCATCGGCCCGTCATGCCGCCATGGGGGAGGGCTTCGGATCGGCCGCGACAGATATGTTCTCACTTTATTCCAATCCGGCCGGTATCCTCAATGTGCCCTTCTTTGAGGTGGGCTTTTCGCACAATGACTGGATAGCCGACTATCGCAGTGAATATGTCGGGGCGGTATATCATCCCTCCAACCTGGCAGTGGGCCTATCGGTCAACTATGGCACCGTGGGTGATATAGAACGCCGCACAGGCCCTACCGATGATCCGATCGGGTATTTCGATATGAATGACATTGTTGCCGGATTTACCGTGGCCCATGCGTTTGGCCCCAAACTCAGGCTGGGGGTAACATCGAAGCTGGTCTATGAAAAGATCGATGTCTATTCAGCAACAGGTTTGGCATTCGACTTCGGTATGCAGTATTATGTCAACCGGTCTCTTCTGGTGGGCGCGAGTTATTCCAACCTGGGCAGCAATCTCAGGCTCGATGAAGAGGAGTATGAACTGCCCCGTCTTTTGAGGGCCGGTGCCGCCTATCGGATTTCAGGATTTCTTCTATCAGGCGATGTGGTTTACCCCAGCGATGATGATCCGCATTTCCATTTTGGCGGAGAGTATAATTTTAGCAGTATGTTTTTCCTGCGCAGCGGTTTTCAGAGCGGTTACGATGAAAAAGCGCTGGCATTCGGATTAGGAATCGAACAAAAAGGTTTCAACATAGACTATGCATATGTGCCCTTTAAATCTGATCTGGGTGACACACATAGAATATCAATAACATATTCGCTTTTAAAGGAGGACTAGTGGCTAAGTACAGGATCGCCTGGCTTCCCGGTGACGGAGTGGGAGTAGACGTAATGGAAGCCGCAAAAATCGTATTGGACAAAATCGGGCTGGAAGCCGAGTATCCGCATGGTGATATCGGCTGGGAGTTCTGGTGCAAGGAGGGGGATCCGCTTCCTCAGCGCACAATTGATCTCCTGAAACAAACTGACTGCGCTCTGTTTGGCGCGATCACATCAAAACCGAAAGAGGAAGCGGAGAAGGAACTGGTACCGGAACTGCAGGGCAAGAATCTGGTCTATTCATCTCCGATTGTGCGCCTCAGGCAGGAATTCAATCTGCGCACCAATCTTCGTCCCTGTAAGGCTTATGAGGGAAATCCACTGAATTACAAGGATAATATTGATCTGGTCGTGTTCAGGGAAAACACCGAGGACCTGTATGTCGGTGTTGAATTTTATCCCTTCCCGGAGGATCTTTTTAACCTGATTGAATCCAAGAACAAGAAGATATCGCGCTTTAGAAAATACGGCCTCGAAAATGTAGCGGTTTCGATGCGCATTAATTCAGAACAAGGATGCCGTAATATCGTTACCGACGCTTTTGAGTATGCCAAAAAGTTTGGCTACAAGACAGTTACCGTCGTGGAGAAACCGAACGTCGTGCGCGAGACCTCGGGTCTGATGGTTCGCACCGCCCGTAAGGTGGCGAAGGAGTATCCCGGCATAGATCTGTGGGAGACCAATATCGATGCCATGTGCATGTGGCTGATCAAGAATCCCTTTGACTATGGCGTAATCGTTACCTCGAATATGTTCGGCGATATCGTGTCCGACCTGTGCGCCCAGCTTGTGGGCGGTCTCGGATTCGCGGCATCCGGAAATATCGGTGATGATTATGCCGTATTTGAGCCGACTCATGGTTCCGCGCCGAAATATGAAGGCCAGTACAAGGTCAATCCACTGGCCATGCTGATTACGACCAAGCTGATGCTGGATTGGCTGAATGAAGTCGACAAGGCCCAGGCGCTGGAGGATGCTATCGCGGCGGTTATCAAGGAAGGAAAGGTTCGCACTTACGATATGGGCGGAAGCAATACCACCCTGGAAGTTGCCGAGGCGATCGCTGACCGTATCAAGTAGATTTGATAATCACAGAATAAAAAGAAAAGCCCGGGCGATTTCTCATTCGGGCTTTTTCTATGACAGCAATGCTTGCAGGCTGTCAGAACTTGATTTTTCCTTCCAGTAACCGGGCAACCGGATTGAGCGGTTCTATATGCGTGCAGATAATTTTGATCGCCGCAGTCATCGGCACAGACAGTATCACGCCAATCATGCCCCACATCCAGCCCCATAGAATAGTCGAAACGATCACGCTTGTGAGATTCAAATTGGCGGCTTCTCCAAAAATCTTGGGAGAGATAACATAGGATTCGATAAACTGTATGACCGAGAAGAAGATGAAAATCCATAAAATCCAGAGGGCCGAATTGTATTGAATCGATGCAACAATCATGGGCGGTACAGCACCGGCATAAGGGCCGATAATTGGTATAAGGCTAAAGGCCGCCGCTAGTGGCCCGAGGATATAGGCGTAGTCAACTCCCATTGCCAGGAGTCCGGCTGTATAGACAATCGCCAGTCCCACCGTGATTAAAAATTTAAGTGCAAAATAGGAGGATATCTGATGGTTGATTTCGGTCATCATCTTTTCGGTTTGTGTACGATTTTCCTCACCAAAAGCAAGCGATAAATTGCGCTTGAAAACATCTACCTCCATTATCAGGAAGAAAGCTATTATGCCGATGAAAATCATATTTCCGACAAAAGAGAAAATCGATCCGAGGCCCTTGAAGGCCAGCGTGCCAATCTGTTGATAGTCGAACTGCCCGAACATTTCACTGATTAACCTGCTCGCCTCGCCCTCGGGAATCAGTTCAGGAAATATGCTATTAATGTATTGTTTGATGCTGGTAAATTGTTCGAATAGGAAATCCTGAGCCTCAGCCTTGAATGCCGGGAAAGATTTAATAAACTCGGTACCCTGGTAGTAAATGATTATCGTAAAAAAGGAGATGATGACAACCGCCACTATGCTGACTATGAACAGCGCCGCCAGGTGGGGAATCTTCAACTTTTTGAGCGACTTAACCGCAGGATAAAAAACATACGCCAGCGAGATTCCGACAATCAGCGGCACAATTATGGGCGCGGCAAAATAACAAAAAGCCAGCCCGATAAGTACCGCAATAAATGGCATGGTGATTTCTATAAGATATGCGGATTTGCTTTTAGATTTTCTAAGCATATTTCTTTACCAGTTTTTCGAACGCATCTTCATCGAGGATCTCTGTCCCCAGCTTTTGCGCCTTGTCGTACTTCGAACCGGGATCCGCGCCGACCACCAGGTAATCCGTGTTGCCGGAAACACTGGAGGTTACCTTGCCGCCCAGTGATTCCAGGATCTGTTTGGCCTGCCTGCGTGAATACTTTTCAAGGCTACCGGTTATCACGAATGTTTTGCCTTCAAGCGGTGTTGCACCTTGCTTCTTCTCAACTTTTGGAAATTCCATGCCCCCCTCTTTCAGGCGGCCGATCATTTTCAAATTTTCTTTATTATCAAAGAAGTCCGCAATTGACTTCGCCACAATTGGCCCGACCTCATTGATTTCTGAAAGCTCTTCTGCATCAGCCTCGATTAACCTATCCAGCGACCCGAAATGATTGGCAAGTACCGTGGCCAGATGTTCGCCCACATTGCGTATTCCCAGGGCATTGATCAGCTGGGCCAATTCCGGATGACGACTCTGTTCTATTGAATCGAGAATATTTTGCGCCAGCTTATCACCCATCCGTTCCATCTTCATCAGATCTTCTTTTTCAATGAAGTATAAATCGGCGGCGGTATCGATCAGGTCAAGGTCAACCATCTGCTCGATCATTTTGCCGCCCAGGCCATCAATATCAACACCGGATTTGGATGCGAAATGCATGATTCGCTCTTTAACCTGTGCCGGGCAGGACATGTTGTTGCAGCGGTAATATGCTTCGCCCTCGGCGCGGGTAGCTTCCTGGCCGCAGACCGGGCATTCACGGGGCATTTTAAATTCGCGTTCATCGCCGTTGCGTTTGGACTTGATTACCTTGACCACCTCAGGGATAACATCACCTGCGCGACGGATAACGACAGTATCCCCGATGCGGATATCTTTCTTGCGCAGTTCATCCTCATTATGAAGCGATGCGCGCCGGACCTCGACACCGCTGACTCGTACCGGTTTCAATGCTGCCACCGGAGTCAGTATGCCGGTTCTTCCTACCTGTACGAAGATATCTTCGACCTCGGTCGTTTCCTCCGAAGGCGGAAATTTCCATGCAATCGCCCAGCGTGGAGAACGGGACAATTGCCCCATTTTCTCCTGCTGACGGAAGCTGTTTATTTTGATAACCATGCCATCCATATCGAATGGCAGATCATTGCGCTTATCCAGAAGAAAATCATATCTCTTTTTTATCTCTGATACGTCTTTAGTGATGAAATCCTCATCAGGAATGGCAAATCCGGCCTCACGCAGATACTGGAATGCATCCCCCAGCCTGTTCAGTTCCTTGCCCTCCACCAGCCCGATACCATAGGCAAAGAAACGCAGGGGACGGGAGGCGGTTATCTTTGGGTCCAGTTGCCTCAACGATCCGGCCGCGGCATTGCGTGGATTAGCGAATAAATCCTCGCCTTTTTTTTCACGCTCACGGTTCATCTTTTCAAAATCGCTTTTATACATGACCACTTCGCCACGTACCTCGAGCAGTTTGGGAAATCCATTGCCACGCAGGCGCAATGGAATTGTTTTAACTGTCCTCAGGTTTTCGCTGATTTCCTCGCCGGTGATACCGTTTCCGCGCGTCGATCCCAGCTCCAATACGCCGTCTTTGTAAACCAGTTCAACCGCCAGGCCATCGAATTTCGGCTCGACATGATACTCTACAGGTTCCGGGTCCCCATTCAGCTCATCATTGGCGCGCCTCACGAAATCATCGAATTCCTCAGCCTTGTTGCATTTATTCAAGCTCAACATGGGTACATTGTGCTTGATCGATTTGAACTTTTCCGAGGGCTCAGCGCCGACCCGTTGCGTGGGAGAATCGGGGCGCCTGTATTGGGGATGTTCTCTTTCCAGTTTCTGCAAGCGGTCGAACATTCGGTCGTATTCGGCATCGGAAATCTCAGGATCATCGAGCACATAATAGCGGTAATTGTGGTAGTGCAGCTTTTCCGTAAGCTCGTCAATTTCCCTTTTAATTTTGTCCTTTGACATATGCTAAAATTACCATTCCACGTGCTCAATGTCAATTTCAAACATCATATATATTCCCTGCCGGAAATCCCAGTTGGCGCCGGTTCAAGCGCAGATACATTTATCGAACAATTGTTGCCCTCGGTTTGTACCCGCCCTTTAATTTTAAAAAACCGAAAACGGCGCAGAGTTTCAGAGTATTTTTTTAGCAGATCGGGGAAAAGAACGATTTCGAAGGTGTCGCAGAGGTCCTCGAATGTCAGGAAGGCCATTTTCCTGTTTCCGGAAGTGTTAATGCGCTTGATATCGACCAGCCAGCCGTGGGTGCTAATGCTTTTGTTTTCCAGCGATTTTAGTTTTGGTGTGATAGCATCATCGCGCGTAAAACCGAAAATCTGAAGCGGATGTTTGCCCACTGACAGTTCCAGGATATTCTGCTCCTGAACCCATTTTTCGAAATCGGAATAGTTGGCAAGCTGCGGCAGACGATCCGGTTTTTTCAGCTTTTCACGCGGATCGAAAAGCGGTGCGGCATTTTCGGCCTTGATCCTGGCAATTGGCTTATACAGAAATTGAAGTTCCCACAAAAGCTCCGGACGAACCCTTCCGGTAAAATCAAAGGCCCCGCATTTTATCAGGTTCTCCGCTTCGCCCCGGGGAATATCGATGCGCCACAGGAAATCCTCGAGCGATTTGAATTGTCCCTCAATTTTGCGTGTTTCCTCAATCTGCTCGATGACATCCATGCGCAGACTTTTGACAAACATCAATCCCAGGCGCAGATTCTCGCCATCGCTTTTGCATTCCATACCGGAATCATTAACGCAGGGAGGCATTATCCGAGCATCCATTCGCCGTGCTTCCTCCAGGTAAACCGAATGATGATAGTACCCGGCCTGATTATTGAGCACATAGTTCATATATACGACCGGGTAATGCGCCTTCAGATAAGCCGCCTGGTAACTGACCACGGCGTAGCTTGCCGCATGCGCCTTGCAAAAGCCATAGGAGGCAAAATGCCGGATTGCCTCATATATTTTTCTTGCGGTGTCCTGCGGCACGCCTTTCTTTCGCGCGCCATGCAGGAATTTCCGGTGAACCTCGGCCATCTGCTCTCGCGAACGAGCCTTGGTCATGGCTTTGCGCAGACGGTCCGCATCGGCCGCCGAAAACCCGGCAATAGCCTCTGCAATTTTCAGTACCTGCTCCTGGTAAACGATCGTACCGCAGGTTTCCTTCAGGATCGGCTCCAGCAGGGGATGGACGTAACTGACCTTTTTGCCGTTACGATATCTTTCCAGAAAAAGCTTCTTGGCCCCGGAATCGGTGGCCCCGGGACGGATCAGTGACAATGCCAGCGTGATATCATTCAGACAGCGCGGCT
Source organism: uncultured Ignavibacteria bacterium (assembly GCA_964627935.1). Classification (GTDB taxonomy): domain Bacteria; phylum Zixibacteria; class MSB-5A5; order JAABVY01; family JAABVY01; genus JAABVY01. Next base: position 275,690 of record CAZVLB010000001.1, read on the forward strand.
CGATATCGCGCAGCATCGCGCGCATGCCCGGGCTCTCGATCTGGAAATTGCCCAATGTGCGTCCCTGGCAAAGCAAATCATATGTTTTTTGATCATTGCCTGTAACCACATCCTCAGCGAAATCATAGCCCAGTTGATTGGCCGTTTCGCGGATAATCGTCAATGATCGCTGACCCAGGAGATCGATCTTAATCAACCCGGTTTGATCGATGGAATACATATCCAGTTGCGTGACCACCGGCCCCTTGGTCGATTTCTCCAGCGCTACCTGTGATGCCAGTTCGCCGTTGGAGATGACAATCCCGCCCGGATGAATCCCCAGGTGACGGGGGAAATCGAGCAATCTGCGGGCATGCTTGAAGATGGTTTTATATGGTTCAGAGTCTATCGGTATGCCTGTCAATGAGGGCAGGCGTTCACGGCTATGCTTGATCTGCGAAAAAAAGGCCAGTGGAAGCCGTTCAGCCAGCTTGGTAATATCGTTTTCCGGCACCCCCAATGCTTTACCTACTTCGCGCACTGCCATGCGGGACTGCATGCGAATCGTGGAACAGATCATGGCCACACGGTCATGGCCATGTTTTTCATAGACATAATCCAGCACACGGTCGCGGTTTTTCCAGCAGAAATCGATATCGATATCCGGTGGATCTGTGCGCCCTTCGTTAAGAAATCTTTGGAAATAGAGATCATTTTCAAGCGGGTTGACATGCGTAATCCCGAGCGCATAGCTGACCAGTGCGCCCGCCGCTGAACCTCGCCCAACGCAGGGGATACGCTTCTTCTTTGCAAAGTCGACGATATCAGCTACGGCCAGAAAGTATGTCGTAAATCCGGCCTGTTCGATTGCGCCAAGTTCGAAATCGAGCTGGCTCAAAAGCCGGCCCGCGAGTTCCAGCCCGCGTGATTTGATCCCGTCCAGACACATCTGTCTCAGAAAGCTCTGCGGTGTGAAACCATCGGGGACCTTCACCTCCGGAAAAATATGTTGCCGGGGATTGAGGGTGATATTGCATCTTTCCACAACCTGCTCGACATTGATCAGGCTCTGCGGGATATGTTTAAACGGCAGTTGCATTTCCTGGGGATCGGCAAACCAGCTTTGCGCATGAGCGCATTCACGCGGTACGATCTGACCCAGTGTTTTGCCGTAACGGATAGCTACCAGCACGCGGTGAAGCGCGAAATCATCAGGGGTCATGAACACAACCGGATTGGCCGCTACAGGATTGATATTGAATTTGCGGGCCATCCGCAGGGCTTCCTCGATGCTGTGCTGATCCGGATTCTGTTTGAATATCTCCAGCTTAAGATAAAGGCCGGGCCTGAAAATCTCCTTCAGCTTCGGTATCTCCGGCCCGGGGGGGGCCAGCATGATCAGCCCCTTTGCGAATTCCTGCATTGTATCCGGACGCAATCTTTCCTCGCCCAGGTGACGGCGCGTGATCATACGGCAGAGGTTGGCATAGCCCTCATCATTTTCGGCCAGGAGGACGACATCCCCGCAGGTTGAGGATAAAGTCGCCCCCAGGATCGGCTTTATGCCTTTTTCGCGGCAGAGATTATGGAATTCCACCAGCCCGTAGATACAGTCATTATCTGCCAGGGCCAGTGATTTCAGGCCATATTTTGCGGCTTGATCGACCAACTCTCCGGGATGCATGGTGCCGTAGAGCAGGGAGAAATTACTGCGACAGTGAAGGGGTGCGAAGCTCATATCCGGTCTCCAGCTTTTTGTAGTTCTCCTTCAAGGTCAGGGTCTTGCCGAAATAAAGCGAATGGTATCCGAATGATGAGCGCAGTTTATCTATGGCGGCGATCAGCCGTTCATTTTTCTGGGTCGGTCCGGCAAACATCTCCTCCTGTCTGGGCGCATCTTTCAGGCCGGAAAGGGTAACACCGACCAGATTGATTGCCAGACGCCGGGTATGCAGTCTTTTCAAAATGTTTAAGGCATGCGGAAGAAAAGATTCCTCGTTATTGTAATAAAAGGGCATCGTATGTCCCGAAAGCAGGGGACGTTCGCCGGTGTAGCGCAGTTTGACAGATATCTTGTTGCATTTCTTGCCCGTCTCACGCAACTTAATACAGGCCCGTTCCAGAAGATAATAGAGAGTAGCCTGAATGAACTCCATGTCGGTTTCATCGCCGAAAAATCCGGTCTCGCGCGAAATACGTTTAATTGCACGATTAGGTTCCAGAAGCCGTGGATCACGATTGACAATGAATTCCGCCATCTTGAATCCGCGCTGTCCGAACAGCCTTTCCAGGTAACTTTGCGGAATCTGTTTCAGCTGACCGATGGTATGAATACCCATCTCCGCCAGCATGCGTTTCGATTTCCGGCCGATCCCGGGGACATTGGAGACGGATAGCTTCTCCAGAAACTCCCACTCTTTGCCACCCGGCACCACAGTTAACCCATCAGGTTTCCTGAACTCCGAGGCTGTCTTTGCCAGAAAACGGTTCCGGGCAATTCCGGCCGAAGTAGAAAGCTGCAATTCGTTTCTGATTCTGTCCTTGATCTTTTGCACAAGATTTCCGGCATGATCGAAATCCGAGGCGCACCCGGTCAGATCGACCACCGCCTCATCCTGCGAAATCATCTCAACCATGGGTGAATGCGCCAGCAGTATTTCCCGCAGACGGTCCGAAAAGGTCTTGTAGTTTTCATAGTCACCCTTCAGGAAAATTCCATCCGGAAGAATCCGATGTGCCTCAGAAAGTGTCATGGCAGTATATACACCATGAGCCCGTGCCTCATAGCTGGGGCAGGCCACCACTCCGCGCTCATGCGGGAACCCGCCCACCATCACCGCTTTGCCGCGCAGGGACGGATTAACCGCCTGTTCCACCGAGGCAAAGAAAGCGTCGACATCTATATATAGAATAATTTTCTGCATCAGAATTTCCGTACCAAGCCGATCACCCGACCCTGAATGCGGACATTGCGCACATAAATCGGCTCAAAATCGGCATTGGCGGGCTGCAGGCGAATCCGGCTCTTTTCGCGGTAAAGACGTTTTAGCGTGGCGGAACCATCGGGCAAAAGCGCCACCACAGCCTGACCATTCTCACAATTGTCCTGCTTTTGAATCACCACAACATCGCCCTCAAAAATGCCATCCTCGATCATACTTGATCCCTTAACCTTAAGGGCATAAAGCTCTTTTCCCGACTGGCCCGATGGAAACTGCACGAAATCGTCGGGATTCTCAATTGCCTCAATCGGTTCTCCGGCGGCAATTTGTCCCAGAATCGGGATCTTGTTTTGCGGCAGTTTTTTGAACTGATCAGATATGCTGATTGAACGACGTTTGCCATAACTCCGCCTGATTACCCCCTTTTGCTCCAGCGCCCGCAGGTGTTCATCCACAGTGGCCGGTGACCTGATTCCCAGGGCCTTTGCGATTTCACGGATCGTTGGCGCAAAACCATGTTGTTCAATGAATTCCCGTAAGAATTCAAGAACCTGCCGTTGTCTTTTGTACAAAACTGTGCTCATAAATCAATACCCATAAAAAACCCGAACAAACACAATCTATGAGATCCATCGGCTGAGTCAATCACTTTCTTGAATTCCCGGGGGGAAATAAAAAAGGCGGGTAGGTAAACCCGCCTGCAAGCTGTGAACTGAAAAAAGCTTATTAATGGCCAGTGGCCTCTTTTGCCGCGCTATCGACTTTTTCGGCGCCTTCTTCCATCGCCTCTCCAGTTTCTTCTGTAGCTTCTTCCATTGCTTCTCCGGCCTCTTCAGCAGCCTCTTCCATTTCACCGGCAGCCTCTTCGGCTTCCTGCTGCATTTCTTCGGCAGTGTCTTCTTCACCGCCACCGCAGCCGATTGCAAAGATGCTCAGGGCGAACAATAAAAGAAACGCTAATACCAAAAGATTTTTCATCGTGCCTCCTCCGTGAGATTTTGATACCTTTTGGATACTTTTGGCTTATTAAAAAGCAGGAGAGCAACAAAAAGTCAACAAAAACAAACATTTTCTAACGGTTTTTATGTTGATTTTGGGGGGCTCTGTTTCTATCATAATTCATTACCGATATGCGGATGAAACATTCCGTTTTGAATGTTGTAAAATACTGCAAGCAAAAGAAGGCGAGAGTATGAAGGAGTTACTTACGTTACCGTTTATCACTGCGTCCGCGCCCGGCAATCTTTCTGTCTGGTACCTGATCGCGCATTCATCCACATTTGCATTAATCGTCCTGCTGATATTGCTGTTTCTGTCGTTTTTTTCGATCGCGATTATGGTTGCCAAGTTCAGGCAATACAGGCAGGTAGACTTTGAAAACGGCAAATTCGTGGCCGCTTTTCGTAAACGCAAACGCCTGGTTGATGCCTATGGTAAATGCTCCACCTTCAAAAAGGCCCCCCTGGCCAAACTTCTGGAGGCAGGTTTTGCCGATCTTCAGGAGATTATCGGACGTAAAAAGGGTGAGGGAAATATAGCCGCCGGGCAGGTGCAACTGGATGAATACGATCTGGATGCGATCGGCAAGACACTGGAACGTACCTCCAATGAACAGCTTGGCCAGATGGAAAAGCTGGTCGTATTTCTCGGTACAACCGCCACGATAGCGCCGTTTCTGGGTCTTCTGGGTACCTGCTGGGGGGTGATGAGGGCCTTCATCGATGTTGGCTCACGCGGTTCGGCATCACTGGCGGTGGTCGCTCCCGGTATCGCCGAGGCATTGATTGCCACGATCCTGGGGCTGGCGGTGGCGATTCCGGCTGTGGTTGGAAACAACTGGTGCAACAATAAGTTGAAATTTATAGAAGATAACCTGAACAACTTCTCGCTCGAATTCCTTTCCGCCGTCGAGAAGGAGAACTCCTTTTGAAAACTCGCAGGAGAGAATATAAAACTATTGGCGAAATCAATGTCACCAACCTGGTCGATGTGGTGCTGGTACTTCTGATCGTTTTTATGATCTCGGCCCCGCTTATGACCAGCGGCATCGAACTCGACCTGCCGCAGGTATCCTATGCCGATACCGAGGCCAGCGAGGGGATAGTCGTGTCGGTGACCTCAAAAGACAGCCTGGGGATATTTATCGGCACCGGCGCCGGTGATGATGTCTATGCCGGGCCGGGAAGCTTCACCGAGCGCTTCGAGGAATTTCGTGCCAGCCATAGAAATATGCCGGTTTATCTGCGGGCGGACAGGTCGGCCGAATGGCAGTATGTGGTCGATATTATCGCCCAAATAAAAAACCTGGGGGTTACCGATCTGGGGATAGTCACCTCGCCTCTGGAAGGTCCTCTCGAATAGTAAATCAGTTATGAATACCAGGGATTTAGTCATATCGCTTTTGGTGCACCTGGCTTTGCTGGCGGTGATCATAATTTTCTCAACCGGCACCTCACGGGCAGAGCTTCCGGATCTGGGGCCCAGTGTGCGTGTCGGACTGGTTGAATCGGCGCCATCGGCAGGGCCCAAAATGCCGGCCCTCGAAATGCCCTCCGAAAGTTTTGCCGACGCCGGTTTTGAGCCCGATCCGGTGGTGTTGAAAAGCAAGACGGAAAAAGAGAAGATAAAGAAACCGGAACCCAAGCCGGAAAAGAAAGAGCCCGAAAAGAAGTCCGAACCGAAGAAGGAAACTACCAAACAGGCAGAGAAGCAGGAGCCCAGGGAGGATCAGAAACTGGCCGAAGCAGGCGGGCAGACCGGTTCTGGGCTGGAGCTTTCCGCCGATGGCAGCGGATCAAATGAAGATCTCTACGGCGGGCCTTTGGGGGAATACTACCTGGCCTATAATTTCAGCTATGTTACCTCGAAAATTTCTCGCAACTGGAACAACCCGGTCAAATCGAATTCAGAAATATCCTGCGTGATATATTTTCAGATTACGAAAAATGGCGATATTCAGGGAGTGACGGTTAAAAAATCTTCGGGTATCTCGCTTTTCGACAGGTATGCCGAACTGGCAGTCAAGGCGACCGATAAACTGCCCCCATTACCCCAGGATTTTCCCGAAAATGAAGTCCTGGCAATTAACTTAACATTCAGACACAGGCCTCAATAGAATTATGAATATGAAAAGGATTTCAATTTTACTCGTATTGCTTTTTGGATTATTATTGCCCCTGCATACTAATGCCCAATCCGTGCCGACCATCGACCTTTCCATTGTCGATTCGGTATTCAAACCGATTCAGCTTGGCATCAATGAAATCAAAATCAGGGGCGAGGTGGCGCCCTCCGATTCGGACCTGGTGCAGAAGATGTTCCGCGTCTTAAGCGATGACCTCGAGTTTCACCTGATGATCGACACGGTCATGGTCAATCCGTTTATATTGAAATTGTATGAGGTCGGCGAGCCGGATATGATGATCTGGAAGCAATCCGGCGCTCATCATGTCCTGACAGTTACTGTCGAGTTTTCCAGTGATAAAATCCGCATGGATTATTCGCTTTACAATATGGGCCTGCAACGTGAGTCGGCCTCTGACAGTTATCGTATGGATCGCAGGTACTGGCGCACATTAACACACACTATCTCCAACCGGACAGTCGAACATATTACCGAATTCCCGGGCATATATAATACCAGGCTGGTATTTGTAACCGCTCAAACAGGCAATAAAGAGATTTACATATCCGACTATGACGGCGCCAATGTGCAGGCTGTCACCAAAAACGGCTCGATTAATATTTCGCCGGTCTGGGACTCAAAAAATGAGGCCATATTATATACATCATATAAAAACGGCAAGCCGGATTTGTGGCAGGTGAACCTGAAAAACTCCGAGCATGAGGTCGTGGCCTCATATCCGGGCATCAATTCCGCCCCGGCGGTGTCTCCCAACAACCGCGAGATGCTTTTGACATTATCCAAAGACGGCAATGCCGAAATATACCTGACCGACAGAAAAGGCAAAATCAAGCGCAGGATGACAAATTCTTATGCCATTGAAACCTCACCGGCTTTTTCACCCTCCGGCCGTGAATTCGCATACACATCGGATAGGACCGGCGGGCCGCAAATCTATATGATGGATACCGAGGGTCTCAATGACCGTCGGATAACATTTATCGGCAAGCAGAATGAGTCCCCGGCCATATCACCTCAGGGAGACAAGATCGCTTATGTAACTCGTTCGGAACGTGGCAGTTTCGATATATGTGTGGCCGATATCGATGGCAGTGATTTCAGGATAATTACCGATACCGGATTCAATGAAAATCCAAGGTGGGCGCCGGATGGTTTACACATCATTTATTCAACCCAATGGAACGACCGCAGGGCGATTTTTATATCCGATTTCATGGGTTATCAGCGGCGACTGATATCCAATCAGCCGGGATGTTCCAATCCGGATTGGTCTGAATTCGATGATTAAGCGTATAAACATTAGATTGTTGTTGACCGAAGTAGGTAGATTGATAATATTACCGCAAACAAAATCCCGTGATTGATCAAGGAGGAAATAAATGAAAAAACTGATTTTCGCGGTTTTTATAGTATTTACATTCGCGCTTCTAATGGGCGGTACATGCGGCCCGCAGGAGGACGAAATCCCGGTTGATGAGCCTGCAACAGATACCGGCCCGACTGATACAGATCAGGATATGGATGAACCGGATGTACCTGACAGACCGGAAGTTGAGCCGCTCGAAGAAGGCGATTTCCGCAAAGCCTATTTTGATTTCGACAAATATAATATCCGTCGCGATGCCCAGCAGGCCCTGGAGCACAATGCCGATCTTTTGAAGGACAATCCGGATGTGCGCATCCTGATCGAGGGCCATTGCGATGAGCGCGGTACTGTGGAATACAACATTGCCCTGGGCGAAAGGCGCGCCAATTCGTGCAAGGACTATCTTGCGCAGCTCGGTATTGACCGCAATCGTATGGAAACGATCTCCTACGGCAAGGAACGTCCGGTTGCCCTGGGCCATAATGAAGAGGCCTGGCAGAAAAACAGAAGAGCCGAATTCAGAATTATCGAACAGTAAATCATGAAGAAATCTTTTTTACTAATATTTGCGCTGACGGCCGTGATGCTGATTACAACCGGATGTGCCTCACGCCGTCAGCTTGACAAGATGGAAGTTCAGATCGACCGGATCGAGGAGTCCAATGCCACTATCGAGCAGAAACTGGCCGAGCTGGACAGCCTGATTCGGGCCCGTGAGGAATCCCAGAGAGAATTTCTGGCCAGCCTGCAGACCTCGATCGGAGATTTCGAGGATCGTCTTTCGCAATTGAATTATAAGCTGGATGATCTCTACGACAGGCTGGAACGCCTGCAACAGTCCGGCGGTGTGGCGGTAACTCCTGTTCAGCCGGCGGATACGTCGGCGGCGGATGATACCACCATGCAGGCCACGGTCGATCATCTGGTCATATTCAATGCCGCCTTCAAAAGCCTGCAGGCGGGCAATTACGAAATTGCTGTACTGGGCTTCAAGGAATACATTACCAGCTTCCCGAATACCGATCTGGCCGATGATGCACAGTTCTGGCTGGGCGAATGCTATTATCAAATGAATCCGCCGCAGTACCAGAAAGCGCGCGAGGAATTCCAGAAAGTGCTGGAAAATTATCCCGAGAGCGACAAACGGGCCGGGGCGATGTTCAAGCTGGCCCGCAGTCATGAGGAACTGGGCAGTACTGAAGAGGCGATAGCACTTTATCGCGAGATTCTGGAGAAATTTCCGCAGACGGCAGAAGCCAATCGGGCCAGGGTACAGCTGGAAAACCTGGGAGAGACGATTTAAGAGGACGCCATGTGTCAAATCCGTCTGGCAATAGCAGAAACAGATAAGGTTCCGAAGGCCAGGGGATTTTATGATACTATGGAGGAGACTCTGAATGTCGCCATTAAGGCCCGCGGCAAATTCTTTTCCTACATCCAGGGGCAGGATTATTCAATTGATCTCGATCGCAAGGGCCGTCTTCTGGGTGTCGAAATCTATGCCTCACGCAAAGACTGGGAGATTGTGCCGGATATGATGGAGCCGGAAAATCCTGGGCCAAAGCTTATACGAATCCTGGAACATCGCGAGGAATATGAGCCGATAGGATTTTTCACCAACAAAAAACGTAACCTGTGCTGTATGAGATTTACCGAGGAAAAGGTCAGCTATTTCTACCTGGTGGCGGAAAATCTCGTGTTTGAAGTGAATGTCATGGATGAGCTGAGTGCAGTCTGGATTCTGGATCTGATCGAGGATTTCGGCTTCAAGAAAGAAATGCAGTATCGCAAGGGTAAAAGCATAGCCTGAATTCAATCACAATCACAAATTATATAAAAAAGGATGACCTGCTGAGGCCATCCTTTTTTTATTTTTATAGTATGCCTTAGAACGGCAGATCGTCGTCCTCGACCTTATCGTTGAACGGAGCATTTTCATCGCTGGGCGGGGGTGGGGGAGTATAATCCGACCCGCCACTTCCTTCGCCACGACGGCCCAGGAATTGCATGCGCTGGCAGACTATTTCGGTGATATACCTGCGCACACCGTCTTTGTCCTCATAATTGCGTGTCTGGATTCGTCCCTCGATATAGACAGGGCTGCCCTTGGACAGGTATTCCTTGGCATTTTCGGCTGTCCTGCCCCACACGACTATGTTATGCCACTCGGTACTCTCCTGGAATTCGCCGCTCTGGTCTTTCCATTTCTCCGATGTTGCAATTGGAAATGAGGCCACGGCCTTGCCCGACGGCGTATAGCGCAGCTCCGGGTCCTTGCCCAGGTTTCCGATCAGGATAGCTTTATTCACGGATGCCATACTCTCTCCTTTGTGTTTATTTTTCGTTAATATAAAGAGGCCCTTATATTATGTCAATCATATCCATTTTAAAATTGACCGGATCGCCTTTGATTTTCTTTGACAGCACACAAAAAAAATGCTAATATCGCCAGCATGGCCGGACGATTGTATCTTGTCGCAACGCCGATTGGCAACCTGGGCGATATGACTTTTCGGGCAGTTGATGTGCTCAAGGAGGTCAGTGCTATCGCCTGCGAGGATAAACGGATCAGTTCCAGGCTTTTGAATCATTATGGTATCGAGAGCCGTTTAATTGTGTATAATGATCCGGGCAAGTACAAGGCGGCCCCGAAGATTATCGAGATGCTCAAGGATGGAGAGGATATAGCGTTGATCACTGATGCCGGTTCGCCGGGAATATCGGATCCCGGATTTTATCTCGTTCGCATGGCGATAGAAGAGGCTATTGATGTAACCTCGATCCCCGGGCCATCGGCCATGATCAGCGCCCTGACCGTTTCCGGCCTTCCGCTGCATAATTTCGTCTTTGAGGGTTTTTTGCCGCCCAAGGGATCGAAACGCAACAAGCGCCTTAGAATGCTGGTCGATGAAACTCGTACTATGATTTTCTATGAATCCCCACACAGGCTGAAAGCGACCCTGAAACATCTTCTGGAAACCCTCGGTGATCGCAAAGCTGTTCTAGCCAGGGAATTGACCAAGATCCATGAAGAAGTTTTGCGCGGCAGCCTGGATGAATTTACCAAAAAATATGAAACCGAAAAGGCACGCGGAGAGTTTGTGATAGTTGTGGAGGGAAAAAATTAGCACATCTGTGAAAAGCATTAATTTCCTGCCCGTAGATTATTTCGTACTGGCCTATAACGCTATCCTGGCTGTTTCTGTGGTGCTTTTCCGCGATAATGTCTCTTATTGGCAGGTCCATCTCGGTTTCAACCTGGCGGTGATAGTCTTTGTGGTTTACCTGACCACCCGTCCGCTCGATCCGGACAGCCTGCTCATGAAATCGATCCGGCGCTGGTATTTCCTGATTTTGCTCTTAAATATTTATGAGCAGACCGGCGGGCTGGTCTTTTTGTATGTTCCCGAATGGCTCGATAACAACCTGGCTGCGCTTGAATACAAGATATTCGGGATCCATCCGACCATATATCTGCAGAAATTCAACCTGCCCGCATTGAATGAGTACTTTATGTTCGGCTATTTCGCATACTTCTTCCTGATTTTGAGCTATGCCATATCATTGATAGTCCGCCGTATGTTCTATGAACTGGATATGTTTGTGACAGCGGTCAGCCTGACATTTTTAACCTGTTTCATTCTGTTTTATTTCGCACCTATTGCCGGCCCGAGATTTCTTTTCTCTGAGATCTATGATGAGGGCCTGCGGGGCTATTTCTTTGTCCCGCTGGTTGATTTTGTTATTCGCCATGGTGCCGCCGAGGGCGGTTCGATGCCATCATCGCATACCGCCGCGGCAATCGTTATTCTTGTGCATGCCTGGCGCTATTCACGCAGAATCGCAGTTGTGTTCACACCCATCATATTCGGCCTGGTGGTTGGCACATTCTGGGGACGGTTCCATTTTATCTCTGATACGATCATCGGCTTATTTGTGGCCATAATCTGCATTATCGTTGCAGACTGGATAGCCGACAGGAAACTTCTCGGTGGTGATAAGCTGTACCAGAGAACCCGGATCCTGAGACCCCGTAGAAAGGTGGCTAAAACGCATGCATCCTGAGATAGTGCGCATCGGGCCGGTCGTGATCAGGGCCTATGGCCTGATGCTTTTTATTTCATTTATCCTGGGGCTTCTGTATGTCCGCCACCGTGCCCGGTCAAAAAATATCGATCCGGATTTTACGGTCAATCTGTCATTTATTGTGATCATATCGGCTATAATCGGCGCAAGGCTGTTTTATGTCTTTTATCACTGGTCCGAATTCTCCGGCAACCTGCTGGCAATCTTCAATCCCTTTGGCGGGGGAGATACGATCGGCATCGCGGGCCTGAATTTATATGGAGGCCTGATATTCGCGATCGGCTTTGGCCTGCTCTATGTGCGTCTGAAAAGGGTCAAACTACCGGAAACGCTCGATCTCTTTGCGCCCACCATCGCGCTGGGAACGTTTCTGACACGGATCGGATGTTACCTGAATGGTTGCTGTTTCGGCAAGCAATGCAATCTACCCTGGGGCGTGACATTTCCTGAGGGCTCGATCCCATACTCAATTTTTCACAGTCACCCGATTCATCCCACACAGCTCTATATGTCACTATTCGGGCTGGTATTATTTGTGGCTCTTTACTATCTGGATACACGTAAACATTTTGCCGGGATGATATTCAGCGTTTTTTTGATTTGCGAGGCAGCATTCAGGTTTATTGTGGAATTCGTGCGTTACTATGAAAGCGCCATGATCCCCGATCTGTTTGGCATGGAACTTACTTATAATCATATTGTGGCATTAATTCTATTCGCTGCCGGATGGATACTCTTCTTTTTCTTCAAGAACTACAGCCGCCGCCATCAGCCCTCGGAAACTGTATAACGCCAGACAACTTTATCCCCCTCTGAAACAACAGCCTTGTTACAGGCATTCTTGCCCGGTTCGCCATTGATCTCGTAAAGCCAGTATCTGCCGCCCGAATTTTCTATCCCGTTGATCGATTTTATGAACACCCCCATCGATGATTCACTGTAGTCGATTTCGTGCTGTTCTTTTAACAGTTCGAATACAGTTTTGCCCGCCTGGGCCTCAAGCACAATCGGCTCAACTTCTTCAGCATTTTTCTCCTCAGTTGAACAGGAGGCAAAAAGCAGAAGCGTTAAAACAAAAATTGCGCTAAGCGAGATTGTTTTATTCATAGTAATCCTCATCAGAGCAGGCCGTTTTCTTTCCAGATTTTCCTGATGGCCTTGTCCGATATATTTAATTTAAACTGCCTCTTGATACGCATTGATCCAAAGGATGGATATTTTCTTTTCAATGCAAGCGCTTTTCTTTTTTCCCTCAAAGGGATTTTGGAAGGCCGTATTTTTCTTTGAGTGCGCATGTCGATCAATTCCTCGGGCGAGGGATCGGGGCAGCGCCTGAGCCATTTGCGTACCGTCCCGGGCGTGGTGCCAAACAGCCGTGCGGCCGGTTTGATGCCATGCTCACGGGCATAACGCAGCATATTATAGCGCAGCGAACGGTGATCATCCTCTATAAGAATCCTATCATAATATCCGATATCAGTCATCCAACTGAATTCCCGCTTAAATAATGGGGTATACCATATAACTTCCGTAATTGCGAAATAATATAAATATACTTGCCTTGATTGGCAAGTTTTTTATATTTATGCGCTTTAAGTGAGTATCGAAAGGTAATGGGAACTTGAACAAGAAAAGAAGAGCAGCATACGAGAAGCATTCCCAGGTAGTGGGACGTGTTTGCGTCAAGATGGGCCTGAAACCCAACATGATTTCCTATATCAGCCTGATGATGGCGATTGTGGCGGGATACATGCTCTGGGAGGGCAGGTTCATCTGGGGAATAGCCTTTATACTACTGACATCGATAACCGACATGCTGGATGGCGCCACTGCCCGGGCCGGGAACATGGGCACGACATTCGGTGGTATCCTTGATCATGTACTGGATCGCTACGCGGAGTTTATAATCCTCTCCGGTATTTTGCTTTCGAACCAGGTTCACCCGCTCTGGCCGATTTTCGCTATCTTCGGCATGATCATGGCCTCCTATTCGCGCAAGGCCGCGGAATCTATCGGCAAGATCGAATCAGCCGAGGTCGGATGGGTCGGGCGTCTCGAAAAGTTTATCGTTATCATGGTCGGGCTGGCCCTGATCAGCTTCTTCCCGGAGTTCACGCTGATCAAGCTTAACCTGCTCGAGATAGCATTGATCTTTGTCGGAGTGGTGTCGCATATCACCGCCATACAAAGAATGTATTTCGCAAAAAAGGAATTGGACAGGAGGGCGCAGAATGGCTAACATCATTGCAATCGGAAATCCGGTCTATGATCTGATCGAAACTCCAAAAACAAGCACCGAGGGACGGGTGCTCTCCGGATGTTCCACCAATTTCTGCCTGGCGATGGCCAAGCTTGGTGTCAAGACCACGCTGGTAGGCAATATCGGCCCGGATTTCAGGGGCAGGTTCATGGCTGATATGAAAAAGTACGGCATCAACGCCATTGTCGGTGATTCTGAACAAAGCGGCGGGTTTTCATTGCGCTATTACGGCGACAAAGGGGAACGTGAGTTGTCGCTTCTGGGCCATGCCGGCAAAATCGATGTGTTTCCAGAGGAAATCAGTGACGCCGACTGGGTCATCATCGCTCCTATCCTGGGCGAGGTTAACCTGGAATACATAGAAAAAATAAAATCGCAAAGCTCGGCCTCGATCTTTCTTGATCCGCAGGGTATCCTGCGATTTGCCGAGGATGGCGGGATCGATCATCGCAAGATGGATGAGACCGAGAAGATTATTTCGATGTGTGATGTGGTCAAGCCGAATGAACTGGAATGCAAGGTGCTGACCGGAATCGATCCTCGTGAGGATTACCGCACACCGGCCGAGATGATCAAATCCTGGGGCGCGGGAGTGGTCGTTATTACCCTGGCCGAGAAGGGCTCGATTATCTATGACGGTGCGGAGTTTTTTGAGGTGCCACCCTATGTGACCGAGGACAAGGATCCAACCGGCGCGGGAGACACCTATGCGGCCGGCTTCATGTATGGTACTATTCGCGGATATGGCCTGCCGGATTGCGGGATTTTCGGATCGGCCGTTTCCAGCGTGATGATAGAGAATACCGGTCCCGACTTCCCGCTCACAAAAGCGGAAGCATTGGAAAGAATGAAGAAAATTGTAGACACGCTTGTGGTCTGAGATATAAGGAGATTAACATGCCAAAAGTTAGAGTGGCGATTATCGGGGTAGGCAACTGTGCCTCATCCTTTGTACAGGGAGTACATTATTATAGAAATGCCAAGGACACCGACCAGGTGCCGGGGCTCATGCATGTCAACCTGGGCGGTTATCATATTTCGGACATCGAGTTTTCCGCCGCCATCGATATCGATGCCAATAAGGTCGGCAAGGACCTGTCCGAGGCGATTTATACCTGGCCCAACAACACTTACAAGTTTTGCGATGTGCCCAAGACCGGGATCAGGGTCGCGCGCGGTATGACGCATGATGGTCTCGGCTATTATCTGTCAGAGATTATCAAAAAGGCCCCGGGAGACACCGATGATATCATCAAACTGCTCAAGGATACCGGTACCGATGTGGTTGTCAGCTATCTGCCGGTCGGATCGGAACATGCCACCAAATGGTATGTGGAGCAAATCCTGGAGGCCGGATGCGGATTCGTGAATTGCATACCTGTTTTTATCGCCCGTGAACCGTACTGGCAGGATCGCTTCGCCAAGAGGGGCCTGCCGGTAATCGGCGACGATATCAAATCACAGGTCGGAGCAACAATCGTGCATCGTGTGCTCACCAGGCTCTTCATGGATCGCGGTGTACGGCTGGAACGTACCAGCCAGCTTAATGTGGGCGGCAATACTGACTTTTTGAACATGCTCGAACGCAGCCGTCTGGAATCCAAGAAAATCTCCAAGACCAGCGCGGTAACCTCACAGCTGCCTTATGATATCGGCGAGGATAACTGCCATATCGGACCATCGGACTATGTGGCCTGGTTATCGGATCGCAAATGGGCCCATATTCGTCTGGAAGGGCGCACATTCGGTGATGTCCCGCTTAATATCGAGCTGAAGCTTGAGGTCTGGGATTCCCCCAACTCCGCCGGCGTGGTAATCGATGCTGTGCGCTGCTGCAAGCTGGCCCTTGATAACGGCCTTTCCGGAGCCATGATTGAACCCTCGTCCTATTTCAAAAAATCACCGCCGGTGCAGTTCACAGATTCCGAGGCGCACAGGATGACCGAGGAGTTTATCAAGAAATACTCATTCAAGGGTAAATCGTCCAAAAAGAAAACGACACCCGGTCCCAAAGCAGCAAAACCGAAAAAGACCAAAAAGGCAAAAAAGACCGCTGTAAAGAAATCATCAGGCAAGAAATAAAATCATCTTTTGAGAAAATTGAAGGTGGCTTCGGCCGCCTTCTTTTTTTATATATGCAACTATGAAAAAGGGAATATTCATAACACTCGAGGGAATCGATTTCTCCGGCAAATCAACGCAGGCCCGGGCAATCATAAACCTGTTCAAAAAAAACGGCCTGGACTATATCTTCCTGCGTGAACCGGGCGGCACAAAGCTGTCCGAACGGGTGCGCAGGATTCTGTTGAACAAGGGGGAGATCGATATTGGCCCGCGTTCGGAGCTCTGGCTGTATCTGGCGGCGCGGTCGCAAATAGTTGAGGAGAAAATTCTGCCGGCTTTAAAAAAAGGTCAGATCATCCTCTGCGACCGTTTCTATGATTCCACTATCGCCTATCAGGTTTATGGACGAGGACTGGATAAGGATTTTGTGACTAAGGCAATCCTGTATTCGGCCTATGATCTCGTACCTGATTTGACTCTGCTGTATGATCTTCCGGTAAAAGAGGCATTCAAGCGCAGGCAGGCGCTGAAACGGGCCAAGGATCGTCTTGAAAACGAAAAGCTGCGTTTCTTTGAGAAGGTCCGCAAGGGCTATCTGTCATTGGCCAGAGAGCAGAGGAAGAGATTCCGGATTGTGGACGCATCAGAAATGAAAGAGACTGTCCGCGAACATAGCCTCGATCTGGTCGTACAATATCTTCGTAGAAAAAAGATCAAGATCGAAAAATAGCATAATGAAGAATACAGCCACCATAATCCTGATTATATTGAATCTTGCGGCCCTGGTTGCGGGAATGAACATTATTTTCGATGATCCGCTCCTGATGGGCATGAAAAGCTATGATTCGATTTTTCGGATCGTTTCGCAGAATTATGTCGATCCGATTGAGCCGGAACAGCTTTTTGAGGGCTCGCTGCAAAAGATTCGCGAGGGCCTGGATCCCTTTACCGGCTATATCCCGCCCAGATCATTCCAGTATTATGAGGAGGAAAGCCAGGGCGAATTTAGCGGAATCGGTGTTGAGATCACTGTCCGGGATGGCTTGCTGACCGTTATTTCTCCGATTGCCGGTTCACCCGCAGATGCCGCCGGGTTGCGTGCCGGTGACCAGGTGACCATGATTGGCGATATCGATGCCACAACGCTCGATCCGGATGAAGCGATCGACCTGATCCGCGGCAAACCCGGTACAAGGGTGGAACTGAAAATCCGCCGCCCCGGCCTGCGCGAGGAATTCAGTGTAAAAATCGAACGGGCCAGTATTCAGCTGACATCTGTAGACTATGCCGGCCTGATTGACTCGGTCGGTTATGTGCGACTTACCAAGTTCTCTCTGACCAGCCTGGCCGAGCTTTTGGATGCTTTGAATCTGCTCAAACTTCAGGGTATGAACGGCCTTGTCCTGGATCTACGCGGCAATCCGGGCGGCTTTCTGAATATCGCCGTTTCAATTACCGGCCTGTTTCTGCCTCGCGATGTGCTGATTGTCTCAACCGGCGGACGCAGCCCGACCGAGAATTTTGATCTGCATAATTTTATGGAGGGGGAATTCCAGGGCTTCCCCATGGTTGTGCTGGTCGATCGCGGATCGGCCTCAGCCTCAGAAATACTTTCAGGCGCGCTTCAGGATTATGATCGTGCGGTAATAATGGGCGACACAACATTCGGCAAGGGACTGGTACAGAATATCACACCGTTGCAGGATGGGGGAGCGTTCAGGCTGACCGTATCGAAATATTATCTGCCCTCCGGAAGAATAATCCAGCGCTTTGATGAACGTGAATGGTCGCAACGTATCACCAAAGCCGATCGCGACACCTCGCGAGTGTATCGTACCGAAGGCGGACGGGAAGTTAAGGGCGGCGGCGGAGTTGTGCCGGATATTATCATCCAGGAAGAAGATATGAACCTGCTCGAGGCGGCATTAATTTACGGTGGTTATTATTTCGATTTCGCTGTCGAATACCTGAAAAATCATCGCACCGATCTGGTCTTTCCGCTTGGTGATGATGTCCTCCGGCAGTTTCGTGAATATGTTGAATCGCGCGGTTTCGAGATTCCCAGCCTGCTGGATGAATCATTTAATGAATTTCTGGCTGCGGCGGAAAATCAGGATGCTACATTTATTGAAAGCAATCTCATAGACTCCATAAAATCCCGGATTCAATTCGCCGCTCAGAATCAATGGAAAGAGCATGCCGATATTATCCTGGAAAACCTGAGCCGTTCAATTGCCCGACTGGCCTACAGTACCTATGACCGTTACAGCAAATTCGAGCTTCGTTATGATCCCCAGATCAGCCGGGCCGTGGCCCTGATCAAGGATCGTGAAGCCTACCGGGACATTATAGAAGACGGCCATAGCCGCTGATCCGCATTTTTCAACATTTTTGAAACAAATTCCATAGTATTCTTGTCAGGGATATATTACAATGGATGTCCTTTTTTAGATTGGCATTTACCTCAATCTTCTATATAATGGGATGATCATCCCGGATGATCGGATTGGGATAGATAAATGAGCAGTTATTCGCTTTTCATAGATTTCGATTTCACTATCACTACCGATGATGTCGGTAATAGATTTTATACATATTTTTCGGGCGGCAGAAATGAGCATCTGGTCAGGCTCTGGAAAAGGCGCGAGATATCATCATATGTCTGCCTGCGCGAGGAAGCCAAACTCTGTCGCGGATCACGTGAAGAATTTGCCCGCTATATCGACAAGTTCGAAATAGATAGCGGATTCGGAGATATTCTGGGGTTAACAAAAAAACACGAGATTCCGCTTTTTATTGTAAGCGACGGGCTTGATTTTTATATTCACAGGTTGCTGGGGAAATTCGGCTTTGAGAATATAAAAATATATTCCAATCATGCCGAATTCGTAAACGGCGGACTGGAAATAACTTTTCCGCACTGGAGCGAAAAATGTGTTGAGCTGGGCAGTTGCAAAGGCGAGATAATACGAAAAAACAGCCGCGCGGGAGACAAGGTTATATTTATTGGTGATGGTATCTCCGATGTGCAGGCTGTTGATGAGGCGGATATTATTTTCGCCAAAGATGATCTTGCCGAATATATGCGCGAATACGACCTTAAATATATTGAATATGATAATCTTAAGATGGCGGCGGAAAAACTGGCCGGCATCCTGGAAACGGTGGATATCCGCAATTAAAAGGAACTGAAGATGAAAGCAATGATCATGGCCGGCGGATTTGGCACCCGTCTGCGGCCCTTAACCCTGGGGCTTCCCAAACCGATGGTGCCGATGGGCAACAAGCCCATGATGGAACATGTTGTCAACCTGCTAAAAAAATATGATTTCGACCATATTCTCTCGCTGCTCTATTTCCAGCCTGAGGCGATTACCGAATATTTTGGCGATGGCTCGAAATTCGGTGTGAAAATGGAATACCTGCTGGCCGAGGATGATTTCGGTACGGCCGGTTCTGTCAGAAATGCTTATGAGCAGTTTTTTAAGGGCGAGAGGATTCTGATTATCTCAGGCGATGTGCTCACCGATTTCGATCTTTCCACCGTGATTTCTTTTCATGAGGATAAAAAAGCAGATGCTACTATGGTACTGACTCAGATGGAAAATCCCCTGGCTTTTGGCGTAGTGATTACCGAGAGCGATGGGCGAATCAGCCGTTTTATGGAAAAACCGACCTGGGGCGAGGTCTTCTCGGATCAGATTAATACCGGCATATATGTTCTTGAACCCCATGTGACCGAACAGATTCCATATAAGGAATTTTATGATTTCTCAGGCGACCTGTTTCCCAAAATGCTGAAAGAGAATCAGAAGCTGTTTGGATGCAATATCCAGGGCTACTGGCGCGATGTGGGCAATATTACGGAATACTCACTGGCCCATGCGGATATCCTTAAGGGCGAAGTGGTAATCGATCTGGGCTATAACATGCTTAAACACGGCGATGCCCATCTATGGATCGGCAAAAACCAGAATGTGGATCCCTCGGTTAAATTCGATGGAGTCGCTATCGTCGGAGACAAGGTCAGCATCGAGCCGGATTGTGTTATTTCAAACTCCGTAATCGGTGACAATTGCATAATCGGCGCCAAATCCGAAATTACCAATGCGGTTATTTGGAACGATACGGTTATCAGCGACCGCGCCGAAGTTACTCAGGCGTTGATTTTGAATGGTTGCAAAGTAGGCGAGGGCTCGAAAGTGCTGGAAAATGCCATACTGTCCGAGAAAGCTGTTATCGGCGATGATGTCGAGATTCGGCCCAATGTCAAAGTCTGGCCCAAGAAAGAAGTTGAAAACGGTGCGGTTTTATCCAGCAGCCTTGTATGGGGTGAAAAATGGAACCGTGAGCTGTTCACCGATGCCAAGGTCACAGGTCTGGGAAATCTTGAAATCACACCCGAATTTGCCGCTAAGTTGGGAGCCGCTTACGGCGCCATGCTGGGCAGTGGCGCCTCGGTCGTGTATTCGAGAGATGTATCACTATCATCGCGTATGGTTCAGCGCGCATTCGGTGCAGGGCTCGTTTCAGCGGGAATCAATGTCAAGGACATGCGTATGCTGCCGATTCCGGTTATGCGCTTCGAACTTGAAACCGGAAGGCATGCCGGCGGAGTTCATATCCGTCATACGCCATATCGCAAGGACTTTCATGACATGATCTTTTTCTCCGATAGCGGTCTGGATATACCCACCTCGCGGGCAAAATCGCTGGAACGGCTGTTTCTGCGCGAGGATTTTCGTCGCGCCAAAATAGAGGAAGTCGGCATGATTGAATATCCTGTCCGTATTCTCGATTCATATCGTGAAAATTTCCTCAAATCGATTGACCTCGACCTGATACGCAAGGGCAATTTCAAGATTGTGGTGGATTATGCCCATGGTGGCGCGGTCGATATTTTTCCGGCCATTTTTGGGGAGCTTGGATGCGAGGTGATCTCCCTGAATGCATATATCGATCCGGGCAAAGCTTACGTCTCGCGCGAGGAAAAGAATTTTGCCATGAAGACCCTTTCGGTGATAGTCAAATCACTGGGTGCCGATGTGGGTATCATGCTCGACAATAATGCCGAGAAAATCCGCGTGGTAGACAGCGACGGTATGGAACTTTCAGATCAGGATCTCCTGCTTCTTGTGACTGACCTGTTTCTTTCCACTCAGCAGGCCCATAAAATTGCCGTACCTGTTCTAAGCTCCATGGGTGTGGAGGAAATCGCAGAGCAGTACGGAGTTGAGGTCTTCCGCGTACGCAATGATCATCAGGCCATGATGGCCGCCAAACATGAGATGGGAGCCGATTTTGTGGGCGGAACGCGGGGCGGATTCATTTTCCCGGGATTCCAGCTCGGAGCCGATGCGATGTTTGCTACTGTCAAGATCCTGGAGCTCCTGGCAAAGGCCGATACATCAATCAAGAGCCTGCGGACAAAATTCAGCGATTTGCATCTGCGCAGCGAGGATGTGCCCTGCAACTGGCGCAAGAAAGGTCAGGTGATGCGCACATTGATCGAGGACACCGTCGATGAAAACAGGCAGCTGATCGATGGAGTGCGGATATTGCGTGACGGCGGATGGGTTCTGGTTGCACCTGACAGGGAGAAGGACCTTTTCCACATTTACGCAGAATCCCGCGACAAGGGCCAGACACAGTCGCTTATTGCGGAATTCAGGCAAAAAATAAGCGAGCTGCAGGGTGCAGTTTGATCGTTTACCAAAAAGATGTTGCCTAAGCCGCTTCCACTTGCGGGAGCGGCTTTTTTTATTGATCCTCCTTAAAATACATGTGTATAACTTTTTTGTTGGCAGGCAATCTGTTGATATTAATTGGCTTGACAAAGAATAGGATTAACTATATCATTTCTTGCTGTTAATGAGGAGGCTCATATCTGATTTATATGAAAAGATTATTTTTGCCGGTTTTTGCCGCTCTTCTGGTTTGCCTTGCGAGTGGAACTCCCGCCCAGTCATTTGAAAATGCGGATGAAATGGATCAGTTGAAAAAGGCCGAGGCCCGCGCCAGGGCAGATGAATATGCTTCGCAACGGGATCCATTGGCCCAGGACAAGATTATCGATCCTGAGGAATATATTATCGGGCCCGGCGATGAACTCACGATTTTCTTCTACGGCGGATATTCACGTGAGGAACGGCTGAAAATCACCCCCGAGGGTACTGTCCTGGTTCCCGAATTCGGCCAGATCGAGCTGGGCCAGATATCACTGGCTGAAGCCAAGCGGCAAATCATGGATGCCCTCAGCAAACGCTATACAAATGTTGAAATATCAATCACTCTGTCGCGGCTGCGCATGCTCAAAGTGTCGGTGGATGGCCTGGTGAATTTTCCGGGTTTGTATACAGTCTCCTCGGCCGATCGTGTTACTGATGCAATCAAACTGGCGGGCGAAATAATAGAAGAAGGCTCCCGGCGCAATATTCGCCTGATTCGCAATGGTCAGGTCAGGCAGGTTGATCTTTTGCTCTATTCCCGTGTCGGGGATGCCCGCAACAATCCATACCTGATCGAAGGAGACAAGATATATGTCCCTCCCGCATATGACAATATCGGCACAGTAGAGATTTATGGCGCGGTCAGGCAGCAGGGCAGATATGAATTCGTGCAGGGTGAACGTATTGATGAACTTGTGAAACTGGCAGGGGGCCTGACAATTGATGCCAATCCCTCCAGCGCCGAATTGTATCGCTTCAATGATGAGGATGATTCGATTATCAGTATAGATCTTGATCTTAATAGCATTCTCGAGAATCCCGGCGGCGAACAGAATCTGCTGTTGCAGTCGGATGACCGGCTGTTTATTCGTTCGATACCAGGGTATCATGATAAAGCCCGGGCTACGATTGAAGGCGAGGTCCTTTTCCCCGGTGTTTATGCCATTAAGGAAGATACAACTACCCTGACAGAATTAATAGCCAGGGCCGGAGGATTTACAGCGCAGGCTTCGCTTGCGGAAGCCCGTATGTATCGTTATGGCTTTGAGGCCATTAAGGATACCGAACTGGACCGGCAGATAAAGCTGTCCACCGACAAGCTTTCTGATATAGAACGCGAATATCTGATGCTCCGCAGCGACCCGGATCAGGGGCGCGTGGCAATTGATTTTCAAAAGCTGTTTTCTGAAAACAATGAGCACCTTGATGTGGTCCTCAAGGATCGTGACCGCATTATTATCCCGCGTCTTTCCAAAACAGTGCGGGTTATGGGCCGTGTACTGATTCCCGGCCTGGTAACATATAGAAACGGCGCGGATATCGACTACTATGTCGAAAAAGCCGGCGGCTTCACCAAAAGTGCGGATAAGGGCGAGATCAGAATCGTAAAGGGGACAACAGGTACAATAGTAAAACCATCGTCGCGCATTCGTATCGAAGTTGGAGATGAAATTCTTGTCCCTGAAAAAAGGGATGTTGACTGGTGGCAGGTTACAAAAGATGTGGGCTTGTTTCTTGCCAACCTGGCAACGGTCTATATAGTGATCGATCAAATTGTAGAATAAATCATGGCTCACAAAAAAAATATATTCATAGAAATCGCGCGCTCGATAATTCTGCATCGGCGCATGATCATAATCAATGTATTCATCGTATCGCTGCTGGCAGTTGTGATCAGCCTGGTCCTGCCAAAATGGTACCGTGCGCAGGTGACGATTCTTCCACCCGAAAAATCGGAATCGCTTTCGGATATAGCCTTATCTATGGGGATGCAAAGCTTTGGGCTGGGCGGCGGTGATTTTGCCCTGCCGATGATGGCCTCACCTTCGGATCTCCTGGCCTCGGTGGCCCGCAGCCGTACTGTGGCCGAGAGGGTCGTGGATTCGCTCGATCTCATGAAAGTCTACGACACCGAAAAAAAGGAACTGGCCATCAAAGAGCTCAAGGCGCGCATGAATGTCAACGTTACCTCGGATGGTATCATTGAAATTACATATATTTCCCGCATCCGTGATAATGTGGCCAAGGTGACCAACGCTATTGCCCGTGAACTGGATTACATAAATCGCATGACCAAGGTTAAAAAGGCCCGTGATCTGCGTTCATTTATCGAGGAAGAACTGCGCAAAAATGCGGTTGCCCTGAATGCCGCTGAAAAGGCTCTTCAGGAGTTTCAGAAAAGACACAAGGCGATTTCGCTCGATAATCAAATGGCAGCCTCTATCAATGCCGCCGCGGAACTGTACAGCCAGTTGACGCTGGATCAGATCAGGCTCAAGGTCATGGAGAAATCCCACTCCGCGGATCATCCCGATGTGATCGCATTGAGATATAAAATATCGGAAATAGAAAAGAAGCTCAGGCAGTTGCAGGAGGGCGGCGGACAGGCTACCGACTCGGCCACTGCATTTCTGGCCATACCATTCTCGGAACTTCCCGAACTAAATATCCGTTATCTGCAATTATTGCGCGGTCTAAAAAAAGAGGAGTCGCTGCACGAGGTGCTGGCCACCCAGCTGGAACAGGCCAAAATCATGGAGGCCAAGGATACGCCCACGATTCATGTCCTGGACTGGGCCGTCACGCCGCTTTATAAGTTCAAGCCCAGGAGGGCCATGATCGGTATTACGGCTTTCATGCTCAGCCTGATTATTTCAATAATTCTGGCTGTAGTATATGATCGCTGGCGCGAATACAAAGCGGCCGATCCGCAGGGTTATCAGGATATCTCAGTGATGATGAAAACCCTGAAAAAAGACCTTTTGGGTTTTAGGCAGAAAAAGGGCTGATTATATCAGATTCAAGCGGAGGAAGACATGCAGGTCCCATTACTCGATCTTACCCGTCAGTACAGAAGCATCAAATCAGAGATCGATCAGGCGGTTATGGATGTGCTCGAGCATACAAAATTCATTATGGGGCCCGAAGTTCTGGCCTTTGAAAATGATGTCGCCAATTATTGCGGCACAAAATATGGCGTTGGTGTCGCCTCCGGTACCGACGCTCTTCTAATCGCCCTGCGTGCCTGCGGAGTGAAGATGGGGGATGAAGTTATCACCTCCACATTTTCTTTCTTTGCCTCGGCCGGGGTGATTTCTCGTTTGGGCGCAAGGCCGGTATTTGTCGATATCGAGCCCCAGACCTGGAATCTTAATCCCGCGCTCCTGGAAGATGCCATCAGCGATAAAACCAAAGCTATAATGCCGGTGCATATATTCGGACAATGTGCCGATATGGATCCGATTCTGGAGATTGCTCGCAAAAATGATATTTTTGTGGTAGAGGATGCGGCCCAGGCTATTGGAGCGAAGTACAAAGACAGAATGGCCGGAAGTATGGGAGATTTCGGATGTTTCTCTTATTTCCCATCCAAGAATCTGGGCGCCGCCGGTGACGCAGGCATGATTGTCTCGGATTTTCAGGACAAACAGACATTTATGAAGAGCCTGCGCGACCATGGCGCCAATCCCAAATATTATCATGCCTATGTTGGTTACAACAGCCGTCTGGACACGATTCAGGCCGCCATCCTGGCCGTCAAGCTGCGTTACCTGGAAGAATGGACCGAGGCCCGTCGACGGAATGCCACTTTCTACAACAAGGCATTTGAATCGCTTCCAATCAAGACGCCGTTTGAACGTAATGACTGCAAGCATATTTATAATCAGTATACTATCGAAACTGATCGCCGCGATGAACTGATCGAGCACCTGAATAAAAATCAGATCGGTTGTGCCATTTATTATCCCCTGCCGCTTCACGCCCAGGAATGTTATTCCTATCTGGGATATAAGGACGGGGATTATCCGGTTGCAACCAGGGCCGCAAAATCAGTTGTGTCGATTCCAATATTCCCTGATCTGACCGCGGACGAACGGGATTACGTGGCCGAAAAGATCAGCGAATTTTACAAATAGCCACCATTTTTGTGGAAGCTGAAATTTGTTCTTTAAAGACAGCCTGCATACCTTCATTATCCGTATATTCTGCTATGTGTTCGCCTTTACGGTCCAGGTAATTATTGCCCGTGTGCTGGGACCCGGCCCAAAAGGAGAAATCCAGGTTTCCATATTTCTGCTGACTGTCGTGGCCCTGATTATCGGCATGGGCATGGAACGTTCGATTATTTACTTTCTGGGTCAGGGCAGGCAGACATTTCAGAAGATCTGGGCCAATGCTGTTTCCTTTCTGCTTATCTCCACCTTTGCGGGCTATCTCATACTGATCCCACTTGTATACCTGATCAGGCCGATATTCGGCAATATTCGCTTTGAGCTGATCCTGCTGGTATTCGCAGTTGCACCCTTCGATCGGCTGTTTTCTATGCAATTGGGCGTTTTCAATGGCCTGGGTAAACTCCGCAAAGGAAATCTCTTCGTATTATTGCAGAGCTTTCTCCTGATGAGCCTGGTGGCCCTGATGGCTTATCAGTTTATGCCTTCAAGTGAGGGGGTTCTTACTGCCTATATCGGCTCATTCGCATTGATATGTATTATTGTCTTTGTGTACTGGACAATCGGGGGCGAGGTAAAGCCCTATGTGCGGCCGCAGGCGGATATTTTAGGCAGGATGTTTATATATGGAGGTAAAGGGCAGATCGGCAATATAATCAATGTTATCGCACGCAGAATCGACCTCCTGATAATGAACCTCTTTCTGGGACAGGCATCGGCCGGAGTCTATTCCGCTGCACTGAACTTTGGAGATCTGCTGTTGTTTTTACCATACATAATATCCTATGTGATTTTCCCGCATGCTTCCAGGCGGGAGGAGGGGCAAAGCTGGATTCTGACCGAACGGGCAACCCGGCTGTCATTCTGGTTCTCGATATTTTTGGGACTGTTTCTGGCGCTGGCCGCCCCGATCATGGTACCGCTCATATTTTCAACCGATTTTACCGGTGCGGTACGGCCGCTTCTGATACTTCTGCCCGGCATGGTCTTTATGGCTTCATTCAGAATTATGGCTTCCGGTATTTCGGGAATAGGGTATCCCCATATATTTTCGGTCTGTACCGTTATGGCGGTTGCCGCAACACTTACACTTAATTTGATCCTGGTGCCACGCTATCAGGCCGAGGGCGCGGCCCTGGCCAGCACATCTGCATATATGCTGGCATTTGTTTCCATGCTGGCCTTTCTCAGGCTAAAATTTAAGCGCAGCATAAAAAACTTTTTGATTCCTAACCGTGAGGATATTATCATCATAAAAGACAACATCCTGGCGCTCTTGAAACGGCAGGCCCGATCGTGAAAGTAGCATTTATAGCCCATGCCGGAAGCTGGCACACCATTCGATGGTATGATGCCCTCAGGGATCGTATTGACCTGAAAGTATACAGCTTTCACTCTGGAAGCGGATCCATCGGCGGAGATGGCATAGTTGTGCTGGAATCCAGCTTTCCATCCAAACTGAATTACCTGTTCTCTGTGGATATTTTGCGTGAAAAGCTGGATGAATTCATGCCGGATATCATCCATGCACATTATGCCACCGGCTACGGCTATCTCGGTTCACGGGTTGGCAGAAAGCCCTTTGTAGTATCCGTGTGGGGCAGTGATATTTTTGACTTTCCCTATAAATCATTTCTGCATCGCAGGCTCCTGCGTTCTGTTTTATCCCGGGCCGATGCTGTATGTGCCACAAGTAACAGCCTGAAAAGGGGTACGCTCAAGATTTTCCCCGAGCTGAAAGGCAAAGTCAGAGTAATACCGTTTGGAATAGACACCGATCTTTTTTCGCCTGCCGATGGCAAGAAATCAGAGGATCGGATTGTAATCGGGGTGGCCAAGATACTGGATAAGATCTATCGCATAGACCTGCTTATGAAGGTCTTCGATAACCTTGCAGGTGTTCATGATAACCTCTATCTGCAAATAGCGGGTGACGGCCCGCTGCGTGATGAACTGCATGAACTGCGTGACAGCCTGAAGCATGCTGATCGGATAGAATTTCTGGGTCAAATTGAAAACTACAAGCTGCCGGAATTCCTCTGGTCGCTGGATATCTATGCCATTCCCTCCAAGTTCGAAAGCTATGGTGTGGCGGCCATGGAAGCCTCCGCCTGCGGTATCCCGGTTGTCGCTTTCAATGTCGGCGGATTGTCTGAGATAGTGGAGAATGGCGAAAACGGCTTCCTGGTGGGTGATGATGATGTGGGCGAATTTCAGCGCAGTCTGAAAAAATTAATCGAGGATCCCGAACTGCGAGCTAAGATGGGCAGACGGGCTCGCGAGATTGCTCTGCAAAAGGCGGATATTCATGAGGCGGCCGATAAACTGATGGAATTGTACGAGTCGCTTCTGGCATAGATCATTTATTAATTCTGTTGAGATTAGATTAAATTTTGCTTAATTTCCAGCTTTGACCTGGAGATTTTTTATATGAAAATAAACAGCGTTCCTTTTTTCAGGATGAAATTCACCGCGGCCGAAAAAAAGGCCGTATCTGATGTTATTGATAGCGGATGGCTGACCACAGGTCATGTAACACGTGAACTGGAGAGCAGGTTTGCGCAATGGGTCGGCAGTAAGTATGCCTCTGCGGTCAGCTCCTGTACGGCCGGGTTGATTCTTGGATTAAAAGGAGTCGGTATCGGTAAGGGCGATGAGGTCATAACCACGCCATTTACATTTGTAGCCTCGGTCGAAGCCATAATCCATGCCGGAGCTCGGCCGGTTTTCGCAGATATCGATGCGCGGACCTTGAATATCGATCCGGCCCGGATAGAAGACAGGATCACGTCCAAAACAAAGGCAATCATGCCGGTACATATTGCCGGGCTGCCCTGCCGCATGGATGTCATCACAAAAATAGCGCGCAAACATAAGCTTAAAATCGTGCAGGACAGCGCTCATGCAATCGGGGCACATTTCAGGAATAAGCCAATTGCATCATATGGTGATTTTTCAAGCTTTTCATTCTATGCCACTAAAAACCTGACTACGGGTGAAGGAGGCATGGTTACAACCGATAATAAGGGGCTGGCTGAAAATATCCAGATTCTCTCTCTGCATGGTATGGATCGCAAGGCCTGGCGACGTTATCTGGATCAGGGCAGTTGGTATTATGAGGTTGTCGAACTGGGTCATAAATTTAATTTGCCCGATATCAATGCCGCGCTGGGTCTGGCAATGCTGAAGCGCCTGGATGCATTGCAGAAGAAAAGGGCTCGCGTTGCCGGCTGGTATAATCAGGAACTATCCAAATTCGAAGAAATAGAACTGCCCGTTACCGAATCCGACAGCAGACATGCCTGGCATTTGTATATAATTCGCCTCAGCCATGAGAATCTGAAAATCGATCGCGATCAGTTCATCCGCAGTTTGACCGAAAAAAATGTCGGCACCAGCGTGAATTTTATTCCCATGTTCATGCATCCATATTACAGGGGCAAGTATGGATTGAAGGCGAAAAAATATCCTGCCTGCGCCGATGCTTATCGACGGGTGATTTCACTGCCGTTTTTCCCCGATCTGCGTCGTGACGAGGTGAGGTACGTGGCTAAATCAATCGGCGATATTCTGGCCCGGAACAGGAAAGTATGAGAAGGCTGTTCGACATATTCCTGTCGCTCTTCCTGATCATCATCACCCTGCCGCTCTGGATAATTATTATACTTTTGATATTGATATTCTCGCCCGGGCGGCCGTTTTTTGTGCACAGGCGTGTGGGCAGGCATGGCCGGGAATTCGGGCTGATTAAGTTTCGCTCCATGAAACGATCCAATTCCGATGGGCCGTGTATAACAGTTGCAGGGGATAAAAGAATTACATCTATTGGAAAAATACTGCGGCGCCTGAAACTCGATGAGCTTCCGCAGCTTTTAAATATCCTGAAAGGTGATATGACTTTTGTCGGGCCTCGCCCGGAGGCAGTCAATTTTATCGATAAGTATCCTCCGGAATTGAAGAAGATCCTGGAATACAAGCCGGGTCTGACCGATCCGGGAACATTGGAATTCCGCAATGAGGAGAAGATTCTTGCCCGCTACCCTGATCCGCAGAAAGCCTATCTTGAACATGTGCTTCCCAATAAGCTGGGCATGTCGCTCAGGTATCAGGAACAGCGCAGTTTCTTAGGGGATCTGGCATTAATATTTAGAACCATGTTTTCTGTTTTTCAAAAGCGATAAAATCGCTTGCAATTTAGTTTCAAATCTTATTTCCTTAAGTCTATGAAACGATTTCTAACCGGAAAATTCATACTGTTGCTTCTCGATATTGCGGCCCTGCAGGTGGCATTCTTTATCATTTTCTCCCTGCGCTACAGCTTTGGCCTTTTACCGCCACCCGAGGATGCCGCCCTGAGCCTGGAGTTCCTGGATTATCTTTTGCCCAGCATGCTACTGACAATCTGCTGGCTGGTGCTGTTTACGCTTTTTCGATTCTACCGCCCCGAACCGATCAAAGCGCTGTTTGATGAATTCACGCGGGTTATATCCGCAGTCTCGATCGGTGTCATGGTGTTTGCATTCCTGCTCTACAGCACAGATGTGCCCCTGCAGGAAACACGATTGGTTGTGTTTATCTACTGGGCCATCCTGCTCAGCCTGCTTTTGTTCGTCAGGCTGATTTACTTTCGTTACATGCAGGCCCTTGGGGATATCACCAAACAAAACTACCAGGCCGGGTTGGCCAATCAAAAACGCTTGTTTTTGGTCCTGCTGGATTTGATTTTTATAATCGGATCATACTGGACCGCATTTCAGCTTCGTTTCGGCGGCCAGCCGGGAATTGTCGAGCAGGAGATATTCGCCAATACAATCTTCATGGTGGTGATTGTCAGGTTCAGCCTGTTCGCATACTTTAAGGTTTATTCCGGATCATATCGCTATGCTTCAATCGATGATTTATTGCAGATAATAAAAGCAGTGGCAATAGGCTCCGTTATTCTGATCATACCAATTTTCTTCATTCCGATCATAGGCTTCCCCCGTTCAGTGCTGCTGATCGATTCATTGCTCCTGATAACATTGTCAGGCGGGCTTCGTTTGATTATAAGATTCGGCCGGCAGCTTCTGCCCGGTCTCGGGCGGCAGGGGAAACGTGTCCTGGTAATCGGTGCCGGTGATGCCGGCGAGATGATTATCCGTGAAATGAAAAGATCGGCCGTGTTGAATTATAATCCGATCGGCCTGATTGATGATGATATCCAGAAAAAGGGTATGCGCATTCATAATGTGCCGGTAATGGGCGACCTGACCGAAATTGCTGAAATTGTGGGCAAATATAATATCGAAGAGGTAATCATCGCCATTCCCTCGGCCACCAACCGGCAGATGCGTCGCATTATCGAAAAATGCCGCAAGCTCAAGGTGTCATTCAAAACTGTGCCACCGCTGAAAGATATAATGGATGACCGCGTTTATCTTCATCAGGTGCGCGATATCCGGGTAACGGACCTTCTGGGCCGGGAGCCGTTGAACTTGAATTTCAACCTGATTGGCAGATTTATAAACGGCAAACGCATACTGATCACGGGCGCGGCCGGATCAATCGGCTCCGAAATCTGCCGCCAGCTTTTGAATTTTCAGCCCGATTCGATGATCATGGTTGACCGCGCAGAAAACAACCTGTATGATCTTCAGCAGGAATTCAGGGGCGAGACAGATATCGATCAGGATTTTATAATCGCTGATATAAACAACAGTTCCAAGATGCAGAAGCTGTTCGAAATATATCAGCCCCAGATAATCTATCATGCCGCCGCATTCAAGCATGTGCCCCTGATGGAGCAGTATCCAGAAGAGGCCGTGCAGAATAATATCTTCGGTACAAAAACTGTACTTGAACTGGCGCTCAGGTTCAAAGTATCGCATTTCATCCTGATATCCACCGACAAGGCGGTATCGCCCACATCGGTAATGGGTGCGACCAAACGCGTGACCGAGATGCTGGCCTCGACTGCCGGCAAAAACAGCGACACAAAGGTAATCACTGTCAGGTTTGGCAATGTGCTCGATACAGCCGGATCGGTTGTGCCATTGTTCCGCAAGCAGATTGCCAGGGGCGGGCCTGTTTCTGTCACCGATCCGCGCACCACCAGGTATTTCATGACGATCAGCGAGGCCACGTTGCTGGTCCTGGAAGCCTCGGCGATTGGCGAGGGCGGGCAGCTTCTCGTGCTCAGGATGGGCGATCCGGTCAGGATACTCGACCTGGCCAAGGATATGATAACGCTGGCGGGCTTTATACCCAATGATGATATAGAGATTTCATTTGTCGGATTGCGCCCGGGTGAAAAGCTTCATGAGGAGCTGTTTACACCCGATGACAGGCTGCTTTCAACCGAGAACAGCAAAATGCTGATTGCCGAACCAGAGGCAGCCGATACAATTAAACTGGAAAAAAGCTTGATAGATTTGAAACAGTTATGTATAAATCTTGACCGTCCGGGCATTGTAGAAGCTCTGAAAAAAATTGTTCCGAATTATACGCCCCGCGAGGAAATTGTAAAAAATAGAGAGGTGAAAGGCTGATGCTTGATCTGAAATACATCATCGAAAATCCAGATACCGTTAAGCAGGCTGTACAAAATAAAAATGAGAAGGCCGATATCGACGCCATCCTTGAACTTGATGAAAAACGCAAAAGTATCATTCGCGAGGTCGAGGTAAAAAAGGCCGAACGCAATAAATCCTCACAGGAAATCGGCCAAAAGAAAAAAGCGGGCGAGGATGCCTCCGATGCAATCGTCGCGATGAAAACACTGGGGCAGGAAATCGGCGCCCTCGATAACGAATTACGCGATGTGGAAAGCAGGCTGAATGAGCTCATGCTGACAGTGCCCAATATCCCCGATCAAAGCGTGCCTGTCGGCAAGGATGAGGATGCCAATGTCGAGATCAAGAGCTGGGGCGATAAACCGTCATTCGATTTCAAACCCGCGCCCCACTGGGAGCTGGGGGAGAAGCTGGGACTGTTTGACCTTCCTGCCGGCGCAAAACTGGCCGGTTCGGGATTTATTCTTTTTACCGGCATGGGCGCACGTCTGGAACGGGCCCTGATTAACTTTATGCTCGACCTGCATACCGGGCGGCATGGCTACAAAGAGGTCTTTCCGCCATTTATCGTCAATCGTCAGAGTATGACCGGTACCGGGCAATTGCCCAAACTGGCCGAGGATATGTATTCATTTGAAGATGATGAGATGTACCTGATACCCACAGCCGAGGTTCCGGTCACCAATATTCATGGCGGCGAAATCCTGCAGGACAGCGATCTTCCCAAAAAATATGTCGCCTACACCCCCTGTTTCAGGCGCGAGGCGGGCGCTCATGGCAAGGATACACGCGGCCTGATAAGGGTCCATCAATTCGACAAAGTAGAAATGGTCAAGATCGTCAAGCAGGAAAACTCCATGCAGGAACTGGAAACGCTTCTGGAAGATGCCGAGAAGGTGCTACAGCTTCTGAACCTGCCCTACAGGGTGCGCACATTGTGTACCGGCGATCTTTCATTTGCGGCCGCCAAATGTTACGACATCGAGGTCTATGCCGCCGGGGTGGACAAGTACCTGGAAGTTTCTTCCTGCTCCATATTCAATGATTTCCAGGCCCGTCGCATGAATCTCCGCTACCGTCCCGGTGAAGGCGAAAAGCCTGT
Source organism: uncultured Ignavibacteria bacterium (assembly GCA_964627935.1). Classification (GTDB taxonomy): domain Bacteria; phylum Zixibacteria; class MSB-5A5; order JAABVY01; family JAABVY01; genus JAABVY01. Next base: position 309,086 of record CAZVLB010000001.1, read on the forward strand.
TTATTGCCATACGCTCAATGGCTCGGGATTGGCCCTGCCGCGTACCGTCATCGCATTGATGGAAAATTATCAAACCGAAACCGGCACGGTTATTATTCCGGAGGTCCTGCGTCCGTATATGTGTGGAGTTGATGAGTTAAACTGATGAATCTTTTTCGTGCTAATAGATCTGTTTCCGGCGCAGTCAGCGTATCATTTCTGTTCAGGGTCTTTCTGATCCTGGGTTTTATATTGATTGCGATTGTTTTTATTTATTACACCCAGCATGTGGTCGGTAAGCTCAAGACCAATTCCTCCCGAATGGTCAACCTCAGTATCAAACTCCTGCAACTTGAACTATCCCAGGAGGCCTCCGGTGTGGCTACCGGCGTTATTTTCGACGAGATAATCGCGCCTACGAATATACCGATTATCATTACCGACCGGGAGGGCAACCCGCTTTTCTTCAGGAATATATCTGCCATCGATGAGCGCGAGGTTACCCCGGAGAATATCGATAAGCTCAGGCAGATAATCAAGGGCATGTATGAAAAACACGGCCGTTTCCCGATCAAGCATATCGATCGCGAAACAGGCACTGAGACAATAATTAACTACTTCTATTATGGCGACCCGCAACTTATCCAGCAGCTACAGGCTATGCCCTTGATCGAAATCGGCATAGTTGCAGCTTTTCTGATGGTGGGATATATAGGATACAGAAATATCAAACGCTCCGAACAGCATTTTATCTGGGTCGGCATGGCCAAGGAAACCGCACATCAACTGGGTACGCCGATCTCATCGCTATTGGGATGGCTCGAGCTTTTAAGGACGCGTGATGAGCAATCGGCCGCCACCAATGGAAAATATAATCTCGAGCAGGTCAGCGATCGGATGTCCATGGATATCGAAAGGCTGCAGAAAATTGCCAATCGCTTTTCGCTGATTGGTTCGCGGCCCACAATGGCCACGGTCGATTTGAACAAAATAATATCCGATGTGGTTGATTATTTTCGTGACCGCCTGCCATATCAGGGGAAGGGTATCACGATCAATTTTAACCCTGGTAAAATAGCGCCTGTCAGGATCAATGCCGAGCTGATAAGCTGGGTGGTGGAGAATTTGATCAAGAATTCGATGGAGGCCTGCGATCCCCGCGAGGGAAGAATTATGATCGCCACGAGCATGTCCGCTGATAAGAAATCAGTAATTGCCGAAATAGGCGATAACGGCCGCGGTATTCAGCCCAAAAATCAGAAAAAAATCTTTGATCCGGGATTCACATCCAAAAAGAGAGGGTGGGGCTTGGGGCTTTCGCTGGCACGCCGCATTATCCGCGATTACCATAAAGGAAAAATATTTCTGAAGTCATCAGTTCCCGGCCGCGAAACAGTAATACAGTTCACATTGCCGGCTGAAGCGGATTAAGACGGATCAATTTGATTAATTGGATGTTTAATGGGCATGGCCATTAATCTCAATCAAAATAAGAAGAAGGTATAGATGCAGTCTAAAGAGGAAAGCCGACGGATTCTCTGGGTTGATGATGAAATTGAGCATCTCAGGAGCCATATAATATTTCTCGAGGAACGCGGATTTGAAGTCACGCCGGTATCATCCGGCTTTGATGCCGTGCAGGAAGTTAAAGACAATGTTTTCGACCTTGTGCTGCTTGATGAAATGATGCCGGGTATGGATGGTCTGGCGACGATGGAAGAGATTAAGGCCATCAATCCCAATCTGCCCGTGGTCATGGTTACCAAGAGCGAGGAGGAGGATTTGATGGTGCAGGCCATCGGCCGTCAGATAGCCGATTACCTGACCAAGCCGGTCAATCCCTCCCAGGTTCTTCTGGTTGCCAAGCGTATCCTGGAGAGCAAACGGATCCAGCAGGATCATTTCACCCGTGACTATGTGCAGCAGTCCAATGCCTTGCGCACGCGCCTCTATGGTCCCATGGAACCGTCCGACTGGATCGATGTGCACAGATTGCTCTCGCAGTGGGACGTGGAGATGGATCGTAATCCGGATGTCGGCTTCAAGGAATCACAGGCTGATTTTCGCAAGGAATGCAATGTCGAGTTTTCAAAACATCTCGAGAAAAACTATAAATCATGGGTAAATTCCAACAAGGGCCCGGTTATGTCTCCTCAGGTTGTAAGCGAATATGTTATTCCGCATCTTCGCAAAAACCAGAAGGTTTATTTTATAGTAATCGACTGCATGCGCCTTGATCAATGGCTGACTTTTGAGCCGGTGGTTGCCGATTATTTTAAAGTTGAAAAGGACTACTATTTTTCGATACTGCCCACCGCCACGCCATTCGCCCGTAACGCCATCTTCGCCGGCGAATACCCGGATAAAGTGGCCGAGATACTTCCCAACCTGTGGAAAAATGACGGCCGTTCCGAATCATCATTAAACGCCGATGAAGATAAGCTTCTAAAACGCCAATTGGAAAAGAAATTCGTCGATCTCAAGGGCGAACTCTATTATTCCAAGGTCCTGGAGCAGAGGGAGGCCGAAAACCTGGCCAAAAAAGTGCCATCATACCAGAATGTCGGATTGATGGCTATGGTATTCAATGCCCTTGACCTGATGGTTCATGGCCGCTCGGAATCAGATATTTTGCTTGAGGTTGCTCCCGATGAATCAGCTTTCAGGTCCCTGATGAAATCATGGTTCATGCATTCCTCTCTGTTTAGCATCCTGAAATACCTTTCACGCATTGATTGCAGGGTTGTAATCACAACCGATCATGGCTCGATCCTGGCCAACAAGGAAACTACGGTCAAGGGACGCAAAGAAGCCTCAACCAATTTGCGTTACAAATATGGCGATAACCTGAACTGCAATCCACGGGAAGTTGTGCTGATTAAAAATCCCGAGGATTATCGGCTTCCGCGTTTTGGCGTATCGACCACGTATATTTTCGCCAAGGAAGATTACTATTTCGTCTATCCGACACAATACCACAAGTATGTTGCCAAATATGCCAATACGTTCCAGCATGGCGGCATCTCACTTGAAGAATGTGTCCTGCCGGTGATAACTTTGTCTCCGCGAGGATGATATATGCGAGACAGGGAGGCCGTTACTACATCGCCGGAGCAGACCAAAAAACTGGCCGGTGAACTTGCACTGGAACTCAAGAGGGGTGATGTGGTCGCCCTGATTGGTGAGCTGGGCGCCGGTAAAACGGTCTTTACCCGCGGTTTATGTCATGCTTTGGGCAGCAAGAATCAGGTCAATTCTCCTACATTTACGCTGGTGAATATTTACAGCGGCAAATTTATGATAAACCATGTCGACTGCTACCGGCTCGATGATCCTTCCGAATTCGAGGATCTCGACCCGGAATCACTTCTTGAGCCCGAGGGGATTACGATAATCGAATGGGCCGAAAAAATTGAATCATATTTGCCCGACAATTACTGGCGGGTGGAAATACAACTTAAAAGCGAAAATGAGCGGGCTATCAAAATACTCAGAATCGGATCAAATTAATATTCATTTGCATTAAAACGTTTCGATTATTACCATAATCCCATGAATATACTCTGTTTGGACAGCTCCGGGTATTTTTTGAGAAGCGGTATTTATTCTGAAAACAGTAAACTGGCAGAAGCCGTTTCCGACAGCCAGGGCAACCATTCCGAGCGGATTATTTATCAGGTTGATAATATGCTCAGGGATGCGGGGTTACAACTTGATGATCTCGAGGGACTGGCGATCAATCTCGGGCCCGGATCATTTACCGGCCTGCGGATCGGCCTGGCGGCAATGGCCGGTATTTCGGCATCTCAGAAGCTTCCTCTGGCCGGTTTTCCGGCATTCGAGATCATCGCAAGAGATTTGGCCGGCCGGGATGGAGATTATCTGGCCCTGATACCATGCCGCGGCAACGAGTTCTATTCCGCGCGTTACAAGGTGTCGGGCAATAAAGTCGCACTTACAGGAGGCTATCGAGTTATTTCGCCCGAACGGCAAGAGTCTCCGAAAGAGTCAGTAATATTGATCGGTACAGGGGCCGAGAGGTTCTATGAGCTGTCTACAGATAATGATCGCAAGAAGCTGAAATTACAGGAAAATGCTGATCGATTCCCCGGCCTTAAGTCACTGGCTGCACTTGCTGTGGACAGAATAAAACAGGACTATTCATTTGATGACGGGATTCCGAATTTGTTTTATATTGCGCCATCACAGGCGGAGGTAAACTATGCCCGCAAAAAGGGTATACATAGATGATATGGCTGTCGAGGATCTGGAACGGGTATATGAAATCGAAAAAACATCCTTTCCCGATCCCTGGCCCTATTCGATTTTCCTGAATGATCTCAAGTCCGACGACATGATCACCATCGTCGCCCGTCAGAACAGAACTGTTGTGGGATTTGCCATTTGCCAGCAAATCCTTGACGAGCTTCATCTTATGAATATCGCCGTGGATCCGGAGTTTCGCAGGAAAAAGATTGGACATGCATTAATCGAACATTTATTTTATATTGGCGATGAAAAAAGATGCCGTATAATGTACCTGGATGTACGTGAATCCAATTCCGCGGCCATCTCTTTTTATAAAGGATATGGTTTTAAAGTACTTTATGAAAGGAAAGGCTATTATCGCAAGCCGCCGGAGAGCGCTCTGGTTATGGTCCTGGATTTAAAAGAAAGGTCAAAAAGTGGAGTGGTTTAAGAAGGCACGTGAAGGATTAATATCACAGAAGAAGAAAGATATTCCCGAGGGTCTCTGGACCAAATGTCCCGATTGCGGTGAGATAATATATGTCCGTCAATTGGAGCAAAATTTTTCCACCTGTCCCAATTGCGAGTATCATTTCCGCCTGAAAAGCTCCGATTATATAAAATTGCTTTTTGATGACGGTGATTATGAGGAGCATGATCAGGGGCTGATCTCGGGCGATCCACTGGAATTCAGGGATTCCAAGCGCTATCCCGACCGGATAAAAACTGCCCGAAAAAACACCGGCCTCAATGATGCGGTCGTTTCCGGCCTGGCCAAAATCGATGGCCGCCCGCTGTCATTCGCAATCATGGATTTCGCATTCATCGGCGGAAGTATGGGCTCGGTTGTTGGCGAAAAGGTAGCCCGGACAATTGAACGTGCCATAAATATGCGTCTGCCTTTGATTATAATTTCCTGCACCGGAGGAGCCCGTATGCAGGAGGGGATTCTTTCGCTGATGCAGATGGCCAAGACCTCGGCCCTGCTGGCTCGTTTGGATGACCTCAAGTTACCCTTTATATCGATCTTAACCAATCCCACAACCGCCGGAGTAATGGCCAGTTATGCGTCGCTGGGAGATGTCATCATAGCTGAACCGAAAGCCCTCCTGGGATTTGCCGGTCAACGTGTGATTAAACAGACCATCAGGCAGGACCTTCCCGAGGGATTCCAGACTTCCGAATATTTCCTTGATCATGGATTCCTGGACAAAATCGTTCATCGCCGCGACCTGAAGAAAACACTTTCACAATTCCTGGAATATTTTAGCAATGACATACACTCAGGCTCTTGAGTTTCTCTATGGCCTGGAGCTTTTCGGCGTTAAGCTGGGTCTCGAGAATATTACCAAATTCCTGAATCGTATCGATAATCCACAGGCCTCATTCAAGGGAATTCATGTTGCCGGCACCAATGGCAAGGGGTCGGTAGCATCGATTATCGAATCGATTCTTGTAGCGGGCGGATATAAAGTCGGCAAATTCACATCGCCGCATCTGTATGATTTCAAGGAAAGATTTCATATCAACAAGCAAAAAGTGAGTGAGGAAAGTATTGCCGATTTTATTGGCGCACATGCGGAATACATAAAAGCCAGCCGGACCACGTTTTTTGAAACATGCACCGGCTTTGCCTTCGATACATTCAGGCGGGAAAAAGTCGATTTCGGCGTGGTCGAGGTCGGGCTGGGTGGCCGTCTGGATGCCACGACTTTAATCAATCCGTTATTGACGCTGATTACCAAAATTGCCTTCGATCATACCAAGACACTGGGCGATACGATCGCCAAAATCGCCTATGAAAAATGCGGCATAATCAAGAAGGGCATACCATTGGTTTCAGCCGCAATAGATCCGGAGGCAATCGCGGTAATAGAGAACATCGCCGCCGAAAGGAAGGCCCCGCTGACATTTCTTAAGCCGGACGACATGATCAGCGCTATTGAGATGTCTGCAAATGAGATGGGTTTCAGTTTCAGCGCCAATTCCGTTCCCCCTGTGCACTATTCGGGCAACCTTGTCGGCTATCATCAGGCCGAGAATTACGCCCTGGCGCTGATGGCTGTCGAACAACTGCGCAAACAGGGTTTTGAGCTTTCCGATGAGAATGTCAGGCAGGGTATGAAAGACGTTTTCTGGCCGGCCCGTCTGCAATATGTGACCGGCGAACCGTCGCTGATTTTTGATTGCGCACATAATCCTGATGGTTTCAGGAAGCTGGTCAGATCGATACAGGCTATTTATCCAGATCGTAAATTCGTATTACTTATAGGAATGTTGCGCCGTCCGGATTACCCGGAGATATTCGATGAGCTCAGAAAGATAGGCAAGAAGATAGTTTTCACGGTTCCCGATCATGATCGTGCGCCGATTCCGGAAGCTCTGGCACATGAAGCTGTTGAGGCGAGACTCAATTTTACCTTGATTCCCCGCGTGCTGGAGGCATATAATTATGCCAGGGGGATTGTTGATCGCGATGATGTCTTGATTATCGCCGGTTCCCATTTCAGCGTGGGCGAGATAATGAAATCCGAAAACATCCCGACCTGATATATATAGGTGGTTTTTTTACTTATGTCTGATGATGAATCAAAAACCGGTATGGGTAATACTGATAAGGTCATAAAGCTCGAAGAGGAAATCTCGCGCCATATAGCCGAGTTAACATCGGCCAATAAGCGTCTGAAAAGAAAAATCTTCGATCTCTATACGATTTTCGAGATATCCCGTCATCTCAACTCTGTACTGGATACCGAAAGCCTGCTGGATGGTATTATCCTGACCATTATCGGCCAGATGGGTGTCAGCGGATGTGCCATATTTATCGCCAATCCGGATGAGTCGGGGCTGGTTCTGGCCAAGAGCAAGGGCCTCAATCTTGATCACAATCGCAAATATTTCCTGCCTTATGGTAGCCCTATTTTCGAGGCCGCTGAGGATTCGACCACACAGACTCATCATGTGGCCGAACTGGAGGCGAGATTTCCGGAAGCCGAAAATGAGATCAGGCTGTTAAAGTCAATCGACTGCGAACTGGTGATCCCGATGACCCTCAAGAACAAGGCTATTGGCATGTTGGTTGTGACGGAGAAAATATCGCGCACACCGTTTTTTGAGGATGACAAGGATTTTCTTGGAATCCTGGCCAATCAGCTTTCGGTTGCCGTTGAAAATGCGCGCCTGTTCGAATCGGAAAAAAAGGCTTACAATCAACTTGCCAAAGCGCAACGTCAGCTGGTGGAAACAGAAAAGCTGGCCGCATTGGGGCAACTCTCGGCGCGAGTGGCTCATGAGGTCAACAATCCCCTGGGCATAATCAAAAACTATCTCGAGCTGATGACTCAGCAGTCGCAGGGGGCGGATCAAATGATCGGTTATATTGATATCCTTAAAGAGGAGGTTAATCGTATAGCCGGCATTGTGCGCCAGCTTCTGGACTTCTATCAGCCACAGTCGATAGACAAAAAAGAGGTCAATATTGGCCGTGTGCTGGATGAAATTATGGTATTGATCTCGATGCAGATGGAAAAGCATAGAATCGAAGTTGTGAAAGAGTATTCAGCAGAACTGCCCACAATCTGGGCCTCGGCCGAACAGCTAAAGCAGGTATTTCTGAATCTTTTGATGAATTCACGGGATTTCATGCCGGAAGGGGGAAAGATCGTGATAAATGGCAGCCGTAATGGTGACTTCATTATACTCGACTTTATGGATACCGGAATAGGAATAGAACCTGATTCATTGTCAAAAGTATTCGACCCGTTTTATACGACCAAGAAAGACGGTGCCGGAAGCGGATTGGGGCTTTCGGTCTGTTACGGAATCATCAAGAATCATGGCGGAAGCATAAACGCCAGAAATCGCAGGGAAGGCGGGGCGCAGTTTACGGTTAAACTGCCGGTGTATCATGCAAAGAAGTGAACAGGACGCAAAAATACTGGTGATCGATGATGAGCGTCGTATGGCGGAAAGCCTGCAGACGCTTTTAAGCGGCCTCGGTTATGAGGTGGAGATTGCCTTTGATGGAAACCAGGGTGCCGAGAAAATCCGCAACAGCGAATATGACCTGATCATATCCGATATCAAGCTGCCCTATAAAAATGGCCTGGAGCTTCTCAACCTGGCCCGCGAAAAAGATCCTGAAGCGGTGGTAATTCTAATGACCGCCTATGCCTCACTGGAATCGGCGGTCGATGCGATCAGCCAGGGCGCCTATGATTATATTCTCAAGCCGGTTGAGTTTACTCATCTGAAGATCGCTGTCAGTCGTGCGCTTGATAAGCATTTCTCCAACAAATCCCGTCTTGAACTTTTGGAAGAGTTGCAGGAGAAGAATGAAACACTCAGCAAACGTCTGGCTGAGCTTAATGCACTATATAAAGCGGGCCATTCGCTTTCCACAACAATCGAAACGCGCGAACTTCTGACCCAGATTATCGAGCTGGCCACCAAGGTTATCGGGGCACGAACCGGTTCAATTATGCTTCTGGATACAGAAAACAACTGCCTGAATATTTCGGCCTCGATCGGAATAAAAAAGGAAATCATAGAAAACACACAACTTCCACTTGGCTCATCTATTGCCGGTACAGTGGCACAGAGTGGAAAGCCTGTCATAATCGAGGATATCGAAACCGATTCTGATTTTAGACGCAAAGCCAAGAGTCAATATGCCACCAATTCGCTCATTTCGGTTCCCCTGATTGTTAAGGGCGAGGTGATCGGCGTTATCAACCTGACGGATAAAATCGAGGATGAAAAATTTACCGAAGAAGACCTTAAACTCCTGAATGCGCTGGCTTCGCAGGCCGCGATAGCAATCGATGATGCCCGTCATTACGAGGAATCGACCAAAAAACTGCGAGAGTTTGTGGCCCTCTATGAAATCGCCTCGGAACTTCCCAACCTCGAGGATTTCCCCCAGATGGCCCGGCTGGTGCATTTCCATATCAAGAACATCATGCCGGTCGAGATGACCTTGTGGCTATCCTATGAGCATAGGCCGGGTGTGCTGACATTCAACTTCTGGGATGGCTGGGGCAGAGAGAATTATTCCAAAGTCGAAAGCTCTGAAATTCCGCTGGTCAAGGATCAGATAAACAGCCCGACCCAGAGAGCCGAGGCGGTACTGAACTTCCTGGATGAAAAGCTATCACTCAACGGGCAAATCAAATCATTCCGCGCTGTTCCAATTTATACCAAGGGTCACCTGTACGGTCTTTTCTGCATGGGTTCCCGTCAGGAGAAGGCCTTCATCACCGATCATGAATACCTGGCCTCGATTATTACCTCTCAGGCGGCATCATTGTATGAACGCCAGCGGTCAATGCTCAATGCCACACGGCTCATGACCATGGGCAATATGATGTCTGAGATTTCACATGACCTGCGCAAGCCGTTGACCAATATCAAGGGTGGTCTGCAGGTGATGCGCGACCGCTGGCCGGAAAATGCCAAAAAGGATGGCTTCTTTGAGATGGCCGAGCAGGAACTTTCCCGTCTGTCTGAACTTGTCAAAGAGCTGGTTGACTTTTCGAATCCGACCCGTTATCAGACCGAGCGCAAAAAAATCGAGGATCCGATTAGCCGTGCGGTAAAACTGGTTGGACCTGATCTGAAACGCTATAAAATAATGATGAAAACCGAATTTGAGGAAAACCTGCCGCTGGTTTCAATCAATTATAATCAGATTATCGAGACGCTTTTAAACATGTTTATCAATGCCATCGATGCCATGGATGAGGGCGGAACGCTGATCGTACGGGCATTACGCTATTTTGATGAAAAAGAGAAGCGTTCATATGTGCAGATCCAGATCGAGGATGACGGCAAGGGCATTCCGCCTGAGGACCAGGAACGTATTTTTGACCGCTATTTTACCACGAAGGATACAGGCACCGGGCTGGGACTGGCTGTGGTTGACCGCATTATAAAATCTCATAATGGCCGGATCGAGCTTCGTTCACGCCTGGGCAAGGGCACGACCTTCTATATCAACCTGCCGGTCAGCTAATTCTCTATATTTCTTTCATTTACGATTTTTTGTTTGACTAATGGGACAATATTGGTGATTTTGCAACTGATTGCTTAAAATAGGCATCAGATTGCTCAACAAATTGCCGAATATACCGATATGAGTGGTAGAACAACATGGATGGCATAAAATGAAGAAAGACAAAGTAAAGCTGCTGATAATAGATGATGACCCCAAAGTGGGCTGGATTCTAACAGAAGGCCTTGAGGGACAATATGATATAAGTATCGCCCGGGATGGTGTGGAGGGCATTCAGATGGCCTCCAAGGAAAAGCCGGAACTGGTGCTATTAGACATCAAAATGCCGGGCATGGATGGTATCGAGGTTTTGCGTAAGCTAAAAAAGGCCGATGTGCCCTCCGAGGTGGTGATGCTTTCCGGTCATGGCGAGACACAATATATTGTAGAGACGATCCAGCTCGGAGCCGCGGAATTCATCAATAAGCCCTTCGATGTAAAAGAGGTCGAGATTCATCTGCAAAAGGTCCTCGAACGCAGTCATCTTCAGCGCCGTCTCGATGAAGCTGTGGAGGAACTCCAGAAACGTAATCAGTTTGAGTCCTTCATTGGCGATTCGCCCAAGATGGTTGAGGTCAAAAACATCATTGAGCAGGTGGCCGACAGCGACCTGACTATGCTGATTCGCGGCGAATCGGGAACAGGCAAGGAAATCGTTGCGCGCACATTGCATAATCTTTCCGGCAGGGCCAATGTATCATTTACCAAGGTTAACTGCGCCGCGATCCCTCGTGACCTCCTGGAGGCCGAGCTTTTCGGCTATGAGAAGGGCGCGTTCACCGGGGCGCATAAAACCAAGCCGGGAAGATTCGAGGTGGCCCATAAAGGCACGATTTTCCTGGATGAAATAGGCGATATGCATATGGATCTGCAATCAAAGTTGTTGCAGGTGCTGGAACAGCAGGAATTCGTGCGCGTGGGTGGAATCCAGAATATCAAGGTCGATGTGCGCATAATCTGTGCCACCAACCGAAACCTGGAACAGGCCATTGCCGAACAGAGGTTCCGTGACGATCTGTTTTACAGGCTGAACGAAATCACCATTTTCATTCCTCCGCTCAGGGAACGCCGTGAGGATATTCCGCTCCTGGTGGATCATTTTCTCAAGAAATACAATGCCATGTATAAAAAGGATTTCGGTACAATCAGCCAGGAGACGGTTAACCGTTTGAGCGACGCGCCATGGCCCGGCAATGTTCGTCAGCTCGAAAATGTGATCAAGCAGATCGTGGTACGTGAGGATGAAAATATTGCCGAAAATCTGCTCAAATCCGGCGCCGCGGTTGCGCCCCAGGCGGCGGCCAATAATCCCGCCCAGCAACAGGCACAGAATGCGGCATCAGCAGATACGCCCCAGCAGTCATCGAGTGAGGAGAAAGACTACGATCTGAAAAAGACTGTTTCCAAGGCTGTGGCTCGCGAGGAGAAGGCCCTGATTGCCGAGGTCTTAAACAAGGTCAATTGGAACAGGCGCAAGGCCTCGGAGATACTGGGCGTGTCTTACCGTTCTCTGCTTTACAAAATAAAAGAGTATAAGATCAACGAGATGAACGGCTGATCTGAATTTTCACTCTATGTCTGCAAGAGATACTGAATCTTGAAAAATATCTGTCTTGAATATTGCTTCAGGCCGATATTCTCCTGCCCGTCGTAATCATGAAAATCATGCGTCGAACCGAAATACATCAGGGTAAACGGATTGAACCTGTAGGTGATCAGCGGATCGAATTCCCAGACTTGCGAGAAATCATTGTACTGGCTGATTAGGCGCAATGAAAGCTGTTTCCAGATCAGGTAGTCGACACGTGCACGCATGGCATAGCCATCGAAGATGTTCCCGCCGGTATCCAGGGAATCCGATTTATAGTATCTGAAATTGGGTGAAATGGTCATCCGATTAAAGGGCTTTACAGTTGCCCAGAGCGAGGCTGAAAACTCGTTGCCCATGATTGGTTTCGGTTGCAAAGTCCTCGCAATCTGATGGCCGAAGCTGACTCTTGTCCCGAATCCGAGAAGATTACTGGGACGGGTATCCAGATAGACTGTCATATAGCGAATGCCCGGAAAATCGACTTCACGAAGCCTTTCCCAGCTTTCCAGGAAATGCAGGCCCAGGAAGGTTTGACCCTTGAGCTGGAATTCTGCATTGGCCCGGAACCATTCATCCTTCTTGCGTTTATCAAAGTTCCATTTGCGCCCGATATCGAAATTGGGCTGGAAGCGTATCAGCATACCCTTGTTGACATAGAAATTGAAGCCGAATGAAAAATCACCCAGACGGTAATTGTTCTGGCCCTCGAACCCATTTTCGGCACGAAATGTGGGTGATGCTTCCCAGTAATCCAGATCGAACCACCAGTGCTTGGTGAATCTTTCGAAGCTGGCATAAACCGCATGCCCCCAGTATTTTTCGCCGTCAAAATCTGCGGTGTTTCGCCCGCGGTTGAATTCCAAACCGTTAATTCCATTTGTGATTGTGGGATCGTCCGGCTCATTCATATGGCTGGCGATAATCTGGGTTTCGATCTGGAAATTTTTCCAGAATTTGTATCCCATTTCCGCACTCAGGGCCGAACCGGCACCGCCCTCCGTATAACGTCTGTCAGTGATTGTTGCGCCCAGATGCGAATCCTCACCCATACTCTGTTTGACGCGGAAAATATTTGTGTAACTCTTGCCGTTTTCCAGGAATGCACTGCCTTCCTCGAAGGGAATGATGACCGGCGAGTGTTCATCATAGGCGGTCAGGAAAGCGATATTGGTTTTGTTCATTCGCGCGATATACTTGCCGGCCGCGATCGGATCATTGATTGAGCGTGTATAAACCAGATCGAACCATGAGTTAAACAGGTCACTGCCTTCCTGGAAGAAGGGTCGTCTTTCCGGGTAGAACAGGGCAAAGGTCGAGTTGACATTGATTTCGGTTGCATCCGATTCGACCTGGCTGAAATCCGGATTTATCGTGGCCTCGGCGGTCATGTCGGATGAGATCGAATATTTCATGCCCAGCGAGGCTTCGCCCTGAATATCACCATTTACAAAGTTTGATGTCGGATCGCCGGTATTGGCAAGTGAACCGCTCTGGTAACTTACGAATGAGGGCAGAAACTCGATCGGGTTGCCCGATTCGACATTCCTGATTCCACGCAGGGTGCCCCATTGGCAGACAAAACAGGGTTCATCACGATCATAGGCGGCAAGTGAATATTGACGGCGGATTTCACGCGGGTGATTGCGCCAGAATTCCGCTTTCCAGACCTGTTCCTCGCGGTTGGGGAATTTCAGGCTGGAGAACGGAATCGCTATCTCCACCTGAAAACCGGAATCGGTGACATAGCCGTGCGAATCCCAGATCAGGTCAAAGCTGGCGTCCTCGCCGCCTTCGCTCGACCAGAGCGCATCGACCTGAACTCCATAGGGATTGACATTGAAGAAATAGGCCCATGACGCGTTACCGTAGGTATCTATAAAAAAGCCGACATTATCATCGCCGCCAAAGTTATCTCTTTCACTGTGTGAGGCTCTTACTTCCGATGGGTCATCATGAGCTATAAAGGCCACATAGATTTTATCCGCATCGTATGTGATCAAAGCTTCGGTTTTAACCGGCGGCTGACACATATCGCCGGGAAAACGCTCATGGAAATGATCGAAACGGGCGGCATCATGCCATCCCGGATCATCCAGATTGCCATCGATTTCTATTTTACTTTTGGTTGGATTGACTTCTATATCTGGTGAAAATATCTGTGTAAATGATGCGTAAGCAGGTTGTATGGCAAAGATACAAATGCCCGTAAGTATTAAAGTTAAGGTCTTTTTGCTAATCCCCATGTATACTCCCAGCTGTTTATATCACTCTACGAAATCATTTCTTTCAGGTTTCGATTTGTTTTTAAATGGTCAAATATTGCTTAAAGAAATGGCCCTATCAAATGACAGGGCCAGCCTTTCAACCGATTGCCCGGAGAATCCCCGCCTCAAATTTGCATCAGGTATTGAATCTTGAAAAAGAACTGCTGTGACGTCTGCCTGAAACTGGTATCATTAAAATTTTCGTAATCATGAATATCATGAGTCGACCCGGCATACAGCATCGTAAATGGATTGATCTGGTATGTGATCAGGGGATCGATCTCGAGATTTTTATAATAATCGTTGTACTGGGTAATCAGCCTGAATGAAAGTTCGCGGCTGAACTGGTAGTTTATTTTCATGCGCGTTGTATAGATTTCGAACAACTGGCGGTCGACACCAAGCTCATCGCTAACCATGTACCGATATGAAGGGCTGAATGTAATCCGGTCAACAGGCCTGAGGTTGAGGCTTAAATATAGTGAAAGCTCTCTTCCCATTACTGCCGGTGCCACATTGCGTGCAATCTGATTGCCATAATTGACCGCCATTCCCAAACCTACGGTTTTTGACAGCTGGCTGTTCATGCAATAATGCGCCATCCAGATATTATCAAACTGGATGCCAGCGAAATTTTCCGCACCGTAGTAAAAACGCGGATGAATACCGGTCTGGCCAATGGCTCTAAAATCGGCTTCCAGGCTGATATATTCATCTTTAATCAGTCCGTTAAAATTCCAGACCCGTCCGGCCATGACATAGGGCCTGATCTTCTGGAATATTTTGCCCTGCGGATAAAAATTATATCCGCTGTAGATTGACACCTTGCGCTGGTTATTGACCGGCTCGAAACCATTAGCGGCTCGGAATGTCGGGCTTCGTTCAAAATAGCTCACATCAACAACGAGTCCTCTCGAGGAATAACCGGTGGAGCCATAAAGCGCATGCCCCCAGAATTTTTCTCCGTCAAAGACAGCCGTATGTTTGCCGTCGTCAAACGTGTAATCGCCAAATCCTGCAGTCTGCCCGGGATCATCATCCTCCGCAGTGCGGCTGGCCGTGGCCATCCATTGCAGGTAAAAGTTTTGGCTGAGACGGATATCACCGTCGACACCGAATAACGTCCCCGATCCGCCATCCTCAAACCTGCGGTCTGTTAAGACCAGGCCCATGAGTGAA
This sequence comes from uncultured Ignavibacteria bacterium, assembly GCA_964627935.1. GTDB lineage: Bacteria > Zixibacteria > MSB-5A5 > JAABVY01 > JAABVY01 > JAABVY01. The sequence continues at coordinate 324,399 of CAZVLB010000001.1, forward strand.
TTGTCGCCCATTGTCCGGCGCAGCCTGAAAATATTGGAGATGCTTTTTCCGGCCTGGATGTATGCGCTGTTTTCCTCGAAAGGCAGGATGATGGGCGAATGCTGATCACGTGCTGTCAGGAGGGCAATACTTGTTCGGCCGCTACGGTTAACCAGCTTGGCGGCGTATTGCGGATCATTGATCGAACGTGTATAGACCACATCGATCCAGCTGTTGTAGAGGTCCGAGCCCTCCTGGAAAAAGGGCCGCTTTTCGGGATAGAACAGGGCGAAAGTCGTATTCACGTCTATCTGAGTAGCATCTGACTCAACCTGGCTGAAGTCAGGATTAAAGGTAGCCTCAGCCACAAGACTGGACGAAAGTGAATATTTAATGCCCATTGATATTTCGCCGTCGATATCGGCCCGCTGCCAATCCGATGATGGATCACGCAGGTCGCTCAGGCTGCCGCTTTGATAGCCGATTAATGAGGGCAGGATCTCGATACCCTGGCCGGGGGAAACATCTTCGATACCATGTAATGAGCCCCAGTTGCATGACAGGCAGGTTTCATTGCGGTCATAGGCCGACCAGCAGTACTGGTATTCGATTTCGCGCGGCCGATGGCGCATGATATCCAGGCTCCATTGCTGTTCATTTTTGTCGGGAAAACGCAGGCTGGAAAAGGGAATGGCCAGTTCCACCTGATAGCCGGAGTCGGTTATCTGTGCCGCGGCATGCCAGATCAGGTCATAGCTGAAATCATCACTGTTGCCCTTTACGAAAATTGCATCGCCCTGGATTCCGCGCGGATTGACCTGGAAGATATACCCCTGGGCGCCGTCGCCGTATGTGTCGAACATAAAACAGACATCGTCATCATTGGATATTTTATCCCGTTCGCACAATGAGGCACGGATCAACTCAGGATTGTCATGACAGACTATAAAGGCATATAGATTGCTGTTATCATAGGTTACATAGGCTCTGGTTTCGACTGCAGGCTTTGTGTTTTCGCCGGGATAGTTTTCGCAGAAATTATCCATGACCGCCGCATTGCGCCAGCCCGGGTCGCCGTATTTGCCGTCAATTGAAATCTCCCGGTCTGTTTTTTTGACAGTTAATTTCGGATGAACATTTGGTGAAAAATCAGGTCCGGCTTTCAGGCCCGGACCTATCAGCAATATTGAAAAAAGTGTGATCAGCGATAGCAGTTTTGTTTTCATGACCTCCTCCATCTCTGAAATCTGGATACGAAAAACTGGACAAAATAGTTTCATTTCAACTTTGAGCGAGAAATCATCGCCTTACAAAAAACCGATGACATTTATGTCCAGAAGGGAGGTTGTTTTTTGAAAGCCCATATATAGTATTGGTTTTGATGTAAATTGATTTTAAATTGTCAGGGTCATGAAATGCGCATAGGAAATCAAAAAAAATCTAACTTGCTTTTTTTTGAATAGGCTCTTAATTGGGCGGTAATTGGTGTAGTTATGATCGAAGCAAAAGAATTATTAAAAGTATTTCGGGATAAAAAGCGGGGCGAGGTCTATGCTGTGGACGGTATCTCCTTTTTGGCCAGACCTGGTGAAATTTTCGGGCTGCTGGGTCCCAACGGCGCCGGCAAAACGACCACGCTCAGGCTTCTTTCAACTGCTTTGAAACCGACCTCCGGCACTGCTACGATTGCCGGGCTGGATGTAGTCAGGGATGCCCGCAAGGTCCGCCAGAGCATCGGCTTTCTCTCCGGTAGTACAGGCCTTTACGGTCGCCTGACTGCCCGTGAGATGGTTACTTATTTCGGGCGTTTGTATGGCATGAAATCAGCCGAGATAAAAAAGCGCAGCGAGCTTTTATTTGATATGCTGGATATGCATGAATTTGTCGACACGCGCAATGACAAGCTGTCGACCGGCATGAAGCAGAAGGTTTCGATCGCCCGTTCGGTTCTGCATGATCCGCCGGTGATGGTGTTCGATGAGCCGACCAGCGGGCTGGATGTCATGAGTTCGCGTACAATCGTGCAGTTTATCAACGGCTGCCGCGATGACGGCAAATGCGTGATTTTTTCAACCCATATAATGTCCGAGGCCTCACGTCTGTGTGACAGAATCGGCATAATACATAAGGGTAAATTGTATTTTGAGGGCACGGTGGATAAAATCCTGAAAAAGACCGGGCAGGATAATCTCGAGGATGCTTTTATTGAGATAGTCGAGAGTTGATTATGAATATGCGCAATATCGGAACAATTTACCGCAAGGAGATGAAGGATACGCTGCGTGACCGGCGTACCCTGATTTTCATGCTGTTGATACCCATAGTTGCTTTCCCTCTGATGATTATGATCATGTCCAGCATCATTATGGATGTGGTCACCAAGGCCGAGGAGGAGAAGGCGGAGGTGCTGGTTTCAGGCATGGAACATCTTCCGCCCGATCTGTCACGGGCCCTGAGTGAATCGGAACGAATCAATCTGACGCCGGTGAATGAAAGAGGTGGTACCGGGCCGATTGACCTGGTCAGGCAGGGGGAATACCTGGCCTACCTGGAAATCCCGGAAAACTTTGCCGAGGCGTTGGAAAGCGAATCGGTTACTGATCTTGAGATATATTACGATAAGGCCGAATTGCAATCCGAGATGGCGGTCGAAAAGATCGAAGGGATTCTTGAACCTTACCGGGATGAAATGGTTGCCACACGTTTAAAGGCACGCGATCTTTCGCCGGATATATTGAAGCCATTTAATATAAATTCAGAGAATGTGGCCTCGGCCCAGAAAGTTGCCGGTCGTGAGCTCGGTTCGATGTTGCCGTATCTTATTATTATTATGTGCTTTATGGGTGCAATGTACCCGGCGATTGACCTGGCTGCGGGGGAAAAAGAAAGAGGAACTCTGGAGACATTGCTGGTGGCTCCGGCTGGACGGGGAGAGCTGGTATTCGGCAAATACCTGGTGATCCTGACCACGGCCATTGTGGCGGCGGTGCTTTCCATGGCCAGCCTGGTTTTTTCGTTGAATTACATGATGGGCAATATCATTGGCGAAGTTGCCTCGCAGGTGCTGGAACTGTCAATATCGTTCGAAATGCTGGTTTTGATCATTATGATAGTTTTGCCCCTGGCAGGGATTTTTTCGAGCATCATGCTCTGCCTTTCGATTTTCGCAAGGTCATTCAAGGAAGCCCAGAGCTATATCACGGCAATTTATATGTTTATTATACTGCCGGCCTTTATTTCATTTTTGCCGGGTATAAAACTTGACTTTACTATGTCCCTGATCCCGGTGGTAAATGTCAGCCTGATTATTAAGGACGCCATCTCGGGCACTATCGAATGGCAGTTCGTTTTTACCGCATTCTTCTCCACCCTCATACTGGCCGCCCTGGCGCTGGTTTTTGCCAAGAAATGGTTTGAACGCGAAAGCGTGATATTCAGGATGTAATCGTATGTCGTACAATTATTAATAAGTTCAGTTTCGCATTCCAAGTCTTAATAAGCCAGAAAAAAACGAGTAATTTAGACTTTTTTTATTGACATGCTTGTCAAGGTTTCTTTGTTAAGGCAGGACATTAACATTATTTCAATGGATGATTGAATGTAAAACCAGGGGGTGGCTATGACCCATAACATTCGCAGCTAGTGTCCGGCAGCAGTTGTTCTTATTTTATTAACATTATTTCTGGGGGAAATTACATGTTTACTTTATTCCAGAGGCATCCTGGAACTGTTGTCCTTGGAATGATCCTCATTGGCTTGGTAATATCCGGTTGCGGGCAATCTCCCAACGGCCCGGAGAAGTCCGGCAGGTTCTGGGTGTTTGCCGCGGATTATGGAAATAATCAGGTATACCGGATTGATTGTCAGAACGACCAGTTGACTGACAGCATCAGCTCTGCCGGTAATCCGGATAACTCACCCGCCCTGGTCAGGGCATCAATGGACGGTAATTATCTGTTTGTTGGCTATACTCGGGGAGGTGCCGCAATTTATGATGCCCAGACGCTCGGGCTGATAAAACAGATTGACATAAATATTGAGCCATTATTCATAACAGAAAATAACATCATGCTCGGTTTCGAGGCCAGTGGAAGTCAGACCATTATCCATACTTATTCGCTGCCTTCTTTTGGCGAGACCGAGACGGATCATTTGCCCTTCGCTTTACTTTACCCGAAATACAATCCGGCTGATGATTTGATATATGGGGTAGGAGAAGATGATCTGTCCAGATTTGACTCCACTTATATAGTCATCTATAATTATGTGGAAAATACAATTGAGCAAACAATGGAATTGTCTGGTGCCGATGGCACGGTTTACATGATTCAAAGTCTGGGTTTTGAGCTCGATGCCGCCAATAAGCTGCTGTACTTTAACGGCACGTATCAGGGGGTATCGATATCCAATTATTATTTAATCTGCTATGACCTGGAGGCGATGCAGGTAGTATATGCCAGGGAACTCACCGACAGCTACTGGATTACCGGGTTGCAGCTGATGCCGGCTGAACATCAGCTGGTCACAGTTGACAGGGATGGAGATTATTTTCCGCAGGCCGGGCGGATTTCAATTTATGATTCACAAACCGGCGGGGTCCTGGGGCAAATGAATCTGGTTATCGAGCAAAACAGCGAGGTCGTACCGATAGTTGCTCCTCTGCCATTGGCAGTTACGCTCGATGGCAAAAAGTCCTATGTCGGTTCCGGTGAGCTGGGCTCATTCGGCGACGGCTCGCAAGAAGGTACCATAACCGTTATTAACATGGAGACCAGGGAGATCATCAAACACATCTGGCCTGACAGAAAGCACTACATCATAGACCTGACCATAGCACCAAAACGATCATTATAGTTTACAGCTAAGCGAAAATTGGGGGCGCCCGACCGCTTGATTGCTGTTTATTGGCAAGAAATATCTATTCTTGATATTTCTATACTGGCCTGTTTTGTCCATTTATACCCCGATTTTATCGCGAACCCATCAGCCCAATATTTGTTTACATCTATGGTAATTGAATACAACTGGAAGGGTAAATATGAAATTAGCAAAGACACTGGGCGAACTGAAAAAGATGGGCTATAAAAGCCTCTCCACAAAAGATGAACTCAGAAAAAACCTGATTCGCATGATAAAGGAAAATAAACCTCGTTTTCCGGGCATAATCGGCTACGAACGCAGTGTTATACCACAACTGGAAAACGCCATACTTTCAAGGCATGATCTGCTTCTGCTGGGTCTGCGCGGCCAGGCCAAGACACGGATCCTGCGTCAGTTGAGTAACCTGCTGGATGAGTATATACCGGTCATCAAGGGCAGTCAATTGAACGAGGATCCATTTGTGCCGATTTCGGATAAATATATCAAACTGGCCTCAGAGGCCGGGGATGAACTGGAAATCGAATGGCTGCATCGTGACCAGCGCTACAATGAAAAGCTGGCCACCCCGGATGTGACCGTGGCCGACCTGATCGGCGATCTCGATCCGATTAAGGCCGTGCGCGAGAAGCTGGATATTTCCAATGAAGAGGTGATTCACTGGGGTATTGTCCCGCGCACAAACCGGGGCATATTTGCAATCAATGAGCTTCCCGATCTTCAGCCGCGTATCCAGGTGGCGCTCTTAAATATTCTCGAGGAAAACGATCTTCAGATTCGCGGATTTCCGATTCGAATTCCATTGGATATGGTGCTGGCATTTACAGCCAATCCGGAGGATTATACCAACCGGGGCAATATCATCACGCCCCTGAAGGATAGAATTGCCTCGCAAATAAATACGCATTATCCGAAAAATCTCGAAGATTCGCGCAGGATCACCGAGCAGGAGGCCTGGGCCACGCGTGATGTCACCATCCAGGTACCGGATATAATGAAAGATATCATCGAGGAAATAGCATTCCGTGCCCGTGAAAGCGAATATGTCGATCAGACCTCCGGAGTATCGGCCCGTCTGACAATATCGGCCTATGAAAACCTGCTTTCCAATATCGAGCGGCGCGCGGCAATAAATAACGACAGTGATATATATCCGCGAGTTTCCGACCTGTATGCGGTTCTTCCATCTATTATGGGCAAGATTGAACTGGTTTATGAAGGCGAGCAGGAGGGGCCCAATATCGTGGCCGTAAATCTTATCGGTGAGGCGGTCAGGGCCGTATTCGATCGTGTATTTCCTCCTCCCAGGACCGAGCACAGAAGAGCACAAATTGATGATGATGAAATCGATCATCCCTCACTGCGCGAGGAATCTATCTATGAGCCGATTGTCGATTTCTTTTCGTCCGGCCGCAAGCTGGAGATTTCCGATGAAATGCCCTATGCCGAGTATAAGAAATCGCTGTATGATATTGTGGGATTGAAAGAGATCGTCAAGAAATACCTTGAGCCCAAAGATGAACATGAGCTTCTGGTGATGATGGAATTCGTGCTCGAGGGGCTCCATCAGTTCAATATCATAGCCAAGGAATCGCCGGACAACAAATATATTTACACCGATATGATTCAGAGAATCCTGAGGAGCTGACAACTATGCGTTTTATATATTCGGAATGGGATGATTCCGCTTTTGAACAATTGAAATATATGCGCGACCTGATGTCGATCTTTAATTACCTGTTGCTTCAAGTCAATGGCGATGCGGATCGGGCATTGGAGCTGATGCGCAAATTGAAGGGCGCGGGAGTCCTGCCCAAAGATTATGATCTGGAGAAATTCGAAAAACAGCTCCAGAAAGACAACATGGTTCAAAAGCAGGATCAAAGATTTTCCCTGACACGCAAGGGTGAGCGTGGTCTCAGGCGCGATTCCTTCGAGCAGATTTTCCAGCATCTGCGCAAAGCCGGTCCGGGTGGCCACAAAATACCGCTGGATGGCGGGGCATCAGAAGAAGCATTGCCCGAAAAGCGGGATTATAAGTTCGGCGATGAATTCAGTAAGATCGATTTTAAATCATCGTTGATGAATTCGATCACACGCACCGGTTCGCTGGGCATGGATATGTCCGAGGAGGACCTGGAGGTTTATGAGGCCGAGCAGAAAACCAGTTGCGCGACTGTGATGCTGATCGATGTTTCTCATTCGATGGTACTCTACGGCGAGGATAGAATTACGCCTGCCAAGCAGGTGGCCATGGCATTTTCGGAGCTGATTCTTACAAAGTATCCCAAGGACAGCCTCAATATCGTTCTTTTCGGCGATTTCGCTAAAGAGGTGCAGGTCAAGGAACTGCCTTACATCGGGGTGGGACCGTATCATACCAATACCAAGGCCGGGTTGCAGATGGCGCGCAATATTCTCTTGAAAAAGAAGAATGTAAACAAGCAGATCTTCATGATCACCGACGGTAAGCCCTCGATGATTAACCGCCGCAATGGCAGTATATACAAAAACCCGATCGGGCTCGATCCGGTGATTGTTAATCGTACGCTGGATGAGGCGATAATCTGCCGCCGCAAAAAAATCCCGATTACGACATTCATGATTACTGACGATCCCTATCTGCAGCAGTTCGTGGCCAGGATGACCGAACTCAATCATGGCCGGGCCTATTTTTCATCTGCGCAGAATCTGGGCGATTATATCTTCTGGGATTTCGTCAGCCATCGACGCAAAAAGAAATAAAAAATACCGCACGGGCCCCGGGCGGTATTTCTATGAGCATATTAATTAGCCCTAATCAAAATCTTACCAGAAATCCGAGTGTTGCCGAGAAGCTGTCATATTCAAAAAGCTTATAGGTTGAATTATTATTCTGATAATCTATTCTTAAAGATGGCTCCAGGTGTAAACCCGAACTCATCGGCATCGGCCAGCTGGCATTCAGGTACAGCCGCCTCTGGTCGTCATTGCGATGCCTGACCCAATCGAGGGGCTCGAGGCTGGTCAGAAAACGTTTATCCCAGTAACCCGCTCCGCCTGTCAGGATTACGCTGGGTATTATATATGCCTTAAGATTCAAGATAACCGACCTGCCATCCCAGACCGAGGCCCATGGCGACAAAAAGCCGGTGGCATAACTGAGCACATACTGCCCTCCATAATCGGAGAACTCGGAATAATAAAATGTCAGGTTCATGCCGATTTTATTGCCCAGCGGACGGGAATAGCGGGGGGAGAAGTAAAACATCTTCAGGTCACCTTCGATAAAACCCAGCACCTGGGGCCAGGTGTAAATCGTTGATGTGTCGATGTAATTATAATTGGCGAATGAATAACCGACCTCGAGGTCAAAGCTGTTTTTGCCGAACAGGGTGACATTGCTTCCCGCGAAAATCTCGAAGGCCTCTTTATCGGCTTCATCGGAGTTGACATATTTCGAACTGCTGTATTTGGCCCCAAAACGTATCTGCGCAGTACCCGTAAGATTAAATCCCATAGATGCCAGCATATCCAGGTCATTTGTGTTATAGACACTGAATGACTCTCGATATGAACGACTCTGATAGTTAAGATTGAGGTACAGCGCCAGGGGAAAATTATCGGGAGTCGGAATGGCGGTTATCGATCCGCCCGCTACAATATTGCCCAGGCCGACAATTTCATGATAATAATTGTATTCGCTGTTCAGACTGATTTCCACCTGGGGAATTGGATAATAATTAAATCTGCCGGCCGAGCGTGAATAAGAATCGCTTATCCCCGATGAATCGAGCAGAAGATTGTCGCTGAAGTTCTTGCTGAAATTGAATTCAAAACCGAAATCGGCATAGGCGCCTGATGCCATCAGGAGAATTAAAGCGGAAACAAGTAATGATTTCATAATCAGGTCCCGGGATGATCAGTAACACACTCCGCCCGGGCAGCCGCTCGAGACTGCGCCGCTGCCAATACCATTGCCGGCCCCGAAATCATTACCGGCCTCGAAGCCGCCGCGCAGGCTGGAAATCCCGCAGCAGTTGCTTGAAAGCCTGCCGAATCTTTCGGAGTTGGCCATGTATATTGTCAGGTCGAATGTGTTTAGCTGTCCAAAAGGTGAATTGGTGGGCTGTTCTATATCTTCATTTGATTCCTGATTGTATTCGTTTTCCTTGTTCTCGGAAACATCCGGGATCCCGTTGGCATCTTCATCAGTCAGATTATCATCAAAACCATCGCCGTCACGGTCGACAAATGATTCTTCGGCCTGTTTGTCCCTCTCAACATCATTCGCCGAAACAAATGCCGGTATGATCAGAAATAGAGTAAACATAAGGAGTGTGAGAGTTTTAATCAGGGTTGATCTCATGCTGATCCTCCTGCTGTCTATACAAAGCTTTAGGTTTGATTTTTCTCGCATTCAATTGAACTATAATATATACGCTTAAAAATATAATCAATTAGCTAAGTTTATCAAGAAGATAAACTATTTTCTTCGTATCACATATAAACAAAATAACACAAGTGATCCAATATCAGCAAATTAAACCAATTTGGCCGGAAAATGCCATAAAATTATGCAATAAAATATGTTGCATAATTGCAAAATTTACTTATTTTATAATGATTACTGGCCAAAATGCCTTGCTTAAATGCTACTGCTAACATATAGGAGGAATAGCCTCATGCGCATCACGAGATGTAAACACATCCGGCATTCTGGCGCAATTCTATTTTCTCTCCTGTTTTTATTGATCTCAGCAGTTACACTGACAGCCTCGGACTTCGTGGCTGACAAGGACAAAGCCTGTCTCTATGAAGGCAATCTTGAAAGTGTGCAACCGGCTGATCATGAATTTCCGGAGGGTCTTAAGAATCGTGCGCCCTACCAGGGGGTATTGAAAATTTATGTCTGCGAAAAGGTCTCACGTTATAATGATTATCAGGGCGATCCCTACGAGCATGGATTTCTTGAGTTTGCCTATGATACGTCATTGAATCTCGAGTATCAGCAGACATTTAATCGCACGCTTACATGGGATCCCGCCAATCATGGCTGGAGCGGCGTTACCTCCGATAATATCGAGGTGATCGCGGTACTTTTTAACCACATGGAAGGCCATCATGCTTATTCCGATCCGCCCAGCGGTGGTCATTTTCTGGCCTACTATGCTGATGCGACTGCAAAGGCCGAACCGGGTGGAACCGGCCATAATCAGGCCAGTGGCAGTTATACTCATACAGTATTTGTTGAAGAAGCAACATCGGGTACATGAGGATCCTGTCCAGCAACGCGGGTCGCGTTGAGCACACTGTACGGGTTCGGAACCCACAATTTCCACTATGTTGCATTAGTTACCCAAAATTCATATGTTGGCCAGAGATTGAGCCAGCTAAATACCTACTATACTCCAACGACATACATCGATGCCGGCCAATCGCTTGTGGTCGGTGGCTACAGTAACCCCAGTTATTATGGCGGATTTATTGAAACCTCCGGCGAAAGACAGGTGCCCGAAATAGACCTTATCGTCAGTATGACCGCACAGGCAGGAAATACATATGAAATTGATATTTCGGCAACCCTGAATACTTTTATCAATGCCCCACCAAACAAGCCCTCGATCCCGGCCGGCGTGCAGCAGGGCACACTCATGACCGATTAAACTTACACAAGCTCGACAACTGATATTGAAGGTGACCAGTTGTGGTACAAGTGGGACTGGGGTGACGGTCAGCAGAGTGACTGGCTGGGACCGTATGAATCCGGCGAGGAAGCTTCGGCTACTCACAGCTGGGATGTGTCAAATACATACCAGATCAAGGTCAAGGCCAAAGATATCTATGATGCCGAAAGCTTATGGTCGACAGCATTCTTTGCTTATTTTGAAGGTATGCCATATATTTGCGGTGATGCAAACGGCGATGAGGGGATCAATGTCTCCGATGCTGTCTGGATCATCAACTATGTGTTCGTAACCGGAAGTCCTCCACCGGATCCATTGGAATCCGGCAATGTCAATTGTGACAGCGGAGTGAATGTCTCCGATGCTGTCTGGATCATCAATTACGTTTTCGTAACCGGCAGCCCCGGACCATGCGAATGCAAGTAATATAGAATACCACTATTGATCCGCGTCTGATATACTGGACGCGGATTTTTTTTTGGCTTTTCCACATAATACAAGATGTAAAAAGTCTTGTATGGCATTCAATCACATAGAGTTAAATGGTTGACATTGAAGTAAATCTAAATATATTTAGAGTACAAATGATGGTCATATCTGTCTCATTTATGGTCTTACATACGCTATCCTCAAAAGGATGGACTTCTATGGGATAAAGCAACAGGCTTCCAAAAGTTTTTTCTCACAAAAGTGAAAATGATAATCTTCATATAATCCGAAGGGAAAAAAGATGCAATCGGACAGCTCATGCGCCAAAAAATCAAATGTGATTAGAATCACTATTCTTTCATTTTTTTCTGTACTGGTCTTGACTGCGGCCCTCTATGGCGGAGAGGTCACGGTCAGTTATGATTTCCAGGCTCCTGTTATTGAGAAGGTCATAATCGATGGCAAGATGTATGATCGAGTGATCATGCCACAGACCTCGAATGGGGGAGAGACGGGCGAGCCCTCATTGCCATCCTCCGGAGCAAAAATTCTGATTCCGGCCAACTCCCGGGTTGAATCAATCCAGGTTACATTGGGTGATGAAATCTCCCTGGGCGATGGATTCTCAGTCGAGCCGTGTGGCTATCCGTTCAAGCTAAGCGCGCCCGAAGAGATAGTTCCACCGCAACCGGATGCACAGATATATTCATCCGATGAGGCTTTTCCGGGAATAACGTATGAGCGAATAAATACTTATACATTGCGTGGCTATGATATCCTTATCCTTAAGCTTAATCCGGTACAGTATAAGCCGCTCAGCGGTGAACTTTCCTATTCTGATCAAATGCAGATTACTGTCAATACTGCAGATGCAGTTTACAGCAGGGAGACTTTTCGGGGAACGGCATCGGATGAACAGTCCGTGATCGATATCGTGGACAATCCCGAGACAGTTTTTTCGTATCGATCACTGCCGTCAAAAAATTATGGCGGCCGCGATCAATATGATCTGTTGATCATCACCAGCGAGGCGCTTAAACCGGCTTTCGATACGCTCAAGGCCTACCATGATTCCACCGGAATGTCGACCTCGATACGAACCGAAGTCGATCTTGATATTTCCAGCGCATACCTGGTGAGAAAGTATATCAGGGATTTCTATAATGACTATGGAATCGAGTATGTCCTGATAGGTGCGGATGATAATATCATCCCGGCTATGGATCTGTATGTGAAATCGTGGGACGGATATAATCCAGAAATTGAATATGAAATGCCCGGCGATATCTACTTCGCCTGCCTTGATGATACATGGAATCATGACCGCGATGAGCACTGGGGAGAACCCAATGATGGGCCCGACGGCGGTGATGTCGATCTTATGGCCGATGTAAATGTCGGCCGTGCCTCTGTGGGCAATATCCCTGAGGCCAACAACTTTGTGCGCAAGACCATTGATTATGCCAACCTGTCCCGTTCGCAGCCGTATTTGCAGAATATCCTGCTGGTGGGTGAACATCTCGGTTTCGGGGGAGTCAGCGAATATGCCGGTAACTGCATGGATCAGCTCAAAAACACATCATCATCAGACGGCTATACGACAACCGGGTTCGACACCAGCCTGTATGTTGTCGACCAGCTTTATGACCGCGACTGGACCGGAAACAACTGGCCCAAGGCTCAGGTTGTAAATCGCATAAATGAGGGCCGTCATTTTGTAAATCACCTCGGTCATGGCAGTCCCGGCTATGCCATGAAAATGTATAACAGCGATGTTGCCTATCTGACCAATGATGATTACTGCTTTGTATACTCGCAAACCTGCCTGGCGGGACATTTTGATAACACAGATTGTTTTGCCGAGTATATGACCATAAAATATATGAATGGCGCATTTGCAATTGTCATGAATGCCCGTTACGGCTGGGGAATGTCAAACAGCACCGATGGTCCCTCGCAGAGATTCCACAGGCAGTTCCTGGATGCGATTTATGCCGAAAACACGCGCTCATTCAGCAAAGCCAACCATGATTCCAAACATGACAACCTGTATCGAATAAATCAGAGCTGTATGCGCTGGTGCTATTATGAGCTCAACCTTTTCGGCGATCCGACACTGGAGATGAATTATCACTGCGTCGATCCGGATGCCGATGGTTTTGCCACGCCCGGTTATGAAAACAGCGAATGCCCGACCGACAACTGCCCCGGTTTTTATAACCCGGATCAGCTCGACAGCGACGGCGATGGTTTCGGCGACAGCTGTGACCTGTGCCAGGGATTCGATGATAATATAGACAGCGATGCCGATGGTGTCCCGGATGGCTGTGATATGTGCGCCGGTTATGACGATTATGCCGATGCGGATGAAGACACTGTTCCGGATGGCTGCGATGTCTGCCCGGGTCATGATGACCTTCTGGACAGCGATGGCGATCTGCTGGCAGATGGATGTGATAACTGCCCCGATCATGCCAACGCCGAACAGCTCGATTATGACCAGGATGGGGTCGGAGATTTATGTGATAACTGTCCCGGCGACAGCAATCCGGATCAGGCCGATTCAGATTCTGACGGTACCGGCGATGTCTGCGAATACATATGCGGTGACTGTAATGCCGATGGCGCGGTGAATGTCTCCGATGCGGTCGGTATTATCAATTACGTGTTCGTCTCAGGCAGTCCGGAACCGGATCCGATGGAATCCGGGGATGTTAATTGTGATGATAATGTTGATGTGTCCGATGGTGTTTACATCATCAACTTTATCTTTACAAATGGGGATAACCCCTGCGACTGTGAATAGTATAATTTAGTATAAAGACGGCCCGGTCAGAGCTTTTGGCCGGGCTTCTTATTATTTGACAAATTTCGCACTTGAGTTATATTCTCATAAGGTACAACCGGCCATCAGGGCCGAAATTACCTGCCTTAAATTTACAGGCTTGATTCATAGACCTTAGTACCCGATAGTAAATATATATTGCCTGAAAGGGACCTGTTATGAAATTAAAATCAGCATCACTAATTATTTTCATGCTTCTAATGGCCGCTGTAACATTAAACGCTGCCAACCGGGTGATAATGAATTCGATTCCGCAATCGCCGGTTCATAATACGGAAACTGTTCTTCAGATTGTGACTCAATGGGAAAACGACATCCTTCTGCAGGGCGTTTCCAATGGATTCGAGTTGACTGTCAGTGGAAATATCGTTTGTGAGATAGATTCCGGAAGTGCCGCAATCGTAGCAGGAAGCCGTCTTGACGGCGCAATGGGCTGGAATTTCCGCTATTACCAGGCGCCGTTCGATTCAATAATCATGGGCGGTATCTATATTCCCGGCACATATGATGGTGTGCCCGCCGGAGCATTAGCTGATGCCTGGACAATGGACCTGAACCTGTCTTATCCCGGCGGAGATCCGGTAACAGATACAGGAACGGTATGTATTGACTCATTGTCGATCTCACCCTCGGGGCAGTGGATCTGGGATGACGGTACGGGAAACATCAATCCGACTTTTAATGACGGCACGGGTCCGTTGTGCATAGAGGTTGTCTGGCAGATTTGTACCGATTCCGATAATGACGGCTATGGTGATCCCGGATTTCCCGAGAATGAATGCCCTGATGATAACTGTCCCGATGTCTTCAATCCGGATCAGCTTGATTCCGACGGTGATGGTGTCGGCGATTTGTGTGATATCTGCCCCAATCATGAGCTGGATGATTGCTGTAATCCCACAGTAGATAATAATGCACCTCAGATTACATCACCATCCAGTATAACGGTTCTTCCGGTTGTGGATGAGGTCAATTATATTGCTGAATGTGATGATCCCGATTGTTCGGGCGGTGAATTGATTTTCAGTGTCGAGAATGTGCCCGCATGGCTGATTCTCAATGGCGATACGATAAGCGGCACGGCATCATGCGGCGAAGAGGATGCATTGCTGAGACTGATCGTTTCCGACGGCACATTGGCGGATACGCTGATAGTCACGGTTGATGTCGATAATAGCAACCAGGCACCACAGATTACAGATCCGGCCGATACGATCAAAGTCTATAACGGTACTGAATTTGTGTATTATCCGACCATCGATGATCCTGATGATGCTACCCATACGATTAATTATCTGGCATTGCCCGACTGGGCCTCGGTCGTAAATGACAGTGTTAAGGCCACCGTACCGTTGGTCAATAATATTCAGGACCTGACAGTGGCTGTCTCCGATGTTTGCGGCGCGGACACATTGAGCTTCCCGGTCTGGGCCTATATCTGCGGTGATGGTAATAATGACGGCGATGTAAATGTCAGTGATGCTGTCTGGATCATCAACTATGTTTTTGTCAGTGGTGATGCTCCGCTGCCGATTGAGGCCGGAGATGCTAACTGCGACGGCGATGTTAATGTCAGCGACGCGGTCTGGATCATTAACTTTGTATTCGTCAGCGGCCCGGCCCCCTGCGAGTGCCCATAATTTGTTTACAATTAAGTGATTTCAACCCGGTCGAAAAGTGGCCGGGTTTTTTTGTTTGCTGATCGTGATTTAGAAAACATATTTGTCAATTTGCCGTACACCATACTGATCCCTCGAACCATAATTGAACTGTCAAAATTAAAACTGCGAATATTGTTCTCTCTGCCTTCCCCAGTGATGAGGGCGTTTTCCAATTTCTCCTTACCTTGTCACGCAACGATGCCGGGCGGATTGCATGGCCGCCCGGCGCTTTAATATTATCTGCAATTTTGCGATTGACTAATTAAACCAAAACCTTAGATTTATTATATACTCCATATAATTTGGAAATTCCGCATACCCTTTCCCTGGAGTGAAAAATGAAAATCAAATATTTTTCCGTACCGGTGATAATTTGTATGCTTTTTATGGGTGAAACACTTCTCGCCCAGCAAAGCACTACCGGCCCGGTACCGCCCGAAGGTGTTGATCTGGGCTCGACATTGAAGTCAAGGTCGCAGGTGACGATTGAAGGGGTACCCCGTTATATCTGGCATCACGGCTGTGGGCCGACTGCGGCCGGCATGGTGATTGGCTATTGGGATGGACATGGCTATGGTGACCTTGTTGATGGTGAGGCGATGGTCCAGCTCGGAAATGTCAAGACAATGATTGCAAGCGATAACGGCCTGGCGGTCTGCAATGATGTCTTCGCCGATCATTACCGCGATTATTCATGTCCGCGTGATGACACGGGGCCGCTTCTGGCCGATAAATCTGAGACAGGTGGAGCGCATGAAAATGAATGCCTGGCTGATTTTATGAAAACATCATGGAGCTCAATCGGCAATCGTTATGGCTGGAGCTATGACAGTGATTTGCAGATTTCACTGGATCAATATGTGCCGTATGTAAATCCGGCCTATAGCGTGGAGACCGAGAATATTGCCTGCTGGGATGCTGAATTCAGTTGGCAAAGATACAAGGCCGAAATCGATTCCGGGCGGCCGGTGGTACTTCTGGTTGACACTGACAGCGACGGTTCTACCGATCATTTTGTGACAGCGATCGGCTATGATGACTCAAGCCTGGAATATGGAATATATAATACATGGGACACACAGCTTCACTGGCACAGCTGGGCCGATATTTCCCCGGGCCAGCCCTGGGGAGTTTACAGCATGACGACAATGAAGTGGACCGGTATATGTGTTGATTCAGATGGCGATAACTGGGGCGACCCCGGTCATCCGGAAAACATATGCGATACCGATAACTGCCCGGATGTCTACAATCCAGCCCAGGATGATACAGATGGCGATGGGCTGGGTGATGCCTGTGATCCTGATATCGATGATGATGGATTCCTTAATGAAGATGACAACTGTCCCTATGCTCACAATATTGATCAGTCCGACACTGACGGCGACAACATAGGTGATGTCTGCGATAATTGCCCGATAGTTTCAAATCCGATGCAGTGGGATGAAGATTCCGATGGCGTCGGAGATGCCTGCGACGGCCAGTTGCATATGCAATGCTATGATGTGCCCGATGGAATAATAGGGGAGCCGTATTCATATCAATTCCAGGCTGTGGGTGGTGTGACACCCTATAACTGGGAAAAAGTCTGGGGGCAGTTCCCCTATGGTTTGAGTTTCGACAATCAAACAGGGATACTGCAGGGCATACCGACATGGGAGTCGGATTATAGTTTCCGTATGCGTGTTACCGATTCCGATTCACCGATGAATGAAGATACCATGCTGATTACGATAGTCATCAGCCAACCACCGCAACCGGATTATATCTGCGGGGATGCAAATTCCGATGACGACGTCAATATCAGCGATGCCGTATTTGTCATAAATTATATTTTCGTTGCCGGTACTACTCCCGATCCGATTGACTCGGCGGATACGAATTGTGATGATGGTGTCAATATCAGTGATGCAGTCTGGATTATAAATTTCGTTTTTGCCGGCGGCAATGCGCCCTGTGATACGAATGATGATGGTCAGCCCGACTGCTGATGATGGATATCGAGATTCAAACAAAAAAAACCGGCCTGTTTGATTTCGGGCCGGTTTATTTTTGCGGTTTTAGTTTAATATTCGGGTTGCATGCTGAATGCCTGCGACATCAACGCGCCCATGAGCGAAATGCGCCACTTGCCGCCTTCTTTGATCAGGGTGATCTCCTGTGTCTGGCTTTCCATGGCAAAGGTCTTGTCCTTGATATGCCTTTTAAAGCTGGCAATCATTGCCGCAATCAACATTGTTTTGTCGTCATACGATAATTCCTCAAAACCATTCCCCAGCTTGTCCAGGCGGTCACGTATTTCCGGGTCAATATTATCTTTGATAATATTTTCGGGGTCATCTTTTATAATGCTGACAGTAATTGGCACATAGGCGGTATCCCCGCTGCCGTAGGGCTTGCCGATTTTATAGTTAAGCAGATTTTCAGGAATGGGTGTAATATCGCTGAGGAAATATTGAAGCAACTTAATCTCTTCGGGCATATCCTCATTGAATTTGCCTGCCAGTAATTCGCTGACACCCGGAAACATTCCGAGCATGGCCCGGTCACCGGCTGAAAGCAGATTATAAGCGCCCAAAAGATCACCCTCTTTGGCAATGCTGTCCATGAATTTCTGTGCCGTCTCGGCTTTATCATCACCGGAACCGCAGGCGATAAAAAGAGCCAAGAGAGCTGCTGAAAAAACAGCGCAATACTTTTTCACGAAAACCTCCTCCTGTATAAAGCGGGAATGTCTTATAATCCTCTAACAAACAAAAATCTACTTATTAATGGATTTTACTTTTATTGAATCGTCAGATTTTGCGCGAACATACAGCCGCAAAATTGTATGAATTTTGGTCATATTCGCTTTCGTTAGTCGTCTAAAAGCCTTGACTTTACGGACGGATTTAGCTATTTTGCAGTTTTTAATATGGACCTTCAGGTACTGGAACACGTTGTCCTGGACACGGTTATATAAACGGGAAATTAAATTAATCACAGAATAGAGAGGTAATATGGTAGGAATTGTTGGATATGGTGCCAAGATACCCCGGCATCGTATTAAAGTGGAAGAAATTGCCAAAGTGTGGGGTGCTGATGCCGAGAGTTACAAGCGCGGGCTTCAGCTGACAGAGAAATCGGTCCCCGCACCGGATGTCGACTGTGTCACACTTTCAGTGGAGTCGACACGCTATGCATTGAAGCGGGCCGGGATTCAGGGCAGTCAGATTGGCGCTCTGTATATCGGCTCCGAATCCCATCCCTATGCGGTCAAGCCCTCCGGCACGATCTGTGCCGAGGCGATCGGTGCCACACCGCATTGTCATAATGCGGATTATGAATTTGCCTGCAAGGCCGGTTCCGAGGCGATGTTTGTCGCCATGGGCCTGGTCAAATCTGGCTTTGTCGAATATGCGGCCGGAATCGGCGCAGATACATCGCAGGGAGCTCCCGGCGACGCCCTGGAATATTCCGCGGCGGCTGGCGCTGCATCATTTATCATGGGCAGCGACAACATCATTGCCGAGCTTTTATTCCAGCACTCGTGGATGAGTGATACCCCTGACTTCTGGCGCCGCGAGCATGAACATTATCCCCAGCATGGCGGAAGGTTCACTGGCGAACCGGCCTATTTCACGACTATCACAGGTTGCGCCAAGGCTCTTCTGGAAAAATCCGGAATGAAGCCCGAGGATTTCGCCTTTGCGGTATTTCATCAGCCCAACGGCAAATTCCCGATGAGGATCGGCAAGATGCTGGGCTTCGAGCGCGAACAGCTGGAAACCGGATGGCTCGTGCCGGTTCTCGGTAACACCTATTCCGGCGCATCTCCGATCGGCCTGACGGCTATCCTGGATATCGCCAAGCCGGGTGATAAGATTTTCATGTGCTCGTATGGCTCCGGCGCGGGATCTGACGGTTTCATATTCCAGGTCACCGACCGAATCAAAGAGGTCCAGGACCTGGCTCCCAAGACCCGTCCCCAGCTGGATGAAAACAAAATCTATGTCGACTATGGCACGTATGCCAAGTTCCGCAAGAAAATTTTGAAAAACGCTTAGGAGTTAATAGAAATGAGAGATGTAGCTATTATAGGCGTTGGCATGACCAAGTGGGGAGAGATTTGGGAAAAGTCCCTCCGCCAGCTTTTTGTTGATGTCGCCATCGAGGCGATTGCCGATGCCGGTATAGAAGATCTGGATGGTATGTATATTGGCAGCATGTCTCCCGGTCTGTTTGTCGGTCAGGAACATATTGGTTCCCTGATGGCCGACTACATGGGCCGCAGACATCTTCCCGCCGCCAGAGTTGAATCAGCCTGTGCCTCGGGCGGACTGGCAGTTAAAACCGCTTTTCTGGATGTGGCCTCCGGGTATTCCAATATCGTCCTGGCGGGCGGTGTTGAAAAGATGACCGATGTTTCCGGTGACGGCGCCACATATGCGCTGGCAACCGCCGCCGACCAGGAATACGAAGTGTTCCATGGCGCGACATTCCCGGGCCTGTATGCCATGATGGCCCGCCGTCATATGCATGAATACGGCACAACACGTCGCCAGCTTTCATCAGTGGCAGTCAAGAATCATGAGAACGGCTCCAAGAATCCCTATGCCCAGTATCCTTTCAAGGTCACTCATGAGGGCGTGGAGAATTCGACTATGGTCGCCGATCCGTTGACAATCCTGGATTGTTCGCCGATCACAGACGGCGCCGCGGCGGTGATTCTGGCCGATATGGAAACGGCCAAGAGAGTCTGCAAGGATAAGCCGCTGGTTAAGATCATCGGCGTGGGCCATGCCACAGATTCGATCGCATTGCATGACCGCAAATCACTTTCCGGCCTGTCCGGTACTCGTGTGGCGGGCGAAAGAGCCTACAAGATGGCCGGCAAGACACCTGAGGATATCAATGTTGCCGAGTTCCATGACTGCTTCACGATTGCCGAGATCATGGTTTTGGAAGAACTTGGTTTTTGCGAGAAGGGCAAAGGCGGAGAATACACCGAATCCTGCAACACGCATATTGGCGGCAAGATTCCGGTCAACACCTCCGGCGGCCTGAAATCCAAGGGTCACCCGGTCGGCGCCACAGGCGTTGCCCAGGTGCTCGAAATCACCAAACAGCTTCGCGGCGAATGCGGTGATCGCCAGGTGGAAGGCGCCAAAGTCGGCCTGACACAGAATATGGGCGGTACCGGTGGTTCAACTGTTGTGCATATACTGGAGGTGGTCTAATGTTTCCGGCAAGAATATGGAGAGAAAGGCCGCAGAGATATCGTCTCGAGGCGGTCAAGAATAAAGCCACCGGCGAGGTCTATTTCCCGCCCCGCGTGGTAGACAGAGACGGCAAGAAGTTCGAAGCCGAAAATTATATCCTTCCCAGCGAAGGAAAGATTCATACCTATACAATCATCGAGGTTCCTCCCAGCCAGTTCAAAGATGAGGCTCCCTATGTTGTCGGTATAGTCGAGCTTTCCGATGGTACTAAGCTGACCTGCCAGATCACCGATCTGGCCGACAAAAGCTGGCTTGGCATCGGCAAGAAAGTTCGCCTGGAATTCAGAAGAGTCCAGACCGACAGCCATCATGGAGTATTGTCTTACGGCTATAAAGCCGTGCCGGCGGAGTAACGATGTATTCACGAATTGAATCGAAGATCGACACATCCTCGGCGGACTTCAAAAAAAATCGGGAGGAAAACCTAAAACTCAGAGATGGGTTTTTAGAGAAACTGGAAGTCATCAAAAAGGGCGGACCGGATTACATGGTCGAGCGCCACAAGAAACGTGGCAAGATGACCGCGCGTGAACGTCTGGCCGCTCTCTTCGACAAGAATACGCCGTTTCTGGAATTATCGCCCCTGGCGGCATATGACATGTACGAAAATGAAGCCCCCTCGGCCGGGATGATCACCGGTATCGGTGTTGTCCGCGGCCGTGAGGTGCTGGTTATCGCCAATGATGCCACAGTCAAGGGCGGAACATATTTTCCCATGACAATCAAGAAGCACGTGCGTGCCCAGCAGGTTGCCATGGAAAATCACCTGCCCTGTGTCTACCTGGTGGATTCCGGAGGAATCTTCCTGCCCCATCAAAGCGGGACATTCCCGGACCAGGGACATTTCGGACGGATTTTCTACAATCAGTCTGTCATGTCGGCCATGAGCATTCCACAGATTTCGGTGGTCATGGGTTCATGCACCGCCGGTGGTGCCTATGTGCCCGCTTTGTGCGATGAGACTGTCATTGTCAAGAAGCAGGGTACGATCTTTATCGGCGGCCCGCCTCTGGTGAAAGCCGCAACCGGTGAATCGGTAACCGATGAGGAATTGGGTGGCGCGGATGTACACTGCCGTATTTCAGGCGTGGCCGATCATTATGCGCAAAACGACCAGCATGCGATTGAAATCACACGTTCGGTTGTGGAATCGCTGGATCATCCGGCCAAATTCAAACTCAATCGTATCGAACCTGAGGATCCTTATTATGATCCTGAGGAACTCTATGGCGTAGTGCCTGCCAACCTGCGCAAGCCCTATGATATTCGCGAAGCTATAGCACGAATTGTTGACGGCTCGAGATTCCAGGAATTCAAAGAATTATACGGCCAGACACTGGTGACCGGCTTCGCGCGAATTATGGGCTATCCGGTTGGCATAATCGGCAATAATGGTGTGCTTTTCTCGGAGAGTTCTGTCAAGGGAGCACATTTTATCGAGCTCTGCACCGAACGCCAGATTCCGCTTATCTTCCTGCAGAATATCAGCGGATTTATTGTCGGCAAGCAGTATGAGCATGGCGGCATTGCCAAAGACGGCGCCAAGATGGTGCATGCTGTGGCCAATGCCAAAGTGCCCAAGTTCACCGTTGTAATCGGTGGTTCATACGGCGCCGGTAACTATGCCATGTGCGGACGTGGCTATTTCCCGCGTCTGATGTGGATGTGGCCGAATGCCAAGATCTGTGTCATGGGTGGTGAACAGGCTGCCGATGTGCTCTGGACCGTCAAGAAACGTCAGCTCGAGAAAAAGGGCGTGAAAATCACCGGGGATATGGAGCGGGAATTCAAGAAGCCGACACTGGAACGCTACGAATTCGAATCGACGCCATATTATTCCGGGGCGAGGCTCTGGGATGACGGCATGATCGATCCGGTCGAGACGCGCAGGATGCTGGCGCTGGGTATTTCCATGTCGCTCAATGCCGATGTGCCCAAGACCAAGTACGGTGTATTCAGGATGTAGCCGGGAAGGATTATCCGATGGCTGACTATGAAACCATTAAATACAATAAGGACGGCAATGTTGCACGGATAACGTTCTGCCGTCCCAAAATCCATAACGCCTTCAATTCGACTATGATCCGTGAGCTTTATGATCTCTTCAGCAAGATGAGAGATGATAATGACATCCGGGTTGTGGTCATAACCGGCGAGGGCAAGTCCTATTGCGCCGGGGCCGATTTGAACTGGATGCGCGATGTGGTCAGGTATTCCTATGAACAGAATCTCAAGGAATCGCTGGAACTGGCCATGCTCTTCCGCACAATCTATGAATTCCCGCGCCCGGTGATCGGGCGAATCAATGGTGCCGCTATCGGTGGCGGGACGGGATTCGTGGCTGTAACGGATATTGCAATTGCGGCCGAATCGGCAGTGTTTTCATTTTCGGAGGTCAAGATCGGCGTGGTGCCGGCCTGTATTTCGCCCTATGTGGTCAAACGCGTGGGCGAGGGCCGTGCCCGTGAATTCTTCCTGACCGGCGAACGGCTGACCGCGCAACGCGCATTGGATTCGGGCCTGGTCAATCGTATGGTGCCGGATGATAAGCTGGATGACGAGGTAGAGGCCATGGTCAAACAGCTGTTATCTTCCGGGCCGGATGCCCTGGCTATGTGCAAGGAACTTTTGGCAACCATAGCCGACCAGAATATCGGCGAATTCGAAAAATATACCGCCGAGGTGATCGCGACATTGCGCAAATCAGATGAGGGACAGGAGGGTATGGACGCTTTTCTGAACAAACGCAAACCGAATTGGGTGGAGTAGATAATCAAACATGTTTAAAAAAATACTGGTCGCCAACCGCGGAGAAATCGCCTGCCGGATCATCCAGGCGGCCTCTGAAATGAATATTCCCACGCTGGCGGTTTATTCTGAAGCGGATGAGAAAGCTCTGCATGTGCTCAGGGCCGACGAAGCCGCGCTCCTGGGACCGCCGTCGCCGCTTGAAAGCTACCTGAATATTGATCGCTTGATTGAAGTCGCGAAGGAATTTGGCTCCGATGCGATTCATCCCGGCTACGGTTTCCTGGCCGAAAATCATAATTTTGCCAGGCAGTGCGAAGATGAAGGGATTACCTTTATCGGCTCGCATTCGGAATCGATTCGCGCAATGGGCAACAAGGTCGAGGCGCGTCAGATGATGATCAACTCCGGTGTGCCCGTGATACCGGGCATGGAGGGTTCAGCCGAGGATGTCGAGCTGTTCAAGAAAGAGGCCGAACGGGTTGGCTATCCGGTGCTTCTGAAAGCCGCCGCAGGTGGCGGTGGTAAAGGCATGCGGGTTGTCCATGATCCGGATAATATCGAGGATGCCCTGCATGGCGCCATGCGCGAGGCCAAATCGGCTTTTGGCGATGATTCGGTCTATCTCGAAAAATATATTCAGGAACCGCGTCATATCGAGTTCCAGGTATTCGGCGATAAGCACGGAAACTATATTCATCTGTTCGAACGCGAGTGTTCGATCCAGCGCCGTCACCAGAAAATAATCGAGGAAACACCCTCGGTGGCGGTTGATGATCTGTTGCGTACCAAGATGGGTGAGGCGGCTGTGCAGGTTGCCCGCGCATGTGAGTATACCAATGCCGGTACGGTCGAATTTTTGCTGGATAAGGACAAGAATTTTTATTTCCTGGAAATGAACACGCGCATACAGGTTGAACACCCGATCACTGAAATGGTAGTCGGTGTGGACCTGGTCAAGGAACAGATTCGTGTCGCGTCGGGCGAACCATTGTCTATCGGGCAGGGTGATGTCGAGCAGCGCGGGCATGCAATCGAATGCAGGGTATATGCCGAGGATGCCGAGAATAAATTCCTGCCGTCATCGGGCAAACTGCTCTTCCATCGTGAACCGCGCGGGCCATTTATCCGCGTCGATACGGGCGTCTATTCCGGGGTTGATGTAACCGTTTACTATGATCCGATTCTATCCAAGCTGGTTGTCTGGGGTGAAAACAGGGCCGATGCGATCGAGCGAATGAAGAAGGCCCTGGATAATTATATCGTGTTGGGAGTCAAGACATCCATCCATTATCTTAAAGCGATACTTGAACACAGGGAATTCATCGAGGGCCGCACCTACACTGATTTCATCGATACCAATATGAAAGATTGGGTCCCGCCGGAATTATCTGATGATAACAAAAAGATAGTTCTCCTGGCGGCCGCAGTGAACGAGATGAACAGGAAGCCGGAATACGCCGAGGGCGGTCCGCAGGAGATGCCATCGCCATGGCAAACCATTGGCAAATGGGAAATTGGGATGGGAGGTTAAAGTGGATTATGAACTTGTTTTAGATGGTCAGGAATACTTCGTTTCGATTTCCAAAGGCAAGAACGGCTATACAGCCAAAATCGGCGATGAGGAATTTTCGTTCGAGCAAATAGATTTTGAAACCGCCTGCTTAAAGTTAAATGTTAACGGTGTGCCCAAAACCGTATATGTGGCAGGTGAAAATGAAAAGTGCTACGTTCATGTCGACGGGCTCGTGCATACGCTCGAAATCCCCTCGGAGGAATCATCGGCAGGCGCCGGATCATCGGATTTAATTGTCGATGGCAAACAACTGGTGGTCGCGCCTATGCCGGGCAAGATTGTCGATATTCCGGTCAAGGTCGGGCAGGCGGTCAAGGAAAAAGATATTCTCTGCGTGGTCGAGGCGATGAAGATGGAAAACGAAATCCGCTGCATGGTCAAGGGTGTGGTCAAGGAAATCGGCTACAAGGCCGGTGACCTGGTCGGCACCGAGGAAACGATCCTGATAGTCGAGGCGGCCGAGGAATAGACTTTTTCTGCATATGTGGCCCTTCAAAATTTTCAACCCACCGTTCCATGATGGTGGGTTTTGTTTTGTACGTTATTATGGACCGCGTCAGTTCACCGTTCCGATAAATCGGGACTAAGGAACTGATGCAACACCGGTAGCATTTGCATCGATGAATAGGGATCGGGATAAAGATAACCAAAATGTTGTAATTGCAGGCGCTGGGTGGCCGGCTCAAACTTTGTTTGGGCCGGATAGAAACGCAAAATATGCCTATATCATCCAAACCTCGACTTGAATACCATACCTCTTTAGTATACATAATCTTATTGCCCGAAATGATTTGCCCGCAGGCGTGATATTTATTATATTTGAGAATTGTTTCACAAGATAGAGGCCTTCCATCCGGGAGGGAATACCTGTAAATAGTAGTATTTATCAATAAATCTGGACTCACGGAGGAATAGATGGATTATCCTGAAGCTTATATTGTTGCCGGATGCCGTTCCGCTATCGGTATTCTGCACAGTCATCTTTCCGCATTTTCAGCGCCACAGCTGGGCGCATTTGCTATCAAAGAAGTGGTAAAAAGAGCCGGTATCGATCCCGCCACAGTTGACGAGGTCATTATGGGCCAGGTGGTGCAGGGCGGATCGGGCCAGGCCCCGGGCCGTCAGGCCGCAATCCATGGCGGAGTACCGCCCGAGGTCCCGGCTGTGACAATCAACAAGGTCTGCGGATCAGGGCTAAAGGCCGTTATGATGGCCGCCTCGCAAATCAAAGCCGGCGATGGCCATTGTTTCATCTGCGGCGGTATGGAAAGCATGTCCAATGCCCCCAATATCCTGCCCGCCAAGGCCAAGCGCGGATTTAAGTTCGGCAATCAGCAGTTGATTGATATTATGATCACAGATGGCCTGTGGGACTCATTCAATAACTTCCACATGGGCAATGCCGCCGAATATACTGCCGAAAAAGCCGGTATCACGCGTGAGATGCAGGATGAGTTTGCGCATAATTCTCATCAGAAAGCGCTCAAGGCCTGGGATGAGGGCAAATTCGACGCTGAAGTTTTCCCGATCGAGATTCCCCAGCGCAAGGGTGATCCGGTTGTGTTCAACAAAGATGAAAATCCGCGTGTGACCACACCGGAAAAGCTGGGCTTTCTCAAGCCGGCCTTTGTCAAAGAAGGAACGGTAACGGCAGGTAACGCCCCGGGTCTGAATGATGGCTCAGCGGCAGTGATAGTATGTTCGAAGGAATATATCGACAAGCATAACCTGACACCAATTTGCAAAATCACGGCCTATGATTCGGCCAGCCTCGACCCCAAAGAACTTTTCTTTACACCGATTTATGCCGTGCGCAAGGTCATGAAGAAACTGGGTACCGATGATGTCAATTTCTTCGATCTGATCGAAGCCAATGAGGCCTTCAGCGCACAGGCCTTAGCCGATGGCAAAGAACTCGGCTGGGACTGGGATCGTGTCAATGTCCATGGCGGCGCGGTGGCGCTGGGTCATCCGATCGGAGCATCGGGCGCACGTGTGCTGGTGACTCTGATGAATGCGCTCAAGGATCGCGGCAAGAAGACCGGTATCGCCACGCTCTGCCTTGGCGGCGGATCTGCGGTGGCCCTTTCAATCGAGATGGTATAAGACAACTTACGGGAGGTTTTCGAGTTGGATATAACAAAAGTAGTAGTATTTGGCGCGGGCACGATGGGTAATGGCATCGTGCATGTTTTCTCACAGAACGGATATGACGTTACCATGATAGATACGAAACAGGATTTTCTGGATCGCGGCCTTTCCATGATCAAGAAAAACATGGAGCGCCAGATTAAAAAAGAGATCATAACCGAAGATCAGATGAATGAATCCCTGGGACGAATCAAAACCTCGGTTTCACCCGAGGATGCTAGGGATGCCGACCTGGTGGTCGAAGCGATATTTGAAGATCTCGAAACGAAACTTGATCTGTTCAAAAAGCTGGATGCGATCACTCGTGATGAAATCATCCTGGCCTCGAACACGTCATCGCTGCCGATAACAAAACTGGCCAGCGCCACCAATCGTCCGGACAAAGTGATCGGAATGCACTTCATGAATCCGGTTCCGATGATGAAGCTGATCGAATTGATCCGCGGTATGGCTACCTCGGATGAAACATTCAATTTCATTTTCGAGCTTTCCAGGAAGCTGGGCAAAACGCCGGTCGAAGTCAACGACTACCCCGGATTTATTGCCAACAGGATCCTGATGCCGATGATCAATGAAGCCGCCTTTGCGCTTTTTGAGGGTGTGGGAACGGCAGAGGCGATTGACACTGTTATGAAACTGGGCATGGCCCATCCAATGGGACCGTTGACACTGGCCGATTTTATCGGGCTGGATGTCTGCCTGGCGATTCTGGAGGTGCTTCATGAGGGATTGGGCGATCCCAAGTATCGTCCCTGTCCGCTTCTGAAGAAGATGGTTGAAGCCGGATACCTTGGCCGCAAGAGTGGCCGGGGATTCTATGATTACTCCAAATAGATGAGGAGTTTATATGAATTTCGAACTTTCTGAAGATCATATAATGATGCGCGATTTCGGTCGCGAATTCGCGGTCAAACGCCTTGCTCCGATTGCCGAGGAAATGGACGCCAAGGGTGAGATGCCCGATGAGATCATGAAAGAGGCCGCGGAACTGGGTTTCTTCGGACTACTGTGTCCTGAACAATATGGCGGCCAGGATGTCGACACCCTGAGCTATGCCCTGATTATCGAGGAACTTTCCAGGGCCTGCGCCGGATTTGCGATTACGGTTTCGGTTCATAACTCGCTGGTAATTCCGGCTATTTTAAATTTTGGAAATGATGAGCTCAAACAGGAATGGCTTCCCAGGTTGGCCTCTGGTGAAATAATCGGCGCCTATTCATTATCGGAGCCCGGTTCCGGTACCGATGCCGGTAGCCTGAGTTGCCAGGCTCTGCCGCAGGGTGACGATTTCATCTTCAACGGTACCAAGAGCTGGGTAACCTCGGCCAAGTTCGCCGGTGTTTTTGTGGTATTTACCCTGACCAATCCCGAAGCCGGCCCCAAGGGTATATCAGCCATTATTGTGCCCGCCGGCCTTGATGGGATGTCACTGGGCGCACCGGAAAAGAAGATGGGCCTGAAATGTTCCGATACCCGTGAGCTGTCATTTATGGATGCCAGGGTTCCGCAGAAAAACCTCCTGGGCGAACAGGATCATGGATTCAAGATCGCGCTTTCGCTTCTGGATAACGGCAGAATCGGAGTCGGTGCCCAGGCGCTGGGAATCGCCGAAGCGGCCTATAAAGAAGCCCTGGAATATTCCAAAGAACGCAAGCAGTTCGGCAGACCGATTTCAGCATTCCAGGCAATTCAGTTTAAGCTGGCCGACATGGCCACACAGATCGATGCCGCCAGGCTGATGGTGTATCGTGCCGCGGTTCTGAAAGATTCCGAGGGCCGTCACAGCCGCGAAATTTCCATGGCCAAGTTGTATGCATCAGAGATGGCCAATTATGTCGTCGATGAGGCGGTGCAGATTCATGGCGGTTACGGCTATGTCAAGGAATATCCGGTGGAACGGTATTTCCGCGATGCCCGTGTGACAGAGATTTATGAGGGCACATCGGAGGCCCAGAGAGTTGTAATTTCACGCGATATCCTGAAGGATTGATTATGGATCTGGATATTAAATACACAGACTTCAAAGCGCAGGTGCGCTCCTATGCCGAGGAGAAGATCGCACCCCATGCGGCCAAAATCGACAGTGAGCAGTTCTACTCCAAAGACGTTCATGAGGCGATAAACGACAAGGGCTGGTGGGGATGTCTTGTACCCAGAGATTATGGCGGACTAGACCTGAAGACAATAGAATACGCCATCATAGTGGAAGAGGTTGCCCGAGTCTGCGGTTCGACCGCATTGACACTGGCGGCGCATAATTCCCTGGGTACCTGGCCGATCTGGAAATTCGGCAATGAGGAGCAGCGCAAAAAGTATCTTCCGCCCGCGGCCGAAAAAGGCAGTTTGATTGCATTCGGCCTGACCGAGCCGGAGGCCGGTTCCGATGCCGGTGGTACCAAGAGCAAGGCTGTTAAACAGGATGGCGGCTATCTGCTTAACGGCACAAAATGCTGGATAACCTCGGCCACAGTTTGCGATACCGCCATTGCCACGGCTCGTACCAGCGATGAGGGCGGCGTAAAGGGCATTTCATCGTTTATTCTCGAAAAAGGCATGGAGGGTTTCACATCCGGCAAAAAGGAGAATAAGCTGGGATGCCGCGGTTCGGATACGGCCTATATGCATTTCGATGATGTCAAGCTTCCAAAAGAACAGCTTATGGGCGAAGAGGGAAAGGGATTCAAGCAATTCATGATGACCCTTGACGGGGGACGCATATCAATTGGTGCAATGGCGCTTGGATTGGCACAGGCCGCATTGGATGTCGCCCTAAAGTATGCTTCCGAGCATGAATTCGACGGCAGGCCCATGGCAAAGGGACAGGGTGTGCAGTTTCAACTGGCTGATATGGGTATGCAGATCGAGGCGGCCAGGTTGATGATATATAAAACCGCCTGGATGAAGGATAATGACATTCCCTATACCAAGTATTCGGCCATGTGCAAGCTGTACGCTTCGGAGGTTGCCAATTTCTGCACCGGTACCGCCATGAAGCTGATGGGCGCCGACGGTATCAGTGAGAAATATCCGGCAGAACGCTATTATCGTGATATGAAATTATGTGAAATCGGCGAGGGTACCTCGGAGATTCAGCGCGTGGTCATAGCCCGTGAGCTGCTTTCCGGTCTCACAAAGTAAATCTTTACAGATTAGTTAAAAATATAAAGGTCAGGCCGAAAAGCCTGACCTTTTTTCGCGGCATCGGGATATATTTACAATAACAGGGGGCTGGGAAAAGCGGATATTAATCCGAATTCCTTACAGTATTTATCGGAGTTTTAGGAATGCTATGCAGTTGAAATTCTGAACAGTTAATTGGCTCAAAGATGCTGTTTAGAGTTGAAATAGGCGAGCATTATCAATATATTGTTGCAAAGATTTTTGATTAATTGCTGAAGGGAGATAGCGAATGAATAAAGTGGATAAAATCTGGATGAATGGCAAGCTGGTGGATTGGGATGATGCCAAAATTCATGTGCTGTCCCATGGTCTGCATTATGCTTCTTCGGTTTTCGAGGGTGCCCGCTGCTATGAGACCAAGAAGGGATCGGCAATATTCCGTCTGCAGGAACATACCGACCGGCTGTTCGAGTCGGCCAAGATTTGCCGCATGGAAATACCCTTCACCAGGGAAGAAATCAATAATGCCATTATCGAACTGATCCAAATTAACAAGCTCAAAAACTGCTATATCCGCCCAATAGTATATCGCGGCTATGAATCTCTCGGGGTTTATCCGGGTGACTGCCCGATAGATGTTTCCATCGCTGTATGGGAATGGGGTAAGTACCTGGGTGCCGATGCGCTCGAGAATGGTGTCGATGTCTGCGTTTCATCGTGGAACCGTCCCGCACCCAATACGCTTCCGGCCATGGCCAAGACCGCCGCCAACTACCTGGGTGGCCAGTTGATCAAGATGGAGGCGATTTCGCATGGCTATGTGGAGGGAATCGGCCTGGATGTGGAAGGCTTCGTTTCAGAGGGATCGGGCGAGAATATATTCCTGGTCAGAAACGGGGTTTTGATAACACCGCCCTTCTGTGCATCGATCCTGGCAGGCATAACACGCCGCACTGTAATTCACCTGGCCGAGGAAATGGGAATTACGGTAAAAGAGGAGAATATACCGCGTGAGGCTCTGTATGTTTCCGATGAGGTTTTCTTTACAGGCTCGGCGGCGGAGATTACACCGATTGCAACAATTGACCGGATTCCGATCGGTCAGGGAAGAGGGCCGATCACCAAGAAGCTTCAGGATGCTTTCTTTAATGTCGTTGTCGGTGGCAACGATCCCTATGGCTGGCTGACATTTGTTTATAAAGAAGCCGGAGTGACTGCCTGATGAAGATAGCGCTGGGCGCGGATCATAAGGGCTATCCGCTCAAGGAAAAGATCAAGGCGTATTTGATTGAACGCGGCGATGAGGTTGTCGATTTCGGCACCGATTCGGAAGAATCCGTGGATTTTCCGGATTTTGGCCTGAAAGTCGCTCATGCAGTGGCTGATAGTCAGGTAGATTATGGTATCAATATCTGCTGGACAGGCAATGGCATGAATATGGCCGCCAACAAGGTTGACGGTATCCGATCGGGTCTGTGCCTTTCCGAAGAGATGGCGGAACTGACCCGTTCCCATAATGACGCCAACGTTTTATCGCTGGCCTCGAAATATGTTCCAGAGGATGCAGGCTTGAAAATCGTGGAAAAGTTCCTGAGCACCTCTTTCGAGGGCGGCCGTCATGTACAGCGCCTGGAAAAGGTCATGGCGGAAGAGTAGAGAATATAGATTTGATCAAATCATGCGGCGGATTTCGATCCGCCGTTTTTTTATGCGCTCTGGCTGTATGATGCTGTTTGCGATGATCCGCGGAAAACATTTATCAGGCCGATGACATCATTGCGATCTTTGGAAACAATGAAGCCGGATGAAAGCAGCATAAAATTCTTGCGCCAGACGATTTTCAGGATCGGAATTCCCATCGACCACCGCCCGGCGTGCCAGGTGCTGATCTTGAACTCCTGCATCAGATTGAAAGGGATAAACATGGGCGTCTTTGTCAGGTAGCGGTGAAAATATATGCCTTTGTCATCAAACCAGAACTTGCCGTTACCGCGCGCGAACATCTTATCCTGCTTGTAGCGCTTCCACCAGATTTCATCAATCTCGGTACCGATATAGGCACCCTTATAGTGCTGTCCGGATTTCCACATAAAGTTCTCCCGCCAGGATTTATTTATTGTATCGGACAGATTCAGGATAAATTCGCAATGTTTGATGGAAAATTGAGGGACGTTATTATTCGGTTACATTAATGATAAAACTGTAATAGGACTCATCGGCCTGATAAAAGTGCAGGAGATACTGACCCGCTTTTGCCGGACGCCAACCCAGCGCCTCGGAAATCGGTATTTCGGTTTCACTGCATCCCGGAGAAGTCTGGCGCACAAAAGGCGTGATAAAAATCTCCTTGCCATCCTGTCTGAGCTCAAAACGTGCGAATTGATAGCAGGGATAGCCGATCTGAAGCCGTGCCTTGAGCTGTGCCTGACGGCCGAGTTTGAGGTGCTGCGGATAATTGACAAAATTGGTGGCGGCCTTGATCAGTTCTCCGGCATCTTCGGGACCAGAGAGATTATCATCCGATCCACAGGCAAGCAGAAACAAGGGCAGTAAAATCAGCAAAAGTATTCTTTTCATGATTTTGCTCCGGGGCTGTAGATTATATATGCTTGTAATTGCTAATTAATTTGAGAGCTGTCGACAACATTTATCTCAAAATTATAGAAAGTGCTGTCGGTCTGATAGAAATGTATCAGGTATTTGCCGGGATTTTCGGGCTCAAAAATAAATATCCGTTCCATACGGCTCTCGAAATAGTTACATCCACGAAATGATTGATAGGCCATGGGTGTGATGAATACCTCGCCGCCGTCAGATGTGCTTTTAAAATGTGAGAATTCATAACAGGGGAAACCGGCCTCGAGTATGGTTCGGAACCTGATTGACTGATTTATATCTGATGTGTCGGAATAGATGACATTCCAGGTAGAGACCTCGGTCAGGATACGGTCATCGCCCTGGGAACCCGGTAAAATTTTTGTTTCCGATTCACAGCCTGTTAGGAGGACCGTGGCAATTAGTATTACAATAATCTTTTTCATGATTTTGATCTCCGTTGATACACGAAATGGGAGCGGCCTACGCCTATCTCCATTATATAAACCACGCTGATAGAGAAACGTTTGTAAATTTATTATGAAAAATGGACGGTTGATTTGCAATTAAAATCTTCCGATAGTGTAAGGCTTTGTTGCGGATGAGGTTATATGCTATTTGCGCTTTATGTGGATGATGTTTGCCGATCTGAATTGCATTGGTTCGCTGAACTCGAATCCCTCAAATCTGGCCTTGATTTCATCCAATGTCCATTTGCGCACATAGAAAAGATGCCGTTTGCCTTCCCTCCAGACAGATGAGATAACAAACACACCATCATCTTTCAGGCAGCGTTTGACATTCTCCATGCAGAACGTAAGCTTATCATCGTTAACTATATGTTCGAGGACCTCGATCATTATGATCAGGTCATAACTGCCATCGTGTTTTTGCGTGGTGAAGTCTTTTTTGATGAATTCGTAATGGGGAAGGCGTTTTTCGTGTTTTTCAAAGAGGGTATCGGTTATATCGATACCGGTATAGTTTTTGACACCCATTCGATTTAAGATATCGGCATAGAACCCGGTACCACAGCCGATATCCAGCACGCTTATATTCTGCATATCCAATCCCAGGGATTGAATATATTCGGAAAAGATCTTTTCATCGCGTTCGTATTCGCGAATATTGTCCTGATCCGACTTGCCCTCATCGCCTGCGCCTTTAAGCGATTCGCCATAGCGGGAAAGACGGTCATCCCAGTAACGTGCGGCATCATAATCATTGCCGCGACCATATTTTATGGGCCCGATTATGGTCTTGTAAATTACCCTTTTTATGAATCCGAGCGGGTCCTTTGTAAACCGTGACAAAATATCCGACATATCCTTTAACAGAATTTATGAGTTGATCTTGCCGATGACTTTTTCAACCGCTTCCAGTATTTCGCCCGATTTTACCACCTCACTGAGTTTATTAATGTCATTATAAAGCGGACGGTCCTCTTCGAGGAAATCGACATGCTTTCTGACTACCTCATAGGCGGCATTGGAGCCGGGGCTGAGCTTAAGCGGCTTTCTGAAATCGGCCGCCTGGGCCGCATTGAGAAATTCTATCGCCAGCACACCGTTGGCATTTTCTATAATATCACGTGACTTGATAGCCGAGGTCATACCCATGGAGACGAAATCCTCCTGGTCGGCCGCGGCCGGAATCGATCCCGTAGCGGCCGGATGAGACAATATGCGATTTTCATTGACCAGTGCTCCGGCGGTGTACTGCGCCAGCATCAATCCCGAAAACATTCCCGCGCCCTTGGTCAAAAATGCCGGCAGTCCGGAGGAGAGATGCGGGTTGGTCAGACGATTCACGCGTCTTTCCGACAGCACGCATAATGTCGTAATCGACATACCCAGAAATTCTGTTGCGAAAGCAATTGGTGAACCCTGGAAATTGGCGCCGGAGATGACCGTGTCATCTTCCGGGAAGAAAATCGGGTTATCGGAAACGCCGTTTAATTCCGTCTCGATCAGCTTCCTGATAAATGCCATTGTATCTTTAGCTGTGCCGACTGCCTGCGGTGTGCTGCGCAGTGAATAGGCATCCTGCACTTTCTTGCCCTTTTGCGCCAGCATTTCGCTGTCTGCCGATATGCGGCGGATATTTTCTGCGCAGGTTATGGCGCCCTTATGCCCGCGTACCCGATGCAGTCTGTCATCGTAGCCGGACATGTTTGCATTGAGCACCTCGAGCACCATGGCAGTGGCAATCTCATGCTGCCTGATCCATCTGTCGGCATCGTACCATTGCAGGCAGGACATGCCGGTGATGACATTGGAGCCGTTGATAGTCGCCAGGCCGTCACGGGCCTGATATGTGATCGTCTCGATACCGGCACGTTTCATTGCCTCGGCGCCGGGCAGACGTTCACCCTCGAAAAACGCTTCACCCTCGCCCATCGGCACGAGAGCCATCTGACCCATGGGTGAAAGGTCTCCCGAGGCTCCCACCGAGCCTTTCTGGCACATTACCGGCGTAACGCCTTTGTTGATCATCTCCACCAGCGTTTCCACGACTTTCAGGCGCAGTGCGGAATGACCGTTGCAGTGCACATTGATGCGGCTCAGTATCGATGCGCGCGCATCCTCAATCGGAACCGGGTCGCCGATCCCGGCGGCATGGCTGTAGATCAGGTAGCGCTGGAATTTCTCCACCTGTTCGGGTGTCAGCACAACCTCTGAAAGTTCGCCGATCCCGGTGTTGACGCCGTACATGATGGCGTTTTCCTTTAGCTTTTTCTCCACCAGTTCACGGCAGACCTTTATTCTTTCGATAGCTTCCTGCGATAACTCTATTTTTTCATTATGGCGGGCAATTTCAACCATTTTTTCGATTGACAGGTTATTCCCGTTGATGCTTATAGCCATCATTACCTCCGCAAAAATTGGCCAAAAAATATCAAGCTTGTAATTTACCAGACCAGCCCGGAAAGTCAAGCGCAATCGCTATCGCTCTTGTTCAATTGATATTTCAGCAATAAAAAAGGCACCTGTATGAACAGATGCCTAAAATTCCAGTGTTTGCATTATGATCAGCAATCACAAGGCGCGGGGCCGTTTGCGAAAACCCAGTTAATCAGCCAGACTGCGTCGGAGACGTTTACATCGCCGTCGCAATTGACCTCGCCCGACTCTATCGGGTCAGGGGAGGGGCCGTTCAGGAAGACATAGTTGATAATCCAGACCGCGTCGGAAACATTAATCTCGCCGTCATTATTGGCATCGCCACAGGTATAGCCGTTATCCTCGGTTACCACTATTGTAAGCCAGATTGTGTCCGAACTGGGCGGATTGGATGAATCCTCGACACCCATCTTGAAGCTGAATTCCGAGGCCCAGGTGGGAACGCCGGAGAGAATCGGCGGATCACCATCAGTATATTCCAGGCCATAGGGGAATTGTCCGGTCAGATGTGTCCAGGTATAAGGTGGTACACCACCGATAGCATTGAATTCCTTTTCGAAATACTGCCCCAGATAGGCCGTATCGACCGGATTGGAGATTATCGCCATCCCGAAGGGCGCTTCTGTCTTGGTGCAAAGAACCCATTCTGTCGGATCGAATTTAATCGAATCAACCGGTTGCGGAACATCCAGCACAAAACTCTGCGTGCGTGTCGAATTAAATACCTTGTAGATCGAATCCTGGCCATTGTAGAAAACCTGTATATCTATCAGCATGGGGAAGACATTCCAGTTGAACTGAGGTCCAACCTGCGTCTGTTCGATATACAAGACCACTTTATCGCCATTGCCGTTATTGTAATTGGTCCAGCCATATTCATAGTGGGGATTACCATATTGATATACCCAGGCGTTAAAGAACCACTCCAGATCATCACCATATACCGCCTCGGCATGAGCGACGAAATCATCGGTAACGGCTGTACCGTAGCGAAGATCAGGATCGGACTGATAGTTGCGCAATATCTGGAACATGGCTGAATCTCCGACAATGGAACGCAACATATGCAGAACTCTGGAACCCTTATTGTAGGTTGATCCGCCATCGAATATATAGCCGGTGTCGAGATCATAAACATAAACCGGATCTTCATTCAGGCAGGACTGCGTATGAATATAATCATGATAAAACCCGGTGCCGAAGATCTCTTCGAAATACAGCGCTTCCGAATACGTGGCAAAACCCTCATTGAGCCAGATATGATGAAAGCTTTCACAAGTGATCAGGTCGCCCCACCAGTGATGAGCCATTTCGTGGATAATGATCCATTCATTTACGATGTAATGTACCAGTGCTACCATGGTCTGGTTTTCCATGCCCCACAGATCATAAATCGTCTGGCCGTATTTCTCGTCGATGAAGGGATAGAGGCCGAATATATCCGAAAAAATCTGCAGTCCCGGAATCGTATAGGTCAGATAATTATTCACTGCCTGAGGGTAACCGTCATAGGCGTAGACCACCACCGGCATAGTGTCGCCGGGAGCATATTCCCAGGCCTGTTCATAAAGATTCTGGTTGGCGCAGGTAAAATGGATCAGGTAGATTGCCATCGGGTATGTGCTCTTCCAGTGTGTGGTGCTGGTCCCGTCGCCGTTGGAATTAATACTTTGCAGGAGACCATTGGCGCAGGCTGTCATGGACGATGGATGGGTCACACGCAGGTCGAGGCTGTCGATTTTATCATAGGGGAAATCTTTGCATGGAAACCAGTTTCGTGAACCGAACGGTTCGCATTCTGTCTGGCAGATGGAGCCGTTGTAAATCGCATCGAAACTCAATCCTCCGCCGGTGTTATTCTGGGGAGTTCCTATAAATGGCGGCGAGCCATGATACTGCACAGTTACCGCGAAATCTTCGCCGATATTTGCAGGCTCATTAAGATAAACGGTAAACAGCACTCCGTTTTGCAGATAGCTTGCCGGCTGACCGTTGATACTGACATCGTCGATGGTAAGCGCGCTGGTGAAAGTCAGGTCAACGAGTGCAAGATTGTCCACATTGGATTTTGCATTAACTGTCGTAACACCGGAAATTGTCTGGCCGGAAAAATCCAGGGCGATATCGATATCATAATGGGTGACATCATACTGAAACATGTTGGATGTGGGGCTGCTCAGGCCATAGGGGCCGTCCAGCCTTTTTGTGTCATGCCCATGATTCTTGATAATCTCCGGGCCTAAGATTTTTCTGCTTTCCAGAATCCATTCTCTGATATCACCTTCATACGGCGGCAGTTGCGGAATCTCCCGGTCGTTTTCGGCCAGCAATACACCGCACAGGATAAGGCATACCAGTCCTGTCAGATAAAACAAGAGCTTCATTATATCAGGCCTCCTCTATTGTGCTGAGCGGCCGGAATAAGGTTTCGTCAGGCTAAATTGGACACGGTGGCGGACCACCGGAGAAGATATAGTTAATGATCCAGACCGCATCGGAAATATTCACCGCATCATCGCAGTTGACATCGCCCATATACAATGGATTGGGCGGCGGACCGCCGGTGAAGACATAGTTGATAATCCAGACCGCATCGGAGACATTAATCTCGCCATCACCATTACAGTCGCCTCTTATACTGGGTGATTGAGAGTCCAGGATGAAGAAAAACGGTTGCGCCTGGTAACCGCTTCCGAATCCATCCTGGTTGAATGCCTCGACATGCCAGTAATAGAAGCCGTCGGTCAATGATGCGGCAGGTGTATATGTGGTGTCATTGATATCTGCATAAGTGGCTACATTGACAGTGAAATTCTGGTCCTGGGCGATTTGCAATGTATAATCTCCGCCGCTACCGGCTGTTGAGGTCCAGACGAACTGGGGCGTTTCATCGCTGGTTGTACCGCCGTTGGCGGGACTGATCAGAGTCGGCTTATCAGGCGATTCACCTTCGAGCACATATATTCTGATCGTTATCGTGTCGGCATTGGGCGGAGTGTCGCTGTCTTCTACTGCCAAAGTGAACTGAAAATCCGAGGCCCAGGTTGGAGTACCATCCAGGTAAGCCGTATTTTCGTTATGGAATGTCAGCCCATAGGGGAACTGGCCGGTTACCAGGCTCCAGTCGTAATCCGGCACACCTGCCACCGCGGAGAATTCCATGTAATAGGGCTGACCGACATAGGCCGTATCGACTTCTTTGCTGGCCAGGATAGCCATCTGAAATTCCTCGCTGAACTCAACCGTCCGGAGTATTTTTTCATCCGGATCGATCTGCACCGAATCAGGCGGATTGGGAACATCAAACTGCCAGACCTGTCCACGCTGGCTGTTGAAGACTGTCAGAGAGGTGTCATATCCACCGGCAAAGATGTTGACATCGATTGGCATGGGAAAAATCGCGCCGGCCTGTTCCTGCTTGATCAGGAGATACATGTCATATCCACCATTTACCGTATCCGCCTCATGCTGGAAAGCGTAAACATAATTTGGGTTGCCGGGCTGATATATCCAGCTGTTAAAAAACCAGCCCATATCCTGACCGTAAACCTGGCTGCAGACTGCGGAAAGGTCCTCGGTTGAGGCATCACCATAAGAATACAGCGGATGATTGAAATAGCTGTCCAGGGCCTCGCGAAAGAGCGAATCGCCCATCACCTGGTGCAGCATATATACAACCCATGATCCCTTGTCGTAGACGGTAATGCCATCGAATATATCATCGTTAATCAGGTCCTCGACATAGGGAGTTCCGGCGTCGAGATGTTTCTGGCCCTCGAGCCAGCTTTTATAATAGTTCTCTCCATAATGATATTTGAAATAAAGCGCTTCCGAATAAGAGGCAAAACCCTCGTTGAGCCACATATGATGAAATGTCCGGC
Source organism: uncultured Ignavibacteria bacterium (assembly GCA_964627935.1). Classification (GTDB taxonomy): domain Bacteria; phylum Zixibacteria; class MSB-5A5; order JAABVY01; family JAABVY01; genus JAABVY01. The sequence continues at coordinate 364,092 of CAZVLB010000001.1, forward strand.
AGGTTACCTGATCGCCGGCCCATTGATGGCCGAGCTCATGCGCAATCACATATTCTGAATCGAAATAGGGCGAAATCGAAGTCAGCGTTTGGTGTTCCATGGCACCGCCCCAGCCATAGTTGCTGTGGCCATACTTTTCATCTATAAAGGGATACAGGGTAAACCAGTAGGATAAAGCTTCCAGCGAGGGATTGGTATAATTCAGCGCATAGTAGACTGAATAGTACTGGCTGTGCTGGCTGATTCCGGGATAGCCGTAGGTCTCGATCGGCATAGTCTGGCCCGGAGCATATTCCCATGTGTCGGTGAACAGGTTATAATCCGTACATCCGAGACTTACCAGATAAGTTGCAATCGGATATTTATGCGACCAGTGAGTTGTGTATGTACCATCGCCGTTACTTGTGGAACTGATCTTGACACCGTTGGAGGCGGCCAGGTAACCGGATGGATGCGTGATCAGGATGTCGATTGAATCCGGTTTGTCATTGGGATGATCCTCGCAGGGCCACCACAGCCGTGAGCCCCATGGCTCGCAATTGGTATACGCAACCGGGACGCTTCCCCAGCTATAGAATTGAAGCCCGTCGGTGCCGTCAAAGCCCGGTGTGCCGCCATATTCAACTTTGACAGTGAACTCATCACCGACGCTAAAGCTTTGCCCCAGGTAGATCGTCAGAAGTTCCGCGTTGTGATTGTAATTGCTGATCGGGCTGCCGTTTAAATAAACCGCGGAAACATTCAGGAGCCCGCCGTTATTGGTCAGATTGAAATCAACGGCATTTGTATTGTCGTAAAGTGCCTTAAGGCGGGATTCGACATAGCCGTCGATCGTATAGCTCGAAAAATCCAGCTCGATAGCGATCTTGTAGTAAAGTATATCGACCTTGTTCTGATTGGTGGTTGGTTCGATATTGGTTGATACCAGTGTGGATTTCAGATTGTTCTGGAATTTTTCTGTTTTATGCATGCAGGCATGTTTCTCGAGCCTCTGCTCGAGCATCTGCTGCCATTCTTCCGCATCCGGCGGATCAAGGGTGCCGCGATAAGTTTGCAGCAATTCAGCTTCGGCTGATGGCTGGAAAATTAATATTGCAAAGATCAGGAAGGCTATAAAACCGGCTGTATTTTTAAGACTCATGGCTCCTCCGCAGAAATGTTTTCAAGAGCCCGAAGGCGCTTGAAAGGAGAGTTTTTTCAGGATGTCAGATTTTATATCAGAATAATTTTTTCTTTCAAGGTAGTGAATCAATACATCGTCTCTTGATTTTATCTTATCGGCTACCGGATGAGATATATATATTATAGAAGCTAATAGAGTCTTACCGGAATCAAGGATATCAAAAACCAGGTTTCTGAAAACATCGGAGAATAGTTCCATTTTCCCGATTTCATCGATTATAACGCAGGATTTGTCCGATATGTTTAATCTTTTTCTCCGCAAGCTTTCTTCAAATCCTTTCAGATCAACACCATAGTCGGCAACACGATATTTGCTGTCGATATTTTTGTGGGCCAGAATCATTTCCTCGCCATCGAGGTAGCTTAGCCTGAATCCCACTCTTTTGTTGCTATTGCGAATCTCATCGGTAAGAAAGCCGCCAAAATCAAAGCCGGGATGCCGGGAAATCTCCCGCAGGAGCGTGGTCTTGCCGCATCCGGGTTTTCCGGTGACCAGAATTTTATTAATCACATCAAAAAGACGATAAGTAAAACAATGACGGTAACGCGAATAAGGTCGATTCCGTTATATAATAACAGCATACATAAGTTACTTCAATTTCTCGAATTGTCAAGAATGAACTTGGATCATCCACTTTCGGGATCGATTTCGAACTCGGCCGCTTTTGTCGATTTTTTTATCAAAAATTTCCCTTTAAGTATTTATCAGTACAGAATTTAGTTCAACGGCCGATAATAAGATAGACTCTTGATGCCTAAAATGGAATCAGCATGGAGAATCAATGAAGATTGACCAACTACTGGAAAGGTTCGGCTCGCTCGAAAACAAGCTGATTGACCTCGAGGTGCAGCTCGAATCAAAAAACACTGAACTCTATGAGATGGCGCGGGTTGGCGCCATGATTACCTCATTTCTGGAACTTGAAGGCATACTTTCGGCCATGATCGAAATGTCCTTGAGGCTTCTGCATGCCGAGGTGGGTTGCATAATCCTGTGGGATGAGAAAACCGATGAGCCCCGGACCCGCATATCATGGGGAATCGATTATTCCATGGTTAAGCTCATGAAACTCGAGGGGGATATTGATATTGCGCAATGGGCCCGGGATACCGGCGAATCCGTGATAATCAATGATTTCCCGCCCGAAACCGAAATCCCGGCCATGGTTAACTCAGTTATTGCCGCACCATTGCGTTGCCGTGACGAGACTATTGGCGTACTCGTGGCAGTCAATAAAACGGATGAAGACGGTTTCAATAATGAAGACAAAAATATGCTCGAGACGCTGACCAATTTCGCCGGCGTGGCAATTGAAAATTCCAAGTTGATGGATGAACGGCTCAAGCGCCAGAAACTCGAGGATGAGCTGGCACTGGCCAATGTCGTCCAGCAGGCCCTTTTGCCCGACGATGTGAGCGGTTTTGATGGCGCCTCTGTTTCGCATATCTATTATCCCGCGGGCCAGGTCGGTGGCGATTATTATGATGTTGTCCCGCTGGATGACAAGCATTTTGTGATCGTTGTCGGCGATGTTTCCAATAAGGGCGTGCCGGCGGCCCTGATGATGACCGCGGTTCGTTCGGTGGTGCGCCATGAGGTGCGTAATTCAACCGATATTGCCGCGATTATGACCAATATCAACCGCACTTTGTGCCGCGATGTGATGCGCACGGATGGCATGTTTATCAGCCTGGTTCTGGCCTATATCGATCTGGAGCAGATGGAGATGACGGCTTGTAATGCGGGCCATCTGCCGCCCCTGTTCTACAATCCGCAAAATGGCGATATCGAGCAGCTAAAGCAGGGCGGAATAATCCTGGGCACATTCGAGGACTGCGAATACAAATCCGAAACAGTCAAGCTCAAGTCAGGAGATATGCTGCTCTGTTTCACCGACGGCGTCACCGAATCAATGGACAGGCATGATAATATGTTCGGCCGTGATGGCCTGATCGAATACACGCGCAAGCACATGGAAATGGAAGAGGACAGCTTCCTGAAAGGCCTCAAAGCACGAATTGACAAATTCGTGGAGGGTGCCGGGGATACCCAGTTCGATGATATCACCTGCGTATTAGTGAGGATTTCATGAGTGACAGCAGTTTTGAAGATAAAATCGAGGTCAGCGTTCCCAGCCGTCTTGAAAACCTGAACTGGCTTTACCCGATCTGCGACAGCATCCTCAGCGAGCTGCCCTTTGACAGGAAACGCCGCCATATGCTTTTGGTGGCAATCAGCGAAGGTTTCACCAATGCGTTTCAACATGGAAACCAGAAAAGCCCGGATACGCAGATCAGGCTAACCTTTTATGTTAGTGAAAAATCGCTCAAAATTCTAATTGAGGATGAAGCCGTTTTGCCGATAAAAAGTACAGACAACCTGTTTACGGAATACTCCGACCAGGAAAGCACAAGCGGCAGGGGGCTGCACATGATAGGGAAAATTGTCGATAATTTATATTTCGAGCACGGTTTGAAGGGAAAGAACAGGCTCGTATTGGAAATTAACTTTGCAGATAAAAGGGAGAAAGCGAACTCTTTCTCGGGGAGATGAATTATGGAGATCACAGTAAAATCTTCAGACAACTTTAACACATTTTATTTAAAGGGCCGTCTTGACCTGACCAGCTCATCAGAGCTCAAGGAAAAAGTCAAGGAATATCTGGAGCAGGGCAAGGTCTATATTCTTCTGAACCTGGCCCAGGTTGATTTTATCAACAGTTCCGGCCTGGGGACACTGGTTTCGACTTTAAAGGAAGTTCGTTCCGTTAAGGGCCGTATTGCTCTTTGCTGCCTGGCTCCATACGTACAGGAAATCTTTGAGATCACGCAGCTCTCGCACATCTTCGATATCTATGTTAGCGAAAACGAAGCACGGTCAGCATTCACGGATAGCAAGGTGGCCAGCAGAAGCTAAGGGGTGCCGTATGGAAACTATTGATGCACGTCAGCAGGAGCTTTTAACCTGGCTGACAAGCGAAGATGTCGACCAGCGGGAGGCGGCTTGTCTGCAATTGCGCCAGTTCGACAATGATACTTCGCGAGCCGCATTGGTGGCCATGTTTGAGGATCCGGATAAAGGAATCCGCGAACTTGCCGCCGAGGGCCTGATTTCCATGGGCGGGGAGAGAACCGCCTTCTTTCTGGCGGATCTGCTCGGACACGAGGATATTTCCATCAGAAATCTATCGGCCGAGACGTTGTCGAAGATCGGCCCGGAAAGCGTCAATCCGCTGATCGAAAAAGTAAGGGATGCAGATAAGGATATCCGCAAATTTGCAGTCGATGTCCTGGGACTGATCGGCGACAGCCGTGCCCTGGATGCAATTATCGCGGCTCTTGAAGACGAGAATCCCAATGTTGTTTGCTCGGCTGCCGAAGCGTTGGGTGAAATCGGCGATCCCTGTGCTGTGGATGCGCTTGTTAACAAGATGAATAACAGCGAGGATGCCGCCCTGCAGGCAATTGAAGCGCTGGGCAAAATCGGCGATCATACCGCTCTTGAGGCGCTGGTGAAGGGTCTTGAATCCGATGATCCGGTAATGATCTTTGCGGTTATCGATGCCATGGGCAATCTCAAACATGCCGAGGCCGCGCCGCATCTGAAAGCGCTCCTGGACAATGCCGATGATGCGCTCAAGGAAGCCATAATCGCCTCTTTGATCAAGCTGGCCAAACATGCTGGACGCGTGATTCTCGAGGAACTGCCGGTCAAAAAAATGCAGGAATGCCTGTTCAATGCGCTGGAAGGTGACAACAAGGCCAACAAGCTTTTCGCGCTGGATGAGCTGGAGCAATGGGAAGGTCCGACCGTTGTCGACCGCCTGTTAAAGGCTCTGGCCGACGAGGATGAGGATGTCCGCGCCCGTGCCAAAGAGGTGCTCAAGATTTGCGCAGTGAGTTCATGCGACAGAATTTCAGTGGCTCTGAAAGAGGGCGACAGCCGGTACATTATAAATCTGCTCGAGACAATCGCATCAACCGGAAATTCACGCTTCATACCGGATATTGTGCGACTGTGCAACCATCCCGATCCAGAGGTCCGTGAAGAAGTGGCCTATACTCTGGGTAAGATCGGTGACCGCACGGTGATGGAAAGCATATACAAGCTGGCCGAAGATGATATCGGGCATGTGCGCAGCGCGGCTATCAAATCGATCGGCTGGGTCGGTGACGAACGCGATATCGATAAATTATTGCAGTGGCTGGATGACCAGTATGTCGATGTGCGCGAAGCCTGCCTTGGCGCGCTGGTGTTGATCGGCGGAGAAAAGGTTATCGCTAAATTCAGGCATGACCTGGACCATGATGATAAGGAACGCCAGAAAATGGCCGCCACTGCTCTGGGATGGATCGGCGAAAGTGAAGTTGTCGAACCGCTTATTTCGGCCCTCAATCATCCCGAATGGGAGGTGCGCAGATCGGCCGTAGAAGCCCTGGGCAGAATCGCCGACAAACGAGCCCTGGATCCGCTTCGCTATGTACTTAACGACGATCATTCGCAGGTACGCAAATCGGCTATTGATGCTATAGTCGGGCTGGAAGGCAAACGTGCCACCCAGAGCATCAATATGCTACTGGACGATCAGGATATCTGGGTGCGCTTTCACGCCATCAATGTCATCAGCCGCCTGGGCGACACGTCGGTGACCGAAAAGATCGTGGCTCTGCTCTCGGATGAAAACGACATTATCCGTGTGGCCGCGGCCAAGGCCCTTTCAAATTTGAAAGATCAGAGATCATTACCGATCCTGAGAAATATAGCCAATGACCCCAACCGTGATGTGGCCGAGGCCGCATCACAGGCTCTTCACGTTTTGGAAGGGAGTAGCTGATGCCCAGGGTATTAGTTGTCGATGATGAGCTTTTGATCCGGGATCTGCTGTATGATTTCTTCTCCTCCCGAGATTATGAAATCATCCTGGCGGAATCGGGCCATAAGGCTCTGGATATCTTGGCCAATGAGCATATCGATGTGGTCCTGACCGACCTGAAAATGCCGGATATGGACGGGCTCGAGATGATTCGCAGGGCGGATATCAAAAAAAGCGGACCCCCGGTTATCATTATGACCGGCTTTCCCTCAATCGAGTCGGCCATTGAGGCGATTCGACTGAAAGTATCGGATTACGTAATCAAGCCATTCAACATTAACCGGCTGTTTGAAAGCATTGAAGGCGCGCTGGAGGAATACAAAGGTGTTACAGTCGGACAATAGGAGTATATATGTCAACTGACAGGGTCCTGGTCGTAGATGACGAATTATTCGTAAGGGAGCTGCTCGACGAGTATTTTTCAAAGCTGAAATTCGCGGTTGATGTGGCTGAATCGGGAGAGGCGGCCGTGGAACGTGTGCGCGAAAACAAATATCATGTGGCTTTGATAGACCTGAAGATGACCGGCATGGACGGCCTGGGGACGTTGCGCAAGATCAAGGAGATCGACCCGGATGTGGTCCTGGTTCTAATGACCGGCTACCCCACGGTGGAATCTTCGATCGACGCGTTGCGTGCGGGCGCCTATGACTATATAGTCAAACCCTTCCGCTTAAATGAGCTAAAAGACATTATCACCGGCGCGATCAAGGAGTACGAGGTACGTAGAGATATCTCCGAACTCAAACACAAGGTCAGGCTGCTGGAGGAATCGTTAAGACGCTCCGGCACTGAGATTGTCGGTGATGAAGATATTGAGAGGGACAGCTCGGAAATTCCCGCACGGGCCAAGTTTTCGCAATAGAACGACCCGCGCATGGGTGAGGATTAATCTCGGCGATTTGATCGCTGCAGGATAAGTAAAAAAAGGGTGTGTGTCTGGTAGGGAGCGGCCCCAGCCGGCCTTCCTTACGGGAGAAAATTATGATAACAGGTTCGAATACACAGCTTACGCTGAGTCAGGAAGACTTTGTCGCGGTTCGGGATTTTATCTATGAAAAGGCCGGAATCTGGTTTGCAGACAATAAAAAGTACCTGATCGAGAGCCGCCTGACCAAGCGTATGAATGAACTCGGTATTACCAGCTACAAGGATTATTTCTACCGGGTCAAATATGACACCTCGAATAAAGAATTTGATGCGTTGATGAATGTGGTCACGACCAACGAGACCTCATTCTTCCGCAATCCGCCGCAACTCAAGGCTTTTTCCGACGAAGTTTTGCCTCAGATGTTAAAGGAGAAGTCGGAAAACAAGGCCGGCGGCAAAAAAATCAAAATTTGGTCGGCGGGATGTTCAACCGGCGAGGAGCCATATACATTGTCGATTATCCTGATGGAGAAGCTGAAACCGTTGACCTCCTGGAATATCGAAATAATCGCCAATGATATTTCACAGAATGTGCTCTATGCCGCCCGCAAGGGAATCTACCATGAGCTCAGCCTGCGTACCACCGAACAGGCTATAAAGGACAGGTATTTCATACCCGAGGGCAACAAATACCGCATAAAAGATGAAGTCAAGCGGCTGGTGAAATTCAATCATGTCAATCTCAATGATTCGCGCCAGGTGGGCTCGATCACGGATTGCGATTTCATCTTCTGCCGCAATGTAATGATATATTTTTCGGATGATATAAAAAGGTCGCTGATCAAGCAGTTCTACAAGAGCCTGCGTCCCGGCGGCTATATGTTTATTGGACACTCGGAATCGCTGCATGGCATTTCCAAGTCGTTCAAGCTGGAATATTTTAAAAGCGCCCTGGTTTACAAGAAGGAAATCGCCTCAGCGGCGGCAGTAAATCAGACCACTGACAAAGTTGCCAGTTCTCACAGCAGTACCATGGATACGCTGGCGAAAATCAGGCAGCTTCTGGAAAAGAAGTAAATTCTATAAGAGGTGAATATATATGAAGCAGACAATCTTAATTGTTGATGATTCACCGACGGTACTGAAGTTCGTCAGTTACAGCCTTAAGAATTCCGGTTTTAAGGTGGTAACTGCCATGGATGGTATGGATGCCCTCGAAAAGATGTCATCGCTCGAGAATCCGGTGGATATGGTTATCACCGACCTGAACATGCCCAATATGGACGGCTACGAGCTGATCGCCACTCTGAGAAAGAATGCGCAGTTCGAGTCAACTCCGATCATCATTCTCTCATCAGAAGAGGATGACAAGGACAAGAAAATGGGCCAACAGGTTGGAGCGGACTCATATCTGACCAAGCCGTTTAAATCGTCGGTTCTGCTGTACGAGGTCAGCAAGTTTTTGTCCTGAAAAATGAAATAGTTATTTGAATATATAAGGAGGCAGAAGTGCAAAACCTTAAGATTCTGGCGGTTGACGATTCTCCGACAATGCGCCGGATTATAATCAATACCCTCAAGAGAGCGGGCTTCAATGATGTTGCTGAGGCGACTGATGGTAAGGATGCGCTCGCCAAGATGAAAGTTGAGGATTTCAATTTTATCATCACAGACTGGAACATGCCGGAAATGGATGGTCTCACATTCGTAACCAATATACGTTCCAGCGATGAATTCGGTTCGCTTCCCATTCTTATGGTGACTACGCGGTCAGTCAAGGATGATATCGTGCAGGCCATGAAAGCGGGAGTAAACAGCTACATTGTCAAACCATTCACACCAGACACCTTGAAAGACAAGATCATGCAGGTACTGCAGGCGAAATAATTGGAGGCTACAATAATGGAAGATACCAAAGATTTAGTTGGCAAAATTCAGGAGGAGCTGCAGGGGCTGACAGACTCCATCACTGACGTCGTTCAGACCTTCAAAAAAATGCAGGCTCCAATTTCAGAATCAAGGGAAAAAGTACCCCAGGCAACTCAGCAGCTGGAAAAGATCACCGAGCAGACCGAAGAGGCCGCGCATCAGATGATCGACAAGGTTGAGAGCATTTCGAGAATTTCCGACGAGATAGTTCAGGAGATCGCCGACCTGAGACAGGCGCTTCCGGCAACATACTTCAAGAACCGTTCCCGCATCAGGGACAAGGTCAGCAGCATCGAGGCCAAGGCGCAGCAAAATCTGGATGATGCATTCGTGATTTTGAATGCCCTGCAGTTTCAGGATATTACATCGCAGCAGGTTCACCACGCGTCCAGCCTGATGGAAGAAATCGAGAATCGCTTGCACCAGCTCCTGGATGTCTTCGATGGCAAGGGCGGCATAGAAGAGCTGCAGTCTTTTGTAAGGCAGCGTGTCTACGACCCCAACGCCAGCTTCAGCAATAAGCAGGGCACACAGGATGATGTTGATTCACTTATCAATTCAATCAAGAAGGGCGAATGCTGAACAATGTCGCTGTACATGAATGTAAATAAAAAGAGGAGGTCTGATGTCTGACTCAGTCGCTGAACTGGATGAGATGCAAGCGATTATTGAGGAGTTTCTGATTGAATCCGATGAAATCGTGAATAAACTGGACTCCGACCTGGTCACTCTGGAGAAAGAACCGGATAACCTGGACCTCTTAAATGATATATTTCGCTCGGCACATACGATCAAGGGCACCAGTGGATTTCTGGGTTTCAATGAACTGATGAGCTTTACCCATGTGATGGAGGATGTGCTCAATCGCCTGCGTAAAGGAGAAGTCAAAGTTGTACCGGAAACCATCGATGTGCTCCTGGATTCGATTGATATTATCAAGGCTATCCTGGATGATATCAAGGAGGGCCGTGATTGCTGTGTCGATTCAAAGACCGTTGTTGCTAAACTGAAAGCGATAGGGCAGGGCGAGGTTCCGGATACCTCTGATAAGGTTGACAAACCGCCCGCGGGCAACGCTAAGTCGTCAGCCAGGAAGAAAAAGACGGCCAAAAAGAAAACAAAAAAATCGACCGGGTCCAAAGCCGCCGAAGAGGAAGAGTCCGCTCCGGAACCTGAACCTGAGGAAGAAACTGCGCAAGAGGAAGCTCATGACCCGGCACCATCGACCCAGGCCGAAAAGGCCCCGGCCCGCAAGGATCTGTTCGACAAGAAAAAGACCGAACAAACTATCCGTGTGGATGTCAACCGTCTGGACAACCTGATGAATATGATGGGTGAGCTGGTTCTGGGCAGAAACTCGCTCATGCAATTGAGCGGCAGATTCAGCCAGGAGCATGAGGGCGAAGCGCTTGCCGCCACACTCAATCAGACCTCTACGCAGATTAACTTCATCACCACCGAATTGCAGATGGCGGTGATGAAGATGCGCATGTTGCCGGTGGGTAATGTCTTCAACAAGTTTCCGAGGCTGGTTCGTGACCTTTCCCGTGATCTTAAAAAGAAAATCGATCTGAATATATCGGGTGAGGAAACCGAACTGGATAAAACAGTCATCGAGGAAATCGGTGATCCGCTGGTGCACTTGATTCGTAATTCCTGCGACCACGGAATCGAATCCCCCGAGGAACGTGTTGCCGCCGGCAAGCCGGAAACCGGCAATGTCTGGCTATCGGCGGGTCAGGAAGGTTCCAATATCATTATCGAGATTACCGATGATGGACGCGGAATCGATAAGGATATTATTTCCCGTAAAGCGATAGAGAAGGGCCTGGCATCCGAAGAGGAACTCTCGCAGATGTCAGATTCCGACATCAATCAGTTTATCTTCGCACCCGGTTTTTCAACTGCCAAGCAGATCTCCGATGTCTCCGGTCGCGGAGTGGGCATGGATGTGGTGCGTACCAACATCGAGAAGCTGGGCGGCATTATCGAGATCGACTCCAGCAAGGGTGAGGGCACACGTATCGCGGTCAAACTGCCCCTCACGCTGGCGATTATTCAGGGCCTACTGGTCAAATCGGGCGATGATATACTGATTATACCGCTGGCCTCCGTGCTCGAGACAGTCAAGACCGAAAAGCAGGATGTCTATTATGTCAACAGGCGCGAGGTAATCAAGTTGCGCGATACCGTTCTGCCGATTGTGGACCTAAATAAAGTCCTGGGACTTCCCAATCCGGAAACCGACAGGCGCAAGCCGTATGTGGTGGTGGTTGGACTGGCCGAAAAACGCCTGGGCCTGATCGTGGATGATCTTCTGGGACAGGAAGAGGTCGTGATCAAAACACTCGGTCAATACCTTGGCAATACTCCCGGAATTTCCGGCGCCACGATTCTTGGCGATGGACGGATCCGTTTGATAGTGGATATACTTGGTCTGTTTGGACTGGCAAAGAATTCATAAGGGCTATAAATGGCATTAGCAGGCTCCGAGATAAGAGTACTTGTGGTCGATGATTCGGCCTTCATGCGCAAAGCCATAACCATGATGCTCGAATCCGATCCGGGCATCAAAGTCATAGGTACGGCCCGCAACGGTCTCGAGGGCATTGAGCAGGTTGAAAAGCTCAAGCCCGATCTGGTTACCATGGATATCGAGATGCCGCAGATGGACGGGCTCACGGCTCTGCGCAAAATCATGAAGAGCCATCCGGTTCCGGTTATGATGGTCAGCTCCCTGACCAGCGACGGTGCCAAGGCAACACTGGATGCGCTGGAACTGGGTGCGGTGGATTTTATCCCCAAGCAGTTATCCTATGTCTCACTTGATATTGTCAAGATCAAGGAGACGCTGATCCAGAAAATCAGGGCCATCCACAGCCGTCGGCGCACATTGATGGCCAATTATGCGCTCAAGAGCAGGTCAGTTTCAACTGCCACAAGGGGCCAGAAAGCTGTGCCTCCGCCTGCGCCGGTCAGCCGGTCTCTTACCCGCAAATATTTTGATGTTATCTCGATCGGCACTTCGACCGGCGGTCCGCCTGCTCTTCAGCAGGTGATTTCACGTCTTCCGGTTGGCATGCCGGTGGGCATACTGGTGGTTCAGCATATGCCGCCCAATTTCACCAAATCGCTGGCGCAGAGGCTGGACAGCATCTCGCCATTGCATGTCAAAGAGGCCGAACATGGTGAGCCGGTTGTGCCGGGGGTGGTATATATCGCGCCGGGCGACAGGCACCTGACAGTTCGCAAATGGGGCAAAAATTCAGAGGTTCAATTGGCTGATGAACCCTCAGACTTACTGCACAAACCCTCAGTGGATGTACTTATGAGTTCGGTCGCGGATATTTATCGCGGCAGGACATTGGGAGTGATTATGACCGGTATGGGTCATGATGGAATCAATGGATTGAGAAAGATCAAGAGCATGGGCGGCAAGGTGATCGCCCAGAATGAGAACTCATGCGTTGTCTACGGTATGCCTCGCGCCGCGGTCGAAGAGGGCCTGGCGGACAGGATTGTGCCGGTGGAAAGCATTGCTAACGAAATTATAGGATTTTTTTAGATAGTTTTTATTGATCACTAATTTTAACATCGTATATTGCCTAATATGGGAAATCATAAGACCGAACAGGAGATGGGCCCGGACCTGTCCAGGCTCTCGCACCTGACACAGTCTTTTTCAAATTTCAACGATATTATTGAGAAGCTCAACAGCTCGTACCTGGAGCTGGAGAAGCGTTTCGAGGGGCTCAACAGCCAGCTCGAGGAGACCAATTACAGGCTGCGTCAGGCTTTGATCGAAAATCAAAAAGTCCGCAATTTTCTGCATGATGTAACCGAGTCAGTGCCCTCAGGGATAGTGGTGTACGATGCCTATGGCCATATCACAATGATGAACAGGGCCGCTTCGCTGCTTTTTGGGATTGACCCGGAAACCGCCAAATCAGACGGGCTGGGATTTATCGAGGATAATAATCCCGAATGCTCCGCGATAAACACAATTTCCAGAGGAAATCCGTTTATGTCCGAGGAAAAGGAGATCACGCTCGCAAATGGCGAGAAGCTGGTGGTATCTTTTTCCACCGCGCTTCTGTATGATGAGGAGCGGAACATCTGCGGTGCGCTGGAGCTCTATCACGACATCTCCAAAACCCGCAGTCTCGAGGATGAGATCACCCGCGTAAAAACTCTGGCGGCATTGGGTGAGATGGCGGCAACTGTGGCTCATGAGGTGCGCAATCCATTGGGCGGAATACTCGGATTTGCCTCGCTTTTGCGCAAGGATATCGGCCCTGATGATCCTCGTAACAAGCTGGTCGATAAAATTATTCGCGGCGTAGAAAACCTCGATCGCTCGGTATCATCGCTTCTGACATACGCCCAGGAGATGCAACCGGAAATAAAACCGATTAAGGTCAAACCGTTCGTAGATGAGATCGTATCTAATTTCAGAATGACTCTGGCTCAGAATGAGGAATGCAGCAAAGTTGATGTGATTGTTTCGCCGGAGTCGCTGGAATGGTGCTTTGACCCGCAACATATTCGTCAATGTGTCCTGAATCTGCTATTGAATGCTCATCAGTCCCAGGAGGGGCCATCGGAGATCAAGCTCAGTGTTCTGGCGGATGACAGGCTCAGTTTTATGATCAGCGACCATGGCTGCGGAATCGATCAGACTACAAAGGAAAAGTTGTTTACACCGTTTTTTACAACCCGCAAGGCCGGAACCGGATTGGGTCTGGCGACAGTCAAGAAGCTGGTTTTGCTTCATAAAGGCGAGGTCAGGGTCGATTCTGAACCGGGCCGAGGGACCGATATATCAATCGAAATACCTGCCAATTTGAAATAGACCATTAAGAGGTGATGGCATGGACAAGAATATCTTAGTTGTCGATGATGACAACCTGGTTAATGAATTTGTCAGCGAGACACTCACGAGATCCGGCTATAATGTGATGTCGGCTTCATCCGGGGTCGAGGCTCTGGAGATTATGAGGGAGAATGAATTCGATCTCGTGCTTTCCGATGTGCGCATGCCCGAGATGGATGGAATCACTCTGCTAGGAAATATCAAGGATTTAGCGCCCGATACAGTCGTGGTAATTATAACTGCCTTCGGCACAGTTCAGAATGCGGTGGATGCCATGAAAAAAGGCGCATATGATTATATACTCAAGCCGTTTTCGCCTGATGAGATCGAAATTGTAGTAAAACGTGCCCTGGACCATCGCGAGCTTTCGATGGAAAACCGGGTGCTCAAGGCACAGATTCGTGACCGCTACAGTTTCTCCAATATCATCGGTCACAACAGACGGCTTCTGGACGTCTTCGACCTGATCCAGACCGCCGCCCAGAGCAAGGCCACAATATTATTGACAGGCGAATCGGGGACAGGCAAGGAACTGGTGGCCAAGGCGATCCACTACAACAGCCCGCGCCGTGAAAAGCCCTTTGTTCGCGTCAATTGCGCCGCGCTTCCTGAAAACCTGATTGAATCCGAGCTGTTCGGCCATGAAAAAGGAGCTTTCACTGGCGCAATCAAGACCACCAAGGGTCGTTTTGAACTTGCCGATGGCGGATCATTGCTTCTGGATGAAGTCTCCGAGATGCCCCTGCAGCTTCAGGCCAAGCTTTTGCGCGTATTGCAGGAATCTGAATTCGAAAGAGTCGGATCCGGGATGCCGGTCAAGGTTGATGTGCGCATTATCGCAACTTCCAACCGCAATCTTCCCGAGGAGATCAAGCAGCATAATTTCCGCGAGGATTTGTATTATCGCCTGAATGTTATCAACATAGAAATTCCACCCCTGCGCGATCGCAAAGATGATCTGCCCATCCTGATCGAGCATTTTATCAATAAATTCAATGAGGAGGATGAGCGTGCTATCGAGGGCGTGTCGGAAAAGGCCATGGGCATACTCAATAGCTATCCCTGGCCCGGCAATGTGCGCGAACTGGAAAACCTGATTCATCGTGCTGTCGTGACCAGCAAAGACAATATCATAACGCATAAGGACCTGCCCTCCTACCTTGCGCTGGGTCCCAATGTATGCGATACATCCGATATGCTGGCTGAGCCGATCACTATTTCGGAAGGGGAGAAGATTCTGATTCTCAAGTCCCTGGACCGTCACTCGGGGAACCGTACCAAGGCGGCCGAGGAGCTCGGAATCACCACGCGCACTTTGCGGAACAAGCTTAACGAATACGGCATGGTCGAAAACGTAAAATAGATTAGATGACTCTGATTATAGAATTAATGCGCGAGGAACGCCGGCAGGATGATATCGATTACCGTGAATTGCCCTGCCGTGATTTCGACTGGGATTGCCTGGCTACCGATGGTGTGATTCCTTTTGGCAGTTATATCCGTTGCCAGAATTACGACCCCGCTCGTGGGAAATGCCTTTTTGTCAATTCATAGATACAATTTAGCTTCAAAAAAAAACGGCCCCGACTCGGGGCCGTTTTTATATCTTATGCTCAGGATTCAGAACCGGGTTCTGCTTGAGATTCTTCCGAGCCCCCTTTACCGCCAAGCGGTTTTTCCTCCTTTTTGGGCTTTTTGGGAGGCGAAGTTGTGCCCGATGGTTCAGCTGTGCTTGCAGGCTCTTTCGTCCTTGTGCCGGGTTTTTCATAGCCTTCGGCCACTCGTCTCACAACCTTGATATCAAGGTACCATTTCAGCCCCAGGATGATTACCTCGGCTGTAAAATAGGCTAATACAATAGAGATAAACCCAAAAATTATACCATAGACAAGTGCCAGGATTCCGCCTTTAAAGCCTGTTCCGACCACCAGGCCGGTGAATAGTATCAGCCCCTGGAAAAACTCAGAACCGGGGCCCATGGGCGTCGCCCCCGCGAACCAGAGAAAGATCAGCAGGCCCACCCCCTGCATGGTAAATGAAACTGCGGCGATTTCTCCGAAAGCCCTGGCCAGCACCGACATGATTGGTATCACCGTAAATTCTGATTCAAAGGCCTCGGCATTGAGAACATCGCTGGCCCGGATTACCAGGATCTGAAAAACCAGGTAGATCAGGACGACATAGATAATCTGATAGAGAATTACCCCGAAAACCCCGGCCGCATCCTCGCCCGAAACCTGATTCCAGAAGTCGATCCATTGAACCGCTCCGCCCACTATAACGGCAACCGCGATTATCCAGAGCAGGATGAATATTCCGAATCTGACTGATTTACCCTCCTGCAGAGCTGTCAGGAAAGGCTTTATGAAAAAAATATTGGCCATTCTACCTCCTTGTATAACAATCTATTATTCGAAAAAGCCAGGATGTTCATCGCTTGATGTACAAATCACTACAAATGTTATTGTGTTTTGTCAAGATTATTTTAGATTGGAGCCTGTGTACAGTTTCGGTCCTGCCGAATTTATTTTCTGATTGCAAGTTAGATTTTTTTACTTAACTTAAAAGATTATGCCTGAACAGAGAATTACAACACCGGGTCGCTTCGAGGGCGAGGAAAATTTCGATGATAGCCTGCGTCCGCGAAGCTTCGATGAGTTCGTCGGACAGAGGAAACTGGTCGCGAACCTGAAGGTGTTTATCCAGGCCGCCTCCAACCGTTCCGAGGCGCTGGATCATGTGCTCCTGTACGGTCCGCCCGGGCTGGGCAAAACAACCCTGGCGTATATCATGGCCAACGAACTAAAGACCAAGATTAAAACCACCTCCGGCCCGGTACTGGAACGTGCCGCCGATCTGGCGGGCCTGTTGACAAACCTGAAACAGCGCGAGGTGCTCTTTATTGATGAGATTCATCGTCTAAATCGCGTTGTAGAGGAATATCTCTATCCGGCCATGGAGGATTTTTCGCTGGAAATCATGCTGGACAAGGGGCCCTCGGCCCGTTCTGTGCAATTACCGTTGAAAAGCTTTACACTTGTGGGCGCAACCACCCGTGCCGGGCTTCTGACCTCCCCTCTACGTTCACGTTTCGGCGTGGTCGGGCGGCTGGATTATTATGATGTCGAGAGCCTGTGCAAAATCGTTCATCGCTCCGCGCGCATACTGGATATAGAAATCGATGAAGAGGGTGCGCTGGAAATAGCCCGCCGTTCACGAGGTACTCCCCGTGTGGCAAATCGTCTGTTGCGACGGGTTCGCGATTTTGCCGAGGTTGTAGGCGAGGGAGTAATCAAATCCGAAATTGCCATAGATTCCATGGCCCGTCTGGAAGTTGATCGGCTGGGGCTGGATGAGATGGACAAGCGTATTCTCGAGGTAATAATTCACAAATTCAAGGGCGGCCCGGTGGGTATCAATACATTGGCTGTGGCGGTTGGCGAGGAACAGGATACGATTGAAGAAATCTATGAACCGTTCCTGATCCAGGAGGGACTTCTGGCTCGCACTCCGCGTGGCCGTGTGGTAACGGAAAACGGTTACAAGCATCTAAAATTAAAAGCGCCCGAAAAGGGCCAGCATGAGCTTTTCTAAATACAGCCGCATATTATCCGTATAATGAGTAAATAACCTGGTTGATATATAGTATGAGAATTCTGACACATATATGTTGCGGACCCTGCCTGATTTACCCCTATGAGAAGCTGTTGCGTGAAGGGGATCAGCTGACCGGGTTCTGGTACAATCCCAATATTCACCCGTTCACCGAATACAAGCAGCGCCTGGACAGCCTGGTGAAGTTCCAGAACATGCAGGATATGGAAATTGCCTTCAATGACAGCTATGATCTGGAAAAATTTCTTACCCTGGCCATGCCGGATATACAGGATCGCTGTCAGCATTGCTACCGTATGCGCCTGACCGAAACGGCCCGTCATGCCAGGCAGCAGGGATTTGAATATTTCACCACAACACTGCTGGTCTCTCCCTATCAGAAGCTGGATCAGATTAGGCGTATCGGTTCTGAGCTGGAAAATGAATTCGGTGTGAAATTTCTCGACCTGGACATAGTTTCGGGATACCGCGAGGGCCGTCAGAAAGCACGCGATATGGGACTCTATATGCAAAAGTATTGCGGATGTATCTTTTCCGAAAAAGAACGCTACACTCAGAAAAAGAAGAAGAAAAACAAATCGGATTCCCCCAAAATTCACAAGCTGTAAAATCCAGATGAAAATATCCGACTATGATTATCACCTGCCCGAGGAGCAAATCGCCGCTCATCCATCGGAAAAAAGAGATCAAAGCAGACTGCTGATCTATAATCGTGCCGAGGATAGGATCGATCATCGGCATTTTGCGGATATTGTCGACTATCTGGATGAAAATGATTTCCTGGTTATAAATGTTACGCAAGTAATGAAGGCCCGCTTATTCGGGCATAAACCAGAGACGGGCGGTAAATTCGAATTACTGCTTTTCAAGGAACTCAAGCCCGGGGTCTGGGAATCATTGGCTAAGCCGGGACGCAAGATGAAGTCGGGTACCCGCCTGGCGTTCGATAATACAGATATCTCCGCTGAAGTCGTTTCGGAAAATGATGACGGTACCCGTATAATTAAATTCGATCAGCCCCGGCATGCTCTGCAACTGATGGAAAGCCAGGGGATTATACCTTTGCCGCCATATATTCAAAAACAGCGCGAGGTGGAAAGCGCCGATTACGAAAGGTATCAGACAGTTTATGCCTCACAGCCCGGTTCTGTTGCCGCTCCTACGGCGGGACTGCATTTTACGAATGAGCTTCTGGATAAAATTCGTCACAAGGGCATAGACATGGTAAAAATCGTGCTGGATATCGGCTGGGGCACATTTTCACCGGTCAGGAGCAGTGATCCCCGTGAGCATAAGATGGAATCTGAGGTCTTTCGTATCGATTCCGAGGCCGCACGACGGATCCGGGAGTTCAAGCATCAGGGCAAAAATCTTGTAGCAGTCGGTACCACCTCTGTTCGCGCACTGGAAAGCTGGCACAAGGCTACAGACGGCAAGCTGGATGCTTACAGCGGCGAAACCGACCTGTTTATATATCCGCCTTATGAATTTAAACTTGTTGACAAATTGATCACCAATTTCCATCTTCCCAAATCAACACTTTTGATGCTGGTAGCGGCTTTTGCCGGGCGCGAGAATATGCTCGAAGCCTACAATCAGGCGGTGGCAAAGGGTTACCGGTTTTTCAGTTACGGCGACAGCATGTTTATATTATGAAATGTCGAGCGATTATTTACACCGAACCGGAACGCGGCCTGATGCAGGGCGATTTGCATCCCTGCCTGAAATCGATTGCCGGCAAACCGCTCCTGGCACATACGCTGAAAAACTTCCAGGAAAGCCCGGAAATCGATGAAATCATAATCGTCGTCGATGAGGATTATCTGCTGTATGTCTCCGATGGGATTGTCGACAGGTATGCAATCGACAAGGCCCGCAGGATTCGTCCCGCCGCAGGAAACCGTATGGCAACCGTAAGATCCGGATTAGAGGCCCTCGAAAGCGATACAGATATTGTGCTGATCCACGATGCCCTCCGTCCGGTAGTGTCAGGCGATTTTCTATCCAGGCTGATCAATGAATGCCTCGAGCATGATGCGGTTGTGCCGGGAATTATAGCCGATGTTCCTGTTAAACGTGCCGAGCAGGGCTATATACTTGCCTCACTGGACAAAAAGCGCATATTTCTGGCCCAGTCGCCGCAGGTATTCAAGTATCGTCTTATTATTGACGCCTATCGCAATGCCGAAAAGAGTGATCATCTGTTTGCCGATGATGCCGCGGTGGTGGAGCATTATGGCAGCAAGATTCGTGTCATCAAAGGCGAAAAGCATAATCTGCGGGCCGGATGCGATCAGGATTTTCTGTTGCTGAAGATGATCCTGGAGAATCGCCAGGATAGAGGAGGCGGGGATGTTTAAGAGCGGCCTGGGCATGGATATGCGTCCCTTTGACGATTCCCGAAAACTGGTACTGGGCGGTGTGAAGATTCCTGATCATGCCGGATTGGCCGGAAGTTTTGATGCCGATATTCTGTCGCTGGCAATATGCGATTCACTTGCCGGCGCCGCTAACCTGGGGGAGCTCCGCGATCTTTTCCCGGAAGAAAACGCTCTTTATAAAAACATCACCGGGCTCAAACTTCTGGAGTTGATTCGAATCAAAATGCTGCGATCTTCGCTATATATAGAGAATATCGATGTTACGATAATCTGCCCCGCTTTTAATCTCTCCGAATATCGCACTATGATGGCCATGAACATAGCTCATGCCCTCGATATCGAAAAAAACCGGATCTCACTTAAAAATTCCCCCGCGTTATGTAACCTTGTGCCCGCTTTCAGAGAGGGTATTTCGGTATTTGTTGTTTGCAGTATTTTCCTGTATGAGGAATCGGACGAAGATCAGGGCCTGGCCGAAGAGGAAGAGGAGTTCTATGAATGAGCTTCCTCCCGAGATACAGCGTTACGCTGAATATTTGACAATTCACGGTGGCATCTGGATATATTTCGGGGCCATGTTTGCCATGTTTTTTGAATATGTTTTTCCGCCCTTTCCCGGTGATGTGGCCATATTCGCGGCGGGATTTATCTCCGGGCAGCGTGGTGCATTGCTTCCCGTGGTATTAATAGCCGCTTTCGCAGGATCAATGCTCGGGGTTGCGATAGTATACTGGGCCGGAAAAAAATATGGACGGCGCATTATCGAAAGCGAGAAAATCTGGTTTTTGAACCGTAAATTGATTTTGCGAACTGAACTCTGGTACAAAAAAGTCGGAGAGAAACTGTTGATCTTTTCCAAGTTTCTGCCCGGGGTCCGCTTTGCACTGGTATTTTTCGCAGGCATAGCAAATGTCCCTTTCAGGCGGGCTATGATCTTCACCGCTATCTCCTGTGCGGTCTGGAACAGCATGGTCATCATGCTGGCTTATTATATGCGCAGAAATCTCGATTACATATATGAAATATTTTCAACCTATAGATATGTTGTCATGGTGGTTTTAATTGTTATAATTCTCTCATGGATTGGCAGGACACTATGGACGAGAAGATTGGAACGGAGAATTGAACCATGAAGGTGCTGGTACTCATGGGCGGGGTGTCATTGGAGCGGGATGTCTCTCTGGCCTCGGGGGCGGCGATTGCCCGGGCATTGGAGGAACTTGGGCACGATGTCACCACATTGGATAGCGCCGGGGAAAGTGAAATCGCAACAGGGCAGACAAAGTTGATTCCGGAAGATATAAAAACGACACCGCCCGATCTTCAGGAAATTTCCCGCCTGGATCGCAGACAATCGCTGAAACTGGCAACATTAGAAACATTGCCGGATTTCGATGCCGTCTTTCTCGGTTTACATGGCGGAGCAGGCGAAGATGGCACAATACAGTCGCTTCTGGAGCTTGCCGATGTCAAGTATACCGGATCGGGGAGACTGTCCTCGGCGTTATGTATGAACAAGGCTATCTCCAAAAAACTCTTCGAACGAGAGGGAATTCCCACCCCGGATTGGATGCTTTTGAAGAAAAGTGAATTTACCGAGGATGATTTCGATGAATTGCGCCAGGAATTTCCTGCGCCGGTGATTGTAAAACCGAATGATCAGGGATCGACAGTCGGCCTGACCCTGGTGGAAGAAGATGACCAATTTATGAAGGCTATCGATGATGCCTTTGCGGTAACCGATGAAGTCCTGATCGAGGATTATATAGATGGCCGCGAACTGACAGTTGCGGTATTAGGTGACCAACCTCTTCCGGTGGTCGAAATCATGCCCAAAAACAAGCTTTACGATTACGAGTGCAAGTATACCGAGGGAATGTGCAGCTATAAGTGCCCGGCTGATCTTCCCGATGAACTGGCGGTCGAATTACAGGAACTGGGATTGCGCGCGTTTCGGGCATTAAATTGCAGTGGATATGCGCGGGTTGATTTTCGCATGAACGCCGAGAATGATCTTTTCTGTCTCGAAGTAAACACCCTGCCCGGAATGACCAAAACATCGCTGGTCCCCAAAGCAGCAAAGGCGGCCGGGATGTCATTTAATGACCTGATTCAAAAGATAATCGATCTGGCGGTTGGCTCTTGAAACATTTCCCCAGGATCATATTACTTTTTACGGCCGTCGACTGGCCTGTCTTTATGCGCAAAAAAATGGTTTTCGCCCTGGCTGAGGCGGCCGGAAAACGCGGATCGACCGTGGTAGCGGTCAATCGACCTTTGTGCCCATTTACAACATTTATAACAAAGCCGCACAGGGCCTCTGAATTTTTCGACAAACCGTCGCTCGAAAAGCTGGCCGAAAATCTGTACCTGTTTTCACCCCGCTATTTTATCACCGATAATCTCGCCCGGTTCAATAAGAGCCTTGAAAAGATGAATCTGATACGACTGCGAAAATCATATGATTACCTGCAAAAGCAGATTTTTGTCGAGGAGCCATCGCCCATAGTATGGTTCTATCATCCGGTGCAGAATTATGTCACCGATCTGTTTCCGGAAAGCTTCAATGTGTTCGAGATCAAAGATAGCCTGACCGACTTCGATGGCAAAGAGATCGAATATGTCAATCGCATGGAAGAAAAAAAGCGGGGAGAGGTTGATCTGCTGTTAGCTGTTTCTCCCAAGTCAATGAAAAAGTACGGAGCTAAGTATAACGAAGCCTGGATGTCCGGCAATGGACTGGATCGTGAAACCTACCGGATGCTGATACATACGGAAGTAGCGGCCTCACCGCAGATACTCAAAATCAAAGCGCCGAGAATTGGATTCACCGGCATCCTCTCGGATCGTCAGGACTGGAACCTGATTCTCGAGATCGCCCGGAAAAAGCCGCAATGGAATTTCGTTTTTGTCGGGCCGGTATCAGAAGGTGTTCCGGTTGTGCAAATAGAGCAGACCGCAAATGTTTACCTGCCGGGACAGTTCGATCATTCACTTATGCCTGAGGTTCTGAACGCATTCGATATCGGCATTATGCCCTATAAAGATAATGCATTCTTTCGCTTTTCAAATCCTCTTAAGTTCTATGAATACGCTGCCGCCGGGCTAAGGTCGGTATCTTCGCCAATGGAACTATTGCATGACTTTGATCAGGATTTTGTGCGGGTTGTCGAGAATGATACGGAATCATGGATCAAAGCGCTGGATCATCTGTTAAAACAGGATAAGAATCGGGCCCGGGAAATCGGCCGCGAAATAGCCGGCAGATACATCTGGGAGGATATGGCGGAAAGGATTGTGGCCAGGATGCAGGATGAGTTTTTCGGGGGGTAACAATAAATGCGCAAATTGAGAGAATTGAAAGGGGCGATCTTCGACCTGGGATCGACATTGATCGAATACGAAAATATCCCCTGGCCAAAATTATTCGAGATGAGCCTCAAGAGAGCTCATGCAAGTTTGCCCGCTATGAAAGTCTCATCTCCGGAATGGGCCACATTCTATCCCGGTTTTCTGGAAATGGTAATAGAAAAAGAAAAGATCAGCGATAAAACACATGTGGAGCAGGATATAATGAAGCTCTTTGGCGAGTTTCTGGAGCATTTTGAACTGCCCGGCGATGATGATTTCGTGTCTGAATTCCTGAAAGTGTATTATCAGCCGGTACGTGAAAGTATCAGCCTCAAAGACGGCGCAATTGATCTGCTGGAGCATTTCAGGGGCAATGGCCACAAAATCGGACTGATCTCGAATACCGTCTTTCCGCCCGATTATCATCTGACCGATATGAAAAATCATGGAATCTATGAATACTTCGACTATAAAGTGTTTTCATCGAGGTTTCCCTATCGAAAACCGCATCGCGCGATTTACGATCATGTCTCATCAAAGCTTGACATTTCACCTTCTGAAGCCTTTTTTGTTGGAGATCGACTGGAAATCGATGTGCTCGGCGCCAACAATGCCGGCTTGTATTCGATTTTGATCCGCAAGCCCGGCAGGGAATATGGTGATACCAGCGCCGCGGACCTGGTTATTGATAATTTGTCTGATCTGATAGATTATTATTGAGAAAGGAAATGGACGGATGGATGCAACTGAAAAATTATTGCAGGAGCTGTGTGATGCTCCCGGCGCACCGGGCCATGAACATGAAATCGCCCGCATAATGAAAACCCATCTCAAACCGCTCTCCGACAACATAGAATTCGATAAACTGGGTTCTATTGTTGCCAGCAAAAAAGGCAATGCCGATGATCCGCGTGTGATGGTTGCGGGTCATATGGATGAGGTCGCCTTTATGGTCAAGGAGATTGACAAAAACGGCTTTATCAAATTCCTGCCCCTGGGCGGATGGTGGGGCCATGTAGTGCTGGCCCAGAAGGTCATGGTTATGACCAGGAAGGGGCCGATTGTCGGCGTGGTCGGATCAACTCCGCCGCATCTGCTCGAGCAGAAGGAGCGCAAGAATGTGCTCGAGATAAAAGACATGTATATCGACGTGGGCGTGATGGAAAAATATGATGTGCGCAAGAAGCTGGGCGTGGAGGTCGGCGATCCGATAATTCCATATTCGCCGTTTACGATAATGAGCAATAAAAAGATGTATCTTGCCAAGGCTTTTGATAACAGGATCGGCTGCGGTATCGTGATCGAGCTTTTCAAAAAGCTCAAAACCGCCAAACATCCCAATACCCTGCTGGGAGTCGGCACTGTACAGGAGGAGGTCGGACTGCGCGGGGCACAGACATCGGCCTGGCTGGGAAATCCGGATGTGGCAATTATCTCTGATGTTACTGTTGCACGCGATACACCCGGTATCGAGGGCAATCCTCCCGAGAAATTCGGCACCGGACCGCAGATAGCTGTGTTTGACGGCAGCCTGATTCCCAATCGCAAGTTACGTGATTTCGTGGTCGATACGGCCGAAAGGGCCAAAATACCGTTTGCCTTAAGCTACCTCGAACGCGGTGGCACGGATGCCGGCCGGATTCATCTGACCCGTTTCGGCGTGCCCTCGATCTTCATCGGACTGGCAACAAGGTATATCCATGGCCACTCATCTGTAATCTACCGTGATGATTACCTCAACTGCGTGAAACTGATCAGCGAAGTTATCAAGCGCCTTGATAAAAAAGTAGTAAAATCACTGACCGAGGTGTAAATCGAAAGGACCTCATAACATGACTATTTCCAAACTAAAAATTCTGATCCCTCTCTTTCTGTTAATCTTCGCGGTCTCCTCATGTGTGGCCGAGCAGAATGAAGCCGCTGAAACTCAGGAAAATCCTGGCGGTATCCCCAGTGTCAAGGGTGATACTGTGACGACCGCCAGCGGCTTGAAGTATATTGATGCCGCGGAGGGCAAAGGCGAAGTCTCCACTGTTGGCGACAAAGTGCTGGTGCACTATACCGGCTGGCTTACCGATGGTACCAAGTTCGACAGCTCCAAAGACCGCAATCAGCCCTTTACAGTCCAGATCGGCCAGCGCCGTGTAATCCAGGGCTGGGAGGAAGGCCTGCAGGGCATGAAGCCCGGCGGACGAAGAATCCTGATCATCCCGCCCGATCTGGG
The DNA here is from genome assembly GCA_964627935.1 of uncultured Ignavibacteria bacterium. GTDB lineage: Bacteria > Zixibacteria > MSB-5A5 > JAABVY01 > JAABVY01 > JAABVY01. The sequence continues at coordinate 389,391 of CAZVLB010000001.1, forward strand.
TTATGGTGAAAGGGCGATGGGCCCGATTCCATCCAATGCCACACTGATTTTCGAAGTCGAACTTCTGGATATCACCAAACCCCGTCAGCCACCGGAATATGATGAGGCCGATGTCCAGGAAACCGGAAGCGGACTTAAGTATGTCGTTTTGGAAGAGGGCGAAGGCGAGAAGGCCCAGAAGGGCCAGACGGCAGTTGTTCATTATACAGGCTGGCTATCCAACGGCACGATCTTCGACAGCTCTGTCGACAGGGGACAGCCGTTTGAGTTCGTTATCGGCGCCGGTCGAGTGATCAAAGGCTGGGATGAGGCTGTCGCTATGATGAATGTCGGCGATAAGCATTTCCTGATTATCCCGCCCGATCTCGGCTATGGCGCACGTGGCGCCGGCGGCGGGGTGATTCCGCCCAATGCGACACTGCGCTTCGAAGTCGAGCTTCTCGATCTCAAATAAAAGCATGTTGATCAAAATAAAAAGGCCGGAAATCATCCGGCCTTTTCTTTTTTTCTGCCGCACAATAATATTACCGGCGGGAATTTAGAACGCATCACCAGTTCGATCTTGAATATAGATTTAATCAGCTCAACCTGCTTCTGCGTGAAATAATGTGTCCTCTTGAAAAATGACAGACTGCGTCGTTTGAGCAGGCGCATCAAAAAGATGATCGTGCCTCCACGCAGGTTTTCGATAAATACAACTTTGCCATCGGGTCGAAGCAGCTTATCCATATCCCTCAGATATGCTTCCAGATCATCAGGATAAATCAAAGTCGATTTCGTGAAGATTATATCGAATTGCCGTCCCTCGAGAATGTTCAGGTTGCCGTCATAGTAGATGAATTCTATTGGCGATTCGACATCGAATGCCCGGGCATTTTGCAGCGCGATTTCCTTTTCGGTGTCTTTGATGTCGATGGCGGTCACCTTTGCCCCAAGGAGCGCAAACAGGCAGCTCATGCGTCCCATGCCCGCTCCGATTTCGAGCACATGTTTACCGCTTAAATCCTCACCCAGGTATTTCTGCACGCCGATCTCAATAAACTTCTGCCAGGCGCGTCCGCCCCATTGGGCGAAATAATCCAAAAACGCAAACGGCGCCATTTTGATCGCATCATAATCGGGCATAATTCCCAAGTTAGATTTATTTTAGCCTGCCGGCAAGCGAAACCTGATGATTAAATTGCTGTTCTAATTATTTAATTGCGCTCTGCCGATTTCTTTATATAATTGGGCGAAATTTGTAATCTTAGACCGAGGTGTTCTTATGGCTCTGCAGTTTTTTAATACGCTGACAAGAAAACAGGAAGATTTTGAACCGATTACTCCCGGCAAGGTGAATCTGTATACCTGCGGTCCGACTGTTTATGATAATGCTCATATCGGAAATTTCCGGGCCTATATATTCGAGGATCTGCTGAAACGATACCTGAAATACAAGGGCTATGATGTTCTGCAGGTTATGAACCTGACCGATGTCGATGACAAGACGATCAAGAACTCGATCAAGCAGGGCGTTCCCCTCGATGAATATACCGAGAAATACAAAAAGGCCTTTTTTGAGGATATCGATACATTGAAAATCGACCGTGCCGATCATTACCCCTCGGCCACGGATCATATCCCGGAAATGGTGGATATCATCAAGAAACTGCTGGAAAAAGATATCGCTTACGAAATCGATGGTTCGATATATTTCAGGATTTCCAAATTCCCCGAATATGGCCGTTTGTCGCATATGGATATGTCGCAGCTGAAATCCGGGGCACGCGTTTCCTCCGATGAATATGAAAAGGAAACCGTCTCCGACTTTGCGCTCTGGAAAGCCTGGGATGAGGATGACGGCGATGTGTACTGGGAAACCGAGCTGGGCAAGGGACGTCCCGGATGGCATATCGAATGCTCGGCCATGTCGAGCAAATACCTCGGTAAGCATTTTGATATTCATTGCGGCGGTGTAGACAATATCTTCCCTCACCATGAAAATGAAATCGCCCAGAGCGAGGCGGCCAATGATGAGAAGTTCGTTAATTACTGGCTGCATTGTGAACACCTGATCGTGGAAGGGCGCAAGATGTCCAAGTCGCTGGGCAATTTTTACACGCTAAAGGACATTATAGACAAAGGCTATCCCGGTATATCGGTACGTTACCTGCTTATGTCGACTCACTATCGCCAGCAGCTAAATTTTACTCTCGATGGTCTGGATGCGGCCCGCAAGGCGATCGAACGGTTGTGGGATTTTTACGAGAATGTCAGCTCAATAAAAGGCGGCGAGGATAATCCGGAAGTAGAAAAGCTGATCATGAAGGTCAAAACCGATTTCGAAAAAGCGCTGGATGATGACCTCAATATTTCCCCGGCCATGGGCGCATTGTTTGATTTCGTTCGAGATATAAACCGTCTGGCTTCCGAAAATAAGGTTTCTGCAAACAATGCCAAAATGGTTCTCGAAACAATCGATGGATTCGATACTGTGCTGGGCTTCCTCAAGCCGGAAAAGGCCGATCTTAACCAGGAAATCGAGGAGTTGATTCAGAAAAGAATTGAGGCGCGTAAGCAGAAAGATTTTGCTACCGCTGATAAGATCCGCGACGATCTTCTCGAACGCGGCATTATCCTCGAGGACACGCCCCAAGGCACGAAATGGAAAAAGAAACTGTAGGGCTTTCGATTTAACAGAATAGGTTTCAAAGACTGGCAGTCCGCGTGGCTGCCTTTCTTTTTGATATGCATCAAATCTAGTTTCGGGGATTAAAAAAAATGGAGGGGGTAGGATTCGAACCTACGAAGGCTTCGCCGACAGATTTACAGTCTGTTCCCTTTGGCCACTCGGGAACCCCTCC
>CAZVLB010000002.1:0-306146 GCA_964627935.1 uncultured Ignavibacteria bacterium
CCGCGAGGGCGGTCGTACAGTCGGCGCCGGAGTCGTGACCGAGATTGAGGAGTAATGTAAATGGACCTTGGTCAGAAAATACGTATTCGTCTGAAAGCCTATGATCATCATGCCCTCGATAAATCAACGAGGGAAATAGCTCGTACGGTTTTGAGAACAGGTGCCAAGATTGCCGGACCGATTCCGCTTCCGACAAAGCGCACGGTTTATACCGTTTTGCGTTCTCCGCACGTGGATAAGAAGTCCCGGGAACAGTTTGAAACCAGAGTACATAAGAGACTAATGGATATATATGATTCATCCCCGCAGACAGTTGATGCACTTATGAAACTGGATCTCCCGGCGGGTGTGGATGTGGAAATTAAAGTATAACGATCATGAAAACTATATTTGGAAAGAAACTCGGAATGAGCAGGATTTTCACCGCCGACGGTGAGAGTCTGCCGGTTACCGTTATACAGGCCGGACCATGTCAGGTTGTTCAGGTTAAGACGCCTGAAAAGGATGGTTATTCCTCGATCAAAGTCGGTTTTCAGGAAGCCAAGCCCAGGAAAGTCAATAAACCGATGCAGGGCGTATTTGATAAGGCCGGTACCACGGCATACAAATACATGCGTGAAATTCGCCTGGATGATGATGATCAGGAATTCAATGTCGGCGACACTTTTGATGTAGGCATTTTTACAGTTGGCGACAAGGTTAAGGTGACCGGTGTTTCCAAGGGTCTCGGTTTCCAGGGCGGTGTTCGCAGGCATGGATTCTCGGGCGGTCCGAAAACTCACGGCCAGTCCGACAGGCTTCGTGCTCCCGGTTCAATCGGCCAGTCCTCCTATCCCTCAAGGGTTCTCAAGGGGACTCGCATGGCCGGCAGAATGGGACGCGATACCGTCTCGATAAAGAATATGAAGGTCGCCAAGGTTGACCCCGAAAACAACCTGATCTGTATTCTGGGTGCTGTGCCCGGCAAGAAGAACAGCTTTATCAGGATTGCAGGAAGATAGTTACGATGGCTAAAGCGAAGAAAATAACAAGTACCGGCAGCAGTGCCGGCGAGGTTGAACTGAATTCGAAGTTCTTCGAGGCCGAATCGAAGGATTATCAGGTTCATCAATATGTCAAATCATTCCTGCGCAATCAGCGCCAGGGAACACATTCGACCAAAACACGTGCCGAGGTACGTGGTGGCGGCGCCAAACCGTGGCGTCAAAAAGGTACCGGCAGGGCCAGGGCGGGTTCAAACAACTCGCCGATCTGGACGGGTGGTGGTGTGATTTTCGGGCCCAAGCCCAAAAATTATCGGACACACATTCCCAACCGCCTCAAAAAACAGGCACTGCAGACTGCCTTCTCACGGAAGGCCGCCGATGACAAAATCATGGTCATCGAGGATATGCAGTTTGAAACACCCAAAACAAAATCGATGGTCGAGTTTTTAACCGGTCTGGAACTCTACGGTCGCAAGGTCCTTATTCTGAATGAGGGGCTGAACAGAAATTTTGAGCTTTCCTGCCGCAACATCCCGGGTGTTGAATACATTCGCGCACGGCTGGTCAATGCTTATGATCTGCTCAATGCCGAATATCTTTTGATGACCGAATCCGCCTTGAAAGAGATCGAGGAGGTATTTGTCAAATGAAGGATCCGCACAAGGTAATAATTTCGCATCTGCTCACGGAAAAAATCGGCATACTCAGAGAAAAACAGAATGCCTACGCTTTCCATGTAGCCAAGGATGCCAATAAGATCGATGTTCAACAGGCGGTTGAAAACCTGTTCAATGTCAAGGTTGAAAGTGTACGCACGATGGTTATGCGTGGCAAGATCAAGCGTCTGGGCAGATTTACAGGTAAGCGGCCCAACTGGAAAAAGGCGATTGTCAGCTTAAAAAAAGGCGAGACAATCACTCAGCTGGATGCCATCTAATCAGGATTTTAATAAAGGCGATAGATAAATTATAGCGGGATATAGAAATGGGTATTAAAAAGTTTAAGCCGTATACTCCTTCGATGCGTTTTCGCACTGTTTCGGATTTTGCCGAAATTACCAAGGAGAAGCCGGAACGTTCGCTGATCAAGATTCTGAAGAAAAGCGGCGGACGAAACAATAAGGGACGGACAACAGCATATTGCCGCGGCGGTGGCCATAAGCGCTATTACCGTATTATCGATTTTAAACGCGATAAGCATGGTATCCCGGCCCGTGTGGCGGCGATCGAATATGATCCCAACCGTTCGGCCAGAATTGCCCTGCTGTATTATGTGGATGGCGAGAAGAGGTATATCCTTGCTCCTCACGGTCTGCAGGTCGACACCATGATAGAATCCGGCCCGGAGGCCGAGATCAAAATCGGCAATGCCACTCCGCTCGAAAGAATCCCGCTCGGTAGTTTTGTGCATAATGTCGAGATGCTCCCCGGCCGTGGCGGCATAATCGCCCGCAGCGCCGGTTCCATGGCTGTCCTGGCCGCAAAAGAGGGCAAGATGGCCCATCTCAAGCTGCCCTCCGGCGAGGTTCGCCTGGTGCCACTGAAATGCAGCGCCACAATCGGCCAGGTCGGTAATATCGACCATGAAAATGTTATCTGGGGCAAGGCCGGCAAATCGCGCTGGCTGGGACGCAGGCCGAACACAAGGGCTGTGGCCATGAACCCGGTCGATCATCCCATGGGCGGTGGCGAGGGACGTTCCTCGGGAGGCAGGCATCCATGCACGCCCTGGGGCAAGCCGACCAAGGGTTATAAGACGCGTAAAAAAGGCAAACTTTCAGATAAATATATAGTCAAACGTAGGAAATAGTTTAGTTCAGGAGGTTCTGGATGGCACGCTCTTTGAAAAAAGGGCCATTTATAGATGACCATTTGCTGAAGAAAATTCAGATTATGAATGAAAGCGGCGACAAGAAGGTAATCAAGACCTGGTCGCGCCGATCGACAATCTCACCCGAGTTCGTCGGTCATACAGTCGCCATCCATACCGGAAATAAATTCATACCGGTGTACATAACTGAAAACATGGTGGGTCACAAGCTTGGCGAATTCGCCCCGACGCGCATATTCCGCGGGCATGCCGGCAAGCTGACGGAACGATCCTCCGCAATTAAATAAGAGTGATAAGATGGAATCTGCTGCTCGTGCAAGATATTTAAGGATGTCCGCCCGCAAGATGCGCCGGGTTGCCGCCCTGGTTAAGGGACGCATGGTTGATGAGGCGGTCGATATGCTCAGGTTTATCCCCAAGAGCGCGGCCGTACCGCTTTCCAAAACCATCAGATCAGCCGCTGCCAATATAATTGCCAGCGAGGGATCATCCCGTGTCAGGGCCGAGGACCTTCGGGTTACCTCGGTCGTGGTTGACGGCGGGCCGATCATGAAGCGTTTCCGTGCTGTTGGTATGGGACGCGCTTATCGCATTCGCAAAAGAACCTGTCACCTCACTGTCAGGGTCTCAGATGAGGGCCGTACAGAGGAGAGGGTTGAAAGAGAACAGGCAAAACGTTCCCGAGGAAGAAAAAAATCTACCCGGTCCGCAAAGCAGGACCAGGAATAAGCAGGAGGAATATTTTTGGGTCAGAAAACACATCCCATAGGTCTGAGATTAGGCGTTATCAGGTCCTGGAACTCGAAGTGGTTCGCTGAGAGAAATTATGCTCAACTGTTGGAAGAGGATCTCAAAATCAGACGTTATATCGAGAAACGCCTTGAAAATGCCGGTCTGGCCAAGGTGGAGATTCTCCGTGCGCCCAAAAAGATAACTGTCGACATCCATTCCTCCCGTCCCGGCATCGTAATCGGTAGAAAGGGTGCCGAGGTGGATAAGCTGCGCGAGGAGCTTCAGCTCATCACCAAGAAGGAAATCACTCTAAATATTATAGAAGTCAAGAAACCGGAATTGAACGCCAAGCTGGTGGCCGACTCGATTGCCCGTCAGCTGGAGGGACGCGTTTCGTTCCGGCGCAGTATGAAAAAGGCCCTGACCGCCTCCATGAAGATGGGGGCCGAGGGTATCAAGATCATGTGCGGGGGCCGTCTGGGCGGAGCCGAAATCGCCCGTTCGGAGAAGTACATGGAGGGCCGTGTGCCATTGCATACCCTGCGTGCCGATATCGATTATGCTGCTTCCACCGCGCATACCACTTATGGCACGATCGGTGTCAAGGTCTGGATCTGTCGCGGCGAAGTTCTCGTGAGCCCGTTGAGCCAGGCTGACGATGAGGGCACCCAGGATATGGCACAGAAGCCCCATCATCCAGGCGGTGCACAACGTAGAAGAAAGCCTCGTCCCAGGTCGAGGATTCGCAAGAAACGTCCTCCTCAAGAGGGTTCACAGGGCGGCGAAAGATCTGCAAAACCAGCTCAGGAAAAAAGGGCGGAGACAAAATCCGAGATGCCCAAACCGGAATCCAGATCCGGCGGGCAATCATCAGGTAAAAAGGAATAATCGGCAGGACAAAGCTCTTGCATTTTTAGGATAAAGATATATATTTGGAAATTTTCACGTGATTTGGCACGGTTTGTTTGGAGTTTGAATTATGTTAATGCCCAAGAGGGTTAAATACCGTAAACAGCAGCGCGGCAGGATGAGAGGCAAAGCCTATCGTGGCTCCAAGATTTCATTCGGTGAGTTCGGGCTGAAAGCCATGCAGCCGGCCTGGATAACCAACCGGCAGATTGAGGCCGCTCGTGTCGCCCTTACTCGTAGAATCAAGCGCGGCGGCAAGGTCTGGATCCGTATTTTCCCGGATAAACCCTTCACCAAGAAGCCCGCTGAAACCAGGATGGGCAAGGGCAAAGGCGCCCCCGAATACTGGGTGGCGGTGGTCAAGCCCGGACGGATCATGTTCGAGCTCGAAGGCGTTTCCGAGGATCTGGCCCGTCAGGCTATGAAACTGGCCGCCGACAAGCTGCCGATTAAATGCAAGTTCGTAACTCGTGGCGAGCTGGGAGGTTGATAGAAGTGAAAGCTGAACTTATCAGAGACCTGGCCAGAGAGGAAATCGAACAGCGTCTTGCCGATGCGGAAGAAGAGCTGTTCAATCTGAACCTCAAAAAACGCGTGCAGAAGCTGGATAATCCACTGCGCCTGCGCGTCCTGAAGCGCGACATCGCCCGGCTGAAAACGATCCTGCATGAGCATGAAAAAGGTATCCGCGCTCTCTCGGCGACAACAGGCAAGATTCTGGATACGGAAAAGAAGAAGAAGGCGGAGGAATAGCAAGTGGCAGATAGAGGATTACGGAAAACCAGGCAGGGTGTTGTCATCTCCGATAAAATGGATAAGACTATCACGGTGACGCTCGACCGCACTATGAAGCATCCGCTGTACCGCAAGGTTATTCACAGGAGCGCCAAGCTCTATGCGCATGATGAGAAGAATGAAGCCGGTATCGGCGATAAGGTTCTGGTGATGGAAACTCGTCCGCTCTCCAAGCAGAAACGCTGGAGACTGATAAAGATTTTGGAGAAGGCCAAGTAAAATGATACAGGAATATTCGCGTCTGAATGTTGCCGATAATACCGGCGCCAAGAAGGTCATGTGTTTCCGTATCCTGGGAGGTACCCGGAAACGTTATGCCCGAGTGGGCGATATAATTGTCTGTGCTGTCAAGGACGCCATCCCCAACGGTACGGTCAAGAAATCAGATATCGTCAAGGCCGTCGTGGTCCGGACAGCATTTCCGGTTCGCCGCAAAGACGGTACGTATATCAAGTTCGGCGACAATGCCGCGGTTATTATCAATGATCAGAAGGAGCCGCGCGGCACCCGTATTTTCGGGCCGGTCGCCAGAGAATTGCGCGAAAAGAAATTTATGAAAATTATTTCCCTGGCTCCTGAGGTATTGTAATATGAAGATAAAAAAAGGTGATACGGTTAAGGTGATAAGCGGCAAAGAAAGAGGCAAGATCGGCAAGGTCCTGAGGGTCAGCCCGGAAACGAATCGCGTGCTGGTCGAGGGTGTCAACCTGATCTACCGTCACAGCCGCCCGACACAGAAGAATCCCAAGGGTGGGATTATCGAAAAGGAAGGCCCGATCAATGCTTCCAACGTGATGCTGTTCGATCCGCGCAGCAATTCTCCCACGCGTGTCGGTTACAGGATTATAAAGGACGAAGACAAAAATACAGTAAACAAGGTACGGATCTCCCAAAAATCCGGAGAGATTATCTGATGGTTCGATTGCAGGAAATCTATTATAAGGAAGTTGTTCCCAAGCTGAAGAAAGATCTGCAGCTTAAAAATGCGATGGAGGTTCCCCGCCTGCAGAAAATCGTATTGAACATGGGTGTCGGTGAGGCCATCACCAATCCCAAGTTCCTCGATGCCGCGGTGGAGGATCTGCGCACGATCAGCGGCCAGCAGCCGATTGTGACTCGTGCCAAAAAATCAATATCGAATTTCAAGCTCAGGGCCGGAATGCCGATCGGATGTGCCGTGACGCTCAGGCGTGAACGCATGTACGAATTCATGGATCGGCTGATCAATTTCGCCATCCCGCGTATCCGCGACTTCCGCGGAATCAGGCCCAAGGGTTTTGATGGGCGCGGAAATTATACCCTGGGTGTCAAGGAACAGCTGATTTTCCCGGAAATCGATTATGATAAAATCGACAAGGTCCGGGGACTTTCAATCACGTTTGTGACCAATTCGAAGACAGATGAGGGTGCCTTCGCGCTGTTGCGTGAAATGGGCATGCCTTTCAGAAAATAAGGAGTTTAAGTGGCTAAGAAATGTCTGATAGCCAAATCAAAGCGTAAACCGAAATTTCAGGTAAGAGCTTACAATCGTTGCAGCCGTTGCGGACGGCCGCGGGCTTATATGCGTAAGTTCGGGATCTGCCGTATCTGCTTCAGGCAGCTTGCCTTAAACGGTGATGTTCCCGGCGTGGTAAAGGCCAGTTGGTAGGAGATCTTGTAGTATGAGTATGACTGATCCGATATCCGACCTTTTGGTCAGGATTAGAAACGGGGCCAAGGCTAAGCACAAAGCCGTGGATATGCCGGCCTCAAATTTTAAGACCTCGGTGGCCGAGATATTCAATCAGCTGCGTTTTATCAAAAAATATGCAGTTGTTAATATCGACAATAAGCCTGTGCTGAGAGTCTGGCTGCGGTACAACAAAAACGATGAGTCGATCATTTCCGGCATGGAGCGTATTTCCAAGCCCGGCCTGAGAGTATATGCCTCGGCTGATGATCTCTTTCGTATGCAGCAGAAGGTTGGCTATATGATCGTCTCCACCTCCAGCGGCGTGATGACTCATAAGCAGGCTCTTAAGAATAAAATTGGCGGAGAAATTATCTGTAGAATCTGGTAGGTAGAAGATGTCCCGGATAGGAAAATTACCGATTAAAATACCCGAAAAGGTGACCGTGGAAGTTAAGGACTCCCGGGTCAGTGTCAAGGGTCCCAGGGGAGAATTGACCCAGAAGATCAATCCCCGCATGACCGTCAAAATCGATGACGGTCTGGTGACAGTCGAACGTCCCAGCGAATCAAAATATTTCCGGGCCCAGCACGGCCTGGTCAGGGCGCTGATAAACAATATGGTTATCGGTGTGACTGAAGGTTTCACCAAGGTCCTGGAGATAGTCGGTGTCGGTTACAGGGCGGAAATGAAAGGCAAGACAGTGCAGCTTTCGCTGGGCTTCTCGCATCCGATTTTCGTCATGCCTCCGCCCGGGATTACGATTGAGCTGGAAGGTCAGCAGAAGATAAAGGTTTCCGGAAACGATAAAGCTCTGGTGGGCCAGGTGGCCGACAAGATCAGGTCCTTCAGGCCGCCCGAGCCGTACAAGGGCAAAGGTGTCAAATACCAAGGCGAACAGATTCGCCGCAAGGCCGGTAAGACCGCTGCATAGGTGATGTAATTATGTCGACCAAGATTATCAAAAAGAGAAAAAAATATGAGCGCCGCGTCAGGCGCACCCGTTCCAAAATTGTTGGAACCACAGAACGTCCACGCCTGACAGTACACAAGTCGCTCAAGCATGTTTATGCGCAGTTGATCGATGATAGCGAGGGGCAGACCCTGGCTTTCGCCTCGACCCTTTCTCCGCAGGCCAAAGGCCAGTTTGAAGAGAAAGATAACAAGTCCGGCAAGGGCTTCAAAGTTGGTCAGCTCTTGGCCCAGATAGCCAAGGAAAAAGGTATTGAAAATGCAGTTTTTGACCGTCAGGGCGGCCGCTATCATGGCCGTGTCAAGGCCGTTGCCGATGGCGCTCGCAAAGGCGGACTTAACTTTTAATAAGGGACGATATGAGACCTCAGAAACAGAGATTCGAACAGGACGGATTTGAATTAGACGAACATGTGATTAACGTTAATCGCGTGGCCAAGGTTGTTAAGGGCGGTCGCAAATTCTCGTTTACCTCGCTGGTGGCGGTCGGTGACCGTAATGGTTCGGTCGGTATCGGCCTGGGTAAAGCGCTCGAGGTCTCGGGAGCGATTCACAAGGCTACCGACGCGGCCCGTAAGAATATGGCCAAGGTATCCATGGTCGGAGGCACTATCCCGCATCAGATAGTGGGTAAATTCGGCGCGGCACGTGTGCTTCTGCGTCCGGCCTCTCCCGGCACCGGGATTATCGCCGGAGCCGGAGTCAGGGCCATCATGCAGGCCGCCGGTATTCAGGATATCCTGACCAAATCGCTGGGATCGTCAAATCCTCAGAATATTGTCAAGGCAGCCATGAACGGGCTGAAGAATCTTAGAACCGAAGAAGAAGCCCTGGCTTTCAGGGAAATAGAACCGGAGAATAAGTCTGATGCCAGGTAAGTTGAAAATTACTCAGGTTAAATCGCTGAGCGGAAGAATTCAGAAGCACAGGCGTACTATCGAAGCGCTGGGATTGCGCAGAATTCGTCATTCCGTGGTACATGATGATACTCCCCAGATTCGCGGTATGATCAGGTCGGTTTCATTTATGGTGGAAGTGGAGGAGGTATAAATGAGTCTGCACGAATTGAAGAAACCTGCCGGTTCAACCAGGGATAGAAAACGCGTAGCGCGCGGCGCAAGTTGCGGTCAGGGCGGTCAGGGCGGAAGAGGCCATAAGGGCCAGCGTTCACGTTCCGGCTCCAAGAAAAGACCGTGGAATGAGGGCGGTCAGATGCCCTTGGCGCGCAGGATACCCAAACGCGGTTTCGTTAATCCCAACAAAGTTGAATTCCAACTGGTCAAAACCGGCGATCTGGCCAGAAAATTTACCGAGCCGGGCGTTGTGAAACCCGAGGAGCTGAAAGCCGCCGGATTGATTAAATCAACTGCCAAACCGATCAAGGTTCTGGCCGGAGGCGAGCTTGAAGTCGGGCTCACGATTTACGCCCAGGCCTTCTCTAAATCTGCCGAGGAGATGATCTCCAGGGCGGGTGGAAAGGCGGAAAGAATATAGTGCTGGAGACATTCAGAAACGTATTCAAAATCAAGGAATTGCGTAACCGAATCCTGTTTACGTTGGGGATTCTGGTCGTTTATCGCATCGGTGGTCATATCCCCACCCCCGGTATCGATGGCAATGCACTGTTTTCTTTCTTTAACAGGCCGGAGGGTAGCGGGACACTCTTTGGACTTTTTGACCTTTTCGTAGGCGGAGCCTTTACCAAGGCAACTATTTTCTCATTAGGTATTATGCCATACATCTCCGCCTCGATTATCCTCCAGCTTCTGGGACCGGTGGTGCCATACTTGCAGAAGCTGCAGAAAGAGGGTGAGGAAGGTCGACGCAAAATTACTCAATATACACGTTACGGCACGGTGCTGATTGCGGCACTGCAGGCTTACGGTACTTCTGTATTCCTGCAGTCGCTCAACGCCCAGACAGGTACCATGATAGTTACCAATCCGGGCCTTGGTTTTCAGATGCTGACCGTGCTGACATTCACGACCGGTACGATATTTATCATGTGGCTGGGTGAGAAAATCACCGAGAAGGGTATCGGTAATGGTATCTCGTTAATCATTTTCATAGGTATTGTGGCGCGGATTGTGCCCGGTACTATGGGTGAGATTCAGAAGATTATTCTGGATCCGGGCCGTATCGCCGGTGCCATAGTTATACTGGCCCTGATGGTTGCTGTGATCGCCTCCGTAATCATGGTTACGCGCGCTCAGCGCCGCATCCCCGTGCAGTATGCCAAGAGAGTTGTAGGACGCAAGGTCTACGGCGGACAGGCCACCCATCTGCCTCTATCGGTAAATACCGCCGGTGTTATTCCGATCATCTTCGCTCAGTCGATCATGTTCGCGCCGCAGACAATCGCGACATTCTTCCCGGGATCGGGAATCGCTGAGTTTATGCAGATACATTTCAATTTTACATCCGTGCTGTATAACCTTGTTTATGGCATGGTGATCGTGTTCTTCGCCTTCTTCTATACTGCTATCGTGATTAATCCGGTGCAGCTGGCGGACAATATGAAGAGCCAGGGAGGTTTTATACCCGGCAAACGGCCCGGCAAGGCCACTGCCGATTATATTGATAAGGTATTAACTCGAATAACCCTGCCCGGCGCCATATTCTTCGCCCTGATCGCCGTTATGCCGAACTTCCTGATGGGATACGCGGGAATGCAGTTCTATTTCGGTGGTACATCCGTGCTGATTATGGTAGGTGTGGCCCTCGATACGCTGCAGCAGATCGAGTCTCATCTGCTCATGCGCCATTATGATGGCTTCATTAAAAAAGGTAAGATTCGTGGGAGGTCAATGTAGATATGTTGCTGGTTATGTTAGGCCCTCCGGGGTCCGGTAAGGGTACGCAGGCGGCCAGGCTGGCCAAAGAGCTGGATCTGAAACATCTTTCGACCGGCGATATGCTCAGGTCGGCGCTTAAAAATGAAACCGAACTGGGACTCAAGGCCAAAGAATATATGGAAAAGGGAAATCTGGTACCGGACAGCCTGATCCTTGATATGATCAAAGAGACAATCACTCAGGACAAAGGCAAGGGATTCATCTTTGACGGTTTCCCGCGCACTATTCCCCAGGCTGAGGGCCTGGATACGATGCTGGCCGGTGAGGGCCGTAATCTGGATAAGGCGCTGAACCTGGATGTCTCCGATCAGGAAGTGATCAACAGGCTTTCAGGAAGGTTTTTCTGCCCGCAGTGCCAGCGCACATATAATTATCCCTCGAACCTGCCCAAAACCGAGGGCAAATGTGATGACTGCGGTGTCGATTTGCAGAAGCGCAAGGATGATACCGAGGATGTCGTTAAAAACAGGCTCGAGGTTTACAAGAAGCAGACCGAGCCATTGATTGGCTATTACAAGGACAAATCTATCCTGGTTGATGTTGACGGTGAGCGTGAGATTAATACGATCTTTAGCGACCTGGTATCATTGACCAAGGAGAATTAAATAAAGGGGCCCTATGATAGAGCTCAAAGGGCCAATGGATATCGAAAAGATGCGTGAGGCCGGCAGGATTGTCGCCCTCACCCATAAACTCGTAAAGGAGGAAGCTAAGCCGGGCATTTCCACTCTCAAGCTGGATAAGATGGCTGAGGAGTATATCAGGTCCGAGGGCGGTACGCCCACTTTCCTGAATTATAACGGCTACCCGGCGTCACTTTGTATCTCAATCGACAGCGAGGTCGTTCACGGCATACCCTCGAAGAAACGAATTATTGAGGAGGGGATGCTTGTCTCGGTCGATGTCGGCGTAACCAAAGACGGTTTTATCGGCGATGCCGCCAGGTCGTTTTTTATCGGTGAAACGCCGCAGATAGCACAAAAGTTACTGGATACAACCAAAGCGGCGCTGGATAATGGAATAGCTCAGGCCAAAGCAGGGAACTTTCTGGGAGACATATCGTTTGCTATACAGAAGACAGCAGAGGATAACGGCTTTTCGGTCGTACGAGACCTGGTCGGCCACGGTGTCGGCAGACGGCTGCATGAAGAACCCCAGGTTCCTAATTACGGTAAACCAAAAACCGGCGTAAAATTACAGGCCGGCATGACCCTGGCGATCGAGCCTATGGTCAATGTCGGGACCTGGATGATAAAGATTTTGGATGATGACTGGACGGCGGTAACCAGCGACGGTTCGCTGTCCGCTCATTTTGAGAATACGATTCATATTTCAGAGAAAGGACCGGAGATCCTGACAGAGATCTAATTTATGGCGAAAGAAGAAGCGATTAAAGTCGAAGGGAAAGTCATCGAGCCTCTTCCCAATGCTATGTTTCGGGTGGAACTCTCCAACGGACATGTTGTAACAGCTCATATATCGGGGAAGATGCGCATGAATTTCATCAAGATACTTCCCGGAGATAAAGTGACACTTGAACTTTCGCCCTATGATCTGAGTAAGGGCCGAATCATCTACCGGTACAAATAGAATTTAAGTTATTGTTGATAGAGAGGATCTAATGAAAGTCAGGTCATCCATAAAGAAGCGATGCGAACATTGCAAGATCATACGGCGCCGGGGTGTACTGCGGGTTATCTGCAAGAATCCTCGCCACAAACAGAAACAGGGCTAAGGAGGAAATGTGGCTCGTTTAGCAGGTGTTGATCTACCCAGAGATAAACGTATAGATATCGCGTTGACATATATATATGGTGTGGGACGTACGACCGCCGAAGAAATTGTCAAAAAAACCGGCGTTGATCCCTCCACCCGGGTTCATTCACTGTCCGAGGAAGATGTCAGCAAGTTGCGCGCTGAGCTTGATAACTACAGGGTCGAAGGTGTGCTCCGCGGCGAGGTTATGATGAACATCAAGCGCCTGATAGATATCGGCTCCTATCGCGGTTTGCGTCACAGGCGCGGTCTGCCGGTACATGGTCAGCGTACCAAGACCAATTCCCGGACACGTAAGGGCCCCAGGAAAACAGTTGGCGGCAAAAAGAAAGCACCGTCACCGAAATAATATCGAAACTGTGAGGATACTAAGTGGCTGATCCCAAGAAGAGAAAAGGCAAAAAGAAAGTTAAACGCGCCGAAGCGGTTGGCGTGGCTCACGTGAAGGCGACATTCAATAATACGCAGATCTGCATCACTGACACCAAGGGTGGCGTGATCTCGTGGTCATCGGCCGGCAAAGTCGGTTTCAAGGGCTCCAAAAAGAGCACTCCGTTTGCCGCCCAGGTTGCCTCCGATGCTTCGGCAAAAGAGGCCATGGATGCCGGTGTCAGGAAAGTTGAAGTCTGGGTCAAGGGTCCCGGATCGGGACGTGAGGCCGCCATCAGGTCGCTTCAGGCAGCTGGATTGGAAATAACCGCAATTAGAGATGTTACTCCTATTCCGCATAACGGGTGCCGTCCCAAAAAGAGACGCAGGGTATAGAAAGGATTACAGATGGCAAGATATCGCGGAAGCGTATGTAGATTATGTAGACGAGAAGGCGAGAAGCTGTACCTGAAAGGCTCCCGCTGTTACAGCGAGAAATGCGCCATTGAGCGCAGAAATTTCCCGCCCGGACAGCATGGCTTCGGGATGAGGCGTAAGATCTCCGATTATGGCGTGCAGCTTCGTGAGAAGCAGAAAGTTAAAAGAATTTACGGCCTTCTGGAAAAGCAGTTCCATGGCTACTATGTCAAGGCCACCCGTCAGTTGGGTGTGACCGGTGAGAACCTTCTCGTTCTGCTGGAAAGCCGTTTGGATAACACCGTTTATCGCCTTGGATTTGCTCCTTCGCGCAAGTCGGCCAGGCAGCTGGTTCGTCACAGACACTTCATGGTAAACGGACGAATTACTGATATCCCTTCATATCAGCTGAAACCCGGGGATGTCATCAAGGTCAGAGAAAAGAGCAAGAGCCTGGATATTATCCATATGGCCCTGAGAGATTCTGAGCGTATGGTTGATCTGCCCTGGCTCAGTCTCAATAAGGCCAATCTCGAGGGACAGATAACCGAAAGGCCCAAGCGTGAAGATATTCCGCTTACCGTTAAGGAACAGCTTATTGTTGAGCTTTATTCGAAGTAATCTTGGAGGCGTTATAATATGAAATGGAAACCGTTGACAATGCCCAAGGAAGTGGTAAAGGAAACCTCTACCGAATCTCCTTTCTTCACCAGGTTCGTGTTCGAACCGCTGGAGCGTGGATTCGGAACTACTGTGGGTAACGCCCTCCGTAGAGTGCTTCTGGCATCGATTCATGGCGCGGCGGTTACCTCGGTGCGAGTCGAGAATGTGCTGCATGAGTTCAGCACGATCGATGGTGTCTATGAGGATGTGACCGATATTATTCTCAATATCAAAAAGCTCTGGGTCAGGCTGGATGCCGATGAGCCCAGGACTATCACCCTCAACGCAAACAAGGCCGGCAAATATACAGCCGCCTCGATCGATACCGGTGCCGATGTGACAATCATGAATCCCGATCTGCACATTGTCGAATTGACCAAGGATATCGATTTCAAGATGGAACTCGATATCGACACCGGCCGCGGCTATGTGCTGGCGGATGCCAACCGCAAGCAGGAAGCCCCGCTGGGAACGATCTTTGTCGATTCGCTCTTTTCACCTGTTGTAAGAGTCAACTATTCGGTTGAAAATACACGTGTTGGGCAGAGCACCGATTTCGATCGCCTGTTGATGGAAATCACCACCAATGGCGTGATTACGCCCGAGGATGCGCTCGGTTATGCGGCTAAAATCCTCAAGGATCATCTTATGCCGATGATTCATATCGATGAGGAAATCATCGAAGAGGAAGAGGAAGAAGAGGACGAGGAAACGCTCAGAATCCGTCAGCTCTTAAATACCCGCGTGGACGAGCTGGAGCTTTCGGTCAGGTCCTCCAACTGCCTGCGTGCGGCCAACATACAGACCCTGGCCGACCTGGTGCACAAAACCGAATCGGAAATGCTCAAGTACCGCAATTTCGGCAGAAAATCACTCACCGAGCTGAATGCAATTCTGGATGAACTCGGACTTTCATTCGGTATGGACGTTGATAAATACTTTGAGAACCAAAAAGAGAAGAAGTAATGAGACACGGCAAGAAGATACACAAGCTGGGCAGGCCGACAGAGCATCGTAAAGCTCTGCTCATAAATCTGGCCTCTGCGCTTATCACACACAAACAGATTGAGACAACCGATACAAAGGCCAAGGCCCTGAAACCCTATATCGACAAGCTGATTGCAACTGCCAGCCAGGGAACTCTTCATGCCAAACGGCAGGTTGCCCGCACTCTTCCCAATAAGGCTGCATTCAAAGAGCTGTTCGAAAACGTTTTGCCCAAAATCGAGGGCCGTAATTCCGGTTTTTCGCGAATTATCAAAAATCGCGTACGCCGCGGTGATGGCGCGGCTATGTCGATCATACAGTTGATACTCGATGAAACGCCGGAAAAACGTGAAAAGAAGACGACGAAGAAAAAAGCCGCCCCCAAACCGGCTGAAACCAAACAGAAGGCCGAGGAAAAGCAGGCCACAGCCGAACCTGAACCGGAAGAGGCTCAGGCCTCCGAAACAGCGGTAGCTGAGGAAACAGCTGTGGAGGAAACCGCCGCTGAGGAAACTCCGCAAGAGGAAAAGCTCGGGGCAGAGGCCGAAGCTGCTGAAGCTCCTGTAGCGGAAGAAGCTGCACAGGAAGAGGAAGCTCCGGCTGAGGAAAAGCCCGAAGAAGAAGAGGACAAAAAAGAGTAATTTGCCCTTCAGACAATAGATATTAATCAAGGCGGTTTTTTTCTGAAAACCGCCTCTTTTTTTTGGTAACTTTTTCCCGTTTTCTGGAAAATTATTCCGCAAAAATAGTCCCGCCAAAAACCCCCGGTTCGGGCTTAACGCTGTATGTGTATGATGGGCATGCGATTACGAATACAATCCGGTGCATTTCAAATTGGCACAGGATTTGATTTAATCGGTACGGATAGTTTTATGGGAAATCTGGTAAAAAATATAGTCTACACAAATTCATCGGCCAGGCATTACTCCAAATTGCTTGACCTGTCGGCCCTGAAGCATAAGACGGCCGCTTCCAATATTGCCAATGCCGAAACGCCGGGATATAAGCGCAAAACTTTCGATTTCGACAGCGAATTGCGCAAATCCATGGAGGAACCGCGCTTAAAGCCAGTCGAATCTCATCAGCGCCATATACCATTGAGCAATTCCGGCGGCCGTCCGCCACGTGTAATCGAAGTCGACAGGAGCATCAATTCCACCGGCATAAACAGTGTGGATATAGACCAGGAGATGTCGGATCTGGCCCAGAATCAGTTGATTTATCAATATGGTTCCAAGATGATCAAAAAGAAATTCGAGGGACTCAGGGATGCTATCAAAGGCAGGTAATGTATATGAGTGATCTGTTTTCATCATTAAAGATTTCCGGTGCGGGGCTTTCGATCAACAGGCGCAAGCTCAATGTCACCGCCGAGAATATCGCCAATGCGGAAACCACTCGCACAAAAAACGGCGGTCCTTATCGCCGCAAACAGGTTGTCATTACGGGCGTCGACCAGCCTGTGGATTTCAACAGCGAACTGCAAAAACAGCGTGTAAACCTGAGCCGCACAAGCATCAGGCATTTTCCGGAGAGCCGTCCGCGCATCAACAGCGGTCTGGATATAACAATGCCGCAGTCCTATGAGGCCGTGGATCCGAGAAATGAAGTCAAGATGGTCTACGACCCGTCTCATCCGGATGCCAATCAGGATGGTTTCGTGGAGATGCCGGATATCAATATTATAGTTGAGATGGTTAACATGATGACCGCCCAGCGCGGTTATGAGGCCAATGCCACGACTTTGGAGGCTACCAAGAATATCTATGGCGCGGCTATGGATATATAAAGGAGTAGAAGCGGAGGGAATATGAAGATCAATGCAATCAACCTTCAGACCTATCAAAACCTGAGCATTGAGAAAAACAGGGCTGCAAAAAAAGCCCACCAGAATATAACAGCTAAGCAGACGCATAATATTGAAGGCGCAAAATTCGCCGAATACCTGGATAAAAATGAAATCAAATACCTGAATAAGAATTTCAAGCCGGCCGGGATTGCGGGCGCCGATAACAAGGGCAGTGATCCCGTGGATGCGGTAAGAAGAAGGATTGATATACTGGCATGAGCGATTCAATTATAAACACAGTCGGCCGTGCCAATGGTATGCCCGATTTCCCGGGCACAAAGACCATTCCGCTCGACCGCTCGGCCATGAAATCTCCGTCACTTGAGGAACCGAAACAGGAAGGTTTCGGTGATCTGCTCAAAGAACTTGTGGGCGGGGTGAATGAGCTGCAGCATGAAGCGGCGGCCAGGGAAGAAGCGTTTCTGAAAGGCGAGATAACTGATGTTCATCAGGTCATGATCGCGGCTGAGGAAGCCTCGGTGGCCTTTGATCTGTTAATGGAGATTCGCAATAAATTATTGGATTCATATAAAGAAATAATGCGCATGCAAGCTTAATAGGATTAAGCAATGGACGTTGTTCAAAACTTTCTTAATGGACTGAAAGCGTATCTTCAGCGCTTCAGTCTGACACAACTCCTGCTCATGGCAGGAATTATTGTCTTGTGTATCGTCGGAGTAATGTTTCTGTCGGGGGTCTTCAAAACAATATCCTACGGCACTCTTTATTCCGATTTACCTGTCGATGAAGCAGGGGAGGTGACCGCCAGGCTGGATGAGATGGGAGTTGATTACAAACTTTCCGATGGCGGTACCGCAATCAAAATACCCTCCAGCAAGGTCTATCAGACCAGGATTAACCTGGCCAGCCAGGGGCTCCCCACGGGCGGGTCAAAAGGCTACTCGATCTTCGATAAGACCAACCTGGGCATGACCGACTTTATTCAAAAGGTCAACTACAGGCGCGCCCTCGAGGGTGAGCTGGCCCGCACTATCTCAGATATTGAGGAGGTACGTGCCGCCCGGGTGCATATTGTCATCCCCGAGAAAAGGCTCTTCGCCGAGGATCAGGAGGAGACAACCGCCTCGGTGGTGCTCAAGCTCGCCGGCAGCGGATCACTTGGCAAACGGCAGTTATCCGGTATTACTCACCTGGTGGCCTCAAGTGTGGAAGGACTCGAAGCTCAGAATATCACCGTAATCGACAACTGGGGCAATCTGCTCAGTTCAGTGCATGGCGGCGATCCGATGATCTCTCTATCCGCCACACAGCTTGAGATGAAAAAATCCGTGGAATCGTATCTTGAGGGCAAGGCCCAATCGATCCTCTCAAGCGCTCTGGGAAATTCACGCGCCGTGGTTCGTGTTGATGCGGAACTGGATTTCGATAAGGTCTCACGTACAATGGAACGCTATGATCCGGAGAATACCGCTGTAAGATCCGAAGAACGGATGGAAAGCCGCCTCTCGGATTCATCACGAACGACCGGGCTGGACACTGCCCAGGCCGGCGGAAATGAACTCAATGAAAGAATTATCACTAACTATGAAGTCAGCAAGACCATAGAGACTGTGGCGTCAGCGGTGGGAAACATAAAGAAACTATCAGTGGCTGTTATGATTGACGGCCGCTATCGTGACGTCGAAACCGAGAACGGTGATATCCAGAATCAATATATCCCGCGTGATTCGGCCGAGCTTTCCCAGCTTTCCTCGATAGTGCAGCGAGCAGTTGGTTTCGATTCCAATCGCAATGATGAATTCAGTATTGTTAATTTGCAGTTTGATGCCGGAAACATGGAAGAGCAACAGCAGCAGCTCGATATTCTGGGCCAGCGCAATTTCTATATTGAAATCGGTAAAAAAGTACTGATTGCGCTGGGGTTGATAATCGCCTTCTTCTATGTAAAAGGCAAAATTAAAAAGGCCTTTAAAACGATTGCAAGATATGCGCCTCCGCCTCCACCACCTCCGCCGCCCCCGCCGGAACCGATTGAAGAGGAACCACCGGCTCCTCCCAGACCAAGGCTGGTGGACAAAATGAGAAAGGTGGCTGATGAAAAGCCGGAGGAATTGACCAAGGTAATCAAAACGATAATGGCGGATTAAAAATATGCCACTGACTTATGAAGACCTGACAAACGCCCAGAAAGCTGCTATTGCATTGATCGCATTTGGGACTGAACTTTCCGCCGAGGTGCTTAAGGACCTGGGAGAGGATGAACTCGAACAGATCACGGTCGAGATCGCCAATATGCGCGATGTGCCCTCAGAAATCGAAGAGCAGGTCATCAAGGAATGCTATGACATTTACATGGCCCGCAAATACATCTCGCAGGGCGGTATTGATTATGCCCGCATGATTCTTGAAAAGGCGGTCGGAAAAACCCGGGCGGTTGATCTTCTCAAGAAGCTTGAAAGCTCCCTGACCACGACCGGTTTTGATCTTTTGAAAAACATCGATCCAAAACAGCTGGCCCAGTATTTCCAGGGCGAACATCCGCAGACCATATCGCTGGTTTTGACGCAGCTGAATCCCCAGCAGGCATCGGCTGTATTGACCGAACTCCCGGCCGAATTGCAGGCCGAGGTAGCCTTCCGCGTTGCCACTATGGAAAAAATTTCGCCGGAAATCCTAAAGCAGATCGAAACCACCCTGGATGCTTATTTCGGCTCCAGCGGAACCCGTGATCTGTCAGTTTCAGGTGGCACAAAAACTATCGCGGATATTCTCAACCTGGTGGATACATCGGCTGAGAAAAATATCCTTCAGGCCCTGGAAGCAGAGGATGCCGAACTGGCGGCCGAGATCAAGAACATGATGTTCGTGTTCGAGGATATCGTATTGCTCGATGATCGCGCTATCCAGAGAATTTTGCGTGAGGTCGAAACCAAGGATCTGTCGATTGCGCTTAAGGCGGCCAATGATGAGGTTAAACAGAAGATTTTTGCCAATGTCTCCGAACGTGTCAGCGTGATGATCAAAGAGGAGATGGAATATATGGGGCCGATGAGGCTATCCGATGTTGAAGCGGCCCAGCAGCGAATCGTGGAAACCATCAGGCGCCTCGAGGAACAGGGACAGATTGTCGTTTCGGGACGTGGTGGAAAGGAAGATATCGTTGTCTAAGATCATCACCAAACCTCGCTATGTCGGCCACAAGGTGCGGATCGGACCGCAACTGGATCAGCCGCAGGAGAAGATGGTCCCGGAATCCCGCTACCGCCAGCTTGAACAGAAACTCAATACAATCGCCGACGAAAGCTATGGACGCGGTTTGCAGGAAGGGCAGAAAAATGGTTTCGAGAGCGGCCTGAAACAGGGCAAGGCCGACGCCAACCAGGTGATCAGCCAGATGCAACCAATTCTGGCAGATATTACCCGGCAGAAAAATACTGTTCTGAAAACTGCCGAAAATGATCTGCTGGAACTGGCCCTGTCAATTGTCGGAAAAATTATTCCAGCAATTGCCGAACGTGATAAAGAAGTAGTCTTAAGTACAATTCAAAAGTCTCTGCCGTTGTTACTTGAAAAAAGTAAACTGACGCTCAAGGTCGCTCCTCAGCAGGAGCAGTTCATCAGAGAACATCTGGAGGATATCCTGGCCATGGACAGCGACCTGAAAGAAATAAAGATCGAAGCCGATCGCAGGGTTGCTGCAGGTGGATGCATACTGGAAACTTCCTCAGGCAGGGTAGACGGGCGTCTTGAGAAACAGCTGGCCACAATGGCTGATGCATTGCGCGGCCAGGCTTCATCAGAATCCGAATAAAATGTCCAGAATACTTGGAAAATATATCGAGGCTGCCGGGAAAACGCGAACACTCTGGCAGGATGGCAAAGTTGTCGAGGTGATCGGCCTGGTGATAACATCGACCGGACCATCATCATCAATCGGCGAACTGTGCAAGATTTATGCTCATCCTGATGAAGAGCCGGTGCTGGCCGAGGTTGTCGGTTTCCGCGAAAACAAAGTGCTATTGATGCCCCTGGGAGAACTGTCCGGGATAAACCCCGGCTCCCTTGTGGTTGCCACCGGCGATACATTATCGGTCGGCGTGGGCAATGATCTGATTGGCAGAATAATCGGCGGCAATGGTCAGCCTATCGATGGCAAGGGGCCATTGACAACAACACAGAACCGTTCTGTATACGCCGAGCCTCCCGATCCGCTCAAGCGTACACGCATAACCGAGCCATTGATAACCGGCGTGCGGGCGATTGACAGCTTCATAACATGCGGCAAGGGCCAGCGCCTGGGCATCTTTGCCGGAAGCGGCGTCGGCAAATCTGTTTTGATGGGTATGATCGCACGCAATACCCGTGCACCCATCAATGTCATCGGGCTGATCGGTGAACGAGGCCGTGAGGTTCGCGAATTCATAGAAAAGGACCTCGGCGAAGAAGGACTCAGCCGTTCTGTGGTGGTTTCCGTGACTTCCGACAAGCCGCCGCTCCTGAAAGTCAAGGGGGCCCTGATCGCAACCACAATTGCCGAATATTTCCGCAGTCAGGGACAGGATGTGATCCTGATGCTGGATTCGGTGACACGTATAGCCATGGCGCTGCGTGAAATCGGGCTGGCAGTCGGTGAGCCACCCGCCACAAAAGGATATACCCCCTCGGTGTTTAATTTCCTGCCCAGGTTCCTGGAACGAACCGGCACTTCGGGCGAAGGAAGTATCACCGGGCTGTATACCGTACTGGTCGAAGGGGACGATTTAAATGACCCCATCTCGGATACGGTGCGTTCAATTCTCGATGGTCACGCTGTCCTCTCGCGCCGGCTGGCCAATCGAAATCATTATCCGGCGGTTGAGGTGCTTGAATCGGTATCACGGTTGTTGGTTGATATTGCCGACCAGGAGCATCTTGAAAATATCCGTAAGCTCAAATCCCTGATGGCCGCCTATAAGGAATCTGAGGACCTGATCAATATCGGCGCATATGTCAGGGGATCGGATAAAACCGTTGATGAGGCCATTGCCAAGATGGCTGAGATCAATGAATTCCTGCAACAGGGCATAGATGAAAAAACAGTGTTCGAGGATGACCTGCAAACCATAGAAGAGCTGGCAAAACGTGAAAAAGTTCCGCTACAGGCTTCAAAGAATCCTGTCTCTGAAGCAAACTCTCAAAAGACAGGCGCAGAAAGACCTGGCCCGGGCCGAAAGTGAACGACTCAAACAGGAACAGATCCTGAACACTCTCGATAATGAGCTATCAGCCAGGCTTCAGAAAGACAGGGCAACCCGCATTAAAAAATTAAATGTGCAGAGGCTGGCACAGACCCAGCGTTATGTGGCCCAGCTCAAATTTCTTATCGGGCATCAGAAAAAGGTTATCAGGGAAGCAACCAAAAAAGTCGAACAGAAACGCCGCAAGCTAATCGAGGCCTCCAAAGAGGAACGTAAATACGAACGACTGCGCGAAATCCGCAAAGAGGAATACAACCGCGAACTCGAACTGGCCCTGCAAAAAGAGACCGATGAGTTCGCCGGCAATGTCTATCTTCAGAATAAAAAATAGGCTGTAGATTATTGTGGCTTATACTTTTTCAGCATTGCCTGGGCCGCAGGAGTATTGACATCAATGTTGCCGAATTCGAGCCATTTCTGCAATTCACGATAGGCATTGACATTATCTTCGAGTAGATCATAAGCCTGCGCCATCCCCAGATGAGCCGGTGCGAAATTACTGTCAAGATTAAGTGCTTTTTGCCAATGGGGGATAGCGTCACGAGGTTGATTGTTTTCAAGATATACTCGCGCCAGCATATCATGGGCCTGCAAGAAATCCGGGGCCTTTTGAATTGTACGCGTTAGAAGGCCAATGGCGGTCTGTCTTTCACCAATTCCGGCATAGGTAACGCCCATTCCAAACAGGGCATTAATATCTTCCGGATAAGCATTTTCCAAACGGGTGAAATAGACCAGGGCCGAATCAAGATTTTGCTGTCCAAAATGTATCTTTCCCATACCGATAAGCGCATCAAATGATTCCGGATCACTTTCCAGTGTCTTGCGATAGTAAAACATTGCCGAGTCAAATTTCCCGTAACCATGATGCGCCATCGCAATTGAGAGGTCCAACCCGGGATAATCAGGCGACGCATTACTGATCCGTCTATAAAATTCAATTGCCCCCTGCTGATGTCCCATGCGCGCAAGCAGGTTGGCGCCATCGGCAAGATAGCTGAGGGAGTCCTTTGTCAATGGTGCTCCTGTAAGCAGTGATTCGTAAGCCTTCTGCGGTTCATTCATGTTCAGGTAGGCTTCTCCCATGGCACGATATACATCTGTTACGGCAGTATCCTCCAGCACTTTCTGAAACAATGAAATTGCACGTTCATATTTGCCGTTCATCATCAGGGTACGCCCATAATGGAAAAGATATTGTGGGTTTACAATAAGCTCGACAGGTACCTTTTCAAAGTACTCCAGGGCCATCTTGTAATCGCCTTTGTTATAATACTGTCCCGCCATGTTGATCACATCGTGATGCAAAACATTTTCTGCGTGTGCCCTTCGTTCCATGAAGGCCGCACCATCCTCATGAAGACCATAGACATTGGAAAGTATGGCAGAAAATGGGGGGATACGTTTACCGTCATGATAATCCTTCTGATAATGTGGATCATCATACAGGATATGCACAATGCGATCGACGGATTTTGTAGTATTGTTGAGACTGTTAAGGAATAGCGATACATGGATCAAACCAAGCAATAATATGGGAAGCAGCAGATATTCACCCAGTATTTTTGATTTGATAGTATTATTCAAAAGCAGTATGCCAAACAGGATTCCCGGCAAGGCAAAGATCGAAAGCAGGTCCCAGTCACGCGCCGCGCCCAGGGCCGGATCGATCATAAATGCTACGGCCAGAGAGGGCAGGAATGCATAGGCCAGGAAATTAATTGAGTTACTGCTGTTCTTTTCACCCGAAAATATTAATGCTAATCCAATCAATAGCATGACCGGACCGGCAATAAACAATAGATTAAGGAAATCAAGTATGTGTGCGGGGGAGAAGAGCACATACGATGATTCATCGGTGGGCAAAAATAGCGTCACCAGCGGAATACCTGAGCGCTCAACAAACTGTCCTCCGATATATATACCAATTATAAAAAAAACTGTAATTACTATAAGATGTATACCAGACAGGATTTTAAATTTATCAGTCAGGAGAAAAAGCAAAGAAGGCAGAAATGCCAGGAACCAGACATGCCAGAATATTCCGCAGGCAAAGATCAGGCAAACAGTTATTGCACCAATCTGATTGCGTAAAAACTTTATCGAAAAGTATATATAAACGCTCAGCCATGCCAAAAGCAATGGATAGGTTTCTACATAACCCGCGAATAGTACAGAGATTCCTGAAAATATGGCTATAAAGAAGAAAATCAGCAGACGAGAATTATCATTGATTAGCAATGCGAGCGTTTTGTACACAAATACAATGTATAGAATTCCGCATAATATAGAAACAATGGCCATTAGATTTTCGGGCGCGGATGATGCCATGCCTGGAAATGTGGTCGCCATCATTTTAACCAGCAAACTTGTACCGTAAGCGGTTGGCGATATCAGTTCCCCCTGCCTGATATTGGAAACGATCATAAGCCCATCGCCCATTATCAGGCTGTCGACCCTGAAGATGTAGAAGAAAAATGCAGGGACAATGATCCAGAGTATATACCTGATTACAGCGGGCAGATTGGAAAAGGCAGTGTATATCCGACCTGCGACTGCATTGAAACGACTGTAGATCATTTCACCCGGAGGTTTTATTATGAGAAGGAGCAGTGCGATGGCTATAGCAGTATATGCTGGCAGAGCAAGCTCAAACGGATTGAATATTCCCCAGTTCCAGTAAGCCGGATATGCCCATCCGGCAACCAGAAAAAAACACAGTATGATTAAGATAATATAAATGAACCTGGCAATCATTGCTTTTCGACAGCTTCAGGCGGCTGATCCTGACCCGCAAAATCATGGCCGTATTCCTGTTTATAGAAATCATGCATCAGTTCACGGCGCACCTCGATAGAATCATTTGTCAGCCATATTTCAAGAAGTGTTCTGGCAGAGTCGGAAAGCCCCTGGTCCTTAAGTGAATGATACCAGACCAGAAAACCCTGCGTTTCCGGAAATTTTGTGCCTGGATCACGCTCCCGTAATCTTTGCGCAATATCCGGCCTGTTTAAGCTTTGCTCAAACAGTGCCGCGGCTTCGATCAGTTTGCCGCCGCCCCATTTATACTTTTCAATAAATCCGCTCAAGAGTGAATCAGCAGTTGCCGAATCTCCTTTCAAATAATGGGCTGCGACATGGTAAGCATCGATGCGATGGGAACCTTCTATTTGATTTCTTGCATAACTGGTCAATTCAATAATGCTGTCGTACTGCCCGGTCTGAAAATAATATTGAGAGGGGGCATAATACAGCTTTTCCTGTTCAGGATGCATCCTGATTCCTAAACGGCCATAGCGCATAGCTTTTTCCCAGTCACCTGCAGCCGCCAGGGAATGGCTCAATTGCTCGAAAACAGCCTGTGAGGAATCACCCATTTGCAATGCTTGCTCATATTTCGAGGCCGCCGAGTCAAAAACTTCAAGCCTGATATACGCACGGCCCAGTGAAATCGACAAATCCACGAAACTTGTTTCGGCATCAGCGTTTTCCAAAAGCACCGCAGCCCGGGTTGGATTATTGCCGATAAGGTAGGCTTTGCCGGCCTCATAGCTCCATTGAGGCGGGGAAACTCCACGGCTCATGCTCACAATTCTATTGTAATAAGATACGGTTTTGGCAATATCACCCTTTTCAAAGGCCTTATGGGCTACCTTATATGCGCTCAATGTGTCACCCATCATTGCTTTGCAGGCCAGAATCGAATCATTGCGGGCTTCCTTTTCCATGCCTTTCATATCCTGATAGACTTCAATTGCGCGTTCATATCTCTTCTCATCTTTTAACAGGCCAGCCAGAACTAATCCGGCATCCTCCAGAGACTCATATTCGTAAAGCTGATCCAGATATAAAATTGCCAGCGAATCCTGTCCTATTCCTGCCAGCGCTTTGCCGGTCAGATAATTCAGGTTGGGATCGGCCTTATCATAGAAAACATTAAAATCTCTGAGTATTCTTGCGGCAACAGCGGTATCTCCCGTCTGCATCAACCTCCATCCCAGGGTCATGGCGGCCAGGCTGTCGTTCTTGTCGGTCAGGATTTGCAGGGAATCGGTGGAGATGCTGGTATACTGATTATCGATCCATGGAGATTCCGCGATTTCCGGTTTTCCTCCACACCCGGAAATCAGTACAGCCGAAAATGTTATGATTAAAAATGATGCGATTATATTCTGTATATTTTTGCTAATCCTATTGCAGGCTGAATTTGGCATTTATAATTTCCTCCACATACGTCATTGCGATTTTTTATAATATCAGCTTTTGTGATTTTAATGCAAGCAAAAAGCTGGAAATGCCCCCGGCTATGCTATTTATATGCTTTATTCTGTTTATCTTTCCCGCAATCTATCCGATAATTTCAATATGGGAAAACTGACTGAAAAATATGCATTGAAGAAGAAGCAGGAATGCGCCTATGTCAAGGTCTGTTATTTTGCCGAGGCGATGAACTGTTTCGGATATAAACAGGACTGTCCGCTTTATCGCAAGTCCAATGGTGATTATCTTTCGGCCGCCGATTTTCATAAAACAATCGATGAGCTGATCGATAAAACCAAAGCCAAACATATGGGCCTTTTGTAGGAAATTCTTTCTTGGCGCAGGGAAATTTATTTCCGGCATTTTTTGGAAGATCCGCATAAAGAGTCCATCCGGCCTCCCGCCATGGCCAATTCGACCAGTCCTAAGGCAATGACACTTAAGCACTTAAAATAATCCTCCAAAATCGTATCTGCTCCCGTTCAGTTTGGCACATGCTCTGCATTATGCGGCATGGAGGAATATTATGATTAAAGGCATACACCACGCCGCATCCGGGATGCTTCCGCGTGTAGTGAAACAGGAGACGGTCGCCAATAACCTGGCCAATATCAACACGCCGGGCTACAAGCGCGAATCGGTTTTCCTGCGCCAGCTGGACAGCGCCCAGGCACGGCTCAGCAAAACAGAAAGCGAGTGGCAAACACCCATGATTGATGATATCTATACCGATTATTCACGTGGCGCCCTGGAATATACCGGGGACAATCTCGATCTTGCCATTGATGGTGATGGATTCTTTGTGGTCCAGACGCCGGATGGCGAATTATACACTCGCAATGGCAATTTCCATCTTGATGCTCTTGGTAATTTGATGTCATCCGACGGTATGCCGGTTCTGTCCGACCAGGGCCCGGTTCAGGCACCCGAGGGCCAGCTGACGATCGGTGTTGATGGCACTATCATTGTTGATGGCGAGGAATACGGTCAGCTTCGAGTTGTTGATTTCGAAAAACCTTACAGGCTCGAAAAGGTAGCCGCCGGAGTATATAAACCGGCCGAGGATGCCAATCAAATCGAGCTGGAATATACATACATCCGCCAGGGATATCTGGAAAAATCCAATGTCGATATCATGCGCGAGATGGTCGACATGATCGCTTCATACAGGAATTATGAGTCCGACCAGCGGGCAATCAGCATCCTCGATGAGACCCTGGGCAAAGCGGTTAATGAAGTCGGCAAGGTAAGATAAGGAGGCTATAAATGATAAAGGCAATGAGAACGGCTGCCAGCGGCATGTCCGCGCAGCAGATGAATGTCGATAATATCGCCAACAATCTGGCTAACGTAAATACAACCGGATTCAAGAAAAGCAAGGTGGAATTTCAGGATGTGCTTTACCAGCGCCTATCCGATGCCGGCGTTTCCAGTATCACCGGCTCCGTGATTCCCACCAACCTCGAGGTGGGATATGGTGTCAAGCCGGTTGCGACAACGCGCCAGTTTGCCATGGGCGAGCTTTCACCGACTGAGAACCCGTTTGACCTGGCTATCGAGGGCAACGGCTTCTTTCAAATTACATTACCCGATGGCACCACCGGATATACCCGTGACGGCACGTTCAAGATCAGCCCCGATGGGCGCCTGATTACCTCCGATGGATTCTTCCTGACCCCGGAAATCACGATCCCCGAGGATGCCGAATCGGTCAATATCACTCCGCAGGGTATTGTGGCTGTGATGCAGGTGGGCCAGAATGAGCCAACCGAGGTCGGTCAGCTTGAACTGGCAAGGTTCATCAACCCGTCGGGACTGTCAGCCATTGGACATAATCTTTATGAACAGACCGCCGCTTCGGGTGACCCGATCACATCGGTACCCGGAGAAGAGGGAGTGGGCCGGATCGCGCAGGGTTACCTGGAGGTCTCAAATGTTGACGTGGTCAATGAGATGGTCAACATGATTATTGCCCAGAGAGCCTATGAAATTAATTCCAAGGCAATTCAAACCAGCGAAGATATGACGCAAATCGCCAACAACCTGAAGAGATAGGCTATGATATTTAAAAGCATGTTGACTACGGTTTTGATGGTGATTTTCCTCTCGGGGGCATTGTTGAATGCCGGTCCGATCGCAGATGAAATCAAAGATCACATCATGATGACATTCGATTTCGATCCGGATTACACCGAAATAGAATGCCGGCCGGAAATCGATTCGATCACCATCAGCGATTCGACCATCATAACAGTAAGCTGCCGCGAATACCCAAAACCTGAGGGCTACTTTCCATTAAAGGTCGTCCTGCAGGAGGGTTCCGGGGCGGTGCGGTCGATCGCAACATCGATTCATGTCAGATTTTACAAGGATGTTCTGGTGGCCAAAGAAAGGGTCAAATCCCGCACACCGATTCAGCCGTCAGATTTTGAAATCGAACGGATGGAGATCTCGAAAATAGTTGGTACTCCAGTTGAAGAGTTCGAAGAACTGGGTGGTATGCGTTCATCTAAGACAATCACCCGCGGCAAAATCCTGACCCATGAGATGATGGAAGAGATTCCGGTAATCCACAGGGGAGAACGGGTACGCATAGTCTATAAAACCGGAACGTTGACGGTCGAATCCTATGGTATCGCCCGCAGGGATGCTGTCGAGGGCGAGACAGTCGAGGTTAAGAATACTGCAAGCGGAAAAAGAATTTTCGGCCGAGCCTCGGCTCAGGGCGATGTTCTGGTGGAGAGATAATTATGAAGAAAATCTGGTTCCTGATATTCATACTTCTAATCTGTCTGTTGCTGCCATATTCGCTTAAGGCAACACATTTCGAGGCGTCAACAAACTCGATTTTCTCAGATGTACGCGCCAGTGAAATCGGCGATATCCTGACCATCTTGATCTATGAAGATGCTCAGGCGCAGACTGCCAATCAGACCAAGGGTGAAAAATCAAATGATTTTGAGCTGTCCGGAGGGCCCGGATCGGGACCGTTGGATTTTATTCCGCTTTTCGGCGTATCGGGCGAGAACAGCTCAACCTATGACGGCAAGGGATCGCAGTCACGCAGGAATAATCTCAGGGCCCGCATGACAGTCCGGGTTGTGGCCATCAGGTCCAACGGCGACCTGGTCATCGAGGGCAGCCGTGTAATCGGAATAAACGGCGATAAAGAAGTACTGACCCTGACCGGCATAGTCCGTCCCCAGGACATAAATTCAGACAACACCGTGGATTCATATAACCTTGCCGATGCACAGATAACTTATACCGGCAAGGGCCCGGCTTCCACCGCCGGACGCCCGGGAGTGCTGGCAAGAGTTCTTAACTGGCTGTTTTAGGAGAGATGATGAATAGGATAATCATCATTACCGTTTTAATTGCTCTAAGTATTGGCTTTTTCCCGGTTCAAAATGACCTTCATGCCGACACTCGTATCAAGGATATTGTGCAAATCAATGGCTGGCACAATACAAGATTGTTCGGCTATGGTCTGGTGACCGGCCTTGACGGCAGCGGCGACAGCAAGGGCACACAGTTTACGATTCAGTCGCTGGTCAATATGCTCCAGCGTCTGGGTGTAACAGTGCCTGTTAACCAGGTAAAGGTCAAAAATGTGGCCGCCGTTGTGGTGACCGCATCACTGCCGCCCAATGCCAGCGTTGGTTCCAGTATCGATGTTACTGTCTCCTCAATGGGCGATGCTACCTCATTGGCCGGAGGTATTCTGCTGCTGACACCGCTTTCCGCCAAAGACGGAAAAATATATGCCTATGCTCAGGGACCGATTTCGATTGGTGGATTCAATGTCCAGGTTGATGGCGGCAACCGAATCATCAACAACTACACCCTGGTAGGTATGGTCACCAATGGCGCAATTGTCGAACGGGCCGCATTGACCGGCGATGTCGATCTGCGCACATTGCAGCTCAGCCTGTTAAATCCCGACTATACCACGATCAATCGTATCAAGCAGAAAATAAATGAGCGATTCCCCGGATCGGCATATCCATTGGATAACTCGATCCTGGAAATCAAAATTCCCGAAGATATGCAGCATCGTGCCGGATGGGTCGACTTCATTGCCTCAATAGAAAATATCAGGATAGACCCTGATCAGAAGGCGCGTATCGTGGTCAATGAACGTACCGGTACAATCGTTGCCGGCGCGGATGTCACCATTGCGCCGGTCGCCCTGGCTCATGGCAATATCACGATTTCGATTTCAACCCTGCCGGTTATTTCACAACCCAACCCGTTCTCGGAGAAGGGCGAGACTGTAGTCGAATCCCAGTCCCAGATTCAGGTGACCGAGGAACAGGCCCGTGTAATACCCATGGAAGAAAGCGTCAATATCTATGATGTGGCCCAGGCATTGAATGCCATCGGTGCGGCTCCCAGGGATATCATCGCCATTTTCCAGGCCCTGAAGCAAACCGGAGCATTACGCGCGGAGCTGGTAGTCCTATGATAAACAGCAATATGCAGATCGGTGAAGCGCTACAGGCGGCATCCACAATCGAGGATCGCAAGCTGAAAAAAGCGCTGAAAGGATTCGAGTCGATATTTTTGCATCAGCTGCTGAAATCGATGCGCACATCCTTCGTGTCCGATGACCGCAAGAGCGGACTGGGCAAAGACACTTTTATGTCCATCACCGATCAGGCAGTAGCGGATCATATTTCCGAAACAGGCGGAATCGGAATCGCCGAGATTTTATACAAGCATTTCAAGCGTCAGGAAAACCTCGAGCAGGGATTAAAGGTCAAAAAGACCGATGACCAGCATATCTCATTGCAGGACAAAAATAAAGATAATTCGATCAAAATCAAAGAGGTCCTTAATGACCTGATGCGCATAGGTCGTAATTCGAGCATAATCAATGAGGTGAAGAATATTCCTATCGATCGAACCAAAAACCTGCGCATCCCCAAGGTACCGGAAATGCCTGAAATAAAGAAGGCCCCGGAGACGGAAAAACCCGACAAAATCCAGACGGCCATAGACCGTGCGGCCAAAGAGTTTAAGCTAAATCCCGACCTGATCAGGGCTGTAATCCGGGCCGAATCGAATTTCAATCCCCGGGCGGTTTCTCCCAAAGGCGCGGCGGGACTTATGCAATTAATCGATACAACCGCCGCCGACATGGGCGTTAAGGACCGTTTCGATCCGGAAGAAAATGTCATGGGGGGCGCCAAATATTTGCGCAAAATGCTGGATCGATTCGGCGGTGATTTGAAACTGGCGCTGGCCGCATATAATGCCGGACCGGAGAATGTTAAAAAACATGACGGCGTGCCACCTTTCGATGAGACAATCAAGTACGTCGATAAGGTGATTAAATTCATGAATGAAGGCAACCAAAGTAAAGATTCTAAAGACTTGCGCCGACAAGCCCTATAAGGAGGAATGGTGCAATCTCTTTACAACAAATTAGTAGAAATAGTCGAGGAGGAAGCCCTCTGTCTGGAGCGTTTTCTGTCCCTGCTGGTAGATCAGCAGAAATACCTGGTCGAAAACGATATAGACAGTCTTAAAGAGGGTGTTTCCCACCAGCAGGAGATTATCAATCGTATCAAAATGCTGGAGAAGAGCAGGGGGCAGTTAGTCAGCCGCTTTTCGGAGTCTCTGGACCTCAATCCGCGTGATATCACGATTAGCAGCCTGGCCCGCAAAGCAGAGGGCCAGATCGCTGACAAGCTTCTGGGTCTTCAGAATGCATTGTTATCATTGCATCAGAAGATCGAGAAAGCCAGGCGCAAGAATGAATTTCTGATTGAGCATTCGATGAAGTATATCGAGGGCACAATCCGCTTGATTGCCCGGCAGACTGATGACAAGCGCGACTATGCACCCCGCCGCAAAAAACAGGAAAGTATGATCGTCTCGAGGACTGTTTGATATAGGAGAAATCCATGTACGGCCTGTTCAATGGACTTGAAATAGGGAAAAGGGCCTTAATATCATCCCAGCTTGCCATGACTACGATTGGCCACAATATGGCCAATGTCAACACGCCGGGATATACCCGTCAGCGCACAATGATCACATCGGCAGAACCGGTTGATACCCCCTGGGGCAATACCGGTAACGGTGTCAAGATCCATGGCGTTGAACATATCCGCGACCTGTTCCTGACCGGACAGTATCGTCAGGAAAACGGCAGCCTGGGCAACTGGGAATTCGCGCAGAAAACCGTATCCCAGATAGAGGGTTTCTTCAACGAACCGCATGACAACAGCCTGGGTGATGTTCTGGATCAATTCTGGAAGGCCTGGAATACGCTTTCCGGAAGTGCCGATGAGCCCCAGGCCCGTAATGCCCTGATCCAGCAGACCAATGTTCTGGCCAACAGCTTTCATCAGCTCGACCGCCAGTTCCGCGAGCTGCGCCAGAATATCGATACCACGATCGGCGACAGGG
Organism: uncultured Ignavibacteria bacterium; assembly: GCA_964627935.1. Lineage (GTDB taxonomy): Bacteria > Zixibacteria > MSB-5A5 > JAABVY01 > JAABVY01 > JAABVY01. Next base: position 32,689 of record CAZVLB010000002.1, read on the forward strand.
TCCTGCAGCTAAATCAGCTCGGCAAGCAGATCGCCAATCTGAATTTACAGATATCATATCAGGAACTGGGCACCCAGAAAGCCAATGATCTGCGCGATCAGCGTGATGTACTCATCGACGAGCTCTCCAAGTATGCTGATGTCAGCGTGCTGGAAAGGGAGAACGGCACCACGGCGGTCATGATCGGTTCGATGGCATTTGTGGATGGTGCCAACTACCTGAAAATAGGCACCAAGGTTGAATATGATGGCGATAATGCCACGACCACAAAAATTGTCTGGGCCGGGTCCAATACCGAGATAAAATTCCGCAATGGCGAGATTAAGGGCATGATGGATGCCCGTGATAAAATGATTCCGGACTATCTTAATTCGCTCAATGAACTGACGCGGGGAATCGTGGAAAATGTAAACGCGATTCATCGCCAGGGTTATGGCCTGGATGGCAACACCGATCGGGATTTCTTCGATCCGGAATTTACCACGGCGGCACACATACAGATCAATGTCGAGATCAGTGATGATCCCGATTTGATCGCCGCGGCGACGGCGCCGGATGCTCCCGCCAATGGTCTGAATGCCGAGTCGATTTCCAAGATGATCTTCGGTGACCGTGTTTTGTCAGGAGGCACTACCACTATCCGTGAATATTATGGCGGTATGGTCGGCAAGCTCGGCATTGAGGCCATGGAAGCGGATAGTTATAAAGGCAATTATGGACTTCTGGTCCAGCAGATAGAAAATCAAAGACAATCTGTACAGGGGGTCTCATTGGATGAAGAAATGACTTCCCTGGTTAAATTTCAGAACGCTTATGATGCCGCGGCCAGGGTTATTACAGCGATGGATCAGGCCCTGGAAACGCTGATTAACAATATGGGCATAGTCGGCCGATAATATAAGCGGACAATAGGAGGATAACTTTGCTCATACTAACAAGGAAGTTAGGCGAAAGCATTACCATCGGTGATAATATCAAGGTCACCGTATTGGGAATTTATGGGCGCCAGGTCAGGCTGGGTATCGAGGCTCCTCTCAAAGTGGTCGTGCACCGTGAGGAGATCTATGTCAAGATTCAGCAGGAAAACCGCAAGGCGTCCAAAGCCGACAAGGATGAAGTCAACAATGCGGTTGAATATCTCAAAGGCAAATACAAGGATAATGTAAAAAAGTCCGAAAGTAAGCCGAAAATGAGATATAAGGATGACAGGTCAAAGAGACCACCAAAGCCATAGTACCAGGGGTAAAATTGTATTCGGATCTTTTAAACATTTTATGGCAGGATAGGTTATGAGAGTAACCAACAAAATGATCTCGGATCAGGTTATGGGCAACCTGAGCAAGAATATTGCACGTTTCATGAAGCTGCAGAACCAGATGTCCACGGGGCGCAGGATAAACAAACCCTCGGATGATCCGATCGGTACAATCAAAGACCTTTCCTATCGCACGCGCATCTCGGAAATTGAGCAGTTCCAGCGTAATATCTCCGAGGGACGCAACTGGCTTGCGGCGGTTGATGTTGCCCTGGGTGATGTTACCTCGATGATTTCGCAGGGCAAGGAACTGGCGGTTGCATTGGCCAATGACACATTCGATGCCACGGCCCGTGATGGCGCGGCCAGTGAGGCGGAATCGCTTTTCCAGCAGATTCTGCAGTCCGGCAACCTGAGCCAGAGCAGTCGTTATCTTTTCTCTGGTCACCTGACCCGTACACAGGCCTTTACATCCTCTGATAAGGGAGTCGTCTATAACGGCGACCAGGGCGAAATCCGCTATGAAATAGAATCTCAGACTTTTGTGAATATAAACATCCCCGGCTCGGATCTACTGACCAAGGCATTCCGCACTCTCGGAGAAGACGCCGATTTGAAAGTCGGTATTAACGGCGATACATTGATCGCGGATCTGAACAACGGACGGGGACTCAACCTGGCCCATTCATTTGTAGTAACCGACAACAACCTGAACACATCGGTGACCGTGACGATTCCGGGCGGCACAACGGATGTCAATGCTGTGATCACTGAAGTCAACAATCAGCTCACAGCCGGAGGCATTGATAATGTAACAATCGGCCTGGGGGATGAGGGCAATAACCTCAAGCTTACAGCAACCGATAAACCGGATATTACCCTGGATACGCCCTTGAGCAATATCAACCAGGGCATGGGACTGGGAATTGGTGAAAAGAAAATCCTGGTTCATAATATTGATCATTCCATCGAGGTAACAGTCGATTTGAGCTCTGCCACAACTGTCGGCGATGTTATCAATGAGATAAATAATACATTGACAGGCGCCGGGATAAATAATGTCACCGCCAGCCTCAATCCGGGCGGCACCGCAATTGATATCGAGGATACCAATGGTGTTCCTCTCGGTTTAAGCGTGGCAGAGATAAATACAGCCTCAAATATTGCAAACCTGCTGGGCATCCAGGGTGACATTGCTCCTCTGCTGACGGGTACAGATTTGAATCCGCAGCCCGATTTCTCGATCACCGAGTCTGCGCCGGGAGAAACACTGGCGGAGGACCTGGGAATACTCGGCAATATGAATCGCAATCTCGTGGGTGAAGACCTCGATCCCAATATAACATTGACAACCGAGCTGAGCCTGATGAACAACGGCCTTGGGTACCAATTGGGCGATATCCTGGTAGCCCAGGGGGATGATACCCGGACGCTTGATCTGGCCGGTGCCGGTGTAAATACGATCGGTGATTTAATCGATGTCTTCAACAGCAGCGGCCTTGATATTCAGGCCAGTATCAATGAGGATAGAAAAGGCATTCAGGTTGAATCTACCGTAATCGGCAAAAGCCTTTTGATTCAGGATACCGAGGAATTTGATCCCGCATTCAAGCTTGGAATTGCCGGTTCACCCGACGTCATGGGAAATTTCATATACCTGATCGATGCATTACGCAGTAACGATCAGCAGGCTATCTCCGATGTTATTGGCGGTTTCGAGTCCGCCATTGACCATATACTCAATGAACGATCCTCGGTCGGCGCCAAGATGGTCCGTTTCGAGACCACCGAGTCGCGGCTTCTGGATTATAATGTAGAAGTAACCAAGCTTCTGAGTGAAACAGAAGGGGCTGACATAATTAAGCTGGTGGCCGATCTGGCGATGCAGGAAAATGTCTATACCGCGGCCTTGAATTCCGCATCGAAGATCATCCAGCCATCACTTCTGGACTTTATAAGGTAAGGTATTATGAAGATCGCTACTTTCAGATTCGGGGAATTGGATATTCCCGACGACAACATCATCAAATTTCCAAAGGGGATAATCGGATTCGAGCAGTTTAAAAAATACGTGCTCCTGGAACGTGAGGATTCCGATCCGTTTTGCTGGCTTCAGTCACTGGAAGATCCCAACCTTGCTTTCGTGGTGGCAAACCCGGTCATATTCTTCAAGAATTACAAGATCGAAGTCCATTTCAAAGAGCTCGAGGATATCCAGGTCAAATCACTCGACCACATAGAGACCTATGCCATCGTGACTATCCCGGAGGATATTTCACGCATGTCTATTAATCTTTTGGGACCACTGGTTATCAATCTTGAGAACAAGCATGGCAAACAGGTTGTGCTGGTCAACAGCACCTACACGATTCAGCATTTTATCATGGATGAGCTTTCCAAGAAGACCGGATCGCAGAAGAAGAATAAATCCCTGGCTGTACAGATTTAATATACCCGATGCAGATTGCGGACACGACATACAGGCCGATCAGCTATCATGGTCATGGTATGATCGAAAAGGCCTCGAGCCACAATGCCATCGCTCATGTAATCAACCATGAACTCCGTCATCTGCAGCAGTATCGCGCACGGGCGATGTACAGCGGCAAAGAGGTTGTCCATGAGAACATAACAGTAGTATATAAATTTGTTGATGGAAAAATCATTCCAGTCAAAGGAAAAGCAGAAGCGGTAATCGCTGAAAAAGAGAAGCCGCAAAAACACATGCAGGATAATGAACCTGAATCCGAATCACAGCCCTGCAATGAAAAATCAATCGACAGCGCGAGTGATCCGGAAAAGAGATTGAATCAGATCGAGAATAAAATAACGAAGAACCTGGAACGGACCGAAAACAAGCTCTCCGGAAAAGGCCTTTCTGTGCCGGATGATCATGAGATCCCCGGCCTTGAAAGCAAGCTGAGAATGCTTAAGCAGGCATTGCAAAAAGTCGAGGGACTCAAAGCAAAGATGCATATGGATAAACTTAATCAGGCACATGAAGAAATTCTGGGCGGACTTTCGGATAAGGGCAGTTCAGACGAGGGACTGCTTGAGTCGATCCTGGGATTAAAGGTGGGAGAGTCTGGTTCGGATAATGGGAATGAATTGGCATTTGCAGCAAACCAGCAGGATAACAGCAATAGGAATCTGGGATATCTGGCCGGATTGATGTCGCTCTCCACCGGATGGATAGCATGAATGAATTCTATGGTCAGATCAAATCTATAGGAAGTTTTATGTATGGAGACAGCAAAAATTATCGAACTTCAGACGAGGCTTGAGGAAACTCCGGACAATCCGGAACTGCTTTTAGAACTTGCCAACAACTATATAGCCGAAAAAGAATATAGTGAGGCTCTTCCGCTTCTGGAAAGGGCCTACGAACTTGGGCCGAATCATCCTGCTCTGGCGACAAATATCGGGGCGGTGGCGATTCAGCTTGATGATGCAGAGAAAGCCCTGAAATATTTCCAGCAGGCAGTCGACCTGGCGCCCAAGTCAGTCGATTCATTACATAATCTGGGCCTTTTGTATACTTCGCTAGATGAGCTGGAAAAGGCCCGCGGGATTTTTGAACGGATTATAGAAATTGATCCTGAGAATGCGCAGGCTCATGGCGACCTGGCGGTGATCCTGGGATATTGCAAAGAAAACGAAAAGGCCAAAGCACACTTTCAAAAGTCCCTGGAGCTGAGCCCGTTTTTTGAGCGGGGCCTCAGAAATTATCTTGAATTCTGTCTCAATACCCGTGATTTCAAAGCCGGCTTCGAGGCGGCTGATAATCATCTTAGACTGAATCCGATCGACCAGGAGACGGCACGCTGGCGCAGCAGATTTGAGAGTCTTCTGAGTAATCCCGAGCAGGCCCGTGATATCGATAAAATGGCCGGCGAGTTGCATAGTGGCTCCGAAATTCAGCCTCTGAAAATCGTGGGCATAAATAACCGGGCAGGAAATGGTCATCATGTATTCAATTATCTGGCCCGCCGTCACGATGTAAAGCTGTTTCGCGGAAAGACAATAGATGAAATGCGTCGTGTTATGAACTGGGCCGAACTGGCCATATTCGAGGGCTGTGATCAGTACCTGATGGAAGCCTCATATTTGCCCGGATTCAGCAAAATAATCTGCCGTATGAATGAGCATGATATCTTTTCATCCTTTACGCAGAGCGTTGAATGGTCCCGTGTGGAGTGTCTGATTATGCCCAGTGAACAGATTTCAAGGGTGTTCAGGGAACTCAATCCGGCAATTAAAGTGCCCCATGAGATTATCCACGCCGGAATTGATACATCAAAATTCCGCCTGGACCCCGATCGCCCGTGGGGAAAAAGTGTATGTGCCCTTGAAAATACGGTTTTTCGCCAGGACCCGGGACTTTTACTGCAATGCTTTAAGGCGCTGCAGGATATCGATAGTGAATTCAGGTTTTTCCTGGCCGGAGCGTGGCATGACCCGCGCGTGGGACAGTATATCCAGTCGATGGCCAAAAAGATTAATCTGGCAATCGAATTTGATGATTATCCCGAGGATTTGACACAATATTTCAAAGATAAAGATTTTGTAATTTCAACATCGACATTCGAGTCGATCCATGAATCAACCGCGCAAGGGATGGCCTGCGGGCTGGTACCATTGGTACACGACTGGCCGGGTGCCGACGAGGTTTATCCGCAGAGATTCAGGTTCCGTACGCCACAGGAATGCGCGGCGATTGCCAGATCATACGCCGATCAGGATCGACATGCCGTGGCCCGGGACTGCCGTACTCATGTGATGAAAAACCTGTCATTGAACAACAGCCTGTTCAAGATTGAACATCTGGCTGTGAATACGGTCAAAAGCCCCAAATCAAACTCGCAGGCCGAATGCTGTCACGGTTTGATTCCATCGGGCACTGATAAAACAGAAGAAAGCTTCGGACGGGTCAGTGTAGTTATTCCGCTTGAAACGGATAATGTCGCTCTTGTGGAAACATTGCAAAGCCTCGGCAATCAAAATTATGCTGATCTGGAAGTTGTGCTTACCTTGCAGGATGATACTCAGCCTCCGCACATTGATCAGGAACTCGGTTTCGAGATGAAGATAGTCGAATCAGGCAGGGAATCATATCTGTCGGCGCTGAATCAGGCAATCGAAGCGTGCAATGGTAAATATATTGCTTTTATGAAGCCGGGTGATATTACCATTCCGGAATCGATACACAGAATGGCAAAATATCTGAACTCCAATTCAGAATGCGGGATGGTGTATGGCGACTATTATCTGGTTGATGAGAACTGGAATATAGCAGATCGCGGAAGAATGGCGGCCCCGCAGCCCTCGATGCTGGGCGAGGTGCTCTTTCATAATAATCCGATAAAATTCAGCACCGTGATGGTGCCCAGAAGCGCCATCGGCAGGGCCGGTGGTTTTGCTGATGTCTGTTCAATACCGATCAAACGGATTTTCGAATGCGCGCTCTGGCACAAGATAGCCAGTTTGTACAAGGTTGCGTTCATGCATACTCCGCTGGTGTATATCAAAGCTGATCGAGATGAAATCGCTGATCACGAGGAGTATTATGCTAACTGGAAGGAATATCAGGAACATATAAGCCGGTGGCAGCCGGATGAACATAAAGAATCAGATAAACACGAGAAAGAGGCTCCTGAAGAGCAGGAGTTCAAGAGCTTCAGGCTCACACCATAGATGATCATTAATTCTCATTTTTGATAAGAGGATTGTAAGATGGCCAGCAAGAAAAGACCAGGCAGCAAGAAGACCAAACAGCGCAGGAACCGGCAGGGCAAAAGCAAACGTTTCAATGGACGTCCGGCGGTTTCGATGGATGCGAATCAGAATATAACCACTATTCTGGAACGGGCTCATAAGCTTCTGGATAAAGGCAAAAATGAACAGGCTGCAGCCGAGGTCGATATGCTTCTGGACAGCCTCGATCATAAATCACACAGGCTTCCCTATCTGTATGCATTGCGAATTCAGGGATTTTCCCTCGCTCAATCGGGCAAGTTTGAGGAAGCCGTTAAAGTTGCGCAGAAGGCGCTCGAGCTGGATGAGAACTACCCGGATTTTAACTACCTGGCGGCATATTCATATATTCCGCTGGGCGAATTTGAATTGGCCGAGACATATGCCCGCAGATTTATCGATGTTGTCGAGGGCAAGGTTACGGCGGGTAAAGAGGCTAAAAAACTCTCGGATTCATCCGACAAACTCTCGCTGGTATATAATTATCTCGGGGTAGCGCTCAGGGAAATGGGTCGCCATGATGAAGCCTGCCAGGCTTTTGAGAGTGCATTAAACCAGAATGGCAAAAGCGTTGATGCGTATCTGAATTATGCCAAACTGCTGCATGGCCTCAAGCGTGACAATGATGCAGCTGCTGTGCTTAAGAAGGCTGTGAAAGCCGGAGTAGAAACTCCCGAAATCAAGATGCTCTTAAACAGCTATAAGCCTCATCCCGAGGTTTCGGTCTGCATGATTGTCAAGAATGAGGAGAAATTTCTCGACAACTGCCTGAATTCGGTTAAGGCCCTGGCGGATGAAATCATCATAGTCGATACCGGTTCGACTGACCGTACGGTCGAGATCGCCCGCAGTCATGGCGCCAAGGTCTATTTTCATGAATGGGAAAATGATTTCTCCAAGGCGCGAAACTATTCGCTGAGCTATGCCACAAAGGAATGGATTTTTGTAATCGATGCTGACGAAGAGCTTTATCAGGAAGATATCCCATCGCTCAAGAATGCCCTGACGCAGGACAGATATAATGTCATTTCGATCAATGTCTACAATCTGACTCCCGAGGGGCGTGAGGATGTAGCCACATTTTTGCCCTCAATCAGGCTCTTTCGTCGCAAAGTCGGCGCGCTGTATGATGGCATCGTTCATAATCAATTGACTTTCAATGCCGAGCGTGAAGTCATCCTGAGGCTGGGCGTCAGGCTCAAACATTATGGCTATGGTCTGGATGCGGAAAGCATGAAACGCAAGCATGAGCGTTCCCGCAAGCTCCTGGAAGAGCAGATCAGCGAGAATCCCGACAATGCTTTTGCGCATTTCAACCTGGCCCAGCTCTATCGTGGTATGACTGATCGTCCCATGGTAGAAACGGCCTCGAAAGTTATTGAACATGCCCAACGGGCGATAGAACTTACCAGCCCGGATGATCGCAGTGAGCGTGGTGTGCACCTGATGGCTCATCATCAGGTCGCCTCGGCCCATATGTATCTGGAAGATTTTGAAAACTCGCTGGAATACTGCAAAAGGGCTCTTAAGCTTAAGCCGGATTATATCGATCCATTGATGACCATGGGGCAGGTATATGGCTTCATGCATGATTATGACAACGCGGCCAAATACTTCAACAGATATCTGGATATACTGGAAAATTACGATGAAAGCGGTGAAACCGATCAGATTATTTTCCTCTATGTCAAGAGTAAATATATGGCCTATTACGGCCTGGGCCTGATCAGCGAGGAACATGGCAAAAATGATGAGGCTATCGACTGGTTCAACAAAGCCATTGAGCTTTTTCCGGGATATATCGATTCCCATTTCAGGGCCGGGCGCCTGCTATACAACAAGGGCATGCTTAAGGAAGCTCTTGATCATCTGAAAAAGGAAATAGAATATTCGCCAAAAAATTGGTCGGCTCATTTCATTATGGGTGAAATATATCGCCGTAATGAAGAATACAATAAGGCCGAGCAGTCATTTTTGAAAGCCTATGAACTGCAGAGCAACGATGTTCATGTATTATATTCACTCAGCAAATTGTATTTCAGCCGCAATGAAACCGATCGTGCATTCGATTATCTGCAAAAGCTGAAAGAAGCCGATCCCAATTTCGTTGAAGCTCATCGTTTGATGGGTGACATACATTTCGGCGCCGGGCAATATAAGGAGGCCGTGGCGGCTTATACCAATTTCGTAATGCGCAAGCAGGGTGATGTGGAGGTCTGGAATAATCTGGCCAATGCTCATCTCAAACTCGATGAATATGAGCAAGCCAGGGAATATTATCAGAAGGCGCTCGAGGTGGACAGCACATTCGGACTGGCTCATCGCAACCTGGCGGTCTGCCTGTTCAAAATGAATGATTATGAGGGCGCGGAACGAATTATCAGTGATTACCTCAAGCTTGTTCCCGATGATCTCAGCCTGACACTATTGGCGGGTGATATTGCCTCCAAACTGGATAAGGTCGATGATGCCTTAAATTACTATGAACATGCTGTAAAAATGAATCCGGATTCCCCCGAAATCGTCACCAGCCTGGCGGATTGCTACTATCGAGGCGGATTCTATGCAGCGGCCCGTATGGGATATCATCAGGCACTTAAAATCGATCCTAATCACGAAGCCGCAAGGGCCAAACTGGAAGAAATCGATGCAATTCTCGGAAACCGGCAACAATAAAAAATGGTCACTGATTACAGTTTTGATTCTGGTTCTATGTACTGTATCAATGCTGGGTGCCCAAAACAGGGTGCTGGTCGTGACATCGGGCCCGGATATGATCGAGGGACAGTATCGTATCGACAGTATCTGTTCCGAGATTTCATTTTTTGCCGATCACGTTTTCAGTTTTCCTGCAGAACTTGACGTGTTTGATTATTCTGTTGTGGTATTGAATAATTATGATGACTCTAACTGTGCTGTTATAGAGGATTACCTGAGCAGGGGAGGATGCCTGATATTGACCGGTCCGGCTCCCAATGACCTGATGATGAAATGCGGAACCTCGGTTGATGTTCGCGCATGGTTTGGTTTTGATTACTATATCAATGCCTCGGGAGAGTTGACCGCGAGCATGAACCTCGAACAGATCGGCATAGAACAGGACTCTCTGCTTGACCGTACACCCTGCGGCTATAGCTTCGGGGCCCTGGCCTACCCACGCGAGGGATCAGAGATTTTGGCCGAATGGATTTGTCCTCTGGATGGCCATAAGGGAGCGGCGATTACGCACAATGAATTTAGTGATGCAAATGTGTTTTATTTCTCCAGGCCGCTTTCAGCGATTCGTTCACGTGCCATGTTTGCGTGGGCGCTGGATAATGGCGTTGAATATCGCTGGGGGGATGTAGACCTCTCCGGAGCAGTGAATATTACGGATGCGGTTTATTTGATAAAATATATTTTTGAACATGGGAATGCGCCGCAGATGGTCAATGCCGCTGATGCCAACGGCGACGGTATGATTAATGTCAGCGATGCGTCGTTTATTATTGGATATATCTTTCAGGGAGGCGATCCGCCCCGTGCGGGACGGGTTGAGTAAATCGGAATGGATTATGATCAACAGGAGTATCAGATGAGTGAGATTATAAAGAAGGGCGAGCAGCTTTTTTCGATTGGCAATTATTCCGAGGCGAGGGAATGTTTCAGCCGTGCAATTGACGAAATCGGTGAAAATAAAATTGCCTACAATAATCTGGGCGTGATCGCATTCAAGGAGAATCGTCTCGGTGAAGCAGCCGATTATCTGAAGAAAGCGCTCAATCTTGATCCGGAATATTCCGACGCCCGTGATAATCTTCAATTTGTGGAGGATCTTCTCGGAAAAGCTGAACAGCAGGCCGCACAATCCGATCAAATTCCCTCACGGGAAATTGACTATCACCTGAAAAACACAAAGATCGGAATCATCAATGCCTGGGAAAATAAATTTAATCAGATTTACTCCCGATATTTTTTGAAAAACAATGAGGTTCGTCTGGTAATCCCGCGAGCGGCAGAAGAATTGATCTCAGTCATCGAGTGGGCCGATATTATCTGGAGCACATGGTGCAATGAACCGGTGCTGGTGATGTCCAAACAGCGTATCCCGGCCAAACTGGTTACGCATATCAGAAGCTATGAGATCCTGATGGATAATTTCATGACCGGTATCAACTGGGCCAATATCGACGGCGCCATATTTGTGGCCGATCATATTCGCCAGATTGCCAATGAGATGTGGAGCGAGCAGTTGGCGGCCATCCCGCAGACCATGATACACAACTGCGTTGAACTGGATAAGTATCCATTTTATGAAAAACGGCCGGGCAAAAACATCTGCTATGTAGGCTACCTGAATCACAAGAAGGGCGTTGGCCTGCTGCTGCAATGCCTTCAGGTGGCAGTCCGCGAAGACAGCGAATATTGTCTGCATGTCGCCGGGACTCATCAGGAGGTGCGCTTCAAAGTCTATATGGAGCACCTGATAAAAGAGATGGGGCTCGAAAATCATGTCGAGTTTCATGGCTGGGTCAAGAATGTGCCGGCCCTTTTAAGAGATATGGATTATGTCATCTCCACCAGCCCCTGGGAGGGCTGCCCCAATAATGTCATCGAGGCCATGGCCTGCGGCGTGAAACCACTGATTCACAACTGGCGCGGGGCCCGTGATATATTCCCGGATGAATTCGTGTTTAACAGCATACCTGAATTCCTGGAAATTCTAAAATCACCCGATTACGATTCCAGGAGCTACAGGGCCTACTGTGAGAAGAATTTCAATGCCCGCATTCAAGTCAACAAGATGGATGCATTTCTGGAAAAGATATTGAAAAGCGATTAAGCGGGTTTATATCAGGGAAGGAATTTCCTGAGCCACCATTCAAAATTAAGTAATGACCAGATAAACAGCCTGCGGTTGATTTTACCTTCCAGGTGTTCATTGACCAGTTCCTGCACGACTTTGCGGTCAAAATACTCATAGATACGGGCATTTGAATTAAACAGCATATCGTAAACATACAGGATGCTGTCACCCTTGAACCATGAAGCGTCGGGTGCCGAGAAGCCCTGCTTGATGCCGTTGGAGATTACCTCAGGGACATAGCGTTGCATGGCCCTGCGCAGGATCAGCTTGCCGTCGCGGGTCTTGTTGTAGTATTTAATCACTTTGGCCGGTTCATTTTCATTGATTCGCACGACATCCTCGAGATTGCCCAACTTCAAACTGACCGGCACCTTCATAGCGAAATCAACCAGGTCATTGTCGAGAAACGGCACTCGTGTTTCCAGCGAATGTGCCATGCTGAGCTTATCCTCTATAATTAGCAGACCGTGCAAAAATGTCTTGGCCTCGAAATAGAGCGAGCGGTTGACATAATCCTGCGGTCGAGTACCGACATCCTGTTGAATCAGGAACACATCGCGAAATATATCGCGGGTCCAGACATGGCCGACATCATTCCAGATCGGCTTGAATATGCGTTGCAGGTTTTTGTTATTGATCAGTCTCTGCCAGTAGAGATAATATTTATCAATATAGTCCTCGAAACCATCATTGCTGACAGCGCGATAATAGCGCCAGGGATAGCCGCCGAACATCTCATCACCGCCGCTTCCGGAAAGCACCACCTTGACAAATTTGCTTACAAGTTGGGCCATGTAATAATTCGGGTAGCTCTGGCCGACACGTGGTTCTTCGAGCACACCTGCAAGTGTGGGGAGAATTCGTTCCATGTCACCGGATTTGATGACCATCTCGTAATGTTCGGTCTTGAACAGGTATGAGAGATACTCGGACCGTTCGCGCTCATCGAAGCCGAGTTCAAGTCCGGATGCGGTGTGCAGATCGAATCCGCAGGTGAATGTCTTTATATAGGGCAGTTGCCCGGCGGCGATGGCTGTAATCGAGCCGGAGTCTATGCCGCCGCTCAGATATGATCCGATTTCGACGTCGCTGACTGTCTGGCGATGAACCGCCTGCCGGAAGAGGCGATCCAGTTCCTCGATATATTCCCATTCATCGCGGGTTTGCTCGGGATCGCTGAAATCAAAATCCCAGTAGCGGTATAATTTGCGATCTTCTGGATTATCAGCCGGGATTTTCATATAGCATCCGGCCGGAAGAAGATTGATATCTTTGAACAAGGTTTTGTCGGTGAAAAAATTCTGGAACGTGAAATATTCCAGAAGTGCGCCGCGATCCAGATCGGCCCTGAATTTTGAATGGGCAAGTATCGCGCGGGATTCGGACCCGAACAGCAGGCGTCCATCTTTTGTGGAATAATACAGGGGCTTAATGCCATACCTGTCGCGGGCCAGGATCAGTTCACCGGTTTTGGCATCCCAGAATGCCAATGCAAACATGCCGTTAAACCTGTAAAATGCCTGTGTGCCCCATTCGCATAAGGCATGCAGCACGACCTCGCTGTCTGTACGCGAACGGAAATGATAGCCCAATGATTCCAGTTCCAGCCGCAATTCCTGAAAATTGTATATCTCGCCGTTATAGCAGAGCATAAAACGGCCGTCGGATGATCCCATGGGTTGATGACCGGCCGGGGAGAGGTCGATAATTGCCAGGCGACGATGCCCCAGACCGACATTCTGGTATACATACATACCCTCGCCATCAGGACCACGATGCGCCAGGGTATCGGTCATACGACGCAGGTTGACAGGTGATACCGGGTCGCCGTGGGGATTAATTATTCCGCAGATTCCGCACATTGTTATAATCTATTGGGATAATTGAATGACAAATTTATTGACCTAAAATACCTCGCCCAATGTTCCCGAGCCCTGGGGCAGATAATAGGCTTTCCATTGATCGCAGTTCCTGCACAACTCTTCCATCTGATCGTGTTTTTCAAGGTGTGTTTCCCTGATCCAGCTATAGCGCTTGTTTTTCCAGATTTGAGCAATGCTGTTTTCCGCGACATTACCGATGCTCTTCTTGCGATCCCAGTCATGGCAGCACAGGGCGATTTCGCCGTTCCAGTAGATGCTGATCTCATTGAATACCTTATGACAGGGAAGACGCTTGTCGAATTTGAATTTATCCTTGAGCGCACCAATCGAGCCGAAATTGCCATCGGAGGTATGCTGTTCGAACACCCTAATGCGGTCGACTTTGCCCTGCCAGTGCCGCACGAAATCATCGACCTGATCCTGATTTCGACCGGTCTTGACTACCGAGACCTGCACCTCCGGAAATCGGGATTTCTTCTTTTCTCGGTAATAGCAGAAATAGTCGATGTTGGCCAGGACCTTATCCAGCTTGCCGTTGACACGGATCGAGGCATAGGTTTCAGGGTCGATGGAATCGATGCTGAATGAAACGAAATCGATTTCCAGGTCGACCAATGCCATGGCGATTTCCTTTTTCATCATTGAAGCGTTGGTGGCAATCTGGATCGGGCCGATATCTTTGGATTTTGCGTATTCCAGCATTTCGACAAATTTGCGATGAAGCATCGATTCGCCGCGCATAAACGGTATCAAAGCCAACGGCTTGTGCCCCGCGAGTTCATCGATGATCTTTTTGTAGAGTTCGAATGACATCGAACCAAGTTTGCCCTCCATCAGATGACGGGGGCACATGGTGCAGGCCAGATTACAGCGATTGGTAAGTTCAACCGTGACCCGCTCAGGAAATTCTGCCAGTTTTGGCAATGCCGGGCTTTCCAATGCCAGCACGTCCGATTCGCCATTGTTATGTTTTTCCATATATTTTTCCTATCGGCAGTGCGGCTTATTCCTTAATGAAACAACGCTTCAAATCGGAAAAAATCCTGGCCCGTGGACCTTGCCTGGTCCTTAAATCTTTATCTTGATGCTAATTAAATCTGCAAATGTTACGATACTAATCAAGAAAAGGCTTGCCAATATAAAACTAATTTTCAATTTTGAAACAGTTGATGATTACAGGCACAAAGAGATCAGGGATGATCGAAATTGATTATGATTCCGATGCAGTTCGGGCTTTGGATGATAATGCCCGCAAATTTCTGGGGCGTATTTATGGCGGAGATATGAACCGTTATCGGGATCGTCTGCGGGCAATCGAAATTGAGAATCTGGAGCACGTTCTGGATGCCGGGTGCGGGATGGGGCAGTGGACCTATTGCCTGGCCGACCTGAATAAAGAAGTTAGCGCAATTGAGCTCGATAAGACGAGGCTCGATGTTGCCCGTGATGTGCTTGAAAATAGCGGCAAAAGGAATGTCGATTTCGTTGGCGGTTCGGTTGATAATCTGCCGTTTGAGTCTGAATCATTTAATGCCGTATTTTCATACAGCGTGGTTTATTACACCGACTATACAAGGACCCTGGCGGAGTTTTACCGGGTGCTGAAACCGGGCGGTAGACTGTATTTCAGCACCAATGGTCCGGGATGGTATCTGTACAATATTATAATGGCGCCGAATCCGGCCGAGAATTTCAATCCGCGCAGATATGGCATAAAGGCGTTCAAAGATACAATCAGGTTTGCCGCAACAGGTGAATACAATAGCGGCGACAGCCTGATTATGTTTCCACAGCAGACATCTATCTTATTGGAGAAGCTGGGATTTGAAAAGATTCAGACCGGCCCCGATGGTACTCTTGGAAACAGCTTCAAAAATATACAAAGTTTTTTCAGAGCGACTTATCTGGGATTGACCAATGTATTCGAGGTCCTAACTCATAAGCCGGAAGGAGTCTGTTAGATGAAAGCCCTGTTCATGGGACGAGGCAAGCTGGGTATAATGACCCTGCGCAGGATGATCGAAGAGGGTTTCGAGGTGCCGGTAATCATTACCTGCGATCATTCAACCGAGGTCGGCAGTTCGCCGGAGGAATTCAAAGCGGTTGCACAGGAACAAGGAATAGACTATTTCCACACCAACCATATCAATAAGCCCGAATGGATTGAGCGGCTTTCGTCATACAATGCCCAAATAGGTGTGGCTCTTTTATGGTTGTATATTATCAGTGATGATGTGATCAGTACGACTAAACATGGTCTGCTGAATTTTCATGGCGGAGACCTGCCACGTTACCGCGGCAACGCCTGCGGCAACTGGGCCATACTGGAGGGGGAAAACAAGATGGGCCTGACAGTTCATCAGATGGAACCGGGTGTGCTGGACAGCGGGCCGGTTGTTATCAAGGACTATCTTCCAATCATGAAAGATACCACAATCGGTGAGCTGACCGAAGAAGCCACAAATCGCGGAGTGGAACTTTTAATCGAGGCGCTCAAGCTGTTTCGCGACGGCAAGGCCACTCCGGCGGCGCAGGATGTCGGCCGGGCGCTGTATTGCTACCCACGTCTCCCACGCGATGGTGAAATCGACTGGAATCAGTCCGCAGAAGGCATATATGATTTGATCAGGGCGGCGGGAAGGCCCTACCCGGGAGCATACACATATTATCGCGATGGCCTGCGCAGCAAGAAAATCCGCAAGATGGTAATTTACTGCGCGCATGTAGAATCACATAGCATGGATTTCCTGGCCCGTCCGGGACATCTGCTTCGCCTCGAGGATGGCGACAAATGGGCTGTTGCCTGCGGGGGCGACAATCTTCTGGTGCTGGATGAAATCGAGGTTGATGGCAAAAATGTCAAACCATCGGAATATTTCAAAAGCATCAGGACCCGCCTGGGCCTGAATCTATCCGATGAGGTTGTGCGATTGGACAGGGAATTAAAAGAATTGAAGAAAAGGCTGAAAGATTAGATCTTTTCCGCTCCCTGATTGAAAACCTCTGCAATCTCGCCGCAAGTAGCGGTTTTCCATCCATTTTCCTTTATCGCTTCCATTATACTCAAGAACATCTTACGGGCACCATCGCCCTCGCGCCTGAAATCGATTAATTTTTCGGCATCATGATAATGTGGACGGGCCTCGGTATAATGACCCGGAGAAAGAGAGTTTATGTAGAGGTGATAAGGATGGAAATCGAATACCTTCAGACCCGGCCTGGAAGTCAGATCCATAATTTTCTGAATATCGAATTTGCCGTTCATCTCGAGCCATAAGTTGTCCATAAAGAAAATCGGCAGTTCGGGAAGCATTGACTCTGCCATATACGGATTTAATCCCGTTTGTCCGCCAATGTAATGATTGCTCATGTATTTAATCTGCGGAAAATTGTCGCGTACCGCAAACTGATGACGGGTGCTGAATACCAGCGCATGGGCCCGGATACCCTGTGCATGCGGGAAATTATTAATGCAGTCAGATATAGTGGATTTGATATCATCGGCATCCTGTGCCGGGCCGGTGAAATTGGGATGGATGCCATGATCATAATCTGCGATAAATTCAGATGTTATGTTGTCGGTTGCAAATATTGTCGGGCTGATATTGAATTTCTTCAACAGATCGAGTGCATCATTGATGCATTCACGAGGCGCCCAGTCGATATCTACGGTAATGACAATTACCGTTTCGTGAGAATAATCGAATCTCATCTGGCGGCCCGTTTCATCTTATTGCGGTATGATCTTTCCAGCCCCTCGAAGAATCTGCGGGTCACGAATTCTGGTTCAGTTTCTATCGAATGCTCTTTCATTTTACGGCTCATAAGTTCACGCCATTCTTTGTCTTTCACGATGCGGTCGACATTCTGATGCCATGTGCGCAAATCGCCATGCGGTACAATCAAGTCCCGCTCCTTGACCCAGACGGAGGAAACCGTTTCCGCGCCAATGGCATAGCGAGTGCCGTAATTCTGTTCAAACAATATTACCGGAAGCCCGGCCTGCATCGCTTCGATTACCGATGACCCGGTACCGGTTGGGAACATATCCAGGTAGAAGTCGGCCATGCCCATGAATTCCATAACGTCGGTTCTGTAGCCGACTGTCTTAACCCTTTTTTCAAGCGATTTGTCATGTCCCAGAAAATCACCAATTTTCGAGAGACCAAGCGGGATATAGTACAGGTTGGGATTGCGTTTCAGTATTTTTGCCACTTCAACCCAGAACCGTGGTTGCGAATAGCGCATCTCCCGTGCCGCAGTAATCATCAGGATCGCATCCTCCGGGACATTGAACTCTGAACGGCTGTGCGGTTTTTCTATCGATTTACGTGTCTGCGCCATGGGGAAGGGCTGGATTTCATTGGGGCTTTCCAGCGGCACTTTCTTGAAACTGAACAGCAGGTCCAGTTCATAGGAGAATTCCGGTTGCTGATGAGCGATGGCGGCCTGGAACGGTGCCGGATGGAAGCATGAGACAAGATTATAAACCGGAACGAAATAGGTGGTTTGAAATACCAGCGCATCGATCTTGTCCTCGACAATTTTGCGTGTGATAAAATCGGCCTGGGAGGCGGCATCGAGGCGTTTTTCCGGCGCACGAACGACCCCGCCCCAGCCTTTGATATTCTCCACTGTTTTGCGGTAATCCTGTTTTTGCGCCAGCGGTTCATCAAGCCACCATCTGGTATAGAAATAGATTTCATATTTATCATGGTCATGGTACTCGGTCAGGGGATAATATGTTCGTACTGATGCCTGATACTGGCTCAAACCTTCGGTCACAAATCCGATTCGCAATTTATCGCCCGCCGGTTCCTGCTTACGATTCTGAAAAACCCAGTCATTGAGCGGATGGCATTTTGCGGTCATGCGCACAAAGGCATTTATATCTTCATCGATATTGGAATAGGAATAATTGGGATTTTTACCGAACATATGCTCGGCATATATGGATAGATAGGAAAGATCCAGAAAATCGGATAAGCGATTGCGTTCCATGGCGGAAACCGCGGCCCGTTTGTAAATCTCCTTGATAGCCGGGATATCATCACGCCGCTGGTACAGCCGCGCCAGTGTATCTACCACCTCGCGTTCGGCGTAGCGAGTCAGCAGGGCCACCCGCCAGAATGAAATCTCGGCCAGGTCAAATCGTTCGGCCTCAACCTGTTTATTGCCCTCATCCACCAGGGCGTTGATGCGCTCGATTGGATTGGGCGAATGTACTTTGTCCGAAAAGCGCCAGATATTTTTGGCAATATCATCGGGCCTGGATTCTTCGATTAGGTCCTTCTGCGGGCTTTCGATATTCTTCTGGCTTTGCAGGTTAATGGCGTTATTGACGACAGTCAGGTTATCGATAGCATCCTGATAGCCGGGATCGATTTTGAGGGCTTTTTTGATATAATTCCGGGCCTGTTCGAATTGCTTCAGCTGATATGCAATTACGCCCAGATTATTGTAGGCTTCTTTGTTATCCGTGTCCGATTCAATCACTTCCAGGAAGCATTTGCGCGCCTCCGGGAGAGCGCCCTCGGAAAACAGTTTTTCGCCCTTGTCAAAAAGCTCTTTCATAAAACTCCTGCCCATTAGATAATTGGCTGAGAAACGGTCCGATTAAATTCGATGTGAAAAGTTAAAATGGCTCGCATAATAAGTCAAGTTTTAACAGGATTTGTGCGGGCTTTGCTCGAAATTTCAACTTTCTGCTCATGTTCGGACCATGCTGATCAATAAAATTTCAGGGGTATTTTGGACGCTTTCTAAAAAGTCCCGATTCAAAGTATGATATTGTTTATGGGCTTAGACCGGGTATCTCAGCAAAAATATCCGATTATTTAAAAATAGGGGAAGAGTGCGGTAAAGAGAGGGGGGAATGGAGACGAAAACTGAAAGTAGAGGGAATCGAAAAAAATGGCTCAAAAGAGTGTCGAAAAGCGTAAAGAAACGGCTGCATATGCCGATTAATAACTTGAGAACCAAGAAGTTATAGTATGCTTATAAAGGCAATAAACAGGAAAGCGGTTCGAAGAAGGAGGTGTTACGAAGGGAACCGATGAATTTATGGCTGCCGGCTGCGGCCATTAAACTTCAGTCGATCTGGATGAAAATGCAATGCGGTAGACATGGGACGTTAGTGTAATTAACAATCAAAACTCTGTCGGCAAGGAAGTTCGACAAGGATTTTCAAGGAGGATTTACACATGTCACTGCGCATTAACCACAACATTGTGGCGCTTGACGCCCACCGTAACTTAACAAACACCACACGCTGGATGTCACGCTCGATGGAGAAGCTCTCCTCGGGTTACCGAATCAATAAGGCTTCGGATGATCCGGCGGGTCTGGTGATTTCAGAGCAGTTCCGTGCTCAGATTGCCGGTCTTAACCGCGCGATTTCGAACTCGGAAGGATCGATTAACATGATCCAGACCGCTGAAGGCGCTCTGAATGAAATTAACAGCTTGCTGGTATCGATGAGAGAGCTGGCCATTCACGCGGCCAACGAAGGTTTCAACGATGCCGCTCAGCTGGCAGCCGACCAGGCTGAAATTGACAACGCGATTCAGACAATCGATCGAATCGCGGCCAATACCCAGTTCGGTACCAAGAAACTTCTCGATGGTACCAAGGACAATGTGGCCACCATTACCTCTTCAAACTCAGCCGGTATTACAATCGCGCAGAGCGGTTTGAAGACAGGTACGCATTCGATTTCAGCCACCAAGACAGCTGATTCGACTGCAACATTGAATACCACATCCCTGGGAATTTCTCTTAATGGTACCGGAACTCCGTATAACGTGAGCGATGGTATCCACAATATCGACGTGATCCAGGCCTCGGCCGGTGCGGAAAAGTATTCAGAACAGATATCCGTTAAGGATGCCTGGGAGAATGGTATTACTTTTGCAGCCGCCGGTTCGGAAGCTTCCGTCGGTTCCTCGGCAGCCATCACCACGATTGCCCGTGCCACCGCGGCCGGCGATTACAAGATCACCCTGAACTATCAGGAGAATGGTGAAGCTGTTACCGGTAGCCAGGTTCTGACCGCCTCACTCGCTTCGGGTGATACGGCTTCAGCCCAGGCCGCCAAGTGGCAGGCTGCTATCGATGCCAACTCGTTCCTGCAGGGTAAGGTCAATGCCACCTTGAACGCCGCCGGCGATCTGGTCTTCCAGGCCGCCAACAAGGGCGCTCAGTATTCAGTCCGTTTTGCCAGCCTGGATACATCCGGTATTGGCTCCGCCAACTTCTCGATGGGCGCTGCCCGTGAAGTTCGCGGTGTCAGCTCCAACCAGCTGCAGTTCAAGATCAAAACTGCCGCTAAGGATGGTGTTACCGCTACCATGTCAATTGGTGCAGCCACCTACAATGACATCGATACACTGGCCGCAGCCATTCAGACCGGTTTGCAGGCCTCATCCGCCTTTGGTACAATCGATGCCAACGTCGGTAATATTGACGTTTCCTCGTACGGTACCAATCAGCTCAAGTTCTACACCAATGACCATGGTTCTGATTATTACATTCAGTTCCTGTCACTTGGTTCCTCGACAGAGAATGCCGAGCAGGTGCTTGAGATGACTGCGGATTCGATTGCCAAGACCGGTACTGATGCTCTGGTATCGTTCGATAATTATACCAACTCGCTCACAGCGGTTAACTACAATTCAACCCAGAATGTCACCCTGTACAATAAGTCCTCCGCTTATACTGCGGCGCAGGGTAGAGGTTCTGTCGATGTAACTATCGGCACAACCAAGACAGGCGGCGTTGATTTGGGTAACCTGCTGCTCGACGTTTCCGCCACGCAGTTTGATGTTCGTCTGGATGCCGGACCGGCCACCTCGGTTACCGCAGGTGAAGATGCCATAGTCTGGAATGCCAGCCGCGATGAATGGGTCAAGGTTAATTACAGCCTGATCTCGACCGGCGGCACTGAGACGGTCTCAAACGTTGACCAGTCACTGGTCTTCCAGATCGGTGGTTCGGTCGGCCAGACAGCTACCGTTGCTATCCGCAACATGGCTGCCTCGGCTCTCGGCAAGAACCTGGTAAACAATTTGTTCACCAGCCTGGCCGGTATCGATGTACAGACTGCCCAGGGTGCTCAGGATGCCCAGGCAGTTATTGATGCTGCCATTGATGAAGTCAGCACCACACGTGGTTCTCTTGGTAGTTTCCAGAAAAACTCTCTGGAATCCAACCTGACCAACCTGAGAATTGCCGCCCAGAACCTGACCGCTTCAGAGTCATCCATCCGTGACACTGATATGGCCAGAGAGATGTCGACATTCGTCAGACATCAGATTCTGATGCAGGCCGGTACTTCCATGCTTGCTCAGGGCAACCAGGTACCGCAGGTGGTACTGTCACTCTTCCAATAGTAGGACAATAAAGTTCCGGGGCCCTCAAACGGGGCTCCGGGACCTCTAAATCGAGGTGATGAGAATGGAAGTTAAACAGGTTAAAACAATAGCTGAAGCTCAAAAGCCTTTGCTTCCGACTATCAGTCTTCGCCCGGCCGGCGAAGATTCACCACACAGTGAAGTGTCCCTTTCCCCGATTGGAAGAGTCGCTGATGCCAGAGCATCAATGGGAGATGAACAGGAGAAGGATAAGGGCCTTGAGGAGCTCCATGAGGCACTCAGGGATATCAATGAAGCAATAAGGACGCGCAATATCGCACTCGACTATTATGTCGATGAAGAAACCGAAGATATTGTCGTGAGAGTAATCGAAAAGCCGTCAGATAGAGTTATCAGGCAGATACCGCCTGAAAGTGTTTTGAGAATTAAAGGACATATCAAAGAATTACTGGGAATGATATACGATCAGAATGGCTAAGGATCGTTAACATTCTCATTTAAGGAGACAAGTTTATGGCTGGCGGACAAATTGACGGATTGATGTCGAATCTCAATACATCTGAGATTATCAGAAGCATCATGGAATACGAGCGCATTACGGTCAAACGTATGGAGGCCCAGAAGCTCGTAAAGACCAAGCAGATGTCGGTACTTGGCTCGATAAATGCCAAGGTCATGGCATTCAAGACCAAGGCCGCCCAGCTTAAAAACACTGCGGCGTTCAATTCTGCCAAAGCAACAGTCTCCGATGAAGATTACTTAAGTGCCGTTATAAGCGGCCCGATTTCGGCCGGCGAATACAGCATAGCCATCCAGCAACTGGCCTCCAGCCACCAGGTGGCCTCGCAGGGTTTTGAATCCAAGTCGTCATCCCTGGGTACAGGGTCATTTTCGATCCAGGTCGGATCCGGCAGCACAGTGGATATTACGCTGGATGAAAATAACTCCACGCTGGAGGGTCTCAAGGACGCCATTAATGATTCCGATGCCGGCGTGACCGCCGCGATAGTCAACGATGGTTCTGAATCGAATCCATACCGGCTGCTGCTGACATCGAAGACCTCCGGTTCGGAAGGGGAGGTCACGGTTTCCTCCGGCTTGAGCGGCGGAACAGCCCCGGATTTCGTGAATTCCAGTTTTGATGCGGCCGAAGTGCTTAAATTTGATTCCGGTTCGAGTGCATCTGTATCGCTGGGCACGGATGCATCCTATACCGGAAATACCAATAAGACTTATACATTTACGGTGCAGGGCAGTGGCGCCCAGACAATCGGCACCGATGAAATTACCATAAATTGGAGCGACGGCACAAACTCCGGAAGTATAGTTGTGCCGTCCGATTATACCGAAGGCACCAGCATCGCATTGACAAGCGACGGTGCCGACGGCCTGACCATATCACTTTCCGATGGCGTTTTGACCGCCGGTGATAAGTTCCAGGTGCAGGCTTTCGCACCCACTCTTCAGGCCGCCCAGGATGCGGTTGTCTCCCTGGGCAGTTCTGATAACGGCGGTTCGCCGATCGTGGTTACATCCACGAATAATACTGTCGAGGACCTGATTCCGGGAGTAACCCTGAACCTGAAAAAGCTGACTGAAGCGGGCCAGACAGTTAAAATCAAAACTGCTGTAAATATTGAAGATATAAAATCCAAGATTAATGGATTTATCGCCTCATATAATGATGTCGTGGCCGAACTCGAGAAGCAGTTTGAGTACAATCAGGACACCGGCGAATCAGGTATCCTTTTCGGTGATACGACTTTGATTACCATGCAGTCACGTCTGCGATCATCCCTGATGACCAAGATGGAGGGCATAGAGGGCGAGATCACACTTCTTTCCCAGCTCGGTATAAGGCATAATTCCGATGGTAAGCTGCAGACCAAAGATCCTTCGGCACTGAGCGAGGCATTGAATGATAATCTCAATGATGTGATAGAGTTTTTTACAAACAGCGGATCATCGACTAACGGCAAGATCTCTTATAAGAGCTCCAGTTCAAGGACCGAATTTCCGGATGATGGTTTCAATGTGGAAATAACTCAGGCCGCCACAAGAGGCTATTTGAAGGGCACAGCCATATCCGATCCATCTGTAACCCCGCTCAATATAAATGTCGATAATTACAAGCTCAAATTCAGAATCGATGGCCTGGTGTCGAATGAGATCACTCTGACACAGAAAACCTACAACAGTTTCGATGAACTGGTCAATGAACTTCAATCCAAGATTGACCAGGATGAAAAGCTGGCCGGCAAAGATATTACTGTCAGCTATGAGGATGTCGGTGATGTCGGCTACCTGAAGATTCAGTCCTCCAGCTACGGCTCTTCTTCAAAAGTGGAAATCCAGGCCGGAGTCGACAACAGCGCCTTTAACGATCTGGGCCTGGCCCAGGGTGAGGTCGTGCTGGGTAAAGATGTCAAGGGAATTATAAATGGTGAAGAGGTGGAAGGTACGGGCCAGTTACTGACCGGCGATGAGGATGCCGCTGACGCCGAAGGGCTTTCGCTTCTGGTTGAGCTGACCAGCGATGACATTCAAAGTGGAAACAATCAGGCTGTCATAAATGTAATCGAGGGATTCGCCACGCGCATGGATGATCTTCTGGACCTGTATACCGCGACAGGCGAGGGAGTTCTTGACAACCGTTCACGTGCTCTTCAGTTGCAGGTCGATAATATCGATAGCAGCATCGAGAGGGAAGAGGAGCGGCTCAAAATTCGCGAGGCCTCGCTGCGCAAACAATACCTGGCACTGGAGGAATCTCTGGCGCAGTGGAATTCGACCGGGCAGTTCCTGGAATCAAATCTTGCCGCGGTCAACAGGAACTGGAAAATAGGAGGACTAAACGATTAAAGGAAGACAACTATGAATCAGGCACTTTCAAGCTACCAGAAAAATCAGGTATCAGGGATGAGCCAGAAAGATCTTATTGTTCTCTTATATTCGGGGGCAATCAAGTTCTTGAATAATGCACGCAAATGTATTGAAGATGACAAGCCCGCGGAATTCTCCGATGCTGTTGAGAGGGTTCATCGTATCATCTACCATCTCTATTCGACTCTCAATTTCGAGCAGGGCGGGGAGATAGCGGAACGCCTGGGCGCATTGTACACTTTTATAATCGGACAGTTGTATATTCTGAACTCAACCAAGAACGATCAGATAATTAGCGATCTGATGGATATATTAAAGAACCTGAAGGAAGGCTGGCAGGAGATCAACCCGGACCAGGTCGGCAAAGGTACCATGGGTAAGGTCAAAGTTATGCCTTCAGGAAATCAAACTATCGTTTCAGCAAAGGTGTGATAATGGAATACAGTCAGGTAGTTGAATTGGAGGAAAAGCTTCTTGAGCTTCTGAGACAGGAATATTCCTTTTATCAGTCGCTCTACCTGTTAATTGACAAACAAAAGGATCATCTGCGTTACGAGCGTGACCAGAAACTCCTCGAGCTCTATGATGAGATCGAAAAGGCGGAAAAACGCATCGCCAGTTCCGAGGAGAAGATCGCCCAGTTGAGAAGCGCCAATCGGAAGATTTTCAACCTGGCGGCGACCTCGCCCGAGGTCAAGAAGCTGGTAACGTCAATCGCCACCTTAATCAAAAAGAACCTGGCGATTTTGAAAGAAAACGAGGAATTCGCCGAGAACAAGCGCCATCGTATTCGTGAAGAGCTGGAACAGGTCAAGAAGATGTACAATCTGATGGCCTACAAGAAAAACGAGGGAGCCCGCTCGCACATGATCGATGGAACCAGCTGATAGAGCTGGTAGAGGGAATGATCAAAAATAGCACTTCGCAGGGCCGATTTATCCATGGAGTGGATTAACATAATCGGCCAAACCGTCCGATAATATAATTAAATTCAATACTCCGCCGTATTTCGCGGCTGAGGAGATTGAGACTATGAAAATTGACAAAAACGCGATTTCAGCATCTCATTACTATGCCGAATTTGCCGGCCGGGAGAAAAAAATGCCGGGGAATGAAAGAAATCATAGTCGGGCAGACGAAGTGGAAATCAGGACAAAGGTGCCTGCCGAAAATCACAGCGCTGTACGCAGCGATAAAGTTGCCGAAGCCCGTGAATTCGTCGCCTCGGGCCGCTACGAGGATCCCGAGGTGGTCGACCAGATAGTGGATCGTCTGATCGAACAGTTCGGACTGTAAGGGAGAAGTTAAAAATCAATGAGTGTGCTGCAGGAATCAAGGGTAAGCCGTCTCATTGCCGGAATAGATAATCTGCCCACCCCGCCGGTTGTTTATTCGCGTATCAATGATTCGATTTCCAATCCCAATGCCTCCGCCTATCAGATTGCCTCGATTATCTCCGAGGATCCGGCCATCAGTGCCAAAATCCTGCGCCTGTCGAACTCTGCATTTTATGGCGTAAGAAATGAAATAACATCCGTAAAACAGGCTGTTATTACAATCGGCATGGAAGCCATAAAATCACTGGTCCTGTCGACCTCGGTTTTCGATGCCTTCAAGCTCAAAAAAGAGATGGCTCAGTTCCAGGAGGAATTCTGGCGTCACTCGCTGGCGGTGGGTTCCGCCTGTCGAATGCTTATGCGTCGTATCTCAACCGACTGGATGACTGATGCGGATAGGGTTTTTTCCGCTGGTATGCTGCATGATATCGGCAAACTTGTGATGATCGTTTATATATCAGAGGACTGGGAAAAGATTCAGGCCGAACTTGAAAAATCCGACCGCTCCCAGTATGAGATGGAAAGCGAACTGCTGGGATACAATCATGCCCAGGTGGGCGCTGAATTGTCGACCAAATGGAACCTCCCGGGCGCGCTTCAGGATGCTATCGCGTTTCATCACGATCCCGAGGATTCGGAGTTCGAGGATTCTCTGTCTCCACTTGTATATGCCGCTAACCTGTTGTCTCATCATGCATTTCGTGATATTGAGGAAGAAGAGGTAGAACTCTCCGAAA
Organism: uncultured Ignavibacteria bacterium; assembly: GCA_964627935.1. Taxonomy (GTDB): domain Bacteria; phylum Zixibacteria; class MSB-5A5; order JAABVY01; family JAABVY01; genus JAABVY01. The sequence goes on from CAZVLB010000002.1 coordinate 59,756, forward strand.
AGGACTGCCGGGTCCTCGACAGCCTCAAACTGAATCATGAAAAGTTCTGCGAATTACGTGCCCCGCTGATCGAAGAATACGCCAAATCCGAGGTTTTCCTGGAGATCGCCAAGGGCCTCTAAACAAGCCGTGTACGTTAAATTACAATCATCAGGCATAAATTTCGAACCGCAATCATCCGATTGTGTTAAATATAACGTGTCTATCACTTTAGCCGATCAGCATTGTGGTCGGATCTAATCGCGTTAAAAGGAGATTTAGGATTCCTTTTTGCTTGACAAAACATGAAGCTATTTTAAATTAACAGGCTTAGTATAGAGGTATGGGCGATTAGCTCAGTTGGTTAGAGTGCTTGCTTGACATGCAAGAGGTCACTGGTTCGATTCCAGTATCGCCCACCATTTGAACCCCTCGCGGGTTTTTTTAGTTATACAGGATATTTATGAGTCAGATAAAAATTGAATTTCCCGATGGTTCCCTGAGGGAATATAATCAGGGTATTACGCCGCGTGAGATCGCCAAAGATATCTCGGTCGGCCTGGCCAAGAAAGTTGTGGCGGCCAAAACCAATGGCTCGACAATAGGTTTACAGGAGCCCTTGCAGGAGGATACGCGCCTGAAGCTTCTGACCTTCGATGATGCCGATGGGCGCGAGGTGTTCTGGCATTCCAGCTCACATATCATGGCCCAGGCTGTGACCGACCTGTTTCCCGGCACCAAGCTGGCGATCGGTCCTGCTATCGAGGATGGCTGGTATTATGATTTCGAGGTGAAAAAGCCATTTTCCGATGAGGAGCTGGAAAAGATCGAGAAACGTATGGCCGAAATCGTTAAGGCGGATCATCCATTCAGCTGCGAGGTCATGTCCACAGAAGAGGCCAGGGAGCATTACAAAAAGCTGGGCGAGACCTATAAGCAGGAAATTCTGGACGAGATTGAGGACAATAAGGTAAAATTTTATAAGCATGATAAATTCATGGATCTGTGCCGTGGGCCTCATCTGCCGTCTACCGGCTATGTCAAAGCCTTTAAGCTATTGTCGAGTTCCGGCGCATACTGGCGCGGTGATGAGCGCAATACCATGTTGCAGCGTATTTATGGCATAAGCTTTCCGAACAAGAAGAGCCTCGATGAATACCTGACCATGCTGGAGGAGGCTAAAAAGCGCGATCATCGCAAGCTCGGCCGCGAATTGGACCTGTTTTCGATCAACGAGAATATCGGCCCCGGCCTGGTACTCTGGCATCCCAAAGGCGCTGTGATCCGCAATACCATCGAGAATTTCTGGAAAGACGAGCATGTTAAAAGCGGTTATCAATTGATCTATACTCCCCATATGGCCCGTCTGAAACTGTGGCAGATTTCCGGCCATACGGATTTCTATACCGAAAATATGTTTCAGCCCAATGAGGTTGAGGGTGACCAGTATCAGATCAAGCCGATGAACTGCCCCTTCCATATAGAGATTTACCGCAGCCAGATTCGTTCTTATCGCGACCTGCCGATGAAATACGCCGAGCTGGGTACCGATTACCGTTATGAGCGTTCGGGCGTGTTGCACGGGCTCCTGCGTGTGCGCGGATTTACCATGGATGATGCCCATATATTCTGTACCCCGGAACAGGTTCAGGGTCAGATTCTGGAGGTTCTCGATCTCTCGATCATGTTCTTGAAGACTTTCGGATTCGAGGAATACAAGATTTATCTTTCAACCCGCCCCGAAAAATACGTGGGTGAGAATGAGAGATGGGATATGGCCGAGAAGGCTTTGCGCGAAGCGCTTGAGGAGCGTCAGTTCGAATTCGAGATCGATGAGGGCGGCGGCGCTTTTTACGGTCCCAAGATCGATATCAAAATCAAGGATACGATCGGCCGCATGTGGCAATGTTCGACAATACAATTTGATTTTAATCTACCCGATCGCTTTGATATTTATTATATTGACAAAGATAATCAGCAGAAACGGCCCTTTATGGTGCACCGTGCGATTCTCGGTTCCATAGAGCGCTTTTTCGGTGTGCTGATTGAAAATTATGGCGGTGCATTTCCGCTCTGGCTGGCGCCGGTGCAGGCTAAGGTTTTGACGATTACGGATAACCAGAATGATTATGCCCGTAAGCTGGGCGAGCTTCTGGGCCAGCATAATATCCGTTATGAGCTCGACCTTCGTTCCGAAAAAATCGGCTACAAGATCAGGGAAGCGGAAACTCAGAAGACGCCGTATATGTTCGTAATCGGTCAGAAGGAGGTCGATCAGAACAAAGTGGCGGTACGTCACTATGGCCAGGTTGATATGGGTACCATGGATCCCGAGGATGCCCTGAAGATTCTGGTTGAGGAAATTGAATCAAAATCAACAGGGATGAAAAAGTAGGGTTAATGAAAGGACCGAGGAAGAAGACGGGAAAGAAAGATTTTATTGCAGTAAATAACAAGATTCGTGCGCCACAGGTGCGTGTGATCGACGAGGACGGCGCCCAGATCGGCATTATGCAGACCCGGGATGCTGTGGAGAGGGCCTACGAAAAGGGGCTTGATCTGGTGGAAGTTTCACCCAATGCCAAGCCGCCTGTTTGCAGGATTCTCGATTTCGGAAAATACAAGTACGAGCAGGCCAAAAAGGCCAAGCAGGCTAAAAAGAAGCAGCATACCGTGCAGCTCAAGGAGATGCGTTATCGTCCCAAGATAGAGGAACATGACTACGGGTTCAAAACCAAGCATGTGCGCGATTTCCTTTTGCAGGGCTTTAAGGTCAAGCTGTATGTGGAATTTCGAGGCCGCGAGATGGCCCATATTGAATTCGGAAAAAAGATCATGGAACGTCTGCAGGAAGATCTCCAGGATGTGGCCGTGGTTGAGCAGAAGGCCAAGATGGAAGGGCGCAGCCTGATAATGATAGTAATGCCTAAATCATAATAGAGTGAGTCTTATATGCCAAAGATGAAAACAAATCGAAGTGCCAGAAAAAGACTGAGAAAAACGGGTACCGGAAAGATCAAAAGGAACAAGAGCCTGGCCGGACATCTTCTCTCGAAGAAGACTCCCAAGCGCAAGCGCAATCTGCGCAAGAGCACTCTTGTCTCCGATGCCGACAAGAAACGCGTCAAGCGTCTGATACCGTACCTCTAATCGTAACGCAACCCAGCAGGAAATGCAGGAGGTTTAGAAATGCCACGTACACAGAACAATGTGGCTGCCCGGCGCCGCAAAAAGAAAATAATGAAGCAGGCCAAGGGCAATTACGGCGGAAGAAGCAAGTTATACCGCACTGCAATGGAAACGGTCCGCAAGGGACTGAATTATGCCTATCGTGACCGGCGCAATCGCAAGCGCGATTTTCGCAGGCTGTGGATCACCCGCATATCGATCGCATGCAGAAACAGCGACATGCGCTACAGCCAGTTCATGGCCGGTCTAAAAAATGAGGGAATTATGCTTAACCGTAAGATGCTCTCGAATATCGCCGCCAAAGATCCGACGACATTCGAATATCTGATCAGTATGGTTAGGCAGAATATGAATTAATGCAACATGGATTTAAAAGACCAGATTCAGGAGATTAAGGATAGCTTCGACTCAGCCGTAAGCAGGGTCAGGGATAACGCTGATTTAGAAGAAATCAAGATAAAATATCTGGGCCGCAAGAGCCGTTTTAATCAGATTCTCAAGGGATTGAAAGACCTCTCGGTCGAGCAGAAAAAAGAGATCGGCCGGATGGCCAACCAGGCCAAGCAGGAATTTCAGTCGCGCCTTGATGAGCTGATGCTGAGCTTCGAAAAGCCTGATAAAAAAAGCGACAAATTCGACTACACTCTGCCCGGTAAGCGTCGGCGGATCGGCAGGATTCATCCGGTTAGCGCGACCATTCAGGAGATTTCGGATATCTTCTACGGTATGGGTTTCTCGATCGAGACCGGTCCGGAAATCGAAACCGACTACTACAATTTCCAGGCCCTGAATATGCCCAAGGATCATCCCGCCCGGGATATGCAGGATACATTCTATATATCCGGCGACCGGGTGCTGCGGACGCATACCACGCCGGTGCAGATTCGTACACTGGAACAGATGAAACCGCCGGCACGGTTTATTGCGCCCGGGAGATGTTTCCGCAATGAGGCGATAAGTGTCCGCTCACATGCCATGTTTCATCAGATCGACGGTTTCTTCGTTGACGAGGATGTGACCTTTGCGGATTTGAAGGGTGTACTGGTGGCATTTGCCAGGAGCTTTTTCGGATCGGATGTGAAGCTAAAATTCCGGCCCAGCTTTTTCCCGTTTACCGAACCATCGGCGGAGGTCGATATATCCTGCTTCCTCTGCAAGGGCAAAGGCTGTGCGCTATGCAAGAAGTCGGGATGGCTGGAGATACTGGGATGCGGCATGATCGATCCGGCCGTGTTCGAATATGTCGGTTATGATACCGAGCAGTACAGCGGTTATGCCTTTGGCATAGGAATCGAACGAATCTGTCTTTTGAAATACGGTATAGATGATATCCGTATCTTTTTTGAAAATGACATTAGATTTTTGGAGCAGTTTTAGATGCAGATTGGCTACAGGTGGCTTAGGGAGTTAGTCGATTTTGAATGGGATGCCGAGGAGCTTTGTGAACGCCTGACAATGGCCGGGGTGGCCTGCGAGGCGACTCATAAGGTCTTTGATGAATTCAGCGGCGTTGTGGTCGGCAAGATTATCAAGGCCGAGCCATTGGAGGATTCCGACAACCTGTTCAAGTGCCGTGTCGATATCGGCCTCAAAACCGTGACCACAGTTTGCGGCGCGCCCAATGTCTCTGTTGGGCTGAAGTCACCTTTTGCCACAATCGGCGCAACTCTTCCCAACGGCATGACCATAGAACCCCAGGAAAAGTACGATATAAAATCCGAGGGCATGCTTTGCAGTGAAAAGGAACTGGGGCTTTCCGATGACGGCTCGATTATCATGGAACTCGATGCGGGGCTTAAGACCGGTTCCGATCTCTGGGAGAAGCTGGAACTGGATGAGCCCTTGATAGAATTGGAACTGACTCCAAATCGTCCCGATTGCATGTCGGTTATCGGCGTCGCCCGTGAGATTGCGGCATTGGCCGGGACAATCATGAAGCGCCCCGAATTCGAGCTGGCGGAAATCGAGAAAGAAGCGTCAGAAGAAATTAAGATCGAAATCGACGACAAAGAGGGTTGCCCGCGGTATTCCGCCAGGGTGATAGAACATCTGCGGGTGGGACCATCACCGTTCTGGCTCAAGCGCAAGCTGGTATCGGCCGGTATCAGGCCGATCAGCAATGTAGTTGATATAACAAATCTGGTATTGATGCTCTACGGCCAGCCTTTGCATGCATTCGATTTTGAGCTTTTCGATTTACCGCAGATACTTGTCAGGTCGGCCGAGAAAAATGAAAAATTCGTCACACTCGATGAAGAGGAACATGCTTTACAGCCGGGCGATATCCTGATTACAGACTCAACCAAACCTGTTGCCCTGGGCGGGATAATGGGCGGCCTGAATACAGAGGTGAACGAGAGTACCAGGAAGGTGTTGCTTGAGAGCGCCTATTTCAATCCCTCGAATATATGCACTACCCGCAAACGCCTGGGCATGCAAACCGAATCCTCGGTACGATTCGAAAAGGGCTCTGATCCCAATATAGTCGGCGAGGCATGCGATTATGCGGCCTTTCTGATGGGCGAACTGGCCGCCGGGAAAATTTATTCCGGGCGCGTGGATAATTATCCCGATCCGATAGAGCCGATTGAAATCGAACTGCGGCCGACAAAGGTCAATCAATTGCTGGCCACAGATATCACCGCCCCGACCATGATAGATATCCTCAATTCGCTGGAATTCGGCGTGCAAACGGGCAAGACTATCGCCGTTACTGTGCCGACTTTCCGTCCCGACTGCACCCGTGAGGTCGACCTGATCGAGGAGATTGCGCGTATCTACGGCTATGACCGAATTGGCACCTCTATGCGCGCCGGCGGTCAGCTTCTGACTGAACGCCGCCAGGAGGATGTGGTCCTGGATAAAATACGGGAAAATATGACCCGTCAGGGAATCTATGAAATCTTGACCATAAATTTGATCGATCCTGATAAGGCGGCAAAAGCCGGTATTGCGGATGAGTTTGTAGAGCTTCTGAATCCGCTCTCGGCCGACCTTGCAGTGGTTCGTCCCAGCCTGCTCCTCAGCTTCCTGCAGGTTGTATCCCGAAACCTGAACCGCAGGCAACAGGATATTAAGCTTTTTGAGCTTGGTAATGTTGCGGTTAAACAGCAGGATGGCCATAGTGAAGGCCAGCGGCTTGGAATAGTGGTCTGTGGGCGGCCGGATATTCGCAACTGGGCCGAGCAGCCCCAGGACTATGATTTCTTCGATTTGAAGGGTGTCGCTGAGGATTTCTGCGGAAATCTTCGTCTGGGCGATCCGGTATTTGAAAGAAAAGAATATCCGTTTTTGAATTCACGCATGTCATTCGACGTGAAAATCGGCGATAAAATCATTGGCTATGCCGGGCAGGTGTCAGATCAGGCCTGCCAGATTTACGATATAGAAACTCCGGTATATTATATGGAACTGGATGTGGATGTCCTGATTCCGCTTTACAGCCCGGAAATAGTTTATAAAAGTTTACCCAAATTCCCCTCGGTATGGCGCGATATTGCCGTAATAGTAGATGAGGGGGTATACAGCAGAGATCTGCTCGAGACTATTTACAGCTCGGGCGATTCGATACTCGTCAAGGCCGAATTGTTCGATGTTTATAACGGTAAACAGATTGAGAGCGGCAAAAAGTCGCTGGCCTTTAATATGGAATTCAGATCCGATGAGAAAACATTGACCGATGAAGAGGTTGAACCGGTTTTTGATAATATAGTAAATACAGTTATAAATAAATTCGACGCTAAGTTAAGAAAATGACGGACGGGGGAGAACATTGGATACTCTCGAAAAATTGGAAGGAAAAATCAGCCAGATTCTGGCCAGAGTCAAGGAACTTGAGACGATCAATAAAGATTTAATGAAAAAGAATGAAGGGCTGGAGAAGGAACTCAAGACCAGCCAGTTGAAAATCGAGCAGCTTCGTGATGAGAATCAGGAACTGCAATCCGGAATAAAGGATAAAGAAGGCAAGGTTCAGGACAAAATATCTCAGCTTCTGGGGAAACTGGAAGAGGTTGAGGCTGAGTTGGCCTGAGATTATTATCTTGACTTCTTAAAACATAATCCTAATATTTTGGTAAAAAATGGTGGGTTGCGGGAAACGGTATAGCTTTTGATAAAAAGATGACGGATAAAAATTCAGTTAAGGTAACAATTTACGGCGAGGAATACCCCATCCGTGGCGATGCGGATGTTGAGTATATCAAGAAAATTGCGGCATATGTGGATAAAAAAATGCGGGAGGTAGCCGAAAAAAGCTACATTAAATCCCCCAAGGATATATCCGTGTTAACCGCATTGAATATTGCCAGCGATCTCTTCGAACTTAAGGCAAAGGAAGAAGAGTACTCGAAACTGGAGGGCAAAACTCAGTCTCTATTGGAATTACTGGAGTCTGAGACAGCCGAAACTGAAAAATCTTCCTGATATCTTTCTTCTTTCCCCGTTTTTCTGACAGCCTCCCTTTACATATATATCACCTACGGGTGGAGGTTTTATGGATTCACTTATTATATATATCATATTGGTAGCAGCCTCTGCCTTAGTCGCATCATTGATCACCTACTTTATTTTAAGGAAGGTGGGTGGAGATACGATTGCCAAGGCCAAAGATGTGGCCAGGGACATTGTCGAGGATGCGAAAAAGGAAGCAGAGATAAAGAAAAAGGAAGCCCTGCTTGAAGCGAAAGATGAGGTTTATAAGGCTAAGGTTAACCTGGAAAGGGACATACAGTCCAAACGAGGTGAGCTGAACCGTCTTGAGAAACGGCTGGTGGACAAGGAATCCAACCTTGACCGCAAAGTCGATATCTTAAACAAGAAAGAGCGGGAAACCGGCAACCTGGAAAGAAACCTGGCTCATCGCGAAAAGGGCATCGATATCCGCGAAAAAGAATTAGAGGGGCTAATCTTCGAGCAGAACAAGCAGCTCGAAAAAATCGCCGGCATGACCTCCGAGGAGGCCAAAAAACTCCTGATGGAAAATCTCGAGGGCCAGGCCAAAATCGAGGCGGCGGCGATGATCAAGGAAATCAAGGAACAGGCGGAAAGAAACGCCGAAAAGGAAGCCCGGGAGATTATCACCCAGGCCATTTATCGTTGTGCCGCGGATCATACGGTGGAAAGCACCGTATCTGTGGTGTCATTGCCGAATGATGAAATGAAGGGCCGTATTATCGGCCGCGAGGGGCGCAATATCCGTTCATTCGAAACCGCTACGGGTATCGATGTGATTGTCGATGACACTCCTGAGGCGGTAATTTTATCGGGCTATGACCCGATTCGCCGTGAAATCGCCCGTATGGCGCTGGAACGCCTGGTCTCCGATGGCCGAATTCATCCGGCCCGGATCGAGGAAGTAATTGAGCGCTGTACCAAGGAGATGGAATTGATGATCCGCGAGGCTGGTGACCAGGTCTGTTTCGAGCTGGGTATTCATGATTTGCATTCGGATGTGATCAACCTCTTGGGCAAGCTAAAATACCGTACTTCATATGGGCAGAATGTGCTCCAGCACTGCAAGGAAGTTGCCCTTCTGTGCGGCATTATGGCGGCCGAGATAGGGCTGGATCCGCAGCTGGCCAAGCGAGCGGGACTTTTGCATGATATAGGCAAAGCCATTGACCGTGAAACCGAGGGTACTCACACCCAGATAGGTGGCGCGTTCCTTGGCAAGTATAATGAGAGTGAGGCAGTCATCAACGCCTGCATGTCGCATCACGGCGACGTGCCCATGAATACACCCTATGCGGTCATGGTTCAGGCTTCTGATGCCATCTCAGGTGCCCGTCCGGGCGCCCGTCGCGAACCCCTGGAGGCCTATATAAAGCGTCTGCAGAAACTCGAGGAACTTGCTGACTCGTTTAAGGGTGTCTCCAAAGCATTTGCTATTCAGGCCGGACGTGAAGTTCGAGTGATAGTTGAAGCCGCCGAAATAGATGATTTGAAATCAACAATTTTGGCCGGAGATCTGGCCAAAAAGATTCAGACCGAGATGGAATATCCCGGTCAGATAAAGGTAACGGTGATCCGTGAAACCCGAGCGGTGGATTACGCCAAATAGAAAGGTTTCGATTGAGGGTCCTGATTATCGGTGACATAGTCGGCAAAAAAGGGAGGTGGGCGGTTTCCCAGTTCACCTCCGATTTTGTTGAAGAGCACAATATAGATTTTGTTATCGCCAATGTGGAAAATGCCGCCGGCGGTTTTGGCGTAACCGAGAACATATCCAAAAAGGTGCGTTCCTACGGCGTGCATGTGCAGACCTCGGGCAATCATATTTGGGATCGCCAGGATTCACGGCCGTTCCTGGATCGCGCCCAGTACCTGCTTCGACCGGCCAATTATCCCATGGGTCTGCCGGGCAGGGGATCGACTGTGTTTACGCTCGATGATGGCCGCAAGGTTGGTGTTTTGAATCTTGAGGGACGTGAATTTTTGAGCCGTATCGATTGTCCCTTCCGGGTGGCCGACGCCGAATTGACATTGCTTTCGCGCGAAACCAAAATCATCATAGTCGACTTTCATGCCGAAACTGTGCAGGAAAAACAGGCCCTGGCACATTATCTGGACGGGCGTGTTTCGCTGCAATTCGGTACGCATACTCATGTGCAGACCGCCGATGAGAAGATCCTGCCGGGGGGTACGGCCTATATCACCGATGTGGGTATGACCGGCGCCTATGATTCCGTGCTGGGAATGAACAAGAAACTGGCCCTGGGCAGATTTATCACCGGTATACCGCTTAAATTCTCGGTCGCCGATGGCGATGTGCGCGTGGGCGGACTGATGGCGGAAATTGATGATGAAACCGGCAGGGCAGTGAGTGTTACACGTATTATGCAGGGGATAGTATCAGGAAATAACTGAGTTTATCTTCAGGGAGGAAATGATGGCGGAGATTCTCGATGGAAAACAAGCGGCCAAAGAAGTTAAAGCTGAACTCAAAGCTGATATCGCAAATTTAAAGGAGAAGGGTTTTGTACCCGGTTTGGCGGCTGTTTTGATCGGGACCAATCCCGCCTCGGAAATCTATGTCTCCAGCAAAGCCAGGCAATGCGAAAAGATAGGAATCTATTCCGAAGTTATCCGGCGCACCGATGATATAACTCATGCCGAATTGATCGATCTGATACAAAGCCTTAACGAACGCAAAGATATTCATGGTATCCTCGTGCAGGAACCATTGCCCTCCCAAATAGATAAGCTTGACCTTAACCTGAAAATAAACCCGTCAAAAGATGTCGATGGCTTTCATCCGGTTAACCTGGGCCGCATAGTGATCGGCCAGCCCTTGTTTTTGACCTGTACTCCATTTGGCATTCTTGAGCTTCTGAAACGAAACGGGATTGAACTGAAGAAAAAAAATGTGGTCATAATCGGCCGTTCCAATATTGTCGGCAAGCCCCTGGCCGCGATGATTATGCAGAAATGGCCTGAAACCAATGGCACGGTTACAGTCTGTCATACCGGCACGGATGATATCAAAAAGCATACTTTGCAGGCTGATGTGGTCGTATGTGCTATGGGACTTCCCGAATATTTGAAGGGCGATATGATCAAAGAGGGCTCGGTTGTTGTCGATGTGGGTATAAATCGTATTGATGATGAAACAGCCAAGAAGGGCTACCGTCTGGTGGGAGATGCCGATTACGAGGAGTGCTCGCAGAAAGCATCATGGATAACACCTGTCCCCGGCGGTATCGGCCCGATGACAATCGCAATGCTGCTTTTCAATACAGTCAAGGCCTGCAAATATTTGAATAATATAGAATAACACCGTTCATATAAACTAATACGTGAACCATGAATTCGAGATCGATTTGCATATCTATTCTGCTTGTTTTGTGTTTGGCTTATCTGATTTCATGTTCAGGTGATCAAGAGGAAGCCGAAAACAATGGTTCAACTCAGGAACCAATAGTCGATGATACATCATCACAGCAAACGCAGATCCGCCCCAAATTCTCCCTTGAGGCCTATCTCGATTCGGTATCATCAGAGCCGGAAAGGGCTGCCGCCAGTTTCCTGAAATACTCTGTGATGGATGGCGATTATCTGGCATCGATGGAATTCCTCTGTAATAAGAATGCCGAGATGATCAGGTCCGATTCGATGATGAGATATGTTCTTTACGGTCAGGAAAATCCGGCCTGGGATGATCTTACAAGGTTAAAATTCAGCATCACGCGCAATTATATTCCTGTCCTGGCCGGTTTCAATGATATCCGCCTGATTGAACGGATTGAATGCGATGATGAATGTTTCCTGAAATACGATGTAACCGGGCCACTTCTGGTACGTAAGCTCTATAATGCGGCACTTGGTGAGAATGGCAAGCAGCAATTCGATACTTATGTCGACAATGACCTGACGATTGAAGATAAGCGGGCCTATTATGATTATGCTTTCCAGAGACTTCGGCATGTGGGAGACAGCCTGGATTATGCCAAGCGGCTGATCAGCGATACGCTCAGGGTTATAAAGGAAGACGGGCAATGGAAAGTCTGCCGTGAGGCTCAAACGGCATTTGATATATTCAGACAGAAATAAGGAAAGCCATTTATGAAAAGCAAAAATCTAATAGCGCTTATAATAATGTTGACCGCCCTTTTTCTGATTATTGGCTGTGGCGATGATTCCGAGCCATCACAGAAGAGCCCGCATGGGGTGGTGCAGCTTTTCCTGAATCATCTTCTGGAAGATGGTGATATCAAAGCGGCTTATGAGCTTCTCAGCGAATCGGATAAGCAGGTTTTGATGAGCCGGCCCGAGGTTCGGGCCTTCATTCAGGGGGAGCAGGATTCATTGATGAATGAATACATGCAGGTTTATGATCAGCTTGCCCCGGAAATCCTGAACCTTGTGGATCATCTGACCAGGGTCAATGTGCGCAAGGGTAAGGCTATGGATGGTTATACCGAGGTGGGCGTGGAGATCTCCTACCCGGCTGATTATCAGGCATTGATGATCTATGGCATGGGCATATATTCCAAGCTGGAGCAGAGACTGGGAGGTATGCAGATCGATTCACTGACACCAGAGCAGAGAGACAAAATAATCTGGTCATTGAAAAAGGACCTGCGAGACATCGCCGAAAATTTTAATGTCGAAAGCTATTCAACATATATATTTCCCGTGAAGGTTGTCGAAGAAGGTACCCGGTACAGAATCCGGCTCGATCTTGACCAGGCACCCAGCGGGAGTTTCGGCTTCTGAGATCTGGAAACTTTCAGGACGTTAAATCCGTAATATTTAGTAAAGTAAGATGGTTTAATCAATTCCGGGGGAGGAATACCATGAAAAAAGCCCTGATTTTTGTAATGCTTGCGGTTTTTATACTTGCCGCCGCGCCTGTCAAAGCCGAACCGGCCCAGACTGTAGACGATTTCTTTACATCGATTCTTAAAGAAGGTGATTTGAAGCACGCTTTTACTTTGCTTGCCGAAAAGGACCGTGAATTCATTAAAGCCAGTTCACCATTCTTTTACAGCTTTGTGGTTGATGAGATGAGTGAAGAATCGGGTGAATTTGCCGTGATTGCGATGCAGATCAAGAAAATCGCGCTGACCACGATCGGCAAGTTGATCAGTTATGAAATCAATGACCAGAGTGACCGTGTCGGACAGGGTACGGAGGTCTACTATTCATTGATACTGCCGCTTGACCTGGATTTCATCATAGGCCTTGAAGACTGGATTAAGGCCAAGACTATGGAATTTGAGGATATGAGCGGTGATGTCAATCCTGTGGATAAAATCGCGCAGATCATCGATGAATTCTCTGCCAAACTGGAAACTATCAGTTATAAAACGAATTTCTCCATGAACAGTTTTGTAACCGTGATCGATGAGGGCGGCGAGGAAAAGATCCTGCTCGACCTGGAAACTTTCCAGACCAAGATGGATCTCCTGGAAGAAATGGGCGGAGACGACGAAGAGGACTGGGACGATGATGAGGTATGGGAAGAGGAAGAGATGATGGAAGAGGAAGAAGAATATCAGGAATAATCGTCCTCGTTTGCTGGTAAAACCATTTAAGACCGTCTTTCACAGGCGGTCTTTTTTTATGTCTGAATAGTGCTTTGTTCAGTTATGAAACGTCTAAAAGTCCATTTTGAAATAGTGCAATATGAGGCGGTTTTGGGCCATCTGATTCGCACCCTAAATTCAATAAAATATCCCCCTATACCCCCCTTTATTGGTGAGGAAGTGCATAATGGTGCCGATACATTAGAAAAAAGGTAACATAGGGTTATAGATGGCCAAAGGGGGTGCGATAAACCCACATCGCTAAGGGGAGAATGCATCATGAAACTAAAACTATCCCAGAAGTTTATTTTGATGATTTTCGGAATCGTATTTTTGCTCATTTCCGGCGTCATGCTGGTAAGCATCCTGAAATCATCAAGCAGCTTAGTCTCACTGGCCAAGACAGATCTGGCCCATCTTGCGTCAATGGGCAAGAATGCCTGCGAGCTGGCTGCCCAGAATTCACAGAACAAGGTCAAGAGTGACCTGCAATTGGCCCGCCTCCTTTTTGAAGATTACAGCGGCGGAACAGCAGTTATGGAGAACGGCAAAATCATTCTGAATCCGGATAGCAAACGTTATGTGGTCAATGATAATCACAAATTCGTGGATGAGATTCAGAAGCTGACCGGCTCGGACTGTTCCATTGTAATGAAACAAGGTGCGACCGGAAAACGTGTTCAGACCACAGTTGTTGATGAAAACGGCAACCGTGCTCTTGGCTCTTATGTCTCGCAGGAAGTTTATGACGCCGTGCTGACACGCGGCGAATCGTATGTGGGACGTACGCAGGCGGGATCGAAGAGATTCGTGACCGCTTACTGGCCGATCCGCAATCCGCAGAATGAGATTCTTGGCGCAATTCTTGTCGGTGTCAATGAAAGATCCGAGGCGCTTCGCGAGGGTCTTCTGGCCCAGCAGATCGGAGAAACCGGATACATCTACGCCATCGATACCAAAGGCGTACTGCAGATTCATCCGGCCAAAGAGGGCGTCGATATCAGCAAGTACGACTTTATCCAGGAAATGACAGCCAGGGCCCCGTCATTGGGAGCCAATGAAATCGGCTGGATTGAGTATCCCTGGATCAACAAGGAGCTGGGTGAAACCAAGGCCCGCAATAAAATTGTGGCCTACACCTATTTCCCGCAGTGGGACTGGGTGATAGCCGCAGGAAGCTACCTGGATGAATTCACCGCACCTGTAAACGGATTGCGTAACGCTCTGCTGTTTCTGGGTGTTGTATTCCTGCTGTTTTCACTCGGAGCGGCCTTTATGATCGCCCGTTCGATCAGCAAACCGATCGGCGAAATTGTGGAGGTGGCCGAGGCTGTGGCTGTCGGTGATGTAACCAAGACGGTGAATATACAACGCCAGGATGAGATCGGCACATTGGCCGACTCGTTCCGTAATATGACCCTGTATTTGCAGGAGAATGCTGAACTTGCGGAGAAGATCGCCCAGAATGATATTCGTGTCTCGGTTGAACCGAAATCCGAAAATGACGTGCTCGGACATTCATTCAAAGCCATGGTTGAAAACCTGACCTCTATAATCGTACAGCTGACCGACAGCTCTAATGAGCTAGTGTCGGCCGCCAACGAGATCGCCTCCTCCTCGGAGCAGATGTCCCGCGGAGCCAAGGACCAGTCCGAACGTGTCAGCCAGGTTTCTGTTGCAATCGAGGAAATGACCGCCAGCGTGGTTGAGGCGGCCAAGAATGCCGGTGAGGCCAATAATGCCTCGCAGGGCGCTTCCGACCGTGCCACCAGCGGTGGACAGGTGGTATCTGAGACGATTTCAGGTATGCAGAAGATCTCTGATGTTGTGCGTCAGTCCTCCGAATCGATCGGCAAGCTGGCCGATGCGGCGCAGCAGATCGGCGATATTGTCGGAGTAATTAATGATATAGCCGATCAGACCAATCTGCTGGCCCTCAATGCCGCAATCGAGGCGGCCCGAGCCGGTGAACAGGGACGTGGATTCGCGGTTGTGGCCGATGAGGTGCGCAAATTGGCCGACCGCACAGGCAATGCCACAAAAGAGATCGAAAATATGATCAAGGGCATACAGCAGGGCACCGGTGAAGCTGTCAGTTCGATGGAATCCGGAATTGAACAGGTCGACAAGGGCCGTGATCTGGCCGATAAGGCTGGCACCAGCCTGTCCGAGATTGTCAGCATGTCCCAGACTGTGATGGAAATGATTCAGCAGATAGCCGCCGCCAGCGAAGAGCAGTCGGCAGCCTCGGAACAGATTTCAAGGTCAATCGACGGTATCCTGTCGGTTACCAAGGAAACTGCCAACGGCGCCGAGCAATCGGCCGCCGCGGCCGAGGAACTGAGCGCCCAGGCGGAGGGCCTGAAGAATATCGTGGCCAAATTCAAGGTTTGATGCTGAATATGTTTGGTGCAATCGCTTATATCAAGGGGAAGGTCAATCGGCCTTCTCCTTTTTTGATGAAACAAGTGGAGTCTGTGCGCCAATATAGTACGAATAAAAAATCGAATTTCATGTTAAACTAGGTGTTTATGGTATTTGTATAATATGATGAGGGGCAGTGTGTAAGGGCGTTTGCTTGTGTAAGATGAATTAAATTGCCTTTTTTTGTGGATTTTTTATTTAATTGTATTAATATAAGATGCTGACCATTAAGGTGAGCAGTTTGTATCGAGAGCAATAAGTTGTAGTGCTTTTTAAATATATTATTTGGCCGAAGTAGGCAAGGCGATCGCACCCGATGGGTGAGGAAAGTCCGAGCTCCAAAAGACTGGGCGCCTCTGAAACAGAGGGCGGAGTGATCCGACGGAAAGTGCCGCAGAAAAAAGACTTCCATAGTCATTCCCACGGGAGTGGCTGTGGTAAAGGTGAAAAGGTGGTGTAAGAGACCACCAGCGCGGATGGTAACATGCGCGGCTGGCAAACCCCGCTCGGAGCAAGGCCATGTAGGCAGGAAGGTGTTGTCTGCACCGTTTGACCTGCGGGTGGGCCGCTTGCGGGAAAAAGTGATTTTTCCCCCAGATGGATGATCGCTGTTTCTGCTTTACCCGATTTACCCGAATTTGCTCTGCTTTATTGCAGGATGATTTCGGGTAAAGTGGGAATTACAGGACTCGGCTTATTGCCTGCTTTGGCCGTTTTTTTAATTTGATGACTATTACTAAACATATACAACCGGTATGGCAGGTAGCACCCGAACCGGATTTTCATCTGGTCGATGATCTGTCCCGTAAGCTTGATCTTCCCGGAAATATCGTAAAAATCCTGATTAACCGCGGTCTTAACACGGCCGAAAAGGTCGAGAGATTTATCAATCCGGCCTTTACCGACCTGAAAGATCCGTTTCTGTTGCCCGACATGGAAAAGGGCGTGGAGCGAATTGTCGAGGCCCTGCGCAATAACGAGCGTATGATGGTTTACGGCGATTACGATGTTGACGGTATCACTGCGGCGGCATTGATGTTCCTGGTACTGAATAAGCTGGGAGCACAGATAAGCTATTACCTGCCCAATCGCCTCGTGGAAGGATATGGCATATCCGAGGATGGCCTGGCCGAGGCTGTCCGTCAGGGCGTAAATCTTATAATCTCGGTCGACACAGGCGTAACCGCGGTGGAGGAAGTCGAGCGAGCCCGTGAACTGGGCATCGATATTATCGTAACCGATCATCATGAACCGGGCCCGGAACTCCCCAAAGCGGTGGCCATAATTAATCCCAAAGTTCGTCCCGAAGAGGAAGGCGGTCATGAGCTGGCCGGAGTAGGGGTATCATTCAAGGTCGCGCAGGCGCTTTATCGTCGGCTCGGCCAGCCGGAAAGTGAACTGGAGGAACACCTCGACCTGGTGGCCCTGGGTACCTCGGCGGATATCGTACCACTGCGCGATGAGAACCGTATCCTGACCAAATTCGGGATCAGGCAAATCGTTCGTACGACAAAACCGGGCCTGAAATCGCTGACATTTGTTTCAGGTCTCCTGGGCAAGGAGATTTCAACCGGACAGGTGGTCTATGTTCTGGCACCGCGTATCAACGCTATCGGGCGTCTGGGCAATGCTGAAAAGGCAATCAAGCTTCTGACCACGCGCGATGAAGCCGCGGCTTCGAAAATCGCCAAGTTCCTGGAAGAGGAGAACCGTCGGCGCAAATCGATCGATGAAAAGACCCTGAATGAGGCCCTGGCAATGATCGACACCAAGGTTGACCTGGACAATGAAAGGGCTATTGTATTGTCGTCGAAAGGCTGGCATCAGGGCGTGATCGGCATCGTAGCCTCCCGTCTGGTTGAGAAATTCTACCTGCCGACAATCCTTATCGCTGTTGATGGTGATGAAGGCAAGGGTTCGGCTCGTTCGATACCGAATTTCCATATCTACGATGCGCTCAAGAGCTGTTCCGGTGATCTGCTTCGTTTCGGCGGCCATAAATATGCCGCGGGACTGACCATCAAGCCCGGAAATATCGAGCAATTCTCAAGACGTTTCAAGAAGGTGGCCACGGAGGTTCTTACCAACGAGGAGCTGACACCCAAGCTGCATATCGATGCCGAGATCGATCTGGATGAGATCGATGAAAAATTCATTGATACGATCGATATGTTTTCACCTTTCGGCCCGGCCAATATGCGTCCGATCTTTTTGACACGGAATTTGGAGACAGTCGGAACGCCGCATGTGGTCGGCAAGAACCATCTCAAAATGAAAGTCAAGAAGGGCGAGAAGGTTTTCGATGTGATCGGATTCGGCTTCGGAGACCACGCACAGACGCTGGCATTGAGATCGGTAGCGCTTGATCTGGTCTATGTGGCCGAGATGAACCATTTTGGCGATCAGTCACGGATGCAATTGAGAGTCAAGGACCTGAGATATTAGATGTCGATCCTGGAGAAGTTTGAAAGTGGCGACAGGCGCGCCCTTTCAAAGGTTATTAGTTATATAGAAAACAGGCAGGACAATTACCGCGAAGTGTTGTCCCGCCTGTTTTCACGCACAGGCAATGCCTATCGTATCGGCCTGACCGGCCCGCCCGGGGCCGGCAAAAGTACTCTGGTCGACTCCCTTACGGAAATCCTTGTAAATGATGAAAAGAGCGTCGGCATTATTGCTGTCGATCCGACTTCACCTTTTACCGGGGGAGCTTTTCTGGGTGACCGGATTCGTATGCAGGGGTTGTCGGGCAATGAGTCCGTGTTTATCCGCAGCATGGCCACGCGCGGTTCAACCGGCGGACTGGCCCAGGCTACCAAGGATGTCTGCACAGTTTATGATGCCTTTGGATTTGACTTTATTCTGATCGAAACGGTTGGCGTAGGGCAGGTGGAACTGGATATTATCGATGCCGCCGATACGACCGTGGTTACTATAGTGCCTGAATCGGGAGATGTGATCCAGGCTATGAAAGCGGGCCTGATGGAAATTGCCAATATATTCTGTCTCAATAAGGCCGACCGGGATGGCGCAGACCGGATTATCAGCGAACTGAACCAGCTTCTGCAGATGAATCGGGAGAAATCGGAATGGAAACTCCCTGTTATCCCGACCGAGGGTATCAATAAAAAGGGCATTGATCTTCTGGCAAAATCAATTATGCAGCACAAGGATTATCTGCATAAGAGCGGGCTTTTCAAGAAGCAGCGCAAGGAGCAGATTCGCAAAGATATCATAGAGCATGTGCGCCTGATGATGAGCTCGAGTATTGAAGAGAAACTGAAATCGGGTGAGGCATTCGATGACCTGCTGGAAGATATTTTCAATCGCAAGAAAGACCCGATAAAAACCGCAGTTGACCTTTACCAGAGCCATTATTCCGGCAAATAGAACTTTTCCTGTCCCGTTCCTGTTAAATATTACTTGAAATTACAGGCTGAATTGGATAAATTTTGCATTTAAACTGAAATCATCTAACAGGATAAATAAATCGAGGTTGATATGTTTGACAGAGAGGCAATAGCTGAGATAGAAGAGGCCAGAAGCAAATGGAAAGATGAAGCGGAAAGCCGCGCAATGAAAGACAGGAAATTCGTGACCATCTCATCCAAGCCGGTGGAATTTATGGGTACGCCGGAGATGCTCGAGGATATGGATTATATGCGCGACCTGAATTTTCCCGGCCGGTATCCATATACACGCGGTGTTCATGCTTCCATGTATCGCGGCCGTCCCTGGACAATGCGTCAGTTCTCCGGCATGGGCACACCTCATCAGACAAACAAACGTTATCATTATCTGCTCAAACAGGGTCAGCATGGCCTTTCGGTGGCGTTTGATCTGCCCACATTAATGGGCTATGATTCGGATCATGAGCGCAGCCTGGGTGAGGTCGGCAAATGCGGTGTAGCAGTCGATACACTGGCAGATATGGAAATCATTTTCGATGGAATCGACCTGGGCCAGATTTCGACCTCGATGACTATTAATTCGCCGGCCAATGTGCTTCTTGCAATGTATATCGCAGTAGCCGAGAAGAAGGGCATATCCTCCGAGAAGCTGAGGGGCACGCTCCAGAATGATATCCTGAAAGAATATATCGCCCAGAAAGAATTTATTTACCCCCCTGAACCCTCGGTAAGGCTGATCGTCGATACGATTGAATTCTGCGCCGAAAAGGTGCCGCAGTGGAATACAATTTCGATCTCCGGCTATCATATCCGTGAGGCCGGCGCCACAGCCACCCAGGAACTGGCCTTTACATTGTCGGATGGTTTTACATATATCGAGGCGGCCATGGAGCGTGGACTGGATATCGATGATTTCGCGCCCAGGCTGTCATTCTTCTTCAATGCCCATTCCGACTTTTTTGAAGAGATTGCCAAGTATCGTGCGGCGCGGAGAATCTATGCCAGCAGGATGAAGGAAAAATACGGCGCCAAAAAAGAAAACAGCCTTAAACTAAGATTCCATACGCAGACAGCAGGATGTTCACTCACAGCTCAACAGCCGGAACTGAATATCGTGCGCACCGCGTATGAGGCCATGTCTGCCGTATTAGGCGGCACGCAGAGCCTGCATACGAATTCCATGGATGAAACCCTGGCGCTGCCATCCGATAAGGCCGCCTTGATTGCCCTCAGGACCCAGCAGGTGCTGGCCCATGAGACCGGCGTGATCAATACAGTCGATCCATTGGCAGGATCATATTTCGTGGAGGACCTGACCAACAAGATCGAGAGCGAGGTTTTGAATTATTTCGATGAAATCGATAAACGCGGCGGCGTTTTAAAATGTATCGAGACCGGCTATTTCCAGCGTGAAATCGCCAACTCGGCATACAAGTTCCAGAGGGAGATCGATAAGAAAGAGCGCATTATCGTAGGCGTCAATGGCTATGAACTCGAAGATGAAAAAATCGATATCGATGTTTTGCGTATCGATGAGTCCGTGGCTGAGGATCAGATCGGCCGGCTGAAGAAAGTCAAGGATGAGCGCGATGAGGACATGGTCAGGCGCATGCTTGAAGAGCTAAAGAAGGTCGCCCAGACACCCAGCGGCAATACCATGCCGTCGATTATCGAGGCGGTCAAAGCCTATGCGACAATGGGCGAGATTTGCGATGTCTTCCGTGAAGTTTACGGCGAATATGTAGAAACGCCGGAAGTGTAGCGGATGCGAAATTTATAATGTCATTTAGAGATAAAAATACATGATTGGTTATGCAAAGCCCGCTCATGATCTTTTGGTAAATCATGAATAGCGTTTTTGTGTTAAGCTTCAGTCTCTCCGCATCAAGGTGGCAAATTTTAGTATATTATTTACTGCTTTTAGGACATCGACCTGATGTTCTGAATAGGGTCGGCCGAACCGACTTATTTGAACATCTTTTAAGAAAGCCCTTGACTTCTGAATTCCAGTTATTATAGAAGAGTAAATAGCTCTTGTATCGACTTCAACTGATACTACATCCGAATAAACACTTTTAATTTTTATGATGGGAGGAATTTATGCGCCCAGTGTGTGTAATTTATTTGATAGTAGCAATAACCTGCCTATCAATTGGCCTTTCGGATCGCATCAATGCTAAATCTAATACTGATAAAGTGTTTACCATCGATGAGAATAGCAGACCGATAGGAGATTTTCTAACAAGGGATGGTGAGTTTGATATTGAAGCAGCGCGTCATTCGGGTTTTGAAGGTCGGCTTGATTTTAATTCAAATAAAGCTGTATTGAAAACAGCGGATGGCAATTGGAAACTTGTCTTGAATCAGGAAGAAAGCGCAACATCACACCCGGATGATATTTATTGGGATAACAGCTTGTCCAGCCCACAGGGGGTCTCAGGTGGCATAGTATTGACCGCGACAATATATAATGGCAATTTGATTATAGGAGGCTATTTTTCAAGGGCTGGAGGAGTTGATGTAAATAATATTGCATCCTGGGATGGCTCTTCATGGTCAACACTTGGCATGGGTATGGATACTACAGTTCATGCATTGACAGTGTACAACGGTCAACTTGTAGCAGGAGGAGATTTTAAAAATGCTGGTGAAGCAAGTGCCAATTATATTGCCGCCTGGGATGACTCAAACTGGTCTGCTTTTGGAATGGGGATGGATAGCACAGTACGTTCATTGGCAGTATTCAATAATAAGTTGATTGCAGGTGGTGAATTTACTAATGCCGATGGTACAAATGTAAACTATATTTCCAGATGGGACGGCTCATCCTGGGATTCTCTGGGGAGCGCCATGAATGGCCCCGTAAGGGCATTGGCAACTTATGATGGCCAGCTGATTGCAGGGGGAGTTTTTACATCAGCAGGAGGGAGCAACGCGAGGAGAATTGCAGCCTGGGATGGAACTCATTGGTCGCCCCTAAGTTCAGGATTTAACCTGTTTGTACATGCTCTGGAAGTACTTGACGGGGAGTTAATTGCAGGCGGAGAATTTACCAGTTTAACAAGCGGAGAATTGGTAAACCATGTTGCATCCTGGGATGGATCTTCATGGTCGCCACTTGGATCGGGTGTGGATAATGCTGTTTATTCTCTTGAAGCCTATAATAACAGTCTTATTGTCGGCGGTTTCTTTTCTTCTGCCGGGGGAAGTGGGACAAATTATATTGCGGAATGGAATGGCGCAACGTGGTCTTCACTGGGTATAGGGACCAATATGCCTGTTTATGGATTAGCCGCCTACAATGGCAAGCTAATAGCAACGGGCATATTTACAGAAGCAGGCGGAATAAAAGCCGATCATGTGGCCGCATGGGACAGTACGGATTGGTTACCTGTGGGCAATGGAATAAACGGGGTGGTGCATGATATCGTGCTGTTTAATGGTGATTTGGTGGTTGCCGGGTATTTCCAGCATGCCGGAGGAGAATTGGCAAACAATATAGCTGCATGGAATGGGACTGATTGGTTTTCATTCGGAAGCGGATTGGATGATACAGTTTATGCTTTAGCCGTTTATGATGGCCAGCTAATTGCCGGAGGCGCATTCTCATTACCTCATGAAAATATAGCCCGCTGGGATGGCGCTAACTGGTTATCAGTTGGTAGTCGTCTGTTTTCAACAGTTAATGATCTTCTGGTATTTAATGGTAATTTAATAAGTGCTGAAACGTCTCATATTTTATCTCGATTGGTTTGGTCCTGGGATGGATCTGATTGGTCTTCCTTTGGTGCTCTTAGGAATGGGGCGGTTCTGTGTTTGACTGAGTTTAATGGAAAATTATATGCAGGTGGACAGTTTGACCGTAATTTGGATTTTGAAGTGCTTAATCATATCGCTAAATGGGATGATTCAATCTGGTTGCCGCTTGGATCCGGAATTGACAGCACGGTATGGTCGTTAAAGGAATTTAACGGGATGCTCATTGCAGGTGGTAGTTTTTCTATGACCGGAAGTGTTTTGGCTGACAATATAGCAGGTTGGGATGGGGACAGTTGGTCTGCTTTGGGATCAGGTCTGGATAACAATGTCCACGATTTGGCTATATATAATGGCCGGTTGATAGCATCGGGTGAATTCATCCAAGCGGATATGAAGCATATCGCGGCCTGGGATGGCCTGGTATGGTCATCTCTGGGTAGCGGACTATCATATAGTGGAAGTGCGGTTGGCCTGGCACTGGAAAAATATAATAATGATCTGATTGTAGGTGGTGAATTCAATCAAGCCGGTACGAAGCATGCAGCGAATATTGCTTTATGGACAAAGCAAATTTACTTGTGCGGTGATGCGAACAGCGATATGAGTGTAAATGTGTCGGATGCAGTGCATGTTATTAATTATGTTTTTGTTGGCGGGCCAACTCCCATACCGATAGAATCGGCCGATTGCAATTGTGATGAAGATGTGAATGTATCTGATGCAGTATATATAATTAATGCGGTGTTTGCAGGAGGTAATGATCCCTGCGATTATGATGGGGATGGAAATCCTGACTGTTAAACTAATTAATACCAAAATGAGCGGGTTGAAACTGCCCGCTCTTTTTTATGCTTTCTGCTCTAATTCCACCAGAACACCCCCGGTTGTTTTGGGGTGCAGGAATGCTACCAGGTCGCCGGTTGCTCCACGTCGTGGCTTTTTGTCTATCAGCTGAATGCCGTTTTCCTCGAGCTGTTTCAGCGCCAGTTCGATATCCTCCACCTCATAGCAGATATGATGAATCCCCTCGCCCTTTTTCTGCAGGAATTTATTGATATTGGCGTTTTCATCGAGTGGCTGAAGAAGCTCGATCTCATCCCGCCCGGCATGCAGGAAGATCACCTCGACACCCTGGTCCGGGACCTTGATTCGTTCGCCGACATTCATGCCGTAAGCATCACGATATAATTTCAGCGATTCATCGATATTGTAAACCGCAATTCCAATATGAGAGACTTTTTTAAGCATCACAGTATAACATTCTCCTTGTACTCGCCCCAGACCTCGCGCAATATGTCCGAAATTTCGCCCACGGTACAGTAAGCCTCGACCGCATCGATTATGATCGGCATCAGGTTTTCAGGTGTGGTGGCGGCCAGTTTTAATTTGGCCAGGATTTCGGCCACCTTTGTATTATCGCGTTCCGCCTTGACTTTGGTCAACCTGGAAATCTGTTGTTCCTGAAGTCCCGGATCGACTTTGAGGATTTTCTGGGGCTCTTCCTTTTCCGAAGCATATTTATTTACGCCGACCACGATTCGTTCCTGGCTTTCTACCGCCTTCTGATAAGCATAAGCTGACTTCTGAATTTCGGTCTGATAGAATCCGGTATCGACAGCTTTCAATGCGCCGCCAATCTCTTCGATCTTTGCGATATATTTTTCGGCCTCATCCTCGATACGATTGGTCAGATCCTCTACAAAATAGCTTCCGGCCAATGGATCGACCGTGTTTGTCACTCCGGATTCATGAGCGATTATCTGCTGGATACGTAAAGCTGTCTGGGCGGTGTGTTCGGTTGGCAGACCGAGGGCCTCATCCTGCGAATTTGTGTGCAGTGACTGTGTTCCACCCAGCACCGCGGCCAGGGCTTCCAGCGTTGTGCGGATTGTATTGTTGTCCGGCTGCTGGGCAGTCAATGATGATCCGGCGGTCTGGGTATGAAAACGCAGCATCATGGATTTGGGATTTTTGGCCCCGAAATTTTTCTTCATGATCTTCGCCCACAACCTTCGAGCGGCACGGAATTTGGCCACCTCCTCAAAGAAATCCTGATGGCCATTAAAAAAGAATGACAACCTGGGTGCGAAGTCATCGATATCCAAACCGCGGTCGAGCGCATAGCTGACATAGGCCATAGCATTGGCAAGGGCAAAGGCCACCTCCTGCACCGCGGTACACCCGGCCTCGCGAATGTGATAGCCGGAAATTGAAATCGTATTGTAGCGCGGTAGATTATCTTTGGCATATTCGAAAATATCGGCAATCAGCCTCATCGATGGCTGCGGGGGAAAGATATAGGTTCCGCGGGCAATATATTCTTTTAAGATGTCATTCTGGACTGTGCCGGTAATTTTTTCAGGCGGAACATTCTGTTTGCGTGCCACCGCGATATACATAGCCAGCAGTATCGAAGCGGTGGCATTGATTGTCATCGAGGTGGATACCTGGTCAAGTGGAATCTGGTCGAACAGGATTTCGAAATCCGCCAGTGAATCGATTGCCACACCGGTTTTGCCGACCTCGCCCGAGGCCATCTCATGGTCGGAATCATAGCCGATCTGCGTGGGCAGGTCGAATGCTACCGACAGCCCGCTCTGGCCGGCATCCAGAAGATAGCGGTAGCGCTGGTTGGATTCACGGGCGGTACCGAAACCGGCGTACTGGCGCATGGTCCAGAAACGGCTGCGGTACATCTCGGAATAAATTCCGCGTGTAAATGGAAACTCGCCCGGCTCTCCCAGATGCTTATCAGGGGAGAAATTTGCCAGGTGATCCTTTTTGTATAGCCGATCGACTTTTAATCCGGAAATCGTTTTTTTGTCTTTTTTGTTTGTCATTTTTGCTCACTGCTTTGGACTTGAATTTACTTCCCAGTGAATATTTCAAAAACTTTTTCATCTCATCCGATTTGGCATACGAGGGATAATTCTTGATTTTCAGCCCCAGGGTTTCATTACCGGAAAGATCGTTGATATAAAATTTCAGTTCCTTATTGTCCACATCCTCGACACGGATTATGCGTGAAAAGTCAATGCGAGTTTGCTTCTTGCTGGTTTCATACACAATCAATGAAGGATAGAGTCGGATTGCGCTGAAACCGAGGCTGCTGATGGTGAAGATCAGGATACCGAAATTGATTGCCAGCATGAGTGTGAACGCCGATATCAACTCGAACTCGCCGTCACCGAAAGGCGGAAGATCCTCGGAAATGTAGGCGAATACAAGGGCCACCAATGCCCCGGTCTGCGACAGCAGGGCCTTTTTGATATCGAAGCGGTATGTTATGCCCACACTCAGGCGGGTGAAATCACGAGAATTCATTCGAATATTACCAATATGGTATTTTTATCGATTGATTGCCCTTCTTTGACCTTGACTTCCTTTATCTTGCCGTCAACACCGGATTTTAACTCATTTTCCATTTTCATGGCCTCGACGATTACCACGCTTTCGCCCTTCTTGACCTCATCGCCGACATCCTTGAGCACCCTGGTAACCAGACCCGGCATCGGGGCGGCAAGCTCTTTCATATCGGCGCCGCCCGGACCCATACCGGCCACCTCGCGAATCCTGGCCAGGCGTTCATCCTCGGCATATACCGAAAACTCACGTCCATATATAAAAACAGAAAACTGGCCCTTTTGTTTGGCCACCTCGACATCATAGGAATTATTATTCATCAAAAGTTGTATCTCGGAATTATCCGCACGAGTAAAAAACTGCGTTTCGACCGGTTTGCCATTCAATGAGACTTTGGGCGGATGAGTGGCCGGATTGATCGTGACCGTATATGTCTTGTCCAATATTTTTACCATGTAATCCATAGTCTAAAACTCCGATGCTCTGTTTACCGCACTGCGCCGTCCGGCAAGTTTCCAGTTACTTTCCCTGCGGCCATCGCCTTTTGTCAGGCCGGTCCTGATTTTGCTGTTCTCCAGGAAATCGTACAGGCAGGCCGAGACCGCCGCGGCCTCAAGTATATGTTCGCCTTCCTCGCCGATAAAATTCCTGTCCGGGAATTCCTCCTCGATAAAATGCGTGTGCAGTATGCCGGCCCGGAAATTCTTGTTGTCCATCACAGATAGATGGAAATTGACCGTTGTATCGACACCTGAAATTCGGTACTCGGTCAATGCCCTGCGGGTTCGACGGACTGCCTCATCGCGATCCTGTCCCCAGCAAACCATCTTGGCGATCATGGGATCGTAGTAAATCGGAATCTGGGCACCGTCAAAAACACCCGAATCGACACGAACTCCGATTCCGCCCGGTTCATGATAACTGCGCAATGTGCCAGTGGATGGCACGAAATTGGCGGTCGGGTCCTCGGCGTAAATTCGGCATTCGATAGCGTGGCCATTGATACGGATGTCCTCCTGTTTCAATGCCAGCTTTTCTCCCGAGGCGATTTTGATCTGCTCTTTTACAAGGTCGAGGCCGGTGATCATTTCTGTTACCGGATGTTCCACCTGCAGGCGGGTATTGACCTCCAGAAAATAGAAATTGAGATCATCATCGACCAGGAATTCAACAGTACCGGCATTGACATAACCGCATCCCTCGGCAATCGACAGGGCCGCCTGACCCATTTTTTTGCGCACCTCGGGCGTGATGATAGGGGAGGGGGCTTCCTCGATCACTTTCTGGTGACGGCGCTGGATCGAACATTCACGTTCGCCCAAATATATATTGTTGCCATGCTGGTCGCAGAGGATTTGTATTTCCACATGATGTGGTTTGGGGATGTATTTTTCGAAATATACACGGCTGTCTCCAAAGGCGGACTTGGCTTCCGATGCGGCGGTTTTCAGTGCCGGCGCCAGTTCCTCTTGGGAGTTGACAATGCGCATGCCTTTACCGCCACCGCCGGCCGCGGCCTTGATCAGGATTGGGTAGCCGATTTCATCGACCGCATCCTTGATCTCGGATATATCCGTAATATGATGCTCGAATCCCGGTACCACCGGTGCGCCGGATTTGAGCGCGGTTTTACGGGCCTGGAGTTTGTCGCCCATTTCGGAAATAGCCTTGGATGGCGGCCCGATCCATGTCAGCCCGGCATCCACGACCATCTGGGCGAAGAGATAATTCTCGGACAGGAAGCCGTAGCCCGGATGGATCGCATCGGCGCCGGATTTTTTGGCCGCCTCGATTATCTTTTCACCCAGCAGGTAGCTTTCCGAGGATGGCGATGGTCCGATATGATAGGCCTCGTCGGCCATGCGTGTATGCAGCGCGGTGGCATCGACATCCGAAAACACGGCCACATTGGCGATACCCATTTCGCGGCAGGTTCGGATCACTCGTACTGCGATTTCTCCTCTGTTGGCAATCAATATCTTTTTAATCATAAGCTCTCGCTGTTGCAGTTTTCTGTGAATGATACTGCTTTTTTTATAGTGATTCCTGACGTTCGATTATCATGGCTCAGGTATATAATGCCTGAACAGATTGTAATCTACAAAGTTAAAAATATCATCACGATTTGGCAACAGTTTTCGGAAGGCAGCGAGCTTGTATGCCGAAAACTCATATCTCTCAACGAAGCAACGTAAACAACAGCCGGCATGCTCAAACGCAAACGCGCCGTCAGGAATCCATTCCTGACGGAATCTTTTTGTTGAACCGTGATTCAATACAAAATATCTTTCCGGCAAGGGAGGATGGCACTGCATGGCTGTCGGGTCACGAAGACTTCCATATATATTATTCGGCGCTATCGCAATTGCCGCGCTGATCAAACTGACTGTTCAGCAATTGCTATCATCAACAAACCATTATTTTCAATCGAGAAACAATGGCAGGTGATAAAGCATTTTAATTAGCAAAGAGGATTTGTTTTGTTTATCATGGGAGCGACTTCCAGAAGAAAGTTAGCCGAAAGGAATCGAATACAATGCGCAGCATATATTTCAAAATCACAGCAATTACTTTGATGATCCTAATTTTCGCCGGATGTTCCTGGATGAAAACCAAGAAGAACCGTCTGCCGATCGATGAGGTCTATGTTGATTTACTCGGGATCGAGGTTCGTCAGGATGACAACGATTGGGAAAAGATCAAGCGTATTCTGAATAATTTCGGCTGTGAAAATTGCGATGATAAGGTACCGGACACATGCTGGTTGGTCGGTACCGGGGAGGTCTGCGATTACCGTGGCCTGGTGCTCGATTGGTATGCGCGTACAGCGTCGGAACTGGAACATTTGCAATACCTGCTGGACAGCCTGCGCAATAAGGGAGTGGAACTCGGTGTAGCCAGGGCCTCTGCCTATATCACTTATAACGGCGTTGCCGCCCAGGGGGCAATAGCCACAAATGTTATAATCGAAATATCCCCCGGGGCCGAGCTGTATATCGATATAGATCAATCCGGGAGGCTTCGTCGTGTAAAGACCGAAAATGACCGGTTCGAGGGCGAGGTTCGACTGCAACGCGGCAAGGAATGGGTCTATTATAAAACTGTCAAACCGGGCAGTCAGGATGAAGCCGAGCAATTTTTCAGGTTGAATGTCTTCACCAGGATCGAAGAGAGATTGACTGAAGAGAGATTCAACGCTTTGATGGAAGATTTATAGATCACTGAGAGGGCTGATTTTTGTCGGTATATGATTTTGCCGATTCCTTTAACTCCAGCAATTTGATCAGAAATTTGCGGAAGGGGGCATTGAAACAGTTCTGGCCACATAATGCCAGATCCTCGATTTTGGCGCAGTGGTGTTCGCAGCAGTCGCTTTCCGCCAGTACCTCGGGAGGTATTTCCTCGCGCACATATTCACGGAACTCTGCAACCGGGACAATGAAACTGGCCCCGCAATCCGGAACCTCATGCTTAAAATAAAAATATGCCACGTTCGGTTCGTTGGGCTGAAAACACATGCCAACCGGTTTTATGAACGGGTCGGCAATAATCTCCGGCCCGGAAAACCGGTTCCCGCATCCGGGACATTCTTTCAACTTGTCCTCACTCATAAGCAATAGTAGCCCTTTCGTTATTAATGTCGGCAAGAAGGGGGGATTTTTTGCCGTTAAAATTGGACAATTTTGTTCAAAAAAAGGACAGCCATTCAATCACTCTCGTGGCTGTCTTTATAACTCATTGCGGTACGGTAATTAAAAGGCACTTGATTTTTAAGGCACGTTGGTATATCATTATTGTTTATAAAGTAAGAGCAAGCCTTGATATTTAGGTGATTGGAGCATGAGATGAGCTACCTGAAGAAGGTTGATCCGGAAATATATGATGCCATAATTCAAGAAACCGAACGTCAAAACGACAAAATAGAACTGATCGCTTCGGAAAATTTCGTCTCGCAGGCCATTCTCGAAGCGGCCGGCGGCGTGATGACCAACAAATATGCCGAGGGCTATCCCGGGAAGCGCTATTACGGCGGATGCGAATATGTCGATATCGCCGAGGACCTGGCCCGTGAACGGGTCAAGGAGCTTTTCGGGGCGGAGCATGCCAATGTCCAGCCCCATTCGGGATCATCGGCAAATATGGCCGTCTATTTCGCCATGCTCAAGCCGGGAGATACAGTGCTGGGTATGGACCTTTCCTGCGGAGGGCATCTGACCCATGGCCATCCGATCAACTTTTCCGGCATCTTTTACAATGTGATCGGCTATCAGGTAGACAAGCAAACCGAGCAGATAGATTATGATGCGCTGGCCAAACTGGCAGAGGAACACAAGCCCAAAATGATTATCGCCGGCGCCTCGGCCTACCCGCGTATCCTGCATTTCGATAAGTTCCGCGAGATTGCTGATTCTGTGGGCGCTATCCTGATGGTTGACATGGCTCACATCGCCGGCCTGATCGTGGCCGGTCTTCATCCCAGCCCGGTGCCCTATGCCGATTTCGTGACCTCGACCACGCACAAGACCCTGCGCGGCCCGCGTGGCGGCCTGATCCTGTGCAAGGAGAAATATGCCGCCGACCTGGATCGCATGGTCATGCCGGGCATACAGGGCGGGCCATTGATGCACATCATTGCCGCCAAGGCGGTGGCCTTCAAGGAGGCCGCCAAACCGGAATTCAAGGATTATCAGAAGCAGATCGTCAACAACGCCAAAGCTATGGCCCAGCACTTCGATGAGCTGGGACAGAAGCTGGTCTCGGGCGGTACGGATAATCATCTCATGCTGCTCTCGTTTATAGACAAGGACTACAGCGGCAAAAAAGTCGAGAAGGCCCTTGATAAGTGTTCGATTACCGTAAATAAAAATACAGTACCATTCGACCCCGCAAAACCGTTTGTAACATCCGGAATCAGGATCGGCACTCCGGCGGTAACGTCAAGAGGTATGAAAGAACCGGAGATGCGCAAGATCGCCGAATTGATTGACCGGGTTATAAACAATCTCAAGGACGATGAAGTCTATCAGGAGGTAAGAGAAGAGGTCGCCGCTCTTTGCAGTGATTTTCCACTGTATCAGGAAATCTTGGAAGACTAATAAAAAGGAGGAGTACCATGTTAGTCGAATTCTCTACCTTCCCATACGGATTAAAAAGTCTGGCCGATCCGGTCGCGAAAGTAATTGATATTATCGATAAATCGGGTCTGCCGTATCAGACTCATGCCCTGGGAACCCTGGTTGAGGGTGACTGGGACGAGGTCATGGGGCTGATTAAGAAGTGTCATATGGCGCTTGGCGACGAATACGATCGTGTCATGACACGCATTAACATCGATGACCGCAAGGGCTTCAGCGATCGAATTACCGGAAAGGTCAAGGAAGTCGAGGAAGAACTGGGAAGAACAATCAAGAAGTAAACCAATGGAGCCTGTAAAATGGATAAACCTGAATTCGTGACTATTCTGTCCTCGGCCGGTTCACAGATCGAGGCCAGCCAGATCGCTCAGACGCTGATAGATGAGGACCTGGCGGCATGCATTTCGATCGTGCCCGGCGTAACCTCGCTTTACACATGGAAAGGCAAAACCGAATCATCATTCGAAGTGTTGATGGTTATCAAGGCCTTATACCAGAAATTCGATCAGCTCAAAAAGAAGATTGTTGAATTGCACAGCTATGAGGTGCCTGAAATCCTGATGCTGCCGATTATCGGTGGGAGCGAGAGATATCTTCAGTGGATGCGCAGTGAAACGGCATCCAAAAAGTAGAGAGGAAGAATATGTTTCTTAAAAAAGTCAATGGCGGGTTTATCCTCAGGTTTGAAAGGGGCGAGGAAGTTATGGCCTCGCTCCTGCAGTTTATCAAGAACCAGGAAATCAGGGGCGGCTTTATGGTCGGCCTGGGCGCATGCGAGGATATTGAACTTGGTTATTTTGACGCCGTAAAAGGTGAATACAAAAATCAGAAGTTCCCCGGCGAATATGAGGTGACCAATCTGACCGGCAATATCGCCTGGCTCAAGGATGAACCGATTGCCCATGTGCATATCACCTTATCCGATGAGGATTTCAAGGCCATAGCCGGGCATCTCTGGAGCGCGATAGTTTCCGGTACAGTCGAAATTTACATAACTACATTCGATGACAGGATCGAAAGGGAGAAGGACGAAGAGACAGGGCTTAACCTGCTCAAACTTCCCGGGATAAAATAAATGGGTAACAGGCCTACTATCGCTCTGCTGACAGACTTCGGCAATCAGGACAGCTATGTGGCCGAGGTCAAGGCGGTAATTCTGTCGATCAATTCCGAAGTCAACCTGGTTGATATCACTCATAATACCGAGCCCCAGAATATATTGCAGGCATCCATGATGCTCAGGCGCTCGTTTCGCTTCTTCCCGCTGGGTACGATTTTTGTCTGCGTGATCGATCCGGAGGTGGGAAGCGAACGCAAGGTGTTATATCTGGAAACCGAGAATTATGATTTCATTGCGCCCGATAACGGTCTTCTATGGATGACTGCATCGGACCTTGATGTCAACCGTATTGTGACACTGGAAAACTACAACTATTTCCTGACATCCACACCCTCGACATTCGAGGGCCGGGATAAAATGGCGCCGGTTGCGGCTTATGCCTCGCGGGGCGTTGAACCAACGCAATTCGGTCCTGCAAAATCCGGTATGATAAAATTGGATCTCCCTCAGCCAAAGTTCGAGGATGGTCTGTTGCTGGGAGAAATCCTGTATTTCGACAGGTTTGGCAACGCCATTACCAATATCAGTTTCGAGGACCTGATGCAACATCAGACATCAAACCTGCCATACGTGATCCATGAGAGAAACAATATCGGCCATTTAGTTTCCACTTTTTCGGATGCCAGCAACGGACAGCCACTGGCTTATTTTGGAAGCTCCGGTTATCTTGAACTGGCCATAAATAATGGCAGTTTTGAAAATGGCCTGGGGGCCAGGCAGGGCGAGAGGATTGCGGTTCGCTATGACAAAAAGTAGACGTGACAACCGTCCCAGCTGGGACCAGTATTTTATCTCGATTGCCCGCCTGGCGGCAACCAGATCAACTTGCCTGAGGCGCAAGGTCGGGGCGGTGATTGTCAAGAATAAGCGCATCCTGTCCACCGGTTACAATGGCGCACCCCGTAACCTGGCTCATTGCCTCGAGGTGGGATGTATGCGTGAGCAGATGGGCATAGAATCGGGCACTCGTCATGAACTATGCCGCGCAATTCATGCCGAGCAGAATGCTGTAATTCAGGCCGCCGTATCGGGCGTTTCGATTGAAGGTTCTAGTATCTACTGCACCACCTTTCCATGCGTTTTGTGTTCGAAAATTTTGATCAACGCCGGTATCAATCGAATTGTCGTGATGGAGGGCTATCCGGATGAGCTCTCCCAGCAGGTGCTGGATGAAGCCGGTATCAAGGTCGAGTATCTGGATGAGGCCAATGCCATTGATTTGAGCGAAGAGGAAGTCGGAGATCTGCTATGAGATGTCCCTTTTGCGGACATACCGAGGACAGGGTGGTGGATTCACGCATCGCCCAGGAGGGCCGTGCGATCCGCCGCAGACGCGAATGTGACCGCTGCGGTCAGCGCTTCACGACCTATGAAACAGTGGAGACGCTATCGCTCTCGGTAATAAAACGCAACCAGGCCCGTGAGCCATATGACCGCAGCAAACTTCGCAAGGGCCTCGAAATTGCCCTCAAGAAACGGCCTATATCGATTAAGGCATTGGATCAACTGGTGCTGGAAATTGAGAATGAAATTATGGATATGGGCAAGGAGGAGATTCCGGCCCAGAAAATCGGCGAAATCGTAATGTCCCGCTTAAAAGAGGTCGACAAGGTGGCCTATGTGCGTTTTGCATCTGTTTACCGTGAATTTGAGGATATTTCCGAATTTGCTGATGAGCTCGAGCAACTAAAGAAAGAGCAGGGAAGTGGCGGGTAATTTTTTTGAAGATATGCCGTTCCTCGATCATCTGGAGGAATTACGGCACCGGCTGATAAAGGCGATTGCGGCAGTGTTATTATTCTCTATTGCCGCATTTGTTTTCTCGGATCAGATCATGAGTGTTCTTTCTGCCCCGGTCGGCAAAGTCTATTTCATGGCACCCACCGAGGCTTTCATGGTGCAGATCAAAATTTCTCTGGCGGTCGGTGTTCTTATCGCTGCCCCGATCCTGATATATCAGCTGTGGATGTTTGTGCTGCCCGGGCTTTATGAGCAGGAAGTTAAGCTGGTGCTTCCGATTGTTCTGGCCTCGACATTGTTTTTCTATGGTGGCGGGGCATTTTGCCTGTTCTATGTCATCCCGCTGGCTATGAATTTCCTGATGGAATTCGGGGGCGAAAATCTTGATCCGTTGATATCCGTATCGGAATATTTTACATTCGTGATTCGCATGGTCCTGGCATTTGCAATTGTATTCGAACTGCCGGTGGTGGCATTTTTCCTGGGAAGAGTGGGAATCATCACTCATCGCACCCTGGCAAAGGGAAGACGTTATGCCATTATCATAATACTTGTGCTGGGTGCGATTCTGACACCGCCTGATATTTTCTCGCAATTGGCCCTGGGACTGCCACTATATTTGCTTTATGAAATCTCGATTCTGATAGTGTTCCTGACCGGCAAACGCAGGAAGGAAGCGAAACAGGCAAAAGAGAAAGAGCAGACAGATGATTCGGATGACTACCGTGGACCGTATGCGGGATAAAATATGTCTTGTATATCGCATTGGATTTTGTAATATAGCTGAAACAGAAATGACTGGATGGTGAGTTGAAAAGGAGAATGAATCGATGAACCCGATCAAGAAATGGATGATCAGTTTCCGGGCGCCGTTTTTAACAGCCTCATTTGTGCCGGTGGTTTTTGGAACCGGCCTGGCCTGGCAGATGACCGGGCGGTTTGATTTCCTGCCGGCCCTGATAACATTTATCGGTGTTGCCGCGGCGCAGGCAGGTACCAATCTTTCCAACGATTATTATGATCACAAATCAACAGATGATGATATAAATGAAACCCCCACGCCATTTTCGGGCGGGTCACGCATGATCCAGAATAAGATTCAAACCCCGCGTGAGGTTCTGAAAGGCGCATTTGTGGCCTTCGGGATTGCCGCTGTGTGCGGGCTTTATCTCTGGCTGGCCACCAACAGGATCTATGATCGTCCCTTCATAATTCCGCTCCTGGCAGTGATCGGATTCCTGTCCGGATTCTTATACACGGCCACTCCCGCCAAGCTGGGGTATCGCGGATGGGGTGAGCTTCTGATCGGGCTCAATTTCGGTACGCTTTCTGTATTGGGCAGTTTCTTTGTACAGACCGGACAGCTGGGATGGGCGCCGGTGATTACCAGTATACCGATAGCATTTTTGATCGCCGCCGTGGTTTATATCAATCAGTTTCCCGATTATGAGGCGGATAAAAAAGTCGACAAGCGCCACTGGGTTGTTCGTTTCGGCAAAAAAGGCGCGATTCCCGGCTATATGGCTCTGGTTTTCGGCAGCTATGTGGCCTCGATTATTGCCGTTATCACCGGCTATCTTCCGATCTGGGGATTGATTGTCCTGATTACCTTGCCATTGGCAATCGGTGCTTCCAAAACGCTTGTGCGCCATTATGATAAGATCGAGGAGCTGGTTCCGGCTAATGCCGCCACGATCAAGATTCATTTAACCTACGGATTGCTTTTGACCGTTGCCGTTATTGCCGATAAGCTGATATAAGGGAACGCATATATAATAAGAGGTATAATTTAGAAACGACCAAACGGGAAAGATCATCATGACCAGCATCCACAGAATAACTATCTTCTTGCTGTTAATCTCACTCATTCCGGCCCCCATCCTGTTTGCTCAGGATGATACCCTGCAGCAAAGGCTGATCGATTACTGGGAAATCGGCGAAACATTGGAATACAATGTCACCACCTGGGGGCGTGATATCGGCTACAGCAGGGCAGAACTGGTTGGTATTGTAGATCATGCCAGCCTGGGACGGGCTCTCTTGTTCAAATCGGAGACTGTTATAAAACGCTTGACCGGGCAGGTTAGCACGCGGATCGAGGGGGAACTGTTTACACAGGGGCTTGGTTATCCCGGCTTCTATGTCGGCCAGTATCTTGAAAATAACAAACGCCGTACTATGCAGGGACGGATTGCGCAGGAAGGATTCGTGTTTATGGAACGAATTGGTGAATCGGAACAGGAAGTTCCCATAAATGCCCCGCCCTGGTCATTCATTGTCGACCGGCAGACAATCCCGCATTGGAACCTGGCCTTTTTCAATGAAGATGACCTCGATAAGGATACGCTGAAATTAAGCATCCTGATTCCATATCTGAAAAAGCGGGCGATCATGCAATTCGCCAAAAAGCCGGATAAGCAAATCGAGGTGATGGGAGAAACGGTCAATTGCGATGTCTTCCTGAGCATTCGAACAGATGAATTCTACTATATTACCCCGGATAAAAGAGTGGCACGCGTGGAATACCCCGGGCAGGGACTGGAATATAATCTGGTGGCCATTACCAAAAAAGAACAACCACCCAAACAAGAATAATGCTTTGACATTTTCTTCACCGGGGCATGCTGATTATTCCCTGATTTGCGATCAATAGCTCGTATTAAAATAAGGACAATTATTGTCTTTGATGGTTGTGATTAGAGATAAGTTTTTAGCGAGGGTAATCTATAATGGCAATGCTGATAAATGATGAATGCACGGCCTGTGCGTTGTGCGAGGCAGAATGTCCAAAATCCGCCATTTCTGAGGGCGACCCGATATTTCTGATCGATCCCGATCTATGCAATGAATGCGAGGATGTGGAGGGCGGTTCGCAGTGTGTGGCGGTGTGCCCAGTGGATTGTATTGAAAAAACGTAAGTTTTTACTTATATTATCTTTATCAGAATTCTAGCGGGTCCTGAAAGCCCGCTTTTTTATTGAACATTACATCTTCTGCAGCTATATTTAAATAAAAAGGAGGATCGAATGAGCCAAAAATATATCGCAGTGATAGTGCTGTTGATTCTGCTGGTACTTTTTCTGGCCTTCAACAGCGAACAAACTGTAGTAAACTTCATTGTATTTGAGGTACAAACATCCAGAGCGCTGTTGATAATCTTTTCCGCATTAATCGGATTATTGATCGGAATAGCATTATCATACACACAGAGAAAGAAACCACAGCAGAAAAAATGAAGAATTACGAGTTTGTCGACACCGAGGCATCATCGGATGTGGCCTTCATGGCCTATGGTGAGAGTCTCGAGGAATTATTCAGGAATGCCGCCCTGGCGGTTGCCGAAACCACTGTTGTGCGGTCGACTGTAAAGCAGAAAATTGAGCGTACAATAGAACTCGACGCTGATTCATCGACTGATCTGCTCTATGACTGGCTGGAGGAGATCGTATTTGTGAAGGATGCCGAGGGACTCCTGCTGGTCGATTTTGAGCCTGATATTACAGAGAATACGGGCTTTAAGCTTACAGCCCGTGCTGTCGGCGATAAGATCGATTACGAAAGCCAGGATATAAGAAATGACATCAAAGCGGTAACATTGCATAAGTTCAGGCTCGAGAAAACTGATAATGGCTGGGAAGCCTATGTTCTTCTCGATTTGTGAGGTGATATAAATGGAAAAACATAAAGTGGCGGATGGGATCTGGCAGATCGAACCTGATCAGAAGAAAGGGATGCGTGTACCGGCACGGATCCTCGCCTCCGACAAATTGATCGATCAGATAGAAGACGGTGTCTATGATCAGATTACCAATGTCGCCTGTCTGCCCGGCATCGTGAAGCATGCCCTGGTTATGCCGGATGGCCATTGGGGCTATGGCTTCCCAATTGGCGGTGTGGCGGCCTTCCGGGCCACAGATGGTATAATCTCGCCCGGTGGGATCGGATTCGATATCAATTGCGGAATCAGGATGTTGCGCACGAATTTGACATTCGAGGAGGTTAAGCCCAAGCTTCCTGAACTGGTCAACATGCTCTTCAAAGTGATTCCAACAGGCGTTGGCGGCACGGGCCTGGTTAAGCTCGACCGCAAAAAGTTCGAGGGTGTCATGCGCGACGGTGTGAAATGGTGCCTGGAAAACGGCTACGCCAGCGAGGCCGATATGGATTCGATCGAGGAAAATGGCCGTATTAAATGGGCCGACCCCTCCAGGGTCTCCGATAGGGCCGTTCAGCGCGGCATTAATCAGCTGGGGACACTCGGTTCAGGGAATCATTTTCTTGAAATCGAGGTAATCAAAGAGGAAAATGTATTTGACCATGAAAATGCGCCCAAACTGGGAATTGATCGCCCTAATCAGATAGTTCTGACAATTCATTGCGGTTCACGCGGATTCGGCCATCAGATAGCCACCGATTACCTGAAGGTTTTTACCAAAGCCCTGGCCAAATACGGTATCGAGGTCAATGACCGCGAACTGGCCTGTGCGCCATTTAACTCGAAGGAGGGCCAGGATTATTTCAAGGCCATGGCCTGCGCGGCGAATAATGCCTTTGCCAATCGCCAGGTAATCGCGCACAGGGTCAGGCAGGCATTTGCTCAGATCTTCGGAAAATCCGAACAGGAGCTGGGGATTTCAACCGTCTATGATGTTGCCCATAATATCGCCAAGCGTGAAAAGTACAATATCGACGGTAAGGAAACCGAGGTACTGGTGCACAGGAAGGGCGCCACCCGTTCATTCGGCCCACAACGCGAGGATATACCCGCGCGTTATAGAGGCATTGGCCAGCCCGTTATTGTGGGCGGATCGATGCAGACCGGATCATATCTGTTGCTTGGCAACCAGCGCGCCGATGAGGAAACATTCGGATCGACCCTGCATGGCAGTGGGCGTACCATGTCCCGTTCCAAGGCAAAGAAGATGGTTCGCGGCAAGGATTTGCAAAAAACCATGCATCAGGAAGGCATCTATGTGCGCGCGGCATCAATGGCCGGGCTGGCCGAGGAGGCGGGTCTGGCATATAAGAAAATCGATGATGTTATCGAGGCTGTTGACAATCTGGGTATTTCTACCAAAGTGGCCAAGATGATACCGATTGGAAATATAAAAGGTTAGGAAATCGGAACAGTACGTGATGATGCCGGTTGAATAAAAAAAGAGGGTGTAACTCTGGTTGGGTAGAGGGGGCTAGGAAACTACCCAGGGACAGCAGAGGAACACCCTCGCAAACTTATGTAATACGGTAATTATCTATTGTTTAAGAAAATTGTCAAGGGAAAACCTCAGTTTAGAATTCTTTAAAAATACCCTTAGAAAATCCACTTATTTGGAATCAACTATATAGCCCTTCTTGAGAGCATAATCCCGAATTTCTTTCAGGCTCTTGACCTTAAGTTTTGCGCCAATATTGGATCTGTGCGCCTCCACCGTCTTCGGTGAAATATACAGTATCTTGGAAATCTCCTTGGTCGTCTTGCCCTCGGCAACCAATTGAATGACTTCACGTTCCCGCGCGGTCAGATTGTCCAGCGCAACTTTTTGGGCTTTGCCCGGATACTTCTTTAAATATTCGCCGATCACGATCGAGCAGACAGCCGGGGAGAGAAAATGTTCTCCGCGAGTAACCGCCTTCAGCGCCCAGACCAGCTCCTCAAATGCCGATTCTTTTAGAATATAGCCGTGCACTCCGGCCAGAAGCGCCTGCTTGACATATTCCTCATTTATGTACATGCTCAACATCAGGCTGCGCGTGTTACTGTGATGGGCGGAAATCTGACGAACTGTCTCGAGCCCGTTTAAGATCGGCATGCCGATATCGACTACGATTATATCCGGGTTGTGCTCGCCGACCATAGCGATTGCTTCGCGGCCGTTGGATGCCTCCGCAACAACTTCGAAATCTTCATAATCCTTGAGAAGATTAATGATCCCGTTGCGGAACATCTGATGGTCATCGGCCAGGATAATTTTATAGGTTTTCATATGATTTCAGGTCTTGTATTATTTATGTAACCCCAGAAAAAATATCGATATTTATACTCAACCAATTACAAACTATTAAATTAGATTTTGTTTAGCAACAAAAATCTGAATCATTTGCCCCGATGATTTGCATGTTGTAATGTTATTATCGACATTATTTAATCACCCTTAAATAATACGAAGCCAGAGTACGGCATTCTAGTTCGATCTGTCAAGTCGGCCGACTGCCGGCAATGTCAGGTTAATCGTGGTTTCATCATTAGTGATTGACATCGTGGCAGAAAAATTATAATGCCGCGGATCCTCGGGGATTTTCTTGAGGGTCATAATAATCTGGGCTGATTCTCCGGGTGCCAGGGTCTTTTTCTCCAGTTCAACATCAACATACTGGCCGGTATGGCTGATCAGCTCCAATGTCAATTCCTCTTCGATTTTATTCGTGATTGTGGATTTGAAGACTCGATCGACCTTGGAGGGTGACATGCGTCCCATATTGATAACGCCCGGGGTCAGCTCGACAAACGGATGATTTCTTCCGGTGATGGCAATGAATGCGATTTCACGCAAGGGCGTAATCGGATCATTGGATAGGATCGAGACCCTTTTCTTATTCAGTCCGGCCCGTCTTATGGAATCATAATAGAGGTCCACATATGTCGTATCGCCGGGTGCGATCTTATTGCTTTCCAATGGCGCGGTGGTACATCCGCAGGTAGGTTTGACCTTGATAATATCCAGTGTAGCATCGCCTGTGTTTATAATCGGAAATGTGTGATGCACAGTGGCATCGGTGGCAAAGAAGCCAAAATCGAAAATTGAATCGGGAAGAGATATCCTTGAACCGGATTCCTGCGCCGAAC
Organism: uncultured Ignavibacteria bacterium; assembly: GCA_964627935.1. Lineage (GTDB taxonomy): Bacteria > Zixibacteria > MSB-5A5 > JAABVY01 > JAABVY01 > JAABVY01. The sequence continues at coordinate 100,747 of CAZVLB010000002.1, forward strand.
CGTCGGCCGGCATTAACGCCAGAAAACCGATAACAGTTAATATCGCCAATATCTTTTTCATTGTACTGCTCCTTATGATGAACCCGAGTTGATCTATACCTGGTACCCTTGTTCTCTCATCCATTCATCCGAATACATCTTGCTCAGGTATCTCTGGCCTGAATCGCAGGCCAGTGTGACCATTACATGATCTTTGGTGAGCTTTTCATCCTCAATCACCTTGAAGGCGGCCCAGAGATTCGATCCTGTGGTACCGCCGCTTAAAATACCTTCCTCTTTGGCAAGTTTTCGGGCGGCCGCAAAGGAATCTTTATCATACACTCTTATTACGTAATCTACGACCTCTTTGTGGAAGGCACGGACCATCATATCGGTGCCGATGCCCTCGACTTTGCAGGGATATAAATCGATATCCTCGGTTTTATCATTCATAACATAATCATAAAAAAGCGAACCCTCAGGATCGACGCCGATGATTTTGATCTCCGGATTCTGTTCCTTGAGATATTTGCCTGCGCCTGAGATGGTTCCACCGGTTCCAATGCCGGTCACCAGGTGAGTGATTTTGCCATCGGTGTCATTCCAGATTTCCGGGCCTGTGGTACGATAATGGGCCTCGACATTGAGCTGATTATGATACTGTGAAAGGTAAAAATATCCCGGCTTCTTGCCCAGCTCATAGGCGCGCATATAACTGCTTTCAGGATCATCCCATTTGGCCCTGGCCGGAGTAATAATAACATCCGCGCCATAGGCCCTGATCAGGTCGATCTTTTCGCGGCTGGTTTTATCTGCCACTGCGAAAACAGCCTTGTAGCCCAGGTTGGCGGCAACCATACTGACCGCCACAGCTGCATTGCCGGAGGAGTTATCGACTATGATATCGCCCTTTTTCAGTTTGCCGCTTTTTTCACCTTCCTTGATGATATAGTAGGCCATACGATCCTTGACCGCTCCGGCCGGATTCAAATATTCCATTTTCAGAAATATCGGGGTTTCATATTTCTCGGCTGTCTTGCCCAGTCTCAGAAGAGGTGTGCTTCCGATCAGATCGGTTATGTTTTCAACGTACTTCATTCTCACTCCCGTTGCCTGTATACGGTTCGACATGCACCAGGACATCCTGGATGTGTTCATTGGACTCCATCAGGTTTCTTTTGGCCAGCCTGGCGATGTCATGCCCTTCTTCAACACTTAGATCCCGATCAACCTGAATTTTGGTGTCGACGATCATATAAGTGCCCATTGTTCTTATCTTAATGTCTCTAACAAATTTTATACTGTCCATTGAATTCAGAGTTTCCAGCGCCCATTGCTCCATCTCCGGATAAGGGTTGCCGGACATCAGAGAGTAAACATTTTCACGTATCAAATCAATAGCATTCCTGATAATCAAAAGCGCGATCCAGATGCTGGCGATCGGGTCGAGGATGGGCCATTTTATTTGCGCCGCAACGATACCGACCAGGGCGCCCAGGGATGCGTAGACATCCGAGCGATGATCATAGGCATTGGCCACAATAGCAGGGCTTTTTACTTTTCTGCCGACCTTGATTGTCCAGCGATACAGTATCTCCTTGGTAATTATCGTCACCACAGCCACAGCGGTGGCCAGTTTGGAGGGCACGGCGTAATTTTTATCGATTATTATATGTATGGCCTGATAGGCAATAAAACCGCCTACGAGAATCAGGGTTATTGCGACAAATACCGCCGCCAGGGTGTCGGCATGGCCATGACCATAGCGATGGTTCTCATCGGGTGGACGCTGAGAGATTTTGCGCCCCATCCAGACGACAGTATTGGCGACCAGGTCAAGCAGCGAGTTGATCGCATCGGCCAACAATGCCTGCGATCTTCCCACAGTTCCGCCGATAAGCTTGATTATGAGCAAAAGAGAGTTGGCTACAATCGAGACAGCGGTTGTTTTTTCCGGCTTGGCCATTTTCTGTCTTGCCAAATCGCGATCCTTTCGAAAAGCTCGAAAACCTCAGGGAAGTGATATAATTATAAAATCTTTATATAAAAGTCACGGTTTTTTCTGAAAAGCATCACAATGGCAATAAAAAAGCTTTCCCGGTAGAGGGGAAAGCTTTTTATCATCTTTTTGCACCTGATCCGGGGCTCTAATATTCTATCATCATCTGGTCGAAATAATCCCGCAGCTGGCCACGGATTTCCTGTGCCTGTGTGCGCATTTTCTTGATCTGGCTGCTGCCGGAGCCCTTGGTCAACGAGAGAAATTCGCCATAAGCTTCATAGGCCCGGATAATTGATTCCTCGGTCTGTTCACCAACACCGCATGAGCCCAGGTTGAACCATGACTGGTAATGCTTCGGATTGGCGTCGACAGCATCTTCGTAAGCATTAATTGCCCTGGAATAGTCTTCATTGGCCATATGAATGTTGCCAATTTCAAAATAGGCCATATGATAAGTCGGATCGATCTTTGCGGCGCTGTTGAAGTTCTTGATGGCTTCCTCGTCGTTGCCCAGTTCCATATAGGATTTGCCCAGGGCATAGAGGGTCCTGGGATCGGCCGCTCTCTGCTTCTTGAGATTTTCCAGCTTACCGACTGCCCGTTTGAAAGCATCATTTTTATAGAACATCATGGCATGAGCCTCGAGAAGTTCCGGATCATCCGGCTTGAGGCTCAGGGCCTTTTCGAAGGCCTTGTCACCGAGCTCGAGCTGGCCGGTTTCGGTTGCTGCCAGACCCAGGTTCTTCCAGCCCTCGGGATCATCCGGGGCCAATTCCGTATATTTTTGGAAATTCTTGACCGCGTCGGCAAACTTTTTCTGGGAATACTGAATCACGCCCAGATTGAGATATGGATTGGCATAGCTTGCGTCGGCCGCGATAGCTGCCTGGTATTCTTCGATAGCCTTGGCAGTATTTCCTGCCTCCTGGGCATCGATTGCAGCATTATAATGTTCCTTGGCCGCTTCATCCTGTGCCAGTGCTGTGCCACCGGCCGCAAACAACAGGCAAACCGTAATCAGTACAAACTTGTTGAGTCCCTCTCTAAAATTCACAGCGCCATTCTCCTTTCGTATCTATTTGCTCAATAAATTTTTTCTGTATTCGTCTATTTTCTTATACACCTCAGGATTGGAAAGTGCGATAATTCTTGCTGCCAGGATGGCGGAATTGACCGCACCGGCTTTGTCAAGTGCAACTCCCGCAACGGGTACGCCCTTGGGCATCTGTATCACAGAAAAGAGCGCATCAAGCCCCATCAGGGCGGAACCGGATAGCGGTACGCCGATTACCGGCAGGTCAGTTTTGGCCGCAACTACGCCCGGCAGGGCGGCGGACATACCGGCCATGGTGATTACCACCTTGACTCCATTGTCTTTGGCCTCAGAGGCAAGCTTGGCCGTCTCTTCCGGCTGACGATGAGCCGAGGAAACTACCATATCATTTGATAAACCCAGATCATTTAAAACATCCTGGCACTTCTCTCCAAACTTCCAGTCGGACTTGGAACCCATGATAATAAGTACATCAGCCATAGTTTAAACCTGCCTTGTGAGTTTGAATTTTCTTCTTGATGCCCGTGCAGCTATATCCTTACGGAAATGGGCGTTTTCAAAATTTATCTTTTCCACACCATCGTAGGCATGGGCGATCGCATCCTGAAGGTTCTCCGCCTCGGCGCTGACAGTCAGAACCCGGCCGCCTGAAGTTATCAGCTTGTCATCCTTGAGCGCAGTGCCCGCATGGAACACCTGGCGATCATCGGTCTGAGCCTTCAGCACACCCTCGATCGGATGACCGCTTTCATATTTGCCCGGATAACCTCCTGAGGCCATGACAACGCCGACACAATACTGCTCTTTAAAAAGCAGTTCATCCACATTAAGTTCCTGCTCAGCCACTTTCAGGCACAATTCCGCCAGATCATAATCCAGCAGGGGAATAACGACCTGGGTCTCCGGATCGCCGAAACGGCAGTTAAATTCGATTACCTTGGCACCAAAATCGGTGATCATCAGTCCGGCATACAGGATGCCCTTAAAGGGACGTTTTTCCATCGCCAGCCCGCGCACCGCCGGTTCCAGGATCAGGTCCATGATATTGTCACTCAGGCGCGACGAAACGAAAGGCACGGGTGAGAAGGCGCCCATACCGCCGGTATTGGAACCCTCATCTTCATCAAATACAGCCTTATGGTCCTGGGAGGGTATCATGGGAAGCACCGACTTGCCGTCCGTGAAGGCCATAACTGTCAATTCTTCGCCCTCCAGCTTATCCTCGATAATTACCCGCTTACCGGCCTCACCGAAGACCTTGTTGAGCATCATATTTTTGATCGTTTCCTCAGCCTGCTCGATATTGTTTACGATAATCGCGCCCTTACCGGCCGCCAGGCCATCGGCCTTTATAACAGCGGGTAATTTGATTTCATGTATGAATTTGATCGCTTCGTCATGATTGTCAAATATTTTATAGGGCGCTGTGGGAATATGATATTTGCTCATGAACTGCTTGGCGAAGACCTTGCTGGCTTCAATTTCCGAGGCTGCCTTAGTGGGGCCGAAGATCTTCAGGCCCTTTGATTGAAACAGGTCCACTATGCCCATTGCCAGGGGTTGCTCAGGGCCGACAACTGTAAGGTGAACTCTTTTCTCGGAGGCGAAAGCAAGAAGATCATCCAGGGCATCGGCCTTGATCGGCACACATTCAGCCTTCATGGCAATCCCGCCGTTGCCGGGGGCCGCATAGATCTTTTCAACTTCTTCGGATTGAGCCAGTTTCCAGATCAAGGCATGTTCCCTGGCTCCCGATCCTATAACCAATATTCTCATATCACTCCCTGAAATTAAGCCATATTATAAAAATTGAACTTCAATTTGCAATAAATTAATAAACATTTATTATAACAAATTGTAGACCTGCGGTAAAGTCTTAATTCCGGTGCCTGCTTATTATGCGGCAACGGTTTAAAAGGTAATAGCCATGCCCAATGAATTGCTCTGGCTGATTTTCATGATTTTCGACCTGAGCGCTGTCATAGTCGCCTTCAGGATCTGGGGCAAGAACGGCCTGTATGCCATGATAGCGGCTTCCGTTATAATCTGCAATATACAGGTCCTGGTGCTGGTAAAGATGTTTGGTATTGTGGCCACACTGGGCAATATCGTCTACGCCTCGATTTTTCTTTCCACCGATATTCTCAGCGAATGCTACGGCAAGCGTGAAGCACGCAAGGGTGTCTGGATCGGCTTTTTCTGTCTCTTCTGGGCCAGCATTGCGATGCAGTTTGCGATCAGGTTCGTTCCCGAGGCCGCTGACATAATGATGCCTCATTTAAAGGAGATTTTCGGCCTTTTGCCGAGGGTTGCCCTGGCTTCGGTAGTTGCCTATCTAATTTCACAGCATCACGATATCTGGGCCTTCCATTTCATCAGAAAAAGAACCGAGGGACGTTACCTCTGGCTACGCAACAATCTCTCCACGTTGGTCAGCCAGCTGATTGACAGCGTTGTGTTTACGCTCGGCGCTTTCTATGGCGTTTATGAGCAAAACGAACTCCTGCAAATCATTGTTACCACTTATCTTTTCAAGCTTCTGGTGGCCGGAGTCGACACCCCCTTCATCTACCTGGCCCGTAAGCTGAAAAAAGGCATTTCGGTCACGATTTGAATTGACATTTTTTGCCCAATAATTAAAATAAGGCAGGATAATGTTCTCGGGACGCCAATCTGTTTCAATGGCACAAGCGTAAAATCAATAGAATTATGAACAACAATATCATCTGCTGGAATTGCAAAGAAGAAGTAGAGATCCCTGAAAAGGTTGAGCGTAAGGACGAGTGCCCCAACTGCAGCACTCCATTAAAATGCTGTTTCCACTGCCGTTTTTACGATAAAGATGCCTATCATCAATGTGTCGAGCCTCAGGCGGAATGGGTGCGTTATAAGGAAAAGGCCAATTTCTGCGATTATTTCCAGCCCCTGTTTACCCACTTGATCAAGCAGAAAGAGGTTCTTCCAGATACTCCCGAGGGCCGCAAGAAGGCCTGGGATGACCTGTTTGATGATTGATCCCCGATTCCATGTTCATTACAGCCGCATCACTGGCGGCATAAGCTGTTTTTATCCTTGCCATTCTAACCCGCCCTGTTTATAATCACTACTGTTTTAGCAAGGGATTTTGTATGGATACAAGGCTTTTCTTCTTCGAGGATGATGATTACGAAAATTTTTACCCCTTGACCTATACCAGGCCGGTATATTTGCTTCTCTGCGGCGCATTTCCGATCTGGAAAAAGTGGGCCATGCGCTTCAAGAATCCGGATACTATATTTTTATGTCGGGGTGAAATCGCAGTATATACCCACGAAGAGACCGGGATCAGCTGTAATCGATTCGATTTCGAGGATTGCAATAAAGCGATATTCATAAATGGACGGGTTCTGCCGTCCGATGAGCTTGCAGAATCCATCGAGGATGCCCGCGAAAGCACGTTATTCATCGACAACGGCAATCTTGCGGCTGCTGTAATTATTCCCGGCGGCATGCAGGCTGAGAGCCTTTTGCGCATGAATTACTGGGGCTACGGCCATTTCAAGTCGGTGCTCAAGCATTGTCGCAGGGAGGAAGTGAAAAGCCGGAGAATGGGCTATATCTGGGACTTTATCGCAGAAAATCCAAAGGAGATCAAATCAGATTTCGAGAAATTCAGCGGATGCTTTGCCAGCTATGATTTTCCTGTGGAACGGTTGGCCCATGAGGGCTGTCATGTTTATGAGCCGGGGATGGTATGTATTTCGCAGAATGTCCGCATCGATGCCCAGACGGTGATCGATGCGCGGGGCGGGCCGGTAATAATTGACCCTGATGTTCACATTGCTCCTCATTCTCATATCGAGGGCCCCTGCTATATCGGCCCGGGTACACAGGTTATGAGTGCACGGGTGCGCGAAGGATGTTCCTTTGGCCCGCAATGCCGGGTTGGGGGAGAGGTCGAGGAATCAATCTTTCAGGGCTATTCCAGCAAGTATCATGAGGGCTTCATCGGTCATGCCTTCCTGGGTGAATGGGTCAATCTTGGCGCCCTGACCACAAATTCCGACCTGAAAAACAATTACGGTACTATTCGCGTCAATAACGGCATTGGAGAGATCGATACCGGCCAGATCAAAGTCGGATCATTTATCGGCGATCATGTCAAAACCGGAATCGGTATGCTGTTGAATACAGGAATCAGTATTGGTTTTGGCAGCAACCTTTTCGGCGGCGGGCTTGTTATACAAAAGTTCATTCCACCCTTTGTCTGGGGAGGCCCCGGTGGATACAGTGAATATCAATTTGACAAAGCTATAGGTACAGCCCGCAAGGTTTTGCCGCGCAGGGGCAAGGAGCTTTCACCCGCATGCTCCGCGATGTTCAAGACTATTTTTGAGCAGAGTACGGAAGCAAGAAATAAGTTTCTGGGAGCATAGATTAGGGGCCTATTCAATTTCAGCTAAAATAAAATATGACGATAATAGATAAAAATATGGCTTTTAAGAGAAGATAGAGGAGCTTTGGATGCCTGAGCTAAGAAAAGACCCGATTATTGGAAGATGGGTTATTATATCGACCGAAAGAGGAAAAAGGCCTTCGGACTTCTCGAACGAACCCAAGACCAGGGACATGAAAACGTGTCCTTTTTGTTACGGCAATGAACATCTGACCCCTCCCGAGGTATATGCCAATCGTGAGGATGGCTCGAAGCCTGATTCCCCCGGATGGAAATTGCGCGTGATTCCCAATAAATACCCGGCCCTCAAAATCGAGGGTGACCTGAATCGTGAGGGCGAGGGGATGTTTGACAAGATGAATGGCGTCGGGGCGCATGAGGTGATCATAGAAACGCCTAATCATCTGAAAGACCTGGTTGATCTGGATACACGCGATATTGAGAATGTCATCAAGGCCTTTGCCATGCGCATGAAAGACCTGCGCAATGATGTCCGTTTCCGCTACTGCCTTGTATTCAAGAATCATGGCAAGGAGGCAGGCGCCTCACTGGAACATACCCACAGCCAGCTGATCGCAACGCCGATCGTGCCGAAATCTGTGATGGAGGAAATGGATGGTGCCCGGACCTATTATAACTATAAAGAACGATGCATTTATTGCGATATCGTGCATCAGGAAGTTGCCGCCGGAACGAGGCTGATCGGCCAGAATGAACATGTGGTCGCCATCGAACCATTCGCGCCCAGGTTCCCGTTTGAGACCTGGATCGTTCCACGCAAACATATTCATCGTTTCGAGGAAACGGACAGCGAGACGATAAGCTCGTTTTCCTCCATGCTTAAACTGGCTTTGATGAAACTCAAGATTGCCCTCAATGACCCGCCCTTTAATTTCATCATCCATACCGGGCCGTGGATCGATGGGCATCGTCAGCATTATCACTGGCACATGGAGATATTTCCGAAACTGACTAAGGTAGCAGGCTTTGAGTGGGGCACCGGGTTTTATATCAATCCGACACCTCCGGAGGATGCCGCCAAGTATTTAAATGAAATCGAGGTTTAGTTTATGTCATCCGGCAGTCTGAATATATTAATGGCGTCACCCGAAGCTGTACCATTTGTCAAGACCGGCGGTCTGGCCGATGTGGCCGGAGCATTGCCTTATGCTTTGGCCGGAATGGGGCATACTGTCAAGGTGGCTGTGCCGCTTTATAAGGCTGTTGACAGGCAGAAGTTCAACCTGGTGCCGATGCCGAATTTGCCGGATGATCTGAGCATTACAATCGGCGACGACAAACATAATGTTAAGGTATATGTATGGAAGAGCCGCGATTATGATGTTGAGTTCTGGTTTATCGACAATGAGTATTTTTTCGACAGGAACGGTATCTATATCGATCCGGTTCTGGGCAAAGACTATCCCGACAATGATGAACGCTATGCTTTCTATAGCCGGGCGGCGCTGGAGGTTGCCAAGGCGGCGGAATTTAAACCACATATAGTTCATGCCCATGACTGGCAGGCCGGCATGATCTGCGGATACCTGGCCACCATATATAAGCAGGATCCCTTTTTCGAAAATTCACGCTCTGTTTTCACGATTCATAATATCGGCTACCAGGGACATTTCCCCGGAGAAAACTACTGGAAACTGGGACTTCCGGCTCATCTCTATACACCGGGATCACCATTCGAATACTGGGATCATATAAATTTCCTGAAAGTCGGAATTACCACAAGCGATATAATCTCAACCGTATCGCCCACATATGCCATGGAAATTCAGTCTGGCAATGAGATGGGCTTTGGCATGGAGGGAATTCTGTTTTACAGGCGCGGCGATCTTTATGGCGTCCTCAATGGTGTTGATTATTCGCTCTGGTCGCCTGAACAGGATGAGCTGATTCCATATAGCTATTCATCCACCACGCTCGATAACAAGGAGCGCAACAAGCATGCACTTCTGAATCAGGCCGGTTTGACCAGTGGAGGGAAGCGTGTGCCCCTGATCGGCATAATCAGCCGCCTGGCCGACCAGAAAGGCTTCGACCTGATCGAGCAGATAACCGACCGGCTTTTCATGAAAGATATTCGCCTGATTCTTCTGGGAACAGGCGATGAGAAGTATCATGACCTGTTTGAATCATTGATGGAAATCTATCCTACAAAAGTAAAAGCCTTCCTGAAATTCGACAATAAGCTGGCACATATGATTGAGGCCGGATCGGATATCTTTCTGATGCCCTCACGTTATGAGCCCTGTGGCTTGAATCAGATGTACAGCCTGCGCTATGGCACTGTGCCGATTGTACGCAAGACCGGCGGGCTGGCCGATACGATCATTGACTATGATGAAAATCCCGATGATGGCAATGGTTTCGTTTTTGAAGCGTATGATCCGGATCAGCTTTTCGATGCTGTCGAACGGGCGCTTGCCGCTTATCAGGATGCCCGCAAATGGAAAGAGATACTGTTGAGGGGCATGGGGGCGGATTTTTCATGGGATGCTTCGGCTCGTGAATATCAAAAAATATATAATATCGCCCTGCAAAAGGAGCCTGCAGAAAGAGCGTTCAACACCCCGCTTGGTGAATAACTCTCTGCTTATTTTAACCTGATTATATTCCTGTTATTCCTGGTCGCCCAGGAGCTCGCGGGCGTCATCTGCCTGTTCGCGCTTAACCCACAGGGCCACGCCCTTGGAACCGATCTGAAAGCCGGGAGTCATACCGCCGAAATCCTCGGCCGAAATCTCGGCATCGATACCGCGTGCTTTGAGGGAGTTCAATGCCAGTTCCGCTTCTGTCCTGACTGAATAGGTCTTTATAACCACTTTATCTTTTTTCTCGTTAGCCATTTTCCATTTCCTTTCCTGAATGCAATATAACCATCAACCAGCAATCTCATTAAATATATGCAATTTCCTGCTGAAATCAAAATCAGACCTTGAATGGTCTCTCAGTGTTCATCCAGTATGCGCAGCGCAGCGTTGACATCCTCCTCGCGAACCATAAGGCGGGCGTAGCCGATATTGCCGGTCAGAAACGGATCTATACCGCCCAGGTCATCAAAGAATACGGCCGCATCGACACCCTGGGAATGCAGCAAGTCTTTGTCCATCTCGCCTGCAATCTTGTCGCTGTAATTGCGGATGCATACAAGTTTGGTGTTGTCTTTAAGCATAGTAATATTTCTAATGCCGAAATCGTCCGGCAGTTTCCGATTTTCGTATCATTCAGTAATTTTCTCGAAACTGACTTCGCGTTGAATGTTGATGAACTTTCCATCCTGGCCTGTCATCTGCATAGTCACATCTTCATTCAGCCTGCCGGACTCTATCTGTTTATCATGCAGGGATACCCATATTTCGCCCCAGTAACAGGATCGTCCTTTTGAACCAAATGAGCTGACCGGATTGACGAGGGATTCATATTCAATTATGGCGCACAATTCGCCATTCATGCTGGAAATACCGCTCCATTTCATTTCAAGATTTTGCATCTTGATTGTACCCCATCCGGCCATATCAATATCAAGATTCTCCATCCGTGCCGGATTGATGGTTTGATTCAACTCCAGCTTGTCGAAATAATCCCAGGCATAAACCTCGAACAGGATCGCATCCCAGACAAGAGTATACAGAAGATGACGGGATTCATCCGAGGGGAATTCCATAAACATCTCAAGGGAGACAAGGTCATCGGGAGATTTGTAAGAAAAATCTTCCATCCATCCCTGTCGCGAGGTGTCTGATTCGGGCCTGCCAGGATCGGAGAAAATCTCGATCATAACATCATTCCAGCGAACCATCCTGTCCGGTAGTCCGCGAGTATATTTTCCTCTAATGATATACTTGGCAGTGGCATTGCCCCCGATATCCCGATTATGCCAGATGGTGGTCATAATATAACTTTGCGGACTTTCCTCGATCAGGATCAGGTCATCGGGAAGTTCATTTAAATATCGGTTGATATCTGTCTTTGCCCCCGTTTGATTATCTCCGGATGCGAATTCAGGCGTGATAAACAGAAACAAAATCACGATTGGCAGAGTTAACTTTGATAACATTTGTATATGTTCCCCCGGTTTGGCATTTTTGCTAAAGATATAAGTGCAGAATCACAGGTCAATTTTAAAAGCCAGAGGGCAAAAAAAAAGAGGCGGCTTCCGGATTCGAACCGGAGAATAGAGGTTTTGCAGACCTCCGCCTTACCACTTGGCTAAGCCGCCCTGGGAAAATAAATGGAGCGGGAAACCGGACTCGAACCGGCGACAATCACGTTGGCAACGTGAGGCTCTACCAACTGAGCTATTCCCGCCCGCTAACCTTGGATTAATATATCGGCCTTTTCTATCTTGTCAACCGATTTTTGTTAAATATTTTTGTATATAAATGACAGTCAGAGGTTTATGAAAACACCTCTCAATCCTGTAATTTTTACACAGAATTTGCAGGCAGATTTATATTTGCCTGCCGAGGTTATACGCAGCGGGGTTTCATTCGGTTTAACTTTTTCCTGTAAAACAGTTTAATCTTGACTTTGCTGCATATATATGTAAATTTGCTGACTTGAATTTAACACTAAATCAGGATTGATTTATGAAGTGGAGTCAGCTGTTTATACCTACATTGAGAGAGGATCCCGCCGAGGCGGAATTGGTCTCGCATAAGCTTCTGGTGAGAGGCGGATATATACGCAAAGTAGCGGCCGGAGTGTACAACTATCTGCCGCTTATGAACCGGGTTTTGAAGAAAATCTCCAATATCGTGCGCCAGGAAATGGATCGTCAGGGTGCTGTCGAATTGCTGATGCCGATTTTGGTGCCGGCCGAGCTGTGGCAGGAATCGGGCCGCTGGGAATCATTCGGTAAAGAATTGATGAAAATGAAAGATCGACATGAGCACGATCTTATCCTGGGTGGTACTCATGAGGAAGTCATAACCGACATAGTACGCAAAACAGTCAAATCGTATCGTCAACTGCCCCTGATTCTGTATCAGATACAGAATAAGTTCCGGGATGAAATCAGGCCCCGTTTCGGCCTGATGCGCGGGCGTGAATTTATCATGAAGGATGCCTATTCATTTGACCGTAATGAAAAGGAGCATGCTGTCAGCTATCAGAAAATGGTTGATGCCTATTTCGAGATTTTCAAGCGCTGCGGCCTGGAGACTATTAAGGTTGAATCGGATACGGGCGCAATGGGCGGGGCAATGGCTCATGAGTTCATGGTCATTGTAGATACCGATGGCGGCGAGGATGTATTGCTTTTATGCGACAATTGCGACTATGCAACCAATATTGAAAAGGCCACATCGATACCAGAAAAAGAGCCCTCAGCTGATGAAAGCGAAAAGCCCAAAGAGATTGTCGATACACCCAACGCCGGTACGGTAGAGGAAGTTACGGCGTTCCTGGGAGTGGATGCCAAAAAACTGGTCAAAACGCTATTGTACAAGGCGGATAACGATATCGTGGCCGCCCTTGTACGCGGAGATCGAGACCTGAATGAAACCAAGCTGAAAAACTATCTTCAGGCGATAACTATGGAGATTGCTGACGCGCCCACGGTTGAACGGATCACCAATGCGCCGGTTGGATTTGCCGGGCCGGTAGGTCTGGAGGGTGTCAAGGTTGTGGCTGACCCGGAAGTTATGAAGATGAAGAATTTTGTGGTCGGCGCCAATCAGCCGGACAGGCATATGGTCAATGTCAACATAAATCGCGATTTCCATGTCGATTCCGTGGTTGATATTCGCAACGCCGCTGCCGGTGAGATCTGCCCCAATTGCACCAAAGGCAGGCTTTATTCAAGGCGCGGAATCGAGGTCGGCAATACATTTAACCTGAGTTATAAATACTCCGGGTCAATGGGTGCCAGATACCTTGACGAAAATGGCAAGGAACAGACTATCTATATGGGTTCCTATGGGATTGGAATCACCCGTACCGCGCAGGCGGCTGTGGAAAGGTTTAACGACGACAAGGGCATTATCTGGCCTCGTTCGATCGCGCCCTTTGATGCAATTATTGAGCCCCTGAATTTCGATGACAAGGCCCAGCGAGAGGCGGCCCTGGAATTATATGATAAGTGCAAGAAAACAAATATAGAAGCATTATTGGATGATCGCAATGAACGGGCGGGTGTAAAACTCAATGATGCCGACCTGACCGGCATACCATTGCGCCTGACAATTGGATCCAAATCGCTAAAAGAGGGTAAAATAGAATTTAAGGCACGCAACAGCAACGAGGTTCATCTTGTGGACCAGACTCAGGCGGTCTGGACAGCCGAAGAGATGCTGGCCAAACTGTAATAATTTTTGTTGCGTATTTAGAGGATATTCTGTAAATTACTCGGTTTAAGAGTGGGAAATTCCCACTCTTTTGGTTATTTGCCATGAACATAAGTGAAGATAGACTGAAAGATCTGATTAATGAAGAGACCGCCGAAGAGGGCCTGACCCTGGTGGACATGAAAGTTGCCGAGCATAAAGGCTCCTCGAGGTTGCGGGTCTTTGCCGACAAGCTGGGCGGTATTACAGTGGGCGAGTGCGCCAAACTGTCGCGCCGTCTGGAACTGGTCATTGAAAACAACGAGGTATTCAACGGCAAGTACCTGCTCGAGGTTTCCTCGCCGGGCCTGGATCGTCCGCTTAAAAGCATGCTCGAGTTCGGCCTGAAGATCGGTGAGAATATCAAGCTTTTCTATGAAGATGAAAATGGCAAGAATGCCGAGCTGATCGGCAAGATAGACCGTGCCGCCGATAATGTGGTGACAATTACGAATGACAGCGGTGAGCATAATATAGCATTAAACAGAATTTCGAGAGGAAAAATTCTACTCTAAAGGAGTGGCCGTGAATTATGATATTTTAGAATCCTTAACCCAGATCGCCCGTGAAAAAAATATCGATCTGGATTATGTGATCGAAACGCTGGAAAGCGCCCTGGTACAGGCGGCCAAGAAGAAATTTGGTGAGGATCAGAATATCAGCGCCAAAGTAGACAGGGGCCATGGTGATATCAGCGTTCATGTAATTAAGACAGTGGTAGACAATGTGGTAAACCCAAAGACTGAAGTGTCACTTGAAGAGGCCAAGGCTATCGATGATGAAGCTGAGGCCGGTGATGAAGTCGAGGTCGATATTCCTTTTGAGGAGTTTGGACGCAATGCCATTGCATTGGCAAAACAGCTTCTGATACAGAAGGTTCGTGAAGCCGAACGTGAGATTGTCTACGAAGAATACTCCAAGAAAATCGGCGAACTGGTTTCCGGTTCTGTGCAGCAGATCGATAAGGGCAACCTGATTATCAATCTGGGAAGAACCGAGGGGATCATGCCGATTTCTCAGCAGATATCACGGGAAAAGTACCGTCAGGGTGACCGTGTCCGCTGTGTCATCTATGACGTGCAACGCAATCAACGCGGCCATCAGATTATCCTCTCGAGAGCGCAGGACATGTTCCTGCAGAGGCTGTTCGAACTCGAGGTGCCGGAAATTTTCGAGCGCATCATCGAGATCAAGGCCATCGCCCGCGAACCCGGTGAACGGGCCAAAATTGCGGTATCATCGGCCGATGACCGGATTGACCCGGTAGGCGCCTGTGTGGGGGTCAAGGGTGTCCGTGTGCAGAGCATAGTGCGTGAATTGAATAATGAAAGAATTGATATAATCCAGTGGCATCCTGATCCGGAGCTTTTCGTGACCCGCTCCCTGGCCCCGGCCAAGGTAGTGCGAATCGATACATTCCCGGAGGACAGGGATATGACTGTTGTGGTCGAAGATGAAAAGCTTTCTCTGGCGATCGGCCGCCAGGGGCAGAATGCCCGCCTGGCCTCCAAGCTGACCGGCTGGAAGATCAATATCATCTCCGAAAATGAATTCTCGGCCATGAAACGTTTCGAGGCGGAAAACTATATGCCCATCTCGCATCTTCCGGGACTGGGTGATATCATGATCAACCGCCTGATGGATGCCGGATATATGTATGCCCAGGATCTGCTGGGTATCGAGCCCGAAAGGCTGACCTCGATTGAAGGAATCGGCGAAAAGAAGGCCACCACATTGATTGAGAATGCCAAGATTCAGGTCGCCGAGTGGGAAGAGAAACGCCGCCGGGAACTCGAACAGGCCCGGGCCGAGCAGGCTGAGGAAGAAGAAGAGTACGAAGAGGAATACGACGAAGATGAATCCGATGAAGATGAAGACGAATACGATGAAGATGAAGACGAATCTGACGAAGATGAGCTGGAATCCGAATACGAGGACGAATCCGAAGATGAGCCTGAAGGGGAAGAAGAGGAATTAGAGGAGCCCGAAGAGAAAATCCGGGCTGAAGCTGAGTCGGAGGAAGATCCTGAGGAGGAAGAGTCAATGGAAGACGAGGAAGCCTCCCAGTCCGATCTCGAAATCGAAAAAAACAAATAATTAATCATCTGGAGGATATGTGGCTAACAAAAAAAGGCTATTCCAGGTAGCCAGGGATTACAATATTACTTCCGAAGCTTTGCTCAAAATGCTGCGCGAGCTTGGGTTTGATGTAAAGAGCCACATGAGCAATGCCACGGATGAGATGATGAAAGCCATCGAACAGAAGTTCAGGCGTGAAAAAGAGTCCATCAAAAAAGATATAGAGGATAAGCAAAGGAAAAAGAGGGAACGGGAACGAAGAGAACGCGAGCGCAAGGAGAAAGAGAAGCGAGAAAAAGCTCGTATGGAGCGCGAGAAACGGGAGAAGGAACTGGAAAAGGAACGCGAAGCAGCTCGTGCCAAGGCCCGTGAGGAAGCCAAGGCAGCTCAGAGGGAGAAGGCTATGGCTCAGAAACAGGCCGAGGCTAAACCAAAACCGAAGCCAATACCAAAGACGGAAAAGAAGGCCGCTGCTATGCCAACGCAAGCACCCGCCCCGCCTCTTGAGCAGGATCGGGATCGCAAGAAAAAGCGGCGCCGCAAGGATAAGAGGAAAAAGAAAAAACAACGCGTGATAGATCAAAAAGAAGTCGCCGAGACAGTCAAGAAGACGCTGGCGAAAATGGATACCGGCACACGGAAAACCAAGTACAAACGCAGGCCCCAGAAGGAAACCGTGGCCGAGGTCGAGGAAGAAAACATAATCAGGGTCAATGAGTACATGTCCGTGGCTGAATTGGCGGGCGAGATGGGCCTTAAGCCCACGGAACTGATTGCCAAATGCATGCAGCTGGGAATGATGGTGACCATCAATCAGCGCCTCGATCTGGAGACTATTGAAACGCTTGCCCTGGAATACGATTTTAATATTGAAGAGATAAAGGAACTCGGATCGAGCGAATTGGTCGAGGACATGGAAGAGGAGGAAGAAAGCGCGGAAGTGCGTGGCCGTCCGCCTGTCGTGACTGTCATGGGTCATGTGGATCACGGCAAAACCTCGCTCCTGGATTATATTCGTGAAACTCATGTAGCCGAGGCCGAAGCTGGAAAAATTACCCAGCACATCGGCGCATATCGTGTACGGCTGGAGAGTGGCGATATCACATTCCTGGATACGCCCGGTCATGCCGCGTTTACGGCCATGCGTGCACGTGGCGCACAGATTACAGATATCGTGGTACTGGTGGTGGCGGCCAACGATTCCGTACAGCAGCAGACAGTCGAGGCGATCAACCATGCCCGCGCTGCAGGTGTGCCCATTATCGTGGCCATTAACAAGATGGATCTGCCGGATGCCAGCGCCGATATGGTGCGCCAGGAGTTGGCAAACCACAGGCTGACCCCGGAAGAATGGGGCGGCAAGACTGTCATGGTCGAGATTTCCGCCAAGACCGGCGCGGGAATCGATACATTGCTTGAAAATATACTTCTGCAGGCCGATGTTCTTGAGCTGGAATCCAGCTACGACACCCGCGCCAAGGGTGTGGTGGTCGAGGCCAAGCTGGAAAAAGGCAAGGGCTCGGTGGTTACCATTATCGTGCAGAGCGGCATTCTCGAGGTCGGCGATCCATTCGTGGTCGGCAATCATCATGGGCGTGTGCGCGCAATCATGGATGACCTCGGCAATAACCTCGACCGGGTACTGCCGGGATGGCCGGCGCAGATTACCGGATCACATGGTATTCCCCAGGCCGGTGATAATATCTTTGTGCCCAGCGATGAATCGGTGGCACGGGAGATAGCCTCCAAGCGCCAGCGTATCAAACGCGAACAGGATTTCCGTCAGATGAAGCGTTTTGCCCTGGCGGATGTATTCGAGCGAATTAAGGAGGGCGAGGTGCTCGACCTGAATATCGTCATCAAGGGTGATGTCGATGGTTCGGTTGAGGTGCTGGCTGATACGTTGCAGAATCTTTCCACCAATGAGGTACGCGTGCAGATAATACATCGCGGTGTTGGAGCAATCAATGAGAATGATGTCCTGCTGGCGGCGGCCTCGAATGCGATTATTATCGGTTTTCATGTGCGACCGGATGCCCGCGCCCGTGAACTGGCCCAGCGTGAGAAGGTGGATGTGCGCCTTTATACTGTTATATATGACATAGAAAAAGATATACACGATGCCCTGGAGGGCATGCTTGCCCCCGAAATCAAGGAAGAGATCACCGGTACCGCCGAGGTGCGTGATGTCTTCAAGATACCCCGCGTGGGTGCGATTGCTGGATGCTATGTACAGACCGGCAAGATAATGCGCAGCGACCATATCCGTGTTGTACGCGATGGCAAGACCGTTTATGAGGGTGAGATCGGATCATTGAAACGATTCAAAGATGATGTCAGGGAAGTGGCCTCGGGGTTCGAATGCGGTATAAATGTTGAGGGCTTCAATGATATTAAGGTCGGAGATACGCTGGAAACCTACAAGACCGTGGAAGTCAGCCGCAAGCTATGATATGGTGATTGGCCTGTTACAATTGGAACTTTATCTGCCGTCGGTACATTCACTCAAGAATAAACGTCAGATAATTAAAAGCATAACGACGCGAGTAAGAAACAAATTCAATGTCTCCATTTCCGAAACCGGCAACAACGATATCTGGCAGAGGGCTTCAATTTCCGTCTGTATCGTGACAAATGACTCAAAATTTGCAGGCAGAGTAATGGAAAAGGTCGTGGCTGAGGTTGAACGGATCGGGCTGGGAGAGCTATTGGATTACAGTACTGAACTAATTTGAGATGAGAGATTTTTCGCGAAAAGACAGACTGGCCGACCAGATTAAAAGAGAGGCCGCCGATATCCTGCAGAATCACCTCAAGGATCCCAACCTTGGCTTCGTGACAATTACTGATGTCGAACTGACCAATGATTTGCGCTATGCCACAGTATTTTACAGTGTGCTGGGGGAAGAGGATGCCAAGCTTAAATCATCAAAAATCCTGCATAAATCGGCAGGCGTAATTCAGGCGGAACTGGCCAAAAGGCTGAATATCCGCAAGTCGCCTCTGTTATCATTCGAACTGGATACATCGGCCGAATATGGTGCGAAAATGGAACAGCTGTTCAAAAAAATTGAAAAAGAGCGGGCGGAGCGTGCCGATGACGAAAGTGAAGACGACACTGAATAACCTGATTGATGATATCATCCAGCTCGTGGATGAGAAACGGAAAATTCTACTCAGCTCTCATGTCGGACCGGATGGCGACTCATTGGGCAGCCAGATTTCATTTTATTATTATCTCAAATCTCTTAACAAAGATGTTTACATTTATAACGAGGGACATATTCCGCACTACTTTCATGATTTCCCGGATATCGACAAGGTCATTGTAGAACCGGATCGCTGGATTGTGCCCGAAAGTGGATTTGACCTGGCAGTTATCTTTGAGTGCACCCAGATCGACCGTATCGGTGATGTCAGCAACCTTATCGGTGATGAAACTGATATAGTCAATATAGATCATCATCTTGAAAACACCGAATACGGACGCCTAAACTATATCGATGTGCGCGCATCATCGGTGGGTGAAATGAATTACCGTATCCTGCGACAGGCCGGATTCAAGATAGACATGCAGGCGGCAGAATATATTTATACAGCAATTATGACCGACACGGGCCGTTTTCATTTCAGCTCAACCACTCCAGAATGCATGCGCATTGCGGCGGAGATGATTGAAATCGGCGTGAATGTCAAAGATCTTACTGATAAAATATATTTCGGGCACAGCGAAAATCAGGTCAGGCTGATGGCCGATATTGTCTCGCGCATGGAGCTTTTTCTGGATGGCAAGGTTTGCTTTTTGACCCTCAGGAAAGAAGATTTGCAGAATTATGGCCTGAAATATGGCGACATGGAGGGATTGGTGGAATGGACCATGCGGGTGCGCGGCGTTGAAGTCGGTGCCCTTTTTAAAGACATCAGTCCGGATTTCACCAAGATCAGCCTGCGCAGCCAGGGAAATATCGATGTTTGTCGGCTGGCGAAAAAATTCGATGGCGGCGGGCATTTGAATGCCTCCGGATGTCACATGAAAACCGATTTAGAAAGTGCCAAGGCGGATCTCCTCCGGGCCCTGGAAGAATTACTGAACAAATGAAATCAGATGGCATACTTTTAATCGACAAGGGTTTTGGATTAAGCTCATTCGAGGCCGTGGAACGGGTTCGCTCGCTTCTGCCGGTTAAAAAAGCGGGCCATACCGGTACACTCGATCCGGGCGCAACCGGTCTTCTGATCATAACGCTTGGTGCGGCAACCAAGCTATCGGCATATCTGACCTGTGATAAAAAAAGGTACAGCGCCCGAATTAAGCTGGGGGAGAAACGGGACACATTCGACCGCTTTGGCAAATTAACAGGTGTCAATCCGGTAAAGGCGGATTTTAAACAGGTAGCCAATATTATCGAGGGCTTCCGGGGTGAATTCAACCAGCTTGTGCCGCCATATTCGGCGGTGCATTACCAGGGCAAACGGATGTATAAGCTGGCCCGCAAGGGCGTGCAAATGCCGCGAAAATTCCGTAAAGCAAAAATACATGATATAGAATTGGTGGATTTCGAAAGCCCCTTTCTGGAACTTGATATTACATGTTCCAGCGGGACATATATAAGAAGCATAGCCCATCAGATTGGCGAGGACCTTGGATGTGGCGCCTGTCTTCAGAGCTTGCGAAGGACAGCGGCCGGCAGGTTTTCGGTTGATCAGGCTATAACAATTCGCCAGCTTGAGGCAATCATTGCCATGCGTATTCAGGATAGCTATATAATGAACACCTCCCAGGCGCTGGATATCCCCTGGATGATTATTGAGGATCAAAAAGCCCAAAGGATCAAGGATGGGCTGAATATCCTGCGCGAGGATATTATTGACCTTGCACCCGATTTCGGGATGGGTCAGTTAATCGGATTGAAAAACAGTGACGGGAATCTTCTGGCGATCGGCAATGCCCTTATGTCATCTGAGTCAATCAGGAAAGAGGCCGAATCGGATACCAGGGTGTTCGAGTATAAACGGGTGATTTAATGGAAGTTTTCAGGCAAAGTGCTGATCTGAAAAACCTGCTGGGGGGTGGCAGCAGCCTCACGGTGGGCACATTCGACGGCGTTCATCTGGGCCATAAGGCGCTCATAGAATACACTGTTGAAAGAGCCCAAGCGCTTGGCCTGAAATCACTTGTGTTAACATTCGAGCCCCATCCCGTATATGTTCTGCGGCCGGAGATAGAGGTGGAAAGAATCGCACTTGCGGATGAAAAGATCGAGCGGCTTTCCAAATTTGGGCTTGACTATTTGCTGATTCTAAATTTTAATATTGAATTGGCCAATTTTAAGGCCATTGATTTTTTTAATGAGATCCTGATCGGCGACCTTAATGCACGTTTTATCGCCCTGGGGTATAATCATACCTTCGGCAAAAATCGTGAGGGCAATCTGGAGTTTTTAAAACAGGTTGCCCCGGATAAGGGTTGTGATGTCGGTGCGGTCGATCCACTTATATTTGAGGAACAGCCGATATCCAGTTCGCGCATTCGCCGGGCGATCAAGGATGGTCAGGTTGACAAGGCCAATAAGATGCTCAACCAGCCCTTTACGCTGCCGGGGAGGGTGGTTTCGGGCAAAGGTCTTGGAAACAAAATCGGTTTTCCAACTATAAATATAGTTGTACCGGAAGGAAAACTGATGCCCCGCGCGGGTGTCTACGCGGCCACCTGCCGTGTGGCGGATCGTGATATTCCGGGTATGATGTATATTCATCCCAGGCCGGATAAATGTGACCTGGAGGTCAACCTGTTCGGTTTCGATGAGGACATATACAACACGGCCACAGTAGTGCAGCCGTTGAAATTTACCCGCGAGCCGGTGGTGCTTCCCGACCCGGAAAGCATCAAAAATCGGCTGGCGGAGGATGAAAAAGAAATAAAACATTTTTTTGAAATTAATTGAGGAGCATAAGAATGACTCTTTCCAAAGAGAAGAAACAGCAGATCGTAGAACATTTCAGGCTGCATGACCGCGATACAGGCACGCCTGAGGTGCAGGTCGCTCTTCTGACCCAGAGGATCAATGAGCTGACTCTGCACATGCATAATCATCCCAAAGATTTTCATTCGCGTCACGGCCTGATTAAACTGGTCGGACAGCGCAAAAAACTTTTGAATTATTTGAAGAGAACAGACCTTGAAGCGTATCGTGAATTGATCGCGAAACTCGATCTTAGAGGCTAAGCAGGGAAGTAGAAGAAAGAAGTAGTAATGGTTAGTGAAGTAACGTGTGAAATTGGTGGAAGACAGTTATCATTTGAATCAGGCAGAGTTGCCAAGCAGGCCGATGGTGCGGTCTGGGTTCGTTATGGCGGAACGGTCATAATTGCCACGGCATGTGCCGACAAGCAGGCAGTTGAAGACAGGGATTTCTTTCCCCTTACGGTGGATTTCAGGGAGAAGACATTCGCCGGCGGAAAGATCCCCGGAGGATTTTTTAAACGCGAAGGCAGGCCCTCAGAAAAAGAGGTGCTCTCCAGCCGCATGATAGACAGGCCGATCAGGCCCCTCTTCCCGGAGGGCTTTACCAATGAGGTGCAGATTCTGATTTCGGTTCTCTCGACCGATCAGGAAAACGAAGCCGATCAACTGGGAATCAACGGCGCCTCGGCGGCCCTGGCGATTTCATCCATACCGTTCGATGATATCATCGGTGCGGTCAGGGTCGGCCGGATTGACGGCAACCTGGTGGTTAACCCCACGGTCAGCCAGCTCAATGATTGTGACTTTAACCTGGTGGTGGCCGGTAATGAAGCCTCCATTACCATGGTCGAGGGCGGCTGCAATGAGGTCAGCGAAGGTGACCTGGTGGATGCCCTGGCATTCGGCCATGAAGAGATCAAGAAGATCGTCAGTGCCATAAAGGAACTGAGAGAAAAATGCGGCAAACCCACGATGGAATTCAAGCCGCCCGAGAGAGATGCCGAATTCGAGCAGAAAGTCCGTGATCTGCTCGAGGCAAAGACAATTGAAGTCAATGCCAACCCGGATAAACAACTGCGTTCGGACACATTGCGCGAAATCCGCGATAATGCAATCGAACAGCTGGAAGAGGAATACCCGGAATGCGGACGCAAGGTTGCCGCAATACAGGAAGAAATCGTTAAGGCCGATATGCGTAAACGTATCCTGGAAACCGGTACTCGTCTGGATGGAAGAACCTCAAAAGAGGTCAGGGAGATCAGCGTGGAGCTGTCGGTACTGCCGCGAACCCATGGTTCGGCATTATTCACCCGTGGGCAGACCCAGGCATTGGTAGTCGTGACTCTGGGCAGCAAAGCGGATGAGCAGCGTATTGACAATATTATTGGCGAATCCTCAAAAAGCTATATGCTGCACTACAATTTCCCGCCCTATTCGGTGGGTGAAGTGCGGCGCTATTTCGGACCCGGCCGTCGAGAAATCGGCCATGGTGCGTTGGCAGAACGTGCTATCGCGCCGGTGGTACCATCTGAGGATGATTTCCCCTATACAATCCGTGTCGTATCGGAGATCATGGAATCGAATGGCTCCTCATCTATGGCTACGGTATGCGGCGGGTCGCTTTCCCTGATGGATGCCGGTGTGCCGATCAAATCGCATGTTGCCGGTATCGCTATGGGCCTGATCAAAGAAGGCGATCAGGTGGCCATCCTGACAGATATCCAGGGCGCCGAGGATCATTACGGCGATATGGATTTCAAGGTCACCGGTACCCGCGAAGGTATCTCGGCCTTCCAGATGGATATCAAGATCAAGGGACTTAAGCTCGAAATTCTCGAGCAGGCCCTGGAGCAGGCCAAAGAGGCCCGTGAATTTATTCTGGACAAAATGGAAGAGGCCATTCCCACACCTCGCGCCGATCTGTCCGAATATGCTCCTCGTATTACAATCCTGAAGATCAAGCAGTCCAAGATTGGCGAAGTGATTGGGCCAGGCGGAAAGACAATCCGCAATATCATCGAGGTCACCGGGGCCAAGATCGATATCGAGGATGATGGTTCGGTATTTATTTCATCAACCGATGCCCGGGCATCATCTGAGGCTCAGCGTATGATCGAAGAAATCATAACCGAGCCCGAACTTGATCAGGTTTACGACGGTATAGTCAAAAGAATCGCCGGCTTCGGTGCATTTGTGGAAATCCTTCCCGGCACCGACGGCCTTTTGCATATATCCGAAATCGAGCATCGCCGTATTGACAGGGTTGAGGATGTGCTCAAGCTCGGAGATCGCGTAAAGGTTAAAGTTATAGAAATCGGTGACGATGGTAGAATCAGGCTGTCACGCAAGGCCCTTCTGGAAAGACCCGAAGGCGGTGGCGGACATGGCGGCGGAGAAGGCCATCGCGGTGGTGACAGGGGCGATAGAAAGCGTCGGGATCACAGGCGATCCTGATCTGTAAAGCGGGGGCCGGGATTACAAAATAGAATGTATAAAAAGACTGTATTAGACAATGGTCTCAGGGTAATAACTGAGACCATGCCTTATTTAAAGTCGGCAACTATCGGTATCTGGGCCGATATCGGTTCGCGCGATGAGGAAAAGGAAAATAACGGCCTCTCGCATCTAATCGAACACCTCGTATTCAAGGGCACCAAAAACCGCAGCGCATTGGAAATAGCAACCTCGCTTGAGTCCCTGGGCGGATCATTGAACGCCTTCACAGGGCGCGAGAATACCTGCTATTACGCCCGCATTCTTGATAAGCATCTGCCACTGGCCACCGAGGTTCTCTGCGATCTGCTGACGAATTCGACCTTCGAGGAAAAACACCTGCGCATGGAAAAACGGGTAGTCATCGAGGAAATAAAGGATAGCCTGGATACTCCCTCGGATCATGTGCACGATCTGTTTGCCCGGGCAACCTGGAAGAAACATCCGCTGGGCTATTCGATCCTCGGGCCCGCGACCAACATACGCAGGATGAAACGGGATGATGTGTTGAAGTTTTTCCGCAAAAATTATGTAACCTCCAATACCCTGATTGCGGCTTCAGGCAAAGTCAGCCATAAAAAACTTGTCAATCAGATCGAAAAGCAGCTCAAGCTCAAAGTCTCCCGGCGCAACAGGGCTCGCAAGCTGATCCCGCCCGTGTCGCATTCGGCCCGCAAGGTTTATCAGCGCAATATTATGCAGGCCCATGTGGTTCTCGGATGGGAGATCATTCCCTATGATAATCAGGACCGCTATCCGCTCCTGATGCTCAATAATATTATGGGCGGAGGGATGTCCTCACGCTTTTTCCAGATCATCCGCGAAAACTCCGGTCTGGCCTATTCTGTGTTTTCATTCCAGGATTATTACAGAGATACCGGAACATTGGGGGTTTATCTCGGATGTCATGGCAGTAAGGCGGCCCATGCGGTCAACCTTCTGATTGAGGAGGTCGAAAAAATCAAGGGCGGTGATATCAGCGATGCAGAGTTCCAGGCCACCAAGTTGCAGCTTTCCGGTAATCTGATGCTTGGTCTGGAAAGCTCCACGAACCGAATGAATCGTTTGGCCCGCAATGAGTTCTATCTGGGACGTTTTATCGGCATTAATGAAACCATGAAAAATATAGAGAAGGTCACCAAAAACGATCTTATCGAGACAGCCCGCAAATATCTGCAGCCCGAACGCGCATCCCTGGTCATCCTGGGCCCGCTCGACAAATCGGTGCTTTCCCGCATAAACATGTAATTATATGCTGCCCGGCATTTATATCCTGATAGCATTTGCGCTTCTTTTCGCAGGCTATTATATCTGGTGGCGCATATCAGGATTAAAGAGGGTCTTTGCTCACGGCCGGGTTGTGATGTTGCATGAATTCTATCAGGGCTTCAATTTTTCGATCAGCGCAATCAAACGCCACAAACTCATCAGCATGTTGGATTATGCTACTGATAATGGTTTCAGGTTCTGTTCTCTTGATGAATTGCTGAATAATCCCGATGATCCGAAACTGATTGCGGTTACATTTGATGACGGCTACGCAGATATACTCGACAATCTTGATATATTTAAATCCCGCAAAATAACCGTCACAATATTTATTCTGGCTGATTGTATCGGCAGGCAGGCCTTCTGGGACTATAAACCTCAGGCATCAAAACATCTGGATAAGGAAGACATTCAAAAGTTGTCTGACAGTGGTCTGGTGACCTTTGGATCACATGGCATGAATCATCGCGACCTGACAAGATTGTCTCATGAAAAACTGATTTATGAGCTGAAGCATTCCCGGATTAAACTGGAGGAGATAACAGGCCAGGAGATAAAATATATCTCTTATCCTTTCGGACGCTACAATGATACCGTCATCGAGCAGGCCAGGCAGGCCGGTTACAGTGCCGCATTTTGCGGCGTACCTGCTTTTGTGCGAGAGGATTATAATTATGCCTATCCGAGAATACCCTTGAACCTTTTAGACAATTTATATACATTTAGACAAAAATTGGGGCCGGGTAATCTGGCCTGGCTGGAATATTCCAAAGCCCGTACGATTGAGTTGTTTTCCGGCCTGACCGATCTGATCAGAGGGAAAAGCTGATGGTGAAATTTCTGACATCGGTAATCATCTATGCCATAGCGATATTTCTGCTAATGTGGCTGTTCGATTTAATCAAAATCGAATCAGTCTCGGCATGGATCGTGGCCAGCGTTGTTCTGGGTATTTTAAACGCGGTGGTAAGACCATTCCTGGTTCTTATAACCCTGCCCCTGACTATTTTGACATTCGGGCTGTTTACATTGATTATAAACGGCGCAATACTATTGCTCATGGCCGCGCTGGTTTCCGGCGTGGAAATAGAATCATTCTGGAAGGCTGTTCTGGGAGCACTTCTGATTACGATTATTTCGGCGGTTTTCAACGCATTAATTTCCGACAGGTACAAAATCAGGTTCTACATGCACAGGAGAAAATGATTATGCATCAGACAACGATTGCCAATGCCGGCAAATATGAGGGCGACGATATCATTATAACCGGCTGGCTGTACAATAAAAGATCCAGCGGAAAGATTCATTTTTTGATCATAAGAGACGGCACAGGATTGATGCAGGCAGTGGTCGTTAAAAAGGAAGTCTCAGAAGATGTGTTCAATCTCTATGATGAATTGACCCTCGAGTCATCATTGATCGTTACCGGATCGGTGCGCAAGGATGATCGTGCTCCGGGCGGCTATGAGATGACCGTAAAAAATATCGAGGTTGTGCAGATATCCGAAGAATACCCGATTTCCAAAAAAGAACATGGCACCGATTTCCTGATGGGTGTGCGCCATCTCTGGCTGCGCAGCCAGCGCCAGTTTCATATATTGCGCATAAGAAATGAAATCATCTACGCAATCAGGAAATTCTTCCATGAGCGTGATTTTGTGCTGATCGATACCCCCATTCTGACCGGCTCGATAGGAGAAACCGCATCGACATTATTTAGCACCGAATACTTCGACCTGGGTACAGCCTATCTGGCCCAGACCGGGCAGCTATATCTGGAGGCGGCCTGTATGTCTCATCGCAATGTCTTCTGCTTCGGGCCGACATTCCGCGCCGAGAAATCCAAAACGCGCCGTCACCTGACGGAGTTCTGGATGATCGAGGCGGAGATGGCCTATTGCGATCTGAACTGCGACCTGGAACTGCAGGAAGATATGATTGTTTTTGTCGTCGAGCATTGCCTTGAAAAATGCAAGCGCGATTTCGAGGCCCTGGAACGGGATACGGCGGCGCTGGCGAAGGTCAGGAAGCCGTTTGTGCGCATGTATTATGATGATGCGATCAAGTTTTTGCAGGAGAAAGGCAGTAAAGTTCAGTGGGGTGATGATCTGGGTGCCGAAGATGAGACTATTATTTCCGAGGCTCATGACCGTCCCGTATTTGTAATCAACTACCCCAAAAAGGCCAAGGCGTTTTATATGAAAGAAAATCCGGCTAATCCGGATACCGTTCTGTGCGCCGATCTGCTTGGCCCCGAAGGTTACGGTGAGATTATCGGCGGATCGCAGCGCGAGGATGATTACGACAAGCTGCTGTCACGGATCCGTGAGGAAAAACTGCCCGAGGAAGCTTACGAATGGTACCTGGATTTGCGCCGTTATGGCTCTGTGCCGCATTCCGGCTTCGGGCTGGGAGTGGAACGTACGGTGGCCTGGATCTGCGGAATACCGCATATTCGCGAGACGATACCATTCCCGCGCATGCTTTCGAGATTATATCCATAATCAAGGAGGAGAATAGATGAAAAGGATTTCAATTCTTGCACTTGTGCTGATCCTGCTGATGTCAGTATCACTTCTGGCGAGCGAAAAACTGGCATTTATATCCAGCCATGACAAAGTGCCCAATATCTATCTGTTTGATCCGGAAACGGGCGAAATAGATACATTGACAAATTATCCATTAAATGGCGTGCTGGCCTTTGATATGACGCCTGATGGCCAGTTCCTGGTTTCACTTGTACATAACCCGGTTACCGATGGTCGCAAACTTGGCCTCAAGCTTGTGACCCGTAAGTATCCCTTTAACCGTGAACGAATAGTGATGACTTACCAGGCCGAAAGCTGGGAGGCGTTGCGTAATCGCTGTCATGTGGCAGTAGATCCCCAGGGCCGTTATGTCACCTGTGTGGATACGATGGGTACGATGCTGGTTGATCTGGCCAAAGAAGAAATAAAATATATCTTTTCGCATCGCAAAAACGAGGGCTCCGGCCTGTGTGAATCATATTACAACTGGGGCGGCGAATTCTCACCGGATGGCAAAAAATTCTGCCTGCAGTCATATTGTATCGCTAACCTGCAGAGATTTGATATCTATAACCTGGAGACGCGTGAGTACCAGAATATCTATGAACTGCCCAACCTGACAGGTTTCGAATGGCTGCCGACATCAGATGCTATCCTCCTGACCGGCAATGCCTGCGGGGAATCGCCGGGGCTCTATATTGCCGAGCAGGGCGCACCGCTTTTGAGCCTGGAAGTCTGCAACCTGACTCGCGCGCAATGCAATAAATACCTGGGCGAATTCTATAGTAATTTCACATTGCCGCAGGTCGTGGGAGACAGCCGTTTCCTGGTCAGGGCAGAGGGCGTGACCTATGACGGCGAGGTGCTCGATGATGTCTATATAATCGATCAGAGCGAACAGGTTATCACGGAAATTGTGGCCGGCGACTATAGAGAACTCAGGCTCTCTCCCTCCGGCAAGTACATGGCCGGCGTGATCAATCCCAATCCGAAAGCAGTGGAAGGCAGGCTCTTTCTGCATAATTTCCAGACCAATCAAAGCGATTATATTTTTGAAGGCGACTCAACCTGTTTTGAAATCGAGTGGGTTGAATTCAAGTAAGATCACTTGATAACGATTTGGGCCGTATCGTGTGATACGGCCTTTTTATTGCCGATATATATAATCAATGATTGCAATATGGTATATTTGCCCAGAAAGAAATAGAAGATATGCATGTTTCGTTAACATGTTGTAGTACAGGTGTATGGCAAGAGAATTATGAAGCCGTATTATCGATGATAGTATGTAAGTGTATGCATGAATCTATATGTTAATTGGCCAAATGTCGGCAAAATTGAATGGCAAATAAATATGCGCATTATGGTGCTCATACCCGCTTACAAGGCGGCGGATACATTGAATGAACTTGTCGACAGGATTGCTGCCCATGTCGATATGCGGGATATTGTTATTGTCGAAGATGGTTCCCCGGATGATACACTCCGGGCCGCTAAATCCACAGGTGCGGTGGTTCTGGAGCATGAGGTGAATAAGGGTAAGGGCGAGGCCTTAAAAACCGGCTTTAAGTATGCGCTCGAAAACGGTTATGAGGGAGTGATTTCCATCGATGCCGACCTGCAACATGACCCGGATAAAATCCCTGAATTCATTAAGCTGGCCAAAGATACGAATGCAGACATAATTGTCGGCACCCGCAGAAGAAGCACCGAAAATATGCCCTTGGAACGTTATCTTACCAATGAGCTGACATCCCTGATTGTGTCCTGTTTTTCCGGAAGCCTGGTACGTGATTCACAATCCGGCTACAGGTACACTTCAAGGCGGGCAATTGGCACAATTCGCCTCAGGTCATCACGTTATGATACAGAGTCGGAGTTTCTGTTTAAATCCGGACGGGCCGGTTTTCATGTTCATGAAGTCGAAATACCTACCATATACAGTGGATCCGAAAGTTATATCAATCCTCTCAGGGATACCGGCAGGTTTATTAAGCTGATGTGGAAATCACTTTTTTATTAGATTCTTATATCCGCTTGACAGGCAGAGGCGTTCCTGATTATAATCATGGTTTAATTTAAAACGGGAAGTTATATTGTCGGACAAAAAAGAACTACTTATACTCCTCAGCAATGATGACGGCATCCACGCCCGTGGCCTGAAGACCCTGGCTCAATACATGCAGGATCTGGGACGAATACTGGTTGTGGCGCCGGATCGCGAACAGTCGGCATCATCTCATTCACTGACCCTGACCCGTCCATTGCGTATCACCAAAATTGATGAGGACTGGTATGCGGTCGACGGCACCCCCACTGACGCTGTTATGATTGCCATGCATGGTATTCTGAAGAAAGAACGACGTCCGGATTTGCTCATTTCCGGAATCAATCATGGGCCGAATATGGGCGATGATGTTACATATTCGGGCACTGTTGCGGCGGCGATCGAGGGCTGTCTTCTGGGGATTCCATCTCTTGCGGTATCACTGGCAGACTGGAAAGCGGATGATTATGAGCCCCTGGCCAAAGCTGTCCGAAAGATCGCCGAGTGGGCTATGAATGCCGAAATCCCGCAATTTTCATTTCTGAATATCAATGCGCCTTATCTGGGTGATAAACCATTCAGGGGAGTCGAGATTACCAACCTGGGCCGCAGAACCTACAACGATGTGATCGTGGAAAAGACCGATCCGCGCGGTAAGAATTACTACTGGATCGCCGGTGATCCGGAATGGACCGATGTGGAGGGTTCGGATTATTCGGCCGTATCCCGCGGAAAAATATCGATTTCCCCTTTAAAGGTCGACATGACTAACTACGACTTGCGTGAAAAATACAGCGATTTGAAGATCGATCTGGAGGATTGAGAAGTAAAGCTCTCACGTAAATGCTTTTCTAATTGGAAAATAGTTGACAAATCGCAAATCTGATGTTTTTTAAAGGATTACATGAATCGGGGCGTGGCTCAGCCTGGTAGAGCACTTGGTTCGGGACTAAGGGGTCGCTGGTTCAAATCCAGTCGCCCCGATTTATGAAAATTGACCATCACACCATTGGACGTTGCTGATAGAGCAGGGAGACGATCTGCACGTGCCGGATTCAACCGCGAAAGCCTATATTGCTGTTATTGGAGCGGGCCATTGTACACATAAGCTACATGATCTCGCGGTAGAAGTGGGCAGAGAGATTGCCCGG
The DNA here is from genome assembly GCA_964627935.1 of uncultured Ignavibacteria bacterium. Lineage (GTDB taxonomy): Bacteria > Zixibacteria > MSB-5A5 > JAABVY01 > JAABVY01 > JAABVY01. The sequence goes on from CAZVLB010000002.1 coordinate 132,090, forward strand.
GCAAATGCGGTACTGGTTTGCGGCGGATTGGATGGCGTGATGAAAGGCGCCGCTGAGGGCGCAAGGTCGGAAAACGGCATCAGCATTGGGGTGCTGCCGGGAACCGACAGGGAAGCTGCCAACGAGTTTATCGATTATGCTGTTTGTACCGGGTTTGGCGAGGCCAGAAATATGGTGATTATCCGCACAGCCGATGCGGTCATAGCGTTGCCGGGCATGTTCGGCACATTATCCGAACTGGCCTTTGCCCTTAAAATGAAAAAGCCGGTTGTCTCGATCGGCAGCTGGGAAGTTGACGAGAAGATAATGAAAGCGCAGGATGCAAAGGAGGCGGTAAAATTAGCTCTTCAGGCGATTCAGGGATGAATGAGAATGGCAATGTGGCCGCCAAGATAATTATTTCCGGCCATGTGCAGGGGGTTGGCTTCAGGTATTTCACCACCAACCTTGCAAAACAGTATGATGTCAACGGATGGGTCCGCAATCTGGCCACCGGTGATGTTGAAGTCCGTGTGGAAGGAGATAAGGGCGCGGTATCAGGATTTCTGAAGGAACTGAAAGTCGGCCCGGCTCATGGGCATGTGTCCAATTTCCAAATAGAGTGGAGAGATTACGAGGAGAAATACGACTCATTTTCGGTGAGATATTAATATGAATATTGATGATTTAAAAGCCGGGATTAGAAACATCCCGAATTTTCCCAAACCGGGGATTGTCTTCAGGGATATCACAACATTGATCAAGGACCCGGAAGCATTCAGAAAAGTGATTGATATCTTTCATGAACATTTCAAAGATAAGGATATCGATACGATTGTGGCCATTGAATCCCGCGGTTTTATTTTTGGCGGCGCCCTGGCCTACAACATGAATGCCTCATTCGTGCCTGTCCGCAAACTGGGCAAGCTTCCCGGCGAAACGATCAAGAAGGAATATGAGCTGGAATACGGCGTCGATGCCCTCGAGATGCATCGCGATGCCATCAAGGCAGGCAATAATGTGCTCGTGGTTGATGATCTCATGGCTACCGGCGGTACTCTTTCGGCCACTTGCGGGCTGGTGGAGAAGCTGGGCGCCAATGTTTCAGGGATCGCGGTTCTGATCGAACTGTCATTTATCGGCGGGCAGGAGCAGTTTAAGAAATATGACTATTTCCCGCTGATCAAATATGATTCGGAATAATCCCCGTTTTTAATGCAATTTGCAGATGCATAGTTTGCCTTTGGGAGGCCGGTTTTTTACCGGCCTCTTTTACTTATGACGGCGCATGCCGGATTGAATCTGTCGACAAGGGAAATGATTTGAATCATAGACAAAAACCAAGTTTCGGTTAAGGTTTGTTTTGCCCCGGCGGGCATTTGAACATATTCCAGATTACATTGTAAAAAGATTGACTTGGGGATAAATAATTGATAAAATATCCCAGCGATTGCCCCCGTAGCTCAGCAGGATAGAGCAATGGTTTCCTAAACCATGTGTCGCGCGTTCGAGTCGCGCCGGGGGTATTTTTATTACAGATTCTGGTGAAACACTATGAAAGCATACCTCAATGGCGAATTTGTTGAAAGGGAAGAGGCCAAAGTCTCTGTCGATGATCGCGGATTTTTATTCGCTGATGGTATCTATGATGTTGCCCGCAGTTATTATGGCCGTCTGTTTCGTTTTGATGATCATCTGAGTCGATTGAGAGACGGCTGCGAGAGGTTGCGGCTGGAATTCAATCAATTCGATAAGATCGAGAACATAGCTTACAAACTTCTTGAAGAAAATGATCTGATGAACTGCCAGGCGGTTGTTTATATACAGATAACAAGAGGAGCGGCCAAACGCACCCACAGATTTCCCCCAAAGGGAACTTTGCCCACTGTCTATATTGCGGCCTCCGGAATCGAACCCAATCTCGATGAATTGCGAAATGGGATCAACGCCATAACAGTGCCCGATGAGCGCTGGAACAGGCGAGACATCAAATCGATTGCGCTTCTGCCCAATATACTGGCCAATCAGGAGGCTCATGACCGTGATGCCTCCGAGGCGATTTTTACATCGCTGGGGTTTGTCTGGGAGGGCACGCACAGCAACCTGTTTGCGTTATTCGATGACATACTGGTCACCACCCCCCGGTCGCAGGTAATACTTTCCGGTATAACACGCCTGGAAGTTCTGGATATCTGCAAAAGGCTGGGAGTTAAATATATCGAAAAGCGAATCAGTGATGTCGCGATTGGTCATGCCCGGGAGATTTTTATTACCAGCACAACCCTGGAAATCACCCCGGTTGTAAAGATGGATTGGGAAATCATCAGTGACGGCCTTCCCGGCCCCTTAACCCGCAAAATACAAAATGAGTTCTATAAGACCGTGGGCGTTGATCTGAGATTCTGATCATCTTTTTCGGGCGGATATGATCAGTTCCTTATTGGACTTTTCCGAGAAAGTGTGCCCCTCAAAATCCCCGTAGATTTTATTCACCGAGAATCCGCAGCGTTCCAGAAGATGTTCTGCTTCATAGCGGAAAATATAGTGCAGTTTGAATTTGTGTTCCTGTTTTCGGGTCTCTCCATCCGGCATGATAATATTGTAGATCTGGCTGCAAGCAATGGTCTGATTTACGCGGTCGACCTCATGCACAAGTATTTTTCGGTAGGCTTTGCGTCCGTCGGGGATACCGAACGCGGTTTCATCGATGCTGTTTTCCGGGCCTGTGCCGTTAACCAGGAGTTCCAGGCTGGGATTGAAAAAGTCCATCAGGAGTTGACCGCCCGGTTCCAGGTGACGGTTGATTGCCTGCAGGCAGGATAATTGTTCCTGCGGAGTCAGGAGGTGTAGAAATGATCTGAAGGCAACGATTACCATTTGATATTTTCTCCCCAGATCGAAATCCCGCATATCCATTTTGTGCAGATCAATTCTTTCGCGAATGTTTTCCGCTTCGTCATCAAGATGCTCCCGGCAACATGCCAACATCGGTTCTGAAAGATCGATTCCGGTAATCTGCTTTCCGGCCCTTGCGATTGGCATCAGGAGCCGTCCGGTGCCGCAGGCAACCTCCAAAATCGGACCGTCACATTCCCGGGCCACACCCTTGTAAAAGTCAATGTCCCTGCGGGTTTTGTGGGAGGGCAGGTGGTCATAGAAATCGGCCACAAAGGCAAACTCTTCGTATCCGCCGCAATTATCCATGAATCAATCCTCCCTTTTCAGGTTAACCAGCGTCGCGCCCCATGATGACGATCCGCTGTCTGTTTTGAATGATTCCACATGGGGGTTTTTTTCCAAAATGGACTGTACGATTTTCCTCAATGTGCCGGTGCCTTTGCCGTGTATGATCCTGATCTGATATATACCTTTTTCCCTGCAGGCTTGTATATAATCCGGCACCAGGGACTTAATGTCTTTAGGGGAGAAGGTATGCAGATCGAGTATACCGTCTATCGGGAACTCTACCGCATCATCATTGAAATAATTCATGCAGGCAATATATAATCAAAAGGCCCTAAAAAAAATATTAATAAAAATGAAAAATAACAGTGACAAAACAGTCTGCTTTATTATATTTGTATCAGCTGCACATCTTAATAGAGATCACATCGGGGGATGGAATCCGTTAATACCTGCAACAGGCGAATGTGCAGACAAGGATGTCATGATCGATCCGCACCCTGGGTAGTATTTTAGATCACATTGGAACATTATTGTCTGAGGGGGAGATGCAGACAACTGCTATCGATCGGATTCGCGACCCTCCGCGGTAAAGGGATTTTCCGCGCTTTTCTCTATTCTTGAAGTCTAAAACTATAATTATTTTAGGAGGAAATTTATGTACTCTAAAGCTTCAGCCAAATTCAGTTTTCTTCTGCTCTTGGTTTTTATCTGGCTCATGGTCCCATCTGTTTTCGCCGCCGACGGCGACAAATTCGGAGACCTGTCCCAGATAATCAATACCCCGGCCTATGATGTACGTGTGGATATCGCCGATGTAGTTGGCCCTGTTAAAGGAACAGTTACATCGGAAGAGGATACGGTCGCGGTCCAAATCGGATTTTATGGGAGCGATACTGATCTCGAGACCGGATTGGATTACTATGAATTTTTTAACGTCGTTTACTTCGATACTACAGAGTTGGAGTACGTTGATGTTCAGGGCCTTAACTGGGAAACCGACAGCATTGAAGTTGATATAGAGGTATACAACGGCGATACTGTCAAGCTCGAGATTCATGGCTATGGCGATCTGCTGGAGCCCGGCTATCAGAGCTGGATGGATGTCTACCAGCTGAGGTTTTTCATAAAATGCCATGAAGAGGATGAATTGACTTTCGGGCTTGACATCCCGGATATCGGAAGTGAGAACTGGACCAAGGTATCCGGCAGCAGTTCACTTGAGGAATACGATGATATCGCCGGCGGAACTGTTTCGATTCAGGCTTATTGGGCCGGATGTCATATTGATACGACAACTACATTGCTGGGTGAGGATACCGTGCTTGTCGATGTCTACCTGGATTCGATCAACTATAATTTCTGGTTGTTCAAGAACTATCTCAGGTATGATACAGCCAACTATGAGTTTATTGGTGCGGTTGAAGGCGAAATCGATTTCCTGTATGTGCTGCACAATGATATGTATGATTCCGTACATGTCTATGGATTTCACATGTCAGAGGATTTTGGACCCTATGACTCCAGCAAATTGATGTATACTTTAAAATTCCTCTCGAAAGCAACCGACGATACGCTTGTTTCTCCGATTACCTTTGATGATCAGGCAGATTCCAATATGTTCTATCCGAGATATTGCAGCGAAATATGGGATGATGTAGAAATTGAATTCCAGGATGGTGGTATAGTGGTGCCCAACTATCTATTCTACGCCGACCTGGAATTTGTCGATAATGGCGGCCCGGGTGATACTGTCAGCCTGGCGATTAAGACCAAAAACAACTTCCCGGCGGGACTCTATCCTACCGGAAACATACAGTTCCTGATCGACCATGATCCGGCGCTCGATTACCTCGGTTTGTTTGGGAACGTCTATGATTCGGTTGAGATCAATGTTACACCCATTAATGACACCCTGCTCGGCGTGAATCTGAACATGCCCAATGGTACGCCCGGTTATCTTCCGCCGACAGAGGATTATATTACCTATTGCGAACTGGAGATGAGAATTGATCCCAATGCCACCTGTCCATCTGAATACGAAGCCGAGTTTCGATCCAGCTATGGTTACCTCTATGGTACCACGGTAACCGACATCACTGGCAATGTACCCTGTGACATGGTCAATGAGAAGCTGATACCGGCAGGGGATGTGCTGAACTTGTTGTGTGCGGATGTATGGGTTAATTCGGCCAGCGGAACCAGCTATGCGAATCAGACCGTATATATCGGGCACCAATTCGAGCTCGATTCCGTGTATATTGAGCTGAGATACGATCGCAGGTATTTCTGCTATATGAGTGACTACAATGCCATTCCGGGCATCGATGTGACAAACCTCAATGATTCTACATTGAAGATCTATGGCGGCGATCTGGCGCTTGAGCCTCACAGTACCGATCCGATTGTCACAATACGATGGGGCGCAAGAAGAAGCGGATATCGAACCATGACCGTAGATGTACAAAATTCGGAGATCCTGGACACATATCATACTTCAGTTTACCTGGAGGAAACCGACAACACAGTCTCCACCAATCTGCCATTGCATCAGGTCTCATTATGCCCGCTCGATCCGATAGAGAAGCCGGATGAGGAAGAGGAGGTTCTGCCGACCAGATTCGCGCTTCATCAGAACCGTCCCAATCCTTTCAATCCGACAACCCTGATCAGCTTCGATCTGCCGCAGGCATCAACGGTGAGCCTGGAAATTCATAATATTCTGGGCCAGAAGGTTGAGACCTTAATAGATAATGCCTATCTGAATCCGGGTCAGCATCAGGTGGAATGGAACTCCGGCAGAAGAGGTCATTCTTCGGGAGTTTACTTCTATATTCTCAGGGCCGGTGATTTTGTGGAAACGCGCAAAATGATGCTGATTAAATAGGCGACCGATTAAGTGCTCTTTTATTTTGGGGACGGGGTTTTCCTGTCCCCGTTTTTATGCGCAATTTAGGACAAAAAAAGATCTTCCAAATATGGCCTGCCAGGTTAAACGATAAAAGCCCAGTTTCGTCATAATATTTTGAATGACAGAGGTTAAAAGCCAAAAAATGAATTGACACGCTCAAGCATTAAGTCTATATTTGAAACTTAAAATTTTATGGCTGCTATTAAGGAGGATTTAATTCAATGAGAACCCGGATTTTACTGATTTCCGTGATATTGACACTCGGCCTTGTACTCACGGCTATGGGCCAGTCGGCGCTTACAAATTATAATTTCAGCGGTGATGGTGCTCGTGCGCGTGGAATGGGCGGCGCATTTATTTCAATAGCCAATGATGCCAGTGCCATATCATGGAATCCTGCCGGATTGATCAATGTAGTTGATCCACAGATTTCGATTCAGTTCGATTTCTATATGCCCAAGAGCAATTTTATGCTCGATTACACAAACAGCGCGGCTAACAATATTGATATGGAATTTGACGACAATAAATTCCCGCTGCAATTTGCCTCGTTTACCGCACCGGTCAGAATCAAGGGCCATCCATTCGTCGGGTCCGCCAGCTTCAGCTCGATCAGTACAGCTTTCAATTATTTTGAAGCTAACCCCGATTCCGGTACGGTCGATACCACAGCAGTAAACCTGTCGGTGGAGAATGAAAGCCGTTTAAATCAGCTCCGACTTGGGTTTGGCACCAATGTCTATAAAAAGCTGAATTTCGGTGCTGCTATCAATGTCTTCTTTGGCAACGGATATGTCGATTCCGCATTGGTATGGGAGAGCAGTTTCATACATCCTACCCAGGGCACGCTGGTAAATGTTCTTGCCAAGGGCTTTGTCTGGGATACGATCAGCTTCTCCGGCGTCAACTTCATGGGTGGTTTGCAATGGAAAACGGATAAGTATTCAATCGGCGCGGTAGCCAAACTGCCGTTCTGGCTGAACCAGGAACATGTTAAGCATATCCATGATTCGATTTACGAAAACGGTCTTCTGCAGAGCGATCTGTTGCGTGGAGATATCGATGAGCAGGATAAGGAAAAATTCCAGGTTCCCTGGATGCTTGGTCTGGGCGCATCGGTCAATGTCACCCCGGAATTTTTGATTTCGTCAGATTTCGAATGGCGCCGCTACGGAGCATCAATGTATAGAATACATTATGATACAATACTTTCCAGCGGCGATGTGGAGGAAAACTTTATCGAATTCTCAGCCGGTCTGGAAAACGGCTATCAGGTCAGATTTGGCGGTGAATACATCCTCGATGCCGGCTTCACGAGAATGCCGTTGAGAGGCGGATTCTCATATCAGACATTCGGTTTCCGGCATATCGAGGACCTTGAGTTCAACTTTAAACGCAGTGAGGATGTTACCATAGATTCATTGCAACAGAGTTTCACGCTGGGTGACCAGATCACCGGGTACACCATTGCGGCCGGCTTCGGGATGCACTGGGAGCTGATCAAGCTCGATTTCGCATTCGAATATGAGGCCCGCGATAAGGATATCTCCGGCAGCGATCACTACGGTCCATTCGAGGCTGTTCAGGAGAATCGTTCAACTCGAATTTCAATGAATTTTACTGGACTTTTCAAATAGAATTTCGTACTCATTATGGGCGAAACTGGAACAATACCGGTTTCGCCTTTTTGATTTAATATTAATATAGTTATCGGGATATTTTTCGATACCTGTTCATAAGGAGAGACTTAAGGAATGGCCAAGCTCACTAAACGGCAGATGAAGGAAGACAAATTCGTTACCAGTCTTCTGCGCTCCCAGAAATTCTTTAATGAGCATAAATCACAGATTTTGCTGTTTGCCGCAGGCATATTGGTTGTCGCGATCGTAATTGTATTTCTGATTTCTAATGCCCGGCAGGCTCAGGAAGATGCTGCCAGAGCATATGGTGTGGCCAATATGTATGTGCGCGAGTTCTACAATGTTTTTGAGCAGGATTTTAATCAGGACGGTATCCCTGATGGCAATCTGGACAGTTCCCTGGTCAGTCTCAGGAACGCCAAGGAGCAATTCCAGAGCATAATTGAAAACTATGGTGGTACTCAGCAGGCCAAACTGGCCACATTCTACCTGGGCGCGATCAATTTCAAGCTGGGCGATTATCTGACCGCCTCAGAACATTATCAGAAATTCCTGGATAAATACTACGTTGATGAATGGTTCGAGGCCGCGGCCAAAAAGGGCCTGGCTTCATGCAAGGAATCCCTGCGCGATTTCGAGGCGGCCGGCAAACTCTTTCTGGAGGTCGGCAGAGATTATCCCGATTTCGCATTGCGAATTGAGACACTCTATAAAGCGGTGATCAACCTGGGACGGGCCGGGTTGAACGATATGGCCCTGGAAGCCTTCGATCTGCTCGAAGATTCTGATGCCAGCCAGTCCACAAAAAATGACGCTAAGGTTTTCCTGTATGAAAAGGGGATAATGGATCCGGGAAAATTATCGAGCTAAAATATGTCTGACAAATCCGGCCGATTAAAAATAGCCTTCTTATGGCACATGCATCAGCCATACTACAAGGACTATTTCACGGGCGAGTATGTATTGCCATGGGTGCGCCTGCATGGAGTCAAGGACTACCTCGACATGGCGGCCATACTGGAAAAATATCCGCAGATAAAGCAGACTTTCAACTACGTTCCTTCCCTCATAAAACAGATCAATGATTACGTTGAAAATGAAGCCCTGGATCATAATCTCTACCTTTGCCGCAAAAAGGCCGAGGATCTGAACGATGACGACAAAATCGAGATCCTGCGCACATTCTTTTCCGCCAATGTAAAACACATGATTGAGCCCTTTCCGGAGTACAGCCGCCTGTATTCCACCATGAAGGCTTATATCAATGATCCGCAAAGCGCCATAAGCAAATTCTCCGATCAGCAATATCTGGATCTGACGGTGCTGGCCAATCTGGTCTGGATCGATCCCATGTTTCGATCCGACAAGCGCATCAAGCCCCTGTTCGAGAAAAACAAGAATTATACATACGAGGAACGGGATATCCTGCTGGACTTCCACAGGGAGATCCTGGCGCAGATAATACCGAAACATAAGCAGTTGCAGGATAAGAATCAGATTGAGGTTTCCTTTTCGCCCTATTATCATCCAATCCTGCCGCTTCTTATAGATACTGATCTGGCCAAAGAGGCTATGCCACGCGTGCGTCTTCCCGAAAATCGTTTCAGCCATCCCGAAGATGCCCGCGAGCAGATCAGGCGTTCAGCAGAATTGTATCAGGAACTTTTTGATCGTCCGCTACGAGGTATGTGGCCCTCTGAAGGGAGTGTGGCCGAGAGCCTCTTGCCGATACTGGCGCAATGCGGGATTGAATGGATTGCCACCGATGAGGAGATATTTTACCAATCAATAAAAAATCCGCAGGCGCAGGCAACGGCATCGCGGATCGGACGGAATTTTCACAAACCGTTTGTGCTTAAGCGCGACTTTGGTAAGATAGGCATTATCTTCCGGGATCATAAGCTATCAGATAGAATCGGCTTTGTCTATTCCTCCTGGGATGCCGATAAGGCGGCCGCAGATTTTATAAATCACCTGGCGACAATCAGGTCTCTTCTTGAACCGGATCAGATCAGGGATCATGTCGTGCCGGTTATTCTGGATGGCGAAAATGCCTGGGAATACTACGAAAACGATGGTCATGATTTCCTGGATTGCCTTTATAAGAGCCTGTCCAAAGATGAGCGTTTCGAGACAGTAACAGTATCTGATCTTTTTGCTGAGGATATAGAAAAGCCCAATTTGCCCTATCTTTTCGCCGGTTCATGGATCAGCCACAATTTCAAGATCTGGATCGGGCACGAGGAGGACAACAAGGCCTGGGACCTGCTCTATGGCGCAAGACAGGCACTGGTTGACTATCAGCAGAAAAATCCGGATGCCGATCCGTCTGAGATTGATATGGCCTGGGAGGAGATTTATATCGCCGAGGGTTCCGACTGGTGCTGGTGGTACGGCGATGATCATTCCTCGCAGGAGGATGACCTGTTCGATATGATTTTCCGCAGCCATTTGAGCGCCGTTTATTTCATATTGGGCCTCGAGCCGCCCGGTCAGCTTCTGCAGCCGATCAGGTCATCAAAGGCCGAATCCGCCATCATGCAGCCCTCCAATTTCTTCAGCCCGACTATTGACGGCGAGGTAACCCACTTTTACGAATGGTACGATGCCGGATCATTCAACTGCCGCAAGGCGTCATCGACAATGCACCGTGCCGCCAATGTGGTTGAGGAGATTTTCTTCGGTTTCGATGAGGAAAATTTCTACTTTCGTCTGGACCTGTTTACGGTGGCTCGCGATGAAACGATCGCCGATTATACATTCGAATTTGAGTTGAAGACCGAGAATATCTATCGTCTGCGTTGTTCTCATGACAGCGTAATCTTTGAAGCCCGTGGCAAAGAAAAAAAGAAGTTTCAGCAGATTGAATTCAAGGGCAGGGCGGAGCTGAAAAATGTTGTTGAAATTTCACTGCCGAGAAGGCAAATTGAACTTAATAAGGATTTCGATGTTGCTTTAAGAGTAAGGGTTTTCAAATCTGATCAGATGATCGAGACCTGGCCGGCAATGGGCCTGATCAATTATCAGGCGCCGACCGAGGATCAGTCGATTTTCTGGCAGGTATGAGGGTGATTCATGAATGAAATGAATATCGGCGGTTACACGCCCGAGGAGCTTGAAGAGGGCAGATCTGCGGCGATCTTATCATACATACCTTTTGTATGCCTGGTCCCGTTTATCAAATGGAAAGACAATCGTTTTGTACAGGCCCATGCCCGTCAGGGGCTGGCCCTGTTTGTTGTCGAACTCGTTGTTCTCTTCCTGCTGATCCCCGGGCTGGCAGCCCTGATCCTGAAGCTCATCCTGACTGCCGCAATAGTACTTTCTATAATCGGCATCACCTTTGTATTGCAGGAAAAGGACTGGCGTATTCCGGTTATCGGCGACTGGATCGATGATAAGCTCAGAGAAAACCGCCACAGCGATTTTTAGCAAAAAACAAAGGGAGAAAAAAATGAAAAGGCATGGGTTGATTCTGTTTGCCTTGTCGCTTATGATTTTATGGCTTTCCTGCGCAACTACCGGCCCCGGAGGGGAGAAGGACCTGATTCTTATTTCCACCGAGCAGGAAGTCGCCCTGGGCAAAGACTTCCATCAGGAGGTCATGAAACAATATGAGGTTTACGATAACCAGGCCTGGCAGGATTATTTCGCGCGTATAGGTGAAGAAATCGTGGCAGTCAGCGACCGCAAGGATCTCGATTACACATTTACGGTAATAAATTCGGAAGATATAAACGCTTTCGCCGTTCCCGGGGGTTACATTTACATCTTTACCGGACTTCTTGATATCATAGAAAACGAGGCCCAGCTGGCGGCGGTGACCTCGCATGAAATCTCTCATGTGGTGGCCCGGCACAGTGTCAAACGCCTGCAGCAGGTGCTTGGATTCTCGCTTTTATACCAGATCGTGATCGGTGAATCATCATCGCAGGCCCTGGATGCCGCCATTGGGTTGGGGCTCAATGTCGCGCTTTCAGGCTATTCACGCGAATATGAACGTGAGGCGGATGAATACGGGGTGTTTTATATGGAAAAAGCAGGTTTCAATCCTCTTGGGGCTAAACAGCTGTTTCTGAATATGAAGGAGGCTTCTAAGGGTGAGGGAGAGCACAGCTTTTTTGAAAATATGTTCGCCACTCATCCGGAAACAAATGAGCGCATCGAGGATGTTACCCGTTTTGCCAACGAATATGCAGATAGTGTTATAAATCGTGATATGAATAGAGATTATTACCAGCAGATGAAAGCACAATTGCCCTGATTTCGCAGCTCTCGATTAGATCTTCATTAAAGCATCTATTCAGCCTATAAATACCAAACGGTATCTTCCGGAAAACCGTACCAATTTAAAGATTACTTTAGTGGTAATATATCGAGCGGGAGATTTCAGGGAAGATGATCACAGAGCCGTATACCCGGCTAAATGGGAAGAGCCACACTAAGACTGTCAATCATCATTTTCATGTTGAAACAAAATCCGGGGAATTATGGATCGGCAGGTTGATTATGGGCTGTAGTTCAGGCCTTTTTAACCGATTTTTAATCCATTTCAAATGTAAACATCCGATCATTCCGGCCGATGCAAAAAATATAAGCATGAGTAAAATTTTTGTTGACTGTTCATTAAAAAATCAATATCTGGAGTTAAACTTGAGAGAAAACCACCATATGTGGTATGAAGGGTCAACATTCATGGGGATGAATTACAGCACTAAAACTACCTACCGGGGTGAAAATTTGAACAGCGTTCCAAGTCGAAACGGGAAAGGAGCTTAACGATAAAATAGGGGGATTTCCCAATAATTTGATCAAATTTTGAAGTGGGATAAGAGGTTACTCGACTAAAGAAAACAGATTCTCTATAAAAAAGTTCAGTCAGCACTTTTCTGAGAAAACATTAATGCTCAAGAGCTTACATCGTAGGCTCGAATGGGTTGCGCCCGCTGGGCGGCCATTTGTCTCAAATTGAACGAGAGTGGCACCCGCATTGCGAATCCTACAAGTGGAGTAGGGTAAAAACACCAAACGCAAGGCGGGTTGTCATGAGGGCAAGGCACTTAAAGGTTAAGGTTGTTAATTATATGATAGGGATATTTTTAGTTCTTTCAATACTGGCCAGCACGGCCGGGGGCCAGATTGGCCTTGGGAGTGGGGCATCATCCGCCGCAATCTTAAACGCTGAGATAGGGAGCCGGGCAACATCACTGGGAGGCGCTTTCACGGCCTTTTCAGATGATGCCACCGCGCCGTTCTGGAACCCATCCGGGCTTTCCAATCTCAGCTCCATTGAACTGAAATTCGGCCACAGCACCTGGTATCAGGATATCAGCATAAATTATCTGGGAGCCGCGATTCCTCTTTCGAACAGGTTTACATCGGGTATCGGCGTAGCCTATGTCGATTATGGCGATTTTCAGGCCTACAGCGCCGATGATCAGCCGATGGGTGAATTTTCGGGGCATAATATAGTATTATCATTCTCTCTGGCATATAAACTGGCCGACAAGATTTCCCTGGGCGTGACTGCCAAGGGTATTTCCGAGAAGCTTGAGGAGGCCTCGGCGACCGGTTACGCTTTCGATTTCGGTACCCGTTATGACAATGGTCTGGTTTCGATCGGCCTGGTGGCGAAAAATATCGGCTCCGGATTGAAGTATGAGCATGAAAAAGAAGCACTGCCTTCGAAAATATCAGCAGGAATCGGTCTGCGCACATTTGATGGGCGCCTGCGCCTGGCCGGGGATGTAGATGTTCCTCATGACGGCTTCGTGAGTATGCATCAGGGCGTCGAGTATCTCTATATGAACACTATTTTCCTGCGAAGCGGCTATACCCATCATTTCAGCGAAATCGATGATGTCGGTCGCGATGGTTTGGTTTATGGGTTTGGTTTGAAGGTCCTGTTGGGGACTATCGATTACTCGTTTATGCCTAACGGCGATTACGGTTCAATTCATAAACTGGACTTTTCATTCAGCTTCGGCAAGTAAAATAAGCCGTTTGTCCACAGTATAAGTATCTTTACATAGGGGCTAAATATATACAGCACTTGCAAATAGTGCATCCTCGTGCGGATAATTGTGCATTCTTTTGCAGTTTATCTGATAGTGTATTCAATAATCGGAAATCCTACCATTTCGTCCTCATTCTAATCTAAAAAAATTATATAGTTCTATTTCTTTCAGACGTTTCATTCTGCACCCATATTTTGTTTAGTATCATATATTTATGAAATATTGAACGGCACGAAACAAAATAGGACAATATTTGTTTTGATAAACAACCATCGCACAGGGACTGTGGCAAAGCTTTTGCTATAAACTAAGTGCAAGAGTTACATATCAAAAAGGAGAGCATTATTACAGGAGGAATAGATACCCAATGAGACTGAAAGTTCTTTTTAAAGATCAACCGCTCAAAAGAAATGACAGCCTCAATCACAATCGGGATCTGACAATATCGATTGGCGGAACCGGACCTGTGTCATTCTGGCAGCCGATTCGGTATCTTGGAAACCGCCTTAGGCTTGGAATTTCCAAAGGTCTGAATAGATTTTACTCCCGGACAGAATACCTGTTTCTGGATCTTATACTGAGTAACATCATTTTAATGGCATATATGGCTGGAACAGTGGCCCTGCCGCGTGGCAGATCATTTGATTTGTCATTTGGCAAAATCGGTCATTATCTCGGCCTGTCCATTAAGAAATCGATTGATTTTCTCGGTTCGTTGTTTGGGCTGATACTTCTAATGCCACTATTTCTGATAGTGGCAATCCTGATCAAGCTGGATTCGCCCGGGCCTGTTTTCTACACCCAGGTGCGCACCGGCATAAATCGCAGGAAGAGTAGTCGTCGCGAGAATTCATGCTATAATTTCGCAGACCGTCGCAAAAGAGACCGAAGGAGAATCGACAATTTCGGCAAGCCGTTCAAGGTTTATAAATTCCGCACAATGGTTGACAAAGCCGAGAAGAAGTGCGGCCCGACCTGGGCGATTGCCAATGATCCTCGCATCACGCGTGTGGGCGCATTTATGCGCAAGACCCGTCTGGATGAATTGCCACAGCTTATCAATGTGCTTAAGGGCGACATGAGCCTCATCGGCCCTCGTCCGGAACGTCCCGTATTCATCAAGGAACTGGTCACGCAGGTTGACGGATATGAGAATCGCCTTCTGGTCAAGCCGGGTATAACCGGCCTGGCGCAGGTTGAAAACGGTTATGATACCTCGGTTGATTCGGTCAAAAACAAGGTCGCGTATGACCTGCAGTATATCAGAAAATGGTCGCTCTGGGAGGATATAAAAATTCTATTTAAAACGGTTATCGTAGTGATAACCGGTAAAGGAGCCTTCTAACCTTTTGGTGCTGACTGAAAGCCGGGTCATTCCCCATGGCCCGGCTTTCTTTTTTTGTTTCTTATGAACAGGGAAGATATTTAAGACGCGTACGAGCTTGATATACATTGTTTTTTCTTGCTAAACACTTTAGCATGGGCTATATTTATACGACTTTTTATGATAACAGGGAAGTTGGGGGATTTATGCTTTTAAGGATTTGCCTTTTACTAACAACACTACTGATTTCGAGCCTGCCAGGACAGGCGGGCGGCACTCTTGAGGTAACCTCTGATCCACCCGGTACAACGGTAATGCTTGAGGGTGATTTTGACCTGATCGGTGTAACTCCTACCGTCTTTACTCAGCCTTTAACCGGGACATATGAGCTCAAGGCCAGCCGTGAGGGCTATGAAAGTTACAGCACCAGGCTGACCCTAACAGGCTCGTCACCATTAGCGGTAAACATCAAGCTGGCGCCCAAGACCCGTTTCAAGGCCTTTATACGGTCCGCTGTGATACCCGGATGGGGTCAGTTTTACGCCGGTGACAATACCCGTGGAGTGCTTTTCGGCCTTTCCAGCCTGGCATCGGGAGTTGCTGTTCTTCTGGCCGAGGATGATTTTCAGTCCAAGCAGGATACTTACGAGGATGCACTGGCTGAATTCAATGAAGCGCGTTCTATCGAGCGCAAAAAGGAGTTGGAGGAGCAGGTCGACAATGCCCGTCAGGAGGCCTATGATGCCGAGACTGTGCGCAATGTAACGCTGGGTGTGCTTGGTGCTGTGTGGGTTTACAATATGCTCGATGCGATCATATTCTTTCCCGATCGGCGCTATGAAGCGTATTCGCCCCGTGTCAGCCTGGATACGGGACATGATTTTTCCAGAATAGGACTGGCTTTAAACTTTAGTTTTTAGGTGACAGGATCATGAAGAGGATAAGTTCGATTATTATAGCATTTTTGTTTCTGGGTATATTGGCCTGTGAGCATGATATCCCCTCGGAATTCAGTGTCGATGATCTCCCCGATGCGCCCGCGGCTCCGGCCAATGTGAAGATACAGGTTGGGGACAGGGTCCTTGAGTTGAGCTGGGATGCTGTCGGGTCAACATCAATCAGTAAATATTTTATCTACAGATCAATCACCAGCCCGGACAGTATGGAGCTTCTGGATTCTGCCACAACGACCGGTTTTACGGACAACAATGTGCAGAATGGCATTCGCTATTTCTATGAAATAACTGCACTATCGACGGCAGATATAGAGGGCATTCCATCGCCCTTCATTTCGGCCATACCGGGAGTTTATTCGCTGGCGATCAATAATGATGATGATTACACAAGCAGCCGCGAAGTAACAATAAATCCCAATGCCCCGGATCGGACCACGCATATCATGCTATCCAACAGCGAGGACTTCACAACATCACGCTGGCGGAATTATGCAAATTCGGTTGGCTGGGAGCTTACTTCCGGCGATGGTTTGAAAACCGTATATGCCCGTTTTAAGGATCAGGAAGGCAATGAAACCACTGAATCATTCAGCGACGATATAATTTTGGATACAAAAGCTGAAATAGATTCATTCTATGTAGAGAATTTCGATTCACCTTATCAGGCCGGCGAGACAATCCGCTTTATCGTGGAGGCAACCGAAACCGACGGCAGCGCGACTGTTGATCTCGGTAATTTGGGCACCATAACACCGTTTGATAACGGCACTAATGGTGATGCTACGGCTGATGATGGTATTTACACTTATAGTTACCGGATACCGCCCAACACGGAACTCAGCGATGCTGTGGTAAGCGCATCATTTACGGACAGGGCCGGAAATCAGGCTCCGGCGGCGGTCTTGAGTTCGACACTGACAATATCCAATCCCCCCGATGCGCCCACATTGAGCGCCACCGGTGCCGGCGAGACAACTCTTGGTTTAGCCTGGATATCAAAAAATATTGGTGATTTCAGCCAGTTCCGTCTTTACCGTGATGATGATTCCGGTGTAAATGAGAACTCCGATCTGATAGCGACCATAACCTCGCAGGAGACTTCGACATTCACCGATGAGGAGCTGGAACCATCGACCACATATTATTACCGCCTGTTTATTTATGATAACAGCGGCTTGAGCGCATCAAGCAATGAGATCAGCCGCAGAACACTTGCCAATCAGTCACCCGATCCGGTGTCATTGGCAATTGAAGCCCAGGATTCGACCACCGTCAGGCTGACCTGGACACGCAACAATGATGATGATTTTGAGTCATACAGGATATATCGCAGTAACAGCAGCGGTGTAAGCAACTCGCCGTCCGATCTGATGGTAATCGAGAACAGCCAGGCCACCACCAATTTCACCGATGATGGCCTCGAGATTGGTCAGACTTATTATTATAAGATATATGTATTTGACAGATTCGGAGCCTCAGCAGGCTCAAATGAGGTATCGGCGCCATAGCAGGAGGGGAGCCTGATGTCTGCCATTGTCAAGATCAATAATTTTATCGCCGCACTTATCGACGGAATCAAAAGCTTTTTCTATATCCGTCTCTGGTCGCCCTTTTTTATCTACGCTATCGTCAGCGCAATAGTAGCTTTCATGGTATTCAATCCATTTTCATCGATCTGGTCCGGGTTGATCATACCAATTGGAAAATCCAGCCTGTTCGGAGGCGGCAGCGCATTCGTTCATTACCCGCAGCATCTTTTGATGTCTCCTGTAGTCTATTCGCGAATCGGGGTGATCCTTGCTGTACTGATTGAGTCGGTGCTTGTCGGCGCGGCCATCCTGATGTTCGCGGATTTCTTCTCGGGTCAGAAATTAAAATTTTCCGATGCGATCAGGCAGGCATTCTCGAAATATCCGTTTTTGATATTAACCAATATCCTGATATATGCGGTAATTTTCGCCATGTCCTATCTCCTCCAGGATGTTTTAAGCAATTTTCTGGAGGGCAGCCCCCGTCGGCAGCTGGCCTTCAGTGTCGGAATAAACTTCCTGCTGTTTCTGTTTATAGCGCCATTCATATATATCATCCCCTATCTTGTTCTGCATGATGAAAACTGGTTTGTGGCTATTGGTAAATCTATCAAGACATTTTTCAAGAACTTTTTTACAACCTATTTTTTAATAGCAGTAACTCAATTGCTGGTTTTGCCCTTTTCAATTATGCTCAATAACAGTCGTTGGCTGATGCAGAAATTCAGTCCCGGGATTATTGAACCGTTGCAGTATATACAGATCGGGGCCTATATGATAGCGTCGTTTCTTTTCACTGCCATGCTTACCCGTATATTTGTTGAATATCACGAGTAGATCCTTATGTCTCTGAGCGAAGAGATTCTCCTGTTTTTTTCCGCAATTGTAATTGCCTCATCAGCGATCCTGACTCTGTTCGGCAAATCCGGCCGTCCCGCACGTATTGCCTTCTTCATAATCGCAGCCCTGTCATCATGGACAATCTTCAGATTTGCGGTAGCTTTTCCGGAGCCGTCACGTTTAAACTATGCGCTGCCCTATGATTTTGGCTTTGTGCTGGCACTTCTGCCAGCCAGCCTGCTTTTCTTTACCATTGTCTATGCACGCGAAGACTATGCACAATCATTAAAGAGGTATAAACTGGGGCTGACCCTGACTGTTCTGACTGGTCTTTTCTTTGCCGTATACGGTCTTATGTATCCGTTGCTTATTCTCAAGGGAGCCTTTCCGGAAACCCATCAGATATTGATAACCCGCCTGGGGCCATGGTTCTTTTTATATATTCTGGTAGTTTCCGCCATGAATATGATTAATCTGGAAAGTACCTATCGCGCCAGTTGGGGGGTCTATCGGCGCAAGCTGAGGGCCTCGGTATTTTTTCTGGCTCTGTTTCTTGTTTCGGTTCTGCTGGGATCGAGCCTGATTCTGCTGAGCGGAGAGATACGTATGATCATGGTGGATATACTGGCGGTCGAAGCCGCATTCGCTTCGGTAGCGGTGGCATTTTATCTCCATTCATATAAGGCTCAGGAATCGGGCGTATATGTGCGCAAGCAGGCCATTTATTCATCACTGGCGATAATTATCATCGGCTTCTACCTGGTTTTGGCGGGCGCAATCGGCAAAATGGTGCAGGTCATCGGCGGTGATGTCAGGCTGTTTGTAAGCGTGTTGGGAGCGATGATCGCCTTCTTTGCCCTGATGGCCCTGGTGCTGTCCCGTTCGATCAAGGAACGCATAAAATCAACTCTCGAGAAAACATTGCAAAAGGGTGAATTCGATTTTGAGGAGGAACTGGCGGCTTTTTCCGAGGACATCGCCACGATACTCGATCCTGAAGAATTGACGGAGAAAATACTCGAGCTGCTGCGTGATAAGCTTGGAATCGGCAAGCTCTACCTGTTCTATGCCGATCCCAATCAGGCCTATCTGCGCCTCGTGTATCCCCGTCAACTGGCCGATGAACAGGAACTGAGAATAACCTCGAACGGGATATTCGCGGAGTGGATATTTCGTCATGGCGAGGCCATGATAATGGAAGACCTGGCGCAGAGACTTAGCGGCGAGGCGAAGAATGTGCCCGAGCTCGAGATGTTATCGCGGCTGGATGTGTCTGTTACATTGCCCTTGATTGCCAAGCAAAAGCTGGTCGGCATACTTTTTTTGGGCCCCCGCGCAAACAAGGAACCTTTGGGCCATCAGGAGATTCAGTTTCTCTCATCCATAGGGCATCAATATTCGCTGGCATTATTCTCAGCGCGGCTTTCCGAGGAGCTTCTGGCCGCCCGTCAAATTGAATCATTTCATAAGTTCACAGCCTTTATTATGCACGACCTGAAAAACTCCGTTTCCATGTTGTCCATGCTGCTTCAGAACTATCAGTCGAATATGGAAAATCCGGAATTCCAGAAATCGGCGCTGGTTACGATACAGGGAGCGGTGAAGAGAATGCAGAATGTGATGGATAAGTTGCGTTCGGGGGAGGAGCAGGATAGATTCAATATTAGCCTTTGCAATTTAAATGACATTGTATTAAGTTTGGAAAGCCGTCTGGGGCTCAAGGGTCAGAATAAGATTGAATATATCTCCGATCTAAATTGGGTCCCCGATGTAAGGGGCGATTGCGATAAACTGGAAGAGGTCCTTCGCAATCTGATTTTGAATTCCCTGGAGGCTATGCCTGATGGTGGAAAGCTTGTAATAAGGTCAAGGCAGGATAACAAGCGGGTGCTGGTAGAGGTCGAGGATAATGGTGCCGGGATGTCATCGGAATTCATATCCAAGAAACTATTTAAGCCATTTGCCACTACAAAGAATAAGGGGCTCGGAATCGGTTTGTATCAGTCACGGGACTGGGTCGAAAAAATGCACGGCAGGATGATGGTGACATCATCGCCCGGCCAGGGTGCGTTGTTTACACTCAGTTTTCCGGCAGCGGAAGAATAGAGAATGGAAGAAGAGAAATATAAAATACTGATAGTTGATGATGAAGAGGGTATCTGCGATCAGCTGCGCTGGGCCTTTGCCAATGATTATGATGTTCTTACGGCGCAGGAATATGATCAGGCGCTGGAACTGGTTAATGATGAAAATCCCGACCTGGTTACGCTCGATATAGCACTATCCGACCTCACCGATGACTTGAGCGGTATGAAACTGCTGAAGGAATTCCTGCTGATTGATCCATACATGAAAGTAATTATGGTCACCGGCAATGAGGAGAAATCAACTGCGATCGAAGCTGTGGCATTGGGCGCATACGATTATTACCAGAAGCCGATTGACCTGGAGGAGCTCAAACTCATAGTCAAACGTGCCCTGGTATTGCGTAAACTGGAACTGGAGAATCTTGAGCTGATGCAAAAGCTTGAAAAGAAGAAGCAGTTTCATGAGATAATCGGATCATCGCGCAAGATGCAGGAGATATTCAAGCTAATCGAGGCAGTTTCGAAGTCTGATTATTCCGTGCTGATAACCGGTGAATCAGGCACAGGAAAGGAACTTGCGGCCAAAGCGATTCACAGCCTGTCTGATCGCAGCAATCAGCCATTTGTGGCCATCAACTGCGGGGCAATTCCGGAAAACCTTCTGGAATCGGAACTGTTTGGCCATGAAAGGGGCGCCTTTACCGATGCGGTTTCAATGAAAAAGGGCAAATTCGAGTTCGCCGATAAGGGGACATTATTCCTGGATGAAATAGGTGATTTGCCGTTGACCCTGCAGGTCAAGATTTTGCGTTTCCTGCAGGACAAAAAGATCGAACGGATCGGCGGCAAGGAACAGATCGAACTGGATGTACGCGTTATTGCCGCAACCAATGCTGATTTAACATCTGACGTTCAGGAAAAGAAATTCCGTGAAGACCTGTATTATCGCCTGAGCGTAATTACGATGCAGATGCCGCCTTTGCGTGAGCGTGGGGATGATGTTGTGCTTCTGGCCAATGTCTTTTTGGATCGATTTGCCGAGGAGAACAGGAAATCCGGGCTGACATTCACACCGCAGGCGATAGGTAAGATTCAGGATTACAACTGGCCCGGCAACGTTCGTGAGCTTGAAAACAAGATCAAGCGTGCGGTTATACTGGCAGCGGATAAAAAGATCAAACCCCAGGATCTTGGCTTCGTTTCGGATCAGAAGGGTGACATGAAAACTCTTCAGGAGGTGCGTGAAACGGCCGAGATCGAACATATTTTAAGGGCCCTGGAACGCAATAAATGGAACATATCCCGTACGGCAAATACGCTTGGCACTTCGCGTACAACGCTCTATGATCTGATGGACAAATATGATATAAAGAAATCCTGATTTTCAATCAGGGATCTTACGTTTTCAAAAAGAAACGCCCGCCCAAAAATCGCTGAAAAACTTCAGTTTAAGTCCCCATTATTAAATATTTTTCGTAATGATCCCGCACCTTCCTGCCGATTACCTCAATAGGAGATTATGAATAAAATGAAAAACATCCTGCTCGTAGATGACGACCCGACCGTATCCGAAACCCTGGTGGGGTTGTTCGACAACACGGAATTCAGATTTCATCAGCTCGAGGATGGCGATCGTGCGCTGGAGTTTATAGATAATAACTCACTTGACCTGGTGCTTCTGGATGTCAATCTGCCATCGGTCAATGGTCTGGATATACTAAAACAGATCAAGGATAAGGATTCCACTCTTCCGGTTATTATAATCTCCGGTTTCATCTCCACTGAAAATGCAATTCAGGCCATGAAGGAAGGGGCCTACGAATATGTCACCAAGCCGTTCCAGATCGAGCGGTTGATGATGACCATCAATAAGGCCGTGGGTGACAGGCATGGCCATGATGTCGAGGATCAGGTAATCGAACCATTGCCCCAGAAGCGCGATTATGAGATAGTCGGCAAATCTCCCGAGATTGTGGAAATCGCCAAGCTGATCGGACAGGTGGCCCGTTCCGACGCCAGTGTGCTGGTCTTCGGTGAATCCGGTACCGGCAAGGAACTGGTAGCACGCGCTATTCATCGCAACTCACATCGTGCCGAGAAACCGTTCCTCTCGATAAACTGCGCGGCCCTAACCGAGTCGCTACTCGAGTCGGAATTGTTCGGTCATGAAAAAGGTGCCTTTACCGGCGCTTATGCGCGCAAGCTGGGCAAGTTTGAGCTGGCCGATAAAGGGACGCTGTTCCTGGATGAAATCGGGGATATGTCGCTGGCCACACAGAGCAAGCTGCTGCGAGCTCTACAGGAAAGAACCTTCGAAAGAGTCGGGGGAGAAGAGCAGGTTAAGGTTGATGTGCGTGTTCTGGCCGCCACCAATAAATCGCTGGTTTCGGCCATGAAAGAGGGCAAGTTCAGGGTTGACCTGTTCTACCGTCTTAAAGTAGTATCGCTTTATATACCCCCTCTCAGGGAACGTAGAAGCGACATATCGGTGCTGGCCGAACATTTCATTAATCAGTACAGCTATATGGCCAACAAGCATATCAAGGGTCTTTCCGAGGAAGCACTGGAAATGCTATCAAAATATCACTGGCCGGGCAATGTGCGCGAACTGGAAAACAACATCCATACCGCCGTTGTCATGAGCAAAAACGAATTTTTGCAGCCAGAGGATTTCCCGATTTTTGCCGAAAATGGTGAAAATATCCAGGTCGATTTCGAGGAAGTCAAAGACAATTACGCGCGCATGTTCGATGAGGTTCTGGATCCGGTCATGCCCAAGATCTTGAATATATCCGAGGGCCAGGTATTCTATCATCTGCAGTCCGCGCTGGAAAAAGTCGTCATCAAGAAAACCCTCGAATATATGCGCTCAAACCAGGTCAAAACCTCGGAAATCCTGGGCATTTCACGCAATACCCTGCGCGATCGTATGCAAAAATACGAACTCTTCTAATTTTGTTATTGCCCTTCATTCCTACAATTTTTATCCTGTCGTATGCTGTACGACTACTCCAATGTATTTACGGGCATGGATCATACGGTCGAATTTATCAGTGGCCTGCTTTCTGAAAGCCCGGATATTTACCTGGGTGAGGAAACTCCTGAAACGACTGAGAAACTCAGCCTCGAAAACAGCCTTGATAATCTTGACTTCAGATCAATTGATCAGCCATCAGGATCGTATTCCGCCTGCGCCATTGATGGCGGACAGGGCACGATAATCCGCAATTCCGTATTTCTGGCCGGAGTATATCGCGCCGGATATGTCTTATTTTCCGGCAGGGAAAGAAGTGACGAATATTCACTGCCACTGCAGCTTATAAATCTCAATCGGGGTGAATTCAAGGAGCAAATCTTAAATCATTATAATAGTATTTTCGGATGCGAACCTGATGATGAACCGGAGTTTTCGGGAGCGTTGTCGTCCTTCAGATCAGCCACGGAAATGAGCATGTCATTTCGCGCACTTGAAAGCCTTCAAAGCGGCGATATTCTACTTCTGGATGGATCATTGCGAAGTGAATGCAGCCGGATTCAGAAAAAGCTTTTGGATGATTGTGCCTCTAATGGTATTGATGTCGCCGCGGTAACAAAGGGCAGTACCCTGCTATGGAAAGGCGGATCAAGCTACTTATCTGTTGCCCGGACCGCCGGTGACAAAATCCAGAAAGACAAATGCTGGTATGTCAGAATCGGCCAGATCGGTTCACGTGATGGTACTGCGCCACATGGCGATGTTTACATCGCCCGTTTGAATCGTTGGTCTCATTCGGTGTTTAGAGTCGACCTGAGCAGGAAGAACAACCGCTCAGCGTCAGAAATCTTTTCCCGGCTTTGCGATCTGTCATCCGATCCTTTTTTCCTGGGATACCCGTACCCGTTGGCGGCGGTTCATCAGATGGTGCGGCTTTCCGATGATGAACTCCTGAATTTCCGCATACGTCTGCGTGAAAAAGCATATAGTGCTGGGATTGCTGATTCCGGATGGGACGCGCTTTTTGCGGATTTTCATGATACATTGAACTATGACCTTACACACGCGGAGATTTGATTTAAATATGATTGATGGAAGCAGTAATTACATTGGCCGCATAACCGGAAAAAGAATAACCGAGATTTATTTCCGGTTGCCGTACAGCCGGCGAATCGATCTTGGCGATCTGGCTGTGGCCGAGGATGATGAAAGCGGGCTGAAGTTCTTTATCCGCGTGGTGGATATTTTCTATGGCGCCGAGGGTGCCGATTCGGGATGGTTCGAGCGCACGGCGGGGAATCTGATGCTCCTGGATCAATCCGAACAGGAACTGGAGATGTTCGAGAAGGATCGCAGGCTGTACAAAATCGCCCGCTGCAACCTTCTGGGATACAGCAGAGATAACAGATTCTATAAACCGAAAACAATACCCGCGCATTTTTCAAGGGTCAGGAAACCATCCGGCGATGATTTCAAATTCCTGCAGGGACTGACATCCAGTTTGAATTTCTCCCGTCTCCGTTCGGGAGAAACTGTGCTCGATTTGCCTCTGGGTATATCTGCCAGATCTGTCGTTTCGCATATCGGGATTTTCGCGACCACCGGTATGGGCAAGAGCAATCTGATGAAACGCTTTGCCGGGTCGATCCTGGAAAACGGCAATGTCGGTCTGCTGATTTTTGATCCCCATGGCGAATACTATGACGGCGGGGGAGAGGCATCGCTGAAGGGACTGATTCATCATCCCGACGCCAAAAGCAACCTGCGCATCTATTCATCCAGGAAACTGGACAACGAAATTTATGAGGACCTGAAAATATCGGCGGCTGAAATTAAGCCCGAGGATCTTGGACATATCTATGATTTTTCCGAGGCCCAGGGCGAAGCATTGACGGCCTTGTATTTTCTCTATAAAGGCGAATGGCTGAAAAAGCTTAAGGAACTGGAACTATCGCAACTGGCAGATAATTTTATCTCACGCGGAGGATTTGCCGAGTCCACGCTGGGAGTGATAAAGCGCCGCGCCGAAAATCTGCTGAGTCAGAACTATATTCATAAAGACAGCGATGTTACCACCTCCGGCAATATCATCGGCAAGCTAAAAGAGGGCAAGGTCGTTTTGATTGATTCCTCGAACCTGAGCGCGCGTGATGAGCTCCTGGTTAGTTCTGTTTTATGTCGACGGGTCTTCAATCATTATCGCCGTGCATATACCGGCGGGGGAGAACGCAAGGGACTTCTTCCGGTTCTGGTCGTAATGGAGGAGGCTCAGCGGGTTTTGCGCAAGGCCGGAAGCGGCCGTCAGAATATATTCGCCCGTATTGCCCGTGAAGGCCGGAAATTCAAGACTGGTATCTGCGCTATAACCCAGCAGCCGAAACTGATCGATGAAGAGCTTCTGAGCCAGTTCAATACATTTCTGATCCTGGGATTGGCTGATGAAAGCGATCGGCAGATTATACGCTCATCTTCCAAACAGGATATATCCGACCTGGGTACCGAGATACAGATGTTATCTCCGGGTGAGGCGCTGGTGACATCACCGGAGGCACCCTTCGCCCTGCCTGTCAAAATTGATTTATACGAGGAATATCTTAACCAAATGAAATCAGAGCAGCGCAAATCAAAGATCATACGCAAAAGCTCTGTGGACAGTGAATTTTTCTAAATCAGTATGCCAGTAAAATTCATACATATTGCCGACTCACATCTTGGAGCCGGTGGCTTCGGCAACAAGATGTCCCCGGCCGGTTTTAATCAGCGCGAAGAGGATATCTGTGATGCTTTCCGGGCCGCGATTGACATAAGCCTGGAATTGAAACCGGATTTTGTGATTCATGCCGGCGACCTGTTCCATATGGTGCGTCCAACAAATCGCATAATCAATTTTGCCATACGAGAACTTTTGCGGTTAATCCGTGAGGATATCCCGGTTGTGATTATATCCGGAAATCATGATGCGCCCAAGCAACGGTCGGTCGGACATGTGCTCTCGATTTTCGAAAACCTGCCTGGTGTTTATCCAGTATTCAAGAGCAAATATGAAATCGTTGAGCTCAAAGGTGTGGCCATCGGATGCCTGCCACATTGCCTGACGCCTGAGATACTGCAGGAGCAGTTCCAGAATGTACAGCCACGTGAAGGTCTTTTAAACATCCTTGTTGCTCATGGTGTGGCGGCGGGAATCGATCAGTTTTCGATGGCTGAAATATCCGAGGAGGAGATACCCTCCTCAGTTTTTCAACGCGGATTTGATTATATCGCCCTGGGTCATTATCATAAATATACCGAAGTCGATAAAGGTGTATACTATGCCGGTTCAACAGAACGGCTGTCATTCAATGAACTGGGGGAGAAGAAGGGCATTATGGAGGTGGAAATTCCTGATCTCAAAACTGTCTTTCATCGCCTGCCGGCCCGTGAGATGATTGAACTGGAATCGATCGATGCATCGGAAATGGATTATGAACGATTGGAATCTGCAATTATCGACCAAATTGAATCAACTGATTTGGCCGATAAAATCGTGCGCCTGAAAATATATAATCTTTCAGATGCGCTCTATGGCAATCTTCCGGTTAAGCAGATTCGCGCCAGGACGTCCGGGGCGTTTCATTTCAAGCTGGTTACGGAAAAACAGGAATCGGTATCATTACAGCTCGATGAAAGCATGAAGTTCGGGCATCTGTTCGATGAATTCAGTAGCTTTCTGGAAAACAGGCCATTAGAAAATCTGGATAAAAAGCAAATTCTGGAACTCGCCGAAAAATACTTTGCGGACATAGAAGAATAGATATCAGATAAAAAATAGCGCCCCGGCCTGAATTCCGGGGCGCAGTTGAGAGAAAACAGACCTGAAACTACAGTCGGGGTAGTATCAGATCACAGGGGGTATGGGTATTTATTCTGAATAAGAGGCTACCACCTCTCTCCATCCAATTCTCTGTACAATTGAAATCAGCGGAGTTCCCGGAGGCAGATTATTCGGATCAAGCAAATCGGTATCGAATTCCCAGTTACGGTTGGGAGCTGTATAGAATGATCCGTAGGACCACTGGCCGGTAGCCTGCTGGCTTTCCCACAGGTCGATGGCCGATCCGCGCCACTTGAATTCCACGCTTGACCAGTTTTCCAGGAAGCGGGGAAGGTTCTCGAAACCACCGCTGTACTGGCCTCCACCTGAGGGAACATTACCGGTCATATAGGAGACATTCACCTGAGTTGCGGCCGCCTTACGGGCGCCATCATTGATACTCAGGGTACCGTCGCCATCCTGCCAGTCATTGGAAAGTATAGTGAGCGCGTCGGTCATAACCGCGGCTGGTTTCTTGGAGACCGAATTGTAGTCACCATGAATGTAAAGCGGATTCTTGGTTGCAACTGTCAGGCCTCCCTGCAATGTCGAGCCATTGACAAGACGGGTTGCCTTCAGGTTTCCACCGGATTGAGTGCTGGCAGTATAGATGATTCCATTCCGGGGCCAGTAACCGGAGCTGTTCAATGCATCGACATCGATATCGAGCGCCTCGACGGTCTTGTTTTCACGTCCATCATAAAATGAACTGACGGTAAGAACTCCCTGGCTGACCAGGTCGGCGGTAACATTGGTCTCGGTGCCATCGATATTGACCACATAAGCATTGCCATCAATGACTTTCAACGTGGCCTTGTTCTCGTAGCTGTCTGCTGATTCGGCGGAGGTGTTTATCATGTCGATCGGATCGCCGCTACGTACAACCGGGAGATTCAGCTCGGTGATACCATGAGAGTTGTCCTCGACACGTCCGCCCCATAATTCCAGCGAATGGTCAACCCAGTCGGTAGCATCGGCATCAACCCAGCTGCCATCCTGGAACATGCTTACCAGGTTGCCTTCATTATCGGCGATTAAAACATCGCCATTGGAGGTGCTCTGTCCGGCATCGGCATAACGGCCATGAAAGATATTGCCGGCCGCCGTCATATGCGAATTGATCGTTAATGAATTTCCTGACTGTATGTACAGGTCGCCGTTTGAATGAACACGTCCGCCCAGTGTCATCGCCGGACCGGGGGCAATTTCCAGCACCGGCTCATAGAATACCGCAAATTGATAAAGCGGTACCAGGTCGCTTTCTACGAGCATATGCAGATCGGCCTTGGTATGGCTGTTAACCGTTTCAGCCGTTGAACTGACCTGGTATTCGGTGGCCAAGGCATAAAGGCCGCGGTACGCACCATTGACCAGATTCTTCTGATGGGGACCCGCCATCAACTCGGTTGAATAGCTTACGCTCATTTCCGCACCATCACCGGAATACTCGTTGACCGTGAACTCGCCAACCGGCAGGGGATCGGGCGGGATTCCGTATTTCTGATATGAATATTCCAATGCCACCGCGGCTTTTTCAAGACCCGATTCGGCCGCATAGAAAGCATTGTTTTGATTCATTTCGTTTCCGGCAATGTCTACCTCGGTGGTGGAATTCATAACGGCATTGACGCCCGCCAGTGTCAGCATGAGGAGCAAAGCCAGAAAGACGATAATAGTAAAACCTGATTCTGATCTAATCTTTCTCATAGTCATCCACCTGCATTAAAATGATAGATTTCTGAGGAATACCGAGGTACTGAATGTATCCCGGACAAAGTCCTCGCCCTTAATGAAATCAGCCCTCTCCGTTCTTGCCACCACGGTAACGTTGACTTCACGAACCAGGCGGGAAGCGACGAATGAATCCACAACCGCGCCATGGGTCATTGTATATGAAAATTGCAAATCCTCAATATTGTCGGCATAGATATGCGGGACACCGTCCTGACGCTGGATCATCAGCCGCGGATGAAGTGAATCTGTGGTATTATCCACATAAAATGTCACCACGTCTATCAGGTAGACTATGCTTCCGCCGGGATATTCCCTGGATAGATCCATAGTCGTGTGCTGAATATGGCCGGTGGCCACCTCGACTCCGGTTATCAGAAAAAACTCGCCCGTTTCCGTGATCGGATCGTAGATGAATGCCCAGGTATCGGCATCGAAACAGCCGATACTGTCAGGATCGAGTTCGATTTCGGAGGATACCATCGACATGCTGTCGGTCAGCGATGCCTCACAGATCGGATCGCTAAGATAGACAATCGTCAATGAATCCGGATCGGTATTAGTGGCATACAGTGCTTCCAGGCCCTGGGGGATATGATAGCCGGCCTGACGCAGATGATAGACGATCTCATCGACCGCCGCACGGCCATTCTGCTGCATGTCGGTGATATTCTCCTGAGCCAGCCAGTTGCGCTGCTGGTTGATATAGACCTCAAGCGCTGCTCCGGTCGCAATCAAAGCGATAACCGACGCAACCAGAAGCTCCAGCAGCGTCACACCTTTTCTATTTGATCTGATTTTCTGCAACATGATCCACCTCACTGTTTCGGCTGGAAGTAGGTTGTAGTCGAAGTGTACTGGGGACGATTCAGATCGTCATACCAGTAAACCCATATCGTCATTCGCTTCAGGCCCGGATCTTCATAGGAATCCTCTACCATCCAGTGGTAAAAAACACCATTGACATCAGCATAATCAAAGGACATCAGCTGATCCTCCGGAGTATTTTTGACCTCCTCGATAGTCTGGCGCACCATCTGGACAGTCTGCGTGGTCTTGTCCGACCAGCTGTTCCCGCTAATTGAAATGACAACCATTGACAAGAGCGTAAGCAGACCGATCGAAAATATTACCAGGCCCACCATGACCTCAAGAATTGTAAAACCGTCAGAATTGAGCTTTTTTTGCAATTTTTTCATCATCTCATCCGATCCTTGTTTAATTCTGACTGAATTAATGAGCAAAGATGAGGCCAAAAAAGGGAATGACAGGGTAGACCACTACATATCCTGTTGCCATCCATAGGATAATACGAGGCATATAATGTTGTTGTTGAATATAATTTCCATTGCTCCAGACGCCTAACAATGGGATTTATCCTATACTTCAATGATCATCATCAATATTCACGCTGATCTGAGCTTATTCAATTGAATTGCAGCCAATTGAGATGTAAAAGGCCACTGCCAATCCAGCCATGCCGATCAGGACAACATAAAATCATAAAGGCATATTCGATTATGGCTGGTCAAAGGCAATATATTAATGATGTTGTGTCCAATAATATATATTATGTAAGATTATATTTTTGAAAAACTGCCCTGTTCTCCATACATAGTATATATAGAAAGCCCGCCGGAAATTGAATCAGGCGGGTTTCTAAAGCGATATCATTATTTACCAGATTATTTGACTACGATATTTATCAGCCGATTCGGGACATGAATGATCTTTGCGATTTTCTTACCCTCAACGAACTTGCTGACCTTTTCCGAACCCATAGCCAGATTTTCTATTGAATCCCTGTCAGCATCACGGTTAACCTGGAGATTATCACGAACCTTGCCATTTACCTGCACAACGAGCGTAATCTGATCAGAAACAATCGCATTGGGATCGAACTGCGGCCATTCTGAACGGAAAATTGAATCTTTGTAGCCAAAATGCGACCATAGTTCCTCGGCCAGATGCGGCGCCAATGGCGCTATGATCTGGCTGCATTTCTGCAGAATATATTGATACAGTTCAGGATCGATCCGTTTTACCTGGCCCAGTGAGTTGAAGTATTCCATTAAGGAAGCTATAATAGTGTTGAACTGCATTCGTTCGCCATCATCATCGACCTTCCTGATCATCTGGTTCAGCTTGATATACAGATCCCATTGGCCCTCAGAGAGATCATCCTTCTTATAGTAGCGCTTTAAGTCAACCGGTTGAGGATTATCGATACCAGTGACCATTTTGTAGAAACGATTTACGAATCTGTCGATTCCGGTGAAGGCCTCCTCGTTCCAGTCGATTTCCTTATCGGCCGGAGCGGTGAAATGCATCGCCAGACGGCTGATATCGACACCATAGCGCTTTATCAGGTCCATGGGCGAGACAACATTACCGAGCGACTTGGACATTATCCGACCCTCGGCATCACGCACCATGCCGTGATTGAACAACTTCACGGCCGGCTCCTCAACCTCCAGCCAGCCAATATCTTTCAGGAATTTGGTAAAGAACCGGAAATACAGCAGATGACCGGTGGCATGCTCGATTCCACCGATATACTGATCCACCGGCATCCATTTGCGCCCGGCTTCCTTAGAAAACGGCTCATTTTCGTTTTTCGGGTCAGTATAACGGGTGTGATACCATGATGAGCATACAAATGTGTCCATGGTATCCGGGTCACGCTGGGCCTCATGGCCACAGGCGGGACATTTGACATTCATGAATTCCGGAATGTCTGCTAATGGCGATCTACCCTTAGGGAGATAATTTTCCACGTCCGATGGCAATTCTACCGGTAAATCCTCTTCAGGGACCGCTACAGGGCCGCAATTCTGGCAGTGTATGACCGGGATCGGCGCTCCCCAGAAACGTTGACGGGAGATCAGCCAGTCACGCAACCTGAAATTGACCTTTTTGCGACCGAATCCTGCCTTTTCGGCGAATTCGGTGACCCTAGATATGGCTTCTTTGCCGATCGCGCCGTCAAACCGCCCGGAATTGACCATAACGCCATATTCAGTATAGGCTTCAGTCAATTTGTGGACATCCAGGCTGTCTCCTTTTGGAATTATGACCACCTTGATCGGTATGTCGTATTTTTTGGCAAATTCGAAGTCGCGCTGATCATGAGCCGGTACAGCCATTACAACACCAGTTCCATAGGATGCCAGAACATAATCAGCCACCCACAATTGAACCTCTTCGCCGTTATACGGATTGACTGCATAACAGCCGGTAAAAACACCATCTTTTTCGCCGATTTCTGAAGTTCTTTCGATCTCGCTTTTATTGATCGATTTCTTTATATAATCCTCGACCTCGGCTTTTTTGTCATCCGGTATCTTCAATTTCTGCAGGATATCAGCTTCCGGCGCTATAGCCATAAATGTCACGCCGAAAATAGTATCCGGACGGGTTGTAAAAACAGGAAGCTTCTCCCCCGTGGGCAATTTGAAATCGATTTCTGCCCCAACTGATCTCCCTATCCAGTTGCGTTGCATTGTTTTGACATTCTCGGGCCAGCCCGGCAGATCATCCAGACCCTTAAGCAGTCTCTCGGCATATTTGGTTATTTTGAAAAACCACTGGGTCAGACGTTTTTTTGTAACCTGATCCTTACAGCGCCAGCATCTTCCCTCGGCATCTACCTGCTCATTGGCCAGGACCGTATTACATGTCTCGCACCAGTTTACAGTGGCCTCTTTCTGATAGGCCAGGTTTTCCCTGAAGAGCTTAACGAACATCCACTGGGTGAACTTGTAATAATCCGGAAGGCAGGTGGCAACCTCACGATCCCAGTCAAAGGATATACCGACTTTTTTTAAAGTGTTGCGCGAAATCTCGATGTTGCCCAGGGTCCATTTTTCCGGATGAAGCCCGCGTTTGATGGCGGCCTGCTCGGCCGGAAGACCGAAAGCATCCCATCCGAATGGATGCAAAAGATCAAAGCCCTGCATCATGCGCTTGCGTGCAACCGCATCGCCAACGCTGTAGTTGCGGAAATGACCCATGTGGATATCGCCCGAGGGATAGGCGAACATTACCAGATTATAGAATTTATTCTCAGGATCAGGGTTGGTTTTATAGAGCTTTTGCTCCTCCCATATACGCTGCCATTTTTCCTCAATTTCCTTAAAAGGATAATGAGTTTCTGTGGCTGTTTTATTTTCACGATCAATATTTTCCATGGCCTGTCACCGTCTTTTAAGATTATCTATATCCCGATTTCGATTGCAGAATCGGCAATATTTATGAATTAGGGATAATACGAATTGGATATCTGTTGAGCAAGCAAATTTATTGGCCCTGGCGGGCCAGAAGTCGCAGATTTTTGGGTGCGGTAATCATATTATTGCTATTATCGGAATTTAGAGCAAATTGTCAAGGTTGAATTTGTGCACCGGCAAAATTAATCCCGTCTGTTTAGCACAGAGGGGCAAACGTTAGAGGCTAATAAGCTATTTAATGGTCGGGGAGAGCAGATTTGAACTGCCGACCTCTTGCACCCCAAGCAAGCACGCTAACCAGGCTGCGCCACTCCCCGACGCAAGACATTAAACTATTGATTAGTACCGAAAAATCAAGAGAAAAGTTTCTGAAGTTCCTGTAGATCCTGCTTGATTTGCCTGATTTTGGACTTAAGCTTGCCGTTGGATTTGACAGCGTCATTGTCGCTGTTTGATGGTTTACCGATAAGTTTCAGCTTCTGCCGGGCGCCGTCTATAGTGTATCCCTCATCATAGAGCAGCGTTTTGATCTGGTTGATAAGATCGATTTCCCTCTTTTGATAGATCCGATTTCCACCGCGGTTTTTCTTGGGCTTGAGACTCGGAAACTCCTTTTCCCAGAATCTCAAAACGTAGGCCTTAATATCGGTAATCCTTGATACTTCGGAAATAGAGTAATAAAGCTTGTTACTGTTCTCGGCGCTTCGTTTCAAAGACTATCCCCCACTCACTCTTTTCGTTCGTTAAGCCTGCATCTGGAACGAATTTAATATATCAGCCTTAAAGTACGAAGTCAAGCAAATAGATGATTAAATTTCGGATTTGAGGTCACGAGTCATCAGATCATGCAAGGCTTCCCCCGGCGGTTTGGCGTTGTAAATGACCTCATAAACCTGTTCTGTGATAGGCATCTCGATGTTATATCGGGACATAAGTTTGTGGGCAGCACTGGTTGCCTTGACTCCTTCCACAACCATGGTCATCTCAGACATAGCCTCATCATAGCTTTTCCCTGATCCGATTTTCTCTCCGAATGTACGGTTGCGTGAATGGCGCGAGATACATGTAGTAACCAGATCACCCAGTCCGGAAAGGCCGGCGAATGTCAGCGGGTTGGCGCCCATAGCCACACCCAGTCTGGATATCTCGGCGATTCCGCGAGTGAACAATGCGCCCTTGGTGTTGTCTCCCCCGCCCAGGCCATCGGAGATACCTGAGGCTATGGCGATGATATTCTTGAATGCTCCGCCGGTTTCCACGCCTATAATGTCGGGTGAACTGTAGGCCCGGAAGAAATGATTCGAGAATATATCGCGCACATATTCCGCCGCCTTTTCATAGAGGCATCCAGCCACAACCGAGGTCGCCATACCGGCCGCAACTTCCTCGGCATGGGAAGGTCCGGAAAGCGTTACTACATTGCTGTCATCCGCGTTCTCGATTTCCTCTATGATTACCTCCGACATTCTCTGCAAACTGTCAACATCGATACCCTTGGCCAGATTGACCATGATCTTATCATTACCGACTTTCAGCTCATTGAGCCTGCGGCTGACCTGTCTGATGGTATGTGATGGTATCGCCAGGCAGATAATTTTTGCGTCAGCGATTGCCTGATCCAGATCATTGAATATTTTTATGTCAGCCGGGATTCTAACGCCGGGCAGCTTGACCTTGTTTTCGCGATCAGCTGTAAGCATCTCATAATCCTTGCGGCTGAATTCCCAGATTGAAATCTGGTTGCCATTGATATGAAGCAGATTGGCAACCGCTATACCCCAGCTTCCTCCACCCAGCACGGCAATCTTAACTTGCATTTTTCTTCCTCCCGATTTTATTTTCAGTGCCCAGTATAAGGCGGGAGATATTTGTCCTGTGAGCAAAGATCACTATCACTGCAATCAAGGCTACCAGCACCAGGATCTCATTCGGCTGTGTCCTGCCGAGGAGGAAGTGCTCAACGAATGTAATCACAAAAAGTGTGACCGAGGCCATGATAGACCCGAGGGAAACATATCGGGTTGATACAGCGATAATCAAAAATACTGCAAATGCAAGACCAACCTCAGCCGGCAGCAGGGCCAGCAGAGCACCGGCGGCCGCCAGCACACCCTTGCCGCCTTTAAACCCGGCAAAGACTGTGAACATATGCCCCAGCATGACCGCAATGGCGCAAATAATCTGCAGCTGGAGTGTGCTGAGTATATTCGGGTCGGCAAAAATGGGCGCGATCCAGAACACTGCAACAAATCCCTTGGCAAGATCAAGCAATCCAACACTCAATGCGGCCGGCAATCCGGCCACACGGTACACATTGGTGGCGCCGGCATTTTTCGATCCGTAATCGCGCACATCGACATTCTTCACCAGCCGCGTGACCACGATTGCAAATGGTATCGATCCCAGAAAATAGGAAATGATTATTGCTGCCAGCACCTTAATCATGATCGCTTCCCTCTATGGCCTGCATTTGAAACAGACACGTTTGGTTTGTGACGAAGGCCTGTTATGTGTGAAACAGGCATAGGCATCTATACGTGAGAAGCCCGCTTTGCGCAGGGCCGACTTTATCTCTGATAATGAATACCCTCGTTCGGTAAATCGGGCGGTTGACTTTTCATATAGATTGCCATGCTTCTTTTTGAAAATAGTAATATTCAATTCGGCCAGCCTCTCCCCTTCATTGTAATCCGCCTGCCAGCTAGAATGGTACTTTTTATCCTCACGAATTAAGGTATAATTTTTCCAGTTCCTTCGAAATCCGCCGGGAGTATTCATGTCGAAAACGAAGAAGCCATTATTATTTAAAAGACCGTAAGCATTCGAAAACGCCTGCCGCAGTTCGTTTTCATTCATTAGATGATTGAGCGCATCGTAGATACAGATGACCAAATCAAAGCTATCATTAATGGGCGAATTCAGGAATTGGCCTATTTTAAAGTTTATTGAGAGTCGATGCTGACGGGCTTTTCGTCGTGCTCGTTTGATCATTTCCAGCGATGAATCGAAGGCGCTAACCTTTGCTCCCAACGCTGCCAGATGAATCGCGCAGCTTCCGGTACCGCAGGCCATATCCAGGATATTCATGCCCTTTACCGATCTCCTTCTGATCAGTTTCAGTATGTATGGTATCATGGTCAGGCTGAAGATATCCATCTCGAAGCGGTCATAGACCTCAGCCAGTGTATCATAATCATTCATAGCGATATTTATATAAGCGGGTTAATTTCGCGATGCATGTTCACCGGCGTAGCGGATGAATTCGAATAATGGTCCCAGGCGATAATGTTCCATGTCCTCCTGGGTATACTGCTGGTTCCAGGCCAGGATGAAGCTGCGCAGAGTGCCCTTTACCGGCTGATAATCATAATCAAAATCGCGCAACCTGGATAATACGGTATTGACATATTCCCGGAATTTAAGCTTGTCAGGAAACTGCCTGAAATCATCACTGGCATAGATCTCCTTTGACACTGCCTGAAGTTCATCACGCAACTGGAATCTTTCGATGTTAATGATTATGTTCTTGATATCCTGAATCTGTTCATCCGACATCTGCCCTTCATAACTGGCCCGGTAAATGCTGTTGACCAGCTGAACTGTAAGCGGCGCATTAATTCCGATCTCAATTTCAGGGTTGTAAATAGCGATTGAGTCAAACCCGAGAATCTCGTAATAGTGGGTTGCATTTTCAACTTCATGGGCCTCAAACTGCTTGATAATTATTTTGCGTGCCTCCGGAAAATGACGGGCGGCAAAACCCTGCAATAGATCTTTCAGGGCGGCCGCTATTTTATCACGGTCATCCGGCGTAACAGTCTGATCGTTATAGGTGTTTTTGAAAATCGTTAAAAACTCATAGGCATTTCGCTTCAGCGTGTCATCGGCCAGCTCATCGATTTCAAGCGCATTCATAATTGCCTTGAATGATTCCGACAGGATCAGCGGGTCATGTGCATGGATTTCAGGATTGTAGCCATCGATAGCCGGCATGGTAGCCATGGTCTTTTCGCGGGCATATTCAAATCCCTGGCGCATAAAGTATTTCTGCAATCCGGGGTAGTAAATGATCGCGATTACAATCAGAAATGCGGCTACGACTATTATGCCGATGGCGATTCTTTTGAAGATTCCCGGCTTTTCCCTGTCGGTCATCAATAAACTCCTGTTGCTTTAGTGATAAAGGAAAAGCCTTTTAAGCTGATTTGGCAAGATTTTTTTGAGCAAATTGCGAGGCTCTATTCCTCGCCCGGTTCCTCATGCACCTCTACATAGGTGGGATCGACTGGGGGCGGTTCCTTGATAATTTCGGCCTGCGAAAGCACAACGATATCGACCCGGCGATTGGCGGAACGGCCCTCGGCCGTTTTATTGTCGGCAATTGGCCGGAATTCACCGAACCCCAGCACCGAGAGCTGATCCGGCGAGAAATTATGCTCCTCAATAAAATAGCGCACAACCGATATTGCCCTTGCGGCTGACAGCTCCCAGTTGGATGGGAAGCGTGAGGTTCTAATAGGCGTGTTATCTGTATGACCCTCTATACGAATAGGATTATTCAGGTCTTTTAGCTGCATGGCCACTATGTTAAGCGGATCATAGGCGGCTTTTTTGAGCTGATCCTTGCCCGGGTCAAACAATGCCGATTCCTTGATATGGATCACCAGGCCGCGCTGGTCGATTACGGTGCTGATGCCCAGCGGAGATCCGCGTTGCAGGCTTTCGATGCGAATTTTGCTGATCAGTCTTTGTTCGAGGGTCTGCAGTTCCTTGAGGTTATAGACATGTTTACCTATAAAATCACTGCCCAGGCTTTTTTCGAAGATGCTTCGTCCGCCCTTGAGCTGATCTGCGAAAGCTTTGGCGACATTGCCGAATTTCTCCGCATCCAGCTTGGACATGGAATACATGACGATAAACAGCGCCAACAGCAATGTAATCATGTCGGCATAGGTCAGAAGCCAGCGTTCCTGGCCGATCTTGCCGTCGCTGTCATGCTTTCTCTTGATCATACCAGTACCCGGCTGCCGGGAGTAATAAAGGAAGTCAGTTTGGTTCTTATCATGCGTGGATTATCACCGGACTGTATCGAAACCACGCCCTCGGTGATCAGTTCCAGCGTGGTCATTTCCTCTTCATGACGCAGTTTCAGTTTTTCGGCAATCGGAATCCATGCCAGGTTGGCCAATGCCACGCCCCAGAGAGTTGCTATAAATGCAGAGGCAATTGCCGAGGCCATACGTGCCGGATCATCGGTATTGGCCAGTGTATGAATCAGGCCCAGCACCGTACCGATAATGCCCATGGTAGGCGAAAAGCCCCCCATAGTACGGAATAGCCCGATGCCCCGATTATGCCTTTCGGCCTTATATGAAATCTCGGTTTCCAGTATGGCTCTCAGGACCGTTACCTCGGTGCCGTCAATGACGAGCTGAATGGCTTTTTTGAAGAATGGATCCTCAATGCCCCTGAGGTTGTTTTCCAGCCCCAGGATGCCGTCACGGCGCGCCCGTTCGGCCATGCGCACGATCTGTTCGATGGTGCCTTCATGGTCTGTGGTACGGCCCCTGAAAGCGATTTTCAGGTACCTGGGTATATTTAATACCGTATCCAGCGTTGTCGTTACCATTGATGCCCCGATCGTGCCGCCGATTACGATAAACATGGCTGGGCCGGCCAGGACCATCTCGAGATGCCCTCCCTCCCAGATGAAGGAAAGCACGATTGCCGCCAGGCCCAGGAGTAATCCTATTATTGTTGTAATATCCACGCCAAATTTCCCGGCATTGTTAAATGTCTGCACAGATTAGTACTATCATTACTAAATATCGGCAATTTACTTAGATTCTAAACGGTTAAGCGGAAAACCCGGCCTGAAAAGGGTGTTGTTCCAAGTTGTTGCGTTTCAGAAAGAATCAGCTCAAAAGCCGATTTCCCGGCATCCAAATTCGTGTTGACTTGTTATCTGCAATGTGCTAATATTATTTTTTCCGGATGATTATCGCAGTAGGAGGATGATTGCAGACTATACTGATCAAAAGGGCCGATGTCGAGAAAGTGCTGGATATGCGGGCCTGCGTCGAATCGGTTGAGACGGCCTTCCGTCTCTCCGGGCTCAAAAAGGTGAAAATGCCCCCCAAGGCGTTTCTGTATTTCGAGAATTTCAATGGTGACCTGCGAACTATGTCGGCCTACCTGCCGGATTTGCCGATAGCCGGCATGAAATCTGTCAATGTTCATCCCGACAATGCAAATAAACAGCTTCCGACCGTTATGGCCATCATATTATTAATAGACCCGGCCACCGGAATGCCCCTGGCGCTGATTGATGGCACCTATATCACTAACATGCGCACCGGTGCGGCAGGTGGTGTGGCCAGCAAATATTTGGCAAATAAAGAGATAGAAAAAGCCGGCTTTGTTGGAGCAGGAACCCAGGCCCGTTATCAGCTCGATGCGATTATGCTGGTTCATCCGGAGATCAGGCAGGTGGCCGCTTATGATATAAATCACGATAAATTGCTTGGCTTCCTCGAGTATGCATCTTCGAAATATAATGTCGACGCTATCGGGGCCGATGAGCTGAAAGACGCGGTCAGCGGATGCGGCATTGTTTCCACCACGACATCATCGCGCAGGCCACTATTTGATGATTCAATCGTCAGTCCGGGCACACATATCAACGCTATTGGCGCGGATGCCGAGGGCAAGCAGGAGCTTTCCGCCTCGGTACTGAAAAAATCCGTGCTGGTGATCGATGACTGGATCGAGGCCTCGCATTCGGGCGAGATCAATGTTCCGGTTCATATGGGCGAGTTGACTCGCAATGATATCAACGCCGAACTTGGTGAAATCATCACAGGCCAGAAAATTGGACGGATGTCACCCAGCGATATAACCGTGTTCGATTCGGCCGGGCTGGCATTACAGGATATTGTCACCGCCTGGAATGTATACAATAGGCTTACCGAGAACGAACATATCCGCAAGGAGTTGCAGATAATAGACTTTATGGAATAGATTCGGGCGGAAGGGAATTTTTATCAAATGAAAGCATTTGCCGGAATAGATCTTGGCGGAACCAACATAAAATTCGGTCTTGCTGACAAAAACGGAGAGATAATAATCTACCGCACGATACCATCGCATGCCGACAAGGGCCGTGAAGAATTGCTCAAACGGCTGGGTGAATGCGCCGAGGAGCTTTTGCTGTATGCCGATGAGAACGGTTACGAGGTTTCCTATGTGGGCATTGGATCTCCCGGCACAGTCGATTCCGAGCATGGTAAAATCATGAGCCATTCCCCCAACATTCCAGACTGGGAAGGCACCGAGGTCGCTGACAGGCTTTCGGGTCATCTGAATATTCCGGTCTATCTGGGTAATGATGCCAATATGATGGCGCTGGCGGAGGCGATGTTCGGCGCGGCCCGGGGATATAAAGATGTGCTCTGTATTACAGTCGGTACCGGTGTTGGAGGCGGCATAATTATAGACGGCAAATTGCTGATTGGATCGACCTACAGCGCGGCCGAAATCGGGC
The DNA here is from genome assembly GCA_964627935.1 of uncultured Ignavibacteria bacterium. Lineage (GTDB taxonomy): Bacteria > Zixibacteria > MSB-5A5 > JAABVY01 > JAABVY01 > JAABVY01. Next base: position 172,886 of record CAZVLB010000002.1, read on the forward strand.
ATGTGCCGATTATCATGGATGGCCGGGAAGCCTCGACAGGATTGAAAGGCAGCCTGGAAACCTATTCCAGCGCATCGGAACTGATTCGGATAACAAAGAGACTGCTGGAAAAGGAAAATATAAACTGCAAACTTGCCGAAAAGCTGCGCAATCAGCAAATCGAGCTTAGTGTTAAGGAACTGTTTAAATATTTTGATGATAATGATCAGCTTGCTCTGGAGGCTGTACAAAAGCAGGCGGATTATTTGGCCACCGGCCTGGCCTGCGCTGTGATGCTTTTAAATCCGCAGGTTATTGTAATTGGTGGCGGTGTTGCCGATGGTGGCGGTGAGAGATATATCGCGATGGTCAGTGAATCATTGAAGGGCAGAATATTCGAGGACGCCGCCCGCGGCTTGAATGTAAAAAAGGCGCGCCTGGGAAATAAAGCCGGATTTATCGGCGCCGCCTTTCAGAGGGAGGACATTCCTTTCCGAAAAAATTAGCTCGAAGATATTATATTGATATACAGGAGGTCATAGAAAATGCCGGAACTGTCGCAACGCGGAAATCAGATGCCGGAATCACCGATCAGGAAACTGGTCCCCTACGCCGAGGCCGCGGCGAAGAAGGGGCGCAAGGTTTATAAGCTCAATATCGGGCAGCCGGATATCGAAACGCCCGAAATTGCGCTAAAGGCTGTTCGCGAAAACGCCCTCAAGGTTATTGAATACTCTCATTCAGCCGGAATCGAAACCTATCGGCGCAAGCTGGCGGAATACTATCGCCGCTTCGAGATGGATATTGAATATACAGATATCCTGGTTACAACCGGTGGATCGGAGGCGATTAAATTCGCCTTTATGTCCTGCCTTGATCCGGGCGATGAGGTTATCGTCTCCGAGCCGTTTTATACCAACTACAATGGTTTCGCTCTCGAGGCCGGAGTCAGGATCAAGCCGGTGACCTCTCGTATCGAGGACAATTTCTCCCTCCCCCCTGTTTCAGAATTCGAAAAGCTGATTACGCCCAAAACGAAAGCTGTACTGATCAACAATCCCAATAATCCGACAGGCTATCTTTATACTCAGTCAGAGATCGAGGCTATCGGCGAACTGGTTAAAAAACACGATCTCTATTTGCTGGCCGATGAGGTCTATCGCGAATTCTGTTATGATGGCGAGAAGCATTTCTCGGTCATGCATCTCAAAGGCCTCGAGGATAACACGGTACTTATCGACTCTGTCTCTAAACGTTACAGCATGTGCGGTATCAGGGTGGGGGCGTTGATCTCGAAGAATGACAGGATTATTGCTACGGCGCTGAAATTCGCCCAGGCCCGTCTGAGCCCGCCAACCTACGGCCAGATAGCCGGAGAAGCGGCTATTGGCGTTCCGGATGTCTATTTCAAGCAAGTGACGGAGGAATACACGGTCCGTCGTGATGTTGTGGTCAGGGCCCTGCGGAATATAGACGGTGTTATCTGTCCCAATCCTCGCGGGGCATTCTACATAGCCGCACGGCTGCCGATAGACAATGACGATCGGTTTTGCCAGTGGCTTCTGGACAGTTTTGAATACGAAAACCAGACAATAATGCTGGCGCCGTTGTCAGGCTTTTATTCCACGCCCGGTCTTGGAACAGATGAAGTCAGGATCGGCTATGTGCTCAAGGTCGAGGATTTAAAAAATGCCATGAAATGCCTCGAGATGGCTCTGGAGGCATATCCGGGCAGAATCCATACCAAGTAGCTATTTGTGATATTTGCTGCCGGCACGGATACTCATTGCCCGGTAAAGCTGTTCGGCCAGAATCAGCCTCGTGAGTTCGTGAGGAAAAGTCATTTTTGAAAGGGAGAGCAGATGATCTGCTCTCTTTTTTAATTGCGGCGATAATCCCAGCGCCGATCCGATCACGAAATCGATTTCGTTTTTGCCCCCTATAAAATACTGATCGAGAAGCTCGGTGAGGGTATTCGATGACATGTTCTTTCCGGTTTCATCCAGGACAATCAGGGGATTGGATCCCTTTATTCTGCTTTCTATTAAGCCGGCCTCTTTGTCGAGGACAATCGCCTTCTGAGATTCATCATGGACTTTCTCGGCCCTGACTATTTCATCCTCGATACGGGCGTGTTTGCTGATCAGCTTTTTGTAATGATCGACGCCCTCCTCGATCCATGTTTCGCGGGATTTGCCGACTGAGATTATTCGGAGAGATATCATCAGGAATATTTAATTGCCTGGACAACCACTTTGCGTGAACGGGGACCATCGAATTCGCAGAAGAACACGCCCTGCCATGTGCCCAGCACAAGACTGCCTTTTTCAATCAGTATAGTAACCGATGAGCCCATTAGTGAGGCCTTGATATGCGCCGCTGAATTGCCCTCAGCATGGCTATAATTATCATTCCAGGGGACATTTTTATCAAGGGTTTTGAGGATATCCGCTTTTACCGATGGATCGGCGGATTCATTGATTGTAATGCCTGCCGTGGTATGGGCCACATAAACAATCAGCATACCGTCCTGAATTCCAAGATCGGACACGATGTCCTTCAGGCGGGAAGTAATATCGATGAATTCGGCGTGAGATTTTGTATCAACGTTCAATCTTTTTATCATTTGAATAAAGCCTCCACAAAATCGCTCCTGGAGAATTCATCCAGATCATCCATCTGCTCGCCAAGTCCCACGAACTTAACCGGGACATCGAATTGGTCGGCAATCGCGACAACGATCCCGCCCTTGGCGGTGCCGTCCAGTTTGGTCAATACCAGACCGGTAAGTTCGAGAGCTTCATCGAAGACCTTAACCTGCCTGACACCATTCTGGCCTGTGGTGGCATCGATAACCAGAAGCGTTTCATGGGGTGCGCCGGGATGAGCTTTATTGACAACCCTTTTGATCTTCTTGAGCTCTTCGAGCAAATTTGTCTTTGTATGGAGTCGTCCGGCAGTATCGATAATGACCACATCCGCTCCACGGCTTTTGGCCGCCTTTACCGCATCAAATGCCACCGCTGCAGAATCTCCGCCGGGTGCTGATTTGATAATTTCGCTGTTTGCTCTCTGCGACCAGATTTCAAGCTGTTCGACTGCGGCGGCGCGGAATGTGTCGCATGCCGCCAGTACTACCCGCTTGCCCTGATCGCCGAAATACTTGGCCAGTTTGCCGATTGTGGTAGTTTTGCCGGTGCCGTTGACACCCACGATCATGATCACGAATGGTTTTTGCGCTATATCGAAAAAGCTTTCGCGGTGGCCGTTTTCGGAGAAGACCTTTTCGATCTGGCTCTTAAGCAGTCCGAGGATCTGCTCCTCCCCTTCCGGTTTTTGCTCGCGGTTGGCTTCCTCCAGCCCATCCAGGATCTTTTGTGTGGTGGAAACACCGACATCGGATTTGATCAGGATTTCCTCGATCTCCTCCAGGAACTCATCATCTATTTTTTTATGCAATCCGATGGCCGAACGGATTTTGCCGAACATATCCTCTTTGGTTTTATTGAGACCCTTGACCAGTCTCTTAAACGAGAATTTCATTTACTTGACCTCAACTTCCTGTTCGGCTTCCGTTTTCTGTTCAGTTTCAATGGATTGCTCTTCTGTTTGTTCCGCTTCAGGTTCGGTCTCTTCCTCGCCGAAATCAGAACCGGATTCCATATTGGCGGCACGTTTCAGATCAACTGAGACGATCTGCGAGACGCCCGGACGGGACATGGTAATGCCGTAGAGCATATCCGCCTGTTCCATGGTAAGTTTGTTGTGTGTGATAATTATGAATTGAGTATTATCGGTAAATCTTTTTATCAGTTTCAGGAAGCGGCCGATATTGGCGTCATCCAGCGGAGCATCGACCTCATCGAGAATACAGAATGGCGACGGTTTGACCATGTAGAATGAGAATAACAGCGAGGTGGCGGTCAGCGCCCTTTCGCCGCCGGATAGCTGATGGATCGAGAGCAGGCGTTTTCCACGCGGACGGGCCGAAATGTGTATCGCGGCCTCCAGCGGATCGACATTTTCCTCCAGCTTCAAATTGGCCTCGCCGCCCTCAAACAATTCGCAGAAAACATCCTGGAAATTCTTGCGCACCACTTCGAATGTCTCCAGGAATTTCTTGCGGGCGGTGCTGTTGATACGTGAGATAGTCGTCTTGAGGTCTTCCTTGGCCTTATTCAAATCATCGATCTGCGCTTTCAGGAATTCGTCACGCGACCTGGTCTGCTCGTATTCATCCAGTGCCAGCAGGTTGACCGGACCAAGTGAATCGAGACGGTTGCGAAGTTTCTCGAGTTCCTCTTCGCGTTCCGAGCGGGTCTGATCATCGAGGCGAATCACACGCGACTGTGAAGAGAGATCGAAGTCATAGCGTTCCAGTGTGTCATTGGCAAGAGTCTCCCTTTGTGAGGACAATGAACTGCTTTTCATGTTTATCTCATGGGATTTCTCCGAAAACTCCTCCGATTTATTGCGCAGTTCCTTCAGGGCGCGGTCATGTGAGTTGATCTTATCCTGTACCTCTGCCAGTTCACCCTCGGCTTCTATCAGTACCTGTGAGGATTTTTCCTTTACCTCGAATGCGCTGTTGAGCTGGTCCTCATGTTCTTTTATATCCCGCTGTACCTCGGCCGCGGTAACTGTGAAATCATTGATCAGGGTCTCTTTTTCCTGCAATGAGTTTTCGATATCCTGCTTCAATTCTGTAAGGCGGCGGTAATTATTTTCAGCGGTCGATAATGATGATTCTGCGCCCAGGAGTTTCATTTTCAGGTTAGATAATTCGCGCGAATAATCATCCTTCTCCTGCACCGCCCTGTCGTATTTTTGCTTCAGTTCTTTCGATGCGCTCTCTGCATCGGCCAGGTTTTGTCGCCTTTTATTGAGCTTATGGCTCAGGTTGGATTTTTCCGAATCCAGTTCACTTATTCTCTTTTCCAGTTCATCCCGGGACTTGCGCCTTTCATCGAGCTGAACCTCGAGCGCATTCAGTTTTAACTCGGCCTGCGATAACTCGGCATTGACCGAAGCCATCTGCTCTTTCAGGCCTGTCAGTGTTTCAGATATCCTGCCCGATTCATCTTCGATTTCTTTCTGAAGCTGAGAATTGTTTTCAATTTCCTGCACTGTTTCCGAGATACGGCTTTCGAGGGATTTACGTTGTTGTGATAATTCATCGAAGCGGGCTTTGCGTCCGACCAGCATAATTTCCTCTGTACCTCCGATTGCCAGGGTCTTGCGGAAATCGAGCATCTCGCCCTCGGGAGTCACCATGTCAAATCCCTGCAAGCCCTGCTCATCGAAGATGTTTTTGCTGATCAGAATATCTTTGAAAAGATAATTGACCAGTTCACCGTAGCGATCGTCGGCTTTGACGAACTGCGACAACTGTCCGATTATATTTTCATTGTGCGGGAAGGTGACATCGGGATCTTCAGGTGAAGGAATATTCTCGAGTATAATCAGGCCGAACCGTCCCAGCTTGTTTTCACGGGCATACGCCAGCACATCGCGGGCGGTCCGCGAATTGTCTACCACGAAGTAGTTGGACAGTTCCCCCAGTACTGTCTGTACCGCGGCAGTATAATCCTCATGCGGGTTGATGATATTGGCGACCGTATCAATAATGCCGGGGAATTGATCCTTGATCTTGCCGACCTGTGCCGCGCCGGAGGTGTAGCCCTCATACTGATGTATCACCTTACCGGTCATTTCCAGTTCGGCGTTGAGCTGATGATACTCGGAATTCAGATTCTCGTGCCGGGACTTGAGTTCCTGCAGATTCGCTTTAAGCTCTTCATGACGCCGGCTTAGTTCATCGCGGTGTCCTATTGTATCATCGATTTCTGTTTGCAGTTTTTCTTTGCGGGACTGAAGTTCGTCCCTTGCCGCCGTTATCTGTTCATATTCCGCCTGCGCAGATTCTATTGATGTTTTCAGTTCCTCGATTTTTTCGAGGCTGCCTGAATATTTGAGGTCGAGAGTTATCTGGCTTTCCTGGTTTTGATTAAGCTCTCTTCCCAGGATTTTGATTCTTTCCTGGATTTCTTCATATTCCCTGGATGAACCCTGCGCGGCATGAATCAGGTCATCGAGTTTCTTTTCTCCATTTTCGACCGACTCTTTTAACTCATTGACCTCGATCCTGTACTTGCCCTCACTCTCGGCACACCCGATGATTTCGATCTCGAGGCCATCGCGACGAGATTCAAGGGACTTGATTTCTTCGATTGTAAGCGCATGCCTGTTCTTCAGGTTCTCAGACTTCTCCTGGAGGACCGAGATCTCTTTTTCGAGTTGATGCAGTCTGTCGGTCAGGGCGGATAGATTCTGACGCTTGGTTCTTATATCATTCTCTTTTTCTGTGGAGGCCAGCTTTATCTCTTCACGTTCCAGTTCGTGAACCTTTATCTGCGAACGAACCTGATCCAGCTCGCCATTAACCTGACCAAGTTGTTCACGAAGCTGAGATGTTTTCTCCTCGATTTTCAGCCAGCGGTCGATTGCCAGTTCCACTCCCAGCTTCTGGATTTCATCATTCAATGTCTTATGGCGTTCCGCCTTGGAAACCTGCCTCTTGAGCGAGCTGGTCTGAGATGAAACCTCAGAGTAAAGATCTTCAAGTCGAACAAGGTCCGATTCGGTATTGTCCAGTTTCCTGAGAGCTTCTTTTTTGCGGATTTTATACTTGGTGATCCCGGCCGCTTCCTCGAAGAAATGACGCCTGTCCTCGGCCCGGTCGGAGAGGATGATATCGATCATGTCCTGTTCGATGACCGAGTATGTTCCCGAGGTCAGACCGGTATCATAGAACATCTCGGTGATATCTTTGCGCCGGCAGGGCACTTTGTTTATAAGAAATTCGGAATCGCCGGAACGATAGAGCCTGCGTGTGACAGTTACCTGATTGTAAGGCGTTGCCAGGACACCGCGATCATTCTGAATCGTCAGGTTGACTTCAGCCATACCCAGCGGTTTGATGTCACGTGTGCCGGAGAAGATTACCTCTTCCAGCTTGCCGCCGCGCAGGATCGACATGCGTGTTTCGCCCAGCACCCAGCGGATGGCATCGAGGATATTCGTCTTACCGCAGCCATTGGGCCCGACAATACAGGATACCCCGGGTGAGAATTTCAGCCTGGTCTTTTCCGGAAATGATTTAAATCCTATCAGTTCTAATTTATCAAGATGCATGTGGTTCTACCTCTTAGTTCCTTATCCCGGTCTTGAAATTCTTCAGGACCTCCACGATTGATTTGAGAATAAGCTGTTCGCTCTGCAGGTAACTTGTTTTAATCTCCAGGTTGTATACCGGCGGCCCCCATACGCCATAATTGCCAATCCTGATCGGTATATCAGAAGTAGCCGCGAGAATGCCATTGAAATAATCTTTCTGAACGGATAAGTCAATTAAAATATCGCCCTCTAAAGCCTTAACTTTTTTGGTGAATGCCTTGTCCGGGAGCCCGGCCCAGGTTATCTCCTGCATCCCGGCCGAAAGCTTGGATACCCGGTCCCCGAAACGCAGTCGGCCGAAATTGGTTTGCGGCCCTCCAACCATAAAAATCTCAGACTGTGAATATAGCTGCCTGATCTCATTTACTACCTTTTCGCCATTGATATTGCTCTCCGGCACAGATGGAAACAGCAGCACAATTTTTGCCGCCGAACCGATATTGGTGCAAAGGCTGTACGCTGACTGTTCTATGTTTCTCACTACCCATTTAAATTTGAGCTTCTGTACCAGGGATTTGAAACCCATTACTCGTTTTCCGTTTCCTGTACTGTGGTGTCGACGAACTTCACCCAGTTGTCGGGCTTGAAAATAATATCATTTTTGCCGGCCAGGCTGATGCTGTCGGTTTTTATCCTGAAACCATTGAGATAATAGCGCGTACCGTCCATACGTTCAGTGCTGACATACAGGCTTTCGGCCGCACTGACCTCCCAGACATTATTGGGATTGACCAGCTTGGTCATAGCCTCGCCATCAGCAACTATACTGATCGCCTGCTGGCTGACCGGATGTATGCTGATTGTCATACTGTCATATTGAGCCAAAAAATTCCGCATACGAATCTGCGCCGAATCAACCACTGCTTGTTCCTGCGGCAGAGTGGTAACTTCTGCAACAGGTTCCTCGCTTTGAATGTCCTGCCTGCTGGACAGGACAACCACAACGATTAAAATAATAAAGGCAACAAATACCAGGATTCCGATCAGGATGAGCTGATTGAATGTACTGCTTTGCTCCTTCTCATCTTTGGATTGTGGCTGTTTTTCATGAATATCGACTACCGGCTTCAATGTCTGCGGCTTCTGTTCCAGCTTCTTTTTCTCTTTGGGCGGCTTTGCAGTTTTCGCCCTGGGCTGCTTCGGAGCCGGCTGCGCCTCTGTTTTTTCAAGATATTCAGCTATTTTATTATAGTCTATTTCAAGGGCTTCAGCATATGACTTGAGAAACAGGTTTAGGTAGGGTCCCTCGGGCAGTTCATCGAATTTATCTGCCTCGATCGCTTCCAGGTAGTCCTGCTTGATGCGCGTACTTTCGGACAATTCATCCAGTCTGATTTCCTTGTCCTCACGGATCGATTTCAGGTATTTGCCCAGGCTCTTTTCTTCATCCGATGGATCAAGATCTATAAACAAATTTAAACCTCGCTTTTCAGATTTTTCCAGAGCTTGAGAAACAGCCCGGCCGGAAATCCAATAATCGTATCCAGGTTGCCCTGATAGGATTCGACCAGTTCTCCCCCCTTGCCCTGTATGGCATAGGCACCTGCCTTGCCGAATGGTTCGCCACTGTCTATATAATCCTCGATCAGATCTTTATCATATTCCCGGAACCGAACACGGCTCTCATCATGGCCGTAAATCAATCTACCCGATTCACTGTCTTTCAGGGCCACCGATGTTATCACGCTGTGAGTCTTGCCGGCCAGCATTGACAGGATTTCATGGGCATGGCCCTTGTCGCGGGGCTTGTTGATTATCTCTTTGCCTAATACGACAATCGTATCCGACCCGATTATTATGCTGGAGTATGGCGGCTCCAATGATTTGGCCTTGCGTACGGCAAGCCGATCCGAATAATCATAGGGATTGCCGTTGCTGGAGATATTTTCATCAACATCGGGAGAAACCTTTTTAAAATCAATCCCCAGCATTTTCAGGATTTCAAAGCGCCGTGGAGAGTTCGAAGCAAGCACGAATTTCTGCGATCCGGCCTGTTTTGTCACTTCCTCAATGAAGTCAGTTTGATATGTCAGTTTATATTCACTCATTCCCTGCTGTCCAGAATAATGGTTACCGGCCCCCAGTTTTTTATTTCGACCATCATATGGGCACCGAATTCACCCTCGGCAACATTAACGCCCTCACTTTTAACGGCATGAACAAATTCCCGATAGAGTTGCTCTGCCTTTTCCGGTTCCATTGCCTGAGAAAATGACGGTCTGTGGCCTTTTTTTGTGTCGGCCACAAGGGTGAACTGGGATACAGCCAGGATTTCATAGCCCAGATTCAGGCAGGAAAGATTCATCCGGCCCCGCTGATCCTCAAAAATGCGCATATTCACGCATTTGTAGGCCATTTTGCGCGCATCAGCTTCGCTATCTCCATCAGCCGCGCCCAATAGAACAACCAGGCCCGGACCGATTTCGCCTGTAACCCTGTCATCAACTGTAACCCTTGCGTTTTTTACACGCTGCACAACCACTCTCATAACCAGTTAAAATTAGAATGATGCAATGATTTTGTCAACAAAAACCACGTGCCGACAAGAATTTAGAATGATACGATAATTTATAGCTTTATACGGGCACAAATAATTTGCGTTTGTGAATTAATTAGTTGTGGCAGAGGGGGTTTGCGGGGAACGGATCTCTTTTGTGCGATCAATCACCGCCGCGCCGACCGTATCGCCCCAGACATTCACGGCCGTCCTGAATCTATCCAGGAGCCAATCGACAGCCAGGATCGAGGCAATACCCTCAATCGGCAGGTTCACCGCCTGCAACACTATGACCATGGTTACCAGTCCTGCCTGCGGTATTCCGGCCGCACCTATAGCTGCCAGCGTGGCTGTGAGCACTACAATAACCTGTTGACCAAAACTCAGATCGACGCCGTAGAGCTGGGCAATAAATATAGCCGCAACTGCCTCATATAAAGCGGTGCCATCCATATTGATCGTGGCGCCAAGCGGAAGAACGAATGAGGCCGCCTTATTGCTGACTTTATTGTTTTTTACTACAGAATCGATTGTGATCGGCAGAGTGGCTGATGATGATGCGGTTGAAAATGCTGTTGCCACTGCCTGGGTAACATTGTAACCGTACTTGAGAGGGTTACGTCGTCCCAGTACCTGCAGGATTATGGGCAGAACCACGAAAGCATGAATGCCCAGCCCGACCAGCACTGTCAGGGAATATTTACCGACTTTCAGAAGCTCGATCCAGATCTGATTGGCCCCTCCCCTTGTCAGCGGTTCGGCCAGCTGATGATACAGGTCAGCGCTATGAACTGAATAAACCGAGATTATGCTCTTGATCGTTTCGAATTCCTGTGCCGATAACTGCGGCAATGACGTTTCCGCTATTTTGCCTGCCACCAGTCCGAACACCCCGATCGGCGCTATGTACATAATGATCTGAACCATCTTCATGATGACATCATTTAAACCATCGAACAGTTCGATAATCTGTTTGCCTTTTTTGCCGATTGTGGTCAAAACCGCGCCGAAGAACAGCGAGAATATTATCAGGGGCAGGATATCCGTTTCCACCATAGCCTGGAAAATATTGGTCGGGATCAGTTTCAGGAAAAATCCGAGTACCGAAAATTCGCCAGCATCGGCAACAGGTTCACCGGTCGGTATGGTGACAGCCTGCAAATAACCGGGTTTGATCAGGTTGACGCAGATTATGCCTATGGTAACCGAGGCGAATGTTGTCAGGAGATAATAGGACACCGTCTTGCCGGCGGTGCCGCCCAGTTTGCGAATATCGCCCAAACCGGCAACTCCTGTGACCATGGAGGTGACAATGAGTGGAATTACTATCATCTTGAGAGAATTCAAAAACAACTGGCCGAAAAACGAGGCCCAGAGCATTTTTTCGCCCAGCAGGTAACCGAGAAAGCCACCCAGCATTATCCCAAGAAGTATTCCGATCAGGATGATGCGATTATGTTTTGAATCTGCGACGGCCATGATTCCGTATGGTATAAAATTGATGGAGTACGGTCAATGGCAAAGATATACAAATGAAAAAGCCCCATCATTAGATGGGGCTTAGTAAAACCAATATTGTCAAAGATTAATCTCTTTGTGCCAGGTTTTTGACTATTTCAAACAGGCTGATCGATGCGGGTTCCTCGCAATCGATATCCTCGGTGAAATTGATTTCTATATCGCCGGAAGTAAAGTTCACTGCAATAGTATTCGGGTCCTGAACTGTGACAGTCAGGTCCCAGGTACCATTCAGAGAGCCCTCGGTACCATCGAAATCATAGATGGCAGTTGCTGTCAAAGAGCCCGACAAAGGACAGCCGGTGTCATCATCCAGCACCAGGTCATTGATTGACATGGTATACTGAATATCTCCGGTGCCGTTTTCCAGGCCCTGGGCGGCGGCAATATCATAGAAATAGGCAAGCGTGCCATCGGCAATAACATCGCCGTCATCCTCTACATTGTATTCCATGTTGATATTGTAGTCATCCAGATTGACCACAAAAGTGGTGTCACCGGCGGCATAATCAACGGCCGCATCAACCCACATAATGAATTTCAGGTAATCTGTGTTATCATCAGGATCCTGGATAATTACATTGTCTTCCTTGAATTGCACGGAATCGATGACGACATAGCTGATGTCGATGGACAGGCCCTCGGCATCGAGTGAAAAGTCCATATCGCCGTAATAGATATGCCAGCCATCTTTATATTCATAACTGACTGAATCCTGGGGTGAGAAGGCATCGGCTGATTTGCTGAAAATATCTCCCGCGCCAGGCTCCTCGAAACCCTCAAATTGTGTGAAGCCCATCGATACTGATGCCATGGCCAGTTCCAGGTCGGCGGCCGCCTGGGCTCTCAGTGCCTGCTCAAGTTCGGCATTGGAGGGCCCGGTGGAATCGCTGTCGGAACAGGAAATCATGCAGACTGAGAATATGAATAGAATGGCAGGGATAAAAAGAAATCGTTTATACATTTTTGAACCTCCGCTTTTCGCAGTGTTTTGCTTAACCCGGATTATATTTATTTGTTTTAGACCGCCAGGTCAAGCACAGGTTTCATAAAAATCCTCTTTTTTATAAAAAAGCCCCATCAGTGATGGGGCCTGGATTTAATGGTAATAGCCCTATTCCTGCGGTATAAGGCTTTTGAACATATCAGCAGGAGCGGCCGAGAAGTCATAACAGCTTACATCTCTGGTTTCATCATGGACCTGGCCATCCATCTCGAAATGCACGCCCATTTCGGAAGCGCTGTTAAATGTCAGTCTCAGGAAAAATGATCCGGATTCATACTGGCCGTTACCCTGGGCGGACATGACAGCGCTGGCCTCAATATTGCCGCTTATCGGGCAACCATTTGCGCCGTCAAGAAGTAAACTGTTAAATTCTATTTCATAATCCATATCGATAGAGAGCATATCCTGTGGCGATCCAATCTCCATACCGAACTGGTACTCGACAACACCATCGACCGCGACATTGCCTGAAGTCATAATCTCATAAGTGTTGGCGATATGAATACGGTCGATATCGAAGCCAAGTACGAAATCTTCGGACTGCGCCAGGATGCTGGCATCCATCCAGAGCCGGAAATCTAGATAATCGGTGGCCGAAGTAGGTTCTTGAACCACTGTGGTGCCGTTTTTAAACTGTACTGAATCGACCAGGTTCATGCTGACCGATGATGTACCGTATTCATCGGAATAAAATGAATCAGATTCCATATCAAGTATATGCCAGCCATTGGTATAAGTGTAATCATACTGATAGAATGATGAATCGGCGGGATTTGCAGGACTTCCGCCGATACCCAGCGGACTGCCGACATCGTCAAAAAACAGGGTGTCATAGCCATCAAAGTTGTCGAATCCGGTTATGGTTATCCCTATGGCATTACTGATGTTATCCACTGCCAGATCGACAGTCGCCATGAAATCCCGATCATTTGACCCGCCGGATCTCGTAGAAATCTCATCCCCGCAGGAAATGAATGTTATGCAAACTATTACTCCGAATATAATTAAAAATGTGCCTTTCATTGATCCTCCCTGCACTGAAATCATAAAGTAATACTCTTGTATTTGATCGGCATTGAGCCCAGTTTTTTGTTGAAAAATCATAAAAATAATCGATTTTTAACATTATTTTGAATATCACCCGGGTATGGATGTATCTCGAATGAAAGAAGTTGCAGAAAGAACGGATGAAGAGCTTTTGGAATCGATAAAAGCCGGTGATATTCATGCATTTGAGTCACTTGTCAAAAGATACAAAAAGAAGGCCTATTACCTGGCGCTCAAACTGGTCGGTGATCCTGCCGAGGCCAAGGATATTTCGCAGGAGGCATTTATCCGGGTCTATCGTGCCAGGCGACGGTTTGACCCGAACAGGTCTTTCTTTTCCTGGTTTTTTACCATTCTTTCCAACCTGGCAAAAAATCAGCTCAAGAAACGCAAAGTCAGGCAGGAATACAGCCAGAACGTTCAGGAGGAACATAAATCCACAGCCTCCTCAGGCCGGGATAGCTCACCGGAATATCTTATGGAGGCTGATGAAACTCGCGAGGCGGTCTGGCATGCGATCGAAAAATTGTCATTCGAGCATCGCGAGATCATTGTGCTGCGACATTTCGAGGACCTATCATACGAGGAAATTGCTAAGGCGCTCGGAATTCCGGTAGGGAGCGTCATGAGCAGGCTGTATTATGCCAGAAAGAAGCTCAAAGAGCTTTTAGGTGATATCGGTGAGTGAAGACAGAAAAAAGGAATTGTTGATGAAGGCGGTTGACGGAATCGCCAGCCAGGAAGAGCTGGCGGAGCTGGAGGAATATGCACGGGATGATCTGTCTTTAAAAGATGAATTGAAAGCGTTCAGGAGAATAAAGGAGGTTACTGACTCGATTATGTTTAAGGAATTGCCTGACAGTTACTGGGATGGCTACTGGGCGGGAATCTACAATCGCCTGGAGCGAGGCCTGGGATGGATCTTTTTTTCGATCGGGGCGATTATCCTTCTGGGAGTCGGAGCCTATTATTTACTTAAAGATTTCTTCCTCTCCCCCCAGGTTTCCCTGATCGTAAAGCTGGGAATAGGCTGTGGCGGTTTGGGGGTGATCATGCTTCTGGTCTCGATCTCCCGGGAGGTTCTTTACGCCCGCAAGAAAGAACGCTATAAGGAGGTCAGAATTTGATTATAACCACATGTGATGAAGTGCCCGGGAAAAGAATTATCAAAACCCTGGGACTGGTACGCGGCAATACCATTCGATGTCGCCACCTCGGGCATGATATTATGGCCCAGCTGCGCAATATAGTAGGTGGTGAAATCCGGGATTACACCAAGATGATTGCCGAGGCGCGCGAGCAGGCTTTGGATCGTATGATCGCAGAGGCCGAATCGTTGGGCGGCAATGCCATCGTGGCCGTTCGTTTTTCAACTTCTTATATTATGTCAAGTTCGGCTGAACTTCTGGCCTATGGCACCGCCGTGGTCGTTGATGAATAAGACAATTAAACGATATCAGGCATCTATCGTATATAAGACAGATGCCCAAAGCATCACACAGGATGAAGCTCTTCTTTAAATAATTAAAATTCACTGCAACTCTCGCTAAACTCGCTTGTCATATATTTTATAGAGTGTGTCATGTATATTTTTTTGCCGTCGGGAAGGAGCTGGGTATGAAGCAATTGGCTGTTATGCTGTTAACAGGGGCGGTGTTTTTAATAGCGGCCTGCCAGGGAGACAAAAGGGCGGAAATAGGTGGCCAGGAGGCAATTGCGGAATCATCGCAGGATGATGTAATGCCGCAGATTAAATTGACAAGTTCGGCGTTCATACATGAAGGTATGATACCCGCGCGGTATACCTGTGATGGTGATGATATTTCGCCGGAGATTGCCTGGTCGAATTATCCCAAAGGCACCAAAAGCATGGCATTGATCTGCGATGATCCTGATGCGCCGGGCGGGACCTGGGTTCACTGGGTTGCATACAATATTCCTCCCGCAGACAGCAGCCTGTCGGCCAAAATGCTGGCAGACTGTGAACAGTGCCTTCAGGGCCGAAACAGCTGGGGCAACAACAGCTATGGCGGTCCCTGTCCTCCCGGCGGGACCCATCGCTATTTCTTCAAGATCTATGCCCTGGATACAATGCTCGATCTGGAAGCGGGAGCTACGAAAGAAAAGCTCCTGGAAGCGATTGAGGGCCATGTGCTCGGTATGGGTGAATTGATGGGCCGTTATCAGCGCCAGGACTGATTTACCGCGTCATTTGAAGCGTTTTTGATTGACATCACGCCACACTTACAATAGCTTTCCAATGAAACACATGCCCCCGTGGTGCAAAGGATAGCGCACCGGCCTCCGGAGCCGGCAATCCCAGTTCGATTCTGGGCGGGGGTATATTTTTCCGCGAGGTATAAAGCACACGCATATTTGGGGCGGATATGCAGAAACAAAGACTGTTCCTTGTTGTTTTGATGGGGGCTTTTCTGATCGCGGCTTTTGCAAATAGCGCATATGCGGAATGCGATTATAAAACTCCAATTCTCAACAATGACTGGGAGGGGCTGGTTGAGGTTGTCAAGTCTCAAAATTATGATTCACTGGGCACTATTGAAATCTATCTTAAGCAGATAGTAGAACTCTGCCTTGCGGAATATAAATGCTACAGCTCACCCAGACTGGATTATGGTGCCAATGGCGTATTCCGTGACTGGCTTAGTTCGCTTACAAATGAGGGCAGGCACAATAATATAACTTTATGCATGCTGGCAATTACTCATACATTTGATGATCAATATGAAAAGGCACATGACATAATTGATCGAGTTATAGCAAGGGACAGCAGTTTCTATCCTGCTTATGTTGTCAAATCATTTCTGCAGACCTATAATCTGGATCAGGTTGATGAGGCATACGAGACCATTGAAATCGCCCTGCTCAGGTTTCCCGAAAATGCTTATATTCATATGTGCCAGTTCCTGATTTATGATTACGCCGATAAATATGAGGATTCTCACCAGGCAATTAAAATGGCCTATGAAATCGATCCGGATAATCCCTGTATCATAGCTTCTATGGGTTACAGCTATTTACATGAAGGTCAGGCATCCTATAAAGGCATTGAGCTATTGCGTGAGGCCAGAGAAAGAGCGACGGACTGCTACATGGCGTATGACTTTCTCGCTCGCAGCTATATTGTATCCAAAAACTATAAGTATGCCCTGGATCAGTATCGTGATTATTTGAAAATAATGCCGGATGATGAAATCGCCTGGTGTGCACTTGCCGATGTACAGTTGGAGATCGGGAATTACAAACGAGCCATAGAATTATATAATAAGGCCCTGGAGCTGTACCCCTTCTATGATGAGGCCCTGTATAGCCTGGGCAAGGTATTTTACAATCGTGAAGACTATGAGTCGGCTCTGAAATGTATCGATTCTGCAATTGATTTGGAGGATCACGCCGATTATCAGATTCTGAGGGGCGAGATTAACTATGAACGCGATGAGCTGGAACGGGCTTTGGATGATTTCAATGCCGCGCTCGAAATGGACTCATCACTCGCCTATGCGGTTCTTTTCAAGGCCTATATATATGAAATGCAATTGAAATACAACAAGGCTGTTCTTGAATTGAAAACCTATCTAAACAAACCGCACATTGTTGATAGTGCCTATATCTGGGATATCAGGGATCGGATCCAGTACCTCGAGGATACGGTCTATTAAACATAGAAATCGGATAATTTCAAAAAAATCTGGAATAAAACGGACTCCTGATTATATTAAGAGTATGAAACATCTGATCACTATTTTGGTTTTTCTGGCCCTGTTGTCATGCCAGGGTGTGGTTTCGGTCAATCCCGAGGATGGCCTGGTGGGAAGCTGGTCGACACAATTCGAGCAGTCCTATCATCAGGACATAACCACTGAAGGCGCATCGGGCGAATACACCATCGTGCATACATCCAGGCTGACATTCGACGGAGAGACATACCGTTTCGAAATCACTCCGCCGGTTCTCCATCAATTCGGACCGGGCCATTATGACAGTGTCTTCGAGGGAGCATATGTGGCCGGGGATACCCTGCTGACTTTGACCGATATCAATCACGCCCGGGTAATCGAACCTTACTCTTTCCGGATATACGGGGACACGCTAAAGCTCAGGCAGATTCTGCAAACTGCATCTGATACCGGCCAGGTAATCGAGGTGCCGATGTTCGGAGGCGTTGCCTGGGGCCGTGCCTTTATGCGTCATGCGGGCCAGTTTTCGCGCACTTCATCATTGAATTAGCATCTGAACGAATTGGATTGTATTTCGTCGGTTTAATGCAAAGCATTTAAATCGGAAGGGCATATAATATGAAAAACACAATCTTAATCCTGCTTGCATTAGGTCTGGTTTTTATCACAGCCTGTGATAAGGCCACAAATCCATTGAATACCGACGACCTTAGCGGCACATGGAGCTGGAATAAAAGCCTCTACTTCATGGGTCAGGGCGAAAACACCAACCCCAAGATTGTAATTGCAGCATAACTTATGTTTTCGAACAGAACCGCTATAGATTCTATACTGATGGTACGATCCAGGACAGCGGGGAATTCGAGATTAGGGAGTTTGATATTGATCAGGATGGAGAAAATGAACACTACCTTTATTTCAGTGAATCTCCGATTCGGCTAACATGGCTGGACAGCGGTGAGATAGGATTGTATACTGAGCTGTGTATTACCTGCTCGTTTATGTATTTCAGAAAGACGAGCGATTAGGCTGCACAGCAATTATGAATAACTAAGAAGCTTTATTTTGGGAGGTACTATGAAGGCGCTTACGGTAATTGCAAGCATGATCATGATTGGCCTGTTATGGGCCTGTTCGCCTGCCCCAATTGCACCTGACAGGGATGCCATGATTGAATTTGCGGGCACCTATGAGTGGATTAAATCGGTTGGCGGTTTCGCGGGTACCGAGACACCGGAAACCTGTGAATGTACGCGGACATTAACCCTCGGACGAAGCGGGGATTTTAAGAACTTCTATGATGGCGAGCTGATTTCCAGTTCGCGATATTCGATGTATACTGTCCGGCAACCATCGGGCGAAAAGAAACTCTATATTCTCTTTGGCACCGAAATAGATTATCCGGAGAACCTGATGCAGGGAGTGGGACTAATAGCAGATACGGTTATCTTTCATGCTCCCGGTGATGCTATCGATTATCCCACCGCGTTTTATGTTAAGCGATAAGGTAATGCATATACGCAAGATTTCAATAAATCTGAATTGACTATTGCTTTTTGACACATCTGAATATATTTTCCAGCACGAAAAATCAACCGGAGGGATAGCTGATGTCAAGTTGCAACAATCTGATTCTGCATTGTATGGATTTCCGGCTGCAACAGCCAATCGAAAACTGGATCAAAGACAATAATCTCGCGGGCGATATCGACCGTATCTCAATTGGCGGCCCCTGCAAGGATCATGACCTGGCCATGAAATTCATCTCCATCTGTGTCGAAAAACACGGGGTCAAAAACGTCTATATCAGCCAGCATGAGGATTGCGCCGGCTATGGTGGTCATGCCGCATTTGATTCGCTGGATAAGGAACGTCGATGCATCACGGATGATATGTCCGGACTCAAAGAAAAAATCGAATCGAAGTATCCTGATGTCAATGTCAGATGCCTGATTATGGAAGAGACGGGCAGCGACTGGAATATCGTCGACATAGACGTATAATTCTATTATAGACTAAATTTGTCCATCATTTCCGGAACCCAAATACGGAAATCATAATTATACACTAAAAAGTGGATTATTTTTTGTCAAGGGATTGTGCATGATTCGCATAAAACTTACCGATGTCATTTTTACCATTATTTTTGTAATCTTTTCAGGAGCATTAATGGCCCAGGACTCAGGGGAAGCGACACCTGCCCCCTGTAGCGCATCGGAATTCGATCAATTCGATTTCTGGGTTGGTGAATGGGATCTGACCTGGGGTGAGGATGGCCGAGGTGAAAACGTAATTACCCGTCACTACGATGGTTGCGTTATTGAGGAGGATTTTACTGTGCTTCCCGATGGCGCGTTCCGGGGTATGAGCGTTTCCACCTACAATCCCGAAATGGGCAAATGGCAGCAGACCTGGGTCGATAATGCCGGCAACTATCTCGATTTCGTGGGTGGTTTGAAGGGCGGCAAGATGATCCTTAGCCGCGTAACTACCGAGGATGGCAAAGAAGTGCATTATCGTATGGTGTTTTATAATATAGCAAAAGACAGCCTTGACTGGGATTGGCAGAAATCCGAGGATCAGGGCGAAACATGGTCCACCCTGTGGCAGATACATTACACTCGAAAAAATAACCGCTAAAAGGATATACGGAGTCAAAATGGATAAGTATGATCAGGTCTACAGGAAGACCGGTTCCTATTTCGGCACGGAGCCTGAGCCTATTCTAAAGGACAACATTGATTTGATCAACCAATCGGCCTGGGTGCTGGATATCGGCGCCGGGCAGGGGCGCAATGCAATTTATCTGGCAAAAAACGGTTTCAGCGTGGAGGCCATCGATTCCTCGCATGAGGCCATTGATTCAATTCGTAAACAGGCCGATCAGCAGAATCTGATGATCGATACTGTAATCGCTTCATTTGACAGCTTCTTCCCTTCCACGCCGTTTTACTCAGCCGTTCTGGTATTCGGTATGATTCAGATTCTCGATCGGGAGAGGATTTATAACCTGGTTCAGCGCATTCATTCCTGGACCCGTCAGGGCAGCCTCGTCTTTGTCACCGCCTGGTCGACATTGGATCCCTCATATGAGAAATGGAAAAAGACCGCTAGGCAGATCGGGCATAATTCATTTTCCAACGACAGGGGTGAAGTCCGAACCTATCTCGAGCCGGGCGAGATTATTGATCTGTTCAGGGGGTTCGATCTGCATTATCATTATGAGGGCGCGGGGCCGTTGCATACTCATGCCGAGGGTCCTCCCGAACAGCATTATCAGGTTGAAGCGGTCTTTATAAAATAGCCTGTTTTTTCCTCCCATCCATTAACAAGATAGTAGTTGAAAAGCTGGTGGCTTTTTGCTATTATTAGTCTTTAAATCAGCTATGATCCGCAATCGAAACAGGCTGTAAAACGGGATGGGAGGAAGGCCGCAATGTTAGCTCAATTCAAAGAACATCCAACCGGATTCTGGTTTATCTTCTGGGGCGAACTGGCCGAACGTGCCAGCTTCTACGGCATGAAGGCGCTCCTGACCCTGTACATGATCGATGTGCTCGGGTTTTCGGATGCCAACAGTGCCACAACCGCATCATTTTTTACTGCATCCTGTTATATAACGCCCCTGATTGGCGGGTATATCGCCGACCGCTGGCTGGGTAAATTCAAGACAATTATATATTTCGCAATTCCATATATCCTGGGTCATATTGTACTGGGGACATTCGAGACTGAGGTCGGGCTGTTTGTTGCCCTGACGCTTCTGGCAGGCGGTTCCGGATCGATCAAGCCCAATATCAGTACCTTGATGGGCCTGATGTATAACAAGGAAAACAAGAATCATCTCATGTCACAGGCCTTCTCATGGTTCTATATGGCGATCAATATCGGCGCCGCATTGAGTATGTTTACCCTTCCGGTCATACGCGATCATTATGGCTACGCTACTGCCTTTATGGCCCCGACTATTCTAATGATTATTTCACTGGGCATGTTTTACCTCGGTAAACGCCATTACCCGGTTGAGAATGTAAAAGAAAATCAACAGGAAGAACTGACTCCGGCACAAAAACGCGAAGAACGCCAGGTCCTGATCAGATTGTCTGGTCTGTTTCTTTTGATCATTTTCTTCTGGTCGGTCTTCGATCAGGCCTATTCCACGTGGACATTATTTGCCCGTGATTACATGAATCTGAACACGCCATTCGGGGAGATACCCCCTGATGCAGTGCAGGGGTTCAATCCCCTGTTCATCATCGCCCTGACACCGTTTTTTGCCTGGCTGTGGTCAAAAACCGATAAGAGCGAAACAGAACGGCTGTCATCGCCTAAGAAAATGCTGATTGGATTTGTGCTGGTTATTCTATGTATGGCCACCATGACGATTGCCGGATTTTTCGCGGTCAACAATAAGGTTTCGATCCTGTGGGAAGTGGCGGCTTATATTCTCATGACCTCGGCTGAATTATGTATATCCGTTATTGGTCTTCAGATGGCTTATGAGGAAGCTCCCAAGCGGATGAAATCGAGGATCACCGGTATCTGGCTGATGATGGTCTTTTTCGGCAATATTTTGGCCGGTTTCTTTGCCCGTTTGTATACCAAGATCAACCCGGGTGAATATTTCGGTATCATGACAATCATGATCATCATCGTGACAATAGCCTTCTACTTTGTGGGTAAGAAGTTCGACCACAAGCCGGACAAGCCAATTGAGGCTCAAGTAAAGGATCCAACAGCCTGATTGAAATAATTATGCCTGAGGAGTTTTTGCAGATTCCTGCGGGCGGTATTTCTTGAGTGAATCTTCAAGATCGATAATCAGGGTCTTGTCATGGTAAAGCGTGGTTTTGAATGACTTGACCTGCTTCAGTTCATTAATTGTGCCGGTAATGCTATTTACGCCGTTCTGAATCGCGATCAATGAGTTCTTGATCATATCCCGCCTATCTTCTAATTCGCCCTTCGCCAGCGCCATCTCGATCAACTGCGCCCGTCCCAGCATGGATGCGCAGGCATTATTGAAATAATGCGAGAATGTGGCCACGACTGTATGCAGGATTTCGACTGCCAGGCGGTCGTATTCCATATGCTCGGTGAAATTGGTCTCATTCTTGATGCTCAACATCAACTCTTCAACCTCACGATAGATTTCATAGATGCGCTTGTTGGCCTCAGTCAAAAGCTCTTCCTGTGATCCGATTTCGATTTCCAGGAAGCTGGCTGAATCGAGGAAGCGGGGGATGATTTCCGACTCAATTTCCATAAAGTCCTTTGCGCTCAGATTGAGGTTCTTGCGAATTACGCTGGAATTGTCGAAATCCGCATCCTTGATCTGTGCCAGGACATCAAACCTGTACTTGGCCATTTTCTCGGCCAGGTTGACTATCTGGGGCAGCACCTCTCCATTTGAGAGTTCTTTTAACTCGAAAACATCATGATGAGTTTCAATGGCATCGCAGAATGAATCGGGCAGGTTCCATTTCTTGAGCATATAGGCGCCGACTTTGCAATGGTTTGTGCCGAAAAGCGATTCCTCCAGTTTGACCAGTGATTCGCCGGTCAGAACCCCGGCCCATACATGAGCGTATTCGCGCGGGAAACAGGCATCCAGAATTAATATACCGATATCATGGAAAATTCCTGCGATATAGGCCTCTTCCCTGTGCGACATGCCAAGTTTTTCAGCTATCAGTTCGGAGATAATGCCGGCCTCGAGCGAATGCTTCCAGAAGGCCTTGAGATCGATCTGGGTCTTGAGGCGGTTTAGCGTATTGACAAGCGATATTGACAAAGCGATGGATTTGATGGTTCTCGCCCCCAGGGTCATAATGGCATCACGAATTGAAGAGACCTTCAGATGCCGACCATATACAGCGGAATTGGCGGCCTTGAGTATTCTGGCTGTAAGGGGTACATCTTTGAGAATAACCTTCGCAAGCTCATCTAAGGGGGCATCGCTGTTATCGGTAATTCTCAGAATCTCGGCCAAAACCTCGGGAAGCGTGGCCAGCCCGCCAACACTGTCAATCCTTTTGAATACCTGCTTCTGATCCATAATCTTCCCTTAGATTATCGGCAGAAACAGAGGCAAATTAATAGTTTATTGGGATTTCCGTAATTTTGTTCGAAGTCGGGACAGGCGCTTCTCGAAGTCCATTTCAAAACGGGAGAAATCAGTGTCAGGCTCGAGCTGAGAAAGCTGATAAATCGTCTCACGGGCTTTTTCGCAATATTTTATGGCCGTCTCGTGATTTTTCAGACGATGCTCATGAGCTTTGGCAAGTTCTTGCAGAGCATGGAGATAGTACGGATTCACGGCGTCCGTAAGCATCTCCCAGTAATTTATGGCGGTTTCATAATCTTTAAGCCTTCGGGCGATTAGCGAGGCCTCAAAAATATTGCGATAATGATAGTCCCCGCCCTCATCACGGGATTTGGAAAAGCTGGCCAGCGCCTTCTCAAAATCCCTGCGGCCCAGATAGAATTTCCCCATCGACCAGCTTTCGCAGTCGGTAAGGTCCTCTGAATCAATAGCTTTCTCCACATATCCGTGCAGTTTGAGCATTACCCCCAATGTGGATACGATATCCCAAAGATTATGTACAATGACCTGATATATCTCGCGGGTTTGGCCGGTTCTGAGATAATCAAAATATGTCTGCGGGATTTGCTCGGAGGGGATATCGTTGAGGCGTTCGAAATTCAAAAGCGATGACTCGGCGGTTTTCAGGGTGCAGTCGGGCAGCCTGAGACGGTAAAATCTGCGCAGGGTGAAAAGGACATCAAGATGATCCCGTCCAAAAAACTCCGACCCGAGTTTCTGGATCAGGAAGCGATTTACAAGCAGAGGCAGATCGAATGCACGGCCATTAAAGGAAACCATGACATTGCCGGGAAGATCATCGAAAAGGTGATTCAAAAAGCCCTCTTCCTCGCTGAAATCTGGCAGGAAATGCTGCCTGACAACATACTGGTCATTCTCAAAATAACCCAGTCCGACAAGAAAGGCCACGGTCCCCACACCCCCGGACAGGCCCGTTGTCTCGGTATCGATTACAACTATATCGCGCAGGCTGAATTCACCCTCGACGGGCGAGCATGAAAAATTATCGAATGACAGCCTGCGGTCAAGGTCCAGGTTTGCGAATGAGAAATCGCCATGAGTGTCCCCCGGGCCATAACGCGTTTCCTTGAGCATATAATCGCCCTGAGGGGTTTGGATCAGAGAGGCCGAAAGCTCCACGATAGTTCTATCATGTTGCAGGCTCTTTTGGGCCGGCAGATCGGTTTTGATAAACTTCTCGAATTGTTTGAATCTCTCTTCGATACCCATATTCTATCTATTCGCTTCGGGCGATTATTTCCTCGGCCTTTTCGATACAGGAGAGTACGAACAGGTCGGACTCCTTCTCTTTAATTTTACGCAGAGTTTTGGACGCTTTATCAAGTTTTATTCCAGCCAGCGCGATTGCCGAGAATCCGCGCAGGCGGGGATTGTCCGACTTGAGCAAATCCTTTAAAACACCTTCGGCCTTTTCATATTTCAATTCTCCCCAGATTTCTATAGCATAGTAGAGCGCCAGAAGACCAAGCTGATCAGCCAGTTCGACCAGCCTCTGCCCTGCTTTGTCTCCTATTTTTGCAAGACTTCCGGCCGCGCTGTACCGTACCGAAAAATGCGGGTCATCGAGAGCATTAATCAAATCGTTAATTGCATCCTCATGCTGAATTCGTCCAAGTGCGACCGCCGAAGATTTACGTACAGTCTCGGATCTGTCAGATAAAAGCGAAATTACCTGCGGCAGTACTGAACTGTCCTTGATCTCTCCTACAGCAGTTACAGCGTTTGACCGGACAGTATGATTTTCGTGGTCAAACAGGTCGACAAGATGAGGCGTGGCATCACGATTGCCGATTTTGCCCAGGCATAATGCCGCCAGCCTGAGCTGATAATCGTTATCGGTATCGAGCGCATCGACAAGATACGGTACCGCCGGATCGCCAATGCCCTTGAAGATCTCTTCCAGGGTATGCCGTTCGCGGGCATCCTCGGTGGGCAATTTTGTAATAAGCTGTGGTACCGCCGCCTCGCCCATCAGGATCAACTCATCGATTGAGGGCTGGACCATATCGCGGAACTGTACCTCACCTGAAGATGCCCTCATAAACAGGGTGTCTACCAATGCCGCGATGCTGTCCCTGTTTTGCTGTGAAAATGCGTTTGATGAAAACAGTATTATCAGTGTAACGAATACCGGAATAATGCTATTCGGTTTCTTCATCATTCACCTCCCACCAATCGAGGTCCATACCAATTCCCCATTTGGATTTTATAATCCAGTAGCGGTTATTG
Organism: uncultured Ignavibacteria bacterium; assembly: GCA_964627935.1. GTDB lineage: Bacteria > Zixibacteria > MSB-5A5 > JAABVY01 > JAABVY01 > JAABVY01. The sequence continues at coordinate 198,220 of CAZVLB010000002.1, forward strand.
GTTCCGTTGCCGATGTAGTTATCCTCGCCCATCAGGTCCATAAACAGCCCGATCGAACCGTAGTCGCGGCGCGGATTGCCGTAACCCTGGGTATTATGGGTACGCTTGATTTCATATGAGTCATTGCCCCTGTAGTCGATCAGCATGCCGATACCATTGGCCGATCCTGCCGCCTGAGACAGGTCGAATGACTGATAGGTGTCATTGCCGTCGTAGTCGATCAAAAATCCTGCCGCCAGGTCATGACCGCAACCCTGAGAAACGCCCTTGGCGAAATAGTAGTCATCGCCGGATTTGTCCATCAGTATACCCAGCGACAAATGAGTGCCGTTGCCCTGGGCATATTGAAACGACAGATATTTGTCGTTGCCGGAGGCGTCGTATATCGCTCCCAGGCCATACCAGTATGAGGCGGCCTGGCCGAATATATCAGAGGTATAGATGTCGTTGCCCTTGGAGTCGATCAAGATCGCCACCCCGCCCGACATGCGCGGCCTGACACCGAATGAGAAGCCCTGGGAGAGTGACAGGAAATGATCCTCATAGCGCAGGAAGTCCTTGTATTTTCCTCCGGCGAAATAGTTGTCATTGCCATTCAGGTCAATCACAGAGCCGAATCCAACCGGCCCGGCATAGGCCTGGCCAAACAGCGCGCAATTGTAGAAATCGTTGCCGGCATGATCGAACAGCAGGCCGATTCCCCATGTGCCCGCGCCCAGGGTATGGGTATCACCCTGATAGCTGTCATGGCCGCCTTTGTCGATCAGGATGCCTGTCCCGAACAGGCCGGAACCGAGCGAGAAATTCTTGGCGCGGTAGATATCATCGCCGGCGCCGTCATAAAGAAGTCCCAGGTTAAAGAAGCCGGCACCCAGGCAGTAATCATCGAGGCCGATATAAGTATCATTGCCCTTGATATCGAAAATGACCTGGTTGTCATCGACATGGTTCATGCGATAGATATCATCACCGCCGAAATCGATAATGAACAGATATTTGCCATTGTATTCATTCGGCCCCCATCCCCCGATTGCAAATTTGCCGGCGGGAAATCGATGCTCAATCTGCCAGTCATGCTTTTCGAAAAGGCTGTCGAGTTCGGGTTCGAGAGCCAGCAAATCATTTTTAAAATCTTCAAATGTCACGAGCAGGGATTGATATGGAAGATACATAAAGAAAGTGTGCAGTTTTGACAAAATTGGTATGGCTCGTTTGGAGAGCCCCTCCTCCCATTTTTGCAGGCTGTCCAGTTCTTCCACCGGACGAAACTCATCTTCTACATTTTCCAGTATGAGAATCGCAAAAGTATCACGCAGGAACGCGAGTTCTTCATCATTAAGTTCATCCCACATGCGAACCGATTGATTGGCTCGCTTACGTGTTGAGATATTAGCCGTAAACCGAAAGTAATCATCAGCGATGGTTATAATTTGATCCAGGGAGATCCTGTCCTCATCCGGAATCGAATCCGGATAGCTTATATAGTTGTAGGGGGCAATTGTAACTGAGGGTCCGAGATCAATTTCTATAGCTTTTATGAGATCATTTCGCGATCCATAATCGGTCAGGATGTTTGCGATTATTTCGAATACTATACTGTCTATCGTAGCCCGGCTTGAGGTTAAACCTGATTGAATATGCTCTAATGTATCCGCCATACGCAGGGGATTTAATGTCAGGCTGTCTATAATCGGCAGGCGGAAATGGTCGCTTTCGATATAGTCGATCCTGAAGGTCATATCCTCCGGTGTCATTTTGATGCCCATCAATGCCTCTGCAATGGCATCATAGGGCATTAGCGGATATTCCGACGTTTCTACCACACTTGTCGTATCCTGGCCATTGAGTGGCATGTTTGATAGCAGGAATATAAGGGCTATAATCGGTAATATTTTCATAGGCTGATTCCCCACTGAAAGAATTGCTTTAACCTCATATAATCAGACTGTTATATGTAATTGTCAATGATTTTCGGGGATCGCGGTTTGAGTCAAAATAAAAAGGGCGTCCCGCAGGACACCCTTCGTTCAAAGTCAGCGTGTGGCGATAAATCTAACCCGTAAGGTCGTCTGACGTGTGGACAATATCGCCGTTTTCGTCAATGGTCCAGGTATCTGGTGTTGCGTCATCATCCAGACCCGGATCCGGCCAGTCAGCCTGGGCTGTGAAGCTGACATCGTCAGCGGCCTCGATGGTATAGGTGTAATTTGCATTAGGTGGTACTTCAACGCCAAGATCGGCAAGCATGCCGGCACCGGCATAGGTGTCATGCTGCTGCTTATAAGAGCGCTGCATGGTATAGATCTGCTTCAGAATCAGCTGAGCCTCTGAAGTTTTGGACTTAGCCGAGGCTTTCATGAAACGAGGAATAGCCAGAGCGGCCAGGATGCCGATGATGACCACTACGATCATGAGCTCGATAAGCGTGAAACCCTTGCGATTTCTTTTGTGGAACTTCTGTAACATGGTGAATCCTCCTACAGATTATTTTGATTTATTGTTTTGTAGTTTCCTTTTTCAATCCCTTTTGGTTTATTTGCAATTTTTCTGCCATCCCGGCTCTTCTGTCTGAGTCTTTTTTTGAACAGCAGTTAAATGCAAGCTCCGTTTCCATTTTCATGTACCTGTTCATTTTTTTCTCTGTACTTCTTCTTCTCATAACTCTTCTGGTTTGTCCAGCCTGCTATTTCAAATTACCATTATCTCTTGCAAAATACCTCAGTCAGCCGTGTCATCATCCACCAGGTTCAGTGTACCATCCTGGTTAATAGTCCAAGTATCGATTGTGCCGTCATCATCAAGATTGGCTGTGGCAGTTGCCGTAAAAGTTTCATCATCGCCATCTATGGAATAAGTATATTGGGCGTTGGCCATAATCTCGACCCAGATCGGCGCGAAGACATCCGGATTGCCGGCATGTGCATCGGCGCCGGTGATCCAGTAGGCATTATTGGCCTGACGGTAGGTTTCCTGGTTTGTAAAGATCTGTTTCAGAATCAGTTTGGCCTCCGACTGCTTGGCCCTTTCGTTCGCCCTCCACCAGCGTGGAATAGCCAATGCGGCCAGGATACCAATGATCACGACAACTATCATCAATTCGATCAGCGTGAAGCCTTTCGAATTTTTCCGGTGTATTTTCTTTCTAAAATTTCTCATCACGGCCTATTTCTTTTGCAAGGGCCGTGCCAAAAGTGGAGTCAAAAACGATCAACATGACTGGCAGAGATTTAGGTCGGGTGATCAAAATCTGCTATCGGATTATCCCCATTGTTTTATGCCAAAAAATCGAAAGGCCGCTCTTGCAAATTGCAAAACAGCAGGTAAAAATGCAGGTTAATGATGAAGATTGGTTTGCTATTATATTAATGTAGTGTTCAGGAATGCTCTGAACAGGTCGGGATATGTGCCAAGGAGAATCGTTCCGGCCGTTGTGATAATCAAAGCCACTATCAGGCCGGGTTTTATCAGGATCGGCTGATATTCCAGCTCCGGCTCGGTCATAAACATCACGATGACAATGCGCAGATAGTAGTAAACCGATACAAGGCTGTTGATTACTGCCAGTACGACAAGCACAAGCTGAGAAGTCGAACCGGTATCGATGGCCGATTTGAAGACCAGGAATTTGCCCAGGAAACCGGCCGTGGGCGGGAAACCGGCCAGAGATATCATAAAGATTGTCAGGATAATGCCCAGGAAGGGATATTTTCGTCCCATGCCGGCAAATGACGAGAATGTAGAATCTGATTTTTCGCGTGCCTCAACCATGATTACGATTGCGAATGCTCCGATATTCATAACTGTATAGCAGAGCATATAGTAAAGGGCCGCACTGGTTGCCTCGGGCGTAAATGCCAGCAGGGCGATAAATATATATCCGACATGGGCTATCGACGAATAGGCCAGCATGCGCTTGACATCATTCTGCGATATGGCCAGTATATTTCCGAGGGTCATTGTCAGGGCCGAGATGATCCAGATAACCACTTCGAGTTCAGTTCGATAGGCCTGCATGGCGACCACAAAGACCTGGAAAGTCGCCGCAATTGCCGCCGCTTTGGGTGCGGTGGACATAAATGCGGTGACACTTGTAATCGATCCCGTGTAAACATCCGGAACCCACATATGGAAAGGCACCGCGCCGACCTTAAAAGCAAGTCCGACAGTAAGCAAGGCGATTCCGATCATCATATATGTGCCGGAAAAGACCTGGGCCGGCTGGATGACATTGATAATAGATGTCGAACCCGTGGCGCCATATATGAAGGCGATACCGAAGATCAGGAATCCGGATGCAAACGCGCCCATCAGGAAGTATTTCAGGGAGGCCTCATTGGATTTCAGGTCGCGCCTGAAAATACCGGCCATGACATACAGGCTGATCGACATAACCTCCAGCCCGATAAAGAGTATGATCAAATCACCGGCGCTGGCCAGGTTCATCATGCCGAATGTTGCCAGCAGAATAAGCGAATAGTATTCGCCGTGTATTACATTCTTGAAGCGCAAAAACGGCCCGGAGATTAACACGGTCAAAAGCGATCCGAGCAGGAAAACGGCCTTGAATGCCAGCGAGAATTTGTCGATGCGGTATGTCTCCGCGAATTGAATCGAATTCAAGTCGGGACGATTGGTCCAGATACAATATATAGACAATAGTGCGGTTACCAGAACCAGCCAGCTGAAATGCATCAAAAACTGCTTCTTATCCCCTTTCAGGAACGGCTCGATGATGAGCGTCAGAAGGGCCGCGATGCCAATGATAAACTCGGGCATCAGCGTAAAATAGTCGAAGCCCAGATTGAAATTGTCGAATATTGCTCTAATTGTCTGTTCCATGGTAAACTACCATGATCTCCTTAAAAGTCTCAACCACCGTTAGGCGCAACCTGCACATTGCTGTCGCGCACAACTATCGGAACCATACGTCGTCCACCCGAATGCTTCAGGGCCTCTTTCATTGCATCTGAAGACGAATGGACATCGATATCTTCGAAATCAACACCTTCGTTTTTAAGGGATTCGCGCATCGATGCGCAATATGGACATCCCTGCTTGGTATAGATCTTAATGTCCGCCATAATCTTCCTCCTCATGGTTTGTGTTCTCCCGTGGAGTGTATGGCCTCAAAGCCTGCGACATTTCATCGGCATCCATGGTCTGTGTATAGCTCTTATAATCTCCCAAAAGCTTTTCGACAGAGCGGACCATGGGATTTAAAAATGTCGATGGATAGATTCCGATCCAGAAGATCAGAATAATGAGCGGTACCAGTACCAGTTTTTCAAACAGCTTTATATCTTTAAGTCCTTTATTGGCCTCATGAGTTATTTCGCCGAACAGCACCCGCTTGATCATCCAGAGCATATAGCATGCGGCCAGGATGACACCCAGCGCGGCAATTCCGGCATAGAACGGCTTGGTGCCGAATGTGCCAGTCAGGATCAGGAATTCGCCCACGAATCCGTTGGTGAAGGGCAATCCGATCGATGACAATGCGACAATAATAAAGAAAGTTGACCAGATCGGCATGGTCTTGAACAGCCCGCCGAATTCGGAGATCATACGGGTATGCCTTCGCTCATAGATCATGCCCACAATCATAAACAGCGCGCCGGTGGAGATACCATGATTGAGCATCTGCAGGATCGAGCCCTGCAACCCGGGCTGGTTTAATGCACACAGGCCCAGCATAATAAAGCCCATATGCGAAACCGATGAAAACGCCACCAGAGATTTAACATCACGCTGAACCATGGCTACAAGTGCGCCATAGATAATTCCGATTACCGAGAGTATCATAATTGTCGGAATGAACTGCTCGAATGCCAGCGGGAACATGGGCATACAGAAACGCAGGAAACCATAAGTTCCCATCTTCAGCAGAACACCTGCAAGGATCACAGAACCTGCTGTCGGCGCCTGCACGTGTGCGTCGGGCAACCATGTATGGAACGGGAACATGGGTACCTTGATAGCAAATGCCAGCGCGAAGGCGGCAAACAGCCACATCTGCGATTGCACAGGCAGGCTGGCACAGAATGCTGTCAGCTGGCTGATACTGAATGTTGTTCCACCGGATTTGAAGTAGATAAACAGAATGGCCACAAGCATCAGAAGCGAGCCAAGCATGGTGAACAGCACAAATTTTATAGTTGCGTAAATTTTTCGGGGACCGCCCCAGATGCCTATCAGGAAGTACATGGGGATCAGCATAACTTCCCAGAAGACATAGAACATGAACAGGTCCATGGAGACAAACACTCCCAGCATGCCTGTCTGCAGGATCAGAAGCGAAATCATGAAGCCTTTGAGGCGGTCTTTTACAGCAGTCCAGGATGACCAGATAGCCAGCCATCCAAGAAATGTCGTCAAAATAACAAGCCAGAGCGAGATGCCGTCGATACCGACAGCGTAATTTATTCCAAGCTGAGTGATCCAGGGCACGTCATATACAAACTGGAATCCACCCAGGGTAGAATCGAAATTGAAGTAGATATACAACGACAATAGGAAATCGACAAAGGCGGTGATCCAGGCGATATACTTGATCGCATTTTGATTCTCCCTGTTGGTCAGGGCAATCAGGATCACGCCCGCTATGGGGATGAATGTCACCAATGTCAGTATTGCGCTATCCATTTACTTCAACACCACGTATGCCATGAGTATAATCACGCCGAAAACGAATATCAAAAGATAGTTTCTCAAAAAGCCGGTCTGGATTTTTCTGCCTCCGGCGGAGAATGATTTGACCATATAAGCCAGGCCGTTGGCCAGGCCGTCGATGATGACCACATCGAAAACCTTCCAGAGGAACTGCGAACCGACCACTATCGGGCGTACAACACTTGCGAAATAAAATTCATCGACATAATATTTATTGTAAACAACCCTGTGCAGGCCGCTGAATTTCTGACGGATATTTTCTGCCAGCTCCGGTTTTCTGCGGTACAATGTGAATGCGACAAAGATCGAAATCAGGACCAGAATGACGCTTGCCGCCATAAGAATGTACTCCATGGTGAAGCTTTCATGAGCATGGCCGGCATGCATGATTTCTTCAGTCTGCGCAAATACCGGGTGCAGGAATTTTTCGAATGCATTGCCGCCGCCCAGCGCTTTGGGAATGCCCACATAACCGCCGATTACCGACAATATTGCCAGCACGATTAAGGGCACTGTCATGCTCGAGGGGGATTCATGAATATGATGCTGGACATCCTTGGGCGCACGGTTCTTGCCATAGAATGTCAGGTAAATTAACCTGAACATGTAGAAGGCTGTTAGACCCGCCGTTACAAGCCCGACTATCCAGAAAATAATTCCGCCGTAATCGGATGAGAATGATTTCCAGAGGATTTCATCCTTTGAGAAGAATCCGGAGAAGAGCGGTATACCGGAAATCGCCAGCGTCGCCAGGAGCATGGTCCAGAATGTGATCGGCATCTTTGATTTAAGTCCGCCCATCTGGCGCATATCCTGAATCTCGCTCATACCGTGAATCACCGAACCGGCCGCCAGGAACAGCAGCGCCTTGAAGAAAGCATGTGTCATCAGATGAAATATGCCTGCTCCGAAGGCGGCCACACCACAGGCCAGGAACATATAACCAAGCTGTGATACGGTTGAATATGCCAACACGCGCTTGATATCATTTTGCGCCACACCCATAGTTGCCGCAAAGAATGCGGTTGCCGCGCCGATTATGGCCACCAGCATGAGAGCATCCGGGGCCAGGATATATATCACGCTGCATCGTGCGACCATATATACACCGGCGGTTACCATAGTAGCGGCATGAATCAATGCGCTGACCGGAGTGGGACCTTCCATAGCATCGGGTAACCATACATATAGTGGTATCTGGGCCGATTTACCGGTTGCGCCTATAAACAGGAATATAGCAATGAGTGTAAACACACCCATGCCCAGTCCGAATACGTCATTGAAAACGAAGCCATGACCGGCCGTCGCGGCGCCTGCCTCATGGCCCGATGTCGACTGGAAAAAGCCAAAGGCCGAATCAAAGACCTCATGGAAGTTTAATGATCCGAATGTCCAGAAGATCAGCATAATACCAATCAGGAATCCAAAATCACCGATACGGTTGACGATAAAGGCCTTCATACCGGCATTGGCGGCAGATTGTTTTTTGTACCAGAATCCGATCAGGAGGTATGAACACAGGCCGACTCCCTCCCATCCAACAAACATCAAAAGGAAATTATTGGCCAGAACGAGAAGAAGCATGGATCCGGTGAAAAGGTTCATATAAGTGAAAAATCGCGGGTATTCGGGATCATGCGACATATAGCCGATCGAGTAAACATGAATCAGGAAGCCAACGCCTGTCACAACCAGGATCATTACGGCAGAGAGTGGATCGAGCAGAAAACCAAGCTCAATCTGCAGGCTGCCGGCCGGGATCCATTTGAACAGGCTGTAAATCTCATGATAACGATGATGGGGATCCAGCTTTAAAAGCTCAAAGAATGATATCACGGCCAGTACAAACGAAACGAAAACTGTACCGCAGGCGATAAATGATACCATCTGCTTGGGCAGTTTCCGTCCGAAGAAACCGTTAATCAGAAAGCCCAGAAGGGGCATCGCAACTATGAGCCAGATATAATCGAGCATCCCTGTAACATTACCATTTCATGACATTGAACTCGTCAATGTTTATGGTATCCTTATTTCTGAACAGTGATATAATGATAGCCAGCCCAACCGCTGCCTCGGCCGCAGCCACAGCCATGACAATAAATACGAAAACATGACCGGCGGGATCTGCAAATTCCCGGGCAAAGGCGATCAAAGCCAGGTTGGCGGCGTTAAGCATCAACTCTATCGACATAAAGACAATTATTATATTCCTCGAGACAATAACTCCGGCCACTCCGATAGTGAACACGATAGCACTCAGGATAAGATAGTATTCCAATGGAACCATTACTTCTTCTCCCCCGTCTCTCGTTTGGCCAGTACCACAGCCCCGACCAGGGCGGTGATCAGCAGGATCGATGTCAGCTCGAATGCGAACACATAGTCGGTGAACAGCATGGCGGCGACTCTTTCAACGCTTCCGAAATCGGTTGAGGGTTGGACTTCTGTGCCCAGTTCATTTATCCCCCGTGCCACCACAACGATAAGCTCAACGGCCAGCACAATACCGAAAACACGCACGACCCAGCGCTGGAAGGGCCAGCGATCAGGGCCGAATTCATCACGACGCAGGTTCAAAAGCATGATCACGAACAGAAACAGCACAAGAATTGCGCCGGTATAGACTATTATCTGAAGGACGGCCACAAAAAGTGCGGAAAGCTGGACATACAGAATCGCCTGGGCAAAGAAAGCCATGATCAGAAAGATCACGGAAGCAACCGGATTCTTCTGCGTTATAACCAGTAACGCGCAGACAACAGTTACTAATGCACAGGCAAAGAAAATGAAATAGTCCAAAATTACCCTACCACTTTTGGTTCAAATCCATCTCAATAAACATCGGGCCGTCTGGTCTTGCGAATAAAATTTACCGGTGACGGCTTCTTGCGCGGCCACGGTACCAGGAGATCCTCCTTGGAATAGATAAACTTGTGTCTGTGATCCGCGGAGAACTCGTATTCCTTGCCCAGGAAGATCGCTTCCTCGGGGCAGGCCTCCTCGCAGTATCCGCAGAAGATACAGCGCAGTTCATTTATCTCATAAACTTTGGCATAACGTTCGCCCTTCTCGTTTTCGGCGCCTTCCATATAGATGGCATCCGCCGGACAGGCCGCGGCACAGAGACCACAGCAGACACATCGTTCGCTGCCGTCATGATCATACCTCTCCAGAAAATGCAGACCGCGGTAACGAGGATACATGGGCGGTTTTACCCTGGGGTACTCGATTGTGACCGGCTTCCTGAAGAAATTCTTCAGGGTCGTAAAAAGCCCGATCGGTATCGCTATGAATATCTGTTTAAGTGTTTTAAACATAAGTCACCTTAAACTATTAGAATAACTGCTGCCGTAACTAATACGTTGAGAATAGCCAGAGGCAACAGATATTTCCATCCGAATTCCATCAACTGATCATACCTGAACCTGGGAGTCGTGGCACGCAGCCAGAGATAAAGGAACAGGAACATGAATGTTTTTATCACGAACCACAGCATGGAGAGGATGCCCGAATCAAAGGGCCCCTGCCATCCGCCCAAAAACAATGTGGCGGCGACTGCCGATACTGTGATCATATTGGCGTATTCACCGACAAAGAACATACCGAATTTCATGGCCGAATACTCGGTATGGTAGCCGGCCACCAGCTCCGATTCGGCCTCGGGCAGATCGAAGGGGGCACGGTTCGTTTCGGCGATTCCGCAGACCAGGAAGATTATAAATCCCACCGGCTGAAGAAATATATTCCAGACATTGGCCTGACTGGCCACGATTTCATTCAAATTCAAACTTCCCGATACCAGCACCACGCCAACTACAGCCAGCCCCATGCTGACCTCATAGGAGATCATCTGGGCCGATGACCTGATCGATCCAAGCAGCGAATACTTGCTGTTGGAGGCCCATCCGGAAAGAATAATGCCGTAAACGCCCAATGATGTCACGGCGAATATGTAGAGCACGCCGACATTTAAATTTGACAGCACCAGGTTTATCTCACGGCCAAAGATGTTGATCGTGCTTCCAAAAGGAATCACCACAAATGCCAGTGTGGCCGGTATAAAAGATGCCAGCGGTGCCAGCAGATAAATGGTTTTATCAACATGCGAGGGGATTATATCCTCTTTAAAAAGCAATTTTACAAGATCGGCGACCGGCTGCAAAACTCCCTGCGGACCGGCATATATGGGGCCCATCCTGGTCTGAAATTTTGCCACGACTCGCCTTTCGATCAGGGTCATATAGGCGCAGGCGGTTAAAAGCGCCGCGAAGACGAAGACGACTTTGACTACAGATATGATAATAATTTCGAGCATAGCTACATCTTCACCAGTTTGACCCTGTCTATATCATGATCTTTTGATCTCACCATGCTGACTACAACTTCCGGGAAATTGTCCGGAACAAAGACTATGTCATCCGGAAGGTTTTGCAATATTAATGCTTTTGCTATTATTTTTCCAGAAGAATTTTCAAGTTTTATCATATCGCCCTCGGAGATAGCGTGCTCCTCGGCGATTTTTTCGCTGATGGCGATATACGGATCGGCCAGGAAATTATTCAGGCTCGTGCATCGAGTGCTGACATTGCGCGAAAAATGATGATCGCCATTACCGCTGATAACTGTCAGGGGCAGATCATCAGATGATGGCTCACGATACTTAAATGCCATCAGCTGATGGACAGGATATTCCTTGTTCTTTTCAAATCTGAGACCCTGAGGTGGAACACGTCTGAGGCTGGTAATTTTTTCATGACCCAAAAACGGCGCAAATTCGGCAAATATATCAGCAGACGCCTTGTAGGGGAATTCCTGGTCGAACATGGCCGAAAGCCGTGTAAACATCTTCCAGGCCGGCATCGATTCACCCTGGATCCTGATCGCCTTGTCGAAACGCTGCAACGCGCCTTCCCAGTTAATAAAAGTGCCATCGGTTTCAAAATGCGAAGCCAGCGGCAGAACGACATCAGCCATACGGGCCGTGTCGGTCAGGAACATATCGGCGACAACCAGAAAATCCAGCTTGGATAATGTCTTGTTGATGAAATCATAATCCGGGAAGTGATCGCAGGCATCGAGACCGATCAAAAATCCGCACTCGACTTTCTCTTCATCAATTTTTTGAAGTATATCGATTGTGTCGTATCCGGCCTGTTCGGGAGTTGATCCGCCCCAGACAGTCTTGATTTTATCGAACTGATCTACCGGCAGGTCATACGGCAGACGATCCGGACGCATGCCCAAAAGATAACATCCCTTGGTGTTCGATTCACCGCCCAGCAGAAGAATGCCGGATGAATCGCCGTCAAGATTGCCGCTGAGTTTGGCCAGATTATAAAGCGATATAAGAATCGGGTCGCGCTGATAATGAATACGAATTTGCTCCCCGGCCAAAAATACTGTGCGTTCATGAGAGCAAATTGCTTTAGCCAGTTTTTCCAGATTATCGACCGCAATGCCGGTTATCTGCGAGACTTTGTCAGCCTTATAATCCTCGGTCTCTTTCAGGAATGCATCGATCTCATTTTGATCAAGCTGAACTTTCTCTGGATTGTACAGCTTTTTCTCGAGAATCATACGTACCAGGCCCTGTATAAGGAATAACTCCGAGTATGCCTTGTAGATATGCTCGCTGTCGGCGGCCCGGTTGAAATGTGTCGGCCTCGGATTCAATAAATTTATGACAGCATTTTTATAGCGCCTGGCCTTGAGTACACGCAGTGCCGTAATCGGATTTTCTGAATGTATATCCGATCCGAGGATGAAGAAATGCTGTGTATTTTCAAGATCGGCAATATCAAGCTTGTTCCAGCACAGTTCGCGTTTAACCGCATGCTCTGAAAATGCCAGTTTCTTTTTACGGTAAATTCTATGGTCTATCGAATGTGTGCCGATTACTGAACGGAAGAATCGTCCGATGGCAAAATAATCTTCATTGGAAAGAGCCTCGCCAACGAGACAGGCGACACCCATTGAGCCGAGACTGGAAATTGTTTTGTCCAGTTTGTCTTTGATTGCGGTCAGGGCCTCATCCCATGAACACTCAACCAGCTCATTATCCTTTTTGATCATGGGCCGGGTGAGACGGTCGTCATGATGGGCGAATTGATAGCCGTATCTTCCCAGGTCACATGGCAGGCCCTCATCGATGGCATCATTGCGATGGGACTGGGCACGGAATATTTTATTGCGGAAAACTGAAACACGGAGATTGCAGCCATCTGAACAATAGCGACAGATAGTCGGAATATCCTCGGTTTTCCAGACACGTACACGATAGCGCCAGTCGGTATTCGTCAATGCTCCAACGGGGCAGTATTCGACCACATTTCCGGAATACAGATTCCTGATCTCACCACCGGGTGGAGGCAGAATCTCGGTGCGTGCGCCGCGCTCATAGAAGCCCAGATCGTTTTCAAAGAAACGTTCTTCGACCAGACGGGTGCATCTATAGCAATGAATACACCTGTTCTGATTTCGGATAACTTCCGGTCCGATACGCAGATCATCGAAGGTTGACTTGGGATCATCCTTAAAACGGCGCTTGCGTTCTTTGAAGCGCGAGAAATCGAGACCATACCTGAAAGTCGTATCCTGCAGGGGGCATTCACCGCCTTTATCGCAGGTGGGACAATCAAGTGGATGATTGGCCAGAATAAATTCCAGCACACCCTGACGGGCCTTGACCACGCGATCGGAATCGGTGCGCACGACCATGCCCTCATTGGCCATGGTTGCGCAGGAGACCTGCAACTTGGGCATCTTTTCGATTTCGACCAGGCAGATACGGCAGGCGCCGACCGATTTGAGGCAGTGATGATAACAGAATACGGGAATATCGATCCCATTATCGAGCGCCGCCTCGAGGACGGTTTTGCCCTTCTGGGTTTCTATTTCCTGACCATCTATTGTAAGCTTAACTGTTTCCATTGGTAAAACTCATGAACTTGTTTTCAACCAGGGGTTTGCCATGCTTTATATAATGCTCGAATTCGTCTTTGAACAACTGTATGGTTGATCTGACCGGTATAACCGCGGCATCCCCCAGCGGGCAGATAGTTTTGCCCTCGATATTGTCACACAGATCCATCAGGATATCCAGGTCATCCATATTACCGTCGCCATCCATGATACGGCAGAGTGTATCATAAAGCCACTTGGTACCCTGACGGCAGGGTGTGCATTCACCGCAGGATTCATGCATATAGAAATGAGCCAGAACCTTTGCCACCCAGACCATGTCCGTATCTTCATGCATGACTATCACCCCGCCCGATCCCAGCATAGAGCCGGCATCAACCATCGCTTCAAAATCCAGCGGAGTGTCTATCTTATCGGGCAGAAGAATCGGTGTCGATGATCCGCCCGGAATTATTGCCTTGATCTTTTTGCCATCAATTACGCCACCGCCCAGATCATTTATCAGCACACTCATAGGCGTGCCCAGTTCGAGCTCATAATTGGCCGGCTTGTTGACATGCCCTGACAGGCAGAATATCCTGGTGCCTGTAGATTTGGGCGTACCCATCGACGCGTACCATTCGCCGCCATTCTTGACGATCAACGAAACATTGGAAAGCGTTTCCACATTGTTAACGACCGTGGGAGAAGCATAGAGTCCCTCGACGGCCGGAAATGGAGGACGAATTCTGGTTTGACCCGGTTTGCCCTCGAGTGAATTCAGAAGCGATGTCTCTTCGCCGCAGATATATGCCCCGCCTCCGGTATGGACTGTCATTTCCAGGTTATAGCCGGTGCCCAGAATGTTTTTACCCAGAAATCCTTTTTCGTAGGCCTGGGCTACCGCTTTTCTCATCTGGTTGGCGGGATAATCAAATTCGCCGCGAATATATATGAAGGCATGATTGGAGCCTATGGCATAAGCGGATATGGCCATGCCCTCGACCACCAGATGCGGATCTCTTTCCATTAATTCGCGATCCTTGCAGGTACCCGGCTCAGATTCATCACCATTGCATACCAGGTATTTGGGTTTGGGCGAGCCCTTGGGGACAAAGCCCCATTTCATGCCGGTCGGGAAACCCGCTCCTCCCCTGCCACGCAGGCCGGATTTTTTGACCTCCTCGATAATCTCATCGGGTTTCATCTCTTTCAGGGCCTTTTTATATGGCTCATATCCACCCTTGGAGAGATAAGTGTCGATCTCCGGCTGTTTCGGATCGTCTATATTTGCAAACAGGATTTTCTTTTCCATCAGCCCTGCTTCCTTAAATCATCAAGAATCTTGTCAACCTTCTCGCGATTGAGATTTTCATAAAAAGTCTGATTAACCTGCATCATCGGGGCGGTTGTACATGAACCCAGGCATTCCACGGACACCACTGTAAACAGACCATCCTCGGAGATTTCGCCTTCTTTGACTTCCAATTTCTGGAGCAGGTATTCGCGCAATGATTCGGCACCCATCAGGCCGCATGATATATTGGTGCAAACCTGAATCAGGTATTTGCCGACCTTTTGTTTGGGAAACATGGTATAGAATGATGCCGCCGAGGCGACCTCGTTTTTAGAAACGCCAATAGCATCCGCGACCTCGCCATAGAGATCGTCATACAGATAGCCGACCTGGCGGTAGGCAATTGTCAATGCCGGCAGAATAGCTGATTTTTTAAATGGATAGCGGGTTACCGCTTCCTTCATCTTTTTGATTGAATCTTCACTCAATACCATCAGCGGTCAACCTCTCCCAGAACAATATCAACCGAACCTATATTGGCAATTACATCGGACAGAAGCCCTCCGCGGCAGAGTTTGTCAAGCGTTGCCAGGTTAATGAAGCTGGGCGGACGAACTCTCATACGGCGCGGCCTGGGTGTACCATCGGAAACGACATAAAATCCCAATTCACCCTTGGGTGATTCGACTGCGGCATAGACCTCGCCCTTGGGCGGATGGAAGCCCTCGGTGACAATCTTGAAATGGAAAATCATGGCTTCCATCTCGGTCAGCACCTTTTCCTTATCAGGCGATATCACGCCGGGAGCCTCGGCCTGAAAACGCCCCTCGGGCATACCATCAATAGCCTGCTGGGCAATTTTCACCGATTGATACATTTCCTCCACACGGACACGATATCTTGCGTAGACATCGCTCTCGGTCCGGGTCGGGACTTCAAAATCAAACTTTTCGTATGAGCTGTATGGATGAGCCTTGCGCACATCATAAGGAATACCGCAGGCTCTAAGCATCGGACCTGTAATACTGGATTTGAGAGCATCTTCTTTTGGCAGGACGCCGACATTTTTTGTGCGATTGATCCAGATGCGATTCTGATCCAGCAGATCCTCATATTCGCGGAATCTTCCCGGCAATATATCCAGCACTCGCTGAACCTGTTCATTGAAATCAGCCGGCAGGTCCTTGGCCAGTCCGCCGATGCGGAAATATGATGACATCATACGCTGGCCGGAAACCAGCTCATATATATGAAGAATATTTTCTCTTTCACGGAAACAATACAGAGCCATACTCATGGCACCGATATCCAATCCGTGCGTACCCAGCCATACCAGGTGGGAATTGATGCGGGTCAGCTCTGCCAGGCAGACACGGGCCCATTGGGCCTTGGGGGGGATTTCCAGTCCCAGCAGTTTCTCGACCGCAAGACAGTAACCGAGGTTATTGGACATGGGCGCAAGGTAATCCATGCGATCTGTCAATGGCACCACTTTATGATACAGCTTGGCCTCGGCGGTTTTCTCTATACCCGTATGAAGATAACCGATCACCGGAGTTGCCTTGAGTACACGTTCACCATCCAATGTCAGCACCACACGAAGAACGCCGTGTGTAGCCGGATGCTGCGGCCCCATATTGAGTGTCATAGTTTTGGTCTTCACTACTTCACCTCCGGGGGATCGTCTTTATTCCAGCTGAAATTAGGCGTTTCGTAGATTAGAGAATGATCGCGCTGAAGCGGATGGCCTTCCATATCATCCGGCGTGAGGATTTTTGTTAAATCGGGATGACCCTCGAATTCCACGCCGAACAGGTCCCAGACTTCGCGTTCCAGCCAGTTGGCCGAATCCCACAACACTGTTGCCGTGGGAATACGCTGGCCTTCCTCCAGCCGGACCTTGATACGAACGCGGGTATAATCATTGAAACTCATCAGCAGGTATACTACCTCATGACGTTTCTCGCGTTCGGGCCAGTCGGTGGCTGTCAGATCGGTCAGGAAATTGTACTCGAATTCCTTTTCCTCGTTTTTCAGGAATGTGAGGATATCCAGGAGAGCATCGGGATTGACAATATATGTCAGTTCATCCCTGTCAGTGGATTTCTGCTCGATCTGATCCGAATACTTCTGGTCGAAGAATTCTTCGAAATCTTTGTTGTATCCGCCCATGCTTTGCTACAAAATTCACAAAAACGGCTCTAAAAAGGGCTGAAGCCGGCTTTCTCCGGGTTCAGCTGATTTTCGGCCGTGATTTTGATTCTTCCTTACCTTTAAACTTTTCCTTGGCAACTTTCTCATGCAGCTTGATAATACCGTCGATCAACTGCTGAGGCCTGGGCGGACATCCGGGGACATACATGTCGACCGGGATAATCTTGTCCACGCCCTGGAGTATTGCATAGTTATTGAAAACACCGCCGCTTGATGCGCAGGCGCCCATGGAAATGACCCATTTTGGATTGGGCATCTGATCATAGAGGCGTTTCACGACCGGTGCCATTTTATTTGATACACGGCCGGATACGATCATCAGGTCGGCCTGCCTCGGTGAGGGTCTCATGACCTCCATACCGAAACGGCTCAGGTCAAAATGCGCCATGAATGTGGACATCATTTCGATCGCGCAGCAAGCCAATCCAAAACCAAAGGGCCACATCGACCTTTTGCGGGACCAGTTGACCACCTTCTCAAGCGTGGTTAATATTATTCCATCAGGTATTTTTTCCTCTAATCCCATTTCAATGCGCCTTTCTTCAAGATGTAGAAATACCCCACGAGCAGAATAGCTATAAATATAACCATTTCAATGAACAGAAATGTTCCGCCCCAGTTGTAGATTACCGCCCAGGGATAGAGAAAAACGACTTCAATATCGAAGACAATAAAGAGCAAGGCCACCAGGTAGAACTTTACCGGAAAGCGCTCTTTGGTTGTGCCGACCGGCTCGATGCCGGATTCATAGGGAGTATCCTTATACTTGCTGTGCTCAACTTTCCCGAACAGGCGAGAGATAATCATCAACGCCCCTCCGGCGATCAGGGCCAGCATGGCCATCGCTACGATCGGAAAGTATATCTCAAACATGCACGACCTCTATATCAAAGTAAGCCATAAGCATAACCATTAAGCCGCAAATTTATCATTACTACGAAAAAATGTCAATATAAATTTGCCTTTCGGGGGGCAATAGTCAATCCGGTGATAATTTGTAAAGATTGTCTAAATTATGTATATTCAGTGAATAACATGACACATATAATGTTGTAGTTTAAGGTGTCGAAAGCTCCGATTGTTTGCTGTGACGGTCGGGTACGCCCCGGTATATTACCAGCCCGATCAGCATCATAAGCGCCAATGAAATTACTGCGAACCTGTATTGAATTGTCTCTAATGTTTCAGCCCCGATATCTACTCCTATAGACTGGAGCAAGTCCACGACAATTACGACCAGTGGATTGTCGGACTTGAAGATCAGGACTATCAGGCCCCAGATCAACGGCCCGATCACGGCTGCGGTTCTTCCGGAAAGAGCATAGAGCCCATAGAACAGGCCCAGTTTCCTGTCAGGCACAAGGCTGTTCAATAATGGACGAGCCACGGTCCAGGTCGATCCCAGGAATATTCCCACAAAGCAGGCCGCGATCCAGAACAGCGGCTGATAGGTTATGATGCTGATTAAAAGAAGAATCGACAGCCATCCGATGATAACATACTTCATAGTTCTGCGCGGGCCGATGCGATCGGATAATTTGCCCGAAATGACCGATCCCAGCGCGGCCGACAATGTGGCCAGCACAAACAGCTCGAGCTTCAGCCTGTCGCTCAAACCGACAACTTTCTCAGCGTAGATGGCCATGAAAATAATTGCCGTAACGACCGCATCCTCTAAAAAATAATTGGAAATCAAAAAACGGAATGCCCCCTTGTGTTCACGGGCCTTTTTCAGGTTATCTTTGAGACGATTGAGAGCCTGAAGAAATTTGATCCGCTCTTCGAATATGCTTTCGAATGTCTTCTCGCGTATCAATAAAAATGCCGGCACAGAGCAGATAAAGAACAGTACTGCAGTCGGAATAAAAGCCGCTTCCCTGCCGGCCGGTATGCCCGGTATACTTCCCTTTACAAAAGGAAATGCGATTATCAGGCCGAAAATCCCGCCGATATATCCCAGTCCCACACCCAGGCCGGAGGTCAGACCGACATTCTTTGCCGATGATACCGATCTCAGAAGGGCGTTATAAAATGCAATTCCGCCTTCATAGAAGAAATTTGCGGCGCAGAAAAATATCAATGCAAATACTATCTTGAGCGTTATTCCGTCGAAAAGAATCATGTCACCGGTGATATAAGCATTAACCCCCAGAAGAGCGGTGAACATTATGCTTAAAATGGTGAAGCGAATCAAAAAGCCCTTTTTGTTTTGCTTGAGATCGGAGTACTGGCCGTAATAAGGCATCGTAAACGCTACAGCAATCATTGACAATGAATAGGCAATGGAGTAAAAAATATCGGGGCATCCGAGATCATCCAAAAGCCACAGGGAGAAGAAAAATGTGACTATATTCATGGAGAAAATGGTGTTGGCGAAATCAAATGACAGCCAGCCGAAGAGGGAGAGTTTTTCCTGACGGGAGGACACAGGCCAAATTCCTCCTAAAATCCGAGCTCATCGGAAATTCTCTGCATGCCCTCTAATGCCAGCCCCATATATTCTTCGAGGGATAAACCCAGCTCACTGCATTTGGCGATAGCCTCACGATCCGCGCCGGCGGCAAATCTGTTTTCCTTGAAACGCCTGAGCATATAGCTGACATCAACATGAGCCAGCTTGCGGGATGGATGCATCAGCACTCCGGCCACTATCAGGCCTGTAACAGGATCCGAGCAATACAGGGCCCAGTCCAGCTTTGTTTCGCAGGGGATATGCCCCGGATGAGCTTCGATGGCATGCATCATATCATCCGGCATATCGTATTCCTTAAGCCATTCCCGGGTTTTATAGGCATGTTTTTCGGGAGTGTCGACAGTTTCGGAATAGTCAAGGTCATGCAGAAGGCCGGTCAGCCCCCAATAGTCAGGATCTTCGCCCAGATGTTCCGCCAGGCGCCGCATGACAGCCTCGACCGCGAGGATATGTTTGACCAGGTTTCTCTGCTTAACCTTCTCCTTTACAAGTTTGCAGGCTTCTTCCCTCTCTATCATAAAAACTCCTAATTTTCAAAATTCCAGAGGAATCCCCACCAGATACCTCTGCCCAGTTCATAGTCATAAAATGTGCGATACTCGCTGTCGAAAACGTTATCCATATTATAGTAAAATGTCAACGACTTAATCCGCAGGTTTATCTGGAAATTCAGCAGGTAGTAATCATCCAGCCTGCCGCGATTATAAATCGATTCCCAGCTGGTTGAATGATATTCTCCCCCAACAATAGCATCGATATGCAGGTTGAACCTGGGTATGAAGATATTACGCTTAAGTGACAAGTGGACGTTATGGCGCGGCACAAGGCTCAGAACCTGATCATCCTCGCTGTACTTGCTGTAATGATATGACAGCCGGGTCTGCAGGCCGAGCGGAAGGACGGTTTCCAGATCAACCCCGCCGGAAAGCCAGTCAGCGTTGAATGCCTCAGGAGACGATGATAATGTCGCATTGTCGGATTCATCAGTAATCCAGAAATATTCATCAATTACTCGTGCATATCTGAAATACAGATCGGATTGCAGGCCGTAATTGTCAATTTGCATGCCCAGCGATATTCCCGAATATACGGTATTGCCGAGATCGGAATTTCCCTTGAAAGTATACCGGCTGAAGATATCATCACGATTGAGAGGTTCAATTATGGGCGTCTCTGCAAACAGATCGAATTCATCGGGAGCCTGAGACAGCCTGAAAAGCTGGCCGGAAATAATCAGGCAGGGACATCGGCTGTAGCTAAATCCGGCCGACAGAGAAAGATCAATATCACCGTATTCGCTTAAATCAGACGAACTGGAGAGGTTCATAGTCAGGTCGGAGTTTAACTGACGCATGCTTACCGTGTTGAAAAAAAGCCCGGGGTAATTGTCGAGGTCCGGTTCAAACCTGATGCTTTTGAAATAGCCGCCAAAATCATAGACATGATCAAACCCGAATCTGCCGGTGATATTTTCAAATTGCAGTTTGTATCTTTCTGACAGATAACGATACTTCTCATGTTCCCCGCGCACGGATTCAGAAAATCTCTGGTAGATGAAGGCCATACGATTGAATACGGCATTTCCACGGGTAAGGCCGACTCCCAGAGACATCCCCAGAAATCCAAGCTGTGATTTGCCGCGATAGCTGGAGAAACCATTGTCGAAGCGAATGCTGTCATCGGAATTATAAAGCAATATATCCGGTTGAATCTGGATATTGTCATTGACCTGGAATCCGAGCCTGAAACTGAAATTCTCGAGGTCCTTTTTCTGGTTGTTCAAATAACCTGTCGAGCTTTTGAAGCTTCCAGAAAAACCCAGCCGTGTACGGGTGCCGGCAGAACTTGCAAAACGAACCATGGTATTGCTGAAGCCATAATCGCCTTTCTGCATATACGCACTGGTGATCGCGCCTGAATCGGGGTAGGCCACCGGATATAGCCTGACCTGACTGAAATTGGCGGCGCAAATCGCCCTGGGGTAGTACAGCTTCCATGATTGCACGGGCGGTATAATTCGGCTGTCGATTAAGCCGTTTGCCGGTATCGCGAAGCTTGCATAATCGTATTCAATATCTCCAATCCTGAAGCTGTTAATCGGTTTACCGCCGAATGTCAGGTTCGATGACTGTCCATAGGGCCCCTTAAATACAGATTCGAAACCCGCCCTGCTATCGAGGGCGTCGTCGACAGAATAATAATATCGATACGGCCCGGTCGATAATGCCTGCATAGATGGATTGAAATGGATTATTGCCGCCGAATCCCTGAAACTCAGGTCCTGATAATAAATAACGGGCTTTTGTACTGAATCCTCAGCCGTGAGAATTGTTGTATCGGGCACTTCAGGCTGTTCGATTGCATCCTGAGCAAATGAAGCGGTCAATAGAAACGGGCAGAAAAGAAATGAAGCGATTGTAAAAGGAATGCGCTTCAGCTTTCTTTTTATGAGTGTTTTCATATCCTGCCGGTCAGGTCATCAATAGATTTTATTAACGGCATCAGGATTGGGAAGATAATCAGATTGCTGACGATTGTCACGATTGAAAATCCTATGCTGATTAAAAATCTCTCCACAAATGGGCCGAACAGGAAAGCATCCGTAATTGACAAAAAGCCCATATAGATCGAGCTGACTGCAAATCCCCAGAAGGCGTAAATTGTGTAGCCGAACCATTGATTGAGGCGTATGGGAGTAATCTTTTTTGCACTGGCACCGCATAGGGCGATTATGATACCGCCAATTACCTGAATCACAAGAAGCGGCAATAGTGATAATCCATAGGGATTGAGATAGGCGATAAGAAAAAAGCCGGTTGCTCCTGATGCGGCGCCCCATGCGAAGCCAAGAATATACCCGGCCATGAAGATAATTATAAAGGCCGGTGAAATATTTGGCAGAAACAAGAATAGAAAATTGGCCACATAGGCCAGCCCGGCGAAGAGCGCCGCAAGAACGAGGTATTTGGCATACCCCGAGCTCATTCTATAATCGCGACCTTGCTGACTTTCTCGGAATCCCCGGCAGTAATGTAAAGTAAATACATGCCCGAGGCTACCATCTCACCGCCGTCATTGCGGGCATCCCAGCGCACCAGCTCAACCGGCGATGGATTCTCAATTTCCTTTTCAGTGACCTTCTCTCCCGCCAGGTTGAAAATCCGCAGCATGATGTTGGCCGGTTCCGGCTGTTCAACCCGAATCAGCAGATCCTGCCCCCCGCTTTGCGAGAGGACATACGGATTCGGAAACGGGTCGGATATGGTCAGGTCCTCGATTGGCGATGATGTTCCCGATGAGGTCGCCACGAAGGTAACACGGTTTATGATACTTCTGTTTGCCGGTATGTCGGCATTGGGCGAGAGGATCAAAACAATTTCGGAATAGTTGTTGATGATTGACTCGTCGAGCCTGACACTGAAGCTGTCATCATAAACCTGGTCATCGATATATGGGGGCTGAGTCGGTATATGCTCATTCAGTGCCACGATGCGATTGTGCCAGACAATGTCTCTTCCCAGAATTCGTGTCGATCCCCTGAATTGAATATTGAGCACAGAATCAAGCTGGGAAAGGTTGTTCATGCGAATATAAAAGGCGCCGTTATGATCGGGCAGAAACTCATAGCGCGGATCGGCAAATGTAAACGGGTATTCATTGAAAATAGGCATATAATTAATCGTATCCCGGCCGCGAACTATATAGTCGGCAACCATGGGATAGAATGGAGCTTCCTCATATCCGAAATTCGGTTTGGTCCTGTCACCTGTGAAATAAACCCAGGTATAAAATTCCGACAGGGCCCTTTCCATATCATATTCTCCACCCGAAAGCTCATCAATAGCTTCGGGGATAGCATCTTGAAAAACGTTGGGCCCCATTGTCTCGCGGCATTTTTCCCAGATTATGCGAATAGCATCCCGCCCCCACATCTCCGACAGGAATAACGGCCATACCACTGCCGCATATTGATATATGCCGGGATTATTGGTCTGAAGGGATCTGTGAACCAGCGAGAAATATGAAGGCAGATAATAATAATAATCATTTATATTGTCATAGATTTCCTCTTCCATCCAGACTGAAGACATCTCCAGCCAGTGATGACGGTCATCAGCGGTGGTACCGGGCGTACCCATATCCTCAAATTCATGGTAATCGTATCCGAACTGGACGACATGGAAAAACTCGTGTGCGGCGGTAACCCGGATAGCATCCAGAGGCTTATCTTTATAGACATCGATTTCCTGGAAATCATTATCCAGAACCATAAAAGCTGTCGCATACTGATTATTTGGGCCGGTCAAAACGTCAGGAAAGGTAGCGCCGTAAGCATTGCACAAAAGATCGGGCTCAAGCGTGCACAGGTCAGCCAGGTAGACATCGAAACGATAATCACCACCGGAAGCATAAAAGCTGTCATCGGGTGGCGGATCGAAACCGAGATCATCCATCATATGAGTCCAGACCGAATCGAATATGTCTGCGGTTTTCTCGACAAAGACGGGCACGCCTGTAGCCGGATTATTACCCAGATTACCCTGCCAGGGGGCATGAACACCCGATGGGGCATAATGAATCAGGAAATTCCCGCCCGGTGATCCGAATGTGTCCGGGGCAACATCATCATAACGTTCCCACACCAGCGAAAGCCAGGCCTGCTGTGTTTTGGATGATCCCTGACGGGCCTGATTGGCCAGGCTGATCAGGTAGGGAGTGGCCGATTTAAAATTGTCGGGCAATTCCTCTGCCGGAATCGGATACTGATCGCCGTTTTCACCCGCCAGACGCATGATCTGACGATAGATCAGCTCATCCTGTTCGGCAGAGATCGGTTCGGCGTTCAGGTTAAATGTAATTAGAGCCACCAGACAAATAAAAAAACTTGCGGTCTTTCTCACGTCGTCTCCTTAAGCATATTTTTCTTTTGCATTCAGTAGCATTTTGTAGGACTTGTGCGGAACCTTCTGTGTTCCGATCAGTATCCTCTCCCTTCTGGCGTGACAATCCGATCCGCCGCTGTAGAGAATGTTATGCTTTTTTGCGAGATTGATATAATGCCTGCTCTGACGGGTATCATGCAATGGATGGAATGCCTCGATCCCATCCAGGCCCATATCAACCAGTTCACCCAGAAGATTATCTTTTCCAACGGGGCCCGGATGAGCCCAGACAGCGACTCCGCCGGCGCGATGAACCAACTTGATCGCTTCTTCGGGCATAAGGTACTTTTTGGGGACATAGGCTGGAGCATGGTAACCGAGAAATCTGGCAAAAGCCTCATCAATGGTTAGGACATATTCTTCTTTAACGAGGGCATCGGCAACATGAGGACGCCCCATGACCGAACTGCCCGCTATCTTTTTTACAGTTTCCATGGACAGATCGATCCCTAAATCATTCAATTTTTTAACAATAGCCTCGCCCCTTTGCTCCCTTTGCCTCCGAAAATGTTCAATTTTTCTTTTAAATTCAAGCTCATGAAAATCGATAAAATAGGCCAATATATGGAAGTCGCTTGATTTCCATGAGGTTGACAACTCAACTCCGGGAACCAGGACTATATCTTTTTCATCCAGGTAGCCGTTAAGCTGATGATGAGCCTCGACAGTGTCATGGTCGGTTATGGAAAGTACCTTGACACCGCTTTTCAGGCAGAAATCTATAACCGCTTCCGGCCAAAGAAGGCCATCCGAGCAGTTTGTGTGCACATGCAGATCTACCGCATTTCTCATAATCTCTTTAATACGTCACTCTCGATCTTATCTGCTAAATCAACAGCATCCGTGCGGATTTGTTCTGCCCTTTCGGTAATCTCCGACCTTACTTTTTCATTTTCGATTCCGGGCAGATTGATGCACACATTCATGTATGCCCCCATGACCGCGGCACGTCCCATCAGGGCCGATACTCCGGCATCGGACAAGGAGTTGACATTGCCCTTATCAGCTACCACCCGGGCGCACTTAATCGCTTCATAGGATTTCTGCATGACTTTCAGGGGCACTTTTGTGGCGGTAATGGTCGCCTTCTGAATCGCCTCATCACGGCTTTTCTGCTGTTCTTCCGTATCCTTGGGCCGTTTCATGGCCGCCATAACATCATCAAAGGCCGCCGCATCCTCTGTAATCAGGTCAAAAAGCTCATCTCTCAGGCCATCGGCCTTCATCATCAGTTCCGAAAGCTCATCCTTGACATTGGCGTATTTCTTCTTGGAAACGGTCAGACGGCAGACCATTCCGGATAATGCTCCCGCCAATGCTCCAGCGCAGGCCGAAACAGAACCGCCGCCCGGGGCAGGCGATTTGGAGGCGACTGATTCCAGGAAGTTCTTGATTCCGCTTTCCTTGGCGGATTCCTCCTGAGCCTGCTGCAGTTTTTCCTCGAGAATCTGGTCCTTGGTGAAATTTTCCAGCCTGAGATAATGACGGGCGCAGTTTATCAGCGCCTGATTGGGCACCAGCCCGACAATCTCGGTGGAATAGACCGAGGTACCCCATCTTTCGGCCTCGGACTGAATCGTATTGAAGACTCTGTATATCGGTGATCTGAGGTAATTTACAAGATTCATAGAAACCTGGGCCATATTGCGTTCCTTGATCTCGAATCCCAGCGCCTTGCAGTAGCCGTAGCCGCCCGATTGGGAACGGATCGCCTTGGCAACTTTCTTGGCAATCTTGACATCCGGCGTATTCAGGTAGGCATTAAAGGCCACCAATGGAAATCGCACACCAACTGCGGTACATCCGGCTTGGGGATGAATCTTTTCCGGGCCATAATCGGGCTTGCGTTCGGGGTCGGTGCCAATCGCTTTGGCCAGTCCCTCGTATTCACCTTTGCGCACATCAGCCAGGTTTACACGATCCGGACGGGTGGCGGCATCCTCATACAGGAAAATCGGAATGCCGAGCTCATTGCCGACCCGTTCGGCGAGCTGCTTGGCCAGCGCAATCGCCTCCTCCTGCGAGACCTCCGATATCGGCACAAAGGGTACTACATCAGTCGCGCCCATGCGCGGATGTTCGCCTTTATGTGTCTGCATATCAATGACTTCGGATGCCTTCTTCATTGCCCGAAAAGCCGCCTCCACAGCGCCCTCGGGAGATGACACATAGGTCACCACAGCGCGGTTGTGATCGGCATCCATCTCCTTGTCCAGCAATGTGGTACCGTCAACAGACAGGATTTCATCGATTATCTCCTGCAGGACCTCGGGGCGTCTGCCCTCAGAAAAATTGGGAATTACCTCAACTAATTTTGCCATTTTATTACTGCCTTTCCCTGGTTGGATTGGACATATTTTTCAGCATAATCCGCCATTATTACTCAATAATTGGCTCAATATTTTAACCGCATAATATAGAGAAAATTATAGATTCTGTCAAAGGATATGAGAGGCTGAAGCGAGTGGTCTATAATGATTTGACGGCCGCAAGCAGAAGCGGGATCATGATCTCATGATGGCCGGTTATGGCATAGCCTTCGGAGTTTAATGTCGCCGGGCGACTGACCACATTCTGGGTGGGCCGATAATGAGTTATCATGTCGAAATTGGCAGTCGTGAATCCCCCGAAATCGGGATTGAGGTTTTTGCAGATTGCCACGGCCTTCAGATATACCTCAGGCATGATTACCGCCGACCCGATATTGACCACCACCCCGCCATGAGAGGTCTCCATTACCGAATTGGTGAATATCTGGAAATCGGTGAAGGATGCCTCTCCCAGTGCCGCGCCATCGAATTGCGGATGCTGATTGACTATGTCGGTACCGATAGCGGCATGTATCGTGAGCGGGATATCGTTTTCAAGGCAGTTATATGCCAAAGAATTCTCTTTGTGAGGGGCATTTTCATTTTTGATAAATTCCCCTAAGGCTTGTCCCAGGCCAATCTTACTTTCGCGCGCATAGCCCAGCATCCGGCCATAGAGCTCGCCCGTTTCGGCCACGAATCCGAAACTGCCGTCCTGAAGGTTTTCGAGCACATCCTCCGATGTGGCGCCATTGAAGGCGATTTCGAGGTCATGAATTGACAATGCGCTGTTGCCGGCCAGGTGCATATCGCCATAGTAATTCATGAAATCTATATACAAGGGGCTCAATCCGACCTTGAGATTATGTGCGCCGATCATGAATATTATGCGGCGTTTTTTCTCGATGGCCGTTTTCATCCTGGTCACGACCTTTTTAAAGTCCTCTGCTTTGAGGAATTTGGGCCACGAATCGAGAAATTCGTTAAGCGATGGGTTGGCGGCTAGAGGTTTACCCAGAAGATCGATATTGACCTTATTTTCACGTTTTTCGATAGAGTAGGTTTTGACCTGATTGAGATCGATTTTTTTGTGTCTGGACAAGAGACTCTCCCCGTTTTTAAAGGAGGATAAAAGCGGCAAGGGATTAAGGCAAGTTAAAATTATTACCAGTCATACAATTCGCCGATTTTGTAATCAGTCAGCTCGGCATAAATGGATCCGACAACCACCTTGGATTTCATCAGGACCGGCATGCGCAGGCGGTCATCTGTGAGCCAGACCTGCAGGCTGCCCTCATGCTTAAAGACACCGGCGGCACGCAGAAGCGGCTCAACCTTAATACACATGAATTTCCCGGCCGGGACCTCCACGATTTCCTTGCCATGCACTATCACATCAAGGGGATAGCATTTGTCCTTGCTGAAATTGTCGACCGAGACTGCGTCACCTTCCTCGACATCCATGGTCCGAACAAAATACAGGGCCGAGAGAACATCCTGTACATAACGGGGTACGCTGAACAATGTGTCCTGGGCCCCGACTATCCCGCGGTATTGATCATAAATCTGTATCTGTTCATTCTCGTAGCCGCCTTCTTTCAGCTTTTTGCGGAAATACCAGCTGAATATGCCCTCGACATCGATCCATGTTTCGGCAGTATCGCGTACCTTGAAAAAGCTGTCAAAAAATGGAAATGATCTGGCCAGGGTGCGTACCCGGTATACCGGACGGTCATGATGTTCGAAGACCTCGGTTACTTCCATGGTTGCTTCACCGGCCTTGACCATTTTCCAGCCAATCGTGAATGTCAGCTTCTCCCCCACACCAAATGCATCATTGATGATAAACCTGAAATTTGAATCGGGGGGTATCTGTTCGGGAGATATGCGCAAAGTATCCGAGCACAGCAGTGAATCTTCCACTTCGACCGCATCATCATCCTGGGCAAAAAGCGCGACTGATGATATCAATAATGCCAAGAGAAAAAAGACCGGTGTTTTTGTGATTATGCCCTTCAATTGGTACCTTCTATCTTTTTCTTATACCTGTCCTTTATATGCGGCCAGATTCGCTCGAGTTCCGCTTTAATTTCGAAATAGGTTTTCTGATATTCGGATAGATCCATGCCTATAGGATCGGCCACACTCAACGATTCGCTGGCATCGCTGTTAGGAAAGGCCCTGAGCATGAATACTTTATGCGCATCCTCCGGGTACAGGCTGATCATTTTTTCGTAATGATTGAGGGCCAGGCCTATAATTAAATCAGCTTCATGCATCAGGTCGCCGACCAGTTGAGTGGAATGCAGGCTGGCAATATCGACATTGTCTCTCGCGGCAGCGATAACAGAATTTTCGCTGACCGGGTAGCCATCATAGGTTCCGATTCCGGCCGAGATGACATTC
Organism: uncultured Ignavibacteria bacterium; assembly: GCA_964627935.1. Classification (GTDB taxonomy): domain Bacteria; phylum Zixibacteria; class MSB-5A5; order JAABVY01; family JAABVY01; genus JAABVY01. The sequence goes on from CAZVLB010000002.1 coordinate 227,431, forward strand.
ATATATTCGAGGCCTTCATCGGCGGCCATCTTTTTCAAAATCCCCTCGGCCATTGGTGATCGGCAGGTGTTGCCGGTACAGACAAACATTACAGTGAAAATCCTGGTGTCGTTATCGGTCATCGGAAAACACCTTCCTTATCGTCTCTTCATCGATCGCACCCTTTCTGAGAATATTGATTTCCGGGCCGCTTAAATCGACTACTGTCGAGAGCGGGCGATCGAATTTCAAATCGGGATCAATTATACAATGTTTAATTTTGTCGCCAAAAGCATTTTTAAGTTCAGCAATGCTTTGCACATCCCGGCCGGATAGATTCGCACTGGTGGCGGTAAGCGGATAATCGATTTCATCCATTAATTCGATCATGAATTCATGGCTCGAACATCTGAATCCGATTCTACCATCACCCGATACTATCCCGGGCCAGTCGGACTCTCTGGCATTCAATATTACCGTAACAGGACCGGGCCAGAGTTGTTCGATCCGGTTTAGAAGTTGGGGCCTGTTTACATAAGCATATTTTATAATTTGCGAGGTGCCTCTGATACATATGGCCGAGGGCTTGTCGATGTCCCTGTTTTTGACATGAAAGAGATTCAGTACGCTGGCCCTGTCATCTGCACGGGCCATCATGCCATAGGCGGTTTCTGTCGGGGCGATAATAATCTCGCCCTGATCCAGGTCGCTTTTAATGTCTGTGATTATCTGATTTACAGGCTGTTTGCCGAGTTCAAAAATCTTCACCCTCAGCCTCCGGTTCGGGCGCGAGCGGCTGTTCTTTGAGATTCATCAGGCTGTCCGCGGCGGCAATCGAATCCTCGATATAGAGCATACGGTAATAGATTGAATCCGGTGGAGATTCGATCAGCCAGCTGTTATAATATCCCAGGGAACGGGCCGTATATAACAGCCTTCTGCCCTGACGCTCACTGGTCGTATTGCCCAGCAGTACCTTATAATAGGGCAGATCGTATTTCACGAAAATCGAATCATCGAATACCTCCTGGGCTATCTGCTGCTCATAACGGGCCTCGGTGAAATACTGCGACGCAAACAGCTGAATTCTATATACTGTAATCGATGTGTCGATTTCCTCCTGGGCCAGCAGGAATGAATCGATATGTGCCCAGCTCGGATCCGTATCGGATGCGGGAGTTTGCACCTGTTCGGGGACAGTTTCACCTTCAACCGGTATCCTGTCACGCGGATCGGCCAGGGGATTGAAATCCTCTTCGGCCTCGGCAATCAAACCTGCCGGTTTTTCGATAACCGTTTTTTCTCCGCGTTGAGCGGCGCCGCATGAAATCAGTGCGGCCAGGCCGAAAAGCGCTATGCTGAAAAGCAGGAATTCTATTTTAGAGATATTTTTCAAGCTTATCGTCTCCGCCAAATTTGCTCAACAGGCGTTTGATATCACCAATCTGCGTCTTATGTGCAACCATGACAATATTGTCGGTACGCACTATGATCAGATCCGACACACCTATGGTAGCGATCAGGCCATCGGAATCATTATATATTATAGTCTCATAGGTTCCCAGGTTGATATTATCGCCCACCAGGACATTGTTGTCTTTGTCGCGGGAACGTATGCGATCAAGCGCCAGCCAGCTGCCGACATCATCCCAGACCATATCCGCCTGTATGGTCAAAACATTGTTGGCCTTTTCCAGTACGGCATAATCGATCGAAATATCTTCGGTGTTGTTATAAAGTTCTTTCCATCCGTCCTCTTCCTCGGGCGTGCCGATTTTTTCCGAGAACTTCATCAATTCATCATAGATGCCCGGCTTATGTTTTTGAATCGCTTTCAGAATTGACCTGGCCGACCAGATAAACATGCCGGAGTTCCATAGATGTCTGCGACCGTAATAATACTGCTGGGCAACGATTCGTGTCGGTTTTTCATTAAATTCAGCCACACGGTAGATCGATACGCCATTGATTGTATCGAACATATCACCGATCTCGATATATCCATAACCGGTTTCGGGACGGGTGGGCGTTATGCCAAGAGTTATCAGCCAGTCATATTCGGCACATATTTCAGTGGCAACCTTCAGCAGGTTTATAAATGTCTCCTTGGGCTTGATCAGGTGATCGGATGGCAGCACAATCATAACAGCATCCGGATCATCACGATGCAATAACAGCGCCGAAAACCCAATTGCCAGACATGTGTTTCTGCCAAAAGGCTCGGAGTACAGATGCTCCGGATTAAAGTCTGTGAGGGTTTCCTGAATTTTATCGCGAATATTGCTTCCCGCCACAATGCGGATATTTTCAGGTTTTATAAAACCCGCAATACGAGCCAGCGTTTCTTCAAGCAATGTTTGATCCGATGTTATTTTCAGGAGCTGCTTGGGACAATCGCTGCGCGAGAGCGGCCAAAAGCGTTCTCCTTTTCCGCCCGCCATGATTACTGAATAAATCAAGACTTGATCCTTTCCTTTATAATCGGCATGAAAAATAGAAAAAAGCCGTAAGCATGTCAATTAAACAATTATCGGAAGATTATCATGGGCAATTCAGTTCAGTATTTATTCGCCCAGCTCCTCGGCCTCGGACCGGGCCTCATGCAGGGAGAGATGACGGCTCAACAGGTAATACAACCCAACCAGTGTAATGACAACGTATTGAGCGCCATGCAACACAATCGCCACACCGCGCGCCGCAGCATCGGAAACCTCTACCGGGTAAAGCGACAGGGCCAGCACCACCAGGCCGTGAAACAGGCCGATATAACCCGGCGCATTGGGCAGCGTTATTCCCAATGTTACCACGATCAGAACAACAAAGGAAGATGAAATTGGAAGGTCACTGAGCCCAAATGCCAGGAATATAAAATAATTTGATAATGCCGTGATGATCCAGAGAAGGATGGAATGAATCACAATGCGGATCATCCCGCGCAGGCTGCCAAGCACAGTCAGGCCATCGGCAAATTTGTTCAGGATATCGAGCAAAATGGAGCTGAGCCTGTCCGGCAATATCGAAAATATCCTGCTGAAGAAATTCACCGTTTCTTTCTGTTTGATCTTGAGGAATATCAGCACAACCATAATAGCTACCGAAAGGGCCAGCATCATATAACCGGCATAGACGATGCGGTTGTAGTTTACCCCCATGGGATCGAGCGGCAGGAGCCTGAAGATCAATATTACCGCCAGCATCAAAAGAAGAGTGAGGACATCGAATATTCGTTCCAGCACGATTGTGGCAAAGGATGAACTGCGTGAAAGATTACCCAGTTTGCCGACTGAATAGGCCCGTACAATCTCGCCCATCCGCAGGGGAAGAATATTGCTGGCCATAAACCCGACCATTGTTGAGGCAAACAGGTCATGAAGTCCGACCCGTTTGATCGGATCGAGCATGATCTGCCAGCGAAATGCGCGATAAACCATGGTAAACATTACCACGGCAATATTGGGAATCACCCACCAGTAATTGGCGCTTTTAAGCGTGACCCATAATTCAGTAAGATTGATTTCCCTGAATGTCAGGTAGAGAAAAACAAGGCTGACAGCCCATCCGAATATGATCAGGGATCTCTTCTTCATCGAATCAGGGCCTGCCCACTTTTACGGTTTTCTCAATCAGTTCCATCATCTTGGAGGCGGAATCATCCCAGTTAAAACGGGCCGCCCATTCCAGCGCACCCTTCGATAGCTCTTTGCGCAAGTTTTCATCAGAAAAGACCATAGCGAGTTTCTGTTCAATATCATCGAGGTTGCCGTATTCAAACAGCAGCCCGGATTTGCCGTCGGAGACCGAATCCTTGAGCCCGGGTACACGTGCCGCCAAAGCCGGCGTACCGCAGGCATTGGCCTCGATATTGGTCAGCCCCCAGCCCTCTTTGGGAGAGGGATAAAGCGTGCACCACGATTTACGGAATCGCTCGACCTTGGACTCCACCGAGACGAAGCCGGGAAATTCAATATGCTCATCCATGCGCAGGCTGGATGACAGTATCTTCAAGTTATCCAGATAATCGCCGGCCCCGACTATCTGCAGTTTCGCTGTCGGGAACTTTTCGACTATTCCGGGCCAGACCTGGATCAGGTGCTGTACAGATTTGTATTTTTTTATCCGTCCCAGGTAAAGAGCGGTGGGATCGGCATATTTTGCAACCTCCGGATTGTACGAGAAAGTATCATTATCTATACCACATTCAATCACCGTTACATTTTCCGGTTTGATTCCGCGCGTGACAAGATCCTCTTTTGTGCTATCGGAGATAACGCAATATGGAAATTTTTTATATATGAACCTGACCGGAACCTCCATCAGGTAAATATAACTGGCCATGACGAAATTTATTTCCTGGAAAACAGTTGTGGCGAAGAGATGCGGGATAATGATCAGGATCGGCAGATCGGTATACAGCGGCGTATAGAAAGCGATTTTGTTTATATCTTCCAGCAGGATATCGAATTTTTCCTGCTTAAGGATATTTTTGACCATGCCGGGCGCGATATAGTTGAAGTTAAATCTCTTGCCTTTGCGCAGGACACGCACGCCGTCATAGAAATCCTCCGGGCCTCCGCCCTCAAAGTCGCAGCACAAAAGAGTCACTTCATGACCCCATCGTGCGAATCGTTTGAGGTTCTCCCAGAGATGAACCTCTGCCCCGCCCCCCATCGGATTTTTAAGATCCTGCCAGTTTAGTGCCAGAATTTTCAAAACATGGCCCCCGGCTTTATTCGATCTCCGCAGCCATGAAGTTCAAATCCAGACGCTGCCTGGCAGCGGGTGTAAGATAATTCAGAACCTGACTGCGGGCGATTTCTATAAATGACAACATATCCTGATTCTGCGGGTACTTCTCATAGAATCTATCCAGAAGTTTGAGATAATAGACATAATCTTTGTCGTTTACAAATTCGGTTGCTATGCGCAGATTGATGCCCGAGGGATCAGCGCCCTCACGGACCAGCCTGTTTCTGAATGTATTTATTTCCTGTGAAAAGAGGATATTCAGAATCTGGCAGGATTGCTGAAGAAGCTCTTCCTCGGAAGCATTCTGCACTTTTTCCATATATTCACCAACCTCAGTTGTGCGGTCGGCATACATCAGGTTTTTGGTGAGGAACCTGAATGCCTCGGCGGGACTGACCGATATCTGCACCGCTTTATAATTCATATCTATTGCCAGGTCTGGATTGCCGGCCTTGAATACCTCATCAGCCATCTTGGCCACAATTTTCCAGTAGTTGTCGGACAGCCTGCGGGCATTTTCATCTTTGTATACCGTTGGATCGGTAACTCCACGGGTCTGCAGTTTATTTATAAAGAAATCATAGGTAAACTGTGTATTTATATCATTTTCCAGCTTGTTGGGCCGGACATCGTAAACCATACCCTCGATGACAGCATCGACCTTACTGCGATCAACCGGTACCTCATGATAGCGGAAACCATTGGGATCGACAGTAGTGGCAAACTGCACCGGCGGATCGAGATACAGTGTCGTATCACCGGATTTGCGTGAATCGGGGAAATTTATAAACCTTCCGCATTTCATCGGCAACTCCGGCCATTGATCCGGATTAGTCGATTTTACCATGGAATTATCTATGATATTGTCAGTAACCTGATTCGATACCAGATAGGCCGTATTGCGGTCGAGAAGATAGGGCCGCAGCAGATTTATCTGGTCATCTGTATAGCTGATCGGCACATCGAATTTATCCCTCTGCTGAGTAATATACCAGTCTATTTGCAGAAGCGACAGGACTATAACGCGCACATCGGGCCTGATTCCATAGGTGTACTGCAGGCACCAGACCGGGAATGTATCATTGTCTCCATTGGTGAACAGAATAGAATTTGGGGCGCATGATTCCAGCAGGTTTTTGGCGTAATCATATGCCAGATAGTTGTCCGACCTGTCACAGATATAATAATTGCGCGAAAATGCAACAAGGGGCAACAGAATAAACAGGGACATAAGCGGTATAAATATTTTTTTGCTGCTTTCGCCGTGGTTTTTCTCCCGCATATAGGAGAATATCGTATTCATGATCGCGGCTACGCCTATGCCGATAAACATACCGAATACAATAAAACCGGGCGTGAAGAAGTAATCACGGTCACGCACCTCGAGCCTTCCCATGCCGGTAATCGGATCCATCTCTGTGCCATCGGCGAAGTTCATATAAAACACCAGGCCGACGGTACCTGCAAGCAGGATCAGGAACATAAATGTTCCCATCCTCCACCGTTGCCTGATCAGATACGCGACTCCAATCAATCCCAGCAGGAAGAAGATCGGCAGGAATACTGATGGCCTGCTGTATTGTTCATGGAAGAATCCCCAGAAGCCCATGCGCTCGTGAGTGCCGAACTGGTTTGCAAGCTCTCCCCTGCGGTCAAGCATGCGTACGAACATATTTTCACTGCCGTATTGCTTGCGTTCGATGAAATACTGAAGCTCATCCCAGGACTCGGGATTGTTCATGTCAATCACCGGATCAGCCATGGAACGAATCGGCGTATACATCTGAACCGAAAATCCAACCAGGCCCAGGAGTGTTATCACATATGCCATGCGCCATTTCTTCTGACCACCGCTGAGACCATAGATAAACATGGTCACAAGTGACCAGCCGGCGAAACAGTAGATAAACATTGGCGTTTTTGACCAGCCGGAATAAGTCATAAACAGAAATATTATGCCGGGGATAAATAATGTATATATCCATGAGTTTCTGATTTTCTGCCAATAAAATGCAATTGCTGATATGGTGACCCAGAGAGTAGCCAGAACGAGATAATATGTCAGCGAGACCGGAATTAAAATTAATATTATGAAAGTGACCCAGAACGGTATGCTGACCCGCAATTCTTCATCTTTGGCCAGGAGAAACATGAATGCCAGCGGCACGATGATAAATGATGTCATATGTACGCCAATACCCAGAACAGCCAGAAAGCCAAACAGGTAAAGATACTTTTCTGAACGGGGCTCATGCCTGAACTGCGACCAGAGAAGAACCAGGTATATGCCGGCCATCATAATCAGCATCGACAGTCCATAGACCTCGGCTTCCACGGCACTGTTCCAGAATGTACGCGAGAAGGCCATAAACAGCGCCCCTACAACACCTCCGACATACATTGTCAGGCGTTTTTCCGTGCTGTCAACTTTGCGGAACCATGAGCGGATAATATTGGAAACGATCAGGTAAGCGAACATAACAGCAAATGCCGAGGATACAGCCGATACCAGGTTGACACGCCAGGCAGGTTCACCAAACGGGATATAAGAGAATAGTCGTCCAATTAACAGGAACAGCGGTGTGCCGGGAGGATGAGGTACGCTCAAAGTGGTTGCGCAGGCGATAAATTCTCCGCAATCCCAGTAAGGCACGCTGGGCTGCACGGTGGCCAGATAGGTAATCAGCGTAATTACCAGCACGCCTGCCGCAAACAGGCGATTGAAGGGATCGAATACAGGACTATATGCAGTTTTGTCTTTTACCATAAGGCAATTTTCTGACCTGTTTTACACCAGGAGCTCAACACGGTTTCGGATCAGGATTTAAAACTGCCAATATAAGTTGTAGAGCGGATTTGACAAGACAAATTTATATCGGGCTTCCACATAGAAAATGCCGGAATATTATCTATCCCGGCATGATCATTAAACCAATCTATGTAATCAATGAATTCACGCGCCCAGTTCGGCCTCATGTTTCTTGAAAATGCTGTTTAGGATACCGTTTACAAAGCTTGATGATTCATGTGTGGAGTATTTCTTAGCCAGTTCGATAGCCTCATTGATTGATACCCGTGAAGGAATGTCGGGGCGATAGAGAAGCTCGGCAATTGAGATACGCATAATATTTTTATCCAGCAGCGCCAGGCGGGAGATATCCCAATGCTGCGCATGGGAACGGATTTCTTCGTCGATTTTATCGAGGTTTTCAATTATAACCTGGAACAAGTCTGTAGCGAATATAATCGACTTCTCCCCCAATTCAGAATCAGCAACCATACCCTCAAACACTTCCCGCGCGTCACCCTCAAGCGTCTCAAAGGCATACAGGCTTTTCAGGACCAGTTCACGTGCTTTTCTTCTTGCGCTCAAGCCAGACTCACTTTGTACAGGTTAGCCATTTCAATTGCCGACTGAGCCGCATCCCAGCCACGGTTTCCGGCCTTTGTGCCGCATCTTTCAATTGCCTGCTCCAGGGTATCGGCTGTGACCACGCCGTAAATTATCGGCAGGCCGGTTGCCAGGGAAATATTGGCGATGCCCTTGGAAACTTCGGCGGCGATATATTCAAAATGCGGAGTGTGACCGCGCACCAATGCGCCCAGGCAAATGATGGCATCATATTTCCCGGATTTTGCCAGATGATTGGCCACAAATGGAATTTCGAATGATCCCGGGACCTTGAACAGCTCGATATCATCATCGGAGGCGTTATGCCTTACCAGACAGTCGATTGCGCCCTCCTGAAGCTTGTTGGTCAGGAGATCGTTGAAGCGGGATACGATGATTCCGAATTTTAATCCGGAAGCATCAAGTTTGCCTTCATGTATCTTGGCCATATTAGCTAAACTCCTTATTTTTAAAGGGCCCTGAAAAGGTGCCCGAGCTTTTCTTTCTTGGTCTGCAGATATCTGCGATTATATTCGGTCGCTTCCATCTCGCATGGTACCCGTTCGACAACCTCGAGGCCGTAACCCTCGAGACCCACGATCTTACGCGGATTATTGGTCATGAGCTTTATGCTGGTCAGGCCCAGGTCTACCAGGATCTGTGCGCCGATACCATAATCGCGCAGGTCATCCTTGAATCCAAGCTTATTATTGGCCTCAACCGTATCACAACCCGTCTCCTGCAGATGATAGGCCTTGATTTTATTGGCCAGTCCGATTCCTCGCCCCTCCTGGCGCATGTACAGAAGCACACCTGCACCCTCACGTTCGATCAACTGCATTGCCGTAGCGATCTGGTCGCCGCAATCGCAACGCATCGAACCGAAAACATCGCCGGTCAGGCATTCGGAATGCACCCGCACAAGGACATTCTTCTTGTTGCGGATATCGCCTTTGACCAGGGCCACATGGTGCTTGTGATCTATTTCGGAGGCATACAGTTTTAGCCGGAAATGGCCGTGCCTGGTCGGAAAATCGACATCCTCTTCGAGCTGCACCAGTTTCTCAGTCTGGGTACGATACTCGATCAGGTCCTTGATTGTAATCACTTTCAGGCCGAATTGCTCGGCGATTTCCATCAATCGCGGAACACGAGCCATCTCGCCGTCATCATCCATAATCTCGCACAGCACGCCGGCCGAGTTCAGCCCTGCCAGACGGGTCAGGTCGATCGTGGCCTCGGTATGTCCGGCGCGCACCAGCACACCTCCATGCACCGCCTGCAGGGGGAAGATATGCCCCGGGCGAGCGAGGTCATGGGGCCTTGTGTCCGGGTGAATAAGGGTCTTGATAGTGATGGCTCTGTCCCTGGCCGAAATGCCCGTGGTAGTTCCATGGGCCGCATCGACCGAGACCGTGAAACGAGTGCCCAGTTTGGCTGTGTTATGCGGGGCCATCATCTCCAGCTCGAGCTGGTCAAGACGCTCCTTGGTCAGGGACACACATACCAGCCCGCGGCCATGTTTGGCCATGAAATTGACATGCTCGGGTGTTACCATATCCGCGGCCATTATAAAATCGCCCTCATTTTCGCGATCCTCATCATCAACCACAATAACCATCTTACCCTTGCGGATATCCTCGATGGCATCAGGAATCGAAGCAAAATCATAATTTTCGCGGCTGTTACCTTTGATATTTAGTTTACCCATGGTTTCACACTCCGTTAGAAGCCAGCACGCCTGAAGGTTTCCGACGTGATGGTGCCTGATTGGGCTTTATTTTTATACGGTTTTATCATGTTTTGAATATATTTTCCAATTAAGTCGAATTCCAGGTTGACCTTGTCACCCTGCTTCATGTGAGGGAAATTTGTCATTTCCCATGTATGCGGGATTATTGACACTCCAAATTTTCCCGGCTTGCTTAAAGTAATAGTTAAACTGACGCCGTTAATCGCAATAGCACCCTTAGGAACCACCAGTTCAGAAAACTCCTCCGGATATGCAATTTCCAGTTCCCAGCTGCCAGCAATCTGGCGAATCGAGGTCAATTTGCCGGTACAATCTATATGGCCGGAGACCAGATGACCGCCCAGCCGGCTGTCGGGCCTCAGGGCCAGCTCAAGGTTTACATTGTTGCCCTGCCTGAGTTCCCCGAGATTAGTTTTGCCAAGAGACTCGGCAATTGTGTTTACGATAAACCCATGGTCATCGATTTCAACCGCGGTCTGACAGGCGCCATTGATATTGACGCTGTCGCCCGGTCTTATCTGAGGTGAAAGCCCGGGCGCCTCAATTTCGAGGATCAGATTGCCGCCTGAAAGACGGGCCGATTTGACTTCACCTATTTCTTCAACTAATCCCGTGAACATATTATCTCCATATGGGATAACCGGACACCCAGATATCCTCGCCCTTGCGAAAATAGTCGACATGATCGAGCCTGATCGAATGTTCTACTTCACTGATTCCCAGATCGACACAGGTTGGAATTCCGGTGCCAAGAATCTTGGGGGCGATAGCAAAATAGATCTTATCCACGAATTTGTGTTTTAAAAATGACGAAAATACCATCGAACCGCCCTCAACCAGGATCGAGGTTATCCGTTCCTTGCCGGCACGCATGAGCAGCTTGGCAAGGTTCAGCATGCCGTTTTCATAAGCGTCAATAGACCAGATAATTGCATTCTGGGCATGAGCTCTATACTCGCGCTCGTTTTCCGGGGTGGCGATGATGGTTCTGTTGTCATCGTTTTTGTCGAAGATAAAGAGATGTTCGGGCAGGTCGGAATTGTCCTGCAGTACGATTCTGAACGGATCGGGCCCCTCGATATGACGTACCGTCAATTGAGGATTGTCCATAATCGCCGTCCTGGCGCCGATAACGATCGCGTCGGCACCGGCCCTGAGCTCATGCACAAATCTCAGGGATTCTTCACCGGTGATCCATTTCAATTGCCCGCTGCCATCGGAAATCCTGCCATCCAGCGTCTGGGCGGCTTTGAGAATCACAAACGGCATTTCGGTTGTGATGTATTTAAAAAAGACCTCATTCTGACGGCGGGCCTCCTCTTCCATAACTCCCAGATCGACCTGTATTCCGCAATCCATCATACGTGAAATCGATCTGCCATTGGTTTTGGGATTGGGATCGGCAGTAGCAACCACCACACGCCTGAATCCGGCATTGATCACCGCATCCACGCAGGGCGGGGTCTGGCCGTGATGGGCGCAGGGTTCCAATGTGATATAGAGGGTTGCATCACGGGTATTATCGTGTGCATCACGGATCGCATTGATCTCAGCATGAGCTTCGCCATAACGTTGATGATAGCCTTCTCCAACAATATGGCCGTCTTTGACGATTACCGCCCCCACCATAGGATTGGGTGAGACATACCCCCGGCCTTTTTCAGCCAGGGCCAGAGCTCGTCTCATCAGTTCAACATCATTCAATTTCTCTATCTCCAATAAAAAAACCCAAAGCTTCTGCTCTGGGGTAGACGAACTCGGATAGGATATACCTGTAGCTATATCGCCAGCTGGTTCTCTTCTCCCATCCGGACTTTGACCGTCGGCAACTGAATTTCACAGTTTCTGCGGAACCGTTTACGCTCCGCTCGCGGGCTTTAACCGCCGGTTGAGGATTTTCGCCTCACCCCGAAGAGCCATTCATTACATTTTATAATATATTACGCAAAAGTCAAGCAGGTTTGAAGCAAAAATCAACAAAATATTAACAGTCCTAATTTGAGCCTAAGTTCATGTAATACTGCGCGGAATCGGGCATGCCGGCTTTGTTGAACAACCGGGCTACCTCCCTGCGGAGTTCTGTCGAACCCGGATTCAGTGGAATTATCCGGGCCATATAACTGCCCGCAAGATTATTCATGCCCATAGCGGCGAAAAACTCGGCGTACTTTTTCAATGTGACTGCTTTATCAGGGAATTTGGCCAGCCCGATTTCAAAATATTTCAGGCAGGAGTCAGGCTGTCCGGTGAGCATAAATGACGTTCCCAGGAAATAGTAAAGATCAATAAATGCCGTGTCCTGAAGTGTCTGCTTTAGAATCGGCACCGCTTTGGCAGGTTGACGGGTCAGCAGGAGCGAACGCCCGTAGTTAAATCGATTCAGGGGCGGCAGTTGATAATTCCGATAAACCTCGCCATAATAATGAGCCGCCTTCTCGAAATTCTCCTGATTGTAATAGTAATTAGCGAGGTTCATGATATCCAATGGCCCGGAATCATCACTTTCTGCCAGACGCTTTGCGAATTCTGCGGCAAGGCTGTCGCGCCCATAAATGTTTGACAGGATGACTGAGAACTGGCGATTCCTGCTACCTCCGTGATATGAATTTTGATAATGCGCATCATCCAGCGATATGGCAACTATCCGCTCGATAGCTTTATCTTCATGCTTATTGATATAGGTAACCCCGGCCACATGAAGCAGGTTAAACAAGAATACGGGGATAAGAAGATAGGCGGTTTTGTTTCCATTGCCCCGGGTAATTTTATATACCGCATAGAGGATCAGGGGAAATGCAAACATCGAGAGCAGATCGAAATCGCGTGCCGCGCCCATATGCGGGTCGATGATAAAGGATACAAACAGTGCAGGAATTGCAGCCCACAATAGTAGTCTGGAATTACTGTCATCTCGGTTTCCGGCAATAATGAGCGCTAATCCTGCGATTGCCAGGGTTGGGCCAACTATGATGAGCTGGTTGAAAAAATCCAGCAGATGAGATGGTGAAAACAGCCAGTAAGCGGTGTTTTCATTTGGAAGGAATGGGATAGTTAACGTAAAATCTCCCCTGGCAATGAATTGCCCGCCGAGATATACCGCAAGAAGAAACAAAGCGCTCAATATAATCAGTAGCTGATTTCCGATGAGCCTTAATCTTTGATTTATGATCCAAAGTAACGATGGCAGAAAAGCTATAAACCACAGGTGCCAGAATATCCCGATCAGATATAGTAGCGCGAGGATCGGAAGATTGCCTTTACCCTGAGTTGTCTTTAGTGAATAGTATATGTAGATTGCGAGCCAGGCAATTATGATCGGATAGGTTTCGATGAAACCCGCAAATAGTATGATAAATCCTGATGAGATCAGGGCCAAATACGCAATTGCGGAATTCTTATTATCAAGTAACAGGAGAATTGATTTCCATGCAAAAAACACAAAGACAGCACCACATATTACCGAAATGATTGCAATGAAATCGGCCGCGGTTTCACGGCTGCCCCCCTCAACCCCTGTTATCTTTGCAATCAATTGCATCACGAGCCCGATACGATTGTAGAGGGGGGATGATATCTTGCCGTCTATGATACTTCCAATCAGATTCTGGGCATCGCCGTAGATATGAACCTCAGTTTTTAGCAGGTAGAATGCGGCAAAAGGAACTGCTGTCCATAGTATGAACCGTGCTACAGATGGCAACGCGGATAATGAGTTATAAGCATTGCGAATCAAATCGGCAAGTTCTGAATAGAGTGATTCCGCAGGTTGCTGAAGAATTATCAAAAGAAATGCAAGCAAGAGAATGGCCAATTGAACTATGCGTAAACTCTCAGGGCCAAATACCGCCCAATTCCAGTAAGTGGGCATGAAGAGCCCGAGTGCATAAAATACCAATGTTAAAACCAGAATGATATGAAGGATTGTCTTTTGAGCGGAAGTCATTCTATTTATTGCATCATTTGCATGCCAGCCAGTTTTCGCCGGTGCCCATGTCGACCTTGACCGGGACATCGAGCTTGACCGAGGATTCCATTGTGTCCTTGACGATCTGCCTGATATCATCGAGTTCGGACTTGTGCACATCGAAAACAAGCTCATCATGCACCTGCAGAATCATTTTCGACTTCATATCCCTGATCTTGCGATAGACCTCGATCATGGCCACCTTGATCATATCCGCGGCCGTGCCCTGAATGGGCGTGTTGATGGCCGTCCGTTCGGCAAACTGGCGCACATTACGGTTGCGGCTGTTAATTTCGGGAATAAAGCGGCGGCGTCCATACAGGGTCGAAACGAAACCATCCTTACGAGCCTGTTCGATGGTCGTTTCCATATAATTTCTGATCCCTGGATAACGTGCGAAATATGTGTCGATAAACTGTTTCGATTCGCTGACTGTCATATCCGACTGCATCGAAAGGCCATAGGCGGAAACGCCATAGATGACGGCGAAATTGGCGGTCTTGGCCATGCGCCGCATATCGGCGTCGACATTATCTATCGGAACGCCGTAAACCTCGGAGGCAGTACGGCTGTGAATATCCTGATCATTATTGAATGCCTCGATCATCTTTTCATCGCCTGAGATATGGGCCATGATGCGCAACTCGATCTGCGAATAATCAGCGCCAAGCAATATATGATCTTCATCACGGGGCACAAAGGCCTTGCGAATCTGCGCGCCTTCTTCGGTACGAATCGGGATATTTTGCAAATTGGGATCGGATGATGAGAGCCTGCCGGTGGCCGCGATAGTCTGGTTAAATGATGTATGAACCCGTCCGGTGCGCTTATTCACCAGACGAGGCAGGGCATCGATATAGGTGCTTTTGAGTTTACTCAGCTGACGGTAATCAAGTATTATTTTCGACAACGGGTGTTCTTTGGCCAGTTCCTCGAGAGTCTGCATATCGGTGGAATAGCCGGTTTTCTTTTCAGTCTTGCGTTTGGGCTTTAATCCCAGGCGTACAAACAGGAGCTCCTGCAATTGCTGTGTGGAATTGACATTGAATTCATAGCCGGCGTAATCATATATCTCCGCCAGCTTCTGCTCGATTTTGGTCTGCATATCATCAGAGAGCATATTCAGGAAATCTGAATCAATCCTGACACCTGCAAGTTCAACCTCGGCCAGGACCTCGACCAGGGGCATCTCGATTTCATCGAAGAGCTTTTTCATGCCGGCCTTTTCAATCATTGGCTCCAGCACATTCTTGATTCGCAATGATATGTCTACATCTTCAACTGCATAAAATGTCGCCTTATCAATTGGAACCACAGAAAACGGCAATTGCTTCTTGCCCGATCCGATCAGGTCGGTTATGGGCTGCATGGTATAGTTTAGATGTTCCATAGCCAGCCGGCCAAGATTGTATTGACGCGAGGAGGGATTATTGAGATAGGCCGCAATCATGGTGTCGAAAGCGATGCCCTTCATGTGAACATCATAATTGACCAGCACCTGATAATCATATTTCAGGTTCTGGCCGATCTTTTTGATCTTTTCATCTTCAAGAACCGGCTTGAATAAATTCAGCGTCTTATCGAGATCGAGGTTATTGCCCTTTTCATGGCCCAGTGGAAGATACCATCCCGAGCCCTCATCAAGGCAGATTGAGATACCGACGATATCAGAATTCATGGGCGTAAGCGAGGTCGTTTCGGTATCTATTGTGAATTCCCCGCGCTTCTTTATCCGAGAGATAATGTCCTTGACCGTCTTGTCATCTTCAACAGTCAGGTACTCAACTTCCTTTTTTTTTGCCTCTTTTTGCTTCTGTAAATCTTTTTCACCAAAGAGCTCTTTGATGAAGCGGTGAAATTCCAGGTCGCTGAGAAGCTTAGTCAGTTCTTCTTCATCAGGTTCCTGTCTTTGCAAATCCGCCAGATTTATATCGATATCAACATCGGTCAGGATGGTTACAAGCTCTTTGGAAAGACGTGCATTTTCAATATTTTCGCTGACTTTGGTGCGCACCCCCCTGGCCGAGATCTGATCGACATTGGCCAGGACCTCATCCATACTGCCAAACTGATCGATCAATTTCAGGGCTGTTTTGGGTCCGACTCCGGGCACGCCGGGAATATTGTCAGAGCTGTCCCCCATCAGGCCCATCAGGTCGATAACCTTTTCCGGAGGCACTCCGATTTTTTCCTCAACTTCTTTCGGGCCGATCTCTTCGAGTTCAGATCCGGTTTTTTGCGGTTTGAGCAGATGGATCTTATCTGTTACAAGCTGATTGAAATCTTTGTCCGATGTCAAAATCCTCACATCATAATTATCCTGAGCAACCCGCCGAGCCAGCGTACCGATAATATCATCCGCCTCTACCCCATCCTGCATCAGCAGGGGGATTTTCATAGCCTTGACCACCTCATGCAAGCGTGGAAGCTGATCGGCCATATCCTCGGGCATCTTGGCGCGCGTTGATTTATATTCCTTATAGATCTCATGCCGGTGAGTCGGCGCGGCGGTATCGAAGACGACTGCCAGATGAGAAGGCTCATATTTATTCAAAAGTGAGAAGAGAGAATTCAGGAAACCGAATGTCACCGATGTGTTTTCGCCCCTGGAATTGAATAGCGGAGTTCTGATAAATGCAAAATAAGAACGGTAGGCCAGTGCCGAACCATCGATTAAAATCAAAGTATTATCGGACATACAATCCTTCCGTGCGGATATACTTTACAACATCGGGTGGAACGAATTTGTCGATCGCTTTGCCTTCCCGCACCATATTCCTGATCTCGGTTGATGAAATATCCATGGGTGGCATTTTGATCTTGATCATGCGTTCCTCGAAGCGGCTCTGTTCGGGTTGATCATCGCCGGGACGGTTAGCCATGACCACATGAGCCAGGTCGAATATTTTTTCCGGCCGATGCCATTCCTCCATCTTCCCCAGATTGTCGGATCCGATAATAAAGTAAATCTCATACTCCGGGTAGATTTCATGCAATTTCTTTAACGTGTTGACAGAATATGAAGGTCCCTCGATTTCCTTTTCGACTTCCGACAACTCAAATCCGGGAATATCTCCGATTGCCAGTTGTACCATATTTTTGCGATCGTCATAGCTGGAGAATTTTTCTTTATGAGGAGGTTCATAGGTTGGAATGAACAGGACTTTTTCAAGATTAAGCCGGCGCATAGCAAAATGGCTTATTCCGATATGTCCCGTGTGAATCGGGTCGAATAAGCCGCCTAATATACCGAGTCTTTTAGCCTCGTCATTCATCGCTGAACTGCTCCTGTTTCTGCTCGTTGATTTTCTTTTCCATGTCGGCAAGTTTGCCGCGGGCCTTTTCTGCCCATTCATGGTCCGGAAAAGCGTTCAGGAAGTTCTTGAGCTTATCGCGCGCATCGGAAAATTCTTTCTGCTTGATATCGATTTCAGCCAGCCTGTATAGAGCTTTGGCGCGCCATTTGGGTATCTGGTACGTGGTCACCACATCTTCGAAATAGATCCGTGCGGCACGCAGATCGCCTATGCGAAAATAGGTTTCACCGTTTTGATAGTCCTTATGAGCCATGCGCCCATAACACGAATCGAGTATCTCGCGGGCATTCTGGCGGAAGGCGGAATTTGGGAAATCCTCCTGGAAATTTTCGAGTGTACGTACGGCGTCTTTGAGCTCATCCTGCTCAAGACCGATATTATCCGGCGCCGATTCAAAGTAACTGCGCCCGGCCATGAGCATGGCCTGGTCGGCCAGTGGTGATGTGGGATAATTGGCTATCAGTCGTTTGAATTCGCCCACAGCCAGTATATAATCTTCGTTGTTGAAATAGGACATGCCGATATAGAAGGCCACCGAATCGGCCAGTTTGGTGCCATGAAAACGGAAGATAACGGTCTGGAATGCTTCTGCGGCCAATGTATAATTGCCCTCACGATAAAGCTTGCGCGCATACTCGAACTGGTCGCGGTCGGTGTCGAACATCTTCACCTGGCCGGCGGCACAGGCCAGAGTGAGCAGGAGCAATAAAATTACCAGATAACGCATTTAGACCTCTCTTTAGCGTGATGCGAAGAAAAGATAAACCAGGCCACCCAACAGACCACTTATCAAAACCGGTTCCCAGATCCTGGTGCGGTTCGATTCCGGGATCGGGGCCCGAAAAAGACCATTCTCTCTTTTCAAAACAGTTTCAGCACTATCCCAGTCAATCTCCTCGGAAACTTCGTCCTGGATTTGATTCTGCCACAGAATCCTTTTATCCTGGCCAATCATGAGCGCATTCATGCCGGCTCCGAAATGCCGTTTGAGGTTCCCTTTCGAGAATAGCGATGCGCCTGATCGACCGTAGTAAAAGTTTGAATTATATAGATTTATTTCCAATATGTCAAAACTATTGTTGCCATTATCAATATACACTTCGGAGGACGTTTGTTTCAGCCTGGCGATAATAATATTGCGGAAAAACTCAGCCGGACATTCTACACACTCAAATTTCAGGAGAAGTTGATCTCCAGCCGGTAGACCTGCGATCATGCTGTCCAGCATATCCTCGAAAGCCGATCTTACAAAACTTTCATTGCTGGGAATTTCCGCCCGGACTGCGAGGGGAAAAGAGAACAGAAAGATTAACATTGAGGCCAGTAACAGCTTAACCCTCATATTTCTCCTTCAGATCATTATAGTTGGCCAGTACACGCTTGAGATACATCTTGGGCAGTGGCCGATCCGATCTGAGCCGCCGTCTTGTCTCGGTTTCTCCCAGATTATAAGCTACGATAGCATGTTTCAGGTCCTTGAATTTGAGGATCAGCTCATATAGATACAGGCTGCCCAGGCGAACGTTATATTTAGGATCAAACAGGGCATATTTGCCGGTCCAGTCAATTCCCCTCCTCTGGGCCACATCAACGCCGGTGGAGGGCTTCATCTGCATCAGGCCCATGGCGCCCATATGTGAGACGGCATCTTTTTTAAATGAGCTTTCAGTTTTGATCACCGCCAGAAGAAGCAATGGATCGTAGCCGTATTTGCGGCTTTCGCTGTAGACAGCTTCGGTCAGACGGCCGACTTCACTTTTGCCCAGATCGGACTGAAAATCCTCGATAATATCCTGGATGATGATCTTTTCCTTGAGCTCCCTGATTTGCTGCTGCTGACGAAATATAGTACGCTCATTTTCATACTTGTCATAAATCAGGTATAAGAGGCCCAGCGACTGGATCATATAAATCAAAACCAGGACAAACGCCACCGGACGGGAAATAACCATTCCGGCGGTCTTAATCGTCTTCAGCTTTGCCGGCACATTCTACTCCTTCCAGCTTTCAGCATCGAGATCATAGGCCTCAATTCCGGTTACCTTGAGATTGTAGAAACGGCCTGTCTCGAAATCGCCAAACGCCCTCACAAAACCGTCGATCTCAGGTGTCTGATCATATCGTCGGGCAATAAAATAACCATCTTTGCTCAATTCATCAATTATAACTTCTATATTTTTTCCCAGAAGCGTGCTGTTACGTTCCAGCGACTGATCCATGACCAGGGTCATCAAGGTGTCGATTCGTTTGCTGACAGCCTCCTGAGGTACTACAGGGCCCATTTTATAGGCCTTTGTGTCCTCCTCATGGCTGTATGGGAACACACCCACCCGCTCGATTGCAAAATCTTTCTGGAATTGCCACAGTTGCCCGAAATCATCATCACTCTCGCCCGGAAATCCGATTATATAGGTGGTTCTGAGCACAACATTGTCGATTCTGCCGCGCAACTCTTCTATCAGCTTTTTGATCCGATTAGAACTGATTCTGCGATTCATTTTCTTGAGCATTTTATCGGAGATGTGCTGCAGCGGCATATCCAGGTACGGCACAACCTTACCTCCGGTGGCCAAATGATCTATCAATTCGGGATAGTAATGCGCCGGATGAGTGTAAAGGAGCCTGATCCATGAGATTCCATCGATCTTTTCAAGCTTTTCCAGAAGCTTTGCCAGCCGTCTTTCGGCATACAGGTCAAGACCATATTGAGTAATATCCTGGGCCACTATAATCAGCTCGCGGACACCATGATCTGCCATAGCCCTGGCTTCATTGACGATATCCGATATCCGACGTGAACGATGCCTGCCCCTGATCAACGGGATTGCACAATAGGAGCAGAAATTATCGCAGCCGTCGGATATTTTGAGATATGCGTAAGGCCTGTCATATTTTTCCGAAATGACTTTATATTCGCGGTATTTTTTGGTTAATATCGTATCTGTGGATTTGCCCTTGTCAAGGCCCAGAATTTTATCTCGTGCATTGCTCAGGTTAGCGATACCAACAACCATGTCTACCTCCGGCATCTCCTTTTCGACAATATGTTTATAGCGTTGCGCCAGACATCCTGCCAGAACCAGCTTTGCGTTTCGCTTATTCTTAATCACCGCAAGATCCATGATCTCGTTAATCGACTCCTCCTTGGCGGCATCGATAAATCCGCAGCTATTGACAATTATTATATCCGCCTCTTCGGGATTATCGGTGCGCCTGTTACCCTTCTGCTCGATCAGATTAAGCAATATGCCGCCGTCGACCTCATTTTTGGGACAGCCGAGGTTTTTTAGATATACTTTTTTCATAATGGTTACGGCAGGCGGATTTCTTCCACGCCTTTAGGGGTTTTGAACTGGAATATCTGCGGAGGAATTTTCTTGTCAATCCTGTAATCACTGAAACGGATAGTAACCAGATTGCCGTTGATATCGCGATATTCCGCGCGCCGGGTCAGGTATGTTTGGGCATCTATGAAAAGCGTCATTTTCTTGATGAAATTATCCGGGTCCCTGGATGTCAGAACGATCTGATAGCATGGGCCGAATTCACATTCCTCGTCATGCAAAAGATCGGCATCATATCCCTCTTTAAAAGAAAACACATATTCCGAGGGACGAACCAGGTCATCGACATTCTTGATCGAATCTATGCGAACCTGCTTATTATCCACTGAGTAGACCCACAACAGAACAGAATCTGAGACAATCACCTGATCCTCGGTTTCGATTCGAAAGCGGTCATCAGAGGTCAGAAATATCTTGCCGCTGGTTTGGTCCACTGTGGCAAAGACGCCCGAGCCGACTTCCTGTTCAAAATCTACCTGCAGTGTTTCGATCTTTTTCAGCCTTTTCTCGATGTCTGCCAGAAGCTTATCCTCTTGAGACGCGTAAGCTACGGTTGCCAGAAAGATTATCACCAGTAAAGCTGAAAGCAAATTTCTATAGCTTAATATTTTCATATATCTGTTATACAACCAAGTTGATCAGGGGTTGGATGTGAAATTTTCAAGAAATGTCTGATCGGCCAGCACCTCACGTGCCTTGGAGCCATCATAGGGCCCTACTACTCCCTTGGCCTCAAGCGAATCGATCAGACGCGCGGCCCGTTGATAGCCGATTCCCAACCGTCTTTGCAGGAGTGATACCGAACCCTGTTTGTGCCTGATCACAACCTCAGCGGCCTCTTTTAAGAGCGGATCGGACTCATCAACCAGGGCACGTTTCTTGGTCGCTTCTTCGGTCATGGAATCGATCCGTTCGACATCAACTTCCTGTACTTTAATTGTGTCAACCAGTCGCGCAGTTTCCTCTGAGGATATATAGGCGCCATGAATACGAACAGGTTCGGCCTGGCCCGGTTCGAGGAAAAGCATATCTCCCTTGCCCAAAAGTTTTTCCGCGCCGTTGCCATCAAGAATAGTCCTCGAATCAATCCGCGTGGCCACCTGGAATGCTATTCGGGCTGAAAAATTGGCTTTGATAAGTCCGGTGATAACATCCACCGAGGGACGCTGGGTGGCCAGAATCAGATGAATCCCGACCGCACGGGCCATCTGGGCCAGACGAGTCAGGAGGATTTCAATCCGGCCGGATTGCTGAGACATCATCAGGTCAGCCAGCTCATCAACAGCGATTACAATATATGGCAAGCGCTCATCAGGTTTGACCTTAACATTAAATTGCACAATATTTCTTACACCCAGCTTGGCCAGCTTTTTATAGCGGTTTTCCATTTCCACCACGGCATCATTGAGCACCCGTTCGGCCTGCTTGGGACGGGTTATGACCGGCCGTTCCAGATGCGGGATGCCGGCGTAGACCGAAAGTTCGAGCATCTTTGGATCGATGAAGATAAAGCGCAGGTTCTTGGGATGATGCCGGAATATCAGGCTGCTGATAATGACATTCATGCAGACCGACTTGCCGCTGCCGGTTGCACCGGCAATCAGCAGATGAGGCATGGCCGCCAGATCTGCTACAAACGGTTCGCCGGAGATATCCATCCCCAGCGCCATGGGAAGAATCACTTTATTTGATTTAAACTTTTTATCTTTGAGCACATCCTTCAGAAAAACCATTTGTGGATGACGGTTGGGAATTTCAATACCGATTGCCGCCTTGCCGGGTACAGGCGCAATGATCCTGATCCTTTTAGCCTGGAGAGCCAGCGCCAGATCATCGGAAAGGTTCATGACCTGATTGACTTTGATTCCGGGTGCCGGTTTGAACTCATAGCGTGTGATAATCGGCCCCGGGTATTTTTCGATCCTATTGTCGACAATCTTGATATTGAATGTCTCCAGTGTCTCACGCAACTGATCAGCCACCAGATTCATCTCGGCATTGCTGATCGCCTGATCCGGCTGAGGATTATCATCCAGCATTTCGAAATCGGGTAAAGCAAAACCATCTTCGGCCCGGCGGGTCATCTTGACCAGCAGCTTTTCCGTATCCGGATCGTTCTCATCGGCAGGCTTGACTTCCGACCGGATACCGCGATCCTCGGATATCTTCTCGAACAGATCGGTGAATTTACCCTGATCATCCTGAGAACTATCATCGATCTCTTCTTCTTCCACCTCATTTTCGACTGATTTGGTACGGGTAAAGAGTGATACAATACTGCTGTAAGCCGACCTGAACGGTTCGAGCAATCTGCTGAACCTGAATTTTGTGGCTGTCGTCTTTTTGCTTCTTGCGCTGGTTTTGGCCTTGCTGCCAACCCCGAACCATCCCATAATTGTTGTGCGCACATTAGCAGGAATGGCTGTGATTTTCTTGTCCCACCATGACGGCCGCCATTCGATCAGCATAAAGAAGAAGAAAAGCATCAGGGCCCCGAAAATAAATATAGTCCCGACAGTCCCGAACAGCCTCAGTACAAAGCTGGCCAATCCGATTGCCAGTGCGCCACCGGGAGTACTGATAAAATCGATATGTCCGCCGCGATGAACATACTGGATGCTCAGGATCACTACCAGTGCCGAAATGATCAGGAATGTGTACCAGACTTTTTTGCGAAGCTGAGGGAGTTTCCATCGGAATAAATATTTGACTCCTGAGATAACGGCATAGACCGGGATAAAGAATGCCAGAAATCCTATAGTATAATAAAGAAGATATGACAGCCCGGCTCCCACCAGCCCGACCCAGTTATTGGGGATGATCTCAAATAATGAAAAACCGAATTCCCCGGTGATACGGAAATCATCTTCGGTGGAATGCGATACCAGCGAGAAGAAAACCAGAATCCCGCAGGTTAAAAGCAAAAGCCCTAATATCTCCTCTTTCCTGCGAGGAGGAATTTTTGCGAGCGCCTTCATACATTATCCAATTTAAAACAGATTAAAATCCCGTCAACAAAAAATAAAAGGCAGCCCATAATGAGAGGCTGCCTCCATCCAAAGCTTTACAGGACCTACTTGATAGCCTGTCTCAGTTTTTTACCGGCTTTGAACTTGGGAACCTTGGCAGCCGCGATTTTAATTGGCTGACCGGTCTGCGGATTTCTGCCGGTGCGGGCTTTCCTTTTGGAAACCGTGAAAGTGCCAAAGCCGACGAAGCTGATCTTGCCGTCCTTTTTCAATGACCTGGTAACGCCATCGAAAAATGAATCCATGGCTTTGCGGGCCTGGACCTTCGTCATATTGGCATCCTTGGCAATTTTTTCGACCAGTTGCTCTTTGGTCATAAGCAATCTCCCTTGCTAAAGATTTGGTTTTTTGATGGCTTACATTAACAGTTAAAATTGTTGAGCAATTCAAGTCAACAATAATTTTATCTAAAAATGCCTAATTTTCGGGCTCTGGGGGGCATCTGACATTATCTGAACGGATCGGTGAAGGGGCTGTTGACACCCGATTCTGATTTCTCGAGCTTGACATCAGGAAGCTGTTTCAGGTTAATTCGGAAATAATATCCCTTACGGCTGCCATTGGGGATCCAGTGAAATACTGCCTCCCAGCAACGCATATCACGGTGAAATGCAAACGACCTGTCGACTACTTTCTTATCGCGCACATCGTAGTACTGGCTGAATGACACCTTCCAGTTCTGCGTTAAATTGAACTCGCTACTCATTCTGAGAGTATGAGTTATATTTGTACCAAATGACCCTCTTGTCTCCGAGTAGTTGTGTGAAAAGCTGAACCGCCAGGGGTTTTTCTTCGGATTTTCGAGAGGTATAATCCGCCCCATGCTGTCGACCTCATATGACAATCCAACCGGCGCAAAATCACCGCCATAGTTAAACGAAGTGTTAAATGACAAACTCCTGAGTTCAGCGCCCAGGATATCCAGTTTCTGTTCATCACGGTCATACAGATCATGAGTGGCCCGTAATGTGAACTGAAGATGAGGGATTGTGGTGCTGTTCAAGGTTGTGCTCAAATCAGACCATTTGTAGCTTTCGGACTTAAAATTGTAGCCGGTTGAGAAATCCAGGGTAAACAGATCGAGCTTCTTCTCCTCTTCACCACTTTTATATTTTAGCTGAAACAGGTTACTGAGCCTCAGTCCCATGGTCTGACGTTCCGAACCGCCGGATCCGATTCCGGCATATGAGGCTTCTTCCTGATGACGATCCGATTCAGGCTGATAAGAGAATGATACGCTGGGAGTAAGCACATGACGCAGGCCTATTACTCCTTTTATTGGAGGACGGAAGAGTCCGTAGAGCCTTGTGTTGGCCCCAACTCCGGCCGAATAGCTGAACCTGCGCAATCCGGTTTCGCTCATCAGGTCCCGTTCACTGCTCTGATCGGTATCGAATATATAGAACCAGCTCTCAGTCAGGTTGACAGACGGGCTGATTGTAAGATATCTCAAAAGAGTGGTCGGCATCGACACACTGGAACTGTGACGGACATTGGCATAATGCCTTTCGGTGCGGGCTGTATCCGGTCCGCTGCGGCTGAGAGAATTCAGGGAATTCACGCTATATGAATAAACCAGGCTGTTGAACCATCTTTTCTCTTCAGATCGCTCTGCTGGAAAAACCTGACGTGATGGTATACTGAGCGACAGCCTCGGCAGGCTGTAGCTTGTGCTGTTGTCATCCAGGTTTTTGGTACCGGAGACAACTGATGTAAATGATACCCGGCCCCATGATTGCCTGAAGTTCAACTGTGATTCCAGATTCCTGTTCAGCCGGTCTTCGAGATTTGTGGAGTTGTCATTATAATAGCGCGCATCGGAAACAAAGCTTCCCCGCCCATTCAGACTTGCAGTTTGCGAGATTGTCTGTTGATGGCTCATCTCCAGGCGCCAACGGCTGCGCTTGTTCTCTCCCTGAAATGTAAAATCTGATTCGCGGGCATAAGAGCCGGAAATCGATCCCGAGAATCTGTATCTGAGAGCATACCTGACGCCGGCATTAAATGTAAAGCCGACCTCATCATTGTAATCCAGGGTCGTTTCCAGGTCGAAATAGTCGCTCAAGGCCCAGTAATAGCCGAGATTATTGATGAAGCGGCTGCCTCGTTCAAAATTGCCAATCTGGAATGGCGTGAATCCGGAATGCCTGTCCTTTTTGATAGAAAAAACAAAATAAGGCAAATAGAATACGGGTATCCTCTCGATATAGAGCACAATCGGCTTGGCGATTATCCTGTCATCCGGTATCAGCTTCATCTTATTGGAATAGAAATAGAAATTGGCGTCGCGAAATTCGCATGGTATATACTGCCCGCCCTTGACATAGAGCACATCGTCAGATTCCTTGCGCAATACATTACCGTGATAATAGGCCTGTTCGAGCTTGGTGTCCGATTCCTTGATTTTGCCTTTGCGGGTTTCGACATTGTAGGCCAGCCGTTCACCAAAGATTTCATCTGCCTGATCCCTGAGTACGACAGGGAAATAGGTCGAATCTCCGGCCTGGTCGACTCTCCAGACAGCATCGGCCCGGACAACTTTCCGGGCGGTGTTATAGCGGATATCATGAGACTCAAGTTCGACATTCTGATGGGTTACACGGCCGTTGCCCCGCAGGTTGATCACGCTTTGCCCTATCCGGTATTTCAGGTAATCCGATTGATAATTGATAGTATCCGCCATTACCTGCATGCCGGCAGTGTCCAGCTTTGGATTTGAAAAGTATTTGCCCAGCACTGAGGTTATAATTTCAACCTCGGTTAATCGGCGGAACTGAAAATGCAGTT
Source organism: uncultured Ignavibacteria bacterium (assembly GCA_964627935.1). Lineage (GTDB taxonomy): Bacteria > Zixibacteria > MSB-5A5 > JAABVY01 > JAABVY01 > JAABVY01. Next base: position 253,741 of record CAZVLB010000002.1, read on the forward strand.
TTATTGAATCCCCTGAAGCTATATTTCTGCCTGCCGCGATTGTATCATTGGCCACAGGTATAAATTCCGAATAGCTGTTTCCCGCCGACACGATCCTGTCCAGTTCCTCGTCCTCAAACTGGAACTGAATATTTTTGGCTTCCAGTGTGCTTTCGGTGAATGCGCTGTCGCCGGGAGTGTTTTGCTGACGGTAGACAGCCTCTGCCCTGCCGGTGATGTCGATCCTGTCCAGCAGTTCATCTTGCAGGTAGATTGTCATCGAGTCGCCTTTGACAGTATTGTCGAGCTGATAGGCCCTGGGATCACGAATCAGAACAAGCAGATTGGAGTCGGGCATCAGCACCGCCTTGCCACAGTTGGCGCGCAGCGTTGACTTGATGATCACCACATCGCCAAATACCTCGGCAAATTTCTGCTCGGAATAATATATCAATGTGTCCGCGCTGACTTCAATCATTGCGGTCGGATCATCACGGTTGAAAACGACAAATGGATTACCGTAAACGGTCAGGACATTGGTCTTGTTGTCATATCTCACCGTGTCACCATCGAGGGCCATGTTCTCGCTTTCATCGATCATGCGCACCGCCCCAATTCCAAGAAAAACATCTTCCTCGGAATTGTAGGTCATCGACTCGGTATAAATGTCCCGAATGGTATCCCTGAACATGGTGTTGCCCATGAAACGGTAGTAGCCATTGCTTGAGAAAAAGACGCTGTCGGCCTGAATCAGGCTCTGCCCCTGACGGAAACGTACGTTGCCGTAAAGATATGTCATGATGGAATCTTCGAGGATCCTGATGCGTGAGCTGTCGGCATTCTCGAGGATGACAGGTTCCTCGGCGGAGAGTATTGCCGACATAACCAGCATCAATATGAATACAGCATGAAATAATCTGCCTGACATGTGATTCAATCTACAGCCCATCTTACCGGTCTTCAACAAAAATTAATCCACAAGATTATACGCTTATGCTAATCGAGAGCGCCTAATATTCATTCAGAAATATTAAATGTGCGGGGCATTTGCAGTCCGATGATCCGAAGCGGCTTACAAATTGTGATTGGGGATATTCTTCCCTGGTCCGAGAATTAAGCATGCATTCGAGTCCCGGAGCAAAGTGCTCAACGTGATATGCCTCTATAGTGCCATGTCGCAATAGATAATCAACATGCCAGAACATTCTTTTATCGGATTGAAAATGACGGGCCAGTCTATGGCGCAGGTTTTTCTCGGCGCTGCCGGTGTATATATAGAGTCCCTTATCAAATCTAATTTGACCCAGATTCCCGATTTTGATTTTGCAATTATCGGGAATCCGGATCAAAAGTTGATATATGCCGGAATCGATCATGCCTGCTTAAGTGCACGATCCAGGTCCTCGATTAGATCATCTGCCGCTTCTATGCCGCAGGAAAGCCGAATCATGCCATCATTGACATCCGCTCTTTTCAGCTCTTCCCTGGAATAGGCAATATGCGATGTCAGAATCGGGATAGAAACCAGCGATTCCACACCACCCAGCGAGGTGGCATGGATGAATACCTGCATCGCTTCGATTACTTTTCCGACAGCATCGAGGCCGCCATCAATCTCAAAACAGATCATGCCGCCAAATGATCTCATCTGCTTTTTGGCCATTTCGTGATGCGGCGATGACTGCAATCCGGGATAGCGCACATTACGCACTTTGGGATGCTTATCAAGAAATTCGGCCACTTTCATGGCATTGCTGCAGGACCTCTCAACACGAATTGCCAGTGTTTTCATGCCTCTCAGGAGCAGAAATGCCGCACCCGGGTCAAGATTTGTACCTACTGTTTTGCGATATTCATAGATTTGCTGCATATATTTATGCGGACCGACAATTGCGCCGCATACAAGATCGGAATGACCACCCAGATATTTTGTGCCCGAATGCACCACTATATCCGCACCCAATCCCAACGGATTCTGATTTATCGGTGTGGCGAATGTATTGTCCACGATCATTATCGCATGGGCCTCTTTGGTAACCTCTGACATGGCCTGAAGGTCGACAACAGTCAGATTGGGATTTGTGGGTGTTTCCGTATAGATGATTTTCGTATTGGGTTTGATCGCCTTTTTGATTGCATCCACTGATGAGTCATCGGCAAATGTCACCTCCAGGCCGGTGCCCGGCACTATTTTTGACAAGAGGTCAAAAACACCTCCATATAAAGTCGGTGTAGCCACCAGATGATCACCTTTGCGCAGGAGACCAAACACCGCTGTCGAGGCGGCCGCCTGCCCAGATGATACTATCAGGCATTTCTCGCCGCCTTCCAGGGCGGCCAGCTTCTGCTCCACGGCTTCCACAGTTGGATTGGTATAACGCGAATACAAATAGTAGTTTTTGTCGCCTTCAACATATTTCTTTAGCTCTTCCATGTTCTTGAAAACATAGGTTGAGGTGTTGAATACCGGCGGAACCACCGCACCGGCGAATTCCATCTTTTCCTCGCCGGCATGAACACATAACGAATCCTTGCTTCTTCCTCCCATTTTTATTCTCCTATTTGGTTTATAAGTCTGCCAACATTTTCTACCACGACCTCAATTTTATCTCCAACCTGCATTGGATCAATCCCCTCCGGCGTACCGGTGGAAATCAGATCACCCGGCTTGAGAGTCATTACCTGTGAAATAAAAGAAATCAGAACTTCGGGTTTGAAGATCATATCACTGGTCCTGCCATATTGCTTGCGTTCACCATTCAGGAAGGCTTCCACGCTTAAATCTGACCAGTCGACACCGGTTATAACCCATGGCCCCACCGGGCAGAATGTATCGAAACCCTTGGCCCGGGTCCATTGACCATCCTTTTTCTGCAGGTGACGGGCGGTGACATCATTGACACAGGTCAATCCAAAAACCGCCTCACGGCACTCTTCGGGACCGGCCTTGCGAAGCTTCCTGCCGATCACAACACCCAGTTCGGCTTCATAATCGACACGATCCACGAAATCGGGGTAGACTATGGTGTCCTCGTGGCCAATCAATGAGCTGGGCGGTTTCATAAACAGCAACGGCTCTTTGGGCGCCTCGGTTGCTGACTGGGAATGCTGTACATGCTTGGCATAATTCAATCCGACACATATGATTTTCTCCGGTACAACCGGCGCCAGGAGTTTGACCTCCGAAAACTTATAGGTGTCATCCAGGTGGAAACAGCCATCGAAGAGATCACCGCCTATTTCGGTAATCTTATCCTGGCTGTCGTCATAAATTCCCCAGCGAATCTTCCCCTCGGCTTCAAATCTGACAATTTTATCTGACATCTTTACTCCAGTAGTATTTTTATATGATCTATAACAGCTTCAGCTATAAAATTCAAGTCATATCCCCCCTCGAATATTGAGACAATACTTCCATCGCAATGGCGGTCCGCAACATTCCTCGCAATTCTCATTACCTGATTGATCCCCTCCAGAGTCACTCCCAAATTGACATAAGGATCATCCTCGAAGGCATCGTATCCGGCTGACAGGAGCAATATCTGCGGCCTGTAATCATCCATGGCGGGAACCCATTCATCCCTGATCGGCCCGACATAATCATCATCATTGGCCATGTATGAAAGCGGGAAATTCAATGTATAGCCTTGGCCCTCTCCACGACCGATTTCGCCCGCCGCTCCTGTACCCGGGTAAAATGGATAGGCATGAATGCTGCAGAAATGGACTTTATTTGTGTGATAAAATGAATGTTGAGTGCCGTTACCGTGATGACCGTCAAAATCCAATATGGCGATTCGCTCAAAGTTCCTTTGCTCTATCAGCCAGTTGGCCAGTATAGCGATATTATTGAACAGGCAGAATCCCTTTGCGTGATCATATTCGGCATGATGTCCGGGCGGACGTATGGCGCAAAAAGCCGAGTCGAACTTGCCATCTATCACACCTTTGCCGGCCTGAATAACACCACCGGCCGCAAGCATAGCGGTATGAAATGAATCTTTGCAGTAATATGTGTCCGGGTCAAAATGCCCCGATCCCCGTCCGGCTGTTGCTTCCACGCGCGCAAAATATTCGGGTGAATGATTCAAGAGGATATCCTCTTTGTCAGCCTTCTCGGGGGTTATCCGGACCATCTTTTCAACCAGTCCGCTCTCGGTTACCGCCCGGTGCACCGCCTTTAGCCGTTGTGGATTTTCGGGATGATACTCTTCGGGTGCATGAAGCAGATAGTCCTGATGATATATATAGGCGACTTTGCGCATTTATCCTCCGGCCTGATATATGGCCGATTGTAAAGACAATGTCAAGCTAATCGACCTGCTTTGATTTCCATTTGCCGCGCTTGAACCACAGCACCATTATCGTGCCCTTGACTATAGTTGTGGCCGATATGGTATACCAGATACCGGCCGGGCCCAGGTCGAATGTAAAACACAATAAATAGGCCATGGGAATACGCAGCAGAGTCCATGACACTCCTATCAGCATGGGCGGCATGGTGTCGCCGGCGCCGGAAAAGGCTCCCTCCAGGACAATTTCCGCCGCCATAAATATCTGCGAAACACCGATTATCATCAGGTAATCAACCACCATTGGCTCAACCGCAGGATCATCGATAAATATCCTCGAAATAGATTCCGGCACTAGCAGAAAAAGCGCTGTGATTAATCCGGTGAAAATACCTGTATAAAATAATGACCACCATCCGGCGCGTTCCGCCCGTTGCGGATCATTTGCACCCAGATTCTGGCCGACAAGAGTGGCGGTTGCCAGCGAAGCGCCAAAGCAGATTAAATACGAAATCGATTCACAACGGTTGCCGATACCCATTGCCGCCACGGTAGCATCGCCGAATTGCGCCGCGATCCTGTTGATGAAAAAATAGATCAATGAAAACAGGACGCCGGAAATTGAAAGCGGGATGCCAATTTTGACGATTTTCCAGAATATTTTCAGGTCGATTTTGCGAAAAACATTCCAGTCGATATCCAGCGCTAATTTGCCGCGTTTGAGAAAGAGCAGGGCAGTGATTAGTGAAATGACCGATGCCGCAACCGAGGCGACCGCGGCTCCGGTCGTACCCATTTCCGGAAATGGCCCGATTCCGAATATCAACAATGGATCGAGCACTATATTGGCCCCGACGGCGATAAACATTATGATCATCGGTGTTTTGGTATCGCCGCTGGCCCTGAATACCGATCCGAGCACCTCCAGGAAGATGAAGATGATCGCGCTGGCGAGTCTTATGCGCAGGTAGATCGTTCCGCCGGCAGTTACCTCATCCGATGTCTGCATTATATGAAATGCCACCGGCGCCACGGCCACCCCGACAATGGTAACAATTGCGGCGAACCAGATCGACGATCCCATGGCATGCGAGGCCACATGCTGCGCCTGCTCATAATCTCCCCGGCCGAAATGGCGGGAGACAACAGCAACAGTCCCTGTGCTGATTGTTGATACCAGCGACCAGACAATCCAGAGCGAAAACATGCTGGAGGTCACCACCGCAACCGGCACCGGCCCACCGATTTTTCCAACCCAGATCATATCGGTGAAAGCCAATAGAAATTCGACCGACATGGCTGCAACTGCCGGACCTGCCAGCACGAAAAAGGCCTTGTGAAGTGAGCCCTCTGTAACCAGCCGTCGACGGCTGTCGGCTAATTCCGCTCTGATGTCTGTCAAACAGAATTCCTTTCCGCAAAAAAAGGAAGTTAGGCCAAAATCAATTAGCTGGCAAGGGATTTTGCAGAGGACTTGATGGGCTCGAGCGAGCCCTGGAGATGCGGGTAATATTTATTGAAATCGAAGAATTCAGATTTTAGTTGTTCGTTATTTATCAAAAAGGCCGCCATGAATTGCATCAGCTTCAAATAATGATCATCATAATTACGATAAATAACGTCCGTAAATTCCGGTACCGATTCGATAATCAGGCCATCCTCGATTTCACCCACACGCACAGTGGCGGCAGCCAAAACCTGAGAAATCGAATCAATTCTTCTTTGCCACAGCGAGCTGGATACCGGCAGCCCGCGCAGGATTGTCTTATCCGACGCAAATGCAGCCAGAAGTGCGACTGGCCCGAATGCATATGGAGCGGACATAATCAGCTTTTCATCGATCTTTTTACCACTGAATTGCCCCCCCTGGAAAATGAAATCATGGCTATTGTCTTCATTTTTCTTCTGGTCGGCATACAGGCCAAATCTGGCGAAGAGCTTGATCAGGCTCTTGTCATTCTCGAAGGCCCTACCTCCGTTGATGCGGATCTCCTCATGACCCTGTACTATACCGGCGACGGCAGTGTATGCCAGTATCAGACGGTCCGACGGCAACACAATCGTTTCTTCGATCTTGTCTTTGCTGAACTCAAGCTTGTAATGATATGACTTTTCCTGCCTGGATGATTTCAGGCGCCTGAGTCGACGTTGCAATTCATCGCCCTCATCCTCGGCCCGAATCATATCCATCAGGCTTAACCGAAAAGGATAAACTGAATATTCGACATATTCCGATAGATCGAATTTTGAAAGAAGCTCCGATTTCATGCATCCCAGGATATTGACCAGGCATATGAAATCGGCCAGTTGATAGTTGGTTTTCTGAAAGCTGAACTTAATGCCGGCAGGTTTGAATAAATCTATATGGATGTACTTCGATGGGTTCTCCGAATCTTCCGGTTTGAACTTTGCTCCCAGACGTCTCAGGGCCAGGATGCGCCTTTCCATATCCTCATCATAATGCTTATGAAATCTGACCGGGATATTATAGCGCAGGGCTGCCATAAGGGCGATTGTATCATCTATGGCATATTCATCCTGAACAGGACCATCAGACTTTTCGATCCTGCTGATCTTCAACCCCTGATTCTGATATTCAACCTGATAACCGATATTGATCAGCAGGCTGTTGTATTTCCCCGCATTCAATGCCGGATAGGGATTAACCAGAACCGCTTCTGATTCATTTAATACGGCGTAAGCGATTGCATTCAATGTGTGACGTTTGGAAGCGGGTATATTTTTTATTTGTATCTTTGATTTATCTTTGGGCATTACATCTTCTCCATTGCCTTGAGACCCAGAATCCTAAGGCCCTCGGCCATGACAATACGGACCGCATGCATTAAAAGCATACGCGCCCTGCTCAGTTTTGGATCATCCGAGATGACACGATGTTTCTGGTAGAAGCCGTTCAGGTACTGCGACAGCTCAAACAGATATGTGCAGATAATCGATGGTTCGAACTCGTCGGCGGCCTGTTTTATCCTCTGCGGGAATTTATACAATGCCATCAGGAGCTGTTTTTCCTCCGGCTCATGAATCAATGAAAAGTCGACATCGGATAAAATCGGCTGTCCGTATTTGCGTTCCAGGCTTGCCAGACGGGTATGGGTATACTGCAAATACGGCCCGGTGTTGCCATCAAAATTGAGCGCATCATCCCAGTCAAAGCTGATATCATGATTGCGGCGCACATTCAGGTCGGCATAGATAATGGCTCCGACACCGATATCCATAGCGGCCTGATCTATATCCTCCATCTCCGGATTCTTATCCAGAATTATCTCATGGGCGAGCTGGGTAGCCTTATCGATCACATCATTCAAAAATACAATATTACCCTCACGGGTGGACATCATCTCCTTGCCGAATTTTATCCAGCCGAATTCTACATGATGGCAGTCTTTGTGCCAGTCATATCCCATAAGCTCGATGATCTTGAACAGCTGCTGAAAATGAAAAGCCTGCGCCGACCCGACGACATAGAGCATTTTCTTGAACTCAAATGTTTTTTTGCGATACAGAAGAGCGGCGATATCACGGGTAAGATACAATGTCGCCTCATCAGAACGTTTAAGCAGAGCCGCCCCAAGATTGTATTGCTCCAGATTGACTATCAGGGCATCACGGCTGATCTCTGTCAGGCCCTTTTCCTCCAGCAGCTTTATTGCATCCTCCATCTTGTCATTGTAGAATGATTCGCCGGTGTTGTAATCTATGGTGCTATTCAGGATGTCATATATGCGGCGGTATTCCTCCATACTGTAATCGAGGCACATCTTCCATATTTTGGTCGCTTCGGGGTCACCTTTTTCCAGCTTGCGGAATTCCTCGCGGGCCTGATCCTCCAGTTCCGGATTCTCCCTGGCCTCCTTATGGAACCTGATATAAAGATCGAGCAATGCGAATATCGGTTCTTCATCAAATGAGATTTCCTGACCGTAACGCTTGTATGCTACAATCAGTTTGCCGAATTGCGTGCCCCAGTCACCCAGATGATTGATACCGACGCAGTTATATCCGATTTTTTCATAAATCCTGTAGATACAGCTACCCACAACTGTTGAACGAAGATGGCCGACATGAAACGGTTTGGCAATATTCGGCGAGGACAGGTCGATGACCACATTACCGCCCTGACCGATATTCGAACTGCCGTACTGTTCACTTTTGTTTTGTATTTCGGGCAACAGAATTGAGGCCAGATAAACCGGATCGACGGAAAAGTTGACAAAGCCGGAAACGGCATTAACCGATTTTATTGTCCTGTGAGGAAGTCTGCCCTCGATTTCAGCCGCAATCTCTTCGGCAATCCTGGGCGGAGGCATCTTGCGGCTTTTGGCCAGTGCAAAGGCCGGGAATGCATAATCACCGAATGATTCCTCTTTGGGCGGCTTGAGCATACCAAGCAATTGCTCGTGCGAAAAGCCCGAGGGTTCTGAAAGCAATTCAAGTATATCTTCTTCAATAAATCTGTTCATGGATGTTTTTATCAACCGGGAAAGTAGCTTCCCTCAAAGGCGTATTCCGAGGGCCCGGTGCTGTAAATTATTCCATTTTCAGGTTCCTGCTCAATCATGAGCGTACCCAGCTCGAACTGCACGGCTACCTTGCGATCCAGAAGTCCGTTTTTTATTCCGACAGCCACAGCTGCCGAGGCACCGGTACCGGAAGCCATGGTCTCCCCCGCTCCCCGTTCCCAGCTCTTCAGCTCTATCTTCTTACGATTAATTTTTCTCGCAAATTCCACGTTGGTGCGATGCGGGAACATGCAATGATTCTCGATTTTCTGCCCCAGATCACGCCAGTCGAGATTAAAACTGCGCAGGTATAAAACCGCATGAGGATTGCCCATGGATACGATGCTGACCTTATGTGAATCACGTCCGATTTTCAGGTTATCGCGCAGGAACTCTTTTTTGCGAGATTTAACACCGATTTTTTTCAAATCGAACTCCGGCCGACCCATAGCCACCCGCACCAGGAAATCATGTTTGCTCTTCTTCAATATTTCACCCTGTATGATCCCGGCTTTGGTCTCAACCGGCAAAAAGCGATCAAAGCTGTATTTGCGGTCGTGAATCATCCTGATCAGGCACCTGAAGCCATTGCCGCACATTTCCGCCTCGCTGCCATCGGCATTATAGACCCTCATCCGAAACGGATTTTTGCGTCCGCGCAGAAGCACAATCAAACCATCAGCGCCCACCCCACTGGCCCGGTCACATATCCTTTTTGCAACCTTACCTGCAGAAAAACCGACCGGCCGCTTCTTCCAAAAATCGAGCATGACAAAATCATTACCAAGGCCATGCATCTTTATAAAACTAATCTTCTTCATATTCCCGTCCTTGATTAATGCGCTAATTTACGAATAAATACTGAGCAATCAATAAAAAAAAGAGCCTTATAAAAGGCCCTTTTAAAAATATGTGGAATTTGCTTAATGTCAATCTAAAGGATAGTGGCCAGCCTTCTGATACCCTCCATGATATTATCCTCGCTGGGATGGCAGAAATTGAGACGGAAACAGCGATCGTTATCATGATGCGGGAAGAACGGTTTGCCGGGTACAAATGCCACACCGGCCTCAATCGCCTTGTCGAAAAGCCCGCTTGCACTGACACCCTCGGGCATCGTGATCCACAGGAACAGGCCGCCCTCAGGACGAGTGAAGCTGACCTCCTGCGGGAATTCATTGGACATCGTGTTGATCATAACATCGCGACGTTTCCTGTAGGCATCACGAATAAGTTCGATATGCTTATCCAGATGGCCTGCCAGCATGTACTCATAAATCATGTACTGAGTAAATGTGGCCGTATGTAAATCGGTACCCTGTTTGACTTTCTCGATCGCGCGAGCAACCTCGGGGCAGGCTGTCAACCATCCGGTCCTTATTCCGGGTGAGATGATTTTCGAGAATGTTCCCAGGCTGATAACGGCATTGCCGCCGATTGTCTTGAGCGATGGCACCGCATCACCCGAATAACGAAGTTCACCATATGGATTATCATCCACAATCGGAATCTGGTATTTGGCGGCCAGTTCAACAAGCTGCTCACGACGCTTGAGTGACATGGTTATGCCCGACGGGTTCTGGAAATTGGGCACGACATAGATCAGTTTCGGCTTGCATTTCTTGATCTGTTCCTCGGCCAAATCAACAATCATGCCCTCCTCATCCATCGGCACAGTACAATATCTGGCGCGATAGAAATTCCAGGCACTCAGTGCACCGAGATATGTCGGCGCTTCAGTCAGGACATAATCACCCGGATTCAGGAATGCCCGGCCGATCAGATCCAGGCCCTGCTGGGATCCAGTCGTAATCTGAATGATATCCGGTGTGATCTTGTATTGAGGTGTCGAAAAACGCTCGGCCATCAATTCGCGCAGTTCCAGGATACCCTGTGAAAGCGAGTACTGCAGAGCCTTGGGGCCGTGCTTTTCATAAACCTTTTCGGTAGCCTGTTTTAGATGAGTTTCCGGGAAAAGTTCAGCGGCTGGTAAACCACCTGCGAAGTTGATAATTCCGGGCTTGGAGGAGACTTTCAATATCTCCCTGATTATATTTGCTGTAAGTCCCAAAGCGCCCTCGGAAAAGGGCCACTCGGTTATAAATTCTTTGGAAAAAGGCACTGTTGATTCACTCATAAAAACCTCCGCAGGGAAGATACGAAAATTGCCCCATTAGTCAAGAAATACAAGACCCTATTTAGTAGTCTGAACGGAACGGCAGGCTACCTGCGCGCATGATCGAATACTTGCCGAATTTATCACGAATCGACTCGACAACATCGCCACAATCACGCTTCTTTCTGCGCATATTTTCATTGAACAAATCTATCTGAGGATTTTCAGCATATTTATGCAGGTTGGTCACTCCCACCCCAATCAGCCTGACAGGACTATTTCTGTCCCAGTTCTTTTCAAACAAGGATAGGGCAGTGCTGTATATCGATTCGACATCATCGATCAGTTCAGGAAGCGTGATTTCGCGAGTCAATGTGGTGAAATCAGAATAACGCAGGCGGATTCGCACAGTCTTTGCAAGAAAACCGTCACGTTTGAGACGAATAACGACTTTATCAGTCAGGGTCAGCATCAGGGACTTTAAGAAATCGATATCAGAACTGTCTTCATAAAGGGTGTGCTCATGCGACATCGATTTTTCATCGGCGATATCATCCCAGGCCACTACCTGAGCATCACTTCGGCCTGAGGCTATCTTATGAAGATGCTCGCCATATACTCCGAACTTTTGCTTCAGTTTTTTTGGGGGATAATCTTTGAGATCAGCGATAGTCCTGATACCCCATTCGACCAGAACTTTTTCGGTTTGCGGTCCAACACCGCGAAGCTTGCGCACAGGCATGGGAAAAAACTTCTCTTCAAGCTCATGAGACCATAATGTGGTCAGACCATCCGGCTTATTCATATCCGAGGCAGTTTTTGCCAGAAGTTTATTTTCGGCAACTCCAATCGAGCAGGTCAGACAGAGAGTATCATAGATCTGGTCCTTAATCGCCTGGGCGATTTCAACTGCGCTCCTGTACAAATTCAATGATTCGGTGATATCGATATAGGCTTCATCGATAGAAGTAGGCTCGACAATCGGGCTGAATTTATGCAGGATGTCAATTATTCGAGTGGAATAATAGACATAACTGGTCAGGTTGCCGCCGATGAAGATCGCATGAGGGCATAGACGGCGCGCCTTTGCGGCTGACATGGCGGAATGGATGCCGAATTTGCGTGCTTCATAGGAGCATGTGGCAACAACTCCGCGATTGCCGATCGCCCCCCCGACTATCAATGGTTTTCCACGCAGGGCCGGGTTTTTCAATTGCTCGATCTGGGCGAAGAAAGCGTCCATATCGAGATGTAAGACAATTCCTCTCATGAGTTTACATTATTAGCCGAACATCCTGTCACGGCCCAGGATTTTTCGCAATGTGGCGAACTGGCCGGCATGATAGAACTCATGCGAACAGAGAAAGAATAAAGCCTCTGCCGGACGGGCGTTCCAGCGCGGATATATTTCGCGTTCTGTGTCCAGTTCCTCTACGGAGACTTTTTCCAGGGCTTTCAGGGCTTCCTGATAGAGCCGATCAAATTCCGAGCGCAATTCATCCATAGAGGGATAAGCGCTTTCATCTTTGTTGAACTGCGAACCGCGCATGAAGAGCTCTGTATATTTCTGTGGAAGATCCGACTGCCCGCCCAGGATATTGACCATTGACCCCAGGCTGTTGACAATGTGGCCGGTCAGCCAGCGGATATGATTTACCTCCTGCCCGCCCCGTTCCAGCGATTCCTCATCACCGATATCATCAATCAGTTTTTTGGTGGCGGCATGATTATTCTTGATCAGGTAACCCAGGTAATGCTTGCTGTCCACATTCCCTCCCATTTTTGATTTTGATCTTGATGATTACAGTTACTATTAACCATCCCCCACAGCCGGCAGTTCTATTCAACCCACAGTTTTGTCAGTTTCCAGTGGGAATTTTTCTCATCATAGGAGATCTGAAAAAAGTTGGAGGCATCGTCAAGGACCGCGAAATGCCTGAGTTTGTACTGGCCCACATCGGTTTTCCAGTCGCCGGTGACCTGCGTAACCTTGTAAACCCGGCCGTTCCAGCGGAATTTTATCGGCCGCAGTTTATAGCCTTCAAATAACGCGATTACATCTATGTCGTCTTCTATATCCTGATACATATCACAACCCCCAAAATGATGATTTTGCAATTGGATCGCATCTGCTACATACGACGCATCAAACCTACGACCTTACCAGCCAGGTAGAACTCCCCGGAATCGCGGCTGACCTCGATCGGTGCGAAAGCGGAATTGGCAGGTTCCAGAATGACCGCATCCTGTGTGGGACGATAGCGTTTGACTGTCGCCTCTCCCCCGATCACGGCTACCACAATTTCGCCCGCCTCGGCCTGTTCCTGCTTTTTGACCAGCACAAAATCGCCGTCATTGATTCCCGCCTCGATCATCGATTCTCCGCTGACCCGCAACATGAAAACATCACCGGTCGGCAAAAAGGACTCATCCACAGCATACATCCCCTCGGAATTCTCCTCCGCCAGAAGCGGCAAACCGGCCGGCACAGATCCGACCAGGGGCACAGTGCGGTAGCTGGAAATCTGGTCCTCGTTAAGCTCCAGGCCGCGGGAAATACCCGGCTTTTTGCGGATATAGCCCTTGGTAATCAGGGCATCCAGAATCGAACGGACACCGTTGGTGGAACTGATCGCGAAACGTTGACCGATCTCACGAATTGTGGGCGGCGATCCGGCCCTGCGGATCCGGTCAGATATAAAATTGTATATCTGCTTCTGCCGATTCGTCAGTTGAGATTTTGTCATACATCCTAACCCTCTATCTTACAATTAACTATCCATGTTTATTGGGGAGCCGCCGATTAGACGGCTCCGGGTGGTATGGGTTGATCGAGAAGATCATACTTTCTATTTCTCCATTCACCAGCTATATACTGCACATACGTGCAGATGTCAATCCTTTTTTTCGTCAAAGATTCTAAAATCTTTACAAAAACTGCATTAAAGCGGTAAAAATGTCGAATATTCAAATAAGACAATAACTTAAAATACTCTTGACTAAAACTGCAACTTTGATAAATTGGGACTGTATAAGTTAAAAATGTCTTACCTGAAAACTTTCATGAAGATACCTGGGAGAACCTATGATTAGCCGCTTCACTGCCACATTTTCCCTGATTATGGCGCTGGTCTTTACGGTTGCCCTGGCGGGAGATACTGCTCCCAGAGAGCCAACCGACAATCCGCGTAAGCAGGGTACCAAGCTGGCCTCCCATTACAGGGGAAAGCTGCAGCTTTCCGATGAGGAATTTGATTTCGGTTATATGCCCCGCAGTTCACGAGTCAGCCATCAGTTCTGGATCAAAAACGTGGGTGATGACACGTTGCAGATAGTCGATATCAAGCCTGGTTGAGGTTGCACCAAGGCCCCTTTGAAAAAGAGGCTGCTTGCTGTCGGTGACAGCACGGATATCGAAATTATTTTCAGTAGCGGTGGACGTCGCGGAAGATTCTCAAAATCGCCGCGCCTGTACACCTCTGATCCAACCATACTCGAAAGCCGCTTGAGATTGCGTGGTGAGATAATCTATGAGAGCGATACGACCCTTGATCTGCCAGCCAGGATTGAGCCGTTTGGCCTCGAAGTCAATATAGGCGAAGTCGAGGATGAGTACAAGATCAAGGTCAACAATATATCGAATGAAAAATACGAGCTGAAACTTGTCTCCAATAACCCGGCGATACTCGATATCGATATGCCCGGGGGAGAGATCAAACCGGGCAAGGACAAGGAAATCAAGGTTAAACTGATTGATCCTGATCAGCATGGCACTGTCGGGTTCCAGAATTCCTTTACTATCGAGCTTACCGACTCGACCAAAACCCGCTTCACCATCCCGGTCAGCTACCGTAATCAGCAGGCCGCGGCCCAGGCTCATGCTCAAAGGACCAGTCCGCAAACAAGCCAGAGCGGTATAAAACCGACCGGATTGAAAACCAAGTCGGGTGCAAGCATTGATATGATCGAAGCCGGCAATACGAAAGTAAAAAGCCAGTAATATTGATCACAAATTGGATTTTCGGCGGTCGTATAGATTCTATTCGACCGCTTTTTATTTGTATAGATGAAACTGAAACCGATTATTTTCATTACTGTATAAAAATATATGGAATGCTGAGTTAATCAAAACGGGAGGAAGCACATGAAAAGAGCCTGTCTACTTCTTATTTTCGCCTTGCTGTTGATCCTGGCCGGGACTCTCCTGGCCGGCAATGTGGCTTCCAAAGAGGATAAATCGAGCGGCTACAAGTCGCCCTATCGCGGCAAGCTGCAGCTTTCCGAGGACAGCTTCGATTTCGGTATTATGCCCAGGGGAGCCAAAACCTCGCACAAATTCGTGCTTACCAATGCGGGCCGTGACTCACTGGAAGTTATCCGGATCAAACCGGGTTGCGGATGCACAAAAGCACCCTTGACCAAAAGACTCCTCGCACCTGGCGAATCAACCGACCTGGAAATAACATTCACCGCCGGAAACCGTCGCGGCAAATTCGCCAAATTCCCGATGTTGTATACATCCGATCCACAGGTCTATGAAACCCGCCTGAAAATCAAGGGCAACTTGATTTATGAAGACGATCCCGAATTCGAGCATCTGGTGCAGTTGACGCCCTCGTCACTTGCGGCGGCCATGGGCAGGATGGAAGATTTTTATACCGTGGATGTTACCAATCTGAGCGATGAAAAACTCAATCTGAAACTTATCTCTTATCCCGATGAATGCCTGAGTATTGAATTGCCAAAAGGCAATATCGATCCCGGCGAGACAAAGCCGATTAAAGTGAAACTGAAAAATCTCGATGATTTCAAGACCTATGGATTCGAGAAATCATTTACGATAGAATTCTCCGACAGTGAAAATACAAGATATACGATTCCGGTAAGGTATTCGGTGCGTGCGACTATGGGAGGACATTGATTTTTTGAAACCTGAAACGGGAAACAAAGTCAATCCAGACACGTAAAAATATTGAAAACAGGCGATATCTCCTCACTTCGTACTGTTAAACCGACGCTGTTAGCTGACATAAAAAGGCCGCCTTTT
This sequence comes from uncultured Ignavibacteria bacterium, assembly GCA_964627935.1. Classification (GTDB taxonomy): domain Bacteria; phylum Zixibacteria; class MSB-5A5; order JAABVY01; family JAABVY01; genus JAABVY01. Next base: position 269,698 of record CAZVLB010000002.1, read on the forward strand.
AAAGGCGGCCTTAGTGCATTTAATATATTGCTGTTTTTAAAAGCCTGATTTAAACGGGTCGGCCTGTTCCAGACGGCGTTCCCATTCATAGTCGGTCACCTCTCCCTTGGCATTGGAATGCTTGAGGCGGTAATCACCATAGCCGGTTTCATCCACAAATATAAAGAAGATGCTTCCCTGCCTTGGGTGATTATAATAACTCCAGCGTTCAAATGGCTCCAATTCGGCCGACGAGGGATAATACTCGATTTCATCCGGCTCGCCGTAAATCATATAGATACGGCCACGATCCGTTTTCCAGCCATCGCTCTTATCTATCAGATTAACAGAGTACTTCTGGTTTGCATAGGCAAAGCGTCGGAATACCTCTTCCTTGAATTCATTCAGACGGGTTTCCGGCAATGGATCGCGAGTGGACCAGAATCTTTTCAGCACCTCTTTTTTGCCCTGCAAATCAGCAGATTCATACTGTTTCTTCTCCGTCGGATTGGCATAGTAGTGAATCACCTTGGACATCATCTCGGCATCTTCCTGCGTAAAATTCTCTTCTGCAACAGCCGGTGCCAGTTCGTAGGTATGGTAAAGCAGCTCGAATGGCTTCTGTGATCTGGCAATCGCTTCATCCTCGGCATCCTTGACTTCCAGGATAAAATTGAAACTGCCTTCCGGTAAATCGGAGACATCTATGGCTGATGAAACCACTGCACTGGATCCCGGCTTAAAATATTGCCGGGAGCCATAGTCCGCAATTACATTCTTGAGACCATCCTCAATACGATAACTGACATGATATTCACGATTCATGGTTTTGCCGAATTTGAGGTTATATATCTCGGCATAAAAGTACATCAATGAATCCGTGTTGATGAAGATCCCCGATGGGTTCGGGACAACATGCCTGAAGCTCTTGTCGAGCGGATCGCCCGTAAGCGTATCTTCCTTCGAGAGCATCGTAATATTATAAGCCAGCTCGATATCGGAAACCATCAGCTTCTGTTGACTGTAATCCGGCACGCTTATCTTGATCTGCCGTTCGGCATATTTGCCGGTAAACGGCTGACCGTCCACCTGCGAGTTGGCATCCTCGACAGTCAGTCTGACCGAATAGTCACCCGGTTTCATCAGGGCCTGCAGAGCATCCAGTATCCTGAAACCGGTCTTGCTGAGTTTAGTCGGATCATCAACACGAGTACCGATCTTTTTATAAAGTGTATCTATTACCACGCCGTTCTCATTAAATATCTCCAGCCAGACATAGGCCGTGGCCTCATAAATAGAGTCCAGATCCTCAAAAGTCAGGTCATGACGCAACAGGCCGTAATAAAACTCGACCAGCGCGAAATCGAGGTTATTGTCTATCCTGTATGAGGCGTAATCGAGCCAGGATGCGATCGTCTCGCGCGAGGCCGGCATTTCGAAATCCTGCGCGCTCAAACCTGCGGAGAGAATCAAAACCAGACACATTATCAGGACCATCTTTTTCATTATCTTAAATCCTCCTTATCAATCATAATCATCGATTCTGTCATCTATAAAACCGTGCCGTCCGTCATAGGGGAACTGCAGGCGGTAATCGCCCGTACCAAGTTCATCCACAAAGCCGAACGTGCGCGAAAGAGCGTAATAGTACCAGACCTGATAGGGCTTCTGCTCCAGCTCGAAGGGATGTGTCTCAACATGATCCGGTTCGCCGTATATGATATAGATCATGCCCATATCGGTCTTCCAGCCCTCCTTGTGTATTGTCGAAAACATCTGGTTGGCATTCTTAATACGGCCGTAATACTTCTCCATCAGCTCATTTTCCGGAGTATTGGGAGTGGGATCATGCTCTTTCCAGAATTCGGCAAAAGCTTCAGTTCTTTCGCCTTCAGGGGCATCCCGGAGTTCGTCCAGTTCATTATTCCTGGCAACATATTTAAGCATATTTACCGCCCGCTCATAATCGTTTTTGACCAGGGCGGCCAGCGACCAGGCCACTTCAAATATGCTCTCGCGTTCCGCCAGGGTTTTGCCCGAAGTATCTTTCAGCTGCAGACGAATCTTGTACTGCCCGGGCAGGAAATCCTCGAGCGGTATATGCTTGATAAATCTTGTCAGTGAAAGATCCATGGTCAGTTCGAACTGGTCCTCATAAACCACCTCTTTGCGGACGCTTTCGATCTTATAATCAAGCAGTGCCTCGGGGCTCTTGTCGGTTTCATTGTATAGCTCGACATAGAAGGAAATCTGCTTGATTTCCTCACCGAACGACCGTGTCACAGCCGGGATAATCCGTTTCTCTCCCTTATCGAACCTGGAGGGTATCGAGTCCGCCGGGATAACGTCGCGGATAAACTCTATCTGCGACATATCGTAATCATCCTTAAAGAGTGATTCAATTTTGATTTCTTCCTCGCGCGAAGCTATTTTGCCCGAATTTTTGTCTATTAGTTTGACAACGACCTTAAACTTGCCCTTGCCGACCTTGAGCCCCAACAGGTTAATCAGGAAATCATTGGGATTTCTGGTATCGCGGTAATTATCGATACGGTAGAACCGTTCCACCGAGGATCCGGTTATCTGACGATCCTCCTCGCCCAGCACGACCACATTGAGCTCATAATTGGCAACGAACTGCTCACCTTTTTTAAAGAATTTCAAGCCGTCATTATAGACTTTATAATACAGCTCCAGACGAACCTTGTCATCATCATCGGCCTTAAAAGCGGCCATATCGATATCGAAGCGCGGCTCATCCAGAGGTCTTGTCTGCAGGTTACCCATTTGTGCCGGTGCATTCGCAGCAGTCAAAACAAACACAAAGATCAGGAACAGACTAATTAAGCGGATACGCTTCAACACATGCACCTCCATTTTTATATCTTATTGACATTCTATTATTTAAAACGCTTAAGCCGTGCTTTGGTTTAAAAATATGGCAAAATTTATGCTTATTTTTGACTCTGCGCCCCCAATATAAAAAAGATGGACAATCTAAGTCAAAATAAAACAGTGGCTTATTCATAACGAAGGGAAACAATCGGATCGACCCGCGCGGCCTTCCAGGCCGGGTACATGCCCGAGACCAGCCCCACACCCACCGCTACGCAGAAACCGGCAATAATACCGAAAACCGGCACGGTAAACTGAACATGTAACCAGCTGCTTGCAAAGGCTGAAATAAGCACTCCAAGGGCGATGCCGATAATACCGCCGCTGCAGGATAATGTTACGGCCTCTACCAGGAACTGAAACAAAATATTGGCTTTACGCGCCCCGATAGCCTTACGTACTCCTATCTCGCGGGTTCTCTCGGTAACCGAGACCAGCATTATATTCAGGACTCCCACCCCGCCAACCATCAGGCCGATCGATGATATCACGATCATGACCGTGAATATTGTGGAGGTGATATCCTCAAACAGCTCGATTATACGTTCCTGGGTAAAGACCGAGAAATTATTTGGCTCATCATAGGCCACCCCCCGATTAAGACGAAGGGTCTGGATGACTTCCTCCTCGGCCTGATCGATCAGCCCAGGCGATTCTGCCGAGGCCACAAGATATAGCGCTTCTTCCCAGGGATACATTTTTTCATAGGTGCCGAGCGGCATGATCACAAAGTTATCGCTGTTTTCGCCGAATGGATCATCACGTTCCTGCATCACCCCGATCACCTGAAATTTTACACTGTTGACAATAATCTGCTTGCCCACCGGATCGAGCGATCTGAATAGATTGTCGGCAATATCTTTGCCAATAACTGCCACACGGGATTTACGATGGTTTTCGGATTCAGTGAAAAAGCGGCCATATTCCACAAAATGGCGATTGACCTCCTGATAAGCCGGCCAGGTGCCGAAGACAGCCGGATTGCGGCTTTTTTTGTCGCGGTATTTCACCACATTGCCACCCGGCAGAAAGATATAGTTCTGCGGCGAGACCGCATCGACCGTGGGGCAGTTTTCTTCAATCGCCTCGGCGTCATCCTTGGTGATCGGCTTGCGACGGCGTTCCTCCTCATCCAGTTCGCTGTAATCGGTATTAGGATCAAATCTTGTTATGAATATGGCATTCGAGCCCATACCCTCGATTTCCCCTTTTACAGCAGCACTAAAACCTTCGATCAGGGAGACCATCCCGATTACCGATCCCACGCCGATCAATACTCCCAGCACGGTCAGGAATGATCTGAGCTTGTTGTTCCAGATCGAATCCAGGGCTATGATAATGCCCTCTTTGAGCTGTACCAGTGCCGCTATCATTCGAACCTCATCGCATCAATAGGATCCATCCTGGAACCCTTGTAAGCCGGATACATGCCAAATATTATCCCCACTCCGGTGGAGATAAAGATGCCGCCCATAATCGCTTCCCGCGAAATGATAAATGGCAGATCGCCCTGATCGGCGAGGATTTTGGCCGCCAGAATGCCCAACCCTATTCCAAGTGCACCACCGAAAACAGACATCATTAATGCTTCCGACAAAAACTGCAGAAGTATATGCCGTCTTTTGGCACCCATTGATTTACGGATGCCGATCTCGCGGGTCCGCTCCGTTACTGATACCATCATTATATTCATGACCACGATACCGGCCACAACCAGCGCAATCAATGGTATGGCCACGGCCACTATCTGAACAGTGCCGGTCACGCGGCCATAAAATTCAAGCCAGTCATCGGCCGTGGTAACACCGAAATTGTCACTGTTGGCAAAGGGGACATCGCGACGGGCGCGCATGATCACGCGGGCCTGATCGACAGCCTGATTGATGACTTCTTCGGATTCGGCCTTGACCAGGATATCGATCGAGCGATGTGATCCGAAATTCCTGAGAAACGATGTTAACGGAATGATGGCAAATTCATCAAGGTCCTCACCAAGTATCGAGCCGCGCGGCCTGGCCACGCCAATCACCTCGTAATCATATCCGCCGATCTTGATCGTTTTGCCAATCGGATCGAGATTGCGGAAAAAATCGCGCTTGAGCTTGTCGCCAATTATGGTAACCTGGCGATTGCGTTCATCCTCAAAAGCATTGTGACTGCGCCCCTCGGCAATCTCGAAATCGGTTATGCGCAGGATATTGTGCGTTGCCCCTACAATGAAAACCGAATTAAGTTTTTCCGATCTGTATTTGATTGTTCGGCGCGTCATCGTCCTGGCGCCGACATCCGAGCAAAGCTCACAACCCCGTTCAATCGCGGCCATATCACGCAGCCTGATATCCTTGCGTCCACGAGCTTCGCGAAAAGCCTCATCCGAGGTATGATCTTCCGGACCGTATTTGCTGATTATAAAAGTCGAAGAGCCCATCTGGTTAATCAGGCCGGTAACCTTTGAATTCATGCCGATAACTATCGACACGATAGCGATTACCGATGTTACCCCGATAACTATACCCAGGACTGTGAGAAATGTGCGAAGTTTGTTTGCAATCAGTGCGCTGAGGGAAATTTTGATCAGGTCACTAAACTGCATTTTTGCTACCAGCCGGTTTGCTGCGTTCTTCCTTTTCTATTTTCCCGTCACGGATGTGGATTATACGGTCAGCGAATTCGGCGATTTCCGGGTCATGGGTAACCACTATGAGCGTATTACCCTTATTGTTGAGACTGCGGAAAAGCTGCATTATTTCAAGACCGGTTTTTGTATCGAGATTCCCGGTCGGTTCATCGGCCAGTATCAATGATGGATTATTTACCAGCGCACGGGCTATAGCCACACGCTGCCTCTGCCCGCCGGAGAGCTCATTGGGCTTATGGCTGGCCCAGTCCAGAAGCTCTACCTGACGTAAAGCCTCGGATGCCATATCCCTGCGCACGGAGGCATCGATCCCGCTGTATATCAGGGGCAGTTCGACGTTGTGATGAGCGCTGGCCCTGGGAAGCAGATTAAATGTCTGGAATACAAAGCCGATCTCGCGATTGCGGATTCGGGCCAGTTCATTGTCGTTCAGATCAGATACCGGCTGATCATTGAGATAATATTCGCCCTGGGTAGGCGTATCCAGACATCCGATCAGGTTCATCAGGGTTGATTTGCCTGAACCTGACGGTCCCATGATAGCTACATATTCGCCATTTTCTATCGCCAGATCGACACCATGCAGGGCATGCAGCTCCTGCGTACCCATGATGTAGGTTTTCCACAGATTTTTGGTTTTAATAAGCATAATTTTTAGTTCAGTTCATTAGTCACGGCGCTCCACTGCATCACCATGCTCAAGTGTTCTCAAAATGTTATACGGCCCGCTAATCACAGGTTGCCCGACTTCCAGACCCTCCAGTATCTGTATATTGGTCTGATCCTGTATACCCAGTTCCACCTGCCGAAATTTTGCGATGCCTTCCTCGAAAAGATAAACGCCCTCATAGAGCTTATCATCTTCAACTGTATTGACTTTTACTGAATCCGGTTTCTCTTTTTCCTCGGGGAGCTGATCGACCGCTACTATGGCCTGTATGGGCAGGTATTTTGTGTCAAAAGCGCGGGCGGTTATAATATCCACCTCGGCCGTCAGGTTGGGCTTGATCATATCAAACTTATCAAGAAACTGCACGGTCACCAGAAAATCGGTTACCTGTTCAGAAAAGCTCCCGCCTGTTACCTGGGCCGATGCGCCCACATTGGTTACCACGCCGGTAAAGGTCGTATCAGGGAATGCATCTACCATAATTTCGGCATCCTGGCCCACGCGCACATCTTTAATATCAGTTTCATCAACACGAACTTCGACCTCGAGGACAGAAAGATCGGCCACGGTCATGATAATCGCCCCGGGCACATTGGGAGAGGCGATCATGGTTCGTTCACCCTCTTCATAGTAAAGCGCGGTTACAACGCCCTCAATGGGAGAGTGAATTTCTGTCTTATCATAACGATCCATAGCCTGATTGAGGCCGATTTCAGCCCGCTTAACCTCCTGCCTGATTGTCTCCAGTGATGTCCTGGCGGCAATGTACTGATCACGGGTTGAGATGAGCTGTTCTTCCGGGATCAGGCCCTTGCTGTGAAGCTCCCGTGCCTGATTGTACTTGAAATCCCAATATTCAAGGCTGGACTCGGCCCGTTCCAGATTGGCCTTGGCAGTCTCCAGAATAGCGCGCGCATTATCGACATCGAACCTGTAGGAATCCTGACGAAGCTTGACCAGTAAATCACTTTTTTCGACTGAGTCACCTTCTTCAATCGGGATTTCGGTTATGATCTCGTAAATCTCAGCCTGAATATTCACTTCGGCCTTGGGCTTGACCCGTCCGGTAGCATTGACCCGGGCGATTATATCCCCGGTCTTGACTTCAGCCGTATTAACACGATAGATATCATTACCGCCCCCGCTTCTGGCCACGACAATGACAATCACAAGCAGAATAATTATAAGCGCAATTATTACATATTTCTTCCTGCTTCGCTTACGCTTCTTTGCGATGTATTGACCATTGGCCAAATCACATCTCCAATCGCTTAATATTCATATTCCCGCACGCCCATATTGCGCTCCAGGTCAGCTACGGCCAGATTAAAATTATACTCGGAGTCGATTACATCCGATTCAGCGGTTTTCAGTGACACCTCTGCATCCAGAAGATCGAGAATCGTAGCGGCACCCAATGAGTATTTTTCCTGCGCCAGCTTGTAATCCTCCCGGGCGGAGGCCAGCTTATCCTCGGAAACCTGCATCGACAGGCGGGCCTTTTCAAAGTTAAGATATGATTCGGTAACCATAAGCTTCAGTTCATTGATGAAATTGTTGTAATTGAAACGGTCCGTATTATGCTGAGCCTTGGCATTGGAGACATTGCGCTTGGTGATGAACCTGTCGAATATATCCAAACTGATATTCAGGCTGTAGAAATATGTGCGATTGGATCTGTAAATATCCGTAAACACGAATTCATCCGGTTGATTCCAGCTGGCCCTGTAAGTAAAATCGAGCTCGGGCAGAAACCCGCCCCAGGCCGAACGAACATCGTTGCGTGAAGCATCATAGGAATACTCCAATGCTTTCAGACGCGGGTTGTTATCCATGGCATAATCCATGCTGTTTTCCAGATCATAATCGACTTCACGTGGCGTAACATTGGTATCCACAAGAAACTGGCGATTGATATCCTCTCCAATCAGCTGATTAAGGCGGGCCATGGCTATCTTGTAATTGTTTTCAGCAGAGATAAGATTGAGGCGGGCATCGCCCACAGAAACCCGGGCCTTGAGCACATCCGAAAGTGCCGCCGATCCGAGCTCATAGCGGGTTTCGGTTATACGCAGCTGTTCCTGGCTTCTTTCCAGAGCCTTGTTTTGAATATCAGCCAGCTTCATGGAACGAAGCACATTATAGTAACTTGATTTCAGATTGTAGATAGTATTGAGAATTTGATTCTTGAAGCTCATCTCGCTGGATTTCTTGGACTGCTTGCTGGCCCTCCAATTGAAGTAATCCGAAAAACCGTTAAATATATTCTGGCTGATAGTCAATGAAGTCGAATAATTTTCATTGGTAAAGAGCTGACGAACATATGCTGTGTCCGCTTCAATAACCTCCTCAGTATCATAGAGTGTCGGCCGCGAGTTCCACGTATAACCAAGACCGGTGGTTATGTATGGAAGGAAATTGGCCACAGCCCCCCACAGGGCATTGTTGGCAAATGTAATCTGGGCTTGGGCCTGGACTATCTGCGGATCATTATCCAGTCCCCTTTGAATACATTCCTCAAGTGTCAAAAGCGGCAGGTTCTCCCCTTCGGATTGTGCCGAAGCCAAACCACAAAGCAGGAGCAATATTGCCGCCACTCCGATAATATGTTTTAGAAGACTATAGCCCATTTAAGCTCCTCCTATGAATTCCAATATTTATTTTCTGGTATAAGACAAAAGGCAGCATTTGGTTCCATTGATTAGCAATTTTAGTTTGCGGGAAACGGCAACAGCCCATTACAAATCTCAAGTTCATTACAAAGTATACAACACCATCAGCCGTATATTCGACCGGCCGTCTTAAAAATTTGACGTAATTTATAGTAATTTGTTTCAAAAATCAACTCTTAGCTTCATTTACAAAGCTCATTGCTCCAATAACAATAGACAGCCAAACAAACACTTTGATTGCATATTATTTAAAAATATTTTGCGTCTAAAATGGAGCGTGCATCGAGGAGGTGAAATCCGCGGCAAATGACATTATCATGGCTATGAAGGTGTGCCACGTCAAAAGCAATGATATCAGCCAGGCCGCTGTCTTCCCCCTGCTGAAGCCATACAGTGTGGAAAGGCCGATAACCAGCAGTATAATCTCCCAGATGTAGAAAAAATTGAATATGCCCAGCCAGATACCAATGAAGGATGTGCGCATTGATTCATTCACAAGCATATCCAGCCCCATCCTGAAATCGAGACTGCCTGTAATCATGTAAACAAGCGCGGATATAAGATGGCCGATAATCAACGGAGCCATGGAAAAAGCGGTGACATTAAGAACCTGCTTAAAGCGGGCTTTTCCTCCCAGGACAAAATTGCCGAAAAACATGAATGCCCCGGCCGCAAATACTATGCTGATCAGATAGCTGACTGGAATCGCAATTAAAGAAACAATCACCATGAACACGGCAAGTGCCCGGGGATCAATATCGCTACCCAGAGTAGTTGGCAGATTTTCCTGCATATCTGCCTGAATGGTATCCAGGCCGATTAAAAGGCTCAACATAGCTGCCACTGAAATCAGGAAAAAGGCCCAGGGCCAGGCATGGCCGGTTCGGATCAACCGTGGAAACACCGTGGATGGCCGAAACATAACACGAAAAACATCGGCAACGGAAGCCCGTTCCACTTCACTCATTTCAGGATGATAGCTTTCCTCACTATATTCGTTCATGATCCAACCTATATCAAATTAGATAATCAATGTCAATATAATATTAAAAGGCCGCCCCTGTTAAGAGACGGCCCAAGATCCATTTCATATATATAGTCTGGCTACTAATTACAGCTTGGTGAACATTCCCGCGCCGGCCAGAACCAGAGAAACCATGGCCATAAGCTTGATCAGGATATTCATCGAGGGACCAGAGGTGTCCTTGAACGGATCGCCCACGGTATCGCCTACGACAGCGGCCTTATGAGCATCGGAGCCCTTGCCGCCCAGGTTACCCTCTTCGATATACTTCTTGGCGTTATCCCAGGCACCGCCGCCGTTGGACATCATCAGGGCCATCAAAACACCCGTAAGCGTTGCACCGCCCAGCAGTCCGCCCAGAGCTGAAGCTCCGAGGAACTTGCCAACCAGCACAGGCACGATAATGGCCAGAAGACCGGGGATAACCATTTCCTGCAAAGCTCCGGTTGTGGCGATTGCCACACAACGCGGCGAATCCGGCTTGGCCTTGCCTTCCATCAGGCCGGGGATTTCCTTGAACTGGCGACGAACCTCCTGTACCATCTTGAAGGCCGCACGTCCCACGGCTGTCATGGTCAGGGAGGCGATCAAAAACGGCAGAATACCACCGATAAACAGGCCCACAATGACCTTGATCTCCATCAGGTTAATCGAGGTCAATTCAAGTCCGGTTGAACGGCTGACTGCCGATGTGAAGGCCGAGAACAGCGCCAGGGCGGTAAGAGCGGCCGAACCAATGGCAAAACCCTTGCCGATAGCGGCAGTGGTGTTTCCGAGCGCATCCAGCTTATCAGTAATAGCGCGCACTTCCTTGCCCAGGCCGGCCATCTCGGTAATACCACCGGCATTGTCGGCCACAGGACCGTAGGCGTCAACCGACATGGTCACACCAATCGTGGCCAGCATACCGACAGCGGCAATACCGATACCATACAGGTCGGCAATGCTGTAGCCGATATAAACAGCGGCGCAGATCACCAGGAGCGGCAGGGCGACAGATTCCATACCGATCGCCAGGCCGGTGATGATATTGGTGGCCGGGCCGGTTTCGGAGGCACGTGCAATTTTCCTGATCGGGCCCGCGGCGGTATAGTATTCCGTCAGCAGTCCGAGTATGATACCGCATAGGTTACCGGTCAGCACAGCCCAGAAAATCTTTGTGCTTAATCCAAGCTGTCCAACGATGATATAGGTTGCAATCAGCATCACGATTGCGCCGACATAAGTCACAATACGGAGCGTGGCGGCCGGGTTCATCCTGGAGAAGAGCCTGACCGAAAGTATGCCCAGCATGGAGGCCACGATACCGGCCATAACAACCAGAATCGGCAGAGCCATAAGACCGGTACGAACCTCATCAAGGCCAATTGCACCGGCTCCCAGTTTAGTCAACACAGCCGTGGTGGCGGAAGCTCCCAGTACCAGGGTGGCGATAACCGAACCGACATACGATTCGAACAGATCGGCGCCCATACCGGCAACATCACCCACATTGTCACCGACATTATCGGCGATAACGGCCGGGTTACGGGGATCGTCCTCAGGAATACCGGCTTCGACCTTACCCACGAGGTCCGCGCCAACATCGGCGGACTTGGTAAAGATACCGCCGCCGACACGAGCAAAGAGCGCGATCGAGGATGCGCCCATGCCGAATCCCGTTATGGTTTCGACAGTTTCAACTGTGCCGAAGAAATAATAAAAAATTCCAACTCCCAGAAGTCCCAGAGCGGCCACCGACATTCCCATCACGGCACCACCCGAGAATGCGATAGTGAGCGCTGCTGCCTGGCCCTTTTCGGCCGCGGCATTGGCTGTCCTGACATTTGCAAGCGTGGCGGAGTTCATCCCGAAGTAGCCCGCAAGCATGGACAGGAATGCGCCGGTCAGGAAGGCTATTGCTGTATTCCAACCCACAAATATGCCGAGCAATACTAATACGACAATGATAAAAATCAGCAGGATCGAGTACTCCCGCTTCAGGAATACCATAGCGCCGTGATGAATCGTATCGGCCAGCTCTTTCAGAGTGTCGCTGCCTACTTTCTGGGATTTAATCCAGAATGTCAGAATCAGCGCAAACAAAAGCCCGCCGAATCCGAATATTGCGGCGTAGATGCCCAAGCTGTCCATATGCGTTTCCCTTTCCTGTGAAATAATTCACTTTAATTTAAACCGGCTCATTTTCATGAGCCGGTTATGTCATTAACTCTATTTCAATTCAGGTTTAAATTACTTGATAGCAGCAGTCCGTGTAACCTCGATTTTTGGAAGCGTCGAAAATCTGTTGCCCAGAACCAGCACTTTGTGAACCCTGTTTGAAACCGCATCTGAAGGCCCGGTCAAAAACGGCAGGTTGCGTGACATCATTATAAATGGGAACGGTTCACGCGGAAACGGATCGGGATATGGTTCCAAGGTGATAAAAACAGCCGTGGAATCTCCCTTATTGGCAACAAGTGTCAATGGGAAATCGAATCCGGAGGGTTCATTGCGGAGAAAATCCTCCCCCGGGAGCAGTGGAGCAAACTTATTGTCCACGTATGGATTCTCTAAATCGCGAAACTGCGGATGACGGAACTTGCCCATCGATAGCGGCCGCGGAAAACCTTCCTTGAACACCCAGGATTCATAAATCACATTGGCGTCCTGAGGAATAACCGGCATAAACAGGCCAACCTCCAGATTGCCGTAGGTAAAGCTTGCCCCGCCCTCAAGCGTGGCGAACCAGACACCGGCGGCTTCATTGGCCGATTCATCCAGCGCATCCAGATTGTTGTCGGTAAGAGTCGACAACACATAAGAGCCTGTTGAAACTGAATGCAGACTATCAAACTCCATTTCCAAAATAGGAAATTCGGCTATGATTGGAACATCCAGAATCATGCTGTTACTGGGCTCATTCGAAGGATCTGGATACGGTTCCAGGGTAACGCTCAACATAGCATATTCCTCGGTTGTCATACCCCTTGGCAAATTAAAAATATCTGAACGCGAAAAACCGAATTCATTCATAAATTGGGCCCTGTCGTCATCCCAGAAAAATTTGCCCAGGCTGACCGGCTCCGAATCCAATGTATCGGTATGTGCCCATAATTCGAATACCACACTGTCCTCAGGCATGATGGTAGGCATAAACATCGGTTTTAACTTGAATGCTGTATTCTGATTGCTGACAACAATATTCTCATCATCATCGCAACCGGTAAAAACAGCCATAGCGGCCAGTAAAAAAGTTGAAAAAACTACCAGAAGTAAACGCTTTGACATAGATCTCCCTCCCAAAAGGAATCAAATATTAAAGTGCAATATTAACTTCAAGTTATAGATGTGTCAAGCGAAAAAATGTTCAATAATATCAGGGCAAAATTAATGCCTTTTTTAGACTTTGGAGCGTTAAAGCAAACATCATATATCTTCCGATAACCTAAATAGCGGATTCTGTTTATCTCCGGAGTGATTAACCTGGTACAGAATCGCGGGCAAAATCGCCATAGATGGTGAAGGGCGGGACCTGAAGTCCCAAAAAAGAGGTTAAGTTTATGTCTGATGACAAGTTAAAACCGCAGAATGAGGAACGGCGTCCCGACGATGAGCGTTTTTCCTCGATTACTGTCGATGATGTCAGGGAACGTCTGGAAGATGATGAGCCCGAAGAAAAACAGCAAAATACCAGGGGAAAACCGGACGATACACGTCTTGGTATCGAAGAAGACCTGATTAAAGTAGAACAATCTCCCCTTGATGATTTTGCGGACCTGGATGAAGAACAGAAATCATTCAATGATCCGATCGAGGGCCTCGAAAAAACCGACATCTCTGATCAGGTTGGCATAGAATCAGATGAGAGCGACGGTGAATTCATGCTCGAGGAAAAAGCCGGCCTGCATAAACTTCCCGATAAACCGCTTGACCTTGAGCCTGAAGCTGATGCGCATGAACCTAAAGACTCGACCGACAAGATCTATGCCCTTCCTGATGAAGCGGTAAGTTCAACTGAAAGAGAAAAGCTGATTTCCAGCCTGCAGTCCAAAATTCCGAATATCATGAAACACCGTGAACCGGAAGAAGACGAAATGCCCGTTGATCCAGCTCCGCCCGAAAGCCAGAAGACTAAACCTCTGATTAAGAAAAGACCTGAGCCTCAGGAACCGAAAACCGAAATAATCAGCCCGCCGTCACCTGTTAAAGCTGATAAAAATGTCGCTTATGCAAAGGGCACACGCCTGCACTTCCCCTCCGGGACAAAATTTAATGACGGCGGCGAAGTTAACATTGACGGATATAAATTCAAGATCAGGCATAAGCCGCGCGACATGAAAAGCATTATTCTGGCAGCATTGCTGGGTCTTGTTTTTCTTTTGGTTGTTGCGGTTGGAATCCGCCAGATAGCATCGAAACCGACCTCCGGCAAGGTTGTCGGCCTGGCGATCAATGCCCGTACAGGTGAAGTTCTTTCCGATGTTCAGGTCACAATCGATGAACTCGGCAGAAGCATCTATTCCGACGGCAATGGGCTGTTTATTTTCGACGGCCTGAAAAGCGGCGACTGGTCGATTTCAGCCTCTAAGCCCCAGTATAGTAATGCCGCGTTTGGTTTTTCACTGGCCGGATCGGAAACACGCGTGCTGACCTTCAATCTCGAGCCCTCGACAGTCGCCCTCAAAAACAATGAGGATGACAAAAAGAAAGAGGAGGAGAAAAAGGAACAAAAGAAGATTGCTTTCGGCAATTTGACCGTCAACACCAACTTTCCGGATGCCAAAGTAATTGTAGACAATAAAGTATTGGGAAGCTCCAATAAAACATATTCACGCCTTTATCCCGGTAAACATAAGCTGGTCGTGATGATGGAGGGCTATAAGGAATATTCGGAAACGATAACTGTCAGGGAAAATGGCAATACAACTGTCGATATCACGTTGGAGGAGATCGATGCCGGCTATAATCCGACTGAAATCAGCTATGCCGAATATCTGAGCATGGGTGATGAGCTGGCCTCAAAGGGCAAATGGCGCGAAGCAGCCGGTAATTATACCCTGGCCCTGGCTAAAAATGAAGACGGTCACACATATTTCAAGCGTGCCACGGCCTATCTGAAAATGGATCAGGCTGATCAGGCCGAAAACGACTTTTTCAAGGCCGCCGCTCTGTTCACACATCAGGGGCACAACGGCGATGCGATAAATTGCTTCGACCTGATCCTCGAACACAGTCCTGAAAACACAAGGGCGTTGCGCGGACGAGGATTCGCATACCTGCGCACAGGCAAGTTCGACAAGTCGATAGATGACCTCAAAGAAGCAGTCGATATCGATGATAAATCCTATGACAATCAGATTGCCCTGGGCGAAGCCTATTATGCCATGGGCAAGCATAAGGATGCACTGAAACACCTCAAAAAGGCGCGCAAAATTGAAGACTCCCGTGCCCGTACATATGCTCTAATGGCACTGGCATCACTTGGCAAAGGTGATGAAAAAGATGCCCACAAGTATTTCAAGGGATTTGAAATCCGCGCCGATGCACAAGATCGGGCCGAATTCGAGGGAGATCCGGAATGGCAGAGACTGGCCCAAATGGTCAGCGAAAAGTAACGCGTGAAAGTCCAAAAACACAGGGCAGGCACCACAACAACGCCTGCCCTATTCTATTTATAGGCAACATTATAGCTCTATATTCTAAAGTTCCTCATCAACATAATCGTTAATCTTGCCGCTCTTCTGGCCGTTTTCGACAACCCGCACTTCCAGCCTGTCGAGCTTCTCCGAAAGCATCCTGAGGGTCTCCAAAACTTCACCCTGATTATTTTCCAGAACTTTTTGATCAAGCTTTATTGCGGCCAGATCGTCGTGAATCTTACCCATCGCCTCCTGCAACTCGGATAGCCTTTGACGCAGGTATCCAAGATCTTCCTCGACTATGGTCCCGACAGCATCGACACCATCGAGAATCTCCTTGAGCTGCCTGACTTCTGGATTTTCGGTTTCTTTCTTTTTACTCATCTAACCCCCATCCGCATAGTTTCGCTTGAGATTCCTGAAGGCCCAGTCCGCAATTTTCATCGTCTCGGAAAAACGGTAATTATTCGAAGTTGATCCCAATATGACCGTGGTTATATCTGAGCCCAGATTATCCTTCATTTTAACAGCCAGGCAGTATCCCGAGGCCGAAATATAGCCCGTTTTACCGCCATCGACTTTGTATTTTGATTTAAGCATCCTGTTGGTATTGCCAATCCTGATCAGCCTTTTGTGATTCAGCGACCTGAATTCATAGGTCTGGCAGGTCAAGGCCGACTTGATTATCGGATACTTAACCGCCTGATTCACCAGCCGCACAATATCCCGTGGTGTGGAGATATTGGCGTTATAAATACCTGAGGGATCGACAACTTTAGTCGAATCCATGCCAATCTGACGGGCCATCTCATTCATTTTATTGATAAATTCGGGATATGTAATGCCACTTGTACGGGCCAGGGCCTTGATTGCCCGATTGTCCGAGCAAATCAACGCAGCATAAAACAGATCCTTGGCATAGAACTTTTCGCCGATTTTGAGCCTGGAACGGGCTGAATTCCTGGCGTCCCAGCGAGTCAGGGTAACTTTTTCATTCAAATCGAAATCCATCTCAGCCAAAACAATCGCCGCCAGGAGCTTGGTAATCGAGGCCATGGGCCTCTTGCGATCCGCATTCTTATCATACAGGATTTGCCCGGTATTGTTGTCGACCACTATTCCAGAGGCACACCTGAGCTTTGGCGCCATGGTAAGCTTGAGGGCGCTGGGATAAAAATCAGAAGGTGGCAGTGATTTAATCACCTTGAATGTGGATGGATCGGCTTTGTCACCGATATTGGCCGATGCTCCGCCCGGGCCACTCATAAATCCCAGTCCAAAGCAGGATACAACACATGCTGTCAAAATGCCTAATGCCTTCTTTCTCATTGAGCCGCTCCAATGTTCAAATTGAGGATGTTCATCATCATTTTGGCATTTTTAACCGCCTGTCCATGATGGCAGTTATTGAATAATATATATATTTTCTTGGTCTCTTTTTTGAGCTTATCAATCCGTCGTTTCCACTCACCCAGCTCCTTTTCATTGTAAAGATAATCATATCTTTCGCCACCGCCCGACCACCATGTCTGGCTGTTACGCCCATGAAAACGGATGTAGCCGGTATCCGCGGTCCTGAACACCTCCGGTTCCAGCAGATTATCAAGCGCCGGCTCATCCACAGAGCAGTATATCACTCCCATCTGCTTCAGAAGATCAATGACCTCCTCACGAACCCAGGCCCTGTGACGAAATTCGACTATCACATCCTGACCGTAAAGCAAATCTATGGCCCTCTTAAGGTAATTCAGGTTCTCTCCGGAATATTTAAAGGAATATGGAAACTGCAAAAGAATCCCGGACAGCATACTGGCATCGCTGAGGGGTCTGAGGGCCTGCATAAAATCCTGCGTGGGCGAAATTATATGGGCCCTTTCATGAGTCAGGCTCTTATGGGCCTTTACAAAGAACTCGAAATTATCCGGTACCTTTTGGATCATATTCTCGAAAATGCGTGGATGCGGTATGCTGTAATAGGATGAATTTATCTCGACTATATCGAAATGCTGCACATAATAATCCAGCATCTTCCCGCGCTCAATACCGGGAGGATAAAATGGCCCGATCCAGTCCAGGAAAGAATACCCGGAGGTCCCGATTTTTATTTTGGCTTCATGATCCGGCATAAATTTACCACCTCTTACTTATAAATCGGCTCGGGCATTAATTTCTTTTAATCAATTTCTGAAACCTGACCATACCGCATTTGGGGCAAATCCACTTTCTCCTCTTATGAAACGTGCGTTTTTCCTCTTTCATTGGTGTCCCGCATCGCGAACAGGTCATCCCAGAAACCCCAGAAAGTCAGTAAACAGGAACTCCAGCCTGCCTATTAACAAGGTAACTCGTGACATTACAGTATACCCAAAAGTCGCTCCGAAAAACACCATCAGGAAATACGTGCCGGTTTTGGCCATATAGCCGAACCAGCCCTTCTGCTCACGCGAGAAATAGAAATAGACAATTGTGGTTATCACGCCCACAAAGACCACAATACCGCTGACAGTGAATAAGGGCAGCATGGATGCCGACATCTGCTTTATAATCCGGGCATAGAGCATAGCAGGAATCGATACCCCCGCACCCGCACCGATTAAGAGCGCCAATGGTACTCGTGCGATATAGCCCCTTTTTTTGCTCAGGCGGGCAAACATCATCAGGCCCAATACAGTCGGAATAACAACTATCAGGCTGCCATCCCAGAAAAGCGGCTTTATAACCTTGGATAGAATCGTCTCCTCCACCAGGATTACAAGGTAATAGCCGACCGAGACCCCCACCAGTATATGCTCTGCGGCACGATACACCGGATTTTCCTTATACAGAAATGAGAATATCGCCAGTGTCAGCACTCCGGCTACCAGCACCTCGATACTCATCTCCTCCTCCCGGCAAATGCTGCTATATTGGCTACGATTACAAGCAGTATGATCACAAGATGCGCGGTGGATTGCGTAAACAATCTCCTTTGCGCCGCGCCCTTGAATCCCAGCAGTTTCTCATATTCGGCCGCGCCCTTCACCCCCGCCACCGGGCCAATCAGCTGGCCCGCATCGAAATACGGCTTAAACGCGGTTACCATGACAGCCGCGCAGGCCACGGCAATTTGCTGACCATAGCGCGCATTGGCGTAATCTGCCCAATGAATCGGCAGTGAACCATCGGCAATCGAGACCACCAGCGGCAGGTTGTCATAGCTTTCGATACCGATGAAATCATTATATAACTCGACCGGATGTTTCAGGTAATCTTCCGGGAATACCTTGCGAATATGTTCACCCATTCCTAGAATCGCGGCCACATACTGCGGACGGAATCCCAGGTAGATATAGTCCTTGCCATACATCTTGCCATGTTCGCGGGCCATATCTGTAATCAATGTGAATCCCAGCGCCGTACCCTCGGAAAATAATGCCAGGCCGATTAGGCGTAAATCATTTTCGAAGCAATGGCGCAAAATCGCGGCCGCCAACGGTCTCATCTCCGGATATGAAGCCGCCTCGAAATCAAAGGAAATCATCACGTATTCCCCCGCCTCGAGGCTGTCTATGGCATTGTATGCATCAAGGGTATCATTAGTGATCTGAACCTCAGGCGTAATGTTCAGAAGCATCGGTATGGTTATGGCCAGCGCCATAATCAGGAATATCCAGCGTCTGTCAAGCCTGCTTAGATCCATAACTTACGACCGTCCCCCCAGATAAGATCTCTCTATTCCCAGAATTACACGCAATGCAGTGGTAATCGAACCCAGGCCAATACCTATCAAAATCCCGCGCTTGGCCGCGACCGAGGGATTGTCGATAATCCATTGCGCCGCCTGCGGGATAAAATCAGAAATCTGATGACCGATCGGCACCCGTCCCAGCATTACAATAATGGCCGTAATCAAAAGCACCGCCGCCTCTTTATTACGAAACCTGAATCCGCGATATGCCGCCGAGGCCACAAAAAAAGCCAGCAGTGCAAACATGGTCGATTGCATCGGAACCTGTATATTCATGAATATCCACAGGAAAGGAGAGCCCCAGTCTGTACCGAAGGTAAAACCCAGCACCGACATGACTACAATTCCCAGGATTGTCAGCATGCTGTAGGGCCAGTCTTTTTGCAGTTTTCTGATTTTCAGTGAATGGATCTTGAAGACCGAAATTACGCCTACCAGAAGCGTGAAGACGAATATGATCTGCATCCAGTCCAGGATTTCGGCATAGATCGAATTCATGGCCTGGTTGGGAGAAAAATACTGTATAAATGTAAATGTCCCGAACAGGAAGCAGATGATTATGGGCAGGCGGGTTTTCATGTTACATTAACCAGTTTTTGATCAAATCTGAACCGAATGTCGCCGCCAGCGTACCGGCAACCAAAATTCCAATTATCACGATTTTCATATAATCCTGGGCCTTGATCGAGGATATGATCCTTTCATCACCGGAAAGATAACCAGAGGCGGCAAATAACTCCTCACCGATCAATGTGTAATCGCAGGCCACCAGAAAAAAAGCCAGCTGTATTGTAGAATCTGTGCCTGCAATCTGCATCGCACCTACGGAATTGCCGGTCTCGGCCAGAATCAGGGCCTCCGCCTCGAATGTGCCCAGTAGCATTACAGTTGCCGGCCGAATGCGTGTAATCGCGCCATCCACAGCCGCGGCATAGCCGAACTGGCTGGAGGTTGTGTAGTAAATATTATCGGGGTTGAATTTATCCGGATGGCCCGAATTGATATAGGCATTCTGGATTGTTTCCTCGGCGGCGGACATAATCACCGGATCATGAGTCGGGAAAATCAGGTCACAGTTATATTCTGCGGTCTTTTCGGCCACCAGGTTGAGTATATTCAGGGCCGCGATTGTGGTCGGGCGTTGAATATCCCCGCCCCATCCGGGTGTGAACAGCACCGGTTTGCCCATCTCGGTGGCACGCCCGATAGCCTCGTCCACAGCGGACAATCCGGCCACTTTGCGAATATGCCCGACACCTTTCCTGCCGACAAAAAATGTCACTGCCAGAAATATTATAATCGCTATTATCGCCCCGATAAAAATATGCAGGCTGTCCATATCAAAAATGGCATCAGCCCCCGAGGAATTACTCGCAGAATAACAAGGAGATAAGAATCCGCATACCAAAAGCACGCAGATGAATATACTAACCCAATTAATACCCTTCATACATCAGGAACATGAAAAAACCGCTAACGGAAGTCAACAAAAAGTTCAAACTTGACCGGGTTTAAGGTTGTTTATAGATTCGGGCCATGAAAAAAACTATAATTATCATACTGGCACTCGCTTTTATCCTCACATTGTCCTGCGGCAAGGAGGATAACAAGCTGACATTTATGCATTTCTGGACCTCCCCGGATGTTCGTCCGGTAATCGAAGAACTGGTAGCCGAATTCGAGACCCAAAATCCGGGCGTCGAAATCGAGCTTATTGATCTGAACTGGTCGGGTGGGCATGACAAAATTACCATATCATTCGCAACCGGCACTGCCGCCGATGTTATCGAGCTGGGTTCGGACTGGGTACCGGAATACGCCGCCCAGGACCTTTTGATGGATCTCTCCCAACAGGCCCGGCCATACGAAGATTCTCTCCTGGGATGGGAAGCGGCGGTAATGAACAACAAAATCTATGGCTTCCCATGGATGCTGGGCACGAGGGTGATCTTTTATAATAAGAACCTGATGGAAGCGGCTGCGCTCGACCCCAAAATTCCTCCGCGAAACTGGGAAGAGCTGTTCATTTATTCGCAGAAAATCAACGAGATCGGCGCACCGGTCTATGGTTTCGGGTCGAATGCTTATGAAAAATTCAAGTTGTATAAAAAATTCCTGCCATTTTTGTGGTCCAATCATGGTGTCGTGTTATCAAAAGAGGATGAATGCATGCTGACTGATATCGCGGCCAAGGAGGCCCTGGATTTCTATGTACGGCTGTCAGATATCGGATATCTCGAATCGCAGCGCAACCTGGATGACAAATTTTTGGCAGGTGAGCTTGGATTCGTGATCTCGGGTGACTGGATGTTGCGCAAGATGAAGGCCACTCCCCCCCAATTCCAGGTTGGCGCATGTCTGATTCCGGGACCTAAAAAGGATGGCGCAAGATCGGCATCATTTCTGGGTGGAGAATTTCTGACTGTCAATGCCGAATCGGAAAACAAGGAACTGGCCCTGAAATTCATCAAATTCCTTGTATCCAAGGAAGCAAATTTAAAATTCAATCGCGCGGCCGGATCGGTTACGCCATCAAACAAGCAGGCCTCTCAGGAGATACTCAACAAAGCCAATCCATTGGCCATGGTATTCCTGCAACAGCTGAATTACGCCAGGCCCTCACCGGTTCATCCGAAATGGGTCGAGATTCAGTTCGTGATCGAGGATGCTGTCCAGAAAGCGATTTACCATAAGGCCGATAATGCGGTTATCCTTGTTGAGGCCTGTACCGAAATCGAGCGAATTTTGAATGAAGAATAAAGTCGGTCAAAGCTCAACCCTGCTTTTTCTGTCTCCCTGGCTCCTGACACTGGCATTATTCTGGCTCTTCCCGCTGTTCTATTCGCTTTATCTTTCATTTACCGATTATTCACTGGGGCAAAGGGCATATGATTTCATTGGAAT
This sequence comes from uncultured Ignavibacteria bacterium, assembly GCA_964627935.1. Taxonomy (GTDB): domain Bacteria; phylum Zixibacteria; class MSB-5A5; order JAABVY01; family JAABVY01; genus JAABVY01. Next base: position 291,828 of record CAZVLB010000002.1, read on the forward strand.
TGCAAACTATATAGACCTGTTTTCCGACATCCGCTTTCTGGCCTCACTTAAAAATACATTTGTCTTCGTCAGCGGAACAATACCGTTTACGACAGTTTTTGCACTGGGCCTTGCGCTTCTGGTCAATCGCAGGATTCGCGGGGCGATCTTTTTCCGTTCAGCCTATTTCCTGCCGTCTCTGGTTTCCCTTGTGGTCATGTCATTGATATTCACATCGCTCTACCAGAAAGGAGGCTACCTGGAATTCCTGTTCAGCATGACCGGCCTGCCGACACCGGAACGCGGATTTCTGCTTTCAGAATCGACTGCGCTTTTCTCGATCATGTTTATGGATATCTGGATCGCATCGGGCTATTATATGCTGATTTTTATTGCCGGATTGAAATCAATACCGAATGAACTTTATGAGGCGGCGGAACTCGATGGCGCAAGCAAGGTGCAGCAGTTTTTCCAGATTACACTACCCGCGCTCAGACCGACAGCATTGTATATCATCCTGATCAACACTATCAAATCATTCCAGGTGTTTATCGAAATCTATATCATGTCCAATGATTCCGGCGGGCCCAATAATGCTACCACCACGATGGTATATTACATCTATGATATCGGCTTGCGCGGTGTGTTTGCTATGGGTAAGGCTTCGGCCGCGGCCTATCTGCTGTTTTTCATCATCATGATCGTGGCATTGATACAGCTAAAGGTATTCGGCTATGGAAAGGCGACTTACGAATGATCGCACGGCTTAAAAACATCATTATCTGGATGCTGATGTGCCTGTTGTTTATCGGCATGTTTCTGCCGATGTGGTGGATGATCCTGGGGTCATTGTCTGAGAATTTCCAGCCCAGGTCACTTGCTGAAAATATCCGCGAATTCGATTTCACATTCAGGTTCATAAGCCAGGTCTTTCAATCTTCCGATTTTGCCAGGGCGATATTAAATTCGATAATTGTTGCTGTCGCGGTATCAGCCGGGAACATAGTCTTCTGCCTGATGGTCGGTTATGCTTTTGCCCGCAGAAAGTTTATCTTCAAGAAGTGGTTGTTTCTTTCGGTTATCATGGTCCTGATGGTGCCGATGCATATTATCCTGATCCCGCTGTTTCTCGAGATCAAATTCTTTGGTATGCTGGATACATATTGGGCCCTGATTCTGCCATTTCTGGTCAATCCACTGGGAATATTTCTTGTCTCGCAGTATATCCGTGAACTGCCCTCCGACCTGGAGGAAGCCGCGAGGATAGATGGCGCCTCGGATTTCAAGATACTGTTCGGAATAGTCGCCCCGCTCTGCAAACCGGTATTGGCCGTGATGACAGTGATGATATTCATGAATACGTGGAACGCCTTTCTCCTGCCCTTTATCCTGACAAATTCGGCCGAAATGAGAACCCTTCCGGTAGCTATTGGAAACATTGTCGGACGGCAGATCGAGTACCAGGTTCATTTCGCCGCCTCCACCCTGGCAACTATACCGATCGTGCTAGTATTTCTGGCTTTTCAGAGAAGAATCGTTTCAGGGATTATCACAGGTGCACTAAAGCAGTAATTAATCCAGGCTGTCCAGAAAATCCTCGATGCCATCGACAATGGATTCTGCACACTTTTCAGGAAAATCATCCCCCCGCAAGCGTGACTCTTCTTCGGGCAGCATCATGAATGTGCACTCCAGAAGCACCGCCATGTACTGAGTGGGACGAATTACGGCGAAATTGGCATAATACAGGCCATAACTGGGCAGTTCCAGCTTGTCACTCATGTGTGAGAGGATATGCTCGGCCAATGGCATGGAACTGGGATGATAATAAAATGTCGAGGTGCCGTTATTTTCGAATGGATTAACACCATCCGGAAGGGCGTTATTGTGCACTGAGAGGAAGATATCGCACTGATGGGCTTTGGCGATTTTGGGACGATCATAGATATCGACATGCTCATCGCCGGAGCGGGTCATTACAACCTCCGCGCCCTTATCCATGAGCCTTTTCGCCAGTGCAAGAGAAATGCGAAGGTTGGCATCAGCCTCGGTCATGCCTGTCGGGCCGACTGCACCGGGATCGGATGAGTGCCCCGGATCTATCACAAACTTCAAATCCTTTATCCTGATCCTGTCTTTAGGCCTGGTGCTGATATCGAGGTTCAATACATTGCCGTCGTAGTTGACATCATAGCCCCAGAGATAATTATCACCCAGCTTGATTCTGAGCATGTATACATCCTGCTGAGGCTGGCTCCAGCTGATATTCTCGATTACGCTGTCTGCCGGATCATAGCGGATCCAGTCGGTATCAGATGTGGCATAATATACCAGCAGGCGAATCTCACCCAGCCGGGGATCATGCTCGACACGATATGGAAGCATCTGATCCAGATACACAGAGACACGCGGCCCTCTCTCGGTTTTGAACGTACGTATATATTTGATCTCCGAGTATGGGCGAGGTGTGCCCTTTGGCAGATAGATAACAGAACTGTCCGGAATCCATGCCGGCTGACCCGGGCCAAGATTTAAGCGCACATAATTATTGTATTTGCCATCGGCAATGAAACGCACACCTTTGGGCTGAAATATCGACAGGTATCCCTTGCGGGGACCGTGGCGGATCGTCTGTACCGAATCTATAAGCTCGACGATCTGTGGCGATTTATAATCCCTGAGGCTCAGCAATCCATCGGCGGTATCCTCTACACATACAATGGCAACACTGTCGGTCAGGCTGTCAGTGATGTTTTGGCAGAGCCTGAACCTGATCGTGGTTGAATCTACCGCAGTATCCGAGGGCATATAAATACTTGCCCGGTACTGTCCGGTACCGATCAATGAATCGCGTTGATTTTCGGATCCGAATATCGTTTCGCTTCCGGGCACAGTCACAAATTCAGCCACCTCGAACATGGGCATCCAGTCGCTCAGACTGTCGATAATATAAAGTGCGGAACATGACGCCGTGCCGCGAAATGATACTGTCAGCAGATCCCCGCCGGTCATTTCCTGATAGACTTTCGGTTGCCTATAATCAGGCAGGATTGCCAGGCTGTCTGAGGGTATCTGTTTGAATGGCTGCGGAAGTTTGATCGGAAGTTCAATCCGGACGGTGTCATAATCGTTTTCAGCACGCAAATCAAAAACATGAATGCCTGAATCATCAGGGTTGAGCGGCAGAAATGCCAGGAAACCACCTTCAGGATGAATACCCACGCGATGATTATCTATATATAGTTTTGACCCGGGAGTAACATTGCCGAAAATGAAGGTCGAATCCACCGCCCTCACTAACTGGCTGTCTTTGGGATAGATCACCTCGATCTGCGGTGGTCCCGGTGGAGGTTTAATCTGTGACGGCGCGCATGCCATGGCCAGCAATGCAAGCAATATTATTATCTTTTTAATCATCCGTTCTCCGTATAACACCGATTCCGGGCCGATCCGGCAGCATGATTTTGCCGTGATCAATAGTTATACCCTCAAAAGGATCATCGGCAAGGAGATAGGAACTGTCCAGATCAAGAAAATCGGCAAATGCACCCATCCGGGCCGCCGCAGAATTGCCAATATTGGTCTCCAGCATACATCCGAACATAATCTTCATCCCGACAGAACGGGCCGCCTGAATCATCTTCATGGCAGTACGAATTCCACCCACTCGTTGCAGTTTGATATTGATACCATCGATAGCATTGACATAACGAAAAATATCCTCGACTTCGACGATACTTTCATCAAGAAATATGGGGGCGTTCAATTTGTTCCGCAATTCGCGTAATTGTATCGGATCGGAATCGGCCAATGGCTGTTCCACAAGTTCCAGATTGAGATCATTCAGGAATGGAATCAAATTCTCAATTTTGTCCATTGTAAATGCACCGTTGGCATCAACACGAATCTTATATTTATTCTGCGCAGCAATCTTCTCGAGATTCTCGCGGTCATATTCGGAGCCGATTTTTACTTTCACAGCTTCAAAGCCCTCAGCATCTTTAAGTCGTGACTCGATATTCTCAGGCTTATCAATTGAAATCGTATATGATGTTGTCAGGTTTTCAGGTTCGGGAATACCGAGGTATTGATGCAATGGTAAATCAAGCTGTTTGCAGATATAATCGAACAGGGCCATATCAAGACCGGCCAGGAGTGATTTCTTATCTCCGTATTTTTCTTCCAGCCTGTCCAGAAATAATGACACCTCGAGCGGATCATCGATTCTGATATCGTCCTGATTGATTGTCTCGAAACATCCCTCTGCTGAATAGCCGTAATGCAATGATGGACAGCATTCACCGATACCATTTCCGAGACGGACTATGCAGTTATTTTTGGATGAGGACTCTCCCCGCGATGTGCGGAAAGTTTGCTTTAAATGTACCTCTATTAATTCTGCTGAATATTCTGTCATACAACAACATCCTCAAGGTATACGAGACTTCCATGGCTAATATCAAGACTAACCCGCAAACCAACCGGCAAGGTGATAATTTTGTTTTCATGCCCGAATGGCAGATTGCATATTGTCGGAATTCTGTAATCATAAAGGTAATCATGCAATACAGTCTTAATCGAATTCAGCTGATCTTGCTTTTTTCCAGTCATACAACCACTGAATTGCCCGCCAATGAAGCCCCTGATCTTAGATAAGATGCCCGACAGCCTGAGTTGTGACAGCATATTTTCCAGACGGCCGGGATGCTCGTCGACGTCCTCAACAAACAATATGCTATCCTTTAGATCCGGCAGATACTTGCTGCCAATCATACGGCTCAGGACAGACAGATTTCCACCCAGAAGTATTCCCTCAGCAATTCCGCCCCTGATTATCCTGGCACTGAGTTTATTTAGGTTGACCTTGCTTCCTTTACGGTAATCTCCCCCGATATGATCTGTAAATGACTTTCGGGTAAGAGCTGAAGTTTTTTTGCCGAAATGAGTTCGCAACATCGGCCCGGAGAGTGTTATCAGGCCTGTTTTTTTATAAACTGCCAGAGACAAAGCTGTCATATCCGAAAAACCACAGATGATCTTTCGATTTCGTTTTATTTTTTCATAATCAAGCTTATCGAGAATACGCAGCATGCCATAACCGCCCCGTGCAGCCAAAAGGATACCTGCATCGGGATCATCAAGCCCACTGTTCAGGCTGGCCAGCCGTTTTTCATCACTTTCTTCCTCGTACATCTTTCCGACATAATCAACCGCCTGATAGCCCAGCTTTTGCAGTTTTGCGATACCGGTCCTGACTTCAGTCATTGTCGGCGATGAACACGGCGCGATTACGGCGATTTTTGATCCGGGCAATGCAATCTGAGGCTGGATCATAATACGCGCCTAACCTGTGTTATTTTATCGGCGATATCCTTACGGTACAATCCGGCTGATGGGCTCAGTGATTCGATTTTCACGCCGCCGGCCCTGAGACTGGCGTGGATAATCCTGCCCCGTCCCATGGATATGCAAACATGGCCGGGTGAAAATATCAAATCACCAGGTTTGATATTTTTCTGCGCCACACGTTTGCCATTAAGTACCTGGTCTTTTGTATCACGTGGCAGAAAGATACCGAAATATCCATAAACCAGTTGCACCAGCCCCGAACAATCCAGGCCAAACCCGGATCGTCCTCCCCATAAATAGGGCACGCCGAGAAAAGACCTCAGGGTTCGTAGCAAATTTGTCCCGCTCATACGCGGAGAGCCGCTTAATAGAAGATTATCGACATCGATCCATCCGGAGGGTTCCTGTAGCTTTATCCGTTTGCGATACTTCTTCACGTAGTTTACTCTGGAACCAAATGAGAGCCTTGAAATCACACTTCCGGAACGATGATCGCGGTATATATCCGCTACCGGCGCTTTGACAATAGCTGTGGCATAGAGCTTCTCTTTTTCGGCAATCTCCCGCAGATGATCCCGGCGAACCCATCCGCCATAATTGTCCTCGGTATAGATATAAGCGTATTGTTCTTTGGTTTTATCTATGCGGACTATTTCGCCGAACAGGCCCTGGTTTACTCTGCCGGATTCGAATCTGGCCTTTTGCCACAGGTCTGTAACAGGCACTATTACCTTGCACCATTTATTTTTCATGTCATAGAATTTAATTATTTTATGGTTCTGTTCAACAATAAAAAAAGCCGCCGTTCCAGGTGGACAGGCGACTTTTGTGCAGGTTTCATGGGCTTGTTATCTTAGATTGAGAGTCTGCCTGTTGACCAGCACAGGCGGAACCTCGAGCATATTTTGCTGATAAACCTCGGCCGTATAGATGCCCGGCGGGATTCCCTGAACCTCTGCGGTTATATCAAAATAGCACATACAGGGCATGAAATCCATAGTCAGGTTTGTAATCCTGAACCGGATGGTATCATTGGCAAATTCGATATCGATACCAGGGATAAAAAGGCAGTTGAAGAGCATATCATAGGCAGCCAGCGTAAGTGTGCCATTATAGTAATTATAAATGTAATCGGCACGGCCCGGATCCTGTTCGCAGGGCCCCACATCGGCACCCTGATAACCGCCGCCATCCAGAACATAAGCGCTATCAACTCCAACTGTATCGCCTTCGAGCCCAATCAATGTAATCGGATAAATTCCCGGAGCCATATCGAACAGCACCGATTCGAGCTGGTCGAAATAGCACATGCAATAGCAATAATCACCTATGTTGTTTTCATAGACGGTGATATTATTGCCGTCGAAAACAAATTCGACATTGTATTCAAGGCAGCAATTGTAGAACGCATTGATATGCTTGATATGTATATCATTTCCGATGACTTCGACGAATAGATAGGAGCCATTCAGGAGTGTGTAATCACGGCACTGGCCCATGATCTCCTGATGAAAACAGGTTCCGATCGGTATTGTCTGCCCCGTGAATATATAATTAACGATTGCCACAGCATCGCTGATATTTACCAGGCAGTCGCCGTTGACATCGGAATAGTAAAAATCATCCGGCGCATCACCATCTGCAAAGATATAATTGATTATCAATACAGCATCGCTGATATTGGTCAGCCCATCATTATTGGCATCGCCAAACATATTTGCTGCGGTTAAAGCGAGGGGTGTAAATGCGAGCAGGAGCAACAAAATCAATGTCACTGGCAACCATTTTATGCCCATTGACACAATTTACCTCCCTGTTATAAGTATTCAAGATAAAGATAGCATCATAGATTGTGCTGTCAATGATTATCTTGACCGTGATGTGATCTTATGGAATGCTTATTTCTGGATTTCCAGCATGCGTGACAGCGCTTTGCGAGCATCAGCCTTGATTTCATCGCGGACCTGGATCGGCTTGATATCCGGGTAATTCTCAAGGCACCAGGCCAGATCATTGAGAGTGGTGCGGTACATGTTCACGCACATGGCGCAGGTCTGGCCGGAAAGTTCCAGGATCTTCTTGTCGGGATATTCGTGCGCTAGGCGGTCGATCAGGTTGATCTCTGTGCCTATGGCTATTGTGGATCCGGCAGGCTGTTGTGAGACATATTTTACAATAAATGCCGTGGAACCGTTGGCATCGGCAAGCTCGACAACCTGTTCGGGGCATTCCGGATGAACCACGATTTTGATATCGGGGTATTCCTTGCGCATACGGGTGACATGTTCCGGTTTAAATGTCGTGTGAACATGGCAATAGCCTTTCCAGAGAATAGCCCGGGCATTTTTAAGCTGCTCAACAGAGTTGCCACCCAGCTTGCGGTCCCTGAAATCCCAGACCGCAATCTGATCTTTGGAGATGCCATATTTATTACAGGTATTGACCCCCAAGTGCTGATCGGGGTAGAAAAATATCTTGTCGCCGCGATCAAAGCCCCATTTAAATGCCTGCGGGGCATTGGAGGACGTGCACACCAGGCCGTCATTCCGTCCACAGAATGCCTTCAGGTCGGCGGCGGTGTTCATATATGCTATGGGAATAATCTTCGATTCAGGCAGAATCTCACCCAACTGCTCCCAAGCATGGTAGACATTGGCAATCGCGGCCATATCCGCCATGGGGCATCCGGCCAATGGGTTGGGCAGGTAGACAGTTTGATCATCCGATGACAGAATATCGGCCGCCTCGGCCATAAAATGTACACCACAGAATGCTATGAGCTCAGCCTCAAGACCCGCGGCGATTTTCGATAAGGCATATGAATCGCCTCGGTAATCGCCCAGACCGACTATCTCTTTTCGCTGATAATGATGAGTCAGGATTACCAGGCGTTCGCCGAGTTCGGCTTTCCTGGCCCTGATGCGATCAATCAGCTCCTCATCGCTCATCCTGCGGTATTCTGCGGGTATCGGATTAAATGTCAGTGCCATATATAAAACCTGATTTGAGTATCAATTATGATAAAATACGTCTGGTATATCGAAATATTTGCATCTTCTTAGATAACAGTTAATTGCCTGTTAAGATCGCAAATATATTAGAATTTCTCCAAAAATCCACCCGTTTTTGATAAAATCGATCAGGGTAGTTTATGATCCGGTTAGATTTAGTGGCGCCGAGCAGGCTTTGGGATGGTGAAAAGCGCACCGATGAGTACCATTAAAGTACCGGATGCGAGGATATAGAAGCCACCGATAAGCGCCTCAAACAGGCCGGCATAGCCCAGTTTAAGGCTCGGATCGGAAGCAGTTTGAATCACCACCACGGTCAGTAATGCAAGTGGCAGGATACCGATAACAAGACGCAGGAAATATGGAAATCGCTTTTTCATGGCCAAAAGCAGGTTTATTCCCGCCAGGACGACAAAAATCAGCCAGAGATAATCCAGAATCTCCGGAATTTTTGCATTTTCTATATCATCCAGCTTATCACCCAATTTATAAAGGGAGGATTCGACCTGCATCTCCAGCTTGATTTTGATGCCACCGATATTCTGAGCCGGTACAGGAAATTCCATCAGCATGACAGGTATAAAGCAGGCATAGATAACGGCAACCGCCCCGATTATGCTGATAAATCTTCCCAGGATGCGCATAAATTTTCTATCCCCAATTACTTCCCTTGATAGTTTTCGACAACAGCACGTATTTCTTTGATATGTTCCGGGGTCGTACCGCAACATCCACCGATAATCGTGACACCCAAGTCAAGTAATATCTTAGCCTTATCAGCCATAAACTGAGGTGATTCTTTATATACGACATCGACGCCCTCAATAGTCGGAAGGCCTGCATTGGACTGTATCAAGATCGGGACATTGGTAACTTTTTTGAAATCCGCGGCGATTTTGATCATATTTTCGATTCCATTGCCGCAGTTTGAGCCGACAATATTGGCGCCTTCAGAAATCAGGCCATCGCCAGCTTCTTCTATGGATGTGCCCATGATCGTGAAAAAGCCCTGGGGAGTTTCCTCAAATGTCATGGTAGCCATGATCGGCACCTGGCGAGGCGCATTGCGGGCCGCCTTGATTGCCAGTTTGGCCTCTTCCAGATCGATCATAGTTTCGATGCAGATAACATCCACCCCGCCATCGATCAGGGCCGAAATCTGCAATAGAAATGATTCATAGACATCTTCAATCTCGGTATCCCCGTATGGTTTGAGGATTTTACCGCAGGGACCGACTGAACCTGATATATAGGCCCTGTCACCGACTGCCTGACGGGCTATTCTGGCTCCGGCCAGATTGATTTCCGTGGCACGGGTCATCAGGCCATAGGGCGCGAGTTTTAGCGGACTGCCTCCAAATGTATTGGTCTGGACTATTTCCGCCCCGGCCTTTTGATATGATTGCGCTATATCCGCGATTGCGCTTTCCTTATCCAGATTCCATGATTCGGGACATTCACCGCTGACCAGGCCATGAGCTATCAGCATTGTGCCCATCGCTCCATCAGCGACCATTGCTTTGCCCGAATTGACACGCTGCAGAAAATCTTCCATGATTACTTTGCTCCGATAAATCCTTTTAATGTCTCCACCGCATTGATGCCATCAAATGCGTAGGCATCCGCGCCAATCTCCTGCGCAAATTCTTTGGTAATCGGGGCTCCACCAATTACGACCTTGACCTTGCCCAGAAGGCCCTCCTGTTTCATCAGGTCGATTACCTCTTTCATACCGGTCATGGTTGTGGTCAAAAGAGCCGACATCCCGATAGCATCGGCATCCTCATTTTTGGCCATCTCCACGAATTTCTCAGGCGGGACATCATTGCCCAGATCGATCACCTCGAATCCTGACCCGCGCAACATTATCCCGACCAGATTCTTGCCGATATCATGCAAATCCCCCCGCACCGTGCCGATAACGACTTTGCCGATTGTCTTTATATTATCCCTGATCATCAGCGGCTTGATCACATCCATCCCGGCATACATGGCCTTGGCGGACAAAAGCACCTGGGGCAGAAATATCTGGTGTTTCTTGAATTTCTCCCCTATCACAGTCATACCGGCTATCAGGCCGTTATCGAGTATCTCCTGCGGTGACAGTTCTTCGTCCACAGCCTGACGAGTCAGTCGTCCTACAGAACCATGATCCCCCTTCTGCAGGCTTTCAGAAATTTGATCGAGCAATTCCACTATATGGCTCCTTCACTTTTGGTCGATTTAATGGCATCAATGCGATCCCTGCAGGTCTGCGTATCACAAAGGTCGCAGCAGGGATATTCCTGCTCGAACAGATGAATATCCGCCGGTCCTGCGATGAGCATCCCGGAAACCGATTTGAGCGGATCCATCAGGTAAGATTCGCGCAATGTTATCCCTATTCTATGCGGCTCGAGATATTCGAAAAGGCCCTTCTGTCCGACAACGTTCCATCCACAATAACCGGGACTGTAAGACAGAACAATATCATCTTTATCTATGGCTTTTGATTCTATCAGAATATCGTGGAACATATTCTCGAGTACTGATGATGCAAAATCGGCGGCTACCGAGGCCACAGAATCGAGCATACATCCCTCAGCGAAATCATTTTGCCCGAAGAGGCTGTCGATCTTATGGCTGACCGGCTCGCCCATTGTCAACACAAACAGCGCCATGGCCTTCGACTGCGGATAAATATCCTGCACCGGGGTGGGATCATTATTGGTGACGGTCATATTATAGATCCGTTGGAATTCCTCAATTGAGATGTCCCTGACAACCGCACGCGGTTCGGCCAGTTTGCGGAAAAGATATACCGCCTTATCGAGCACATTGCGAATCGTGTCATCGATTTTGATATCCGGCGTGATGCCCTGATGAAGCAGGATATCTTTCTCGGCCGGCATTATCTGATCTATTTCAAATTCTATGATCTGGTTCATTATTCGCGATCCGGGAGTTTATCCATGCCGTACTTTTTGGCCTCGGCCTGCATGAGTGATACGAGATCATCCAGCTTGTCTTCATCCAGTCCCGAGGGCTGATAATCTGCCAGGATTTCTTCGATTTCCTGATGAGCCCGTTGCGCCAGTGTCTGGCTGCCTTCCTCCTCATAACGGGAACGGTTGGCGCGGTCTATTACCGGCTTTGGCATATAATGCTCTTCATTGAGATATTTCATTGTATGATCGGAAATCAACAGATGCTTTTCCTTGAGCAGTTCCTCCATGCGCGGGATAATCGGAAAATCCTCTTTCGGTTCCATGCCTTTCAGGAGCCTGTTGGTCATACCGCAGATTTGATTATCCAGCACGAGTTTTTCCAGGCTGATGCAGCTTTCGAAGTCAAGCATACCCGGCCCGGAGATATTGTTGATACCGGAAAGCGCGGCCAGGGTTGCGCCGATTCCGGTTTCCAGTCCGGCCTGGGCATCCAGGAGCTTTGCATCGGAAAGACCTATATATGCCTGCGTCGGCAGGCTCAGGTATTTGCCGATTTCGTTGTAGGCGCAGTCAATCATCTGTGTCTCGATTGCACCCATCGGGGTGGTTTCATAGCGCACATCGAAAATAGCCGGAGATCCGCCATATAACACCGGCGTACCGGGATTGAACAGCTGGCTGATAACAAGGCCGCTCAATGTTTCGGCGGTGTGCTGTACGAGTGTGCCGATCAATGTCACCGGGGCCATGAAACCGGCCAATGGCATGGCTATATATTCGACCGGGATCATATATTTGGCGCAGTCGATCAGGTTCTGGGAGGTGACATCGCTCCACTTGATGGGCGAGGTCGGGCAGCATGAGAATATAGTCAACGGTTTATTAGCCAGTTCTTCGGCTGAACCCCTTACAACCAATTGCATATTCTTCATGATTTCAAAACCTTCGATAGTAAAGGCACCGGTTACTACCGGCTTTTTGCCATATAATAAACTGAGAAAAAGGCGATAGCTGTCGGAAATTCTGGCATCCACATCGGCAGGTATAAATGCTGTGCTTTGCGAGGCGATATGCCCCATGCCATTCATCAGCTTGGCATAACGGATATAATCGGTAGTATTCGGTTTGCGAATTTTGCCGCTGTCATAATCCAGCAGATTTATCGCCGCCGAGCCGGGAGTAAAATTGACATTGTGGCCGGAAAGATCGACAGCCTCGTTGCCGAGAACATCATAGAGCTTAAAATCCGAGGGTGCCGCCTCGAGGGCATTGTTGATCATCTCCTCGGTATATGTCGCCCGCCAGGTTTCCATCCTGATATCGGCGCCATTATCACCCAGCATTTCCAGCACCTGTTTGTTGTGGATTTCGATACCGATTTCGCAGCAGATCGAGATTGCCTCGGAGCAGATAGTTTCGATCAGTTCATCACTGAGAAATTTGATTTGTGGCCGCATTTATACTCCCGGATTTTGTGCAAAGACATGTACACATCTCAATTCGGGAATATACGCCAGGATCGGAAGATATGGCAAGATTTAATTTGGGACAAAAAGCGGACTTACCTTATAAAGCGAGCCCGACAATCTAACAATCCGAAATTCCATCACCATTAGTGTCGCAGGGATTGCTTCCTCCCACAAACACGAAATTGATCAGCCAGACAGCATCGGAGACGTTGACATCACTGTCGCAGTTGACTGCCATATTATTTTAAATCCAACTAAACGGCGGATAGTAACTGATACGCTATATGTTTCACACAATTTGTTGCCAGCCATTGTGATAAGATTTGGTGCAAAGACATAAGGTCGTTTTACAACAAAATGACATGTTCACACGGAGTCGTTAGTCTAGGAAGGTTTCTCAATGCAGAACAGGCATAAATTTGGCACTTTGTCAATCAAATAGATTTATTACCTCAAAAAAAATATCTGCACTTAGTGCCATTGCCAAACCAGAATTATAGCCCTCATTGCTTGGGATGTGACCATAGATCATGCCAGCCAGTTTGCCAGCTCCTTGAAAATCATTGGCGGTAAAGACCGGACTGCCGCTATTACCACCATACGAAAACCCATCTATAAGAAATCCGCTTTTGGATATTGGAATGGTATTTATAAAGCTCTTTTTTTTTGCTTTAAAGGCCACGATTCCACCGCGAACTATTGACAAAAGGTTCTCAGTGTCTTCGATACTTGCTGGTGAAAATTGGAATCCCGAAAAGTAAACAAATCGACCAATTTCTAATGAATCAAATGGTTCTATGTCACTTAGTGTAAAACTCCTAATCCTACGAGAGCATTCTAGATAATCAAAGTTTAGCTTAATCGCAATCAGATCAATAGATGAATCCGGATGAGCCCTTATCTATTCGTTTATTATAAACCTGTCGTAAGCGTGGAGTTTGTATCAACGGACAAATTAGTAGGGGTGGTTGAGCATGCTTCAGACAGTTCGATTAGCGTAAAAACTGCCACAGGATTTATCGACTTGGCAAACATGGACGTCCATTCCATGATTTCATGTGCTCCTAATAGAAAAGGTGGCCTATTGGACTCAATAGGTGGGGCTTTAAAGAATGAAGTCATTCCAAAATCGACTTCAGTTCTTGATAGGTTTTTGCCATCAAATGAGGAATTGTTGTTTGATAGCATTGTGGCACACAATAGGCAATCCGATCCAAACTGGATGCTGGTTGAAGATTCAATCTTGCTTGACTCGCTTTATCAGAAGACAATTGACAGCACTTCATATATAAAGGAAATTATTCTAGAGTGGAGTCCGGATTTTAATGAGGCATTAGATGCCTATAGGGAATTTCAACAAAAAAATAAATGGAGATGAAGGGGCTCGAACCCTCGACCTACGGCTTGCAAAGCCGCCGCTCTCCCAACTGAGCTACATCCCCATTTACAATATCCGGCATCAATTTCGCCGAAAATACGGTCGCGGTCAATAAAAAAAGTCCCTGGCCGCACCAAGAACATCAAAATGGGCCTAACTGGAGTTGAACCAGTGACCTCACGCTTATCAGGCGTGCGCTCTAACCG
>CAZVLB010000003.1:0-249936 GCA_964627935.1 uncultured Ignavibacteria bacterium
CACTTCCCGCGATGACAGAGGACCTGGTCCGGGCCGTCGATCTCGGGCTTTTGCTCGTGCCATCCGGCGCGGAAGCGCCCGAGGGGCTGCCGCCGGTCATCTTCGACCATCATTATCCCCATGCGCTGCCCCTTACGGCGGACAGGGCCTATTACATCCGTGTTCTTCGATCTCCCGGCGGTTTTCACGACGGGACCGCCCTCCGGGATTTCATCGCCTACTATGGAGACGGCGACGGCATGAGCTGCGCGTTCTCCGATGACGGCATCAACTGGGACAACGAAAAAGAGGTCACGGGCATCGTGGCGGGCGGCTACCATGTCGTTTGCGCTCTGGAAACCTCGGATCGTCTGCGGATTCTCTACTGGGACCCGAATGTTCCGAACCAGCCCTATGCCATGGCCGGTCTGCGCTCCGCGGTCTGCAATCCCCAGGTCGATGCCTCGGCGTTTACCGAAGACACCGCCTGCACGGGCGATCTTGTCACCGAGGGAAGCGAACCGGTCTGGAACCGAGGCCACTACGGGCCCTCGTTCCTCTGGTACAACCCGGAGCCATCCTCCGCCCCCGGCAAGCCTTTCATCTGGCGCTACGCCATGCTCTTCATCGCCTCGACCGGCGGCAACGACAGTCTCGGTCTGGGTTACTCGGACGACGGGTTGGACTGGCGGCTATATGGAAACGCGCCGATCCTCTCCGGCCTGATCGATGCTCAGGATTGGGAGGGAGCGAACGGCTATGTTTCTTCCTGCCACGTGGAGCGTCTGGCCGACGGCCGCTGGTGGATGCTCTATTCCGGCGGGGAAGCCGGAAACGCGGGGATTGCTTATGCCTGGTCCTGGGACCGCATCCACTGGACCAAAGCCGCTTTCAATCCTGTTTTTCGGGCGGGCCAGGGGCCGTTTCTCGAGCGCTGTTACACGCCCTGCCTCGTCATCGACGCCGACGGATCTTTCCTCCTTTACCGCTCAGCACGCGATGCCGACTCCTATCGGACGTTTGTTTCGCGCCTGAGAGCACCGTCACTCGCTTGGCGGGACTTGCTCGGGTCGGACCGGCTCGGCCAAGGGCTTACCGCCCGGGAAGCCATCCATCGCGGGGTCGGCACCGAGGTCGAACGGGACACAGCCATTCCCAACCCGTCCCTCGGTGACGAGTGGTTCAACACCGACCTCGCCGGCGGCGGGAAATGGGAAAAACACACCGGAACCGAGTGGAAGCGGAGCTGACCGCCAGACTTCGCTATTGTCATTCTGAACTCACATCCTTCCCAAGGTGAGGTCCTATTCTGGAGGCATGTGGCTGAAATAGCTGCAGGAGCTGGGCTTCAAATGCCGATCAGTTTTTTCTTGATTTTGCTCTCCAAATGTTATAACGTTTGCAATAATGAGAAAAAGTCTTGGTGCGACGTGCCCACTAAGTAGAGGACGAGTCGATGGCACCTGAAGAAAGAGATTATCCCACGCTGGTGAAAGAGGTTCGCAATCAACTCGGCCTCAGCCAGGAAGACCTAGCACGTGAACTGGGCGTCAGCTTCGCCACCGTAAATCGATGGGAGAACGGCCAATCCAAGCCATCTAAGCTGGCAAAGGCCCAGCTTGACGCTTTCTGCGCCAAGAGAATCAAACAAGGCAGCCTGAAACTGCCTGGAAGTCTCGGATGAGGGGTGGCGAATATGGCGCGCAAGGCGAAACCCAATAGAACGAAGCAAGTGTATACAGGAGCCAACCTCGGATTGGAGGACAAGCCGCGCGGCAACATGGAAGCCGCTGATTGTGTACACGTCGTCTTCGGTTCGCTCTTCAATGAGCCGATGCGCTCAGAGACTTCGCAGGTCGGTAGCGACAGCACTCGGACCGTAGAGCTTGTCGGCACACAGTCGGAGCGGTTTCGAAAGGTAACCCTCGCCGATAGCGACATTATTACCCTCACTATCTTGGATTCTGTTTTCAGTTACGACGGGAACGGGCACCTCTTACGGGCGGGTTCGCAACGGAAATGCGGCGTCAAGGCCGCGACGAAAGACCAAGTCGGGCAGTCGATGAACAGTTTGGTGGTGACATGGACTACCTAGCGTGGAATGATGCAATCGGTGCGCGCTTCTTCAATCCAGATAAGAGCGGCACGCGCGTCTTCCTTTACGTTACGACGAACGTAGTGACGGAAATCGGCGCTCCGCACGATGCCGATCTCAATAATTTCATTGCTGCCGTGAAGACTGGCCCCTCCTGGAATACCCGTCATGGCAGGGGCATTTGCCAGCAGGCCCTGCAGGCTCTCGAAGGCTGGCGAAATCGGAATTTGAAGTACCCGCCATATCTTAGCTACCTGGCTTTATTTGTTCTTGCCGACACGGTTGATGTTGGCTTTGCTCGCCACGCCTACTACCCCGGTCTCCGATCCCTGCTTGGCGAAGAGCCGGAGGCCGGCATGTACCCATCATTCCACCAGATGTACCTTTTATGGGACGATCTTGCGGTCTGGTCTAACCAGGACCGACACGGGGATTGGGGGGTTTTCGACGCGGATATCGTCGGAGAATGGATGCATGTAGGCCTGCCGAGGGCACAGACCCTCCTCACAGACGAAGAACGCGACAGTCTACCGTTGTTGTTCGCTGACAACGGTCTTGATCCCCTATCGCCCCCATCAGACCGGGAAATCGCTTATCTGCTCGCTAACGACCCTCATAATTATTTCAGACGTCACACCAAAGAGCTTCTCTGTTCCATGAGCGAAAACGATTCTCCAGTTCGCGCTGCCTTAATAGAGGCCTTTTTCGACGAACTCGAACACTGGGACGGAATGGTTCCTCCACGCCAGTATGCGGGAGAACAGGCTTACAGATCGCTAGGTAGTCTCCGGTTAGCGATGGTGCTAGATCGTACGGCGCAAACTGTGCGTTTCTCTTTGCGGTGTAGATCAAATCGTGAGTATCCCGACGAAGGACTCCAGCTTATCGGCGAGGAGATACAGGAGCCGTTGTATTGCTATGAGGACTGGCAGGGATGGTCAACGCCCCTGTCCGATTCTGAGACTCAGGCGGGCATTTTCGACCCTTCCCACCTCGATTGGCGAGACGGGCTCTCTCTGACTGACCGCGAACACACATGGAGAACAACGCTTTCCAAGCGTTCCATTAGAGTAATGGTCAATGCAACGCCATTCGGCTTTGACGGATTCGTGGAAGACAGCCAAATGCCACAGGGCAAGCCATTCTACTTGGTTGCCCACAATGACCACGCCGATACGCTCCGAACATGGGGAAGCGAGTGCTGTGAGGGCTTCTCTGAGGTGAGTTTGATATCAGGCTTACCTGCCGGATGGCGTCTTTATTCAGTAGAGCGGGCGGATTCCGATGCTCACATTCGCAACGATTTTCCATTCCTTTCCTTTCCTACTGTCATGCGAATCCAGCTTCGTGGCGGTCTCAAGGTGAGAGGTAATCAGTATTTCACCTTTGCATTACCCGATATTGAGGTCACCGGCACAGTTGATGTTGTAGATGTGTTCTGCAATGACCACCAGCTGGATATCGACTCCGAGACAGGAAGGTATAGCATTCCTGGCGACCTGTGTGCTCGGAGACTCATCGTTGAGGTAAGACGCGAAGGAGTGTGCATCCGCAGGAGATCGCTCTACTCCGTAGAGACTATGGAATGGCGTGACGTGGCATCGATAGCTCACCTCGACAAATTCGGGCGACGCGCAGAGGATGGGGCTACAGAAACATGTGTTGGTTCTATTGTCAATGGTATCACGCCGCCGGAGTTCAACCCTGGCGCTTTTCTCCCCCCGAGTGCTGGACACCGTATCTACTTCGTAGGCAAGAATCCCGGCGAAATAACCGAATGCCCGAGTGAAACCTTATCCGGCGGTTGGCAGCCGGTCTGGGCTGTACTAATGCAAGGGCGCGGCAGGGGAATCGCCATCTACTGTGGAACAAATCCAGCGAGTGAAGCACCCGGAACGGCTGACTGCGAGAACCAGAAACGCCGCAGGCTTTGGAAGGATATCCTGTGGTACAGGAGAAAGCGAATCGCCTGCCCATCACATCCGGCGCTTCGTTCCTTATGGCAGCGATACAAGGAGGTGGCGCACCGTGTCCGTTGATCCGAACCGTCTGCTGTTTGTCATCTCCGCCTGCGGCAGCATGACGTGGGCCCAGTACTGCGAAGCCGTCGACTTCCTATCAGGCTCAGATTTTGGAAGAAGTCAGGCAATGGAGAGGACAGCAACTCGTAGTAACCTTCTCCAGTGCTTTCAAGCATTGGGTCATTGTGATGCGTTCTATGAGATGGGAGAGAGCGCCATTACCATTTCTCCCCCTGCGCTTGCTCGTCTTCCTCGAGCTGGTTTGCCTGTTGCCATCCTCACTGGGGCTCGTTGCCCGCAAACGCGGAACCAGATGGCCGAAGTGGCACTAGCGTACACGGGTGCTGTACAACTCAATGTTGAGCGCCGTCCAGGGCCAGTCGGCTTGTTGCCGGATACAATTGTGGTTGAAGCGGAGTCGGAAGACGCAATGGCAGGTTTTTGCGCAGACCTGAATATTCGTTATGCTGCACCCCCTCCTGCATGGACGCTCGTGAATTGGTGTGGGCTGTTGTCTGAATATGAAGCAACACTGGACTACAGGATTCCTGAAGCTCTGAACTGGATGCGTTATGATTTCAACGTTAACTCCTTTTCTTTTCTTCGCACAGCTTCTGATTCGCTCCCGCGCTATTCTCGTTACCTAAATCCCACAACTGGCCTTCCCATACACGTCTTCTTCCGGAATAGTCTTGGAGCCGAGGTAGATCTGAACTGGGGGCGATATCTTCTCCTTAATTCAAAAGGTATCACTGTCACAGCATATGATGAAAGGCGTTTCCGGCTTTGCGTACCGCTAAGGATTCCCCTGCCGGCTCCTGTGGCAAGGACCGTGTGCCTTTGCTTCGGCACACCCCCTGTTCATAGGACGAATGAACGCTTGATGCTGGGCCTTGATTGCCAGGATTGGCTGATGTTCAAGGATGTCCCGCCACAGATTGCCGTGGCTGCCCTTTCTAAAGTGGGCCAGTCTCCTGCGCGGGTGGAGGTGCGATGATAACCTGCAATTACGTAGTGGTTGGGGAGTAGAATAATATGCATGAAGCCGGGATGACTGACGGTAGCAGGTTAGCCCTAGTGGCGGCTTTCTACCTCTCAAAATTCGATACTGAAGCACTTCAGCGTCTTGGGTATGCCACATTCAGGGAGGCGTTTGCTGACATCGGCCAGCAGCTAGGAGTAAATCCGCGGTCAGTTAAGAACAAAAGAGACGATTTCGATCCGGTGTTCAGCAACGCCCGTGCAGGTTGGCACCAGAGGGAGCTGGGTCCCAGTCGCCAGAAGGTGCTGTACCTATTGAATGATTTAAGCTTCCACGCTCTCACCGGATTCGTGAGAGACTTGATCCGGGACCCGGCATATAGACAGTCACCGGAAGTCATGGATGTCTTGAATGCGTTGAAAAGGGAGCGTCGCGAGGAGGTTCGTTTCATCCCGCGCGGCGCCACGGGGCGGATGGCCGAAGAGCTTTTTGTGGAATGGTTTCATGAAGAAAGAACGCCATTTCGTGGGACTATTGAGGACAGGAGAGAGGATGGATGTGGTTACGATTTCCTGATCAGAGACGGAGAGACTGCGCGATTTGTCGAAGTCAAAGGTGTGGCAGACCGTGAGGGAGGCGTGTTGTTTACGGACAAAGAGTGGAAGACCGCACACGACAGCGCCGAATACAATTTGGCGCTCTTCGTCAATCTCCGTGAGACCCCGGAGCTACGTGTTTTCTGCAATCCGTCTCTTCTGTTTACCCCTCGCAGAATCGTCACTCTCTCCGTTCGCATAGAATGGCAGGTGTCAGCCAGACAATTCGAATCTGAGGAACATGCCCATGAATGATCCCATCGGCGCTTTTGAGAAGATCCGGGACAATTTCATCCTGTATCTCAAAACGGCGTTTGGTACGCAGTTCCCTGGACTGGAACGCGAACGGGATGAGATGCTCAGGCGGCCAGGGATTCTGAACCAGGAGCCTTGGATTGAGCCCTTGCCCCGTTACCAGACGGATAGGCCGCTTGCGGATCTTGGGCCAGAAGATCTCCCGGCGATGGCTCCAGAGGTGTTGGAGCGATTCAAAGACCTAGCTCGTTGTGGCTTGGTGGGAAACTACCCACTATATACGCACCAGGTATCCATGTTGCAGCGCGTCGTGGCCGGCCGAAATGCTGTCGTGACCGCAGGTACTGGATCAGGCAAGACTGAAGCCTTCTTACTTCCACTTCTTGCCTCCCTCGCTTCCGAAGGCCTCAGATGGGAAACCCCGAACGTATCCCCCCCGCACGTCAATGATTGGTGGTCACACGAGGACTGGAAAGCGTCATGTAGAAGAAACAACCGAATCACGCGGTCCTACCGAGTACCGCAGAGGGGACATGAGACAAGGCCGGCAGCAGTGCGGGCTCTAATACTCTATCCCATGAACGCTCTTGTTGAAGACCAATTGACGAGGCTTCGCCGTGCACTTGATTCTTCCCAGACCCGCCAGTGGTGTTCTGAACACATGAATGGAAATAGGATATACTTTGGTCGATACACGGGCAATACACCTGTGCCCGGCCATGAGCTGAACTCACGGGGGAACCCGGACCGCCAGCGGATCGAGAGACTGGCGCGAGAGCTTGTCGACTTGGATCGTGGCGCGATGGCCGCAGCCGGGCATGCTGCCCGGAAGGAAGCGGAGGCTACGACAGAAGACGAGCGGCAAGCATCTCGCGATATCATCTACTTTTTCCCGCGACTTGATGGTGCTGAAATGCGTTCTCGATGGGACATGCAGCAGTCACCGCCTGACATCCTCATCACGAATTACAGCATGCTCAGTATTATGCTGATGAGGGAAGCTGACTCGCCGATATTTCAGCAAACCCGTCAGTGGCTTGAGCAGCCTGGCAATGTTTTTCATCTGATAATCGATGAACTTCACCTGTACCGTGGTACTTCAGGGACTGAAGTTGCTTACCTCGTGCGCCTTCTGCTTCGCAGATTGGGGCTCACTCCGACTGATCCAAGGTTGCGCATCCTTGCCTCCAGTGCGTCCCTCGATCCCAGCAATCCCGATAGCTTGACGTTTCTATCCGACCTCTTCGGCTGCGAGTGGGAACCGGAACAGATTGTACCTGGTTCTGAGGAGCTGATCCCCGACGCAGGAGGCGCGCCTCTTGACAGCGCCTCCTTTGCAGCCTTGGCTCAAAGCTACCAGGATGACAGCGAAGAAACCTTCGCGGAATCGTGCATCCAGTTGGCTGCTACACTCGACCCAGAGGCAGGTGGCGACGATCCTCGCGCAAGGCTCTGCGCTGCACTTGAGTCGCAACAGGAGAGGATTGCAGCACACATGCTAAGCGCGTGCGTCGATGGTGCACGTACGAGAGCCGTATCACTGTCCGATTTTGCGACACGCGTGTTCGCTAACACAGATGATGAGCAGGTCGCAGTGGACGCTATCAGAGGACTCCTTGTAGCCCGCGGAATTGCTGCCTCACGGCAAGCTGCATCACTACCTTCATTCAGGCTGCACTGGTTCTTTAGGAATATAGAGGGCCTGTGGGCGTGTGTTCTACCAGGCTGCCAGTGCGAGACTGACCATTTGGATGATGTGCGGCCGACTGGCAGACTCTTTTCACAGAACCGAATCCTCTGCGGAAATCCTGATTGTCAGCACCGGGTATTGGAGCTTTTGTATTGCGAGCAGTGCGGCACTGTCTTTTTCGGTGGGAGCAGATTGCGCAACCCTGAAGGCGGCATAGAGATTCTGAGCACTGATCCCGACATAGAGGGACTGCCCGACAAACAAACAGCGCGTTTTGTGGACAGGAGAACCTATGGTGACTTCGCGGTATTCTGGCCACGGGGCAGAAGCACGCTGAACGCCGACGCACGACACTGGCGTCAGCCACGAGTCGTTGGTGATGGGGCCGAACGTGGGCGGTGGGCACCGAAACACCTTGACGCGATCAGTGGTCGCGTCACGGATGCCCCAAACAGTGCAGCTCCACCAGAAGGTTGCGCAATCCCGGGGTACTTGTATGTGGTTCCTAGTGTCGATGGCACCGAAGCAGAGCATGATTTCTTGGCGCTACCCGCCTGCTGTCCGAATTGTGCGGCCGATTACAGTCGGCGGATATATCGTACTTCACCTATGCGCGGTTTCAGGACGGGTTTCTCGCGAGTCAGCCAGCTTCTCTCAAAGGAACTATTCTACAGCCTTCCCGAAGGGGAGACTCGCAAGCTTGTCGTCTTCTCTGACAGCAGAGAAGACGCCGCTTCAATCTCCAACGGTATTGAAAGAACTCACTATTTGGATCTCGTACGTGAAGCTATGTATGACGAACTTCACCGCGTTGCTTTGGGTGAAGGTCGCCTGCTGGCGGATTTGGAGGAGCATGGTGAGGCCCGATGTGCTGTGGCCGTTGCCTGTGCGGCAGCCAACCCGGAGACCGTCGAGCGGCTTCTGCAGGAGATCGAGATCGAGAGGACTCCAATACCAGACGGTATCCCTGACATCCTGCGTGAAAACCTGAAGCGGGAGCGACAGCGGGCAACAGCAGCGTTGGCGGCGATCAGACAGCAAACCACGACTCGCATGGTTCCGTTACGCACTTTGTATGAATCGGATGCCGAAGACGCGTCCGGCATGCGTTCAATGCTTCTGATTAAGCGTTTAAAGCAACTAGGGATTAATCCTGCCGGCAACGACGTGATGTATCAGATGTTCAATTTCGAAGGCGAAGACCATGATTGGACTGAGTTTTTCGACTACGCAGACGACAGTAGATGCTGGCGACACGGGCTTCCAGAAAGCGCCGTCGAGCGAAGAGACCGTGTCCGAGGCAAGGTGCGAACAGAAATCATGAACGTGCTGTTCAGCCGTCTGTACTTCGGATTTGAGTCAGCCGGTCTTGGCTATGCGTGCCTCGACCTTTCCGATCAGGTTTGGGATGAGAGCGCAGGCAGAGCCGGATTCACAGTAGACATCTTCCGCGACCTGTGTCATGGCTGCGTTCGTATTTTGGGTGACCTTTATCGCTATCACCAGGAACGTCAACCAGCACCTGACCGCCTAGACGATTGGATAGACTGGCTGCAGCCACCGGCACGCGCCCGGCTGCGGAACTACATACGAGCCTGTGCGCAACTGCATGGTGTTGACGCGCCCACGGCTCTCGCTTCTACATGGGATGCCATCTGCCAAGCTGGTGGGCATGAGAGCGCGAAACTCCAAGCTCACCGTTTGCTTGTGAGAATCGGCCTCCATGATGATCCGCTCTGGATATGTCCGTCCTGCCAGCGTGTACATATGCATCGTGCGGCAGGAATCTGTACAGGTTGCCTTGCAAAATTGGGCGTTGAGCCGGATGCACAGTGCAGGGCCCTTCATAGTAGAAACTACTACGCGAGCGAAGCGGTCGAGCGGCGCCGTCCCCTTCGATTGCATTGCGAGGAACTGACGGCTCAGACGGATGATCAGCCAGACCGGCAGCGATGCTTCAGAAACGTGGTGGTCCAAGCTCGTGCAGGCGGAGCTCGTCCGCCGATTCCTCTAGTCGATTCTATCGACCTGCTTAGTGTAACGACCACGATGGAAGTCGGTGTTGACATTGGCACCTTACAGGCCGTTGTATTGGCGAACATGCCGCCTATGCGATTCAACTATCAGCAACGTGTTGGACGGGCTGGAAGGCGCGGCCAGGCGTTTGCAGCAGTGTTGACGCTCTGCAGGGGGCGTAGCCATGATGAGTTTTATTACAGCCGTCCCCGCCGTATCACCGGTGATTCGCCCCCCGTCCCATTCCTGTCCATGACAAGAGCAGAGATCGCAAGACGCCTTGTGGCGAAGGCGTGTTTGTCTGAGGCATTCCGAGATGCGGGTGTTCATTGGTGGGACGGCCCAACCCCGCCCGACAGCCATGGAGAATTCGGGACGGTTGTCGACTGGCTGAATATGCCAGACCGTCGGCAGGCCATTGAGGAATGGCTTTCTACTTCGCCACAGGTTCCGCAGATCGTTGATGCAATTCTCGCTGGTACAGAGGGTGTCTCCGCTGATGAGATGGTCACGTACACCCGCGAGCACCTTTTTGGGGATATCGAACAATGCGCAAACAGCGTGGAACTCGCTGGCGATGGCTTAGCAGAGCGACTTGCAGAAGGGGCGATTCTCCCGATGTATGGTATGCCATCCCGTGTTAGACTTCTGTACCATGGCTTCCGGGGCCGCGATGCTTTGTCAATTGACCGTGATCTTGATCTTGCGATCACGGAGTTTGCTCCAGGTTCGCAGAAAACGAAGGATAAACGGGTCTATACGGCAATCGGATTTACATCTCCTCTACTAAATGATCCAAGAGGTGGATGGAGACCAGTCGATTCGAATCCATTTCCAAGAAGAATGTTGATGGCTCGGTGCGATCTCTGCCACTTTGCCGACACCAGCAACCAAGACATATGGCCTGATGGCTGCCCGGACTGCGGGAACAGCCGTGAGGGTGAGAATGCGTTCCGTGTGTTTGAGATCGTTGTACCATCCGCCTTCAGGACATCCTTCAGTCATGGCGTCGATGCGAAGGCAGATGACGAGTTCCTTCCACGCGGCACGAGTTCTGTGGCAGAAAGAACTGATGCGTCTCCGACATTCGTTCCGGGCACAAACACCGGTCTCGTTCCAACCTTTGGTGGCCATGTATACCGAATCAATGATCGTGCCGGCCGCATGTTTACTGGAGCACTTGGGACGGCCCGGTGGAGCCGCGGAGGCGTGACGCTGTCCCACCAATGGATCGACGAGCGATATCAAAATGTGCGAGGCGATAATAACGTAATATTCACTGCGGAGACACCAGAGATCGACACAGTTGCCTTGGCGGCCCCGAAAGTAACGGACGTGCTGCGAATTCGACCCCAATCGGTCCAACAGACCCTGTGCCTTGATCTACTCGCCCGTGACACTCTTGAAAGGATGTCACAGCTTGGCCAGGGGGCCGCAGTAAAAGCTGCCTATTACTCGGCAGCTTTTATACTGCGTTCAGTTGTCGCTGAGGAACTTGATATTGACCCAGAGGAGATTGACATCAGCAACGTGCGGGTTATTGAGTTAGATGACGGAATCCACGCGGGTGAAATCATCCTGAACGACCACCTGGAGAATGGGGCCGGCTTCACGGCTTGGCTGTCGCAGGATAGCAACTGGTCCAGGATACTCGAGATAATCACCGGACCGGAGTACGATGATGACACCTTCATTGGCAAGCTTCTCTCCACTGAACATGCGCAGAGCTGCCAGTCAGCGTGCTACGACTGTCTCTGCTTGTATCGAAACATGAGTTACCACAGCCTGTTGGACTGGAGACTAGGTATGTCAGTGCTTCGGATTCTCTCCGACGTGACACACCCCTGCGGTGTCAATGGCGATTTCGGTCCCCCGGAGCTCTCTGGATGGTTAGATTTCTCAGATGTACTTCGCGCCACGTTCTGTCAATCGTTTCAATCCTGTGAACCTGCGGAATTCGGACCTCTCCATGGTTGGACAATTGCGGGAAGGAACGTCATCCTCATCCATCCCCTTTGGAGCACGGTTCATCCAGGCGGAATCGTTGCAGAGGCGCTCTCCACACTCAGTCAAGATGATGCCGTTAGTCTTGTGGACACTTTCAATCTGCACCGCCGCATGAGCTGGATGTATCAGCGTCTGGGGGGATGATAGCGAGAAAGTAGAACAGATGAATTTGAAGAACCTAGTTGTGAAGCAGTTTCGCCGCGTGTCACCATCGCGATACACGGCGATGCAGGCTTGCTTGCTGCGCGAAGTCTGGACTGCGGCTGGTAACGAACCACTTCTTCCTGTATCACCATTGGCGGAGCTGGGGTCTGTTATCCATCGTCTTTTTGAAGCGGCAGGTCGCGGACAGCTGCACGGCGGAAGAAAGGAGAAGGTCGATGCCACTTGGAACGAGCTGGTTTTAGATGCTGAGAGAAATATGGCGAGGTCGACGCTGAGACAGCATCAGGTTCCTATGAGTAAAAGTATACCAGACTTCCAGGTCCGTAAGCTTAGGGCATGTCGCAGAGCCGCGGAGATAGCGCATGATGCATTTCGAGCCTACGACGGCCGCTCTAGGCAATCTCCTCAGTCTACGGGTTTTGAACTCTGGGTTGAGTCCGACGACGGGCAGGTCGGGGGATACATTGACCGCGTGACGATGACGGAAGAGGGGGCCGTCTTGTGTGACTACAAGAGCGGAGCTGTACTGGACCCTGGAACAGGGGACGGCTCCAGCGAACCCAAGCGGCCATACAAAGTACAGATGGAACTCTATGCAGCCCTCTATCGGCTCAAGTCTGGAGTTTGGCCCATCCGATTAGAAATAGTGCCGCTTCAGGGCACTCCGGTTGAGGTACGTTTTGACCCAGAAAACGCCAAGCGTCTGCTTGCAGAAGCACGCGTATTTCTGCGATCTGCCAACAAACGGATTGCGGAAGCGGAGGATGGGAGTACAGAGATCATTGACCTCGCGTCCCCAAGGAGCATGTACTGCAGGCTTTGCCTGTTCAGACCAGCGTGCCAGGCCTATTGGTTTGCGAAGCGACAGGAGTCGCAGGAGAAGTGGCCTATTGATGTAGAGGGATTTCTCAGAGAGACGACACGCCTGCGCAATGGGAAAGTGTGTATGAAAATCGCAGAAGATGATTCACCCAAGTCATCCTTTATCACTGTTCGTAACCTGACAGACTCCATGGATCGGCATCCGCTCCTGCACCGCACAGCGATAGGAGAACGGGTGGCAGTCTATGGTCTCAACCGTAACTATCGCTCCGGTGACTATACCGAGACACAGAACACTGTCATTTATTGGGTAGATTGAGAGCTATGCAACACAAAAGACGCAAGACCAGCCAAAACCTGTCGACAGAGACAAAATCCGTCATCAGCTTCTTCTCTGGCTGCGGCGGTTTTGATCTCGGATTCTCCTCAGCTGGATTCTCTATCGGGCTGGCTCTTGATGTGGACGCTATAGCGGTGGAGAGTTATGACCACAATCGTGACAAGATCGTCTGTCACGTTGCTGACTTAGCAGAAACAGACCCTGAGACTATCATAGAACTGTACAGTAAGAATTGCAGCGCACTGCCGCCACGAGGCGTGATTGGCGGTGCACCATGCCAGACATTCTCAAACGGGAACGTGCACTTCAATGGCAACGATGCAAGGCATTTGTTACCGCGTCGCTACGCATGCATACTGCGTGTCCTCAACGAGGAATTCGACCTCGATTTCTTTGTATTCGAGAACGTCAAGGGCATCACATCGCCGAAGCACCGGAAGGAATACACGACCATCAAGAGGTTGTTCTCTCGCGCTGGATTCAAGCTCTTCGAGGGAGAATTAGATGCAGCCGATTTCGGTGTGGCACAGCATCGCTACCGTGTGTTCATCGTGGGTTTCAATAAGCTCAGATACCCGGACCTTGAATTCAAGTTTCCGACAGCAGAAACAAATGTGCCTCTGACCGTTGCGAGCAAATTGAAGGGACTTCCACCGCCATTGCTCTTCAAGCGCGGAATACGAAGGGATGACATCGCATTTCACCCGAATCACTGGGCCATGTACCCCCGGTCGAGGAAATTCACCGATGGTTCCCTCACCAAGGGGCACCAGCAGGGACGATCATTTCGTATTCTGCAATGGGAGAGGCCGAGCCCAACAGTCGCGTACGGGAACCGTGAGGTTCACATTCACCCTGATGCCCAGAGACGAATCAGTGTCTATGAGGCTATGCTTCTCCAAGGTTTCCCAGAGAACTATGAGTTGTTAGGCACACTCAGTGACCAGATCCGGCAGGTCTCCGATGCCATACCGCCCCAATTAGGTGCAGCTTTGGGCAAGGCAATACATGATGCATTATACAGGGAAAATTCGGGGATCCGGCGATAAGTCTACTGCTTACTATTGAATCCCGCGCGAATGTGGGCATTCATTAGCAATTCCGACCGTGTTGGAAGGTCTCGTAAGACTGATTCTCGGATAGGCTCCCGGAGCTTTTTCGCCAGCTGCTTAGCAATGCGAATCGGGTCCTTCTCTATCTGGCACTCCCAGAGCCGAAACACTCGCCATCCCTGTCGGCGAAGAGCAATGTGGTTCCTCTTGTCGCGTTTCACATTGCCCTCAAGCTTCTCTACCCAGTACTTCACGTTCGTCTTCGGCCGGACAGCCTCATTGCAACCAGGATGCTGATGCCAGAAGCATCCATGGACAAAGATGACCGTGTTGTATTTCGGAAGGACAATATCGGGTCGGCCCGGAAGTCCCCGGCAATGGAGCCGAAAGCGAAACCCCATGCGATGCAGCACAGATCGAAGCACAATTTCGGGTTTTGTGTCAGTAGAGCGTATGCGGCTCATGTTCCAGCTTCGTCTTTGTGATGACAAATTGTCAGTCATTCGCTCCTACCTATTTGATAATAGATAATACCACAATTCCATACCGAAGTCCCCTTCTTTCTTTTTGCTCCGCGGAACCAAGATCCACCGGGCGGAAGAAAGATGATGCTAAGAACCAGTTCGGCGCGGGATTCTGGGTGTGAGGAAGTGGCCGATAGCCGAACAGTAGAACGAGTCATGCTGCGAGTGTAACGAAGATGGACTGCGGCTTTCAGTCCCTGACCATACGGGTTGCCAGAAAAGAGGGCGAGGATGCTGGCGAAGATTCAATGAGTTCGAACTTGGCTTAACACATGCAGTCTCGATGTAAGGAGAGGTTGGAGCGATTTCGCACCGGCCCCCGCCAGAGTTTTCTCAACGGATCGCTAACCGCCTGCTCAATCCAGACACTACACCGCGTGATAAGATTGTTAGGTTTGTTTGTCTCGAAGGGCTACTTTGGGGTGGTTGCAGGCAATTAGTCTGACGGAATATATAGTTGTCGAGTAGCAGGATGAGGCTGGATGAATCGAGAAGAGGCCAACGGAGATGTCGAAAGCAAACAGAGAGATGGCTGTGTGGTCTGGCAGTATCGTAGCCGTTCAGCCTCGCACTCGCCTTATGCGATCCTTCGACGAACGAAGCCACGGCTACCACGGTTACGTTCTTCGCATCGCTGGATCATGTGGGGATGAAGCGGGAGAATTCCTGATTACCGTCGGCAAAGGCGCACACGAGAAGCACCAGTTTCATGCTGGAATGGAAGTCAGCGGCCAGTCAGTGCCCGTGGATGATCCACGATTGGAGGCAGCCGGATTCTACAAGACGAGTCGAATCAAGATCGAGAAGGGCGGTGAGGATATACCACCCGAAGGTCCTCCCTTTCTAGGAGTGCCGCCCGATTTGCCTACTTACCGGGAACGCGGGCATCGTCGTTTGGATGCCCGCACTTATGACGCCAAGTGCATGGCCTGTATCTGGGGCTGTCGGATGCCGGTGGAGATGATTATCGATCAGTGGAACCCATCGCAGAAGAAGTATCGGTTCGAGACATTCTGCTATGGGCCAAAAAGCTGCTCACTCTACCGGGCCGGGGCGACCCGCAAGGTCCCCGGTCGTCGCGGCATGACCTGGGAAGAGGAAGACTGGGTTGACGAGGAAGCCACGTCACACCGGGGGCCGGACGAATGAAGGCGAGGTTCATTGCAGGAATGGTAGAACTACAAGTGGTCCCCGCTCTGGCCATTCCATTGAAGGAGCATAGATGAGATTCGTCTCTCCTGATTCCATCACGTTGAGCCGAGTATACTTCACAGAATTCGACCGAGTGACATACTCGCAAGTCGCTTGGACCACCGCGGATGTTGAGGCCATTCGTCGCAACATGGAGCGTAAACTTAAACTCGTTGCGCTCATCAAGGGGCACGTTGTTATCGCTGCTTCGCATCTCCTCGAATCAGAGTTGGCTCATGAGGTGTTGTTCTCGCATCCCGAACTCTTCTCCACCGGGGTGATTGTCCCCGCTCTCCGGGCGGAGTTCAACGGATTTGAGGGCTTCCTCGAATCAAAGTTGGCTGAAGGAAAGGAATCGGCTCAGTACGAAGGTGATACACGCCGCGACATGGCGCAGATGCTCGATTCGCAGGTCGCCATGGCAGTGAGATGGGAGGTCAATCAGACCTCGGGATGGTTCAAGGAGCGCCTGCTTTCGGACATGACGGATGAACAGAGTTTGCTTCGTTCTTGTTTACGCGAGAGTGGGTCTATCATTCCTCCAAATCTCATCTCTCGAATCGACAGTATCCCAAGGCTTAGCCGTCAAGATGTGTATGTTTCTGCAAAGGACACTGGTGACAAGAACTTGTGGAACATTGTCTGCGAATACACAGACTTCCTGTACTATCTCACCGGAGCCAGAGCCGTGCGTTCGGAAGGGGTTTTGCCGCAGGAGAACCTGATGGATTTCAGCCTCTCCGATTTGGCAGGCGGCCGCACTCACTTGTCCGAAACAGAGGTGTTTTTCAAAGTGTTCGTAGACTTGGTCAAAGCTGCGACCCATACCCATTTCCCGCTGGATGTTCTGGATACTCTGTCGATAGACGATGTTCTGGACCTCCATTCATTGGCCGTCGAAGACAGATTCGTGCACAAGTACAATGCAATTCAGGAGAAGACAAAGACTGGACTGACCATCCGCGACCCGGAGCGCTTGGTACTGCTGATGGAGAAACTGGAGGAATTCGAGCAGCAGCTTCATAATGAGTACGGAACGGCCATTGAGAAAGAGTTGCCACGATATCTTAGAGATCGGAAAAAGTCCAAGGCTGCGAAGTTCCTGAGCGCAACGGCGTCTCTTCTGGTATCCCCTTGGAGTATTGCCACCAGTGCCAAGGACATGGTGATATCGGGGCTGGAACTTGCAGGCTTCGGACAGATCGCTACCACAACAACGCGCCGAGTCCAACGGGGCATAAAAGCGTGCTCTCGTCTGGTGGACAGAACAACAACCGAGGGTAAGCCTATTCTCCTTGGATTCGTCAAACGGATGCAAGAGCGATATGCGGAGAAGATGTTGGGAGCGTGACTAACTCAGCATGTCCTATGGAAGAGGAAGACTGGGTTGACGAGAATGCCCCATCGCACAGGGGACCGGAAGACTAAAGACCACAGAAATTGGGACGTATTAGCGACATAAACGATGCTGAAGGAACCGGAGTTGATATCATTTCTTGTCCTAATCGAGCGACCTCTCCCCACATCCTGCCGACATTCTGTTGATGTTGAAAGACTTACAGTTAACGGAGGGAGAATGAGAGTACATCAAAGTGGCCATGTTTGTCGTTGCGTTCGGGGAGCTTTTTTTTGTCTTGTCCTAACATAGACACCTCACTATAATTTAGCCCGGATTCGTGCACATTCGAAGTAGACTTTTAATATATCTTTGGGGCGGGCAGTGGATAAATCTGATCAGTGGTGCTTTATCTATGTACTTTATTCTGAACAGTATGACAAAATCTGCATCGCTCAAACCAATAACCTGACCATACGCTTGCATAAGCACAATTCCGGCAAGGGAAAAGCGACCAGGTCTTATGTGCCCTGGAGAGTAGTTCATGTTGAAAAATTCAGCACCAAATCGGGTGCAATGCGGCGGGAAGGACAACTCAGGTCCCATAAGGGGCGAGATTTCATTAGAAGTTTGAATTTAATATCTAAAAAGAAGACTCTCCTTGATTAGCACGGTCCAATTTGTTAGAAATCGGCTCTTAAAATCACTGCATTCCTTCTTTTTCCCTGATTAATCTGTAAGCCAGCTCCTTTTCCTTGTCCGCTTCATTCAGGATTTCCTGGATCGTATAGCTGACCTCATAATCGGGAAGCACACCGCGGTTTGAGGTATCCTGCTTATCTGAAATCGGCGATTTGATCCAATAGCGGGGGATACTGACTCGGATTCTTGAATTGGGAAGATGGACGATCTCCTCCGATCCGGCAGCGAAACCCTCGTAGCGACTGCCCGATTCCTGGCCGATAAGGATGGCGCCGCCAAATTCTCTCAGGTACTTGGCCAGGTTTGAGCCGGTTGAATAGGTTTCGGCATTGATGATAACATATATATCACCCCTGAAATAATCGTCGGATCTTTCCGGCAATTCGTATTGCGTCGCTTTGCCTTTCCATGATACGCTTTCCTGAAAGATTCCTTTTCTGTCATGTTTATTGACATAGGGCAGGATTTCATTTCCGAACTCATAGCGGCCGCCCCTGTTGTCGCGCAGGTCAATAATCAGGTTTTCAGTTTTTTCTTCGCTAAACTTCTTGAAGAGTTCTTGATAAAATTCGGCGGCGTCAAGCTCAAGATCCTCGGCCACTTTCCAGTAAAAAGTCTTGAGTTTCAGGTATGCGGTCGAGTTTTCAATTTCCAGTTCATAAAACCGGCTGCTGTCCGTATCTGCAATTTCTTCCGATGGCTGCGGATTTCTTTCGCTATAAACCGCTCTCTTCTCCCCCAGAGTCATGGAATTGAGCACGACCTGACCTGTATCACCGCTTTGCAGTGACCTGAATTGAATTGCAAAAGTATCCGGCTTTTCCATATACCAGAAGTACATGGCCGGAAACATATCGCTCAAGCGATCAATCCTGTAGCTTATTATTTCGCCATCTGCAAAGATATGCGGCATAATTCTGTTCCTGATCTCCTCCACAGTATTACCATTGATCGAGATGATTTCATCGCCCCTTTTCAGGCTCGTATCAGGGCTGAAATTATGATAAACATGGGCCCTGTCCTCCAGGAAGATAACATCGACCGGCGAATAACTGAATGTGCCATCATAGAATCCCTTCAGGAAAGGATCATCTTTGGAGCCAACACCGAAATGGGCTTCATGAGACCCTGCCACAAGCCCGGTCAGGATTGGATAGAACGAAAGATAAGTCGTATCATCGATTTCCAGATAAAGGCTGTCATACAAACTTCGAAAATCATCTTCATCATTGTAAATATACAAAGTCGGACAATATTCCTCCATCTTTTGCTTTAAAAATGCGAAATCCTCGCGCCATTTATTTGCGCTGAGACTGGAAGGCTGCTCTTCCTGCCCACATCCGGATAAAATCAATACCCACAACAATACAGTAAGACTGGAAATTATTTTTTTGGGGTTTGTTTTTTTATTCACCAGCTAGTCCATCCCGGATTATAATTCTGTTAAAATTAAATTCCTGATATTGCATAATGAAAGATTTTGGATTATAATGTTGCAAAAAACAAACCAAAATCATCCTTTTTGTTCCCGGCAAATAATGTCGACAGGGATAATATTTATCATAATACTTAAGGTTTACATGTATTTCTTCAGCCTATATATTAAATTGGAATAAATGGGAATGCTGACTGAACTTCAATACCGGATTCTTCGCAAAATAGCGCCGCGCGGCAAACGATTAGTATCCATGTCTGCCGGACTTCCCCAAAACAAGCTGGAGGTCATGCTGGGCAAGGCCGCTATCGAGCAATTCAAGGGCAAAACCATTATAGATTTTGGATGCGGATTTGGCGACGAGGTTATTCATATGGCACAGCTGGGGGCAAAGCGGGTTTATGGTATCGATAATCGTCCCGAAATTCTTGAAATCGGCAGAGAAAAGGCGCAGAAAACAGGCTTGGAAAGCCGCTGCATTTTTGATACAAAGCCACCTGAAAAAGCCGACATTATAGTTTCCATAGATGCATTCGAACATTTCGAAAAACCGGCTGAGATCCTCGAAGTGATGCATTCGCTTCTGAAACCCGACGGTTTCCTTGTGGCGGCCTTCGGGCCGACCTGGTATCATCCCCTGGGGGGGCACCTGTTTTCCATATTTCCCTGGGGCCATTTATTGTTTTCAGAGAAGGCCCTGATAAAATGGCGCAGGGATTTCCGCGATGACGGAGCGACTAAATTCAGCGAAGTCTCAGGCGGATTGAACCGCATGACAATCAGGCGCTTTGAAAAGCTGGTCGATAAAAGCAGTTTCGCTCTGGACTATCTGAAAGCGGTACCGATCAAAAAGCTCAAATTCTTTCACAACCGCCTCACCCGCGAATTCACAACTTCCATCGTGCGCTGTAAGCTGGTCAAATAATTTTATATTCCACCTTAAAAGAGGGAACAAATTTAGGCCTGAACAGGATTAGTTAATCCTAAGTATTGGCTTTATGGTAATAACAACAGTATATTGATTTCAAATTAGATTTGCGCGAGTAATCCGATATTTTGGATTGTTATGTAATGCGTTATCAGAGCAGATGTAAATTGTATGCTTAAGGAGGATTAACATATGATCAGAATAAATCTATTGCTGGCAGTTTTAGCTATCGCTTTCATGATTATCGGATGCGGAGGGGACCAGGAAGCTTCATCCGAGCACGATGAAATCCTCAACGTGGTCACAACCACTGGAATGATTGCCGATGCCGTGCGTAATGTTGGTGGCGAGTATGTCAAGGTTACGGCTCTGATGGGTCCGGGGGTCGATCCTCATCTCTACAAGGCCAGCGAGGGCGATGTTTCCCGGATGACCGGCGCAGACCTGATTTTCTACAACGGCCTGCATCTCGAGGGCGCCATGACCGAAATTCTGAAAAAAATGACCGGCAGAACAAAGACTTTTGCAGTTTCTGATAGAGTCGAAAGTTCAAAGCTCCTATCTTCAGAGGATTACCCGGGCCTCAATGATCCCCATATATGGTTCGACGTCTCCATGTGGAAAAATGCAGTTGAGGCGATTCGGGATGAACTGGCAAAAGCCGATCCGGAAAACGCCGAAAGCTATATGCAAAATGCAGAAAAATACCTGGCACAGCTTGACTCATTGCATAGTTATGTTTTAGAGCAGTCCCGGAGAGTACCGGAA
This sequence comes from uncultured Ignavibacteria bacterium, assembly GCA_964627935.1. Lineage (GTDB taxonomy): Bacteria > Zixibacteria > MSB-5A5 > JAABVY01 > JAABVY01 > JAABVY01. Next base: position 20,905 of record CAZVLB010000003.1, read on the forward strand.
CAGCAACGCGTATTGATAACCGCGCATGATGCGTTCAATTATTTTGGCCGGGCCTATGGTTTCAAGGTGCGGGGATTGCAGGGAATCAGCACAGCCTCCGAGGCCGGTACAGCCGATGTTCAAAATCTGTCAGATTTCGTCGCAGAGAATAGAATCCCGGCCGTATTTATCGAATCATCAGTACCGGTCCGAAATATCGAGGCCGTGCAGGCGGCTGTCAAGGCACGTGGCTTTAATGTCCAAATCGGCGGTGAGCTGTTCAGCGATGCGATGGGAAGCCCGGGCACCCCGGAGGACAATTATATCGGCATGGTCAGGCACAATATCGACACGATAGTTTCCGCCCTGCTGGAAGAAGCCGAAAGATCCGAATAGGTCCCGAAGGAGCAGTAAATCATGGATGCAAATAAGCTGGCAGTTCAGGTTACCGACCTGACAGTTGCATATAAGGACAAACCTGTGCTGTGGGATATCGACCTGGAAATCCCGCCCAAAGTATTAATGGCAATTGTCGGCCCCAATGGAGCAGGTAAAACAACATTGATAAAATCAATCCTGGGGCTTGTTCGTGCGGCGGCCGGTAAAGTGCTGATATATGGCAAACCATATAAAAGGCAGCGTCAACTGGTCGGCTATGTGCCTCAACGAGGATCGGTGGACTGGGATTTTCCCACCAGCGTGCTGGATGTTGTCATGATGGGCAGCTATGGCTCACTGGGATGGGTCAAAAGGCCCGGCAGCAATCAAAAGAAGGCTGCTATAGAGGCGCTGGAACGGGTTGGCATGGAACGTTTTGCTGATCGCCAGATCAGCCAGCTATCAGGCGGTCAGCAGCAACGGGTTTTCCTGGCACGCGCATTGATCCAGGATGCCAGCGTATATTTTATGGATGAACCGTTTCAGGGGGTCGATGCCACAACCGAACGTGCCATTATCTCGATCCTCAAGGAACTCAAGGATTCCGGCAGCACAGTGGCCGTGGTTCATCATGACCTGCAAACTGTCCCGGAATATTTCGACTGGGTAACCCTGATCAATGTTAGACGTATTGCCAGCGGGCCGGTGGACGAAGTCTTTACCGAGGAAAACCTGCGTACCGCCTATGGTGGCAGGATCGCATTCCTGGGCCATAAAATTGAAGGACAGTCAAAAGCCTGAGAGATTCATGCCCGAAATATTGAAGGACATATTTTTTGATTATACACTCAGAACAGTGGCGATAGGTGCGGCCGTACTCGGCATTGTCAGCGGCGCGCTGGGATCGTTCGCGGTTTTGCGCAAGCAGAGCCTTCTGGGGGATGCTATCTCTCATGCCGCCCTGCCCGGTATAGCGCTGGCATTTCTGATCACTCACCAGAAAACCCCCATCATACTGCTCCTGGGTGCTGCAATCGCGGGATGGCTCGGAACATTGTTCATGATGGCTGTTATACGTGCCACGCGTATCAAAATCGATTCAGCCATGGGCATGATACTTTCAGTTTTCTTTGGCGTCGGACTGGTATTGCTGACATTCATTCAGAAGCTGCCGAATGCCAATCAGGCCGGTCTGGACACGTTTCTTTTCGGCCAGGCCTCGGCGCTTCTGGAACGGGATGTGATAACGATGTCAATTCTGGGAGCGGTCGCGATTGTTGCTACAGCGCTTTTCTGGAAAGAGTTCAAGCTCCTGAGCTTTGATCCGGATTTCGGCGCCAGCCTCGGCTATCCAATCTGGGCCCTGGATATTATCCTGACAACCCTGCTGGTGATCGCCATTGTTATCGGCCTGCAAACGGTGGGTGTGGTGTTGATGAGTGCTATGGTAGTGGCGCCTGCTGCCGCCGCTCGGCAATGGACAGATAAACTTGGTCTGATGGTGCTTTTGGCCGGTGTCTTTGGCGCATTGGCGGGAATCAGCGGAGCGGTCATTTCCAGTTTGACTCCGGGCATTCCCACAGGCCCCATGATCGTGCTTTGTATCAGCGCAATCGTGGCTTTCTCCATATTCCTCGCTCCTAATCGCGGCCTGTTTTTCAGGTGGCTAAGGCGCAAGGCCAGCGGTCGAAAACTGAAAACCCAGATTATTCTGAGCAACCTGTTTGAACTTTCGCAACAGCATGATTCCCCGCATCATCCACATTCGGAGGCTGTACTGAATACAATGAACAGGATGGGCGGCGATGTCAGCCATGGCCTTAAAGAGCTTGCAGGTAAAGGCCTGGTAGCCAAAAGGGACAGCGAAAACTGGGCCCTGACCGAAACAGGCTATGAAGAAGCCAGAAGATTGGTCGAGGAGCAGTTGTAGATGAATATAACACAGATTGAAATACAGTTGATCGCGATTGTGGTGGCGGCCGGATGTGCCATTCCGGGAGTGTTCCTGGTTCTGCGCAGGATGGCGTTGATCAGCGATGCTATCAGCCATGCGATCCTGCTTGGGATAGTGGTGGCATTCTTCCTTGTGCGTGACCTGGCCTCTCCCTTCCTGATTGTAGGTGCGGCAATCACGGGTGTGATCACGGTCAGCCTGGTGGAAATCCTCAAGCGCACAGGGCTGGTCAAGGAAGATGCCGCTATCGGCCTGGTATTTCCTGTGCTTTTCAGTATCGGCGTGATACTGATTTCAAAATTTGCCGGTGATGTTCATCTGGATACCGATTCTGTGCTTCTGGGAGAACTGGCTTTTGCACCTTTCAATCGCCTTGTGATCGGCGGCATGGATATCGGGCCCAAATCGTTCTATGTAATGGGCGGAATTTTGCTCATAAACCTAGCTTTTGTGATAATTTTTTTCAAAGAGCTGAAAATGGCCACATTCGATCCCGGCCTTTCGGCCGCCCTCGGTTTTTCGCCCATGCTGATTCATTATATCCTGATGTCATTGACATCGATTACCGCGGTTGGTGCATTCGATGCCGTCGGGTCCATCCTGGTTGTGGCCTTGATGATCGCACCGCCGGCTTCAGCCTACCTGATTACGAACAGGCTTACTATCATGATTCTGCTGGCAATTCTGTTCGGAATCATGAGCGCCATTGGCGGTTACTGGATGGCCCATCTGCTGGATGCCTCAATTGCCGGTTCCATGGCCACAATGGCTGGCATTATCTTTCTGCTTGTATTTATGACAGCACCTTCACGCGGCATCATCGCGATCTTACGCCGACGCCTAAAGCAGCGATGGGAATTCGCCCGGGCCATGCTTACCATCCATCTTTATCATCATGAGGGCACGCCAGAAGAGGATTACGAGAGCAGTTTCAGCCATCTCGAGGACCATCTGCGCTGGGAAAGAGAATTTGCGGACAAGGTCGTGGCGCAATCAAGAAAACGTAAATTGATTGACTTGCAGGGCGATCGGCTCAAATTAACTCCCTATGGAAGAAAGCTTGCGCAGGAATACATGATTAAATAGTTTCGCATGTGTAAACATCTCTATGTCAAGTTTATATTGACAAATTACGCTTCATACATAGATTAAAAGTAAAAGGCAGGCAGGCAAAATCCACACCTCTCTATAGATGGAGCAGGAATTCGCATAGTTCAAATTGGGACCTGAAAGTCTTACCTTGATCACATCCTGTCTGTCACGGACCATATACCGCCATTCCTGAGTGCGAAGTTGATTTAAATCTATATCATTTTCGTATGTGCCAACACTGGAGGTGTGCCTATGAATCGCGCTTATGTGCTTAGAGTCTCTCTTGCCCTATTCCTCTGCTTGTTTATCTATTTTGCCGCCCTTTATGCTGAACCGCAGGCCTGGCCAAACAGACTGGTAAACGGCGGCACTCCACCCAACAGCGAACAAAATAATCCCGAACTTGCAATGAGTGAAGCGGTACCCGGTGAAATCTACACCCTCTGGAATGATTTCTCGGCCGGCTTCGCATCGCCATTTCTGGGATTGGAAATTTCTGCCGATGGTGGCCTGACATTCGGGCCACTGGCAATTGCCCCCCCTGCGCCATATACGGCGGACTGGAATCCGGCGCTTTCCGCTGTACCTGCCGCCGTGGGACCATCCGGTGGCTTTATGATGGTCAACACATCATTCATGGCCGGCGGGCCATGGGTGTCGCCCAATGCCATCCACATGAATCTCTCGCCCGGCGGCGGATTGCCCTTTGGAATTGCTGTGCCGATTGCGGTCAATACGGTGGGAGTGAACTGGTTCGATTATGCCAATATCGAGGTGGATGATTATCCGGCCAATCCCGCTCCGGCATTCGGCACCGGCCATATGGCCTGGGTGGAATACATCGAAGGTACCGGCGGTGATGCGGACGGTAACGGAAATCCGTTCGATGATGCGGGTGACAACTATCAAATCTGGTATGCTTATTCTCATATATTGCCCGGAGTGCCCCCGGTCTATCCCGCATTCTCGGCGCCGATTCCCTTGTTTGCAGGCCCTGTCAGTCCCAATCAGGTGGCCGCCCATCGCCCCGACTTGGCGGTCATGTCAGTTGGAAATCCTATCGTACCTCCGGGTGGATTGTATGCTGTCTGGACCGATGGCCTGAATATTTTTGTTGATGCCTCCCCCGGTCCCGGCGGTGGATTCGGTCTCCTGGGGGGCGGCGGACCGGTAATAATGCCTATAGCTGGTGGACCGGCCGTAATCAACCCGGGTATAAATTACGCCCCGACCGCATCTGTAGCAGTTGACAACAGCCCCGGACCGTGTATGGGCAATGTCTACGCCGTTTACAGCGATTTCACCAATGGTGATGCGGATATCTGGTTTATCTCAAGCCCGACCGGTTTGCCCGGCTCATGGTCACCACCGGCTCGTATAAACCAGGATATGGTCGGAAATATGCTCGATCAATGGGCGTCCAAGATTTATGTTGACCAGACAAACGGTGACATTCATGTAACTTATTACAGCCGACGAAATGATCCAGGCAGTCCCAATCTTTTGGTTGAAACCTGGACCGCAATTTCGACAGACTGCGGGCTGACCTGGACAGAAGCATTGCTCTCTGATGCCGGGCCGACACCGCCCGCCTCGACTATCCCACTGCCTCCTGCGGTGATGTATGTTGGTGATTATCTTGACGCCGATTTCAATGCGCTCAATGCCGCCGGATATATCTGGAATGACGGCCGTAATGGTATCGATCAGGATATCTTCTTTGAAAATACATTCTATATCGATTCTGATGCCGACGGTATCCCGGATATTTTCGATAACTGCCCATTCGTTTATAATCCCATGCAGGCCGATGGGGATGGTGATATGGTCGGTGATCTCTGCGATAACTGCCCGACAATCAATAATCCGGGACAGGCAGATATCGATGCCGACCTGGTTGGTGATGTTTGCGATAATTGTCCCAACACACCAAACAGCGGGCAGGCTGATGGTGACGGTGACAATGTCGGCGATCTCTGCGATAATTGCCCGACTGTGAATAATCCGGGGCAAGGTGATATCGATGCTGATCTTGTCGGCGATTTATGCGATAATTGTCCCAATACACCAAATACGCCTCAAACCGATTCTGATGGAGACAATATCGGCGATTTATGTGACAATTGCCCCTCTACTCCAAATCCATCACAAACCGACACTGATAGTGATAATATAGGTGACCTGTGTGATAATTGCCCGAGTGTGGCAAATACTTCGCAAAGTGACGGTGATGGCGATAACATCGGCGATGCCTGCGATAATTGTCCTTCTGTGGCCAACACATCACAGACTGATGGTGACGGCGATAACGTTGGTGACGTCTGCGATAATTGCCCGACTGTGGCCAATACCTCGCAGACCGATGGTGACAGCGATAATGTCGGTGATGCCTGTGATAACTGTCCGACTATTGCCAACACATCACAGACTGATGGTGACGGCGACAATGTCGGTGATGCCTGCGATAATTGTCCGACTGTGGCCAATACCTCGCAGACCGATGGTGACAGCGATAATGTCGGTGATGCCTGTGATAACTGTCCGACTATTGCCAACACATCACAGACTGATGGTGACGGCGACAATGTCGGTGATGCCTGCGATAATTGTCCTTCTAATGCAAATCCGGGCCAGGCCGATACTGATGCCGATACAGTTGGTGATGTTTGTGATAACTGCCCCAACACGCCCAATCCTTCTCAGGCTGATTCGGATGGCGATGGTATTGGTGACGCGTGCGATATCGGTGTATTATGCGGAGATGCAAACGGTGATGCTTCGGTTGACGTTAGTGATGCGGTCTGGATTATCAATTATGTTTTTGCCGGTGGTGCTCCACCCAGCCCGCTTTCCGCCGGCGATGTAAATTGCGATGGTGGAGTTGATGTCAGCGATGCAGTCTGGATCATCAATTATGTTTTTGTGGGAGGAAATCCCCCGTGTGACACAGATGGTGATGGTGTGCTGGACTGTTAATCAAAATGAACATGAAAAAGCCCGTTCGGTTTTATCCGGACGGGCATTTTTTATACAATAACAGTTGTTTAAATCAGGCGGTTTGCATTAATGGGCTGAATTCGTGCAATCTTTGGATCTCATAATCCGCATCGATATCAGAAAGTATCTTCTCCGAAGTCTGGATACTGAATCGGGCCCTTTCGGGGTCTTTATTGTATTCAGCAATCAGGGCAAATATCCAGTGCAGGATTCCCAGCTCATAACGCTCGTTGATCCGTGTTGAAATCCTGAAAGCCTCACGGGCATACTGTTCGGCGGTGGAATATTCTTTTTTCCATAAAAATATTTCCGCAATCATGCGTTGAATCTGACCGGCGCAGGTACCCTCCGGCGAGAAATCGTAGGCGATTTCCAGGCCCTTTTTGAGTGTTTCGAGGGCCTGATCCAAAAGGCCGTTATTGCTCTCCTCCTGACCGGCTTTCAAATACAGCATATAGCCCTTGTACTCATAAAAAACCGAATGATCAAAGGGATAATCCGCCAGCAGATTGAGGTCAATTTCATTCATTAGCTCGAGCGCGGAACCATGATTCCCCTGCAATGCATAGCAATATGCAAGTGACATGCGGTTGCGGCATGCGCTTAACTCCGAGCCATTATAAGCCGAGGCATCCAGAGCCTGCTTAAGCATCTCGGCCGCCTTCTCGAACTTGCCCAGTTTGATATGGATCCTGGCGGTATTGCCGAGAAAATACACCTTGTAACTCTGATGCTCATCTTTTTCACGTGCCTGTTCCAGATACTGAATAGACCTGGGATAATCACCGATATAGTAGTGACATTTGGCCAGGCCATCCAGGGCACGAATTTCCAGCCAGCGATCCCCATCATCACAGCAACGATCCAGGATAAGGTTATAGAGATCGATCGACAATTGATAATTGCCGCAACGGTTGTAGGTTTCGCAGGCGATATCAAGCAAATCAGATTGAGAGACAAGTTCAGGCGGAGACTCCTCAAGCAATCCAACTGCTAATTGAAGCGCCTTATCTGCCTTTCCGCTCGCCAGAAGTTGATTTAGGTTTTTCAATTCTTTTTTGTTCATCTTTTTTCTCTGAGAAGATTTGCTTGAAGAAATCGAACAAATTGGAGATGACAGAATCATCTTCATCGGCACCGACCAGGCCGGTATTGTCCGGAGAAATATCGGAATCGCTATCATCGCGCGGCGATTTCTTGGGATCGTCCCACGGATCACCATCCCCAAACGGCTTGTCTGTGGCGCGATACTTCTCCTCGTAAGGATTTCGATCCACGGCGAGAAGGGAAGAAGTCGAAATCAGGAAAAGCCCCACCATTAATATCAAGATCAATTTTTTCATAAAATACTTGCTCCGTATATCGCGAAGTGTTCGCTATTTATTTTAGCTACGTATATTCACAAAGTCAAGCGTAAATATTCAACGCACCAATTAAAATAAATTTATTCATCGATTTTTCTGCCTGGATTAAAAATAAGCGGCAGATTCAAAAAAATGCGAGAAATATATTTATCGCCGGGCAGATGTACTGCGCAAGAGCTCCAGCACGGCCTCCTGCACGCCGTTGGATGCCTGAGCAAAAAGCCCGGTCAGTTCGCGCAGTCGTTTATCTCCGGCGCCGCTTTTCCTGAGAAGCTCGACCAGCCTGTCGGCCGTTTCCTTGAGCGCAAATCCGGCTTCCGCCTCAGCATCCTTACCCATCAGCACAGCATCGGAAGAGATCTTCATAACCGATAAAATGGCAGTCAGTTCATAAATACCGGCCTCCACCCGGCCCTCCAGAATCTGCTCCACCCGCTCCCGTGAAATATTGAATCCGAGATTCTGGGCAACCAGCGATAACTGCAATGGAGTATTGAATTCACTGGATCTGGACAAGTCACGTAATCTCTCGGAAACCTCTTCTATGAATTCCTTTCTCTCGGGATCACGTTCAAGATACTTGTCACCAAACAGGACCTCATCGGCAGAGACACCCAGGGCCGAGATTATGCCGGTCAGCGCGAATATTCCCGGTTCAATAGTACCATTGAAATAGCGGGCCAGGAGCTCAGGTGAAAATTTATAGCCCAGCTCAGCCGCCCTGCGGGCCAGTTGTTTGTAAGACTTGAATTCACTTTTTTCGAAAGCCTCCAAAAGCCGGCTGCCCACATCTTTGATAAATGCTTTCTTTTCCGAACTGACTTTCATCTTACTAAAATTATATCATTCAATAAAATATAGTCAATATAATAGAATTTATTTTGGATTGTCAGTAAAAATATCTTGACAAATATGAATTAATTCATTACTATCATAAGTAGATTAATTGATACTGATATTTATTTATCGGGTATAAATGAAAAGGCTTTATCGGCAAGGAATAGTCTCCTGAAGGAAAATGGCTCTCGCTAAAGGACCCTTCCAAAGTTAAAACCTGAGCTACCGTCCTTTTTATCATCTTTTTCGGACGGCAGGTACTTTGGGGCTCTTCTTTCGGGGGGTAGAGGGTGGATGTAGGGCCGGAGCGGGCAGTGTCCCTCCGGCCCGCCCGACCCTGCCCTCTACCGCATTATTTACCTCTTTTTATCTACCATGAACGTGCCATAAAATCTTGTATATCATTTCCTCTGCGCTTATATTAAAAATTCGGGAGATACGCTATCTAACAATTAAGCTCAGAGAATATGCCCAGGAAGCAATATGACCTGATAGTAATCGGCTCCGGTCCGGCCGGTGAAAGAGCCGCAATCGAAGCGGCCAAGATGCGCAAGTCGACAGCCATTATCGAACGCAAATCGGTACAGGGCGGAGTCTGCATTCATACCGGCACAATCCCCTCCAAGACATTGCGTGAAACTGTCCTTTATATTTCCGGACTCAGGCAGAGATCTGTTTATGGCCTGATGGGTGGAATTCGCGGCGATGTCACGATCAGGCAGTTGATGTATCGCAAAAATCAGGTCATCCAGAAAGAGCTGGATATCATCCAGGAAAATATGTCCCGCTACCGCATTAATGTCATCCATGGCAATGGCGAAATAAAGAGCCCCCGCACGGTTGTGGTGGGACGAGGCGAGGGCGATTCACAAATCATAACGGGCGAGGTCATTATCATCTCAACCGGCACCCATGCCTATCATCCGCCCGCAATAGATTTCAATAATCCGTATATCTATGACTCTGAATCGATACTGGAACTGGACACATTGCCGCGCTCAATGACCATAATAGGCGGTGGTGTAATCGGCTGTGAATATGCTTCGATCTTCGGGCATATCGGCGTCAATGTAACGATAATCGACAGCCGCGAGAGGCTTTTGCCGTTTCTTGACCGCGAAATTGCGGATGCGCTGATGTACCTGATGCGCAAGTATCGCATCAATCTGATTCTGGGCGACGGATACAAAGAGATTATACCGGGAGAAAATGAGGTTGCCACGATCACCAACAGCGGGCGGAAAGTGGTTTCGGATAGGATTATGTTTGCGGCCGGACGGGTCGGCAATACCGTCAGCCTGGGCCTCGATAATGTCGGTATTGAAGTTGATGAGCGCAACCTGATCAAAGTAGATGAACATTACCGCACGGCGGTATCGAATATATATGCTGTCGGTGATGTTATCGGCTTTCCCTCATTGGCCTCGGCCTCCATGGATCAGGGTCGTCTGGCGGCCATACATGCTTTCAAGCAGGAAAACACCTCCTCCATCAATTCTCTTCTGCCATTCGGTATTTACACCATACCCGAGGTTTCGATGGTCGGCAAAACCGAGGAAGAGCTGTCGCAATCGGGAACCGAATATGAAGTCGGAGTGGCCCGCTATTTCGAGCTGGCGCGCGGGCAGATCATAAATGACCATGATGGTATGCTCAAGATGGTCTTCGATCCCAAAACGCGCCGTCTCCTGGGAGTGCATATTGTCGGCGAAAGAGCGACCGAATTGATCCATATCGGCCAGGCGGTTATGACCGGTGGCGGAACAATTGATTATTTTATAAATACTGTGTTTAACTATCCAACCCTATCAGAGGCCTATAAAGTAGCCGCCCTGGACGGTTTCTCGCGTTTGAATAACATAGTCTAGTTCCACAGCTGATTTAATCCGATCTTTGTATTTGACATTCCCCCTGTATTGAGCCATAATCATTTAAATTCCAAATCCATGATTATATGATTGAAATTGAATCATTGTCAAAAAGCTATGATGGCGGGAAGAGTTTCGCTGTCAGGGATGTCAGCCTGGAAGTTCCCCGGGGGGAACTGCTCTGCCTTGTGGGTGAATCCGGTTGCGGTAAGACCACCTTGCTGAAAATGATCAACCGCCTGATCGAGCCATCATCCGGATCTATTAAAATCGATGGTGATGATATTCTTGTCTTGAACAAGGTCATATTGCGCAGGCAGATTGGATATGTGATTCAGGAAATCGGGCTCTTTCCGCATATGACCGTATCTGAAAATATGGCTTCGGTTCTCAGATTGATGAAATGGGATCATGAACGAATCGATCGGCGTATAAATGAGCTGTATGGCCTGATCGGACTTGATAAAAGCGAATTCTCTCATACATACCCGGCGCAATTATCAGGCGGACAACGTCAACGTGTCGGCGTCGCACGAGCTTTGGCGGCTCGCCCCAAGGTAATGCTTATGGATGAACCGTTCGGAGCTCTCGATCCGCTGACTCGTGTTGCTCTGCAGGAGGAATTCAAGACCATTCACAACGATCTTAAGCTGACAGCTTTGATGGTCACTCATGATATGGCCGAGGCCCTGCTGATGGCAGACCGTGTGGCGGTTATGAAAGAGGGCCGGATTCTGGCAATTGGAACCCCGCATGAGATGATCACCAACCCGGCACATCCCTATGCCGAGGAGCTCCTGAAGCTGCCCCGTGAACAGGCTCGTCTTTTGGCTGATATCAAAAACCGGGATCAGTCGTAATGAACTTAAATGAGATCAACAATCAGCTCGATCTCCTGCCCCAGTATCTGGGCGGTCATCTGACCCTGACAGTTCTGGCACTGGCTTTGGGCATATTTATTTGTATCCCGCTGGGATGTCTGGTATCGCGTGTGAAGCGTTTGCAATGGCCCACCCTGGCGCTGGCGGGCATATTGCAGACAATACCAGGTATTGCTCTTCTGGCCCTTATGGTTCCGATACTTGGTCAGATCGGATTTCTTCCAGCATTGATCGCATTGACTATTTACAGTTTCATGCCCATTCTCAGAAATACGGTCACAGGTATCCTGGAGGTCGATGAGGCAGTTTCCGAGGCGGCACGTGGAATCGGCATGACCGATCTTCAGAGGCTTTTGAAGATAGAACTGCCGCTTTCCATGCCGGTTATCATTGCCGGTATCCGAACCGCGGCTGTGTGGGTGGTGGGCACTGCCACCCTGGCCACTCCGGTTGGAGCCACCAGTCTTGGCAATTATATATTCAGCGGACTGCAGACACAAAATCTTTCGGCTGTAATCGTTGGATGTGTCTTCGCGGCTCTCCTAGCAATAGTGCTGGATCTATTGATCAGACTGATCGAGATAGCGGCGGCACGCAGGAGTATCAGATTGGGAATCATATCCACGCTTCTGACAATATTATTGCTTCTGGGTGGGATGTTTCCGGCATTAGTTGATTCGAGAGGGCCGGCAAAAGATAAGATAATAGTTGGATCGAAACCATTCAGTGAACAATACATACTTGCCGATCTGCTGGCATTGCGCCTGAGAAATGCCGGTTTCGAGGTCGATAAACGTCCCGGCATGGGCTCGATCATTCTTTTTCAGGCCCTGACCAAGGGCGAGGTGGATTGTTATGTCGATTACAGCGGCACGATCTGGAGCAATGTCATGAATCGCAACGATATCCCGGACCGTGATACAATTTTGAGCGAGATCAAATCATGGCTCATGGCAGAGTATGGAATCCTTTGCCCGGGTACGCTGGGATTTGAGAACACCTACAGCCTGGCGATAAAAGCTGAAACCGCAAAAAAATATAATCTCGAAGATATAACCGATCTGGCCCCAATATCGGGCGAATTTTCAATGGCCAGCGACTATGAATTTTTTGGGAGGCCGGAATGGGAATCATTGTGCGATACCTATAATCTCGAATTCAATGATTTGATATCGATGGATCCATCGTTGATGTATCAGGCTATCGATAAGGGGCGGGTTGATGTCATCTCGGCCTACTCGACCGATGGCAGGATTGCGGCCTATGATCTGGTTGTGCTCGATGATCCCCGTCAGGCAATACCTCCCTATGATGCCATCCTGCTGATCTCACCGGAAAATGCAGATAATGCGGCTATGATCGATGCTCTTTCGGAATTGTTGGGTGCGATTGATAACGAATTGATGCGTCGAGCGAATATGATGGTGGATCTCGAGAATTTGCCCTCAGACAGCGCCGCTGATTTTCTGAATTCCTCCATAGATCCCGGTAAATGAATCCAGCAGCCCTCGAACTAATGATTCTTTAATATTTTGCAAATTTTGAGGAAATATGGCTGGTCTATGATGGGTCTGCAAGCGTTCTACCTTATTCCCCTGGAAGCAGGGCGCCATATCAGCGTCCTGTTTTTCTTGTTCTGACAAACCTTTATTTATTTCATTGACATATGTTAAATAATCGATAATGTTAGACAATAATAATTGCCCTGGAAAGCACCACAAAGCATCTCCTGCAAGGATCAATCCAGGGGGCTTACTATCTATAAGGGAGGCATAAGATGGCAGTACACTTCTCCTGCAATTCCTGCGGTGAGGATATTTATATCCGGTATTTGAGGCCTGGAGAAATAAGCCAGTGTCCCAATTGCAAAGCGATGAATACCATACCGGGTGATTCTGAACCGGTCGAGCATATCCCCTTCCATTTCCGCAAGATGGAAAAGCTGGCTCGGGAAACGCTCAATTCGGATGAAGTCCGGGCCAGGCTGGCTCAGACCGATTTCGAAGATATCAGAAATCCTGTACCATGGACAATTGCGGCCTATGCATCAATCACGTTGGTTTTACTTGTCACTGCGACATCCATTGTGATGCAATTGCGATTAATGGGCATGGTTTTCTTTTCGGATCCCCCCTTTACCTATTTTGACATTTCGGCTTACATGGGGAATTTTACAATAACCCTTCCACTCTCAAGGAGCCTTACATTTACTTTTAGCGCGGACATACCAACTATGCTCATTTTCGTCTCCATTACGGCATGGATGTACATAATGCATAAAAATCTGAGACGAGCGAATCTGCCGGCAATTAAACTGAAATCCTACTGGGCTATTGTGGGCATCATCATCCCGCTGTTACACTTTGTTATGCCATATTATGTCATGAGGGAAACCTGGAAAGGCTCAAGAATACTAAAGGGAAAGATAGCTCCTGAAAATGTCTATGAAAAGCACTCCAGCAATAGAATTAAACTGTGGTGGGCATTTCTATTCATATTTTTGGTCACTGGCGCTGTCTCTAATTTATTCATATCCATCGATAGCACGCAAAAGCTGATTGTCTATCTGGGTACGAGTATCCTTTCCCAAGCAAGCCTGGCGGTCTTTCTGATTTTATTGTTGCTGATCATTCGGGAGATATCCAATGATCAGATCGATGCCAGGAACAGGCTTAAGCCGGAAAAGGAAGATGCCAGGCCCGACAATACTGATGAAATATCTGATATAAACAAGCCGGCCCTTGATGGCTGATTCCCTTTGGTTTAATCGGCCGGATTCATGAAGCTATTAAATTCACTTGACTTATTTTATAGCATCTTACTATTATGGCTTAAACACATTTGACCGTTATTCCTGATAGACTCATTCATCCATGCGGTAAATATATCCAGGGGGGATCAATTATGCCTCTCAGATTCAAATGCCATGTTTGCCAGAATGATATATTCATTAATTATTTAAAGCCCGGCGAGGTTGGCATATGTCCCTCCTGCGGAGCCTCGAATACAGTTCCCGATGATGCCGAACAAACCGACCGTATCCCCGATGATTATCGCTCAAAAAAAACACGGTCTCACGCCAGGGAGGATGCCAGCCATTTGCGTAAAAGACTGGAGCAGATGTATTCCGGAGGGATCAAAAAGCTGGGTCCGCTTTCAACCACGCTCTATATATTTTTGACACTGATTGTTTTGCTCCTGGCTTCAACAGCGACGGTAGAAATCATATTTTTTGTACAGATCAGCAGCCCGAACAGCCTCTATTATGCCAAAGAGATTTTGGCTAATGCAAGCTTGATTGATATATTAAACAGCCTCTGGGGTGTGGCTTTCTTTGTTTCTTCCATATTCTTCCTGATCTGGTTTTACAGGGCACATAAAAATCTTGGGCGCACCGAAGTTCCCGGTCTCGAACATAAGTCCTACTGGACAGTGATCGGCTGCCTAATACCGATTTTAAACCTGGTCATGCCATATATAATGCTCAGGGAGACGTGGAAAGGATCAAAAATACTGGCCGGCGAAATTCCCGCGGAAAAAATCTATGACATTAGCTCCGATACAAAGATCAAAATCTGGTTCGCTTTTACAATAATTTTCGGATTCCTGTCAATGCTAACAAGACTGTTGATTAACTCAGAGGAGTTCAGAGTTTTCCAGACCGGGATTCAGTTCTGGATTTTGGGCGATTTACTCTATCTGGTTGCCGGAATTCTCCTGCTTTTGACTATTCACCAGATTACCGATTTTCAGGAAAAGGCACGCAAGATGGCATTATATGCCTCCAGCATGTCGCCTGAAATGATAAGCCCCGAAGGACAATCTTCGGGGCCTGATAGTTCTATAAAGGAAATGTGAAATTCTATTACAGGCTGATACCTGCCACGATATATGATATTTCCAGTTTCGGATTGAGGATATACGACACAAA
The DNA here is from genome assembly GCA_964627935.1 of uncultured Ignavibacteria bacterium. Classification (GTDB taxonomy): domain Bacteria; phylum Zixibacteria; class MSB-5A5; order JAABVY01; family JAABVY01; genus JAABVY01. Next base: position 36,186 of record CAZVLB010000003.1, read on the forward strand.
CAACGGTAAAGCGAAATGATCGGTGATCTTTATCTCCTTAGAGGCCGTCACGCCGATATTGATCAATGCAAACTCGTCGCTGCCGTAATAATCCGGATTATCCTCGCTTCCACCGGTAACGCCGGCAAAAAAGTTTAATTCTGTTTCAGTCAGCGAAACCGGCAAATCTACCTGGAAATAGGTATTGTTTCCGGCATCATTGTAGAAGTTGATATAACCCGAGAAGGTTAGCGGAAAGCTCTCCGGACCGGTTACTGCCAGTCCGAATTCCAATGTATGAGCCCCGGGACCATCCTCATCATCATAATTATTGAAGTTGAAAAAATCTATCCCGGTATTGGGAAAATAGTAATCTGTAACCAATGCGCTGACTGAAATGGAATTCTCGAACTGATGAGAAATTCCCAGCCAGAAATCGATTTCGTCGGCATCGGTAGACTGATTTGACATGGTGTATGCGGCCCAGGATCCCAGTTCGACCGGCCCGACCGATACGGCCAATGTCGGTTGTATGCTCGGCGCTCCGCCGAATTCCAGCCCGCGCCAGATATAGCGGTTAACCAGATCGACGCCCGTGGTTACCTCAACCTGCACATCCTCTGCCTTGAGCATGCCCATATTACAGCACAAAAGCCAGCATGAAATGGTAATCAGTATAATCCTGAAAGGATTCATAAAACTTCCCCTTTAAAAATGGCCATTTATATCTATTTCGGTTATCCGGGCATATTGCTTGATCGTATTATCTTCCGAAACTGAACAAAATTTAGGGTATTTTCGATAAAATTTAGCATAAACCTTGCACTTGTTCCTGCGTAGTTATATTTTTAGAACAATTACCGTAAAACATATATATAGAAAGGAAAGAACGTGATCAGGAAACTCATCATCTTAGGATTGGTAGTCTTTATGGCGATTACGATTTCCAAGTCTGTTTCCGCAGATTCAAATCTGGAGGGCCTGAAACAGGACCAGGTCATACACGGCTTCAAGGTGGCCAATATATACGATAATGCCATGGATAAGCCGATGGGGGTAAGATTTATTTCCGAGGATCATGGATTCATAATCGATCTTTTGCAGATTCAATCCGTGCCCCAGGGTTTCTTCTGGGTCAAAACCCCCCCGGAATCCGATATGGGCGAACCCCATACCTGTGAGCATCTACTCCTGGGCAAGGGTAAAACCGGACGTTATGTTTCCGCCCTGGAGGATATGTCTCTGGGCAGCAGTTCAGCCTGGACCGCCCAGACTGTAACCGCCTACCATTTCAATACGGTAGCGGGTGAAAAAACTTTCTATGATCTTTTCGAGGCTAAACTCAATGCGCTTTTGAATCCTGATTTTACCGATGAGGAAATTCGTCGTGAGGTCTGCCATATCGGCATAATTGAAGACCCGCAGGACGGATCATTGGAGCTGGAAGAGAAAGGTACTGTCTATACCGAGATGGTTTCGGCCTTCGAACGACCCAGCCGTCATCTCTGGCTCAAAGCCGGCGAAATCCTCTATGGTGATGACCACCCCCTGGCCAACTCATCGGGCGGCTATCCACCGGCGATCAGGAAAATGGTGCCGGAAGATCTCTGGAGATTCCATAAAGAGGCTTATCATCTTGGAAATATGGGCGTTATCGCCTCTATCCCCGAGGATATCTCGGTTGTCGGTTTCTTAAAAGAGATGAATGAGATCCTGGCCAATGTTAAAAACAGTGATGTAAAAAATCCTGATCCCGGTATCGGTAAATATCTATTCCCCGAGCCGGGCGATATTCCGGAACAGCCGCTGACCATGACTATCGATGCTCCGGCTGAAAACGCCCAGGATCCGAGTGATATGATGGTTGTCTGGCCGGCGAATCTCGACCTGGATATGTTCGACATGCTGGCCATGCAGGTTTTCATGCAGACATTTACCGACGGTCCCACATCGAATCTGTATAATCTCCTGATCAATTCCGAGACACGTGCGATCGATTTGGGCGCTAATTATGTCTGGGGATTTGCCAGTTCGGATATGGGCAATCCGGTTATGATAGGAATTACCGGAGTACGCGCCGAACACATAAACGAAGAGACTTTGTATAGTTTGCGAGGGCTGATCCTCGATGAACTAAAGAAAGTGGCATCGTTTGGAACCAATTCCGATGAGCTCAAAAAATTCAATGATATAGCCCGCGGTCACCTGACCCAGAGTAAAAAACAGTATGAGAAATTTCTTAACTCGCCGCCCATGTTCGGCTTCCGCAGTTCCGGAGGCGGGTGGCTCAATCATCTTGAGTTTTTGGAAAAGGAAGATGGGTTCAGAAAATCGCTGGTGCTGAAAGATCATGTTGCTCGTTTTGAGGAACTTCTCAATTCGGGTGAAAACTTCTGGGCCGGAATTATAAGTAAGGCCAATTTGACCAGCACAACACCGCATGCCCTGGGCGCCAAACCCAGCCCGGAAAAACTGGAGCAGATGGCAAAGAACAAGGAAATGCGCCTGCAGGAATTCGTTGAAAACCTCAAACGCAAGTACGGCACCGAATTCGAACAGGAAGCGATCAAGAAATATAAAGAGGAATTTGACCGCAATACTGCCGCACTGGAGATGATTGCGGCCGAGGATGAACTGCCCGGATTTATCGATAATCCGCCCATGAGTTACGACGAGCAGCTTGTCTACGAAGTCATCGAACTCAAAAACGGCATTCCATTTGTTGCTTCCACATTTGAGAACATGACCACATCTCAACTCGGACTGGCCATGGATATGAGTGTTGTCCCCGAAGATAAGATGGTTTATGTGCCCTTCATTCCGACTGTGATCACTGAAATCGGCGTGATTATGGATGGTCAGGTTGTCAAGTACGACGAAATGCAGAATCGCCTGCGTGAGGAAATTCTGAGTTTTGGCGCCGGCTATGATTTCCGCTCCGAGAGGGAACGTGTGGAACTTGTCGTATCAGCCTCGGGCAACAGCAAAGATGAGCTGATTCGCGCAATCGACTGGATCAAAGCCGGGTTGTATTCTCCTTATCTGGATGTTGAAAATATACCTCGTATGAAGGACCTGATCGACCAGAACCTGGTCAGCCTGCGCAATACAATGAAGGGACGTGAGGAATACTGGGTTCGTTACCCATCAACCGGTTACAGATATCAGACCAATCCGCTGGTCATGTCGACCCGTGTATTTCTGACCAAAACCCATCATTTGCATCGCCTGAAATGGCTCTTGACCGATCCCGGATCCGATGCCGATCAGCAGATCATCAAGGTATATCTAAATCAGATCGCTGAACTGGGCAAAAACAAGGATCGCGAAGCATTGAGCAAGATTCTGGAAAATCCGCCCGAAGCTCCGCAGTCCGAACATGCCGCCAAACTGGCCAAAGAGGCTGTAAGTTCTATCAAGGCGACACTGAAGGAAATTCCGGATGAAAACCTTTCTGCGGATTTCGCCTATCTGATCAGGCAGATCGAGCATGATCTCAATATCACTCCGCAAAAAGCTATCGATGACATGAAATCCATACTGGCGCTGGTCACAAAAGCTGATAACGCGCGTATGTACATGATTTCCAATTCGCGTGACCGTAAAGCGGCGATGCCAAATATTCAGGATATGGCAGAGACATTTGATGCCAGGACAAAATCGCAGCCTGCTGAGTACGCACAGGTTCATCGTGTGGTCGAGAGGCTCAAGGATCGTGTCGAATTGAACAGTATGCCCGTATATGTCGGCCTGATCAACAACAATACACGTAACGGCGTCATGGTATTTTCAGCCCGCCTGGCCGGAATTCTTGATACCAGCGATGATGCCGTGCTGACCGCATTATCCGGAAGAATGTATGGTGGCGGAGGCGGTCATGGCCTGTTTATGCGTACCTGGGGCGCAGGCCTGGCGTATTCAAACGGTTACAGCAATGGTACCCGTTCGGGCAACGCGGCCTACTATGCCGAGAGATGTCCCGATATCGCCGAGACAATGAGATTCGTGGTCAGTGTGCTGAAAAATGCCGAACCTGACCCACGCCTGGCCGACTATGCCGTGGCACAGGTATTTGGAGCCTCACGAGCACCCTCGGGCTATGAGAGCCGCGGTGCCAGCATGGCATCCGACCTTGCCGATGGTTTCTATCCCGAAGACGAGAAAGCCTATCGTCAGAAAGTGCTCGAACTTCATAAACAGGATAATTTCTATCAGCAGCTTGCTGACCGCATGGAAGATGCCTATGGTCCTGTGCTTATCGGCTACGGCAAGTCCCTCTCAGAATGTAAAGAAGGCAATTACTTCATTATCGGCCCAGAGGAGCAGCTGCTTTCGCTCGAGGATTATATCGAATCGACAGAAGGTCCCCAGACTGTATACAAGCTCTATCCACGGGATTTCTGGCTGACAATTTAATCCCATATATATTGATGAATACAAAACCGCCTTGCAGAAGCAGGGCGGTTTTTTGTATCTTGGCGAAATGCAGGCAAAATTCAGAAAAGCCATATCGGAAGCCGGGCTTTTATATGCCGCGGCTATCTGGGGATCGACCTTTTTCCTGGTTAAAAGCAGCCTCGCTCATATCGATCCCGTAGTCCTTGTAGGATACCGATTTGCATTGGCGGCACTGCTCCTGGCCGTGGTCTGCATGGTCATGAAAAAGCCGCTCTTCCGTGATCTGAGACGGGGTCTGTTTTTGGGACTGCTTTTATGGCTGCTGTATATACCCCAGACAATCGGACTGGGCATAACCACAGCTTCAAATTCCGGATTTATCACCGGCCTGTTTGTCGCTTTCGTGCCGGTCTTCTCATACCTCATTTTCAGGCGCAAGCCATCGGCTTTGGGCATCACGGCCACAGCAGTATCATTGAGTGGCCTGTGGATCCTTACAGGCGGCTTGCGGGATATAAATAATGGTGATCTTCTGACGCTGATAACCGCCGTTACCTATGCCATACATATACTCTATGTCGATAAATATCTTCAGGATGGCAGCGATCCCTATGTGCTCTGTTTTCAGCAGTTCCTGTTTACCGGGGTGGCCAGCCTGGTTGCCGGGCTGGTGCTGGGATTACCGTTTGGTGTCGGCACAAGCGCTACCCTGATGATTGTCATTTTCCTGACAATCTTCCCCACATTCTCGGCTTTTCTGATTCAGGTCGTGGCACAGAAGCATACATCGCCACTGCGGGTTTCCCTGATTTTCGCATTTGAGCCGGTTTTCGCGGCAATCTTTGCCTGGAGCCTGGGTGGTGAGGAATTCATTATCAGGAGAGCAATCGGGGGACTTTTAATATTCTCAGCAATTGTAATTTCCAGCCTGCCGGAAAGAAAATACAGCCTGCGCAGAAGATACAGATAAGATGGTGATTAATCTTGGGGATTGCTGTAGGGCATGGCATGAATGCCGTCGACACTCATCTCTTTGTAATCGAATTCCTCTGTGATACCGCAAACCTCCGGAGCTCTTTCAATCGAATGACAGCGCAGGCAGGTTTCCTCATCGCCCGGGATCAAGCCCCTTTTAACCGCCAGTTCACGGTTTTTCATGGTGTTCAGGTCGCGGTACTCGCTACCAGGGCCATGACACGCCTCACATTGGACATCCGGCAGTAACTTGCCCGCAGGAGTAGTACCGGTGGCATGACACTCGAGGCAGCTGCCTTTTTCGCGGTCAGCAGGCTTGAGCACAGACAGGGCATTGGCATGTTTGGTTTCCAGCCACGAGGATCCGACACCATCACGTTTATGGCACATCATACACTTTTTTGCCCCGATATAGGAATACTCATGCGACTCTTGACTGTCGTTCTGGGCTATTACTATTACAGACAGAAGCAAAATTCCGGTTGCTAAAACGATTAATGGCGCAAGGCTTTTTTTCATGGCCCTCTCCCCGCATTTGCGCGAGTCTTATCAGATCAGATATATACTGAAGAACAAAAGAATCCAGATCACGTCGACAAAATGCCAGTACCATGATGACGCCAGGAGCGAAAAATGCCGTTTGGGATCCATCTGCCCCAGCTCCAGCCGGCCGTAAACCAGGAGCAGGAATATAATCCCGACCGATACATGCAGGCCATGGAAGCCGGTCATCATATAGAATAAAGTCCCGAAAACATTGGTATCAGTCGTAAACTGATAGTGATTTATCAACAGGCCCCATTCATAGCCCTGAAACCCCAGAAAGATCAGGCCCAGTGCGGCGGTCACTGCTATCAGGAACTTGGCCTGCAACCTTTGCCCTTTTTTGAATGCGCGATGCCCGAATTCGCAGGTGACTGATGAAAACATCAGTATCAATGTCGCAATCGCCGGTAATGCAGTATGAATCTCCGGAGTTCCCTCGGGCGGCCAGTAACCCAGATTATTACGGGTATAAAAGAAATGCACGAATAATGCTCCGAAAATCGCCGCCTCGGAGACCAGGAAATATTTCAGAAACATCATCAAGTCTTTTTGCTGAAGAGTGCGGGCCTGATCCTCAGGTTCGGCTTTTTCACGAACAACGCTGTTGGCCCAGCCCATCAGGGACACCAGTGTCACCACCCCGCCGACAATGAAACAAAGCTCGGCAATAATCATGTTTCCGGAGCTTAAGAATATCACTCCGAATGGAAGAAACCCGATTCCGATCGAAAGCACCAGGGGCCAGATCGAATTGGGCGGAAGATGTATTTCATGATCATGTGTCGCTTCTGTGTTCATCTATTCTCCCATGCGCTTTTCGGTTCCATAGATGCTCGTGTCCTCCAACTGTTCGATATCGCCTGTGTACATGCTGTAAACCGTGTAGGCCATTATCCCCAGTATGACAACCGCCAGAATCAGGGCCAGGATGCGGTTACGTTTTTTGGTTTTGGGATCCAGTTCCTTTTTTCTCATGAACCACTCCCGCTGATCTTGAAATCTCTCTTGAGAGATTCATCGACATCATCCTTGTCACGTTTGAAAAGTGTATAATGCATCGTCACCCGGTCAACCTTCGGGTCCAAGTCAGGTTTGAAATAATACACCAGTGGCACGGAAATATCCTCATGCGGCATCAGGGTCATATCCTGGAAACAGAAACATTCCAGCATAGTGTATTTTTTTGATGCCTGGGCCGGAAAGACCGAATGCACGGGCCGAAAATAAAGCGTGTCATCGGACAAATTGACAAAATGATAGATATTTTTATCGCTTTCGCCCACATATATCTCCGATGAGCTTTTTTCCGATTCGAACATTATCGGAAGCTCGTCATTGACTGTTGTCGTAAACTGCACTTTCAACGGCCGGGTTGAATCGGCGACTATATCTTCCTGCTTCTCACCCGGTTCAGCGTTGGGCGATATCCCAATGCCGATAGCCGAGCAAAAACGTTTAAACAGGGGCACATTGGCATAACCGAATACGAACATTCCGATTATGATAAGCACCAGGACAATTAAAAATATTTTATTCTTTCTCACTTAGAACCACCACCTCTGACATGCTATTTATATCAAAACCCCCACGTGATAAAGCTATCGATAATCATGGCGAAAAACAAGACAAACAAATAGACAATCGAATACCCGAAAAGAGCGCGTTGCATCCGGCGCTCCCGGGTCCTCTTTGCCTCCAGAGACTTTTTCACAAAAACGGCTCCCAAAGCTATCGCGGCTATGGCATACAAGGGCCCGGAGCTTGTGGCAATCAAAGCCAGGCTGATAGCTACAAGCGCTATAGTGTAATATAGTATATGCTTCAGCGCGCTGTTTTCTCCTCGCACCACCGGAAGCATGGGCAGGCCGACATTTTTATAGTCATCGCGGTAATACAATGCCAGCGCCCAGAAATGCGGCGGTGTCCAGATAAATACTATCATGAAAATTATCAGCGGTGTCCATGCTATCCCGCCCGTGGCCGCGGCCCAGGTAATAATCGGAGCCATCGCCCCGGCCGCACCGCCGATTACGATATTCTGATCGGTATTAGGCTTGAGCACCAGCGTATAGAAAAGCCCATAAAACAAGATCGTCGCCAATGCCAGAAGCGCGGAGAGAACATTGAAAAAACCGACAAACAGTGCAATCGATATAATTCCTATACCGATCGCAAAAGCCAGCGCCTGCCATGGTTTCAGGCTGCCCTTGGGCAATGGCCTGCGGTTGCGTGTGCGGCTCATGCGCGAATCGATATCCCGTTCGAAATACATATTGAGCGCATTGGCCGATCCGCCGGAAAGATACAATGCAACCAGCACAAGCAGAAAACCCAGGGGTTCTGCCAGAAGCGATCCCTCGAGAATCATTGCCGCCGCACCGGAGAGGATCACAAGTATCATCACACGCGGCTTGGTCAGATTAATATATTCAGAGAATACGGACTTCATGATTTTTCAACTCATAGGTTATATATACAAGGTTTGCAAACAGCACCAGGCCCATACCCAGATGGATCACCCCTAATGCGGCCGGGACTTTCAATAGCAATGTGATAATGCCCAGGATAACCTGCAGGACAACCACGCTGGCCAGGAACCTGAGGCCGATTCGTGCTCGCGGCGAAACGTGGAATTTCATGCTGTAAAAGATAATATAGAACGATATGATCAGCACCGCAAATGCCCACCATCTGTGAATGAACTGCACCAGCACCTCATTGTGTATAAAATTCATAATCCCAAGATATGATCTCCAGAGCACATTCAGGGGCGGAATCAGATGATCCCCGATTTTGGGCCATGTGTTCCAGTTGAATCCGGCCTTGGTGCCGGCAACTATTCCGCCGGAGAGAACCTGCAGAAATGTAAACGTGATCGCTGTCCATCCGATCCGATTCAGAAATTTGTTGTAATAACTGCGCGACTTATCGGGTGGATTCGAAATCGAAATTCCGGTCCAGAACAGGAGGCCGAAAAAGGCGAATGCCAGCCCCAGATGGATCGCCAGAAATTCAGCCTGCAAATCGTATTTGACGACTATGCCCCCCATCACCGCCTGCAGGATCAGCAGTGCAAACCCGGCCCACATGCGCAAGCCGAATCTTTGACGCATCTCTTTGCGGCGGTAAACCTTGAATATAAGCACCAGAAACAGAATCCCGAGCACGGCGGCCAGGAATCGGTGAAAATATTCCAGGGCAAACATGGTTTTGAATCTGTCGATCGGAATTATACCGGGAGCCTCGCGATGATATGCGCTGTCGACCTCGACACCTTCAATAACGCTGTGATAGGTCTTATAAACCGCCTCCCAGTCGCTTTCACTCATCGGGGGAAGCAATGAACCATTGATAATCGGCCACTCGGGTATCGAAAGGCCCGAATCTGTCAGACGCACAATCCCGCCCACGACAACCAGGAAGGCAACCAGCAGGCTGACCCCCAGAAACCAGCGCCCCAGCTTCTTATCCGGGGCAAATATTGGTCCTGATTCCTGCGCCGATTTATGACGCGATTCCATGGTCGATTTCTGTTCAGCCGACATTACTTGATCTCCGGAATCTTTTCGAAGTTATAATCCGGCGGCGGACTGGGTATCTTCCAAACCAGCGTGTCCTGAATATCGTTAATCATCCAGGGGTCATCGCCCAATGGTTCACGCCTGGTGAAGAATGATTTCCTGAGAATATCATACATGAACAGGATTCCCGCCGCAAACATAAATATATATCCTATCGATGATATGGCATTGAGAGTGGCAAATTCCGGCCGGTATGTGAAAATCCTGCGGGCCATGCCCTGAATTCCCATGAAATGCATCGGGAAGAAGGTAACATTGAGACCGATATAAAACAGCCAGAACACATAACGTCCTATTTTCTCGCTTAATAATCTGCCCGACATTTTGGGATACCAGAAATAGGTACCGGCAAAGAGCGCCAAAACAGATCCGCCCACAAGCACATAATGGAAATGCCCAACCACAAAATATGAATCATGAACCTGGTAATCGATCGGCACATTGGCCAGCATAATACCAGTCATACCGCCGATGATAAATACCGAGATAAATCCCAGGCCGAACTTCATTGCCGTGGTAAATCTTATGGTACCGCCCCATACGGTGGCAATCCAGCTGAATACTTTAATACCCGTAGGCACCGCTATTATCATGGTCATATAGCTGAACAGCACCTGCAGCCAGGCCGGCATACCGGAGACGAACATATGATGCGCCCAGACCATGTAGCCGACAATACCAATTGCGGCCAATGCGATTACCATGCCTTTGTATCCAAAAATTTTCTTGTGCGAGAATGATGCCAGCACATGCGAGATAATCCCGAAACCGGGCAGGATCATTATATAAACCGCCGGATGCGAATAGAACCAGAACAGGTGCTGATACAGAAGCGGATCCCCGCCACGGCTGACCGTCACAAATCCAGTTCCGAACAATCTATCCGCCAGAAGCATCGAAACCGCCGCACTGAGCACGGGCGTGGCAATCAGAATCATGGAGGCATTGACCAGCCAGGACCACGAAAACAGGGGCATCTTAAACCAGCTCATACCTGGTGCACGCAGGTTGGCAATGGTTACGATGAAGTTCACCGCTCCCAATATCGACGATGTCCCGATCAGGATCACGCCCATGATCCACATATCCATACCCGGCCCGGCCGAATATGTGGCCAGCGAAAGGGGTGGATATGCTGTCCAGCCTGCCTGGGTTGCGCCTCCCGCAACGAAGAAACTGGCAAACATCAGAATAGCGGCCGGGATTGCCAGCCAGAATGAGAACGCGTTCAGACGCGGGAAGGCCATATCCCGTGCGCCGATCAAAAGCGGTACGAAATAGTTGCCAAAGCCGGTCAGGGCCGGAATGATTACAAAGAAAATCATCAGGGAGGCATGCATGGATATAAGCATGTTATAAAACTCAGGTGAAATCAGGCCGGAATCCGGGGTTGCCAGCTGGGCCCGGATCATACCTGCAAATGCGCCGCCCACAAAACCCATGATCAACGACAGCCACAGGTACATGATTCCGATCTTTTTATGATCACCAGTGCTGAGCCAGTCAACCACTCGTGAAATGAATGGCCTTTTCGGCTCCGGGGCCGGTCTTTCTTCACTTGCTACAGTATCTTGCATATCGAAATCTCATTAATTGGATGTTTGCGTTTCCTGCTGCCCGGCTTTGGCCGACGCCGGAGTCAATTCCAGATCAGCCGCCTCGGCCTGCTTCTTTTTAACCCAGGCCATAAACTCATCCTCGGGCAATACTTTGACATCGATGAGCATCTCGGCATGAAGCTCGCCGCAGAGCTCGGCACATTGGCCCTTATAAGTGCCCGGCTTGGCCTTGAACCAGATTTCGGTTATCCTGCCCGGCATCATATCCTTCTTGATTCCAAATGCGGGCACCCACCATGAATGGATCACATCGATACTGGTGCCATACAGGGTCACAAATTTATTGGCCGGAACCACCAATGGCTCTTCGGCAATAGCGATATCATATTCGGGGTAACTGTATTTCCAGAAAAAGCGCTGGGCCTCGACCTCAACCACAAGGTCAGTCTGCGGGGAATAATTGATCTGTTCGATTATACCATATGTTGAAATGGCAAGGATCACCAGCGTGATTGCCGGGGCAATGGTCCAGGCTATTTCCAGGCGGACATTATCGTGAAATTTGGCCGGTTCACGGCCCGGTCTCTTGCGAAACTTGAATATCGCATACAGAAGCAGACCCTCTGCCAGAAACAGGAAGGGCATGATCAGCATCATGGTAAACCAGAAACTGCCGCGCACATCTTCAGCCAAAGGCGTGGCCGGGTCTGTCAGAAAGTTGGTAATATCCTCTTCCTGGGCCTGAACGGGGCTAAATATGCCCACAAACAGGATTATAAGCAGCCCCGTTAAACATCCGTATGTAAACACTTTCTTATTCAAAAACATGGCAGTTATCGTGATTCGGCCAAACCGATTATATGGTTATACAGTTGTGAAATTTCGTTTCTGCTCAAACGGCTGAAATTGTGGTGAAACAGGCCCGGACTGCCAGTGGTAAGAAACTTCTCAAATTCCTGCCTGCTCATCCTCGCAACCTCCTCATTACCGGCAATTATGCCGGTTTCCAAATAGATAACAGAAGATGGTGCCACATGTTCCGTGCCCGCTTTGCCCATACCATTCTCTCCGTGGCATGATGCACAAAAGTTATCATAAAGGCGGCTGGGCTTGAAATTGACCTGCGAACCCATCACATCCGGGCGAGTGGCTCGCTCAGCCAGCACAAGTTCTTTTGCCTTGGTAATTTCGATTGTCTGCAGGGGTTCTTCTTTGGCGGCCGTATCGGCCGGGGCCACCACCTGTTCCTCTGCACCCACCGCGGGCTTTGGCAGGGCATCCACAAGCTCCTGCGGATTTTCGGGTGGATTGGGCACAAATGTCTGCACATAATGGGCCATCGCTATACGCTGCATTTTGGGCAAAAGATCGAACGCGGGCATTGATGTACCCGGAACACCATTATTGATCGTATTCAAAATCTGCAAAAATGAAGCGCCGTATTTGAACTTTTCATTTATGAAATTACGCGGAGGAGGATTTAATCCGGCCGCCTTGGGGCCATTCCCTTGCCCATCATCACCATGACATGAGGCGCAATTCAGGTTAAAAAGTTTCCTTCCTTCTAGTAAGAGGGAATCTGTCGGCTCAAGATAATTGACCACAAAGACTTCCTCTTTCTGGGTCTCGGGCGGGCCGCCTTCTTCGGGGGGATAGTATTTACCATCGAATTCCCCGCGGTTGAAACCGACCGTGAAAGCCTTGTATACCAGGAATATGGCCGCAAACAGGAACAGCACATACACTATGAAATTTATTTTACCGCGAATATCAAACATGTTGATACCTGCCTTTTACGCAAGTTTCCAGAGATGGATCGGCGACCGGGATAAGTGAATAGCGGAGGTAGAAGCGACGCAAAACCAAGCCGAAGAGCCCGGCAAATACCAGGAAGACACCTATTTCGATCCAACCGATCATACGGAATGATTCCGAGAATGACGGCACAACCATCCAGTAAATATCAAGATATTGCCCCACGAGAACCAGAATTGATACGCCCATCAAGACTTTCGGATTGGCGCGGAATTTTTCCGGCATGAGCACAATAAAAGGCACCAGCCATTTTAAAATCGGCAGTAATATAAACAGATACTGCCAGCCTTTAACCGAGCGCGGTACAAGATATATAATCTCGTGCGGCAGGTTGGCATACCAGATCAGCATATACTGGGCAAAACCGATATAAACCATGAACACTGAAAAGGCCATAATCCATGTGCCCAGGTCATGCAGATGCTTATGTTCAACCGCTCCCTTAAGATAGCCATTGCGCTTCAGCAAAATTGTTATAATCGCCACAAGCGACATTCCGCTCAGGAAAGCCCCGGCGAAACAATACACACCAAACATGGTGGAATAAAAATGCTCTTCCAGGGACATCAGAAGATCCATGGATGAGAATGTGAACGAGTATCCAAATACAATCAGGAAGATTATGCTTAACTTTTTGTTGGCAAGGGTCAGGCCGGCATTGCCCGTTTGATCCTGTTTGAGTGAATTCCTGACAATCAGAAATCCCAGCAGGGCCCATAATCCGAAGAAAAACAGCTGGCGCACGATAAACCATAATGAGGTCAGATAGACTTCTTTTGTATATGTGAAGAAATCTGCCGGCGCCGGGCCATACCATTCATACAATTTCGGAATACCGATAAACAGCCCGACAAGCAGGATAAAGGCCACCGGCAGCCATGAAAACAGCCCCTCGGCAATTCGGCGTACGGTAACCGACCAGGCCGCGCTGGCGGCATACTGAACCCCGACAAAAACCATACCCCCCATTGACAGTGTCAGGAAGAAGAAAAACACGATCAGGTAATTATACCAGGCTCTTTGCGAATCAACCATAAGAGCGACCACAAAGAGGACCACTCCCAGGGCCATAATGCCCAAAAAGATGCGATCCCATTTGCCATTGGCTTCCAATGGCCCGGTATTTTTCATTTCGACCTCTTTTTCCTCATGCATAATCTTGCCGTTCTCCGCTTACTTTATTGCACCGCCTGCAAATCTTCGGCTGACGGATTCTGCGACTTCTGTATTGCGCGCACGTAATGAATTATGGTCCAGCGTGTTATCGGGTCAATATGGCTCTTATAGCTGGGCATGTTGCCCTGGCCATGAGTAATCGTATGATAGATCCTTCCATCCGGCCAGTTTATAACTTTTTCAGAATAAAGCACCGGCGGCTTGGTCATCTTGGGAATAATCGGACCATCACCCGCACCCATATCACCATGACACACGCCGCAGAAGATATCATAATACTTCTCACCGGCGGCCAGCACCTCTTCGGTCAATGGCACCGGATTGACCAGCATCTGGGCCGCCAGCGTATCACCCGCTGCCAGTTGATATGGAACGAAATCACGCGGTATCGAACCCTCGGGTGGCTGGCGCATATAGCTTTCGCCTTCCTGATCAGGATTATTCTCCTGCGCCTTGATGGCCGGAGATTCATACATATCCGGAACATACTGCCATTCACGGGCATTGCGGCTGCTGTCACAGGATACCAGCAGGATAAAGGCCATCGCCATTAATATTTTAACCGCCGATCTCATCAACATCCTCAATGCCGGCTCCTTTCAAAAATTCGATAATCTGTTTGGTCGAGCCATTGCCTTTTTCGGGTATAATCAAGGCGAATTGATCATCGGTCAGCCTGTCGCGAATCATTTTGGCATTTTTGCCCGGGAAATATCGTCCCACATGCATAAGTGCCAGGAATGTAGTGATGCCTGCCAGAAGTACCCCGGATTCAAAGACAATCGGAATAAAGGCGGGCCATGAGATCAGGGGTTTGCCGCCCACATTGATCGGCCAGTCAAAGGCCATGGTCCAGATCTGCAGCCATAATCCAAGTCCCGCGCCGACCACAAGCATAAACTTGGCCGCGGATGGAATCCATGATTTCTTCAGCCCCAGCGCCTCCTCGAAACCATGTACAGGATAAGGCATAATCGCATCCAGTTTGACAAAGCCCTGCTTGCGGGCCCTGTGGCCCATCTCCAGCAGCTTTTCCGGATCATCTATATATGCAACAACGACTTTCCTGTTAAACATGAGCCTCCCCTTTCTGCTTGTTTTTCCGTCTCAATGGGTTGGTCAGGATAACCTTGATTTCGGCTATCGATATAACCGGGAAGAACTTGATAAAAAGCAAAAAGAGTGTAAAGAACAGCCCGAATGATCCAATCGTAACCGCCCAGTCCGCCCATGTCGGCGTATATATGCCCCAGTTTGCGGGCAGGAAATCGCGATGTAATGATGTCACGATAATATTAAATCGTTCGAACCACATACCAATATTGACGCAGATCGAAACCGCGAACATAATCGGAATCGAGGTCCTGGCTTTCTTGAAGAAGAATAGCAGTGGAATGAAGACATTGCAGATCAGCATTATCCAGACCGCCCAGGCATAGGGCCCTACCAGCCTGTTTAAGAAGACATACTGCTCAAACGGCTCATCGGAATACCAGGCCACAAAGAATTCCATCAGGTAGGAATAACCCACAAACATCGAAGTCAGCAGGATAACCTTATTCATTATTTCCAGGTGCCTGATGGTAATATATTTTTCGAGGTTCATGGCCTTGCGCAGGATGACCAGGAGTGTCACCACCATACCCATGCCGGAGAAAATCGCACCGGCCACGAAATAAGGCGGGAAGATCGTGGCATGCCATCCGGGAAGCTGCGAAATGGCAAAGTCGAATGATACGATACTGTGTACTGAAAGCACAAGCGGTGTGGCCAGCCAGGCGAACTGCATATAGGCCTTCTCATAATGGTTCCATGTGCTGGCTTTACCGCGCCATCCAACAGCCAAAATGCTATATAAGGCCTTTAAAATTTTATTTTTCGTCTTGTCTCTTAAAGTAGCGAAATCGGGCATCAATCCCTGATACCAGAAAAGAAGCGATATTGTGAAATAGGTCGATACCGCGAAAACATCCCACAAAAGCGGGGACCGGAAATTGACCCATAATTCGCGTGAATTCGGAAGAGGCAGGAGCCAGTAGTCCAGCAGCACACGGCCGGTGTGGATCAATGGAAACAGCCCGGCGCACATGACAGCAAAAATCGTCATCGCCTCGGCTGTCCTGTTGATCGAATTGCGCCATTTCTGCCTGAGCAAAAACAGAATAGCGGAAATCAATGTCCCGGCATGACCGATACCGACCCAGAACACGAAATTTGTGATATAGACACCCCAGGCCACCGGATGATTTAGTCCCAGGATACCGATACCTTTGGTGAGCTGAATTGAAAGCACATAACCCAGAAGAGCCAATGCGGAAATCGACAGCATGAAAAGCGCAACCCAGATCAGGCCGGGCTTTTTCAGGATCGGCGCCATGACATCGTTGGTGACATCCGACATGGAGATGTCATTCGCAATCCAGGGTCCGCCGTATTTACGCCCTTCTATTTCCAGCGGTTTGATCTCAGTGCGAGCCATGATCGTCCGAATCCTTATCCTTCTTCTTGTTCCTGATTTTAGTCAGGAATGAAACATTGGGACCGATATTGAGCTCCTCCAGCGCCATAAATGCGCGCGGCTGATGAGACTCTTTTGAAACCTGACTGTCCTTTTTATTTAAATCACCAAATGATATCGCAGCGGTGGGACAGGTCTGCTGGCATGCCGTCAAAACCTCTCCCTCGCCAATCGGCTGACCCTTGGATTTGGCCTTATGGCGGGCATCACGTATGCGCTGAATACAGAATGTGCATTTCTCCATCACACCGGTAGAACGCACGGTGACATCCGGATTCAGAAGCATCTGCAACGGTTTTTCCTCGTAAGTCTGTTTCGCATAGTGATGGAAATTGAACCGACGAACTTTATACGGGCAGTTGTTGGAACAATATCTTGTGCCCACACAGCGATTGTAAACCTGCAGATTAAGGCCTTCGTCATTATGTACCGCGGCCAGCACCGGGCATACTGTTTCGCAGGGCGCATCGTCGCAATGATGACAGAGCATGGGCTGGTGGGTCACATCGGGGTTGTCTTCCTCGCCCGAGAAATAGCGGTCAACCCTGATCCAGTGCATCTCGCGGCCGATCAGCACCTGTTCCTTGCCGACCACAGGTATGTTGTTTTCCACCTGGCAGGCGGTAATACAGGCATTACATCCGATACAGGAATTCATATCGATCACCATACCCCATTTGTGACCGGGATAGCGGTGATCCTGCTTCCACATGGTCATTTTTTCATAATGATGCTTGTGGATTCCTGCTGAGGGATCCTCTTTGTATTCCTCCAGTGTGGTTTCGAAAAGGATCGGCCTGTGTTCTATATAATGATGACCCTGTACTGATGCCAGGGGTGTATTTTTATCCGTTTTTTCGATTTTTACATCTGAGACAGTATATTCGGCAGAATTTCCGGAGGCATTGGCCAGCTTGAATGCATTTACTCCCCGGCCATTGCCGACCATGCCGACATCCGTACGGCCCCAGCCGACATGAAGCTCAACGCAATCCTTATGTGTTCCGGGAGCCAGATGAACCGGCACTTCGACCGTAACGTCATTGGCCGTCAACTTGACCACATCACCCTCCTTCAACCCCATTTCACGCGCTTTGGAGGGTGCCATGATCAGGTAATTGTCCCAAGTTATTCGGGATACCGGATCGGGTGTTTCCAGAAGCCAGGCGTTGTTCATCGAACGTCCGTCATGATGCAATGACGATGCAACCAGCCTTAGTTCAACTCCCTGAGCGGAGGAAGCCGGCCTGATATTGTTCAGTGAATCCGCATTGAATTCAATATTTTGCGCTGTCGTTGCCTGAAAATCGGCGCTTTCAAAGAGGCCCTTCTGCAATGTCTCGATCCAGAAGGCATCAAAATCGCCTCCGAAATCATAGCGGCCATAAATTTCATTTCGCCAGTAATCCCTTAGGTAGTCGTAAAATTTAATCGGCTGATCATCACGGCTGAATTCCGAAATTCCAAGCTTCGTGCCCAGAGCGATCAATGAATCCTCAAACTGCCGGTTATCCCAGAGTGGCGTAATTGTCGGCTGCTGAATGGCATACAAGCCGCGCAGAGCCTCAGAATCACCCCAGCTTTCAAGTGTATGCAATGATGGCAGAACATAATCACACAGCTTGGCGGTTTCATCGATTCTATCAGAGAATGAGACCTTGAGAGGAACGTTTTTAAGACATTCCTCGAATCCCAGCCCATGAGGTAAGGAGTAAGCTGGATTCGTATTATAGATGAAAAGAGCTGAAACACCACCGGCCTTGATATCGGCAATCAATTTTTTCATCTCGACCAATGATGCCAACTCACCCTCACCGGGGACATTAGCAGTGGTAATAGTCGTCCCTTCATTGCCGAGAATCGAATTGATCAGATGGACTGTCAGATGCAGGAACTGATCGCCGATATGCTGATTGGAAAATGATTCCGAAAGCACCAGAGAATTACCGCGATTCTGCCAGAGATCATCGGCTACACGTGCGATCAGTCCGTGCTCCAGATGAAGCTCCTCTTCGATTGTCCCGGGTTTATATTGGCTGTATGCATTTGCAATCTGCTGATTGTCAGCATATCTGCTATTATTCTTCTGTATAATCAATTCATTGGCAAGCGCTCCGGCGATTTTTTGCAGATCCTTTGTCTTCACAAGATAACGCTCATCGACATTGGCGCCCATCTCGGAAATAGCCGGCTCGAACATATATACTTTGGACATTTGGCCATCATCGACCTTGCGTTTCCGTGCAAAATCGGTCATATACCTGATACGGTTTCTTCCGCTTCCAAACATGTCGGCGCCAAAGCTTACCACGACCTGTGCCTCGCTGAAATCATAATCCGGCAGCATAGATGATCCGAATGCTTTGCGTCTTGAATCACGGTAGGAGCAATCTATCAATGGCTCAAACTGCACATGCCTGCTGTTCTGGAAATTTCCCAGAAATCTATTCACCAGGCTCATCCTAGCGGGACCGCCATATTTTCCGGTAAGCAAGATAACCCGGCCGTTTGCGGCATTTAGCTGATCGACTATTTCCTGATCCAGATCGGGGAATTTGGCATCCTCGCGGCTTCCGTCGGAGGTGATCCTGACCGGATTTTTGAGCCGTGCCGGATCATACAAATCCAGTAAAGATGCCTGGCCCCGTGCGGTTAACCTTCCTCTGTTTAGAGGATGATCCGGGTTGCCTTCCAGCTTGATCGGACGGCCCTCACGGGTCTTGACGATAATGCCGCATCCGCTGTCTGGACATGTGGTAGCGTAGAATACCGGAATACCGGGAGTTATTTCCTCCGGTCGTTGGGAATAGGGTACTATTTTTTCCAGTGGACGTTCACCGCAGGCCACCAGTGAAAAGATTGCGGCCGCACCGCCCAGTTTCATAAAATCACGGCGATTAAACTTTGCGGGCCCGGTCTCGGGTTCCATGGTTTTCTGCGGCAACTCGAAAAATTCCTGTCCACGCAGGCGTTCTACCTCGGGATCATTATAGTACTCTTCGAGCGTTGACCAGTATTTTTTCTTATTTTCCGACATAGCTTTTTAAAATTCTAATTATGACAGATATTGCACTGCACCGAGGCATTATGATGCGGGAACACACCTGTGGCCTGCTCCTCGGGGCCGGGCCCCTTGTGAAATGCCTCTATTCCCATATTCTTTGCGCTCCTGAGTGTCAGCGAATCGATATATTTCAAGTAGGGATACCATTTTACATTATTTGCAATTGATGATGTATCACCCGGCTCGAGCCGTTCGGCATACATGCGTGAATAATCGCTGTTGCGATGGCACTGTATGCAATCTCCCATTTCCAGGCGATTGACCTGAGCGATTACAGCCATCTCCGATACCTCGCCATGGCACTCTTCGCATTCCACTCCGGCGTTGACATGCCATTTGTGGTTGAAGTATGAATGATCCGGCAGACGATGAACACGAACCCATTCGATCGATTTGCCCGACTCATAAATCTCGCGCAGTTTCTGCACCTCGGGCTTATCGATTGCCACCACGGCATGGCAGCCCATACATTGTTCAACCGAGGGGATCGTGGCATGCGGGCCCTTTTCGGCTCCGCTGTGGCAGTATATGCAGTCAATATTATTGTCGCCGGCATGGATTTTATGTGAGAATGCTATCGGCTGGTCGGGGGTATAGCCGACATTATTATAAATATTCGCGGCCCAGTTATAGCCCACTATCAATACAATAATTAATATAACGAAGAGGACTACTTTATTTTTTAAAATCTGAAGAAAATTCAATCTCTGATCCTTATTCTCAGACGACATTTAGATCAGCCTTTTTCAGTCCACTGCTGCAACTACTAAGAAAACAAATTTCATCCAAATTATTTCAGCTATAACCACAATATGGAGGTACAGGTTTCCTTTAATTTACCAAATCACTAAAATTAGTTAATATCTGATTTGATTCATCGAATAAAGGGTTGGATCAGGCTCCTCCATTAAAAATCGAACCGGCGATTTTTTGCAATAAGAATCATGGTTCCGGCCGGCGATAGAGTTGATTTTCCGCAAATGTTGCCACGCCGCAAATTCAGATTTACAGCGCCCAGCCCTTTTTGATTCCGCCCAAAGCAGAATCGACATTGGCTAAGTTTAGTCAATGCGAATGATAAAGTCAACGAAAATCTTATCCCTTGAATATTAACCGCTTACACCATATTTAAAGCCGATTTCATCGGCCCATTATTCACTTATAAGGCTATCCGGCAAAGACTCAATAAAGATGCGGATTTCATCCCTTACACGTCGATAAATGTCCAGCTTCTTCTCATCATCAATTTCTTTCGCCAGCCGCGGCGGATCGTCAAAGCCAACATGCTTTTTTTTGACATCGCCGGGAAAAATCGGGCAGTTTTCACTGGCATGATCACAGACTGTAATGACATAATCAAAATCGATATCCGTCAGTTCGTTCAGATGTTTGGATTTGTGATCAGAGATATCGACATCAGCTTCAGCCATAACTTTGACAGCATGCGGATTAAGGCCATGAGTCTCGATGCCGGCTGAAAAAGGCTCGATTATATCTCCCCTTAGATGCCTGGCCCATCCCTCGGCCATCTGGCTGCGGCAGGAATTGCCGGTACATAAAAACAGGATTTTGAGTTTTTCCGAGTTCATTCAAGTCTCCCGCAGGTTAATAGTAATAAATTTTATATCCCTGTCCATAATCCTGATTGGAACAATTGACAGAGCCTGAGGTTCATGTTAAATTGAGGCAATCAAAATTTGCCATAAAAGATTGGAGGATAACATGTCCCCCGTTTCACAAACGGTATTGGATGGTTTGAGCACCGGAATACAGGCTGAACTTGCCGCGTATGTATTCTATATGAAAGGCAGAAATATTGTTTCCGACCAGGAGCAGAAGGACCTCCTCGCCCGTCTGGCGTCAGAGGAAAAGGATCATTACAAAATCCTGGAAAGACAATATGATAATCTTGTTCGTTCAGAGATGTGGGCGGCTTATAACGATATCATGTTACAGCCCGGCCTTCCGGATATGGACGAGAAGATGGAGGATGTTCATAATGAGTATATCGATGAGATCGATGACAGCACTCCTCCCCGCAGAATTCTCGAGATTGCATTGATGCTGGAAAACAGGGCCCGTGAACTTTACGCCGATCTGGCGGAAAAAGTTGAAGACCCCAAGGGCAAGGATATGTTCAATTACCTGGTAAAATTCGAGACCGGGCATGCCAACAAAATCAAGCGCATGATTGACAATCTGGAACAATAAAAAGGCTCGACAGTGAATTCCGGCCGGAGATAACACTCCGGCTTTTTTTATGAAAAGCAGGCTTTTGGAACCGCAAAGTCTGCAACTCTGTTAGATTAAATCTGACAACGCAAATGACTCAAAAAGAGGATGGCAATGAGAACTGAAAAAGATTCAATGGGAGAGATTCAGATACCGGAGGATGCCCTCTATGGCGCTCAGACTGCCCGGGCGGTTGAAAATTTCAAGGTCCTGGGACGGGCCGGTTATCCTGAGTTTATATATGCCACGGTGGTAATCAAGAAAGCGGCGGCAATGGTTCATAAGGATCTGGGACTTTTGGAGGCGGAACAGGCCGATGCTATTGTCAGGGCCGCAGATGAGGTCCTTGAGGGCCGCTATGATAAACAGTTCGTGGTCGACGTCTTCCAGGCCGGCGCGGGAACATCTCATCACATGAATGTCAACGAGGTACTCGCAAATCTGGCCAACACATCCCTGGGCGGCAAACTCGGCGGCTATGAGTATATTCATCCCAATGATCATGTCAATATGGCCCAGTCCACTAACGACGTCATTCCCACTGCCATTCGACTGGCTTCGGTTGATCTGCTGGCAAAGCTGTATCTTGTCCTGGATGAGACGAAGGATCATTTCTATCAGAAATCGCAGGAATTTGACGATATAATCAAGTCCGCGCGAACTCATTTGCAGGATGCGGTTCCAATCAGGCTGGGACAGGAATTTTCCGGCTACGGCATGTGTATAGAAAAGCATATAAAGAATATAAAAACGGCCGCAAAAGAACTTGATCAGCTTGGCATCGGCGGTTCCGCTGCTGGAACCGGGCTCAATGTTCATCCCGAGTACCGCAAACGCATGGCTGAGACCCTTAGTAAAATACTGGATCATAAATTCGAAATGGCCGAAAATTATTTCGAGGCGATGCAGTCGATGAGACCGTTTGTCAATCTCTCCGGCGCTCTTCGAGGACTGGCGGTCGACCTGGGACGAATCGCCAATGATTTCCGCCTGCTCTCATCCGGCCCGCGAACCGGCCTGATGGAAATCAATTTGCCGCCGGTTCAACCCGGATCATCGATCATGCCCGGCAAAGTCAACCCGGTCATGGCCGAAATGCTGAATATGGTCTGCTATCGCGTTATCGGCAATGACCTGACCATCAGCAATGCCGGCGGGGCGGGCCAGATGGATCTGAATGTCATGATGCCCCTGATTGCCGATACAATAATTGAGTCGCTCAAGATTCTGACAGGAGGAGTCAACTCATTCAATAATCGCTGCCTTAAAAATATCACAGCCAATGCCCAGCGTTGCCGTGACTACGCCGAAAATTCTTTCGCCATGGTTACAGCGTTGAACACTGTAATTGGCTATTTAAAAGCGGCCGAGGTTGCCAAGGAATCCGAGAAGACCGGCAAGCCGATCAAGCAGATTGTGGTTGAAAAGGGCTATTTGAAAGAGGATGAACTGGATAAATATCTTTCGCCTGAAAAGCTCACGGAACCCGGCATTCCAGGCAAAGATTGATGTTATCAACTCGGATATGTGCCGCGGACTTTCATGAAAAAGCGATGGATGCGGTGAATAAATCCGGGATCGGACAAAAACATAAACGGACAATATCCGGGAACAACCCGGATATTTTTTTGCCTGGCAAACTCCAATGCCTCGCCCGACATGGACCCCTGGCCGATTGCACGATAAATCCAGACCAGCGAGATGCCCGTCCGATGACAGTCACTTAAGACAGAAACTGTTGCCTCCGGCCGTGTGATTATCAGGGCGGCATCAACAGCAGATTCGATTTCGGCCATATTTTTATAGCATTTCCGTCCTTCGATATTCTCGGCCGATGGATGTACCGGAACGATATCATAACCACGGCCGATGAACTCCCTCATCAGGTTACGGCTGAATTCGGTTTCATTGGATGACACCCCGGCCATGGCAATTCGTTTGCAGGCCAGAAATTCATTAATCAGGTCAATTGTACTCATAATTCTATAATAAAGAAAACCTAATTAGTGCATACAAATCAACACAAAAAAAGTGTCAGGAAATGTGATTTCAAGTGTCATATCTAAGTCGTTATGAGGCAGTATGTTGGGTTTTGCGCACAACAATTATGTTGCAGGCAGTGAGGCGCATTTCGCAACATCTTGAATAAAATGGCGTAAGTGGATGTAAATGGACTGAGATGACTGCATTAGACCAAAAGGATTGACATTCTTAGATTATATGATAATTTAGCAGGCGTTATAACATGAAAGACAAATTCACCGAATCCAGAATCAAAGATTATCAGATGAATTCAGAAGAAGAACGCAACACCTCAAATCCAAAGACCGCCGATCTTTCCGCCCTGAAAATCGACCGTCTCAAAGAAGAACGAATCAAGCGCCGCAGATGGCCCAAACTGATCCCGTGGATACTCATTGTGGGGTTGCTGGTGGTAGGCTATTTCCTTCTGATCGATAAGCTCAAGCAGGGCAGTACGGTTGATACGACAACTGTCCGCCTGGTAAAGGGATCCTCTGCGCAGGCCACATTATCGGCCTCAGGCTATGTGGTTGCCCAGCGTCAATCAGCCGTGGCCTCCAAGGCTACCGGCCGCCTGATCTATATGAATGTGGAAGAAGGCGATAGGGTCGAAGAGGGTGAATTGATCGCACGGGTGGAAAGCGATGATGTTGAAGCGGCTCTGGATATCGCCGAAGCCAACCTGCAGTTCGCCATTGCGGACAGCGCCGACGCCGCCGCTAAATATCGGCGCAATCAAAAGCTGTTTCAGGCCGGATCGATCACGGAAGAGCAGCTTCAAACCTATGAATCAAATTATCAGAAAGCGATAGCGACAGTTAACGCCCGACGGGCCCAGGTTCGCAGCGCACAGATAAGTGTCGATAACACATACATAACCGCACCATTTACGGGAAAGGTCCTGACCAAGATAGCCGAAATCGGCGATATTGTGGCCCCCATGGCTTCCTCGGCATCATCAAGAGGAGCCGTAGTGACCCTGGCGGATATGAATTCGCTGGAGGTCGAGGCTGATGTTTCCGAGGCCAATATTCAGAAGGTCAGGATCGACCAGCCTTGCAATATCGTGCTGGATGCCTATCCGGATGTGAGCTACAACGGTTATGTAAAAAACATCGTGCCCATCGCCAATCGCGCCTCGGCCACAATTATGACCAGGATCGCATTCAATAAACTCGACAGCCTGATATATCCCGAAATGTCGGCCCGGGTCTATTTCATGGGTGAGGATCTGAAGGATCTGCAGGTCGAGGAACCATCATTCGTGGGCGTTTCCCAGAATGCCGTGATCGAGGAAGATGGTCAACAGTATGTTTTCAGGATCGAGGGAGAGATCGCCAGAAAGGTTCCGGTTGAAACCGGCAAGACTGTTGCCCGCACGGTAGAAATTCTGGAGGGTCTCGAAATCGGCGATGAGGTTGTCCTGACGCCATCCTCGAGTTTAAAAGACGGCGACAAGATCAAAATTTCGGAATAAATCTACAACTATAAAAAGAGTTCTTTTATGACAGATGCGATTGTAAGAATATCGAATCTCTACAAGGAATATATCCGCGAAGATATGCGTATTCCGGTGCTGTTTGATATCAACCTGGAGGTTCCCAGCGGAGAATTCATGGCGCTCATGGGCCCCTCCGGATCGGGCAAGACCACTCTTTTGAATCTGATCGCCGGAATCGACCGTCCCACCTCGGGCGACCTTTCGGTAGCCGGGGAATCTGTAGCCGAGCTTACCGAGGGCCAGCTGGCCAAATGGCGTTCCGATCATATCGGATTTATATTCCAGTTTTATAACCTGATCCCCGTGCTGACCGCCTTCGATAATGTCGAGCTTCCGCTTTTGCTGACGAAACTGAACAAAGCCGAGCGCCGCAAACATGTCGAAACAGCTCTCGGAATTGTTGGCTTGTCGGACCGCCTGGATCATTACCCGCGCCAGCTCTCGGGCGGACAGGAACAGCGTGTGGCTATCGCCCGCGCAATCGTAACCGACCCAACCATACTTCTGGCGGATGAGCCCACCGGCGACCTGGATCGTCAATCGGCGGAGGATATTATGACTCTGCTGAAACGGCTCAATTCGGAATTCGGCAAGACTATCGTGATGGTCACGCATGACCCCAGAGCGGCCGAATCTGCCAAAATCGTCCGTCACCTCGACAAAGGGGAATTGAAGTAATATGAAATTCCTGAAACTGATAATCAAGAATTCATTCCGGCACAGGCTGAGAACATTTTTGACAATTCTCGGCCTGGCGGTGGTGGTCATGTCGTTCGGCATAGTGCGCAACATCCTGGAGGTGTTCAGCTATTCCGATGATGATCTCGTGCCGGGACATATGATCAGCCGCCACAAGACATCCTTCATGCAATTCCTGCCAATTACTCATCTGGATAAAATGCGTGAAGTGAATGGAGTGCAGTATGTCACATACAGTTTTTGGGTTGGTGTTCAATTTGGTGATGAACCGGAGGGATTTTTCGGGCGCATGGCCGTGGATCCCGATAATTTCTACAAAGTCCGCAAAGACTGGCTTGTATCCGAGGAAGCTGTTGAAGCATTTAAGGCCAATAAAAATGCTGCCCTGATAACCCCGGCTCTGGCCCTGTATCATGGCTGGGAAAAAGGCGATCAAGTAACGGTTGGTACCGATTACTTTGAAAATGTTGAATTCAATCTTGAGATAGTTGGGCAGTTCGAATTCAAGCAGGAACAGAATGCTCAGGGAAAATTCATGCTTATGCGCGGTGATCTGTTCCGTCAGACTGTCGGCGCAATGGTATCAGAGGAGATGGAACACCAGGTGGGCTGGATCGAATTGCTGGTTGATCCTCCTGAGGAGGCGGCCGAAATCGGCAAAGAAATTGACTCGATATTCGCCAATAGCAATAATGAGACACTGACCGAACCCGTAAATGCCTTTGCCAACCAGCAAATTGAAAGATTCAGCACAATCATCTCTGCGCTTAAGTTCAGCTCTTATCTGATGATTGTCGTGGTTCTGCTGGTGCTGCTAAATACAATGTCGATGGTTGCAAGGGAGCGAATGGGCGAAAATGCTGTGCTGAAAACTCTGGGTTTTCGCGGTATACATCTATTTGTTTTGAATTTCGGAGAATCCCTGTTTGTCGGACTGCTTGGAGGAATCCTCGGCGCCGCACTGATCTGGCCGGGGATATGGCTGTTCAAGGAGGTACTCCCATTTCTGCAACAGGTGCAATTCAAATGGATTGTGCTGGCGTACGTCGGCCCCGCTGTTGTTCTGGTAGGAATATTGGCATCATTATTCCCGGTTATCAAGGCACTCAGGACATCGATCATCGATGGTCTGAGAACAGTAGAGTAAATCTGGTTTAAGCAGGTAAAAAAATGGCTATACAAAAACCCGCAAGCATAAATACTATCGGATGGATCATTGTAATTCTGGGTGTAATCTTTCTCCTGGCGGCCACAGTTATCTTTCTGGGCAAAACAGTTCTGGCCGATCAGCTGCAAGA
Source organism: uncultured Ignavibacteria bacterium (assembly GCA_964627935.1). Taxonomy (GTDB): domain Bacteria; phylum Zixibacteria; class MSB-5A5; order JAABVY01; family JAABVY01; genus JAABVY01. Next base: position 63,549 of record CAZVLB010000003.1, read on the forward strand.
AACGATCAACAGGTTCTTTAATTTTGAGTCTCTGGTTTTATTCCTGACCCTGCTGATATTCAGGGCAATTTACCATATTGTCATGGGATTTGCGGTTATCAAGGGCCAAAACTGGGGACGAATGTGGTTTTTGTGGCTTTCCGGTATCGAGATAATAATCGGCCTGTTTGAACTCGATCTTTCCGATGCCGCCCGAGGAATTCTGTTTCTGATCTTCCTGTTCTTCCTGACTCGTCCGCATATTTCGAGATATTTCGGCCGTGTGCGTGTGCCGTTTAAATATACTTTCAAGAGTCTTTTCTCCCGACCGCTGACAACCATACTTACTGTACTGGGTATCAGCCTTGTATCATTTCTGTTTTGCGGTGTTCTGATGCTGGCTGACGGTATTCAGAAGGTACTCGTGGCTACAGGCGAAGAAGACAATGTAATGTTTATGGAGAAAGATAAGTTTAGCGAGATTCAGAGCACGCTTATGCCGGATGAGGTCGATCAGCTTGAAAACCTGGGATACTTCGTGTATGATCAGGATCTGGGTGAACAGCTATTCTCAGCTGAACTGGTAGTGGGAATCTCGCTCGAAACCAAATCCGATACAACCAAGTTGAAAAACCTGACTTTGCGCGGAGGCAGTGAGATATCACCAAAGTTGCGCCGGGGATTTGAATTGATCGATGGTGAGATGTATGAAATGGGCCTGCCGACTTGTATTGTGGGGCGTATAACAGCCCAGAAAATGGCACATTGCACCGTCGGGGATTCTATAAATGTGAGCGGTGATTACTATCAGGTTAAGGGTATTTTTACAACAGGCGGAACGATCTATGACTCAGAAATCTGGGCCGACATATACAGCCTGAGAGACAGCTATAAGCGTGCTGGAGTAGGCGGATCGATTGTGCTTGCCCGTTTGGAAGACAAGGCACATATCGAAGATCTGAAGGAGACTCTGGAGAGTATGCCCGATCTGGAGGTTAACGCTTTCCTTGAGCAAAATTACTACAGCCGCCAATCCGAAAATACAACTTTGTTTCTAAAGTACCTGGGCATGTTTATCTGTATCGTGTTTGCAATTGGCGCAACAATCGGGGCCATGATCACGATGTATTCTGCGGTGGCCAACCGGACCAATGAGATCGCTACCATGAAATCTCTCGGTTTCCAGCCGGAAGGCATTCAGGCGGCCTTCCTGATGGAATCGATGATAATCGGCGGGCTGGGAGCTGTAATCGGTATCGGGGTGGCCTCATTAATGTCGACCTTTGAAATTCAAATGTTTTCCACATTCAATTTCTTCGGCGAATTCTATCTCAAGATGACATTGACGATGCTGACCGTATTGTACACATTCGTGTTCGCCATCTCGATGGGTTTCGTGGGAGGCGTGTTCCCCTCGATCAAGGCCACCCGCATGAAAATTATCGACGCCTTCAGATAAACTTAATCAGAGCTCTTTGACAAGATCGAGAAAGCGGTTATAGGGAATCGCATTCCAGCTTTCCGATCTCTGTGCACCGAAGGCCAGGGAAATCATCGATACCTTGGCCGCCTCTTCCTCATTATCGGCCTCGTAGATATCCAGAAAATCATACGGCCCCAGAAGAGCATAATGGCCGATAAATTTTACCGTGGGGCATTTCTCCTTGACCTGGTTGAGCCATTCACGGCCCATCTCGGCCCGGTCCTTCATCTTCTTGGTAATCTCAGGCGGAAGCTTGGTCATGAGCACGAATGTAGGCATGGCTATTCTCCTTTCAATTTGTAATCTAATGAGCTGTTTATACTTCAAGTTAAGCAGACAGAGGCGGAAATCAAAATAAAAAAGGGACACAGCCGAACTGCATCCCTTATATAGTCTGATTTATCGTTTTGATTATGCTTCGATGGTCTCCCTGATCTTTGCGGTCAGTTGATCCGCGCGATACGGTTTCTGCAAAAGCCCGCAGATACCATTCTCGACGAAATCATTAATCTCGCCCTCAAGTTGATGGCCGGTCGAAATCAGCACCCGTGCGCTGGGAAATTCATCTCGCAGGCGCAACATAGTTTCCTTGCCGTCCATGCCGGGCATTGTCATATCCAGGATGGTAACGTCGATATTGCCATAGTTCTCTCTATATTTGGCAATACCATCCGCGCCATCACTGGCGGTTATGACTTTATAACCCGATTTCTCGAGAATTCTGGTTCCAAGCTGACGAATAATTTCTTCATCGTCTACCAGCAGTATTGTTCCAAGTTGTCGTTCATTATTATCAGTCTTGTCAGCAGGGGCTTTATTTTGTCCAAACTTATTGCCGGACGATTTTGTCATTATTCCCCCTAAAACTTCAATCCTATTGAGAACCGATGGGCCGACTGAAGAAGCCCGAAATCCGCCCAGGCATAATCGAATACCAGGTTGGTTGAGGCAGTCGGGCTGAGTCGCAGGCCGCCGCCAAGTGTCAGGCCCTCTTCTTCGAAATTGAATTTGTAGCCGCCGCGAACAAATACTATGCTGTTCCAGCTGTATTCACTGCCGAGCGCAAACTGACCGATATTATCGCTCGGGTCACGGGCCTCTACGGCCATTGTCCAGCGGTTCTGACCTGTATCGAACAGGTCATATGCCAGGCCGACACGGAACATCAGGGGAAGGTCATAACCCTCGGTATCATATTGATACTGCACAGGATCCTGATTAGGATTGGTCGGATCGGGATTCATCGGTTGATCAAGTTCATTGCCGTCGAATTTCATCTCCGGTCCCAGGTTGGATATGCTCATGCCCATGCGCAGTGACTTGAATCCGGTATAAAGCAATGTTCCCAGGTCAAAGCAGAAGCCCTTGGAGGATTCCTCCGAGATTCTCTCCGAGACATACTTGAAATTAACACCGAAAATAAACCTGTCGGTAAGCCGTTTCGAGACCGCGGCCGACAGTGCGAAACTGTTGGCATCGAAGCTCTTCCCGGTGCCATCCGGCTCACGGACAGTGGTCACCTCCATATCGCCCGTACTCATAATAGTCATGCCGAAACCAAGAGAGATATCCGGTTTCCAGGCATAGGCAAATGCCAGGTAATTAAGACTGACATCCTCGATCCAGTCGACCGAGGTCCAGGTGACCTCTGATTTCTCGATGTTTCCGATAGCGGCCGGATTCCAGTACAAACCATAGGCATCGTCAACCATAGCGGTTGCGGCTTCACCCAGTGCGGTGTACCTGGCTCCCGGGCCTATTTTCAGAAACTGTGCTCCGGCTGTTCCCACCTTGGAGAACTCATCGGCCGATGCTGTCGCCAGGCCGATAAAGAGAGCCAGAACCGTCAGTATAACCGTTTTCTTTATCATAACTTCCTCTCCTGCCCGGCTATTTAATTATAGCGAATTTGCCTATTTTATTGCCGTACGGCGATTCCACATGGTAATAGTAAATCCCCGGCGCCACCGACTGCTCGTTGATCGACTGTACATCCCAGCTGGCTGTACCGGTGCCGTCGCTGTGCCTGAGAGTTACCACAAGATCACCGGCCAGCGTGAAGATGCGGATAGTGGCCTCATTCGGAAGATGAATGAACTCTATCCTGCGTTCGCCGGCCTCGTGCTCCCATTCTGCATAAGCGATATAGGGATTGGGAACCACCTTGATATCGGCCATTTCCTGGGTTGCCAGTTCCTCATCCACCAATGGCGCGGAGAAGTAGAACTCATCATCAGCCGAATTCAAAGGCGCACCCTTTATGGTAAACACATCGCCGGTTTGACCATGCAATGTCGGATGGAAACGCATCGCCCAGCAATGCTGATACGGGAACGCCTCAGGATGAGGATTGCCGTCATAGGGATGATTGACAATCACGATGTAATCACCATACTGCGGATCCCAGACGCCATCCTGATGCAGGTCGCCGATCTCGGCTATGACCTGGTATCCCAGGCTTGTGTTCCAGACCTCGAAAGGCAGCTGCACAGGCGTGACATCGTCCCACCACCAGTAACCCTCGGAGCCGCTTTCTGTGAAGCGGAACTCGTAGGTTGAACGGTAATGCATATCACCACCGCGCGGATAACCGGTCAAATCGGCGATCGCGCCCCAGAAATCATAGAGAGTTACGGTTGTATCTGTACCGCTGAATTCGGTCTGGCCAATGCTGCGCGGTTCAGAATCGCCGTTTTTGATCATGACCCGCAGGCCCTGGACCAGTTCGGCTGATTCCGGGTTGAAATCCTGGTTGGTTTGATCAGCCAGCAATGTATCACCGGTCTGTGCATCCAGAAGATGCCAGACAGTCTGATATATATTCTCCTCGAATACTACTTTGAAATCGGTCGAGGTTAACTCCGCCTGGTTGAACAATTCCACCGCAACCTGGCCATCGCTGGTGATGCCATCGTTAACGGCAACATGTTCGATGGTTTTCTGAATCGGCCAGTATCCGGCCGGATCGGTACGTGGCGTGGCTCGAACAGCCGAAGAATCCTCGCCCGGACGGCCGCGTGCTGATTGCAGTGAGGCCACCGGAACACCCGGATCGCCTTCATCATAAGCGACCACCGCATACCAGTATTCGAAGCCGTTGACAAGATTGGTGTCGATATATGTGTGCTGAATCAGTTCCGTCGTTTCATTCAAACGAAACTCGGCAATCGGTATATAATCCGGACCGCGTGAACCGTCAGAGTTGAATGTCAACTCACCCCATGAGCTACCGAAATTGCTCGAACGATATACTTTGTAGCCGAGGAAATCCTTCTCGCCGGTCATCGGATCAACGGAATTTTCAGCCGAATTGTCCCAGAACAGTTTGACCTGTTTGTCGCCTGCAACCGCTGTCAGTTTGGGCTGAACCGGCGGTTCGGGACCGGTGAAGAAATTATCATAAACAACCTGTGCCATAGCAGCGTTATCTTTCAGATCCTCATCGGTCTGACCGGCAACCAGGGCATAGACAACGCGAACCACATCACCCGCAGCCAGGTTGATTCCACGTGTGCACTGGATATAATACTGGTCATTGGGAGGCAGGCTCTGATCGAACTGCTCCGAATTGATCAGCGCAAAACGCCCTTCATCGGTATCCGGTAACTCGTCCCAGATGCCTGTGCGGAAGGAGGTCATACCCATCCCGCCGGGTGTCTCGATATATTTAGTGCCCATTCTACCGGCCACAACCGAGGCTCCCCAGCCGGGATCATAGTTATCTTCATCGTATGTCCAGGCCAGGCTTTCACTGCTGTCGAACGTTACCAGGTCGCCCAGTCGGCCGTTTTCGCCCTGGTAGTATCCGCCAACATCGAAATCGCAGTAGAGCCCGAAGGCGAAGTCGGTATAATCATTTTCCGATGTATTCTTGATCTCCAGTACGACAAAGAGATAATTTTCATTATATGGATAGTTCCATTGGTAGACAGTCTGGGAAATCAGCAGGCCCAATGCCTCGGAGCCATCACGTGCATCGCTCATCAGGTACTGGCTTTCCTGCAGGGCAATCGGCCCGCCCATGAAAAACGACGAATCCGCGGGATTATAAATCTGATTGTATTCCCATGTACCGCTTTCCAGATCATATGTGCGCCAGCCGTAGGCGGGACGGTTATTGCTGATTCCGACTGTATCGCTTTGATCATATTCATAGCGGTTCGGATCGGTCGAGAGGCGGATGCTGTAATCATCCTCGGCCGAGGCCCAGTTGGGTTCGGGCGTCAGGTCCTCATCGGTGTCGGCAACCACCGTATCGCCATTTGGCAATGTCGCGCCCATCCAGTATTTTATCTCCGCCAGGTAATTTCGTCCCGTGCCCTTGGGCCATTCACCCCGGGGAACATCGGAATAACCGCCCATCAATCCCCAGTTCAGGATCGTGGTGACGATATTACCCTTATTGTGGAAAACGTAATCAATCGTTTCCGAAGGCGGCTGTGTGCTGGATGAGGCCTGCGGTCTGGCGAAAGCTGTTAAGCTTAGACACATGATCAGCATGGCCGCCACGATGGAGATTAAAAGAAATCTGTTAGTGCCTTTCATATTCATCCTCCACCCCCTTACCATACAAATTCCAGGCCCCAGCGGACAGTGCGGGGGATGTCATAATTCTGAGGATCTTTATTTATCTTATCGTAAAGCTCTCTGTCTTCCGCACTCAGGTTAGTGGCCAGGCCATCATCATCGGGCTCACCCGTATTGGTGTAAACATTGATCACATTCCTGCGATCGAAGAGGTTTTCCACTTCGACGAAGAATGATAGCCTGCTGCTCTGAGTCAGAGCCAGGCCAAAATCCTTGATGAAGCGCAGGTCGACACGCTGATATGACGGCAGCCGTCCGGAATTGGGTGCGCCAATGCGGTTGCCCATATTGTCGGTCTTTGTGTAAGGCATTCCGCTGCCGTAATTGAAGAGAGCGTTGATTCCCCATCCGGTTGGCATATCCACACCAAACAGCTTGAGGTCGTAATCATGGGGGATGCTCAGGTCAAAATTGACCGCCAGCTTATGACGCTGATCGAATGCCAGCGGGTACTCCCGGTCGGGCCATACCGGCGGATCATCCTCGGTGAAATAGTCATAGTAGCCCTCGGTAGCATAAGAAGCATTACCCTTGGCGATCATATAGGAATAGTTCACCGTGCCGGCCCAGAGAGAACTGGTACGATGCTTGACCATGACCAGGTCGAGTCCCTTGACTGAACCGTAGTCGGCATTGGTATAATATGTATATGCTCCGGTCGGATATGTGACATGACGCGTGGATGTCAGATTGGAGACATCCTTGTAATAGGTTGTCAGTTTCATGGTGATGTCGGAACTGAGAGCGTGATTGAGTCCCAGTTCGTAAGCTACGGTCTTTTCCGGTTCCATGTCAGGATTGCCCACAATCGGGAATCCCGTATTCAGATCGGCCTGCAGGTTGGTGTACATATATGTGTACAGCGGCACCTGATAGAAGAAGCCATAATTGAAATGCAGGACGGTATTTTCTGAAACTGGATGAGAGATACCGAAACGAGGTGAAACCTCGAACTTCGGATCGGCGGTTTCGCGTTCGCTCTTGGTAATCGGATCCTCCCAGTAATTTATGGCCGCATTGAGATAATCGAAGCGGATACCGGCATTGATGACCATATAGCCCAGCTCGATCTTATCCTGCAGATATGCCGCGGCATAACGGGGTTCGACATTATATTTTTCGCCATAGGGCTGTGAATTGAAGAACTGTTTGTTATCCCAGCGCAGGTCATTGAGCCTGTATTCCAGGCCCAGTTTGAGCTGGTTATATTTATCTATCTGGCTGATAATGTCACCGGCGATACTATTGTATTGCGTTTTGCGATACGAGTAGTAGGGGTAGAAATCATCCCCCTCGGTAAAACCTGAACGGGTATTACCTATATAATTGGGATTGTAGTTGTTTTCATGAATCGTGCCGTTATAGACGCCGTTTTCATCCTCGGAGTATCCCGGCCACATATCCCAGTATGTATCAAAAAGATGTTCCGGGGCGACCTTGGTTTCTGTATAGAAGTGATTATAACGAAAATTCATGATCAGCTTCGGTGAAAACGTATATGTGAAACGGGTGCCAAGTCGATATGATTCGGTCTTGATCAGGCTCAATCCATCCAGGTTGAAATCATAGGAGATATCGTTTACATCGCGATGCTCATAATATTCTTTCTGGCCGCGATAGTAGTTGCCATAAAGATTCAGTTTCAACTTTGGCGACGGGTTGATTGTAAATTTGCTTGCCTGAGAATATGTGATCAGGCGGTTATGCGGAAGATAACCATCCAGGTCGCGATATTCGCTGGAATTGAAGAACTTTGCGCCAATGCTGTTGTTCAGCAGGGGAACCGGGCCACCCAGGTTGAAAACATATGTATTGCGGCCGTTGCGTCTCAGGCGTTCGAAGTCGGCCGAGTTTACATTATATGGTCTCACCAGGCCGTCGCTGAATTTGAACTTGCCCGAATAACGCTCTCCGCCTTCGCGGGTGAGGGCATTGACAACACCGGAAAGCGCCTCGCCGTACTCCGCCAGATAACCGCCGGAAACAACCGAGAGTTCTTCCAGCGCATCCGGGGCGATACGTGTACCGGCAGTTCCGGTAAACACATCCTGAACCGGAACATCATCGAAATAATATGTTACCGTACCGTCACGACCTCCGCGCAGATGAAGATTTCCGCGCCCGTCGACAACAGCACCGGCCATATTGGCAATAATGTCCTGGATTGATGTTGAATTGGGAAGACGTACGATATCCTCCCGTCTCAACCAGTTGGTTGAGTAGCTGACATCATGCTGCACAAGGTCTCTTTCTGCTACCACAATCACCGCGCTGTCGGTGGTAAGTTCCTTGGGAACAAGATGGAAGTCGATCGGTGTTGTCAGGTCGACAAGGACCTTTACATTGGTTTTGGTAACGATCTGGTAGCCGATCAGGCTGGCCTCGATTGTGTATGTTCCCACAGGCACGTTGATGAAATAGAATTCACCATCGGCATCGCAGGGCACGGCATAATCGAGTTCCAGAATCCGCACCGTAGTTCCCGGAAGTTCTTCTTTGGTTTCAGCGCTGTAAACCGCTCCGGCAATTTTGCCGGATGTTCCGGCATACAGACATGGAGCTGTGAAAGCAGCCACCAAAAAGGCCAGGCAGCAAAGAATGATTTTGCTTTTCACGCGGGGCTCCTTATTGATTTTAAATTCTTATCAAATTCAGGATTCTTTTGCTGTTTCCACCTGAACGGCGCATCCCGTAAAGTTTGCCAGAATTTCAACGCAGATGCTTTTCACCGTTTTTATTTCACAGTATTTCATATCGACAGACTTGATCTTTTTTTAATGCAAAATTTTCGGTCCGGTGAATTTTTGTTTTTGGCATGTAATGGATTAGGTTAATCTGCCGATATATGCAATGACTGATGATCAATATCTGATCAAACCCGTTCATCCGCTAAGCATGATGGACAACGGTTATTATTAATGTGTGCTTATCCGGGAATATCCGGAATTTTTTAATTAATAAGTTTCTGTTTTGCAGCAAAAAAGGATCAAAAATTGATAAAAAAGATGATCCTTGTCCTGGCCCTCATGCAAGCGCTGCTGCTGTTTACCGGCAGGCCTCTTGATGGTCAGGCAGATGGTTCCGGCAGCAAGCTTATTGCAATTGTCTGCTCAGATTCCAGCAATGCCACAGATCGTTCTGTGAAGGGCATCAAGCAGTCTTTGCGCAGGTCCGATAATTCCATAAAAACAGCTCAACTCAATCTTAAAGCCGATGGCCCGGATGAAATAGCACGCAAAATCGAACAGCTCGGCCCCGACCTGGTAATCTCTGTCGGTTCGCCGAGCACATTATATATAAAGGAAAACTTTCCGCACATTCCACTGATTTTCTCCACCGTCCTGAACCCGGAAACATCAGGCATCATCAGTTCATCAACCAGCCGCGAAAAAATAACCGGCGCATCGCTGGATATCCCGATCGATATCCAAATGCAGAAATTCATGATGGTTTATCCACAAATGAAAAAGATCGGGGTGATGTACACAGAGCAGACGGCCAAACTGATCGAGGACGCCCGTCATGTTGCTCCCGAACTCGGCCTGGAAATCGTGGCCATCAAGATCAACTCTGAAAATGAGGTTCCGCGCGCGCTGGATTCATTGTGCCGTGTTACTGACGGCATCTGGACCACCGCCGATGAACAGATATATACACCCCAGGCAACCAAGTTCATGATCCTGGCATCATTACGCAACCGTAAGCCGATCATGGGTTTCAGTCCCAGCTTCGTTAAGAGCGGAGCGCTCCTGGGCCTAAATTATGATTACAAGGATATTGGTCGACGGGCCGGTGAACTGGCGGTTAAATTTTTCCAGGGCACACCCCTGGCAGACCTGCCAATTGCCAAACCGGGAGTAATTTATCTGCACATCAACCTCAAGACCGCCGATCAGCTTGGCATCGATATCGATCAATCGCTGGTTGATATTTCCCAGGGGGTGTACAAATGAGACGCTGGTTCAGCATGACATCCCTCAGGTTCCAGGCGGTGGCGTCGATTTCGACCCTGATCATAATTACCTCAGCCATTCTGGTCGGATTTTTGGTCAACAGCCAGAAGGTACAGATCAGGAGCGAGCTTGAAAAACGCGGCGCCTCGCTGGTCAAGATGCTCGCCAACAACTGCGAATACGGCGTGATGATCGAGTCGGAGTATGTCTTAAATGATCTTATCAAATCGCTATCGGTTGAAAAGGATTTCGTGTTCGTGGCGGTGCAGAACGGTTCTGGTGAAGTTATCGCGCAGATTTCAACGCTCAGCGGCCATTATCCATTAGATCTGCTGTTTACAGAAAATGTAAGCGAACTGATGGTCAGGAAGTCTGTGGTCGCCAGGGAAAGGAAGCTGGCCGAGGATAATCTGGAACTGATCGAATTCTCCTATCCTGTTTTCAAGTATTCCGTTGAAGGCGGAATCTCGCGCGAGGAACTGGGTACCGTAATGCCATCGCTTTCCGATCCGGAAATTCAGGCCGAGGCCATCGGCCTGGCCCGCCTGGGAATTTCGCTGCAGTCCATGAATAAAGAGATCGCGCATATGATCAGGATGACCGTGCTTTTAACCTGCCTGGTCGTAATGGCCGCGATTGTGCTGACAGTAACCCTGGTCAATCTGATTATCAAGCCGATTGAAAGCCTGGTGGATGTCACCGAACGCATTGCCGCCGGTGACCTGGCTCATACAGTACCGGTCAAATCCAATGATGAGCTGGGAAGATTGGCCATATCATTCAATAAAATGAGTGATTCGCTCAGGCTCTATCGCGACGAAGTCGAGATGTACAACCGCACGCTGGAACAGAAAATCGCCGAACGTACCAACGATCTCGAGGAAGCCCAGAAGCAGTTGATTCAGTCCGAGAAGATGGCTGCGGTTGGTGAACTGGCGGCGGGAGTGGCACATGAGCTGAATAATCCCATGGGCGGTATCCTGGGTTATTCGCAGTATGCTCTCGAGAAGCTGAACAACAAGAAAGCCGGTGACTTAAGCGACCAGGACATTGAATCTCAGTGCCGCTTCCTGGCAGATATCGAACACCAGGCCCGTCGCTGCAAGACAATTATCAAGAACCTACTGAAATTCTCGCGCACTTCAGCCAAAGCGGAGTTCGAGTTTTTCAATCTCAATCAGGCATTGGAGGAGACACTCACATTCACGCAGCATCAGCTTGATATGAAAAATATCGAACTGGAGAAAAACCTGGACAGCAATCTGCCATCTTATTATGGTAATTCCAGCCAGTTGCAGCAGGTGTTCACGAACCTGATCCTGAATGCCCAGCAGGCTATGCCGGATGGCGGCCGTTTGAAAATCGAGACACGTTTCAGTCCGCCGATCGGGGAATTCCAGGGATGTGTCGAGGTTGAATTTTCCGATTCCGGACATGGTATCAAGCCCGAAATACTGAACAAGATATTCGAGCCCTTCTATACTACCAAGGAAGTCGGCAAGGGCACCGGCCTGGGACTTTCGATTTCCTACGGTATCATCAAAGAACACCAGGGAGATATCCTGGTTAAATCGCAGATCAACGAAGGCACAACCTTCACAATCGTGTTGCCGCTGGATAACGCTGAAAGCGAAAGCGAAAATAAACAGAATTCATCTCCGGATCAGCAATCTGCCCAAAAATCGCACAATCTTCCCAAAAATTAGACAACAATTGTTTTAAGTGCGGTAAAGATTCAAAAATACTGCCGATAAATAATTTAGAGATTTTATTATCTCACCGATATAAAAAGTATACTGATGCTTGGACGGATTCTGTTATGGCTATCATCAACAAAATCTTGGTTGTAGACGACACACCCGTAATCCGACGGCTGCTTTGCGAAGTACTCGAGTCCGAGGGCTATGAGATCGATGAGGCGGTCGATGGGGTGCATGCTATCGAAAAGATCAGGGAGAAAAAATACGACCTGGTCTTCTGCGATATACATATGCCCCGCAAAAACGGTTTTGATACATTCATGGCCGCCCGGGAAATCGATCCGGGTTTGAGCTTCATAATGACCGATAGCTTTCCGGACAAGCTGGCTGAAAAAACGAATCAGATGGGGGCATTGTGCTGTCTGGCGAAACCGTTTGAACTCGAGGAACTGAGAAGAACGCTGAAACAGGCAGAAGATATAAAGAAGTCAAAATGCCCGACCAGGTAAACGAAAAGTTAGCTCAAAGTACGAAAATCCTGATTGTCGACGATGAGCAAATCATTCTTAACATAGCCTCCGATGTACTCCAGAGTGAAGGCTACAAGATCGAGACCTGTCTTGATCCGCTGGAAGCTCTGAAGAAAATCGAAGCAGGCAAATACGACTTTCTTTTAACAGATATCAAGATGCCCAATATGGATGGCATGACCCTGGCCAAAGAGGCCCAGAGGGTCTCGCCCGATATGGGCACTATTTTTATGACCGGCTATGCCAGCCTGGATACGGCCAAGGAAGCTATCAAGGCCGGGGCCTATGATTATATCATGAAACCCTTCGAGCTGACCGAGCTCCGTCGCGGTATCGCCAAAGCGGTCGCCAAAAAAGCGCGTCTGGAGGAAAGCTCGGGCGGACAGGACCTCAATCGTCTTTCTGACCTGATGGAAGTACTCTATAATGTCGGCGAACGGGACAGCCTGCTGAAACTTTCCCTGGGCCTGGCGCTCCTGAACTGCAATTTGCAGACCGGTATGATCGCGGCCTGGGATCAACGGTCCTCGATGCTTGAAACGGCTATGACCGATAATGTCAAGGAAGGTGATTTCAAGGTCAATTCAACCCGGTTATCTGCATCCAGGGCCGAGGAATGCTTCAATGTTGAATCCCCGTTAAGAAAACAGGGCATAAAAGAAAATCCGTTCCTCAGCAGGCTTTTTGAACATTTTCCTGAGGCAACCACACATCTGCCGAAATTTTCCGAAAGCTCGCCAACCATCACACTGATGGTCAAGAGCCAGAAGAAATTTTATATCATACTGATTTTGCAGGAAGGCGAGGAGGAGCCATTAAATGACCGCGACCTGAAACTGCTTTCAATTGTATTATCATTGATTTCACTCGCCGCAGAAAACATAGCGCTATTCGAGGAATCCAAAAAAGCATTATCGGAACTGGAAAAACTGCATGATGATATCGTCAACCTGGAGAAAGTGGCCGCTAAAGGTATTATGTCGGCCGAAATCGGCCATGAGCTCAACAACTTCTTAAATATCGTGCGCTCCAATTTCGAGATGATGACCTACAAAGCCGAGATCAAAAATATCGACCAGGTCTCAAAATATATCGACAGTATCAACATGAGCCTGGACCAGATGACCAAGTTCACATCCGGTCTGGCCGATGCCGCTAACATGCGTACCGAGAAAAAGAGCATGAATCTGAATTCCCTGATTACGGATATCGTGGCTTTCCTGACACCGCAAAAGCGGTTCAGAAATGTCACTATTACAAAGAACCTTGACTCTTCCCTGCCCGATATTGTGGCAGATCCGAGTCAGCTCTCACAGTTGTTCTATAACATTCTAAATAATGCCGCCCAGGCCTTGCGCGGGCAGGAAATCGGTGCGATCAGGATCGGCACTCAGTATTCCGAGACGGACAAAGAAGTTGTTATTGAAATCAGGGATAATGGCCCCGGTATGCCCCAGGAACTGATTGATAAGGCTTTTAGTTCGCGCTTCACGACCAAAAAGGGCGGGCATGGTTTCGGGCTGATCGTATGCGCCAAGGTTGTCAATAATCATGACGGTAGAATCAAGGTCGGCCACGGCGAAGAAGGCGGCACAGTCTTCCGTATAAAACTGCCTGTTCAGCAATCTGATAAGGCCAAATCCGATGATCCCCCCACAAATTTCGAGGAAACCGGCAAAATCCGTTTATAGGCCTTCCATTATCCACTAATTCCAAAAATCTTTTGCCTATCAGTAAATAAGTCTGTATTTATCTTTATTGTATGGGCAACAATAAAGATAAAAATCTCATCGCACTTTATACCGCTATCGGCCGTGGACATCCAAACTACCTCGATTCGACATTACGGGCGATGCGTTCCTATGGCAAAGTGCATGATGATACAGGAATTACCTCCGTCTTTGAAGAATCCCATGGTATCAGTTTGCAGGCCTGGCGTACTGTACGCCAGATTTATAGCCAGGGTGGACGGGGCGGATTGTTTTCAAGATTGTACAATCGCCTCCGTGGCCGTCAGTCAAAAGGCAATGCCGGCATAATGGCCAACCTCCTGGCTCGTGACCTGCGCAAGAGATTCAAGGATTTCGACGGCATACTGCTGGTTGCTCATCCTCTCCTGGCTGAGGCGCTCAGGGGCGTCTGCCGAGTTTTCTACGTTCACGGCGAGATGGCTTCGCAATCGGAATTCGATCTATCCGGCTGCGAAAAAATATTTGTTCCATTTGAACAAACCGCGCATGAAATGGTCCGGCACGGCGCCCCGGAAAAGGCCATGCAAATTACCGGCCTGATGCTGGAACCGGAGTTGGAGCCGATCCGCGAGAATATCACGGCCAAACGAATTGCGCGAATTGGGCAGGACAAGCCTGTTATCGGTTTTTATAATTCAGGTGCATACCCCCGTGAACATGTTCACAGTATCATGACCGGCGCCGATTACCTTCTGCGCAAACATTCGGCCCGGGTGATCATCTCGGCCGGGAATAATCACAAGATGTTTCGCAAATTCGAACAGGCACTGAAAAATCACAATCCGATCACATGCACAAATGCATTCAAGGAGGAAGACAGCGATCTTCTGCTTCAATATGATGACGAACGCGAGAAACTGACATTGCAGGAAATCGATCTCCTGGATATGGCCGACCTGATTGTAATGGCGGCACATGAACGTATCAACTGGACTGTCGGTCTGCAAATCCCCAGTGTCCTGCTCGAACCCAATTTCGGATCGTACGCCAAAAGGAATTTCAATATTGCCAAAGAACTGGGAATAGTCTTAAATAATGAGCAGGATAATATCACACAACTGCTCGAGAATTTTATTGGAGCCTTTAGAAGCAAAAACGGTATCTTGACCGATATCAGAGAATTCAAAACAGGCGGTGCAAAATATACCGCCAATGTCATACATGAAAATCTAAAAAAGACGCGGGTATGAGTATGAAAAGGATCTTTATACTATCAATTCTGATAATTTCTCTCCTGGCCATCCCCTGCTGTGAGAAAGAGAGCCCCTCGGAATATTTTAAGGGCGCTGTCTCGACAGTTCATCCCCTGGCAACAGAGATTGGCGCTGATGTTCTGGTGCGCGGAGGATCGGCCGCCGATTGCGCGGTTGCTGTGGGATTTGCGCTGGCAGTTGTTTACCCCCAGGCCGGAAATATCGGTGGGGGCGGATTTGCCAACATATATATCAAAGACAGCGCATTAATCACAACTCTCGATTTCCGCGAAAAGGCCCCCTTGTTTGCCAAAGAAGATATGTATCTGGACACTGCCGGCAACCTGATCGAGAATGCCAGCACTTACGGCTATAAAGCTGTGGCGGTACCGGGAACTGTAGCCGGGCTCCTGGCACTGCACCGAAGATTCGGGCTTTTGCCGCTGGAGGATTTGATTCAGCCGGCAATCGAACTGGCCCGTCGCGGCTTCAAAATCGATTCAGTACTTGCGGCGGATCTGCAGTATCATCGCCTGGCGTTGGCCCAATCGCCTTATACGCGCAATATCTTCTTCCGCAGCGGCAATCCATTGGCGGCGGGTGATCGTTTGATACAACGTGACCTGGCCGAAACACTGGAACGAATCAAACAATTCGGAAGAAACGGCTTTTATTCCGGCAAAACGGCAGAACTACTGGTCAATGACATCACAGAGAACGGCGGAATCATCACCAGGGTCGACCTGCGCGAATACGAGCCGCTATGGCGCCAGCCGGTCAGTTTCGAATTTGAGGACTACCGTATATTCTCAATGGGCCCGCCGTCATCTGGCGGAATTCTTCTGGCGCAGATATTCAATATGCTCAAACAGTTCGATTTGCCAGATAAGGATCCATATGATCCGATGTTTGTACATCTGTTTGCCGAGGTATGCAAACGGGCCTATGCCGACCGTGCCGAATATCTGGGCGATATCGATTTTGTGCAGATTCCCTTACGCCACCTGATTTCAGAGGAATATGCAGAAAACAGGCTGGAAAACTTCGATCCAATGAGGGCTGTGCCCTCAGATTCAATCGGCCCCGGCGTAATCATGAAAAATTCGGAATCGACAACTCATTTCTCGATAATTGACCGTGATGGTAACGCTATCGCATTGACCTATACCATAAATGCCTCATTCGGGGCCAAAGTCATGGCCGACGGCCTGGGGTTTTTCCTCAACAATGAGATGGATGATTTTTCAGCCAAACCGGGTGAGCCGAATATCTACGGTCTGGTGGGCGGTTATGCCAACAGTATACAGCCCCAGAAACGGCCCTTGTCATCCATGTCACCCACACTGGTATTTAAGGGTGAGGACCTGATCATGGTTACCGGTTCGCCGGGCGGATCGAAGATAATCACTACAGTGGCATTGTCGATTCTGAATTACCTCGAATTCGACAGACCCGCTCAGGAGGCGGTCAAACATCCCCGTTTCCATCACCAGCATCTGCCGGATACGATTTTCTATGAATATGGCGCAATAACCGATAAGGACCTGGCTAAATTACAGTCTATGGGTCACAACCTGCAGCTTACCTCCGAGTATGGCTGCCTGAATATCATCGCCCGCAAGAAAAGTACAGCCGAATGGGAGGCGGCCGCCGATCCTCGTCGTGGTGGCACAGCAACGGTTTTGTATTAATCAGTTCATGTAAAACAGGCTGTTGCGCATGAAATACATCAGGATTAAAATCGGCAGGACAAATAGTATCGAGGCAATGCTTTTGTAAATATCTGATTTGTCAAATAACCGGGCCGCCGCGAAAATATAGCTTAAACCCGAAACCACCACGGATATGTATGAGCAGGCCAGAAAAAACAGAGTACTAAACCAGTCGGGGTTGATCAGAAATGCGAATCCCGCCAGTGAGAAGATAAATGTGTTGGTTTTGCCATAGATATTCGATTCTGCTATTTGGCCGGTTTTGCGTGTTGCCACAATACCACCCAGGGCAATAATTACATCGCGATATGCCAGCGAAATCACCAGCGCCAATGGGAAATCGCGATAAATTACAAATCCGGCCAGCCCCACCACGATTATGACCTTGTCCGCCAATGGATCGAGGATACGCCCCAGGTCGCTTTTCTGATTTAGCTTACGGGCAAAGAAACCATCCAGCCAATCGCTGATTATGGCAATACCGATAACAATTAAGAGGTAGACATTACTGGATTTACCCGGATGCGCCAGGAGCAGAAAGATCGGCACCAATAGCATCAGACGCATCAGGGACAGGAGATTGGGGACATAAAACCAGTGCTTTAATTTGATATCCGTCAAAAGAACAACCTCTTCGGCCGGGTTTATGTAAATATCTTCCAATCAAAAGCTTAAGTCAAGATTATAAATATTAAACAATTATTTGACCATTTTTCTGTGAACAGCGGGAATATTCTGGCGTCATCTTTGTAAAGACCACAGAAAACAAAACCACAGATTTGAGAATAGAAAAAACTTCTCGTAGAGGAGGCATATATGTCTATCAGCAGGATACTTATACCCATTTTGATCATCGGCCTGTTATTCGGGCTTTTGGGTACATTAAACGGTGATGCCAATTCCGGAAAAGTCGAAGGCGTCATATTTGATGATCAGACCGGCCAGCCGCTTGAGGATGTGCTGATTATATTGAAAAATTCGAAACTGAAAACCAAAACGCTGGCCGATGGTTCCTTCGGAATCGATAATGTCCCGCCCGGGAATTATATGGTATCGATTATCAAAACCGGCTTTCATGAAATCAGCCTGGTGAGATTATCGGTTGATGCGCGGATGGTTACGCAGTTCGAAGTCAAGATGACACCCAGAAAACCGGGCCAGAAGCCGCAAATCATGGCCATCTTCGCCAGCAATATCGAACAGCACAGAAAAATGGGAGGCATTTTAAAAGGCAAGATATTTGACAAAAGCAGCAAGGCGGATCTTACCGGCGCATCAGTACAGATTGACAGGACAAATATTGGTGCGCAAACCATGCATGACGGCACATTCACAGTCACCGGTATCCCCGAAGGCAAGCATGATATTCTGGTAAGACTTGTTGGCTACAAAACCAAAACTATAAACGATGTCGAGTTCAAAGACGGCGAAGTTAAGACATTGCAGGTTGCCCTTGATGAAACCATAATCGAGGCTGAAGGGCAAATTGAATTCTCAGAGAACGATCTTCGCGAACTTTCCAGAATACGGAAAGGGATTTCGCCTACGTCAGGCTGCGCTCTCATGGCGGCTCCGATATCCGGTCAATGGCTGCCGCATGGCGGTACCACGCCGCCCAATAATGAACCTTATTCGGGCACATTCTTCAAGCATTACGGCGTCAACCCGTTTGTTGATACCGAGGATGATCATTTCTCCACTTTCGCCATCGATGTCGATGATGCCTCCTACTCAGTTGCACGTGGATATATCGAGCGGGGCAATCTTCCGCCGGCCGATGCTGTCCGCAGCGAGGAATTCATTAACTTCTTCCAGTACGATTACCCGGCACCGGAGACAGACAGATTCCGCGTCTATATCGAAGGCGCACCCTCGCAGTTCGGACAGAATTGCGAACTGGTCAGGATCGGTATCAAGGGCCAGGAAATCAATCCCAAAGACCGCAAGCCGGCTGTGCTGACATTCGTAATCGATGTTTCCGGGTCTATGAATATCGATACGCGGCTGGGACTTGTCAAAAAGGCGCTGACAATTCTGCTGGATAACCTGCGCGAAGATGATATGGTCGGAATTGCCATCTACGGCAGCCACGGGCAGAAATATCTCGAGCATACATCGATTAAACAAAAAGACAAGATCCTGCACGCCATTCAGAGCCTTAATGCCGGCGGATCGACCTACGCCGAGGAAGGTATCAAGATCGGCTATAAGATGGCCTCGGAAAATTTCAAAAAAGGAGCCATCAACCGTATCATCCTCTGCTCCGATGGTGTCGCCAATGTCGGCCGTACCGGCGCGGATCAGATTCTTGAGGAGATCAAAGATTATGTGAAAAAGGGCATCACATTGACAACAGTCGGATTCGGCATGGATAATTACAACGATATCCTGATGGAACAGCTCGGCAACAAGGGCAATGGCCATTTCGCCTATGTCGACAACCTGCAGCAGGCCAGACGAATTTTTATGCAGAACCTGACCGGCACATTGCAGGTGATCGCCAAAGATGTCAAGATCCAGGTCGATTTCGATCCGGAAAAAGTCCGCAGTTATCGATTGATCGGATATGAGAACCGCGATGTCGCCGATGAGGATTTTCGCGATGATAAGGTCGATGGCGGCGAGATCGGATCGGGTCATGATGTCACTGCGCTGTATGAGGTCAAGCCCAGGGACGGTGCCGAGGGCCGTCTGGCAACGGTGTTCGTTCGATTTAGGGAACCTGATGATGATGAAGAGGTTACCGAAATGAGCTTCCCAATCTCAAAATCTGATATCAAGTCTGAATTTGCCTCCACATCAACAGATTTCCGCCTGGCGGCCTGCGCGGCCGAATTTGCCGAAATCCTGCGTGAATCATACTGGGCCAAAGATGGCAGTCTTGATGATGTCCTTGCGCTGGCCCAGGAAATCGCCATGGAAAAGTCCGGCAATGATGACCTGATTGAGTTTACCGCAATGGTCAGCAGGGCCAAAAAACTGTGGGATGAAAAACAGCTGATCTCATCCGAGGACCACTAATCCCTCCTCATTGATACACTCACACGGCGGGCCATGTCATCCGGGCCCGCTGTTTTTTTTGGGGTTTTAACAGCAAGTCTTGATCACGCAGGAGAATGCATCTTCTTTGATAAGATAAACTATCTGCATTTACTGAAATGGACAGCAATCCTGGCCACTCCAGGCCGGTGCGCCCGGAGAGCAATCTCCCGGTGGCGGACCGTCGGCAAAAAGATTGTTAATTATCCAGACTGCATCGCTAATATTAACATCACGATCGGTATTCGCGTCCCCACAAGACAAAACCGGTTGTGGTCCAGGGCTGCCAGTAATATTGATATAGTCAATAAGCCATACTGCATCCGAGACATTTACTAACCCATCTCCATTAGCATCACCACATAGACCTCGACAGTTGTGGTTAAAAGAAAATTCCGTGATTTCCGAAGCGCCGCCATCTGGCCGCCATGCATAGAATTTGGCACTATACATTTCACTGGTTGGTAAGAGATCAAGCCTGAGAGTATCGATATTTCCATTTGTATATGCTTTATCCCAAACAGGGCGGCAAACCAGCTCATCAGCTTGGTTATATATAAAGCAACGAACATTTGCCCAGGACTGGTTTAATTTCCAGGATAATTTTCCATTGGAATAGGCAACCTCCGAAAAATATGGAAGTGAGGCCTGTGGATCGCCCGGGTTCAAATATCTGGTAAATGGCTCGCCATCGTTAACCGTTACAATATAAACTGCTCCGGAAACCGCAGCCTGCCCGTCAAAATTATAGCCATTCCAGATTACAAGTGGCATTCCATTGCCATAGCATAGATTGTTTGTAGTCACAGAGATTAGATTTACAAAATCCCCGTCAATAGTCCATATTTTAACCAAATCGCCAATTTGAACATCCATAATGGACATCCAGCCCCCGTTATTCGGATCGATTGGATCAGCCGGTCCATCACCATCAGTATCCCGCCAACCAATATGGCCATATGTCCAATCGCATAGCTGATTATCAGAATTTAACATTAGGCAATCAGCTGAATCAGAATTACATCTTATGCAATTGCCATTGGCTACATGTAGATATCCATAGTAGTTACGGCAATCAAATAGAGAGCAGCCGCCATAGCCCTCTTTGTAGTACTCGTCTTCTGCCCTGAATATATGCGATGTTTCATGCCGAAGTACTTTATCCATAGCCGAAGGTCCATTCCAACTATTATTATAAGTCATTATAACTATACACCTGGCTCCGGCTCCCGTTGGTTCTGTGTAATTGGCAACGTATGCGTAGTAGCCATCTTCAAATCGATGATCATAATCATTTTCATCCATCACCACAAATACCGAATAGCCCCAATCGGCGTGATATGTTTTTCGTATATCATTCGCCATATCGAAACACCCATCCCATTCATCCCGCTCAAATCCAAGGTACTGCAGCGCGTCATCAATCCAATTGAAAACCCAATTATAAGTTGGAAATCCCTCTCTGTATGGTACAGCACTATCCGTAATTGGCTCATAATCGGTCGGTACTTGCTTATGGATTTCATAGACCCAGGTAAGTTTAACCTCTTTTTCAGTAGCCTTCTGGGATAATAAATCTGTGCCCTGAATGATTTCTCCAGTTGTTATATCTTCCTGATTTGTAGTCCAGTTTTCATCATCACCATTGCTTTCCATTAGAATTACTCTGAGAGCGACTCTACCGATCATGTAGTTACTGGTGATTCTTTCTGAAATTCCGGTACGATAAGTATTGCAATCCCCTAATCCACTTTTAATCCAAATTGAGTCTTCAAATGTTTTAACGCAATTAACTAATGGCGTTAGTGTTTGGAGGGACTCTTTTGATTGGGACAGCGGATTGTTTAAATAAATCCAGGCTTTATAAGCGGGCTCATTTGCGGGATTCGTTAAAGTGAGTTGACTATGGCTTGTTTTTTGCGGGGGGGGGGGAGATAGTTTATTATGTTTTCGTTGTATAATGCAGCATTCTGATTCAAGCTGCTGGCTCTCACGAGGACAGCATTAGGCGGGAAAATATGAACAACCCTGTAACCGTTTGAATTTAGTTTTGTAATTTCTATTTCGAGTTGATCCATGTTTTCGGTATTTAATTCAATATACCCAAGATCTGTCTGAGCCATTAAGGAAACTCCAAAGAGAAGAACTATGACAAATACAAGTTTTGTTTTCATGATATAATCCCTCCGGATTAACTACTCTTTTTGAAGATAGAAACTGTGATTAATTGTATCATCCGGATTGATTTCGACCCTAGCGGAATCTTCCAAATAACCATTCTTTCTAAAATACAGATTATAAGTCGCTGGCCAGGTGGGCGATGATATATAATAACCACTTTCGGATGTATAAATTGTATCCGCAGCGAAGATTATCTGAACCGAATCTATTGGAGTGCATGAATCTGACTCATAGACATAACCATGAACCCATCCCGCAGGTGGTGGTATTTCTAGCCCTGCTCCATCACATCCAGGACTGAGAATTAATGGTAAAATACTCATAACACCAATTAGCAAAGGGAGCAATCTCTTCATAATGAACCTCCATTTAGTAAATATTTTGTATGTAGTTTCCTGTTTTTAAATCTTGATTTAGACCGCCAATACGAACCATAACAGCATTCGGTGGGAATATATGGGCCACATTTATTCCCTGCGTATTGAGCCTTTCAATCTGTTCTTCGAGCTGAACCATATTCTGTGCATTAAACTCAATATAGCCAAGATCCGTTTGAGCCATCAATGATGAACTCAATATTCCTATGATTATTAATATAAGTGTCTTAAGCATGATATCTTACCCCTTAAAATGTTATTCCTTTTCCAACTCAAAATCCTGTGTGATTGTATCTATAGGAATAATTTCAATTTCCGCCGACGTTTCTGCATGTCCATCTCTTTCGGCCATCAAAGTATATGAACCGGGAAATGCAATAATAACATAGTAACCAGTTTCGTCAGTGAATGTCTCGTGGTCTGAATTGCTGAAATATATCCTTGTTGAATCCACAAGTGCGGTTGTTCCGGCCTCATATACATGTCCGGATACAGCTCCGAGAGGCGGCTCAATAAATGTACCATCACACTGGACGATAAAAATCAGTGCACAAACACAGGTGAAAATTAGCATAAGGTCTTTTCTTGTCATAACAAATCCTCCTTGCTATAATCTAACAGTTCTTTTAAAATCATTGTATCCTCTATTAATTCTATTCCGCTTGAGGTTCCAACATGTAATAGGCTATGGAATGTCAACTAACATTCATAGCATTCTCCTCCCCGGTTAGATTATGGTATACAAAGCTATATATCTCGTGATGCAAAATCAATTTATTCGATGCAGCACCCATAATTAGCATATATTTGATAAGTTTGTCAATAATTTATTGGACTTACTTTGATAACGGCAAATCGTAACCACTCCATATGATAAAAGTTTTTTTGCAAGTAATCCCCTTGACAACATCGCTTTGCGACGTACATTTAATATGGAGACTGAGCATACACACCCTTTAGACCATCAAGGTGAGAAAATGAAATCCACAAAGACTGTCATTGTATTGATGATCCTGTTTATCTCTGTTTTGCTGACATCCGGGCTTTCCGCCGAAAAGCAATGGACGATAATGGTTTACTGCTGTGCCGACAACAATCTCGATATGGCCGGGGTTAATGATCTGAATGAAATCGAACTCTCCGGCTCCGATTCAAATGTAAATATTATCTTTTTACTGGACAGGTGGGGCATGGATGACACTCATCTTTATTATGTCGAACATGACCCCAATGGCGAGCCCTACGGCAATGACAATAATACCATCTCAACCAAACTGGATTCGCTGGCGCCCTGGATGGCGGTCGAGGAGGATATGGGCAACCCGCAGACACTAAAGGATTTCCTGCTTTGGTCGCTGGAGAACTACCCGGCCGAACATTACCTGCTTTCGATCTGGGATCATGGCTCGGGCATCTTCAAGGAAGAGGAAAGCTTTTTCACCAAGGGTGAATGCTGGGATGATAACGGCGGCAATCCCGAAGATTATATCGATCTGCTGGAATTCAAAAATGTGCTCGCTTCAGCCCATGCCCAGCTGGGGCGCAAAATCGATATTGTCGGGCATGATGTCTGCGTCGCGGGCCAGTTTGAAACCCATTACCAGGCCAAAGACTTTGCCAACATAAGCATAGCTTCGTCAGACAATGAGCCATTCGACGGCTGGGATTATGAGGGGCCGTTTATGCTGCTCAAAAATGATCCCATGATGACCCCGGAGACACTGGCCTATCATATAGTACAGTACTATTACGACTGGTACGGCCCGGAGACATTCTGCTGCAATACCCAGGCGGCCTGCGACCTGCGCGTTTTGGAAAGCGATTTTATGCCGGCCTTTGAACAGTTCTGCCTGTCGGTGATGGAAAATTTCAATTCCAGCTTTATGCAGATCATGTCCGCCCGGGGAAGTGCCGCCCGCTATAACGGCCCCAATTACGATTTGTGGAATTTTGCCGAGACACTGGAAGCGGATACTCATCTTCCGCAGGAACTTCGTGATGCGGCCTCGAACCTGATCAGCGCCCTGCAACTGACATTCATTCATAATATGACCGGCAATTATACCGATGGCCACGGATGCACAATCTGGTTTCCGGATAACGGCAGCCAGCATGGCGATTACGCCGATTACCTGAACAAGATTGATTTTTCCGAAACAATCTGGATTCAGCTATTGAGCGTTTTTGCGGGTGAGATGGTTATCGCCACGCAGGAATGCGCCGAGGGCTATGTCAATTCCGAGTACGAGCAAAAATTCAGCACATTCAACGGCACTCCTCCCTACCACTGGGAAAAGACAGTCGGGCAGTTGCCATATGGCCTGCAGCTTGTTGATGGTGATACTGCAGTAATCAATGGCACACCTACATATGCGGCCGAATTCGGCTTTACCCTCAAGGTCACGGATTCATCCAATCCGCCCCGTCATGCATCACGTCATTTCTACCTTACAGTCAATCCACCATTGCCGATAACCGGTGACCCCAATGGTTCCGGGGATATCGATGTGGCCGATGCGATGTACCTGATTAACTATCTGTTTACGGGTGGGGAGGCTCCTGATCCGTATCTTACCGGTGATGTCGATTGTAATGATACTGTCAACCTGCTGGATATTATCTACCTGATAAATTATATTTTCCGTGATGGTCCCGAGCCCTGCCAGAGTTTTTAGCTCCGGCAGGACATCCAGGATACTTTTAGATTTTACCAGTCACGTGGTTCGGGCGGGCCCGGCTTGGGCGGTAATGTTTTCGGCTCGGTCCTGATCTTCTCCAGAACCATATCTATCGCCTTCTCCAGTTGTGGGTCACGGCCCTTCATGACCATCTGCGGATCCTGCTCGATCTCGATATCCGGCGCAACGCCGACATTTTCCATGATCCATTCCCCTTCCATGCTGTAGCTTCCACCGCCGGGGACATACAGGTAACCGCCATCTGTCAATGGCCTGTGGCCGCCGATCCCTATCACGCCTCCCCAGGTACGTTTGCCGATCAATGGTCCCAGACCATATTCGCGGAAATAATAAGGGAATATATCGCCATCAGAACATGAGAATTCATTTATCAGGCAGGCCATATGGCCATGAAACGCCACGCTGGGATATGTGCCCACCCAGTTATGACGACCCGCGCCCATACCAACGACCACTCGCCTGAGTCTGTCCAAAGCGAGCTGTGAAACGAAACCGCCACCATTGAAGCGCACATCTATAATCAGTCCCTGCTTCTTGTGTTGATAATAGAACTGGCGGGCAAATTCATTCAGTCCGAATGATCCCATATCGGGAATATGTATATATCCGATCTTGCCATCGGATAATGAATCCACAATTGCCCGTCTTTCCTCGACCCAGTTGTAGTACCACAGCGATTCCTCGCTTTTAATCGGTTTGACTTCGATCTCATAGGCTTCGTTGCCGTTTGCAAACGGCCCTATTTTCAGCCGGACCATCTGATCAGCCTTATTGACCAGCAGTTTATATGGATTGGTATTGATGTCTAAATCCCGGCCATCGATCTGGAAGATGTAATATCCTTCTTTGGCCTTGATTCCCGGTTCTGTCAATGGCGAACGGAGGTTTTCCTCCCAGTTTTTGCCTTTATAAATCCGGCCAATTTGATATAATCCGGAACCTGAATCGGCGACAAAATTGACACCCAGCAGTGCGACTTCATCCGATTTCGGCTTATAATAATCTCCCCCGCCGACATATGTATGCGAACAGGCCACCTCGCCGATCAATTCGCCGATTATATAAATCAAATCCCACCTGTGGGAGGCATGTTGTACCAGGGGCTGATATTTTTCCTTCATGGCCGGCCAATCCATGCCATGCATATCGGGATCGTAGAAGAAATCACGCATCCGGCGCCATGACTCGGCAAACATCTGCTGATATTCCTCGCCTCGATCCAGGTACATATCCATGCCGTTCAATTTGAGTGCGCCCTCGGATTTATCGCCCTTTTCCGCATGAGCATCATTGATAAAATAATTATCCCCGGATTTGATCAGGATTTTCTTGTTATCCGCGGAGAATGTGTAGCCGCTGACATTTTCAAGAAAGAGCTTGTCCTCTTCCTTTTCAAAATCAAAATAGCGCAATTCTCGTTTTTCCTCTTCATCCTTTTTACCGGACAGGCCAGAGTATGGGTTGGCAAAATAGTATATGCGCCCATTGATAGCTGTCAGGCCATAGTAATTGCCGGATTGAATCGGTATCTGCACCTGCCGTTCGAAAATACCGTCCAGATCGATTTTTACTGTCGGTACCTGTTTATCTTTCTTTTCGTCGTCTTTTTTATCTTGATCATCCCCGTTGAATTCCACCTCATCGGATTCGGGGGCAAATGGTGATTCCGTACCAGCTATAAGCAGAATGGCGTAGATACCATCCATGCCGTTATAGACGAAATTGAACTCATAATCACCGGTTTCGGCATTAAATGTGCGTTTGGAGATGAAATAGATATACTTGCCGTCGGTCGAAAAGACCGGATTGAAATCATGATACATACCGCCGCTTAATCTAAACACCTGGTTCTTTTCCAGCGAATATGCGAAGATTGATTTTATAGATGTTGTTTCGGGGTATTTGGTATAGACCAGCCATTTGGAATCGGGCGACCATGAATAGTCCATGATCTGCGTCTTTTCGTGAGTATCAGCGACAGTAATCTGCCGGCTGGCAACATCAAGGATGTACAGATTGGTGTTGGCATCGGCATAGGCCAGCTTTTTCGCATCGGGCGACCAGCGCGGTTCATAAAGCCACCCGATTCTATCATCGGTTAGCTGAATTTCATCCCCGCTTCCATCCTGGGCAATCAGGTATATCTCATCTTCGCCGGTTTTATCCGAGACATATACAATATGTTTGCCATCCGGCGACCAGCTCGAATATTTTTCGTTGATACCGGTTGAGTTAGTCAGATTGCGGGTATTGCCTTCTTCCGCCGGCAATGTAAACACCTCGCCACGCGCGCACATCACGGCCCGGTTGCCATGCGGCGAGAGACCGTAATCCAGAATCTTATCGGAAACATTGACATGCTCAGGCCGAATCAGCCTCCTGTCGGCACCAAGCTCTATGGATACTTTGCTGATACTTTCATCGGCGAGACTCAGAAGATACAGGTAACCGCCATTTTCGTAGATAATATGGTTCGGTCCCAGAGATGGCCAGCGCACGTCATAATTGTCGTAGGTTGTTACCTGGCGAATCTCCTTGCTGTCGATTTCATAGCAATAGAGATTCAATGTGCCGCTCCTGTCCGAATTAAAATAGATGCGATTCTGATGCCACATGGGCATATTGTCCGTGCCAACCCAGTCGGTCAGTTTTTCGCGCTCAAATGTCTTCAGGTCATAAATATATATGTCCTGTGCCATGCCGCCCTTGTAGCGTTTCCATGTGCGAAAATCCCGGTACTTGGGGCAATAGGCGATTTTGCTTTCATCCGGCGAAAACGATGCAAACCCGCCTTTGGGCACCGGCAACTCCTGCGGCAGACCGCCATTGATATCAGCCAGCATCAACTTGCCCGACCAGACATCGCTGACATGCCTGCGTGAACGGAAAAGCACCTTCTGGCCATCGGATGTCCAGTCCATGACTATATGTTCCGGGCCCATCCTCTCTGATGTTTGCGGGATCGCCGGGTGATAGGTCAGCCGTGTCGGCTCACCACCGCTTGCCGGCATAAAATAAACATGCGTGTTACCATCATACTGACCGGTAAATGCAATCGATCGTCCATCCGGTGAAAATCTGGCAAATATCTCGAGCCCCGGATCGGTCGTGATCCTGCGAGCAAGACCACCCTCGATCGGCACGGTCCAGATATCTCCGGCATATGAAAATGCAATCATGTCAGCGGAAACATCGGGAAACCTGAACAGCCTGTCCTCGGCCGACAGTGATGCTGTCAAAAAAACAAATAATAGTAGAATTATGGGTAGATTTATTCTGTGAGCCATTTGACCTCCTGGCAGATGAATTTACTATTATATAAAATATACAGACCCATTGCTGACTATAAAATACGAAAAGATTGACATCACGGTTTCATGCTGATATCATTAAGCTGAATATATATCCGAACGACTGCGAGGACAAATTGCAGAGCGATTTTTTTGAAAAAAATGTGAGCCTGGGTGTTGATATCGAGGCCATAGCCCGTTTCGAGGAGATGATCAAACGCTTCAAACGGGAAACCATGCGTCGAATTTATACGGAATACGAGATGAAATACTGCTTCTCGAAAAAGAACCCGGCACCCAGCCTGGCGGCCCGCTTTGCCTTTAAAGAGGCCGCATTCAAGGCGCTGTCGCCGCTTGGTCTGAAAATCTACAACCGCCAGGTGGAAATAAGAAACAGCCCCTCGGGTGCGCCTGTGGCACAATTTATTTCCGAGGAGTTGAATAAAAAATATCTTCTCAAAGTCACATTGTCACACAGCAAGAGCGATGCTATCGCTGTGGTCATGGCAATTCGCAGAGATTAGTTTTTGGCCTTATACATCTCCACGATCTGATCCATATTTTTGCCAAGTATATCGTATTTTGTACCGATCTTCGTGAATGCATCGATAGCCTTATCGAGATGTTTTTTCTCATGCGCGGCCGAAAGCTGTACACGAATCCTGGCCTGTCCGCGCGGCACAACCGGGAATGAGAACCCGATGACATAGATGCCCTCTTTGAACATATCGGCGGCCATGTTTTTGGCCAGACGAGCATCACCCAGCATAATCGGCACGATTGGATGAACGCCGGGACGAATATCAAAACCGGCATCGGTCATCTTCTCGCGAAAATATTTGGTATTGCTGTTGAGTTGCTGGCGAAGCTCGGACGTGGCCGTGAGCATTTCCAGCACCTTGAGGCTGACACCGACTACGACCGGGGCCACTGTGTTGGAGAAGAGATAGGGACGGCTGCGCTGGCGCAGAAGCTCGATTACACGGGCCCGTCCGCTGGTAAAGCCACCTGAGGCGCCGCCCAAGGCCTTGCCCAGGGTGCTGGTGATAATATCAATCTTGCCCATTACATTATGATATTCAATGCTGCCGCGTCCGCTCTCGCCAACAAAGCCGGTGGCATGAGAATCATCGACCATAACAAGCGCATTGTATTTTTCAGCCAGAGCCACGATATCCTTCAGATTGGCGATATCGCCGTCCATGGAAAACACGCCATCGGTGGCAATCAGACGCACTTTCTTGTCCTGGGTTTCCTTCAGGTTTTTCTCGAGATCATCCATATCGGCATGCTTGAACCTGCGCCGATCGGCCTTGCACAGACGGATCCCGTCGATAATGCTGGCATGATTTAAGGCATCCGAGATAACGGTATCATCTTCGTCGAGTAGAGTCTCAAACAAACCGCCGTTGGCATCAAAACAGGAAGAGTACAAAATCGTGTCATCGGTGCCCAGGAACTCGGCGATTTTCTGTTCCAGTTTCTTGTGTATATCAAGCGTGCCGCAGATAAAACGCACTGAGGACATGCCATAGCCGTATTTTCCCAGTGTTTCCTGGCCGGCTTTGATCAGTTCAGGATTATTGGCCAACCCTAGGTAATTGTTGGCGCAGAAATTTATAACCTCCATCGGCGGTCCGCCCGGCTCTGAGGCTTTAATGTCGGCCGATTGCTGGGATGATATCAAAAGTTCGTCCTTATAGAGGCCGTCATCCCTGATCGATTGAATTATCTGATCGTATTTTGTGATTGATTCGGTAAATGCCATCGTCTATCTCTCCATATGATTCGTTGATATATTTCAGATCAATTCAGGGAAAGATATGCAGACAGCCCGTGATTGTCAACTTGGAGAATATATGTGCGCTATTCAATCGGCACGCTGACTGTAAACCTGGAGCCCTGGCCGGGAGCGGAATCAATATCCAGCTTGCCCTTGAGGATATTCACCCGTTCTATAATATTAATGATTCCCATGCCGCGGATCCGATGGCCCGGATCGAAAATCTTCTTGATGTCAAAACCCTGGCCGTTCTCATCTATACGAATCTCCAGCTGGGAATCTCGCCGGGAGCCTTTGAATGCAATCTGATCGGCATCGGAATGCTTCTGGATATTGATCATGATTTCCTGGATGACACGGAAGAAATGCACCTCTTTGGACGGTTCCAGATTGGGCAGCCCCTTTTCCATCTCGATTGCAACTTCCAGATCGGCTTTCTTGCTGAAATCCTTCAGGTACCAGTCTATGGTTGGCCACAGGCCCAGATTGTCGAGAATGACAGGACGAAGGTTGGCGGAAATCTGACGCAGGTCGGCAATTGTTTCCGAGACAAGATTCGAGGTCGAACGAAGCCCGGAAAAAGCCGTCTCAGGGTTACTCTTAATTGTGCTGAGCAGATTCTGAAGCTGTAATTTGATCACACTTAATGATTGCCCGATTGAATCATGCAGTTCCATCGATATCCTGCGCCGCTCCTCCTCCTGCACCTTGATCACATCGCCGGTAACATCACGCAACACATCCCTTTGATTTTTCAGGGCAAGCTCAGCCTTTTTCTTTTCAGTGACATCCAGCCCGATACCCCAGACAGTGAACCCGGGAACCGCAATCTGGCTGGAAACAGAATACCATGATATAATTTTTTCCTCACCGGATTTGGTTATTATATGCCATTCCCAGTTATCATCTTTGCTCCTGCTGCGGCTCAGCTTGTCCATTACAGCCTTGCTTTCCTGCGATCCACGACAGAGTTTTTTGAGCGCATCGCTGCGATTCAGGATCTCAGAGCTTTTGTATCCCGTGATTTTTTCCGCGGCGCGGTTCCAGGCGATTATATTCATTTCCTCGTCAAAGGCGATTGCCATAACCGGCAGATGTTCGAAAATCAGCCTTAACCTGTCTCGCTCCTCGATTAGTGCCGTCTCGGCATGCATGCGGTCGGTGATGTCAATAACCATCGCAAGTATGGCGCTTTCACCTTCGAACTGTATGAGCTTACTGAAATGGTCTATCCAGCGCATTTCTCCCCTGCTGGTATATATCCGAAACGCGGCGTGATGTTCGTCTTCATCCCGGGAAGGGCTTTGATCAGTATACTTTTGCCTGACATACTGCACGTCATCCGGATGAATCAGTTTCAGGCCGTCTTCCAGTGACCATTCTCTTACCTGGTCAAGCGGATACCCGGCCAGGTCGGCTACTGCCTGGTTGGCAAACTTGAACTGGTTATTCTGCACAATCACTATGCCCAGCATGGATTGCTCCGAAATCTGCCGGAATTTTTCTTCGCTTTCGCGCAGGGCCTGTTCGGCCCGCTTACGTTCTGTGATATCAATCGCCGTAGCGGAGATGTATATCGGCTTACCTTCGTTGTCGCTGATAACCGTGGAACTCATCAGGGTGGGAAATTCAGTACCATCCTTTTTCATATGCCAGACCTCAATGGTCGATGTCTTACCTGTTTTCTTGAGGTTTTCTACCAGGAACCTGACCCGTGGCAATTGCTGAGGACTGTGCAGGATTTCGAGGCTTTTGCCGATCAGGTAATCTTCGCTGTAGCCATGCATCTTTGCCCACGATTCATTGACATAAACCAGACGTCCGTTCATATCGGCTATGGCCGTTCCATAGGCGGCCAAATCGGAAATCGTCTTGAATTTCTGTATTTCCTCTTCGGCCCTGATCCTTTCGGTTATATCATCCACCATCTCGATAGCATAAATGACCTCACCATCCTGATTTTTTATCGGCGAAGAGATGATTTTGTAGTTCCTGATTTCATCTCCCCGGGGGGTTTCCGAGATATCTTCATGAACCCGGCCATCCTGTATCGTTCTTATTGTAGGACAATATGAACAGACTCTTTCCCTGGGAGGATTATTATAGGCCCGGAAACATACCGGATTCTGATCGACATCGATATCCGGAAACCATTCACGCATCTGCTTATTGAGCGATAGTATGCGCATATCCGGGCTGATCAATGAGATTCCAATACCTATATTATCGATAACACTGCGGTATTTCTCTTCCGATTCGCGCAGTTTTTCCTCGGATTGTTTGCGCTCGCTGATATCCCTGACAATCGCCCACATACCATTCGGCTCGCCGGCATTGTCGCGCATCAGGTATGTTCTCAATTCGACCGGGAATATGCGACCTTTGCTGTCGATGTATTCCTTTTCGTAGATTTCCGAATAGCCCCTTTTGAGAACCTGTTGTTTGAGAATTTTTTCCTCGATTTTATGCCATTTTTTTGGGGTAATATCCTGGTACGACAGCTTTCCTATTTTGTCTCTGGGATAGCCCAGCATTGTTGCAAAGATATCGTTAATTTCAATGATCTTTCCATCCATGTCAACCTGGGCGAATCCATCCATGAGGCTGTCGTAAAGATTGCGGTATTTCTGCTCGGAGGCCCGGATCCTGAATTCATTGCGGCGTCCCGCCGTAACTTCACGGTCGATAGCATAGATCAGGATTCGTTCGCCGATGATAACCGGGGCGGCCTCATAGTCGATATAATTTTCAGCGCCATCCGGACGTTTCCATGAAAACGTTCCCTTATAAAGCCGGCCCTTCTCGGCATGTTTCCTGATTTCACCACGGCGCCGGGGGGAATTATCGCCAATCTGCAACTTGCGCACATCCCCGATCTGTAGAAGTTCCTCTTTATCCCGCCCTGAAAATTCCACATATCTGTCATTGCATTCAATCAGTTTCAGCCTGTCCGATCCGAAACGGCGCTCGAAAACCGCAATGCCATCGCTGGTGTTTTCAAAGATGGCACGGAAACGCAGCTCCGATTCACGCAGGGCCTGCTCAGTTTTTTTCTGCTCGGTGATATCGCGTCCCACAGCCAGAATCTCTGTAATCTCACCATCCTCATCAAATATGGCGCGGTTGATCCACTGCTGCCAGCGGATACTTCCATCGGGGTGATTTACACGAATTTCGACCCTGACCAACGGATTGTCCCTGCCGAGATCGTCAATCGCCGAGGCCACCCGGTCCACATCTTCCTCATAAACCAA
Source organism: uncultured Ignavibacteria bacterium (assembly GCA_964627935.1). Taxonomy (GTDB): domain Bacteria; phylum Zixibacteria; class MSB-5A5; order JAABVY01; family JAABVY01; genus JAABVY01. The sequence goes on from CAZVLB010000003.1 coordinate 97,060, forward strand.
CGGCATGAAGCTTTTGCCGATAATCTCTTCTCTTTCCATGTCAAAGTAGCGGCAATAAGCATCATTGACGAAAAACAGACGAAACTCCAGATCTCCCCGACAGATAAGATCGGTCTGCTCTTCGACCACAGCACGGTATCGCTCCTCGCTCTGGCGCAGGGCGATTTCGGCTTCCTTGCGTACCGTAATATCACGCACTATGCCTGCTGTGCGATAAACATTGCCGTTCTTATCCTTGACCGGAAATGTCCTCGAACGAAGCCAGCGTACCTCACCGTCATCAAGAATTATCCGGTATTCATCGTCGGTTTCCCGGTCGAGTCGATTGAAACGTTTTGCGATCCTTTCATAGTCGTCCGGATGAACCAGATCGAGATACAGGTTATTGTTCCTGTAAACATCTTTCAATTTGCGGTTAAAGATCTTCTCATAAGCGGGGCTGATATAAATGGTGCGGTCGGGATATCTATCTATGATCCAGAAAACATCCGGACTGTTTTCAGCGATCTGCCGGAATCTTTCCTCGCTCTCATGAAGCTTTTTTTCCGCCTCGTAATGATCCGTTACATCGCGAAAAACCCCCTGCACAATCGGCTTGCCGGCGTACTTGATTACGCTCGATTCGAATTCCAGCCAGACATGTTCGCCGTTGGGCAGATTCAAGCGCATTCTGCCGGAATTGCGATCGGCTTTTCCGGCCCTGCGCAACTGCATCTTCTTTTCAAGCTTTTTTCTATCGGTCAGGTTCAGGAAATCGAGGAAACTGTAGCTCTTCTGCTTACCGACCAATCTTCTCAAAAGCCGACTCGCGGCCTTGTTGACATAGGTGAATTTCTGGCTGTCAGGATCAGCCAGGTAGAAGCCATAATAAGAATTCTCTACCAGGCTTCGATACCTTACCTGCACATCTCTTAATTCTCTCTCGGCTTTCACCTGCGAGGTAATGTCTGTGAATGTTATCTGAACAGAATCCCGTCCATCAAAATCGGCTCTGCTCACATGCACGGAGATAAACAGCCTGTTGCCTTTTTTATCTATCCCCTCGAGCTCATCTAAAGACCTGGAAACACCATTTTGCTCGACTTCCCGGATAGCGGCATTGAATTTCTTTTTGTACTTGTGGGCTATGATCGAGGAAGCACGCCTGCCTGTCATGCTTGCAGGGCTGGATCCGAATATGCGGCCCAGCCTGGCCGTAGCATAGACATAACGGCCCTTATGGACAATACCGATACCATCGGGCATATTCTCCACAAGCTCACGGTATTTCTTTTCGGATTCAAGCAGATTTCTCTCGTATTCGGCCTGACCGGATATATCGCGGATAATCAGCAGGTATTCGGGATTGCCGTTTTGTGAAGACATCCTTGAAGACAAGATCTCGGCTTCAATTTTCCTTCCGCCGCTGCAACTTAACCGGGTTCTGTAGGTTTTGTTTTTTGCCGTAGCGGATAGGAGGGTATCCAGATTTTCATTATTTTCACGGAATAGCGGAAGATCTATAATCTTCTTGCCGGTCAGATATGATTTACCATAGCCGAGCACATTGCGCGCGGATTTGTTGACGGCTATGATATGGCCTTGCGCATTGGTTATGATTATTGCATCCGGTGATAATTCGAAAATGCTCTCATAACGTGCCCGGGATTCCTGCAATTCATCTTCCAGCGTAACCCTGCCGGTCACATCACGAACAATGCTCTGCAGGCATTTTTTGCCGTTGTATTCAATCGGATTGGAATATGCTTCGAGAATGAATCGGCGGCCATTCTTTTTAACAGCACTATAGCGGTTATCCCCTTTATAAGGCCGGCCCGCCATTCTTGCTCGAAAGGCTTGTTTAAATCTTTTATGATCCTCCGGTGCGATGATATCGAATAGATCCAGGTTCTTGAGATCAACCCGGGCATAACCGGTCATACGTCCCATCAGCGCATTTGCGAAAAGTATACGGAAGCTGCGCGCATCCATGATGACCACTCCGTAATGGCGGTTTTCAAGCATGCTGACATCCGCTGAAGACGGTATTTTGCTGACGGTCTGCTTCTTTTTCGATGATTTCTTTTTATTCGATTTTATACGGGCCATAATTCGATTCGGATATTCCGGATATTGTTTATCAAAAAATATACGCCCCTAAAGTACGCATGACAACCGGCTTTTTTAAGTTTTTTGTCCCCTAAATAAATCTTGCCGCACCGGATTCAAATGGCTAATATAGCATAATGATGAAATTGGCAACACCAAACATGCGCCATAAAGTGCTCCGGCAATCACAGATTAGTGGATTTTTGATTCTTGCAATGTGTCTGTTGCCTCTGCTGTCCGCCACTGCTCAGTTTGATTTAAGTGACGGGCAGAGATGGCCTTACCGCATCGACATTGAAACCGAAAAGCGCGTGGAAATGCGCTCCGGCGATGACCGGGTAAGTGCTGCAAATAATATTTTCCTCAATTCAGACATCGATCTCTACCTGACCATCCTGGTGATTGAAAACTATGACAATGAATACGCGTTGATTTCCTGTGTTTATGACAGCCTGCGCGGCCAGCTCAAATCCAGCGTCGATGGCACAATCACCGAGGTTGGCGTAAGGGCCATGCGCGATCATATCCGGATTTATCAAAATGATACGCTTGTCTCGGAATTTACGCCCGGCTTCATGTCCGGAGAGCAGGCGGCAGATTTTTATGAGCAGCTTATCTTCATCGGAGAGGATATCCGCATGCTGGTTTACCCCACTGGCGAAATTATCAATATCACCGAAAACAAGAACCTGTGGCAGATGGCTCAAGAATTTTCGGGCGGGCTGGGTGACGGTTTCCTGCAGGTTGTTTTTCCCGAAAATATTGCCGCCGGTTCCGGACCGGGATGGGAACAGGCGATTGCAAGAAATCAATTTGGGGGGTTCGAACTCAAGCAGCGTTTTGAACCATTGTTGCTGCAATATCGCATGGCCACGGGCGGCAGTTTCAATATCCGGGGATCTTTGGCTGTGGACAGCTTCTACTCCGAGGTTAGTACCCCGGAGCTTGCCGACGAGCTGACTTTGATTGTCAACGATTACAGTACAGAAGTCGAGGCAAACGGGAAGTATTTACGAAATCCGGGTGTTGTGGAAGCAATCACAGCCGCGATTATTGAAAGCGCAGAATACAGGCTGATTATCTCCGGCACTTCCGCTGCCATCCTGTTCAGTTCCCAGTATCAGCGCAAAGATATCAGCTATACTCTCCTGCCGCGATAAAAATTATTTATCAAACTTACTCTGTTTCCAGAACTCGTTGATTATGTCCCAGGCCTCCTCGGCTGTCTCGGCATAGCTGAAAATATCCCTGTCCTCCGGGGCAATCGTGCCCTCATCCACGAGCGCATCGAAATTGATTATCTTGTCCCAGAATTTTTTGCCGAACAGTATAACCGGAAGGGGAGTGACTGTCTGCGTCTGAATCAGGGTCAGGGCCTCGAACAATTCATCCATTGTACCATATCCGCCCGGGAAGGCCACAAGCGCCTTGGCCCGTTTCATGAAATGCATCTTGCGGATGGCAAAGTAGTGAAAGCGGAAACAGAATTCCGGCGTGATATATTCATTGGGCTGCTGTTCCAGCGGAAGAGTGATATTAAAACCGATCGAGACAGCGTTGGTGTCATGCGCCCCGCGATTGGCGGCTTCCATCACTCCCGGCCCGCCTCCGGTTGAAATAACATATTCACGTTTGACAGGTGTCTGAGCGGCGCGGGATACTATCTCACCGAATCTGCGGGCCTCATCATAATATTTGGACTTGGCGAGTATGTTCTCAGCTATCTTGGCCTGTCTTTTAAGCTGCTTGTTCCTGGGATTTGCCGCCAGCTTTTTCCTGGCCTTCCTGAGCTGCTGCCGGGCCTCTTTTTCATCGACTATCCGGGTTCCTCCGAAGACGACGATTGTTGATTCGACATTGTTCTTCTGAAGAATCAGTTCCGGCTTGAAATATTCGAGCATGAGCCGCACGCTGCGCAACTCATCACGGTTCATCAGTTCGATATCCTCATAGGCAAGGATATAGGCGGGCGCGCTTTCCCACCATTTTTTATCCACTTTTTTGGTTTTTCCGGTTACCATCACCTCTCCATTGGTGGAACGCAGTTCTTCTACAGGTTTGTGTCGGCCCAATTGACCAGGCTTAGTTCGTAGGGATTCAGAAGCAATCTATGGTTGGGCAGGATTCGAGCGGTAAAGCCATGATTGCCGCTGCTCTTGAATGCCAGCTTGATAGAATAATCAAACACCCCATTGCCGTTTTCATTAACCGGTTGCATGGTATATTTCCTGGGATCGATAATCTCGCCTTCGGCGCTCAGATTACCAACCAGCAATTGTACCAGGACATCCTCAGGGCGGAGCTCTCCCAGGTTGACCTTGACCTCGACATTGAAATCATCATCAACAGCAATAGCTTCACGGACATTGTTGCTGATCGATTCGATCCTGACCTGCTGCCATTTATGCTGAATCTTTTTTGTCCAGTCTGCCAGGTCGCGTAGTTCTGCACGGCCCTTGTTCTGCATAATCCGGCTCTGACGAAATGCCGGCAGGTAGAAACGCTCGCAGTATTCCTTGACCATACGGTTGGTATTGAAGCGCGGACAGAGGCCTCGCATGGAACCTTTCATCTTGGCAATCCACTTGCGCGGCAGGCCATCCGGACCGCGATCATAGAACATGGTTGCGATTTCCTTTTCAAGAATATCGTACAATGCATTGGCCTCAACATGATTCTGGTACTCGAGATTATCATAAACCTCGCCCATGCCGATGCTCCAGCCGGTTTCACGCGAATAGCCCTCAGCCCACCAGCCATCCAGGGTGGAGAAATTTATGCCGCCGTTGAAAACGACTTTCATACCGCTGGTACCCGAGGCCTCCTGCGGACGAAGCGGGTTATTCAGCCATACATCCACACCCTGCACAAGGTAGCGGCCAATATTGATATCATAGTTTTCCAGGAAGACAATATGCCTGCGCAACTGCTCATCGCGGGCAACATGAACGATCTGCTTGATCAATTCCTTGCCTTCATTATCACGCGGATGAGCCTTGCCGGCGAAAATTATCTGGATCGGCCGCTCTTTATTGCAAAGAATCTTCTTCAGCCTGTCCAGGTCATTCAGGATCAGCGTTCCGCGCTTATAGGTCGCAAAGCGCCTGGCAAATCCGATAGTCAGGGTATCCGGATTAAGAACCTCCATAGCATGCTCCAGCTCGGAGGACAATGCTCCCCGTTTTTCGAGCTGAGCATAAAGCGATCTGCGGGCGAAGGCTATCAGACGTTCGCGCCGACGTTCATGAGTCTGCCACAGCTCTTCATCGGGAATCTGGTCAACCCGTTCCCAGACAGACTGATCGGCGGGCTTGCTGACCCAGTTCGGGCCCAGGTAACGGTCATACAATGTAGCCATATCATTGGATATCCATGACCTTGTATGCACGCCATTGGTGATACTGGAAATCGGCACCTCATCGGCAGGGATATTCTTCCAGGCCATCTGGAACATATTGCGCGACACAGAACCGTGCAGCCTGGATACGCCGTTTATGAATGAAGCCGTTTTGATTGCCAGGAGCGCCATATTGAAGGGCGCTATCTGATGCGGGGCCTCGAGACGCCCAAGATCAAGAAATTCCCTGAATGAAAGATTCAGGCGCGGGGCAAAATTGCGAAAATATTTTTCCACCAGGTCGGGCAGGAATTCATCGATTCCGGCCGGTACCGGTGTATGAGTCGTAAACACCGTTGAATGCTTGTTTAAAAGAAAGGCCTCATGAAAATCAAGGTTCTGGTTTTCAATTAAACGGGCTATTCTTTCCACTCCCAAAAAGGCGCTGTGGCCCTCATTCATGTGAAAAACCACCGGATTTATTCCCAGCAGCTCCAGCGCACGAACCCCGCCGATTCCCAGCAGAATTTCCTGCTGAATACGGGTCTCTTTGTCACCGCCGTAAAGCTGATTGGTAATCTTACGATCCAGAGGAGAATTTTCCGGCAGGTTGGAATCGAGAAGATATGCACTCACCCGACCGACATCCATCTGCCAGATCTGAGCGGCAACCCTGCGTCCCGGAAAATCCAGAGAGACCTTCAAAGGCTGGCCGTTTTCATCACGTCTCAGCGTGATCGGCAGGTTGAAAAAATCATGGCTCTGATAGGATTCCTGTTGCCAGCCATCCTTGTTGAGATATTGCTGAAAATATCCCTGCTGATACAGAAGTCCGATCGCCACAAGCGGAATACCGAGTTCGGAGGCCGATTTGATATGGTCCCCGGCCAAAATACCGAGGCCACCGGAATATATCGGCAGGCTTTCATGCAGACCGAATTCCATTGAAAAATAGGCCACCATCGGGTCTTTTTCACTGAAATGATTCTTGGAGAACCAGGTCTGCGCCTTCATGTAGTTGCGATAATGCTCCAGGACCCTCTCCAACTGTGCCAGATAGCCGTCGTCACGTGCCAGTTTCTCCAGACGTTCCTGGCTGACCACACCCATCAGGGCGACCGGGTTATGATTGACTTTATCCCATGCCTCCCGATCGAGTCTCTGGAAAAGCGCCACGGAATCATAGTTCCAGCACCACCAGAAGTTTGCGGCAATCTCCGTCAGGCCCTTCAAAGCCTCAGGCAGTCTGGGAGTTACCCGTAAAGAACGCAAAGCTTTTATCATCTTTTCACCATCCCTGTCCCATATACTTTAGAACGGCATAATCGGCCAAAAACCTAAGTGCTGTAAGTTAAATTGTTGGGTTTCGACTGGCAACCTTTTCCGGGACTTTTTCATCATCTTCCTTGATATCTTCCAGAATTCACATACGCGACTGCCGGACAACATTCTCAATTCATTAAACATTACATGAATCAGATAGCCTAAATTTTCTCCGTCCAGCGAGCCGTACTGCAGAGCTTATATCATCACATCTGCAAATTTTCAATCTATAACATTGCTGTTGTGCCGATGTTTCCTTTCCATTATATCAACCACAAAAACAATCGGCACAAATCTATGATCCCTTAATTTCGTCTTCAACAGCCCTAAATCAACAAAAAAAGCCGCCCCCATAAGAGGCGGCCTGACAAGAGCCTGTTTCCTGCTATTTATTGGCTTCCAATATCTTTTCGAGATAATCACGATCTCCCAGGGCGCCCACAAAATCTATATTTTCATTGATCACAACCTTGGGCACGCTCATAACCTGGTATTTCTGGGCCAGATCGGGAAACTCGGAGATTTCCACCATATCAGCCTTAATCTTGTCGGAATAGATGGCAAAATTCTGGGCTGTTTTTACGGCTGACGGGCAATGCGGGCAGTTGGGAGTCACAAAAACCTGCACATGAATTTCCTTATCCAGCTTATCCAGGTCCTCACGGATCACGCCGGCCAGTTCGATATCACCACGGCTGACATTTTCCATGGCATTCAAAAGTGAGTTGAATTCGTAGCCCGAGGGCACGCCATAGAACCTGATTCCAAAGTCCTTCTCTCCCTCGATTACCAGCGCCGGAACCTTGTCGATACCATATTTTTCGGCTGTTTCTTTGTCGGCATCCAGATCATATATATCAAGACTGACTTTATCAGTAAGCGAGGAGACCTCCTGCAAAAGTTCCTCGGCAATCGGGCAGGTTTCGCAGTTTTCCTCACTACGCCTGAAATATCGGAATTTCACCATCCCTGTATATTCGGCAAATTTCTTTTTCAGTATCTCGGCATTATTTTCATTAACGAACTTCACGTTCTTCCTCCTTCCACCAATCGTCCCATATTTCAATTTAGATCGCCCGGCGGATATAATGATTCAAATTTTTATATAATCCTGATCAGGTTTTTGACATTCTGCAACCGGTCGGGATGGCAGACTATCAATGGTTCCGGGATTTCCCTGTCTCGGAAGACCTGGTCCAGGCCGATTCTATTGCAGTTCATATCGAACATCCCGGCCCCGGCCAGCTCCGCAATCGTCTGCGAGCCAGCCAGATCCCAAAGTCCCAGGCCGCACAATATCGTGGCATAGGCCGAATCGCGCGCCACCTGCAATATATGGTAGCAGGTCGATCCAAATGAGCGCGATTTGAGCCTCACACTCACCCCGCAGTCGTTGGCGATATTTGAAGGCAGGCAGATAAATGACTCCGGATCGGGCCGCGTGCCATCCTGAATCGGACCCAGGACCGAACCGTTATAATAAGCCACACCATTATCATCACACCAGTAATGCGAGTTAATCTGGGGAAAATATAGCGAGGCCAGAAAAGGGTCATTATTCTTCACCAGTGCCACCGATACACCCCAAACGGGCAGGCCCTTGCTGTAGCCGGAGGTGCCATCGATTGGATCGACTATCCAGAGATATTCGGCCTTATCATCCGGCCCACCGGAAACACCCTCCTCACCCAGAAAAGCGCTGCCCGGAATCAGATCAGTCAGATTTTTGCTCAGATAACGCTCGACCTCGAGATCAGCCTCGGTTACCACACTGTTGTCCTCCTTGAAATCGACATTGACCCTGCCGAAATGATTAAGGGCTATTTTGCCCGCATCGAGAACGTGTTTATTTATCTGGTCGCTCAGACTCACTTGGTGTCCTTTCATTGGCGCCCTGTTTCTCAGGCGCTGTTACTGCACATAATCCGCTGTCCACTCGAAATGTTCCTTGTCCTGATCATACCTGATGATATGAAATTCCGGCCGAAATGCAAAAGGTGATCTGCTGATCCATAAAAAAATAGCATATTAAGCTGGAAATAGTGAAACGCAATCCATATAATAGCAGTTATCGAATGCAGATCAAAGAAGGAGATTGGTATGCCCAAAGCGAAACATAAGCTTGAACTTAAACCTGAACAACTAAGATGGAAATGTGATGAGAGCCTTTTCTGCGTGGATTGCTCCGATGAGGTCAGTTTTTCCGAGGAGATTATCGGCCAGCCACGCGCAATCGAAGCCATAAAAATCGGCCTCGAGATCAACAGCCTGGGCTATAACATATTTATCACCGGCCTGGCCGGAACAGGCCGTACAACCACGATCCGCAAGCTTTTGCAGCAACTCGAGTCTCAAACCGAAGCCCCTCCGGATATATTGTTTGTCTACAACTTCGTCGATCCCGACTGCCCCAAGGTGATATACCTGACCGCCGGTGACGGCAGGCGCCTGAAAAAGGACATGGAAAAATTCGTAGACAATCTCTCCGAGAACCTCAGCAAGCAATTTGAAAGTGAAGTATATAAAAGCAAGCGCAAAAATATTGTCTCATCCTACCAGGAAAGGCAAAAAAACCTGATCGAGAATTTCCAGGATGAAATCAAGAAAGAAAATTTTGCCCTGGTGCAGGTGCAGGTGGGGCAGTTTCCGCGTCTTGATCTGCAGCCACTCTTTGACGGCAAACCGATCTCCTTTGATGAGTTATCAGTCCTGGTGCAGGAAGGCAAGATCCCGCCCGAGGTTGAAAAGGAATTCACTGCCAAATATAACGAACTCGAAGGTCGCCTGGACGAGGTCTTCAAAAAGGGCCGGGCCATCTCCCAGGAACTCGAGGAAAAGCTCAAGAACCTGGATAACAGCACAGCCATGCCCCTGGTGGAATCGATGATCGATGATATCAAGGAACGTTATGAATCATCCGATGTCGATGATCATCTGGATGCGGTCAAGAATCATATCCTCAATCACCTGGATGTATTCCTCAAGAAAGACAAGCCCCAGCAGCAGGCGCCGCAACTGACACTCGGGCAGCCCCAGGCTCCCCAGCGCGATCCATTTTTGCCATATCAAATCAACCTGCTGGTAGACAATTCCAAGACAAGTGGCCGACCGATCATCGAGGAAACCAATCCCACATTCAGGAATCTGTTCGGCGTAATCGAACGTGATTTCACCGGCCTGCGCGGATCATCGCAAACAGATTTCACCAAGATCAAGGCCGGATCGCTACTCAAGGCCACCGGCGGTTTCCTGGTTGTCAATGCCATGGATGTACTTACCGAGGCGGGCGTCTGGCAGAACCTGAAAAGATCATTGCGCAACAATATCATCGAAATTCAAAGCTACGATCCCTTCTATCTATTCTCAGCCTCGGCATTGAAGCCGGAACCGATCAAGGCCAATATCAAAATAGTCATGATCGGTGATTCAAATCTGTATTACCTGCTGTCAAACTATGATGAGGATTTCAGGAAGATATTCAAGGTCAAGGCCGATTTCGACACAGTCATGCAGAGAACAGATGAAACGCTCGATAAATACTCGGTTTTCATAAACAAAATCTGCAGCAATGAGAACCTGAAGCATTTCGATGCTTCAGGCATGGCGGCGATTGCCGAATTCGGCGTGCGCATGGCCGGCAGGCAAAGCAAACTTTCTACTCGCTTTAATGTTATCGCCGATCTGATCAGAGAGTCAAGCTACTGGGCGGATGAGAACGGGAGCAAGCTGGTCAATTACGATCATGTGCAGAAGGCTATTGTTGGATGGATCAGGCGTGTGAACCTGATCGAGGATAAGGTGCAGGAGCTTTATGATGAAGGCACTTTGATGGTCGATACCGATGGCTCACGGTTGGGACAGATCAACGGCCTGGCTGTCTTTTCGCTGGGCGATTATGCTTTCGGCCGTCCCACAAAAATTACCGCGACTACCTCTCTGGGCAAAAAAGGCTTTATCAATATTGAAAGAGAAGCCGAGCTTTCCGGAAAGGCACATAGCAAGGGCGTGCTGATTCTTGAGGGATACCTGCGTAAACTTTTCGCCCAGAAAAAACCGTTGCATATCAATGCCTCGATCTGTTTCGAGCAGAGCTACACAGGCGTTGATGGCGACTCGGCATCATCGACAGAGGTCTTTGTCCTGCTCTCATCGATTGCCGGAATTCCGTTACGTCAGGATATTGCCAACACCGGATCATTGAACCAGAACGGAGAGATTCAGCCGATTGGCGGTGTTAATGAAAAGATCGAGGGATTTTTCAAAGTCTGCAAGAGCAAGGGCCTGACCGGCAAACAGGGCGTTATCATACCGGAATCGAATGTGCAGGATTTGATGCTGGAGCATGAGGTTGTCGAGGCTGTGCGCAAAGGAAAGTTCCATGTATATGCCATAAAGGCTATTAATGAGGGAATTGAAATCCTGACCGGAATGAAAGCCGGTGAACGAAACAGCAAGGGCCAATTCCCGAAGGATACTGTCAATTACCTTGTTGATAAAAAACTGGAAGAATACCTGGAAATTGCCAATCAGCTTTCCGGCGACGGTTCAGTTCCTGAGAAAAAGGAGACGAAAAGAAAAACGCGTGCAAAAAAGCCCGCCAAAAAGAAAAAATAATTAAAAGTTTTATATTGCACACTCTTTTTTCTTCTATGTATTATTAAAACGTGAGGAGAAAGGAGGTGCACCTAAGACCAGCTAAGAAGCCCTTTAAACAAGTTGGTTGGTAACTTTGATTGCTACCGTTGAAGCCGCCTCTACTACCGGGCGGCTTTTATAATTGCAGCTTCCTCAACCTGAGAGAATTCCCGATAACAAAAATTGAAGATATGGCCATGGCCGCCGAGGCCACGACCGGCGAGAGAAGTATGCCCGCCACAGGGTATAACACTCCCGCGGCAAGCGGTATGGCGATGATATTGTAACCGAATGCCCACAAGAGATTCTGCTTAATGGTTGCCAATGTTCTCTCGGACAATGTCAACGCTTTGACCACCCCATGAAGATCTGATCGCACCAGCGTTATATCCGAAAATGAGCGGGCGATATCCTCGCCACTGCCCAGCGCGATACCGATATCTGCCGCAGCCAGAGCGGGAGCATCATTGATACCGTCACCAACCATGGCCACAGAATGGCCCGCCGCACGGAATGATTTGACATGCTCCGATTTCTCGTTGGGCAGCACCTCGGCAATAACTTTATCGATTTCAAGCTGTTTACCGACCCGCTCGGCCGAGGCTTTGTTGTCGCCACTTAATAGCCAGACCCGTCGACCGGATTTTTTCAACGCCTGGATAACATCCTCAGCTTCCGGTTTTATGCGGTCCGAAATTGTCAGCATCGCCTCCAGATTGAAATCAATCGAAAGCAAAAGAATCGTGCGGCCGTCCGATACCAGATCATTGATTTCATCACCTGCCTGCCGCAGGTTTACCTCCTGCTCTTTCATGAAAGCCAGGTTTCCCAGATGAATCTGGGATCCATCGATCTTGCCGCGCAGTCCTCGCCCGGGCACATTCTCGAACTCGAAAACCTCAAGCGGTTCAATCTCCTTCTCGGCAGTGTATCTCAGGACCGCATCGGCCAGAGGATGATTGGAGGCCTTCTCCAGAGAGGCCGCAATCTGCATCAGGGGTTCCTCTGCCTTACTGCCGAAATTCCTGAAACTGTCGACATACGGCTTGCCTTCACTCAGGGTTCCGGTTTTGTCAAACACAACTGTATCTATATGCTGGACCTTTTCGAGGATTTCCGCCGATTTGATCAATACGCCTTCACGGGCTCCGCGCGCACTGCCGACCATAATCGCGGTCGGCGTGGCCAGCCCCAATGCACATGGGCAGGCGATAATCAGGACGGCGATAAAGATCATCAGGGCAAATGTAACACTGCTCTCGGCCGGAACAATCATCCAGACCGCAAAAGCAATAAGCGCCAGACCCATAACCACCGGCACAAATATCGAGGCGACCTTATCCGCCAGGCGCTGCACCGGGGCGCGACTGGCAATTATATTGCGTACGGAATCGATTATCTGGCCAATTACCGTGGCCGAACCCACTGCGCTGGCCCTGAATTTGAAATATCCGGCCTGATTTATTGAGCCGGCGTAGACCTTAGCCCCGGGGCTGATTTCGCGCGGCAACGGTTCGCCGGTCAGCATCGATTCGTCCACAGCCGAGGAGCCCTCTTCAACAATGCCATCGACCGGCAGTTTGTCGCCCGGCTTAATGACAATTACATCGCCCTTAATTACTTCGGATTTATCGATTTCGATCTCCTGACCGTCTCTTATCACAGTCGCTTTTTTGCCCTCCAGCTTAACCAGCTTTTCGATCTCAGAGGTGGCGGCATTGCGCGCACGGCTTTCCATCACTCGTCCCAGCAAAATCAACGTGATAATGATCGCCGCGGTATCATAATAGACCGCAACATTCTGGTTCGATTCGACCAGCAGAGACGGGAAAAATGTGGCCATGAAGCTATACAGGAAGGCGGCCGAGGTGCCGATCACTATCAGCGTATCCATGCTGGCATTGAAATTTTTGAGCGATTTCCAGAAACCGGCATAAAACTGTCGTCCGCAATAAAACTGCACAGGAACAGTCAAGACAAATAGTATTATAAAAGATATCCGTCTATCTATAAATCCCAGACCCAGCATCTCCAGATGTGAAATCATAAAGATCAGTATCGCCAGCGGTAGAGCCAGCTTAAGATTGAAACTCAGGTTCTTGTGGTACTGATCTTCCTGCTCCTGACCAACCGGGTCCTCACCGCTGTGTTTTGCATGATATCCGGTTTCCTCGATCTTTTTCAGGATCAGCTTTATATCGGCAACTGGCTTGATAAATTCAACATGAGCGGATTGGTCGGCCAGGTTTACGCGCACATCGGAAATTCCCTCGGTCTCGGCAAGATGCTTTTCAATACGGGATACGCACGAGGCGCAATGCATGCCCTCTATGCGAAAGTCGGCGCTGCTGGTGGGAACACTGTAATTAATCGAATCCAGCCTCTGCTTAAGCCCGCTTACCCTGACCTGTGCCGGATCATATTCTATATTGACACTGCTATCGGCCAGGTTGGCACGTACCGAGGAGACGCCCTCTACATCAGAGACATTCTTTTCAATAAAATTCACGCATCCCTGGCAGGTGATCTTATCCACCGGCAGGATAATGTGTTTATGCCCGTTGTTTTTTTCCACTATCTTTATGTCCTGAAATGTTTCACCTTTTGGCTATATTTACAAGGTATTTTACAAAGAATGGTTCCAGTTTCGAGGAAAATCAGTTTATGAATTAATCGACATCAAAACCAATAAAATTTGATTAAATCATTATATTGTTGAATATTTACACCATAATGGAAATGTCCGATGAGGTCAAGTTAAACAGCCGCTATCATTCCACATCAAATTACCTGTTAAATACCATCAACTTAGGCCCTTTGATCTTTTTTCGCCGGCTCCAATTAGATATTTTTTTCACAAAAAAGCAATCAGCATGTTGACAAAGTAAGTATAATCTTATAAAGTGAGAACCATGAAAATTTCACCCAAAATAGAAGATTATCTGGAGACGATTTACAGGCTGTCTACCAGGAATGACACAGTTGGTGTGTCTGATGTGGCCAAGGCCCGCAATGTCTCCGTTCCCACTGCGCGAACCGCGGTTAACCGCCTGCAGGAATATGGTTTCTTACACCAGAAACATTATGGCAAGATAATCCTGCATGAGTCAGGGGTGAAAAAGGCAAAGGAAATTTTCAAGGTTCACAAAACTTTACGTAGATTTCTTACGCATGTATTGGGCGTCGATAACGATCTGGCCGAAAAAGAGGCCTGCAAAATGGAACATGGGTTGAGCCTTCCCACGCTCGAAAAGCTGGATATATTTATGAAGGCTCTGGAGAGCAGCAAAGACAATTATTCCGCTATCATGGGGATTTTCAGGGAGCTTAAAGAGCGTAATGAAAGCTCGGATGAATGTTTCGATGACGGTCTCAAACACCGGGAACTGGAAACTATGACCCTTCTCGATTTAAAACCGGGCGCCTCCGGCATAATAACGAAAATCTGCGGTTGTGGACGAATTCGTCATAGAATGATAGATCTGGGCCTGCATGTGGGAGAGAAGGTCGCAATGATCAAGACTGCGCCGCTCAAGGATCCGGTTGAGTTTGCGTTCAATGGCAATCATGTCTCATTGAGGCGCAGCGAGGCGGAATTGATTCAGATCATTACCGATGCAAAGACCCAGAATTAAAATCGCTTTAGCCGGAAATCCCAATTGCGGCAAGACATCCATCTTCAATGCCCTCACCGGCGCGCATCAAAAAGTCGGCAACTATCCAGGAGTTACGGTAGAAATCCGTATCGGCACGATCAGTTTCAACGGCTATGATGTCGAAATAGTCGATCTGCCCGGCACCTACAGCCTGACAGCATACACCGAAGACGAGAAGGTTGCCCGCGATTATATCATGGACTATGACCCGGATGTAATCATCAATGTGGTCGATTCCGGCAACCTCGAGCGCAATCTGTACCTGACCACTCAGCTGCTGGAAATGGAACGTGACATAATCATCGATCTGAATATGTGGGATGAGGCACACAAGCTGGGAATCGATATCGACACCGATAAAATGTCCCGGCTCCTGGGAGCGCCGATAATCAAGACAGTCGGGCACCGTGGAAGCGGGGCCGCCGGATTGATCAGGGCCGCCATAGAGCTCAAAGAAAACCGCAGCGAACATCATCGCCACGCCCCGGTCACCTACGGCTCGCATATCGAGGATCTGGTTGTCGATCTGGCATCCAATATTTCCAAATGCAAAAGCTGTGTGGCCGGATGTCCCAGCAGAAGATGGCTGGCGGTGAAGCTCCTGGAGGGCGACCTGCAAACCGAATCCAAGTTTATCCGTGACCGGGAGGAACTGGAAAATCTGCGCAAAAGCATTCGCAAGAAAGTGCGCCATGTCCGTCGCGCAACCGGCGAGGACCCGGAAGCGATACTTTCAGACGGCCGTTATGGCTATGTCAGCGGAATACTCAAGGAGGTCATGAGCAGATCCCGGGGCGATCGAATGCGCCAATCGCGACAGATCGATAATGTTCTTACTCACAGAATTTTCGGCTACCCGATCTTTCTGCTCCTGATCTGGCTTATTTTCCAGGCCACCTTCGTAATCGGCAGCTACCCTATGGAATGGATCGATATCGGCGTCGCCTGGCTCGGTGGTCAGGTTGATTCCATTTTGCCTCAGGGGATCTTTTCCGATCTTGTGGTTGACGGCATAATTGCCGGATGCGGTTCGGTGCTGGTATTTCTGCCCAATATCATGATCCTCTTTCTGGGCATCTCGGTATTGGAGGATTCCGGCTATATGGCCCGGGCGGCTTTTTTGATGGATCGGGTTATGCACAGCCTGGGGTTGCACGGCAAATCGTTTATCCCCATGATTATGGGATTTGGATGTTCGGTGCCGGCAATTATGGCCACACGAACACTGGAGTCTGAACGGGACCGCAAAATGACCATTCTTCTGGTGCCACTGATGTCATGCAGCGCCCGTCTGCCCGTATACGTGCTTTTCGCCGGAACGTTTTTTGGCGCAGCGGCCGGAAACATAATATTTTTGATTTATATCCTGGGTATCATTGTTGCTGTTGGAGTGGCCCAGGTTCTGCGCAAAACTCTTTTCAGGCAGGAAGTTGCGCCATTTGTTATGGAACTGCCCCCCTATCGAGTCCCAACCGTTAAAAGCATCTTCATGCATATGTGGGAACGAGCCAATGTCTATCTCAAAAAAATTGGCGGCATTATCCTGGTGGCCTCGGTAGTTATCTGGATGCTGGGCTATTTCCCCAAGCCTGAGAGCTATTCGCAGGATTACAATGCTCAGATCAGTTCCGTAGAAAACGAGCTGGCCGATTTGGAATCCAATCAGCAGTATCGTGAGACATTAGAGCAGCAAATTTCCTATCTGAATACGGCCAAATCCCGGGAGGAAATCGAACACAGCTTTATCGGCCAGATGGGTGGCCTTATATCACCCCTGGTGGAACCGCTTGGATTTAACTGGAGACTGGGAGTATCCTTGATTACAGGCTTCGTGGCAAAGGAAATCGTCGTCTCCACATTGGGAGTTCTATACCAGATTGGCGATAATGCTGATCATGAATCACGGGGCCTGACAGATGCTTTACGAGCTGGCGAGGGGGCAATTTCACCCCTGGCTGCATTGGCTTTCATGGTGTTTGTCCTGCTTTACACCCCATGTATCGGTACTGTTGTGGCGATTCGCCGGGAGGCCGGCACAAGAATGATGTTTTTCTCGATCTTCTATCAACTGTTTCTGGCCTGGACCTTCGCATTTATCATCTACCAGGGCGGTAGAGTCCTCGGATTGGGATAAAAAATAATCCATACGATATTTATCCGCTTTATTTGACCCAGATCAAGGTTTTTCACCAGACTGTTTCGTATTCTTCTAAAACACGATAAAGCAATTGAGCAGGTTTTGTATAAATGTCTCAGGCTATTGCGCAGGAAAACAAGAAAACTCGCTGCAAATATATAAAAAAGCCCAAACCGACCTTTGATTCACAAAAGTATCGCTGGTTGTCACAGTTTTTCTGGTTCATGGTCACGATCTGGATCGGGATCCAGTTTTATTTCTTCGTTTATTATCATCTCAACGGTCAGCAGGGAGTTTATATGCATCGTCCCCCGGGAGTTGAGGGTTTTCTGCCGATATCATCGCTGATAACCCTCCGGCACCTGTTTTTGACCGGGGAACTGGCCTGGGTTCATCCGGCGGGCCTTGTAATACTTGTAGCCATTGTACTCATGTCGTTTCTGCTGCGCAAATCATTTTGCGGCTATATCTGCCCAGTCGGACTTGTTTCGGAATCATTGGGGTCAATCGGCCATCGCCTCTTCGGCAAACGGCTCAAACTGCCGGGCTGGCTGGATTATCCGCTCAGGTCGCTCAAATATCTGCTTCTTGCATTTTTTGTCTATGCCTTATTTTTCCAGATGACACCGGAGGCAATCGAAAGATTCCTGCACAGCCCTTATAATGAGGCCAGCGACATCAAGATGCTGTTGTTCTTTACTCGCATTTCCCAGCTGGCCTTTACAGTAATCGCCGCTTTGGCCGTGATTTCGATCTTCTATGAGGGTTTCTGGTGCAGATATCTGTGCCCCTATGGCGCCCTGCTGGGGATTGGCGCCCTGTTCTCGCCGACCAGAATAAAACGCGATGAGAAGACCTGTATCGACTGCCTGAGATGTTCAAAGGTCTGTCCGCAGAGAATCAAGGTCCACAAGCTCAAGACCGTGCATTCCGATGAATGCTTCGGATGTATGGCCTGTGTTGATGCCTGCCCGGTTCAGGATACGCTTGACATGAAACTTCCCGGTGGCAAAAAGGTATCCCCAAAAACCTTCGTGATAGCCGCTTTTCTGGCTTTTGCCATTCCTATACTGGCCGCCAAAGTGATTGGCTACTGGGATAATAATATCAGCGAAAAGGAGTATCGCGAACATATTGAAAACATCGACAGCCCGCTCTATCATCACAATCGCGGTGAGGTCATCACGGAAGACGATATTCGAAGGCATTAAAGCATTCCTATCCGAATTTGATCGATTTTTGTCAAAAATTCTCACTTAAGTCCGATAGACTTAATAGTATAATTGCAAGCGATAACAGCAAAAACAAGGATCTGCAGGATGTCCTCTGCGGGATTTCTTAACGAAGAAATCAAAAACCAGCAAATTCAAAAAGTCGTGCGCGAGATGGTCATCGAGTCTGAACGCAAATATAAGACCCTGATCGAAAACTCGCTGGTGGGAATCATCATCTATAGTGAGGATCATATTGTCTACGCCAATCCCCGCTTTAATGAGATGCTGGGATATAATGAAGATGACTATAAAAACATGCAGATCTGGGATTTCATTCATCCCGCCATGCGCGATGAAATTCGCGAGCGTGCCTACCGCAGGATTCAGGGGGAAGATATTCCACCGGAATATGAATTACAGGCAATTAAAAAGGATGGCACGATACTGGACTGCCTCCTGAGATCCGCGCGTATGAATTATCAGGGCAAGACCTCGCTGATTGTCAACCTGGTGGATATCACCCCGCTTAAAAGTGCCATGCGCGAGGTTCGTGAGCTTTCCACTATAGTGGAAACGGCGCTATTGCCCATAATCAAAATCGATTCATCGGGAAAAATTCTCTATATCAACAGGAATGCAGAAAAATTCCTCAATGCCGAGCTTTCGGATTTACGCGGCAGACCATTATCGGATTTGATCTCGGGCATCGAACCTGAGGAGATGCTGGATCATATTATCGCCCAGACCGGCAGGGGCGGATTCGATAATACAATACTTTGTAAGACCATTAAAGGTGAACCGGTCAGGATGCGTTTGACCACCTGCCCATTGGTCAATGAAAATGATGAAATGACGGCCATTGCCTGTTTCCTGATTGATCCGGCCTTTCACAAAGCCGAGGAAAACCTCCTGAACCGCTCCAATTCTCGCGAAGTCGGCTGATTTTATACCAATCCACTGAAACTCTCGGCTACAATCACGGTTAGATACTGCGAGGCCATAAAATATCAGCCTCGAGGACAGATATGGATACAGTTATTACTATAGCATTAATCATTGCTCTCTTTTTCGCTTTCCGCAAACTCAGCGGCGGTGGTGGCGGCTGACGCTGATCAGTATGGTCTGGAGGACCATTATTCCGCTTACTTCCCCCATTATCTTTGACAAAAAAAATCTTGCCCAATAAGCATTATTATACTAAGATTTAAACCTGATCCTGATCTTATGGTAATGGACTAATATATCTCAGCATGAAAGGATAAACGCTTTATGGCCAAGCTTGTCCGTGAACGATGGGGCACCAAACTTGGTGTCATCCTGGCCGTTTCCGGTTCCGCTGTGGGACTGGGCAATTTCCTGCGTTTTCCCAATCAGGCCGGCATGTATGGCCCGGGCGCATTTATGATACCCTACCTGGTGGCGTTGATCGTTGTCGGTATACCATTGGTGTGGGTGGAGTGGACTCTGGGACGATATGGCGGGCAATACGGCCATTCATCCGGACCGGGCATATTTCAGGCCCTGGCTCCAAAAGCAAAAATACTCAAATACATCGGGGTCATGGCCATTTTCGGACCGCTTGTTATTTTCACTTATTACTGCTATATCGAGTCATGGACGCTGGGCTACAGCATATTTACGATTATCGGGGAGATGCCGGAGGTCACCCATGTTGCGGATGCCGATAAGATGTCCACGTTCCTGGGGCAATACCTGGGACTTGTGGAGGGCGGTTCATTCTGGGTAACCTATATTCTCTTTTTGATAACGTTTTTTATAAACATGACGGTTATCTATTTCGGGCTGCGTGGCGGTATCGAGAAGGTCTGCAATATTGCCATGCCAACCCTGTTGATCCTGGGCATCGTGCTGGCAATCAGGGTGCTGACACTGCCGACACCGCCCGGCCAGGAGGCAGCGGCCACGCCGGTCAACGGCCTGGGGTATTTATGGAATCAGGATCTATCGAAACTCAAGGATCCGCAGATATGGCTGGCGGCGGCGGGACAGGTCTTTTTCACTCTCTCTGTCGGTATGGGTGTGATCCTAACCTATTCCAGTTATCTGCGCAATAAGGATGATGTCGCCCTGTCGGGTCTGACCTCGGCTACGGCCAATGAATTCGCCGAGGTTGTACTGGCCGGATCGATCATAATCCCGGCCGCATTTGTGTTTTTCGGTCCCAATCCCCTGGCAGTGCAGGAGATAGCCAGCGGTGGGGCATTTAATCTCGGCTTCGTGACCATGCCGCTGATTTTTCAGCAAATTCCCGGGGGTGCCATATTCGGATTCCTGTGGTTCTTTATGCTCTTCCTGGCAGGGGTAACCTCATCGATATCAATCGCCCAGCCGGCGGTGGCATTTCTGCGCAATGAATTTAATCTTTCACGCGGCGAGGCGGTTGCTGTTCTGGGCGCTGTGATGTTCATACTCTGCCAGCCGCCGATCTGGTTCCTAAAATATGGTGTTCTGGATGATCTCGATTTCTGGGCCGCCAATTTCATCATCGTACTGGGCGCACTGGTCGAAATCATCCTGTTCGGATGGGTGTTCGCCTCCAAGAAAGGCTGGGAAGAGCTTCATCGTGCGGCCAATATCAGGGTTCCGGGAATTTTCCGTATATTCATTAAGTACATAACTCCCCTGTTCCTGATGGTTCTTCTGGGTGTCTGGCTCTATCAGAACTGGTTTGATGTTATCCTGATGCGTACGGACCCGTCGGGGGCGCCATTCAACCCTGAAAACCGGCCGTATGTATTGATGATCAGGATGTTCCTGTTTGCCCTGTTTATGCTCCTGTGTGCATTGGTCTTTATCGCCTGGAGACGTCACAAGGGTGAACTGGATATTTCCGATGAATTTTCAGATGAAGAGAACAATAACGATAAATAGTTGCTTATGACTACATTAGGCTGGATATTCATGCTCGCGTACTGGGCCGGACTGACCGGCCTGTTGATATTCTGCATGCGGAAAACTCTGCAAAATTCCGAGGCGGAATAAGCGGCATTTTTTGGATTTTTTTGAATCGTTTCCGCTATTTATGCATCTAAAGTAAATGAATGGAAACGAAAGGCTGGAAATCATGAAACATTGGATATTGAAAGGATCATTGGTGGCGGCCGGAATGCTGGGCGGCTATCTCTATTATTATTTTATCGGTTGCGCCAACAGAACCTGCGCCATCCAATCAAACCCATTGATTGCAACGATTTACGGTGGGCTGATAGGACTTTTGCTGGCGATATCCACTTCATGGTTCCAGCAGAAACCAAAGGAGAAAACCGAAGATGCCGATGTTTGAATACAAATGCAATGATTGCGGACATGAGTTCGAGGAACTGGTTTTTGGGGAAAAGAAACCGGCCTGCCCGAAATGCAAATCGGAAAATACCGAAAAGAAAATATCCGCTTTTTCCACTTCGGGCTCCACGGGGAGCTCCGCCTCAGCCGCGAAGTCATGCAACAACTTCACATGAGGGATATAATCGTTGCCGGGCCGTGAGCCTGAAAAGAAAGCAAATCCATATTTCAGCCCCAAAGTCACCTGGCTCCTGGTGATCCTTGTTGGGGTTTCCGTTATGGTTGTGGGGCTGATTATTTTCTCCGATCAAAAATCCGGGGGCATCTTCGAAGAGGAACCTGTAAAAATCGATACCACGCAGGTATCTTCTGATACTGCCCGGGAATTGCAGGATATCCCCGAGCAGTTCGCCCGCCCGGATTCGGTGCCATTCAGGAGCTACACTCGCGGAATCGAGGAGCTTGATGGTACCGGCAGATTCGGGTTAATATTTTTTCGCTCGGATCAATGTCCGCCCTGCGACTCGATGGAATTCGAGATCCTCACAGATCCGATAATCAAGACACATTACGAAAGCTTCATTATACCGATTAAAATCGAGGCTGACTCGAAAAGGAAAATCGAGTATATGGGACGGCGCATAACAGAAAGCCGCCTTGTGGACTTTTTCAATATCCCCGGCTACCCGGCGCTTTTATTCTATGATGGTCTCGAGCAAAATTTTCTGTTTCAGTTATCCGGTATCCAGTCGCCGGCAAGACTTGCCGGTATTGTCGAATATCTCGAATTGAGAGGTTTTGAGGACCCGGATATATCTCCGGACAGCTTCTTATACGGCCCCGCAGATACTCAGGAATAACTCTTTCCTGTTGTCATCATATATCAAAATCATTATTATTAACGTGATCGACAAATCACAGGGAGGTTAATCCGATGAAGAGGTCTTTGAAAATTTTCATAGCTGCAATTTTGCTAATCAATTCAACATTATCCGCACAAATCTGGAATGAAGATATTCGCACACAATATAATCAGATCTGGAATCTGAAGGCCGACCAGTCGGCCGGCTTCACTGTCAGTGATTTCGAATTCGATATTGACGCCGCTCATTTTGAATTCGACCAGGCCGAGGCTGTGTTCTTTGAACCGGTCAATGATCAAAGATTTGCGGTTTATCTGAAGGGCGATGGATTGTTCAAACTAACGCCCCCCACCCCGGTCGAAAAATTTTCCATAAAGAAGTTCACGGATGAAGCCAGTATATATTATGAGATCAATGACCTGCTGCTGTTTTTGTCTCCTGATTTGTATGAAGAATACTTTTCTGAATTTGAGTTAGCGGAATCTAATCTGACTGATGACGCCAATAATAAGTTTGATTATTACCGGGATCGCCTGGATGAATTCAGTGTCGATCTGCCTGCCAATATCCTGACCCGTCTGCATACCTCAAAGCTCCGGCCCTATGTACTGGCGCTTCTTGAAAAAGGGCGTGACCGTTTTTATTTTTTCTATGATCCGACTGAAACGGAATCGGTTCAACTCTACCAGCAGAAACGTTATGCGGGCGTGAATCTTCTTCAGGACATCACCATGTTCTATCCGCAGGAACATTATCAGCAAGGCGGGTCGATGTATGACCGCAGGCCGCTTGAACTGGCCGATCCGGTGCATTATAAAATTCAATCCCGGATCTACAATTTGACCGATATCGAATGTCACAGCAGATTGATAATCGAAGCAAATATAGACAGCCTGATAGCGGTACCATTTTACCATCATTCCAGACTCGAAATAGACTCAGTTCTGGATTCCGAGGGTGATTCATTGCTTTTCAGCAAATTCGATGAAGATGAGGTCTCGACAACGTGGGCGTTTTTTAATCGGCCCTTGATGTATGGTGAAAGAGATACTATCGATTTTTATTATCATTCTGATGATATTATTAAAAAATCACCCAGCGGCGATTTCTATCTTTTGGCCCCCAGCTCCTGGTATCCGCGCACCGGTTATCGCACGAAATCGACATTTGAGTTATCCTATGATATACCGGAGCATCTGCAGATTCTGTCGGTTGGCGATGTCAGGGTTGATTCGACTACGGATGATCGACGCTACGCCGAATATATCGTAGAGTACCCCTGTGCCATGGTCGGATTTAATTATGGTTTCTTCGATTCGCTGGTAGTCACGGAACCGGGTCTTCCAAGCGCGCATATATATCGTTCCAACGTGGGTCATACCGGGCGCCTGTTTGCCTCGGATATGCTTGAGGTGACCGGCAAGGATATTCTGGCTTCGATTGAATTCTTCAGCAATCTTTTCGGTCATTATCCTTTCAATGACATCAAGGCTACGGATATTCCCGGCCGGCATGGTCAGAGTTTCCCCGGCTTTTTGCATCTGGCCTGGGCTAGTTTCGAGGCTGATTATAATGCCAAGGGATTCGAAATGGACGCGTTCCGGGCTCATGAGGTCTCGCATCAATGGTGGGGCACAATCATCGGCTATAAATCATATCATGACCAGTGGCTCTCGGAGGGATTCGCCGAATACAGCGGCTTGTGGTATTTGCAGGCCAAGGATGGCAATAATAAGCGTTTTCTCGACCTTCTGGATGATCTCAAGGATTTCGTGACGCAAAAAGGCGGCGGGATTGGTTTGCAATGGTCCGAGGGTTCGGATGCCGGCCCGATCTGGCTGGGATACCGGTTATCATCAACCAAATCCAGCGATTACGAAACACTGGTCTATTCCAAGGGGGCCTATGTACTGCATATGCTGCGCATGATTATGCATGACTACACCACACAAAGCGATGACCGCTTTATCAAGATGATGCAGGATTATGTACGCCGTTACCGTGAAAAGAGCGCCTCGACAATCGATTTCAAGAATGTGGTCGAGCAACATATGCAGATGGATATGGACTGGTTTTTTGATGAATGGATATTCAGTACCGAAATCCCGACTTTCAGGCCCGAATATGAGGTCGTCGAGGAAAACGGCAAATATATCATCAAGGCCAATATTCAGGTAGAGGATGTACCCGATGGCTGGAAGATGGTGGTTCCGTTGGTGGTCGAATTTGAAAATGACTCACATACCGTGCTGAAATTCTGGGTCACCGCGCCATCGGAGGAATATCAGTCCGCACCGCTTCCTTATAAGCCGAAGCATTTTATCCTGAATCCATACAATGCGGTTCTCTGCCATGTAAAATAACGGCATATCCTGAGGATTGAATGAAGCTGAAATCATGCGGCACCGTGCTGATTATCGCCATCGCCCTCAGGCTTCTGGCGGTGATCTTTTCGCAGGGCTATATGGCCTCCGATGATCATCATGAGACGGTCAAGATGGCCTGGAAATGGCATGCCGAGGGACGCTTCTTCAATGATCAATGCGAACTTATCTGGGGCGATAAGGCCGGCCATGATATCATGCGTTCGCCGCTGTACAATTTCCTGATCTGGCTGGGGCTGAAAATCGGGTCTCTTCTGGGGCTGACATACATGGATCAGATGATGTACCTGCAGAGACTGGGACATGCCCTGCTATCACTGCTTGCGGTAGTTTTTGCATACAGATACCTGAAGGATGAAACCGATGAAAATACGGCTCTCCTGGGATCTTTGATTGTTGCGACCCATTTTATTATGCCGTTTATCTCGGTTCGTCATCTGGGCGAGATGGTCGCGGCCGACCTTCTGATGCCGGCTTTCTATTTTGCTCATGTGGGATTCAAAAAGGGAACTGGAAAAAACCTGATACTCTCAGGCCTGTTATGCGGGCTGGCAATTATGTTTCGTCCGCACGCGATTCTGGCCATTGCACCAATCGGACTTATATTGCTGTTCTATAAGCATTATAAACTGCTCTGGAAATTCGTGGTTGCTTTTGGAATAATGCTGTTATTTTCGGCCATGCTGGATATGCTGCTGGTCGGAAAATTCATGGTCACCACAATAAAATATTTCTCTTCCAACATGGGCAATCCCAATTTCACACCCGGGCCATGGTATCAATATATCCTGCTCATGCTCGGACTTTTTATTCCTCCCTTTTCGCTGGTCTTTCTGGGCTCTATAGTCCAGAAAGAGGTTATAAAAAAGCACATAATCCTGTTCAGCGGCTTCGCGTTCTTTTTTATCGGGCACAGCATCTACCAGAGCAAACAGGAAAGGTTTATGATCCCGCTACTTCCGATTGTGATCGTGCTGAGTGTACTGGGTCTTTACTACCTCTATCATAAAAAAAGCTGGTATTTTCGCCTGTCCTTCCTGCGCAAAGCCATGTGGATTTATGCCGCGGTAATAAATTTGATCCTGCTGACAGCATTCACATTTAATTATTCACATAAAGGCCGCATCGATCCATTGGTATATATCTCCCGTCAGGATGATGCCGAGTTTGTGCTTTTCGACGCCACCGAACGGGATGTATTGATTCCCTATGGTTATCTGGGGCCGGATCCACCGCGGTATGAGCGGATCAGGAGTTACTCCGAGATCAATCAGCTTACAATATATGATTCATGTTATATCGTGGTCTTTACTGATCTGTATCTGGAGGATCATATCGACAGCCTGAAATCATATTTTGTACATATCGAGCAAAAAAGTCATAGCGCACCCTCGCTTATCGATTATATTCTCAACAAGCTAAATCCGAAATATAATCACACCAATGAAGCGTATGTATTAAAGGGCTATGGTTTTCACAAAGAATCAGATTAAACGGCTCCTGGTCGACCGCTATATTCTCAGATACAAAAAACACCGCAATATCAACCCGGTAAAATTCGAGCATATTGAGCCGTTGCAATGTATCCAGATCGATTCCCTGCGCATTGTCGAAAAAAGCCAGGATTTGGTTTTGCATAACCGTTTCGACAAATACAGCCTGGTAATGCTGGACAAGATCGCTTATGAAAACAGGCAGTTGATCGAGGCGCAGTTTAATGCGCTCTGCTATGTCCCGCCCGGGGAATACCGTTATCATCTGCGCAAACACAAGCTTATCGGCGACAGGTATAAGTCGGTCTTTGACAACCTGGACCGTGAGAACAAAATAGTGATGGCCGAAATAAGGAAGCAGGGCGCTCTTCCGGCCAAATATTTCAAGGGCGGCGATAAATTCAAATGGGGCTTCAGTATGTCGCTCAAGAAGACTACCGCCGCGCTGGAGTCATTGTGGTACTCCGGCAAATTGCTGACAGATTACCGCGACAAAGGCAACCGTTATTACAACCTGCCGGAGCGGGTTCTACCCGAAGGCACAAACATGAAACTGCCGCCATTGAAAGAGTATCACAATTTCATGATCGGCAAGCATTTCAAGACATACATAGTCGCCGATCCGCGCCATCACAGGTTCCTGAGCATGCGTATGCCCGCCGCCGAGAAGAGAAAACTCCTGGAACCGTATTTGAAAAAAGGTGAAATAGTCGAACTTGAGATAGAGGGAGCAAAATCGGGGTACTTCATTTCCAAAGAGAATTATAAAATTCTTCAAAATGCGCATAAAATAAAGCCTGATGCTCGGGTTAGATTTATGGCTCCGCTTGATAATATGCTCTTTAACCGCGACCTGATCAAGGACATATTCGATTTCGATTACACCTGGGAAGTTTATGTCCCCAAAGCCAAACGCAAATATGGCTATTATATAATGCCGATTCTGTACAAATTCGATTTTATCGGCCGGGTCGATCCCAGGGCTGATCGCAAAAAATCGACATTGATCTTTCACCTGATCCAGATCGAGGATTCAGTCAAAATATCAAAAACAATGGTCACAGAAATCGCCCGTGCCGCCAGGCGGCTGGCCCGTTTCGCCGGCCTGGATCATATTGTCATCAAAAAGACTGTCCCCTCCTCACTCAAAGCCCAAATCGAGAAGGCCCTGTAGTATTCTCGCTTTGACTTTGGACCGTCCCGCGTATATATTATTGAATTACGATATTCAAAAAACAGGAGCTTGAATCAATGGGAAAAACATTCGCCGAAAAGATATTTTCAAATAAGATGGGCCGTGATATCAGGGCGGGCGAGATTTGCGAAATTGCCCCGGACTTTGCCATGTCCCACGACAACACCGCGGATATCTCGAATACATTCTACAAAATCGGGGTCGACAAGGTGCACAGCCCGGATATCCATGTCATCGTGCTGGATCACTGCTCCCCGGCGGCTAATGCCACCTATGCCGAAAATCATCGTGTTGTGCGCGAATTCATAGAAAAGCAGGGCATCCGGAATTTTTATGATGTCAACAAGGGTATCTGCCATCAGGTACTAACCGAGGAAGGCTTTGCATTGCCCGGCAAAGTGATTGTCGGATCCGATTCTCATACAACTCATTACGGCGCGGTGGGAGCATTCGGGGCCGGGATCGGACGATCCGAGATGGCGGTTGTTTTTGCCACCGGCAAGCTCTGGCTGAGATGCCCGGAGTCGCTCAGGATTACACTCAAGGGCAAGCTCAATCCGGGTGTCGCCACCAAGGATATTATCCTGCACATAATCGGCACGATCAAGGCTGATGGCGCGCTGTATAAATCGGTGGAGTTTCATGGCGAACCGTTCAAGGACTTCAGTTTCGATTCGCTGTTTACATTCTCTAACATGTCGGTCGAGATGGGCGCCAAGAACGGCTATATCCCTCCGCAGGAAAAGGTCCTCGATTATGTCAGGGATCGTGCACGGGTGCCATTCGATCCGGTTTATCCCGATCCGGACGCGAAATATGAGCAGGAACTGGAATTCGACCTGAATACGCTCGAACCGCAGGTGGCCTGCCCGCATACGGTCGACAATGTTCATCCGATCAGCGAGGTCAAGGGAGAAAAAGTCAACATGGCTTTCCTGGGCACATGCTGTAATGCACGCCTGGAGGATTTGCGTATCGCCGCGGATATCGTAAAGGGTAAGAAGATTGCTCGCAATGTCCGCTTCCAGATCACCCCGGCCTCACAGTATGTCTATCTGCAGGCTGTCAGGGAAGGTATCATCGAGACCCTGATCGAAGCCGGCGGGCTGGTGACCAATTCCAATTGCGGGCCATGCCTGGGCGCACATATGGGTGTGCCGGCCAAAGATGAAAAGATTATTTCGACAGCCAACCGTAATTTTAAGGGTCGTATGGGCAACCGTGACTCATTCGTCTACCTGGCCTCCCCGGCCACAGTGGCGGCCTCGGCCCTAAAAGGTGAAGTAGCGGATTTCCGGGATTTGTAGAAGGCGATTTAATGTCATGGGTGGCCTGCTTAAACTTGCTTTGGGCAGGGAAGCTGACAGAATAAAAATCACGCCCAGGCAAAGCTTGAGCGTGCCACCCCATACATGCCAAAGACAGCAATGTCGATTTTCTCATTACGCTTCGCTCCATTCGGAACGCCGGCCCGTGATCTACGGTGGCTGTGTCATGGTCTTGGCTCCGGCTACTGCCGGAGGTGTGACCTGACACTTATGGGGCAGGATTCCTGACGGCGCATGATTGGGGCAGTATTTATAAGCGGCAGTTCACCGCTTTGCTCAAGAACTGCCGCAACATGCCCGGTTTTGAAAAGACCATTTGGATGTTCTGCCATGTCTTGATTCAAACTTTAGTTTGAATTGTGACATGGCAGGATTATGTCGAGTTTCTCATTACGCTTCGCTCCATTCGGAACGCCGACCTTCTCCGGGAGCACGGGGGCGTACTCCCGGCACATATAGACCTCATCTCTCAGATCCAGACAAAGCTTGAGCCGGCCACCCCATTTCCAGGCGGATGTGGGCATCTGCCGGGCACAATCCTGCATTGCCCAGCTCCGGGAAAAAGGCCAAACCACAAACCCGCATCGATCTTACAACTTTAATCTTGAAAATAATTCGGGAATTGTTTACCATAGCGTTCAATTATGGACGAAGCAGTTGTCAAATCATTGCCGCTGATCAATTCGCATGTCGGCGTGCTGATGGTCCTGTCCGGTATCGCCGGGATATTTTTCTGGCTGGAACAGGTTGTCAGGCGCAAGGTCAAAGAAGGAACGATCAGGTTCAATATCTTCAATTTCTTTCCACCGCTTCTGTTCATCTATATGATCCCTCTTCTCCTATCCAATTTGGAAATTCTGCCTGCAATAGATTTCAATGTTATCCCCAATGATTCACCGGTTTATGGATTCATGGGCTATGCCGTGCTGCCCCTGTTCCTGGTTATGCTTATGCTGGGTGTCGATGTCGGCGGGGCGATTCGTGTGATGGGCAAGGGCATTTTCGTAATGCTTTTCGGTACGCTGGGTGTCATGGTCGGCGCACCAATCGGGCTGGCAATTGTGGGCAGCTTTCTGGAACCGGACGCATGGAAAGGATTCGGGACACTGGCCGGAAGCTGGATCGGAGGTACAGCCAATATGGCTGCGGTGGCGGAGGGGATCAAAACATCGCCATCGTCATTCGGGCTGGCGGCACTGGCCGACAATATCGTCTATATAGTCTGGCTGCCGATTATGCTGACCTCCAAACGGCTGGCAAAGTCATTCAATAAATTCACGGGTGTATCATCGGATCGGCTTAAACGTATGGATGAAGCGGCTCAGGATGTTGCCCGTGACAAGGGCCGCATAGAGATGCGCCATATTCTCTACCTTTTGGGAATCGGTTTCGCGGTAACATATATCGCCGGAAAGCTGGCGGGTATTTTCCCGACTGTCGAACCGGTACTGACCGAGAGCACATGGCGCATACTGCTGATCACGACATTTGCCCTGGCGATGTCATTCACGCCGGCAAAAATGATCCCCGGATCGCATTCGCTGGGCATGGCCCTGGTATACCTGTTCGTGGCCAATATGGGAGCCCGTGCGCAGATCAGCGAAATTCTGGGACAGGCGCCCTGGTTTATCCTGGGTGCATATATCTGGGTTTTCATTCACGGCGGATTCTGCCTGTTGGGGGCCAAGATTTTCAAGGTCGATGTTCATTCCGCGGCAATTGCCTCGGCTGCCAATATCGGCGGTGCGGCTTCGGCACCTGTGGTGGCTGCCTATCATAAGGAATCGCTGGTGCCGGTTTCAATTTTGATGGCGCTGATCGGTTATGCTATCGGGACCTATGCAGCCTTTGCCACGGCACAGCTCTGCTACTTCGTTTCCACAATCTATTTTTAAGCCACAGGTTTAAAGGCCTTCACGTTAACACTTAGGACTTTGCCCTTTAAATCATCGCTCAAATTGTCTTCCGGATATTTCTGTTCCTTGAGGATTGCGATTTTCTCGAATCCGACGGACCTGATGACATCGATATAATCATCTTTTATCAATGCTCCGGCAATACATGCGGCCCAGGATTCAAGAGATTTGCGAACATTATCAGGTATTTCTTCAGTCGTAACCAGATCGGACACCATAATTCTCCCGCCCGGTTTGAGCACACGCATGGCTTCGGAAAACACATTGGCCTTATTGGGAGCCAGATTGATCACGCAGTTTGAGATGATCAAGTTGACGGAGCTGTCCTCCAGCGGCAATGATTCTATCTCACCCAGCCGGAACTCGACATTATTATATCCGCCTTCCCTGGCGTTTTTCCGGGCCAGGTCTATCATCTCCTGTGTCATATCTATACCGATCACATGGCCGTTTTCGCCCACTTTTTGCGAAGCCAGAAAGCAGTCAATCCCTGCTCCTGATCCGAGATCAACCACGATCTCGCCGGATTTGATATCCGCCAACGCGGTCGGGTTGCCGCATCCCAGCCCCAGCGCAGAATCCCCGGGTAATGTATTCATGTCCTCCCGGCTGTATCCAACCTGTATTTCCATCGGGCTGTCGCCTGATCCGCAGCAGCAACTTTTGCCAGTCAAGGCGGTTTGAGCGTAGCGCTTGCGCACATGCTTCTTTACGTCTTCCGGATTGTTTATATCGCTCATAGTATGATTCCTTTCTAAACAGACCTGCGCTTTTTGTCTTCCTCCAGCTCATGCCATAAATCATAGGCATGGCGTATATGCGGTATGGTAATCGACCCGCCGACAACCAGCGCAATCGACATGGCTTCATCGAATTCCGCCTTGCCTACGCCCTCCTCAAAACAGCGGTCGACATGATAAGCGATGCAGTCATTGCATCGCAGAACCATCGAGGCCACCAGCCCCAGCATCTCCTTGACCTGCACAGAAAGCGCGCCTCTGGTGTAGACGGCGTTGTCCAGAGCAAAAAATCTTTTTATGTGCTTGTCCTCGGTCGAAAGGACAAGCTCATTTAAACGTTCCCGTTCGGCCTTGAATTGATCCAGTTTATTTCCCAATTTATTCCTCCTTATGTGAGGGCAATCATTACTTTCGACTGATATTGAACAGCTAAGCTGTTTCTTTTGTTGCCAATTTAATACTCAGGCATATAATAGGTATATGATAAACGCACGTCTTACAACCACAATATTGATTTTAATAATTCTGGTGGCAGGATGCGGTTCGAAGGAAGTTGTTGAGGATCCACGCCGTAAAGTGGTCGACTGGGATCCGCCGCAGGATTTCAGGCCCTCAAAAATCACCCGGGATCAGGATGGAATTTATCATGGGCTGTTTGTTTCGCGTATGTATTCGGCCAAGTTCAATCTCTGGATGGTCAGTTCCAGAGACAGCATTAACTGGATAAATCCGACATTTATCATGAATGCCTATTCATCCGATGATATCAATTTTATCGTCAGAAATGACTCCGTTTACCTGACTTATTTCACTATTGATCCATCATATTTTGAAGACTATGGCCTGGGACTGGCCGAATTCGTGGATTATAAGGATGAGCTCAACCTGGCTTTTGCGCTCAAGGATCTAAAACGTGACAGGGATCGCGACGGCATCTATGATAACATAGAGGGGCAACTTCTTATATCTTATCGCCTTCCCGATACCGATCTGGATGGCAAACCCGACCTGTATGATTTCTGTCCGCTTTCCAAACCCCGTCCGCAGACAAAAAATCACAGAGTATATCATGCTGTATTGGAAGATGTGATCGAGACATCGAATCTGGATCAGATCAAAATCCAGAGAGATACTGCCTGGACTAAGTACTTCCGCTTGTATACGTTACAGCATCCGACCCCGCTTTATCTGTCATTTGCGGATGAAAAAACACTGTTTGAGTTGCAGGGCTTTCCGATGCCGTTGATTATGGCCAAGACACCCTTATGGTTCGGTTCGCGGATCGAATATCGCAGTTTTTCCGATGATATCATTCCGCATCTGAATTTCAAGAAAGTGGCCTATAACTTCCTGCGCGCTGAGGCCCGGGTATATGTAGACAGCTATGTTTCCGATGATTCGCAGGAGGAATTCGAGTTCCATGTCAAAAAAGACAAGGGTAAATGGGTTGTGAAGACAGTTCGTTTGATACTTCCTCCCGAGGAACAAACCCAAGACACATCGGAGCTTAGATCAGAGAACCCGGATCAGTAAAAGACTCTCGAGTAATCTCTCTAACATAACCCAAGATATCCACAACCCATTAAATAACAACAAAATATAAAGATTTCGATCTTTTTCGGGAAACTATTTTGCCAGCTTTTGCGTTCAAGTGGATGTGAGCGACAAAATCAGACAATATTTATCATCATTCAAATCTCAAAATCCGGGAGGATTTATGTTCAGAAAAGTTTTAGCAATCGCCATGGCAGTTATGTTGATCAGCGCTGTTTCAGCTTTCGCCTGCGACGGCAACAAGACCGCTAAGGTCGAAAAAGTATCGGCTGAAAAGTATGCCTGCGGTTCCAAGGCCGATAAGGTAAACGCCAAGACAGCCTCCGCTGAAAATGCTGATTCCAAGGCTTATACCTGCTCCAAGAGCACAGAAGCCGGCGTGAAGACAGCTGCCGCCACCTCAGAAGGCGCCAAGGCCTGCACAGCCACTGCGTCCAAAAAGGATTGCGGTGAAAGCGCTTCAGTCAAGACAGCCGCAACTTCTTCCGGTGAGTGCCCTTACACAAAGGCCGCCTCCGCCAAGCAGGCCGCCGATTGTGCTTCCAAGTGCAGTAGTGTAAAGAAGGCTTCTGACACTAAAGATGCAGAAAAGATAGATGTCGACAAGACAGCCATGGTCGACAAAAAGGAAAATGAGAATCTCTAAAACAGTTTAGAGTTTTTCAAACATGGTTTAAGCCCGCTGAATAGCGGGCTTTTTTTATGCTCACATTTTCTTGTATTGAATTGACATGAACTGGATAAAGAAGTATATAATCAAAAAGGGGTACCTGG
Source organism: uncultured Ignavibacteria bacterium (assembly GCA_964627935.1). Classification (GTDB taxonomy): domain Bacteria; phylum Zixibacteria; class MSB-5A5; order JAABVY01; family JAABVY01; genus JAABVY01. The sequence goes on from CAZVLB010000003.1 coordinate 131,000, forward strand.
CTATAACCGCGGATTGTTTATCATTTTCGGAGGGATAGATCATGATCAGCAACAGGTATGTACTATTTGTACCAATTCTAATTTTAGGGGCTGTAGTTTTAATCACTTGTGGAGGCGGGGGCTCCGGCCCGTCATCATCGACCGTAACCATGACCGGAACGATTGAATTCCCCGGCAATTCCGTTGCTTACGACAGCCTGACGATAGGCTTTGGCGATAATGAGGCCCTGGTCGATTCAAACGGATCATTTGATATAAAGGGCACGGAGGAAATTCCCGGTCTGACCATAGCCATGGATGTTTCCGACAGCGTGCCTGTAATGCTGGGAATCGTCTGCAGCCCCGGCAAAAATATGGACCTGGAACTGGATGCGCATTCGACCGCCCTGGCACTTGTCTTCATGAATCCAATGGTTTGTGTCTCCGATCCAGATGAGGCGCAAATAGTTGTTGATACTATTGAAAGCCTGCCCGAATTTCAGACTTTTCGAAACTTGGTAGAAGATCGTATGGAGGCCGATCCGAAATTCCTGATGAATGATGACCAGGAGTTGATCGATGCCATGGCGGATGTTGTGGCGGCTTATGTTACCCTTGTTCCTGAAGTTGTGGCCAGGAATTACCCCTCCGCCAGTGAAATTGTCCTGAAAGGATATACAGCCACAGCCGGAGGCGTGGTTGTAGAGCCGGCGACAACATTTGCAGGCCTGTCTCTTCAGCATAAAGGTGGTGACCAGTTCGAGATCAGCAATGCCTATGGCAGATGGGCCTACCTGGTTTTGCCAACCGGCCAGAAAAAGCTTCTACCGCCTAATGGCCAGATGTTCGATTTCATCAAAGATGGAGTGCCCTGGGCCCCATCAAAAACGACATTCAATCTAACTCCCAAAGAGGTTCCCGATACTCAATATGTACATATCTATGGCTATGGTTGGAGCAGTGAGGCTGACAATCAATGGGATGCCCTGTCAGATGTTGAAAAGCTGGATTGCCATCGAGTCGGAATTGCCACGATAGTGCTCGAATTCGCCGGTCATATTTTGTCGCTTTATGGCAATGTCAAGACCGGCCTTATCGATGCCGGGGCATTGCGAAAATACGATGATGCCAGAATCATACAGCTGGCCAGCTTTTTCACGGGCGATGTGGTTTTTATGGCCCAGGTGGTTGATATGACCCGCAAACATAAATGGTGGGACCTGATCTATGCCGTGGCCAATAAGGTTGTAACTAAATTCGCCACGGATGGCGAGTATCGCGCTTTCTGGATGAAAATGGCGGGCTATGCAATGACCCAGGCAACGATAGATCGTATCGCCAAAGTCGTGATCACCAAACCGGTGGGAGCAATTGCCTATGGATTCATGATCGGCGAAAACCTGACCAGCGTGGCCAAGACGGTTGTCGGATTAAATTCCAGTCGATTCAAGACCTCATACAGGATCTGGAAAGAAATCGGCGATTTTGGAAATATAACCGGCGGAATTTTTGAAAAAGACGGTGGCAGACCGGTCGAGGGTGCAGCAATCGAGTTACTGGGAGATGAACATAATCCAATAAATACGCCGCATTCATATACCACCGATGCCGGCGGGGGATTTTATTTCGAAAATATCCTGATTGGCGAAAAGACTTTGAATGTCACCAAGTCCGGTTATCGACCGGCATCAGCTTCCGTTATTGTGGCAAAGGATAAAACCATCACCAGGAATATCGAGATTGAAAAGGTGCATGGGTACGCCAACGGCAAGATAAGAAACGAAATCTTTATCGAAAACGGTCTCGCCAATACGCTTTTCAATAAGGAAATCAACCTGATGATCCGTGAAATCGGTGGAGAAGGCAGAACAGAATCATATTCAGTCACCAATGGTGAATACCGACTTTCCATGTTCGTGGGCGAATGGTGGATAATTGCCGAACATGAGGACTATAAAAGGGATTCGGTGCGCGTGACCATTGAGGACGATACCGAGACTTATGCCAATGATATTATCATGGTGCCGGATATGATGATGTCCGGATCTATCGATCTTGATCTGGATGCGAATGGCGTATACGAAATCACCCGCAATATGACATTTAATGTCCTGGCCGGTTCGGAATCTGAAACCGCACCCTATTATGTAGCCTGTCCAACAGGACCATCAGCAAAAGTCATGCGACTTGTGGGCGCATTACAGCCCAATAATGAGTTCCAGATCTGGCTCAATACTGAAGAAGTCAATTCCAACAGCAGTTCGGAACCGATGGGCACGATCGCATCCACAACCTGCAAAAACGGCGGTTCATCGGCATTTGCAATCTATATCACCAATGACTATAAATGTGAAGATGAGGATGGCAATCAGGCCACGCTTGGATTCGCCGCCCCGGGAGGCCCATACTACGGCGAGGAATGTCTCTGCGGCGTTAAAAACTACGGTTCCGTGAATTTCTATAAATATGAGGGCGAGGAGCTGGGCGATGTGGTCAGCGGATTTGTGCTCTGCTATGTGCCGGCCTGGAAGAGCTGTGATTGCGAACCGGTTGATGAAGATGGAGATTTCATCCCGGATAAATGGGAGGTGGAATGCTCGCTGGCACGCTTCACTATCGATTTCAAGATCCATGTGGGTACATTTTATAAACTCCCCGGCAGATCGCCATCATCAACGGAAGGTAGTAACTGCATCGACATTCTGGACCAGGCTATGCAGATAATTGAATAAAGATTATAAAAAGATGACATATCCGGGCAGGAGCATCACGCTTCTGCCCCTTTTGATGCGCCTGCTGATTATCTGCCGTTGACCTTTGCTAATCTCATTTGAACGCTGATTTAGCCCGAAGAACCATCTACTAACAATTGAAATTCAACTCAGATATTAAATCAAAACGCCTTATTTCCGATAAGCATAGTGTAATTATCGAATTTCGATAAAATTTTATTGACAAATATTTGCCCGTAATATATGTTTGAGTGAGAGAATGATCTGAGTGAAGGAGAAAATGATGAGCAATGAGGGAAGTTTCGGCAGGTTTCCGGCGGTCAATATTGCCTGGATGGTTATCAATATTCTCTGGTACCTGGGTATAGTCGGACTGGCATTGTTTGCCATAATCGCAGTAATAGCATTGGCGGGCGGCACTGATGTCACCTTTGAGTTTCCATTAAATGCTACAACGGATGCCTCGAGCCTGCCATATTACCTGGATTTGATGCATGATAGCGACGGCCCAAAGATAGTCAGATTCGACAAGGCGGTGTTGCATGGATCATTAAAGGATTTCGATTTTGATATCAGGCTCCTGATTTTTCTGATTCTGTCGTTTGGAATAGCCGCCTTTCTGCTGATAGTATTTAACCTGAAAAACTTTATCGCGAGCGTACGCGATGGCCAGCCATTTATTCTAAAGAATCCTCGCAGATTGAGTATTATCGCTTATGTCCTGATACTGGTCGGACCGATTGTAGGAATTTTGCAATATATACTTAGCGGGGCTTTGATACCACATAAGCCACCGGCGGTTGAACTTGGCGCCAGCTTTGACCTGCATTTAATTACTGTGGTAATAGGCCTGATAATCATGGTAATAGCATCGGTATTCGAAGCCGGGGTCAGGCTTCAACAGGACAGGGACCTGACAATCTGATTGGAGTTGAGCATGCCTATTATCGTCAATCTTGATGTCGAGATGGCCAAACGTAAGATTACATTGACCGAATTGTCGGAAAAAGTCGGTATAACACTTGCCAACCTGTCAATCTTGAAGAAAAACCATGCTCGTGCGATCCGTTTCTCGACCCTGGAAAAACTGTGCAGTGTCCTCCAATGCCAGCCCGGCGATATTCTTGAATACCGCGAAGAGGCATGACATCCTGTTCCTATATATATCACCAAAGCTAATTCTTATCTACTTTATTCATCCGGCAGGGATTATTACGGGGCAAATAAATAAAAGTGCCCACTGCAGCCCAGCAGGCACTTGGGATACTATATTAGCATTATTTTATTCAACGCCGGGGACCGAAAGACGGGCATCTTTGTCTTTTCTGATGCCAAGCAGGTAATCCGCCTGCATCAGTTTCTGGATTTCGCGTGTGCCCTCATAGATTGCCGCGCCCTTGGAATTGCGAAAGAATCTTTCCACCGGATATTCATCGGAGAAGCCATAGGCACCATGAACCTGGACAGCGTTATAGGCCGCTTTTTCGGCCTGATCGGTGCAGAACCATTTGGCCATGGCTGTTTCACGGGTATTGCGTACACCTTTATTCTTGAGCCATCCGGCTTTCCACCACAACAGCCTTCCGGCCTGATAACCGTATTCCATCTCGGCCAGCATTTCTTTGACCAGTTGATGGCTCTTGATTTCGGTCTCGAAAGTTTTGCGTGTCTGACAGTATTCCACGGAAGCATCAATACAGGCCCTGATCAGCCCGGTCGATCCGGCCGCCACTGTATATCGTCCTCCATCAAGGCAGGTCATGGCGATTTTGAATCCCTCATCCGGCCTGCCGACCATATTAGCCGCCGGCACGCGCACATCCTGCATTGCGATCCATCCGGTGTTCCCCGCGCGCACACCCAGCTTGCCTTCGATATCGCCGGTCGTGACCCCCTCATAATCGCGCTCGACTATGAAACACGATATGCCAGAATGATCCCGTTTGGCCTTTTTATCACGATCGGTCCAGGCGAAGATCAGGAAGTTATCGGCCACATCAGCCAGCGAAATCCACATCTTTTCGCCATTTAATATATAATCGTCGCCATCCTTGTCGGCCGTGGTGGCAATCCCCACTGCATCCGAACCGGCGCCCGGTTCTGTCAGGCCGAATGTGGATACCTTCTCCCCTTTCGCCTGTGGGATCAGGTATTTTTCCTTTTGCTCCTCATTGGCCCAGCCTAAGAGGGTCATCGAGTTAAGCCCGATATGTACGGAAAAGATCACTCGCGCCGAGGTATCGGCATATTCCATTTCCTCGCATACCAGTCCCAGCGAAATATAATCCATACCCATACCGCCATATTTCTCGGGGATACAAACGCCCATCAGATCAGCCTCTTTCAGGGCGGTGATCAGGTTCGGGTCGAATTTGTGTTCGCGGTCCAGTTCGCGGATTCCCGGGGCGACCTTTTTGGCGGCCACCTCACGCGCCAGCGACTGCACCATCCTGTGGTCTTCGGTCAGTTCAAAATCAATCATTTATCTATCTCCGTTGCCTGAAATTGTTTTTTTCTAAAACCGTAATGAAACCTTAATGTTCTGATCATGTATATGTAATCATTGACAGATTTTTTCTCAAGTGTATATTTGCGTTCCAATGCCGATAGGCATAACATATGGAATAATATGACCCACCCCCCATGTCTTGGGGCTGTGGGGTTTTTGCGTTTGCTTTAAAATAATGATCAGGAAAATAATCGAAAAGATAGAGGAAAGCCAGAGTTTTCGGGAGCTTCAGGACCTGATTACAACCGGAAAGGCGGAGGTGGAGATCTCCGGCCTGGCAGGATCCGGAAGAAGCTTTGTCCTGTATGGTATTGCCAGACAGTTTCCGGGCCGATACCTGGTGATAACCAAAACCGAAAAAGAGGCATTTGCGATAAAAAACGATCTGAATGAGATTTCCGGCAATGGTATCGCCTGCCATTTTCCGGAATGGCATATCAACCCCTATCAATGGAAAGCTCCGCCTTCGGAAAATATCGGCCAGCGCCTCGAATGCCTTTTTAATATAAAAAATCGCAACAGCATAATAGTCACAGCATCTGTTCGTGCTCTGACCGAGCCGACACTGGCTTCGGATGAGCTGGATATCAGCTCGCTTCATCTGGAGATAAACCAGGAGATTTCCCAGGATGATATTATCTCGAGGCTGGTCGAGCTGGGCTATGAAAGATCACCCATGATCGAGGAAGTCGGCACATTTTCTGTCCGGGGCGGAATTGTCGATATTTTCCCGCACACTACCGAGAATCCGATCAGGGTGGAAATGTTCGGAGATTTCATTGAATCGATAAGATCATTCTCGGTTGCCAGCCAGAGATCAATCGAGCGAATCGAAAGCATGACCCTCCTGCCCCGTCGTGAGAACCTGCTTTCACTGGCCAACCTGGATCGCATGGCGGACAAGGTCAATGAGAAGGACCGCGAAATTCTTTCAGATAAATTCCGTTACGGCATCGATACTCCCGGGCTGGAATGGGCCATATCATTTTTTGACAAAAAGCGCAGCTACCTGTTTGATTACCTGGATAATGAAACCAAATTGTATCTTCTCGATCCCAAGCTGATCGAGGCTGAATGCCTCGGCCTGGATGAGATGTATGGTAATTATCATGTCCAGGAATCTGATAAATACGAGCAACTGCCTGCGCCCCCGGATATCTACCTGCAACCGGATGATTTCCAGAACAAACTTACCGGCCCGAAAACAATCCGCGAGCAGAGTTTTCAGCAGAAAAGCACCGATATCCATTTCGCCATGGGAGACCATCCGGTCATCAATTCACAGATAAAGCTACTCAAAGAGCATATTGATACGGCTCTTGGGAATGGCCTTGAAGTTTACCTGGCCTGCGACAACAAGGTCCAGAAAGATCGAATTCATGATATCCTTGAGGATCGGGCTGATCGAATTTTCACTGATGTTCTGGATATTTCCGAGGGATTTGCATTCAGGCAGGCCGGGCTCGAAGTACTTACCGATCATCAGGTTTTCACAAGGTCATTTCATCGCCATCGCAAGTCAAAAATCAAAGAGGGCATGGCTATATCCTCCTATACCAATCTCAATATCGGCGACTATGTGGTGCATGTCGATTACGGCATCGGCCGTTACCGCGGACTGGAGGAGCTTACGATCGATAACCGTCGCCGTGACTGCCTGCTGATATTGTATGAGCGCAATGACAAGCTCTATGTCCCGATCGAGGAATTCAACAGGGTGCAGAAGTATATCGGCAAGGACGGCAGGCCGCGCCTCTCGACACTGGGAGGCACAGCCTGGCAGAAGACCAAGATGCGCACCAAGAAGGCGATTGCAGATATGGCCGAGGAATTGATCCGTCTCTATGCTCAGCGTAAAGCCAGGCCCGGGCATAAGTTCTCCGAGGATTCGACATGGGTCAGGCAGCTGGAAGCATCATTTCCATATGATGAAACCCCGGATCAGTTGCAGGCCATTGAAGATATAAAAAGGGACATGCATGCCGGCTATCCTATGGATCGTCTAATCTGCGGCGATGTCGGTTTCGGCAAAACAGAGGTTGCGATCCGGGCCGCATTCAAAGCAGTGGTTGACGGCAAACAGGTGGCGGTTCTGGTGCCGACCACTATTCTGGCCCAGCAGCATCAGAGCACATTCCGTCAGCGCCTGGCCGATTTCCCGGTTCGGATCGAGATGCTTTCGCGTTTCAAGACCCGCAAGGAGCAGAAAGAGATAGTCCGCGATCTGGCCGAGGGCAAGGTCGATATTATAATCGGTACCCATCGCCTGCTCTCAAAAGATGTCGAATTCAATGATCTGGGGCTTTTGGTAGTGGATGAGGAACAGCGATTTGGTGTCAAGCACAAGGAGAAAATCAAACAGCTTAAGAGCCAGATCGATGTGATTACCATGACTGCCACTCCGATTCCCCGTACAATGCAGATGTCTTTGATGGGTGCGCGGGATATGTCGATCATAAATACCAGCCCCAAGGATCGTCTGCCGATCGAGACCGAGGTATCGGAATTTCATCCCAACGCAATCCGCACCGCAATTCTGGATGAGGTCCAGCGCGGCGGGCAGGTGTATTTTGTGCATAATCGTGTGCAGACGATACTGTCGATTTATCGCTATCTCTCCAGGTTACTGCCGGAAATACGCATAGCTGTGGCGCACGGCCAGATGCCTGAGAAGGAGCTGGAAGAAATCATGCTATCCTTTCTGGCGGGGCATTATGATGTCCTGCTCTCGACCAGCATTATCGAATCCGGCCTGGATATTCCCCTGGTCAATACGATTATAATCAACCGCGCCGACCATTTCGGGCTGGCCCAGCTGTATCAGCTCCGGGGCCGTGTGGGACGATCCGCCAGACGGGCCCGGGCCCTGCTTTTGGTCCCGCCCATGAGACTCCTGACTCCGACCGCCCGAAAACGCCTGAAAGCGCTCGAACAACATACCGAACTCGGATCGGGATTCCATCTGGCAATGAAAGATCTGGAAATCCGCGGCGCCGGCAATATGCTGGGTGCCCAACAGCATGGTTTCATCGAGGAGGTCGGCTTTGATTTGTATGTCAAACTGATCAAGGAGGCTGTCGAGGAACTTCGCGGTGAAAAAAGCCGCGAATTGTCGGACATCAAGATCGATGTCGACCTGGAGCTGTATTTCCCCAATCAATATGTGCCCTTTCCTCAGCAAAAGGTCGAGCTCTATCAGAAACTGGCCCAGGCCGAGGACTATAAAGAGATCAATGATCTCAAGCTGGAGGTAATCGACCGTTTCGGCCCGATGCCCAGGGAAGCGGTAAATCTGTTTGAAATGGCCGAGGTCAAGCTCCTGGCTTCACGGATCGGACTGGCAAAGATCAGCTTCAAAAACGGCAGGCTCAGCCTTATATATCCGGAGGCCAAACTTCCCTCCAAAAAGCAGGTTTCCAATCTCAGCGCAAAGCTCAAAGAACCAATGGAATTCGGTGCTGTGGGGGAATTTACAATTGATATCGACCTGGGACAAATAGCCCCCGAGGAGCAGGCTCAAAAGTTCAAATTGTGCTTGCAATTATTGACTTAGAGGCTATCTTTCAAGCTTATTCGGAACATTATGCCGGCTAATTTATAAAAAATTCTGAGGTACTAATCATGAAGAAATCCATTTTTGCAGCTCTTTTTACACTGATTTTCATATTTGTTGGATGTGGCGGAGGCGATCGTGAGAGCGGTGATCGCCAGTACCACGATAAGTCCAGGGCGGAGAGCAAGACAATCGCCAATGTCGGTCAGTCCGAAATCAAGCTCTTCCTGATGGATGAGTACACCAAGATGTACAATGCCAGCTTCAATTCCGCAGAAGAGGAATATGAGGCCAAGAAAGCCTATCTGGATTCACTGATCAACATGTATATATTTGTTGAAGCCGCCTATGACCAGGGATTGGATAAGGATCCGGAAATCCAGCAGCAGGTCGAGATTGCATATCCTGATTTTATGCGTGATGAACTGTTCAAGCTTAAAATTCTGCCGCGTATCGATGTCACCGATGAAGAAGTCGAACAATGGTACAATGAACTGGATGAAGAAGTTGCGATTTCAATAATATATTTAACTGACAGCCTGAAAGCCGATTCACTTTACAACGAAGCCAGGAATGGCGCTGATTTTGCAGCAATGGCTCGCAAACATTCCGAGGATCAGGCCTCGGCCGTAAAGGGCGGTGATATCGGATATCGCACATTCGTATCGCTCTCTGAAACATTCCAGAACCAGGTCTGGGATCTAAATGAAGGCGAAATCACTCTGGTGAAAGCGCCCACAGGATGGAATATCGCGACTGTTACCGGGCGCCGTGAAGTACAGGTACCGCCTCTGGATCAAATAGCCACCCAGCTCAAATCCCAGATTCAGGGAATGAAACGCAAAAAAGTGCAGACTGAATTTTATGATGACCTTTATGAAAAAGCAGACATAAAAATCAATGAAGAGACTACCGAATTTATTTATGACAAGGTTTCCGCGCTCTATCCCGATGAAATCGGCGGGGTTCCCTTCCGCAAGAACACATTCAATCCCGACGATCTGGCGGAATACGAGCGCAATATGATTCTGGCCACTTATAACGGCGGTGAGGTGACCCTGGGCGAATACCTCAGGAACACCGCCCGCTGGCCGGATCAGCAGCGACCGCCCTTCAATGAGACTGAGGAGCTCAAGGATGCTGTCTTCCAGCTTGAATTGCTGGATATTCTGCTGAATGAAGCGGAAGCTCTCGACCTCGACGAAACGGCTGATTTCAAGGATGTGGAACGATTCTTTATGGATAATATGCTGGCGGTCAGGATGAAAGAGATCGTCACCGAAGAGAGATCATTCGTCTCCGATGAAGAGGTAGCTGAATATTATCGCCAGAATGCCAACCAGTACACAATCCCGAAAAAGCTGCATGTACAGGAAATCCTTCTGGAAACCGAAATGGACGCGGAAAAAATCTATCAGCGACTGGAACAGGGCGAAGATTTTGAAAAACTGGCAATTGAAAATACCACCCGTCCCGGCTACAAGGAAGCCAAGGGTGACATGGGATTCATATCCGAGCACACCTTCCCGACCATTTACGATCAGGCCGAAAAACTCCGCCTGAACCGATATAGCGAACCTTTTCCGGTCGGAAACAGCTGGTCGATTGTAAAACTGTTGGAGGTTCGGGAACCCGAAGTCAGAGAATTTGAACAGGTCGCCAATCAGATCAAGCGTGAGCTTCAAAATCAGAAAAGCGAGAAGGCCACGGCTGACTGGCTGGCAGAGAACAGGAATAAATTCCAGGTCGATGCCGATTATGACATGATCTGGGAGACAATCGATAAAGGAAAATATGAATAGATTCGCATTAATTGTATCGGTATTTATTTTAAGCCTGCTATTGGCAGTCAATCTTTCCGCACGCGAGGAACTGGTTGACAAGATCGCCGCAGTCGTGGGTGATGAAATCATCCTGGTGTCGGAACTGGATTTCCAGATGCAGATGTTTATGATGCAGTTCCAGGAACAGGATCTTTCCCGCCTTGAACCGGACAGCCTGCAGAATATGATTCTGGACCAGATGGTTTCCGACAAGCTGATCCTCCTGGAAGCCCGTAAGGATACGACAATACAGATTTCCGATGAGCAGATCGAGCAGGCCCTGACACAAAAAATCGAGGAGCTTCGTTCGCGCTTTTCGACCGAGGCGGAATTCGAGGCCCAGATGAAACTCGAGGGGCTGACATTGCGTGAACTCAAGGCTAAATTTCGTCGCGAGGTCCGTAATCAGCTGATCAAGGAAAGGTTCATTTCGCGCTTTCTTAACAGGGTCAGCGTTACCGGCACCGATGTAGAGGAATTTTACCAGAACTACAAGGATTCATTGCCCAGCCAGCCGGAGGCGGTCAAGCTGGCGCATATACTCCTGCCGATTGAACCATCGGGCTCGACACTTGACTCGGCCTACCAGAAAGCGCTCAAGGTTAAGCAGCTTCTTGATGAGGGCGGCGATTTCGTGGCCCTGGCCCAGCTTTATTCCGAGGATGCTACAGCTAAGAGCGGCGGCGACCTAGGATATTTCGACAAGGGAACACTGTTCAGCGAATTCGAGGATGTCGTCTTTAATCTGGAAAAAGGTGATATTTCCGAGCCATTTAAAACCCGTCTCGGCTACCATATAGTCAAGGTCGAGGACAAACTCCCGGGCCGTATGCATGTCCGGCATATCCTGTTTAAGACCAATCCCTCGCAAAGCGATGATCAGGTCGCTCATCAGCTGGCCGACAGCCTTCGTCAATTGCTCCTGGAGAACAAGGCGGATTTCGAGGAGCTGGTCAAAATATATTCGATCGATGATGAGACCAAGAAACAGGGCGGCAGCCTGGGATGGTTCGCGGTTTCACGTCTGACCCCGGAATTCAGCAAGGCACTGGGAGTAATCGAGGTGGGAGAAATTTCCGAACCTACCAAATCAGAATACGGCTATCATGTGCTCAAGGTGCTCGACTACCAGGAATCGCGTCCCATGACGCTCGAGAATGACTGGGATAGGATAAAGGATTTCGCCAAACGGACCAAGAGCGACCAGGTCATGAGCGAATGGCTGGAAGAAGTCAAAGAAAAATACTACGTTGATATCAGATTAGATGAGAATTGATGATTACCTTTCAACCGTTTTCCTGATCAAACGCAGGACAGTGGCCAAAGAGTGGGCATCGGGCGGGCGTATAATTCTGAACGGCAAAAAAGCCAAGCCCGCCAGCGATGTCAAGGTCGGGGATAAAATTTTGATATCCTACGGTGCCCGTAAGGTTCTGGTCGAGGTCAACGATATTCCGACTAAATCGGTGCCCAAAAATCAGGCTGAAAAATATTACAAACTAATTGATTCCAGCCAGGTATAATACTTTAGAGAACAACATAAGTACTTACATATTTACGGAGAGAGTACATAGCTAAGTTCTACGAAACCACTCAGGCCAAGGCCCTCGACAGGGCTATCTTAGTGGGTGTCAAACTGCCCGGCATCCAGGATTTTGAATTCAAAGAATCTATTTCCGAACTCTACCTGCTGGCATCCTCCGCCGGCGCGGAAATCAAATCGACTATTACCCAGGAAAGAAAACGAATCGATCCGGCGACCTTTATTGGTAAGGGCAAAATATCCGAGATCAAGGAACAGCTCGAGGAGCTGGATGCCAACATGGTGATTTTCGACGAGGAGCTCAGCCCGGCGCAGATTCGCAATCTCGAGAACAGGTTGGATGTCAAGGTCATCGACCGCACGACACTGATCCTGGATATTTTTGTCAATCGTGCCAAGACCAACGAGGCCCGTGCCCAGGTGGAGCTGGCGCAACTGAATCATCAGCTGCCGCGCCTGACCCGTCAATGGACACACCTGTCCAAGCAGCATGGCGGTATCGGCACACGCGGTCCCGGTGAAACCCAGCTCGAAACTGACCGTCGTCTGATCAACAACAAGATCAAGGTATTGAAAAAGAAGCTGGACAAAATCGATGATGAACGGATCACCCAGCGCAAGCGCAGGCTGGATCTTTTCAATGTCTGCCTGGTGGGCTATACTAATGCCGGCAAATCGACGCTTTTCAATGGCATGACACGTTCCGAGGTGATCACGGAGAACAGGCTCTTTTCAACGCTCGATTCGACCACACGCAAACTTTCGGCTCTCAATGGACGCAATATTCTCCTGACCGACACGGTCGGTTTTATCAATAAGCTTCCCCACCAATTGGTGGCGTCTTTCAAGTCTACTTTAGATGAGGTTCGTGTGGCGGATGTGCTCCTGCATATTGTCGATTTTTCACATCCGAATTATTTGAAGAGAATTGCCGATGTGCGCGAGGTGCTGACCGAAATCGGCGCCGAAAATATCCCTACTATATTGGTATTCAACAAGATAGATAGATCTCCCGAGCCCTATCATGAATTTGGTCATTATTTCACCCCGGATATGAAAACATTCTTCGTCTCCGCAAAAAAACGTCTCGGAATTGAACATTTGATTAAGCGCATAGAATATTTATCCGATGATAACAGGGAAGACCTTTTTTAATCGGGAGAAATATGGCCAAGCAGCAGATACTTATCGTAGATGATAATCCCAATATGTCCAGCCTGCTCTCGGAAATGCTGGAAATTTTCGAGTTCGAATCAAAACGTGCGGGCAATGGCCAGGAGGCTTTGACCATCCTCGGCGATGATAAATTTTCGATGGTTATCACCGACCTGCGTATGCCCGAGATGTCCGGTTCGGAACTGCTCAAAAATATCAAGGAAAAATATCCCGAGCTTCCGGTGGTGGTGATTTCCGGCTACAACCTGGCCGAGGAAGAGGATACGCTGATGGCCAATCTGGCGGACGGTTTTATCAATAAGCCTTTCAAGATGGTCGATATCGAGAACCTTCTCAACAAATTCTTCAAGGCCAAGATTTAGTCTGTCTGTTTGAAAAGCAGCTTATCATCAGTTTCAATATTATCCCCTTCATTTTGTTCACACAAAGTCTATCCAAAGCCTTCGAAATTTTGCTTGCAAAATGTCTGAAATAAAGATGAATAAAAAAAGCCGTCCTTATGCCGGACGGCCTTTTTATACATAATACTCAGTTGTCTATTTTGAGAGATGATTGCTGGGCACCGGCTTTTTCTGCGCAATCAGAACCTTTTCCAGCCTCTCCAGAATATAATCCTGTTCCTCACGGTTGATGATCAGCGGAGGACTGATTCTGATTGTATGCCCGTGGCTGTCATTGGCCAGCATGTTCAGGTCGAGAAGCTGACGGCAGAAATACATGGCATCCTGGTTGGTCACCTCGATACCGATAAAGAGACCTTTGCCGCGCACCTCTTTGACATGCTCGGAACGTTCACCGATCTCGAGGATCTTTTCCATCATATATTCACCGGCCCGGGCCGATTTCTCGGACAGTTTTTCCTCTTTGAAAACATCCAGGGCCACATTGCCGGCAATCATAGCCAGCGGGTAGCCGCCGTAGGTTGAACCATCGGAACCGGGCCCGAAAGCCAGGTGCATCAGTTCCGAATTTGTCACCATGACCGACAATGGCACCAGTCCGCCGGAGATGGCTTTGCCCAGGATAACCGCATCGGGAATGATGTTTTCATGCTCGAAGCAGAAATCCTTGCCGGTTCTTCCCAGCCCGACCTGGATTTCATCGAAAGTCAAAAGCAGATCGTTTTCATCGGCCAGGTCACGCAAACCCTGCAGGAAACCCTCGGGAGGAATATACATACCGCCCTCAGCCTGCAAGGGTTCTACCAGGATACCGCAGGTATTCTCGTTGATCGACTGCTTGACAGCATCCAGATTGCCAAACGGCACGCTGATGAATCCGGGGGTCAACGGCCCGTAACCATCGCGGTATTTGGGCGAGCTGGAGAATGACACGATAGTAATCATCCTGCCGTGGAAATTATTGTTGAAGACGATAATTTCCTGGCTTCCATCCGGAATGCCTTTCTTCTTCCAGCCGTAATAGCGCATCAGCTTGATTGCCGTTTCCACCGATTCGACACCGCCGTTTTTGGCCATGGCGGAATTGCCGCCATCACCGAATCGCGGCCCCAGCTGCGGCAGCAGGGTGCATACCTTCTCCATGAATTTGGCTTTAACATCTGTATAGACGACATTCGAGATGACAGATCCATGTCCCTCTTTAAGGGCCTTCACCAGAGTCGCTACAATCTTGGGATGATGATGTCCCGGGTTGGCGGCACTGTAAGCGGCCAGGCAGTCTATGATTTTGGTTCCATCCTGTGTATAAAGCCAGGCGCCTTCCATCTTGCGGATCACGCGTTCAAGTCGGGTATAGTGATGAGCACTATACTGATAATCGAGGTCCAGGACCTCTTTGTCTGTTAAGTTTGTCATACCGATCATAGCGCACTCCTTTATGAAAAAAACTAATGACCGTATATATCTACAATAAATGTAGTCCTTTTGTTTCCGCCTTTAAGGCCAATCCACTATAGCTTTTTAAAAAATTTTGTCAAGTCCCGTAATCCAAAATTTTTTAACCGTTTACGGGGATTTTTTAAAGTTAAAATACCCTTATCAGTGTCGGCCGATAAGGGTACATATTTAACCTGTTGAGAGACATCGGTGAGAAGGCTATACAGGGGTGTTTTTATCCGATTATTATTATTAACTATTTCATGTATATTAAATTTTCGGCGCGCTCATACCATATTTTTCCCATTCTTCCAGCGAGGGGCCGAATACACCCGGAACTTCTAATCCTGCCTGACGCATCAGCACAGTCATTTGCCCGCGATGATGAATTTCATGATCGATCAGTATTCTGAGTGTCACGCCCCGTTTCCACATCTCGCCATAAAGATCATCCTCGGTCATCAGGCTCTCATCATCCCAGCTGGAATTTATTGCCGCGCATAATGAATCGGAGATTGCCCTGTAGGCGGCAAGGATATCTGTAGACTTTTCAGGGACAGGATCGGTTTCGGACGGCCCGTCGACATTCAGCCCGGTGCGGTTGCACATCTCCGGCAATGTCTGGACAATATGCCAGGCTATTCTTCCCAATGTGCGATGACCCTCGGCCACACTTTGCTTCAGCGATTCATCGGTCAATGCGGCAAATATTTTCTCGGTCGCCTCGCTTGAAATCTTCCAGTCTTTATTAAAATCTTCAAGTTTGCGATACATTAAATCCTCCTTTGTATCTTGATTTTGAATGTCCTGAATCTAAACCGGCTCAGGGAGGATGTAAATCACTTTTTACAGGAAGTGATAAAGATATGATATTATGCCAATAAAAAAGCCTGCGACCATGACGGCGGCAGGCTGAGGTAAGAAACCTATACTTGTTTCTAACGCCACTGGTTCTGACGCATTTTCTTCAGATAGGTCTTGTTCTTTCTGAGACCAAGGTCACCGGCTTTGGCCTGGACCGAAGAAACTGAGCGTTTGAACTTCTTGGCGATGTCCTTTGTCGGAGTATCTTTGTAGATCTTCCTCAAGGTTTTG
The DNA here is from genome assembly GCA_964627935.1 of uncultured Ignavibacteria bacterium. Lineage (GTDB taxonomy): Bacteria > Zixibacteria > MSB-5A5 > JAABVY01 > JAABVY01 > JAABVY01. Next base: position 147,248 of record CAZVLB010000003.1, read on the forward strand.
ACTTCTGTGGGTGACCACGGTTTGCCATTGGCAAAGCTGGTTCTGCGATTGGGTGTGCGAGTTGTGGTTCTTCTTGTCCTTGAGGTTGGTCTGCGACTGGTTCTCCTGACCGGCATGTCCTCACTCCTTTGCTTGAGTTTGTCCATGACCTGCTGAAAAAATCATTGTACTAATCAACAAGCCATGAAGTTAATAAAGGAAAATTTCAACTTAATAGATGCATCGGCCATCAGATCAAAAGCTTTAACCTCATATCTGCTAATTTGTTGTGCAGGATCATATTATAGGATATGTCCCATATTCCCCACAGCTCGCATATTCCGATAAGTTTCTGTATTTTAATACATTACAAAAATGGAGGGCTTTTTTACTGCCCCATATATGTAGAAAAAATATTTTCAATTTTTTTCATCTATTCTCGAAGAAAGGTCCATATTGTCGTGATTATTTCAACAAATATCATCCATCTGTGCTTGACAGTTACGCGGAACATGATATCATAAGACAACGTTACTCATCATCAAGGAGAGATCGATGTCTGCCTGTGGCGGATATTTTGTCTCTCTCTCCTTAAGCTGAGACAGTTTTTAACCGATTATTTATGCGGGACGACAATTATAAAAGGAAACCCGCGACCCATTTTTAAGTAGAATAAAGTGGGCTGACTGATTAACCCAAAAATCCTGAAAGCAATATCAATGAAACGGCGGATAACATTTGTAATCGTCTTGATCATCCTGATCATGGCAACATCCGGTCTGCATGCGGATCGCATCTTGATTCCCATGGATCACACGCAGAATGATCACCTCAAAGCCTACGGTGTGGCCTACTGGTGCCTCGGGCAGGGCGACAAAGTCGAATGGCTCCTGAATTATAAAGCCGGATCATTTCTGGCGCCGGCTCGTGAGGAGCTTGCGGACCTGTGTCTTCTGCGAGGCGTAACCTATGAAGTTGTTTCTAATGAACAGGCCGACCTGATTTATCGTACGATCGAGACCGAGAATATGGAAGTTATTCTGCTGGAAAAACCGCCTGAGATCGCTATTTATACTCCGCCCAACAAGGAGCCCTGGGATGATGCGGTGACATTGGCACTGACATATGCGGAAATTCCCTACAATACAATCTGGGATGAAGAGGTGCTCGAGGGCAACCTGGAAAAATATGACTGGCTGCATCTTCATCATGAGGATTTCACCGGCCAGTACGGCAAATTCTATGGTGCCTATCGCAATGCCATGTGGTACAAGCAGGAGGTTGCCACCAGTGAGATCGCGGCCAAGGCGCTGGGCTATCAAAAGGTGCCCAACATGAAGCTGGCAGTGGCCAAAAATTTTAAGGACTATATTTATCGCGGCGGATTTATGTTCGCCATGTGTTCCGCGCCGGAAACTATGGATATTGCGCTGGCGGCCGAGAATACAGACATAGTGCCGCGTGAATATGACGGTGATCCGATCGATCCCAACTGCCAGAGGAAACTGCGTTATGAAAACTGCCTGGCATTCGAGAATTTCACGGTGTCATTAAACGCGCTGGAATATCGTCATTCGGATATCGATACATATCCGGAACGTTCGACATATATTCGCAACGAGGAGATGGACTATTTCCGGCTGTTCGATTTTTCCGCCAAGCTCGACCCGGTGCCGACTATGCTGGTGCAATGTCATGTGGGCCAGATCGATGGCTTTATGGGACAGAGTACAGCTTTCCGCAAATCGCTCTTGAAATCGCATGTGACGATCCTGGCGGAGGTCGAGGGCTATGACGAAGTGCGCTATATTCATGGCAATTACGGCCGTGGCACGTTTACATTTCTGTCCGGCCATGATCCGGAGGATTATATGCACATGGTTGGCGATCCGCCGACCGAACTCGAGCTGCACAAGAATTCGCCCGGCTACAGGCTGATTCTTAATAATGTCCTGTTTCCGGCGGCCAAGAAGAAAGAACGCAAGACTTAAAGATAGACGGCACAAAATATTGGCCCCTGCGGTTTGGAACTATTGAAGCGCGGGGCTGAAAAAGCATCAAAATATCAGGCTTATTTAAGCGAAAAATAGGAAAAAATATATTTGCATGAAGCGCAATAAATAATATATTTGCGTTTCTCATTTTACTAATCCATCGCCATAATTGGGCCAATTACGACTGTAAAGGAGAAAAGAGTTGTACGAATCTGACTTGACATTAATAGTGTCCAACAGGCAGAAAGGCAGAGCGGTTGCAACCGAACTGGAGAGCATGGGCATCACCCTGCGTTATGCCAATCTCAAAGCAGGTGATTTTCTGATCTCCGGCAAGATGGCTGTGGAGATAGTTACTGCTGATGAATTCCTGGAATCGATTTCGAGCAAGATGCTGTTTCGGCGTCTGATCGATTTCAGAAGGGACTTTCCCGAGGCTGTGTATATCATCGAAGGGTTTACCAGCATGAACGGAAAGATGAATTCACCCAAGGTACGCAGCGCCATCTCCTACATAACCATTTTGAATCATATGCCCGTGATTATTACGCGTGATGCCAAAGACTCGGCCGCGTATCTGAATCTTTTCGCTCGTCAGGCGCAGCACGGTTTGACATTCGATCCTGAGGCGGAAAAGAAAAAGGTGAAATTTACCTCGGCCAGAGAGGCTCAGCTTGCCATTGCTGAAACCCTTCCCGAGGTTGGACCGACCACCGCAGAAGCGCTCCTTGAAAAATTCGGCTCTCTCGAGAGCCTGTTCAAGGCTTCTGTCCATGATTTGATGCAGGTTGACGGTATCGGCAAGAAGAAAGCCGAAAAAATCCGCAGCTTTATGCTCAACCGGTTCAAGAAATAGTCTCTGATATCTCGAAAAGCTATCTCAGACCAGCACCTGACCTTTTGCCTTAACAGAAAAAAACTGATCGACATTTTCTGCCGATAGAGGGAATCATTTTGCCTGTTCCGATGCTTCTTCTTCCACCCAGTCGGCGATAAATACATTCGTCTCACCCGGCACCGTGGCATTTCGATTTGACGCAAACACCAGCTTGCTGCCGTCATAGGAGAACATCGGAAAGCCCTCGAACACATCGCTGAATGTGATCTGTTTTAATCCGGTGCCATCGATATTGATTATGAACAAATCAAAATTGCGGTCACCTGTATGGTGATTTGATGCGAAGATGATTCGTTCGCCATCAGGGTGAAAATAGGGACAGAAATTGGCACCCTCCAGATCGGTGACACGGGTGCGCTCGGAGCCGTCGGGACGAATGATGAATATGTCCAGATTTCCCGGTCTTACCAGGTTGTTATTCAAAAGCTCCGTGTATTCTTCAACTTCCGCGCTGTCCGTGGGATGATATCCGCGGTAGCAGAGCCATTTTGAATCGGGCGAGAAAAAGGCCCCGCCGTCATAGCCAAAATCCTCCGTTACACGCACAATACCGGAACCGTCAGGATTCATGATATAGATATCCAGATCACCTTCTCGCAATGAAGTAAATACAATCTTCTCTCCATCCGGTGAATAGACCGCCTCGGCATCATAACGCGGGTTGATAGTCAGCCTTTCGAGATTGCGGCCATCCGGGTCTGAACGGAATATATCATAGCCTGGATGTACGGCCCAGACATAGCCCTGCGACATATCCGGCGGTTCCGGACAGGATGAATCCGCCAGGTGGGTCGAGGAATAGACTATTTTTTCGCCATCGGGAGCAATAAAGGCGCAGGTGGTTCGTCCCAGGCCGGTGGAAACCAGCTCGACATCGGAACCATCGGCATTCATCATGAAGATCTGATCGCAATCGAAGGTATCCCGCGTGGACTGAAATATCAGCTTGCTGCCGTCTTTGGAGAAATATGCCTCGGCATTCTGGCCGCCGAATGTCAACTGGCGGATATTGGCCAGATAATTTTCCTCGCCGGGGAATATCAGCGATTGTTCGCTTTCTTCCACCTTCTGTTCGACTTTCTCCCCCTCTTCGGCCGCTCCGCCACAGGCAATAAATAAAGCACCATTGGCTATAATGAAAATACCCAGCAGGATTGAGACATTCTTGAAAATGGCAGTCCACTTATTCATAGTTCACCTCATCTTCTATGACAATTCCACCTTTCAGAGTACGGGAAACAGGGCATTTTGCTGGTATCGATTTCAGCTTTTCTTTTTCCTCGTCACTGAAATCGCCCTCGATTTCGACAATTCGTCTGACATATTCCAGTTTTTTAAAGGGATCGGATTTATCGCATGCGGCGCAATCCCTGGCGTGAATACGATCATATTCCAGTGTCACGCGGCAGCCTTTCAAATCAAGCTTCTTATGATTAGCATACCACCTGACAGTCATGGCCGTGCAGGCCGCCAGCGATGCCAGCACAAGATCATAGGGATTCGGGCCGGTGTTATCCCCTCCAGCCTTTTCGGGCTCATCGGCCCTGAACTCGTGATCACCCATGTATAAATCGGTCTGGAATTTATCCCTCAGGGTGGCGGTAACAGTTTTCATCCGAAATGCTCCCTTCAGATTTTATCGATCACTTCTTCCAGCATCCTTTTAACATCAGATGCAATATCCTTGAGTCCCGGATTGTCAATTGCGGCCATCGAATCCAATGGATTTACGGCCGAGATCTCAATCCTGCCATCAGAATTCTCCTGTACGATCACATTGCAGGGCAGCATGGTGCCGATCTTATCCTCCGTCTGCAGTGCCTTGTAGGCGAATTCGGGATTACAGGCGCCCAGGATTTTATAATTGCGAAAATCGACATCAAGCTTCTTTTTCAATGTGGCCTTGACATCGATCTCGGTCAATACGCCGAAGCCCTTCGACTGCAGAACCTCTTCGGCCCTCTTAATCGCATCCTCAAAAGAAAGGTCAACTGTTTTGGAATAATGATAAGCCATTTTCCCTCCATATTTTAAACCATAATTATTTCGTCAAACTAATCCAGACTATGCGCTATAACAAACAAATTATTTGTTAGGTTTCTATAACCGTGCGAAGATTACGTATTGACCATAGAAAAACTTATGGTAAATTAAGCGGGTATGTTTAAAACAATATTCACAGCACTCATCTTTCTGCTGATTCTAAACACGGGGCTTGAGGCGGAGTTCATTCCGATTGGAAATCAGACAGGATTGGAATGGGCCGAATTCGACGTTTTTGACAGCGATTCCAATCGGATTCTAATGTACCTCTTGAGGATCGATCCTGAATGCTATGAGTTCGATCTGCTCTCATCGCTGGAATACAACTGCCCGCCGCGCAGTGCGCAGGCCTGGGCAGTGGAATATAATTACCTGATCAGCTTCAATGCCGGCATGTATGCCGAGGATCACCGTACCACAATAGGTTATTGCAAGGTCGGCGACTTTGTAATTAATGATCATCTCAACCGGCATAATTGCATACTGGCCTTTGATGCCTTGAACAATAGCGCATCAGGTGCGCGGATTATCAACCGCAAATGCGAGAATTTCGATTCTCTGCGGAATCATTATAATTCATTTCTTCAGAGTATCCGTATGCTGGGTTGCAGCGGGGTGAATACCTGGAGAGAGTCTGATGACCGCCACAGTATCCTGGCCCTGGCCGAGGATAAGTCAGGAGACATACTGGTTATTTTCTGCCGGAACAGGATCAGCGTTCATGATTTCATCGATATTGTCAGCGGCCTTAGTCTGAATCTCGAGGATATGATGTATCTGGAGGGAAGCTATCCCGCCAGCCTGTATGTTCATGTGGGAGATTTCGAGGTCAATCTGACCGGCTACGGCGAACAGAAGATGCTGTCCGAAATATTCAAGCCTTCACGATCCGCCCTGCCCAATGTTATCGCTGTCAGAAAAAAAATTAACGGAGATTAGAACATGTTCTATGACGAGATAGCTGAATATTATGATCAGATGATACCGTTCGAGAAACGTGTCGGAAATCTGCAGAAAATGCTGAAACCGTATATCGAGCAACATCAGATTAAAAGCGCGTTGGATATCGGTTCGGCCACCGGGGCAACCTGTATTGCGCTGGCAAACCTGGGGGTCAAATCAGCCGGACTGGAGCAGGCCTTGCGTATGGTTAAAATAGCGCGGGAGATGAGCAAAAAATACGGGCATGATATTCAGTTCAGGAGCGGCGATATGATGGATCGGGTAAAGGCCTTTGAAAAAGACCATGATGCGGTTTTCGTCCTGGCCAATACGATCTCTCATCTGCTGGACAAAAAATCGCTAAAGAAAGCATTTACAAATTTCAGGCGTTACCTGGCCAATGATGGCAAACTGGTAATTCAACTGCTGAATTATACCCGCATACTCAAAGACAGAAAACGAATCGTCAAGATATATAATAGTGGCAAGCATATATTCGTGCGTTTCTATGATTTCAAGAACAGCCACCTGAATTTCAATATATTAGTGATTGAAAACGACGAGGGAGTCTGCGACTACGAACTGCACAGCGTGCCCCTGAGAGCCTGGAAAGGCAAAGAATTGAAGGATGTTCTCATGGACAGCGGATTTAAGGCCGTTAAATACAATTCCAACCTCAAGGGAGATAAATTCATTCCCGCCGAATCGAATGACCTGCTGATAACCTGCAAAGCCGGTTAAACAATACAGAAAACCTGCAATAACTTCCGCCTCGTTTCACTATGAAATGACCTGTTGATTTGTATTCGATGTTTGACAAAAATTAATGGACCAGCCTATCCATTAATAATCATTGAACTGGACAAAATTAAATTCCTTCCGATAAGATAAAAGAAATGTGAGCGCGGCAAAATAAAGGGAATCGGCCGCATCCGCAATTGACCTGAAATTAATTACTGAGGAACGTGAAAACCTATAAATCGATTCTGTCGATTTATCAAAGGGAGGTGTCTATGTCCGTTATGGGATCTGACGCAAAGGCTGTATCGACCAGCAAGGAAAAAACATCCACGGGTGAGGAACTTCTGCAGCTTGTCTCATTCAAACTCGGCGATGAGGAATTCGGCGTCGATATACTGCGTGTGCAGGAAATCAATCGCCTGGTCGATATCACCAAGGTCCCGCGCGCGCCGTCATTCGTTGAAGGCGTAATCAACCTGCGCGGCAAGGTCATACCGATCATCGATCTCAGAAAGCGCTTCGGCCTTACCCAAAAAGAACAGAATAAGGATACTCGTATAGTCGTGGTCGACATCGAGGGCAGTATCACGGGTATGATTGTCGACGCGGTCTCGGAGGTATTGCGTCTGCCGGCCTCGACAATAGAACCGGCGCCCGAAATCGCCACATCGATCGACAGCGAATATATCCGGGGCGTGGCCAAGCTCGAAGATCGGCTCTTGATATTCCTGGATCTTTCCAGTGTTTTCTCTCGAAAGGAGCGTGACGCCCTGGAGCAGATTCAATAAGCCTGATCAAAACAAGGTACAAGTAAGATTCCGAATTGCGGCATCCCGAGCACAGGCATCAAGCTTTGATTCGGCTAATCAAAAGAGGGCATATATAATGATTGAATTACTCGAAAAAAAACCTGTGGAGCAAGTGGTTGATCCTTTTGTCAACCAGCTTTCAGGAGATTTCTGTCCCCGCGCAACGCAGTCGCTTCAGGAAAACCCGGGAACCCTGAACGGCTGTGCCAGGCTGGTATTGAAACTGAATCAACTGCATCAGGTATTCAACGCCGCGGTGCCGCTCTGCGTAATCGACAAGAATTTCATCGTCCAAAAGGTAAATCACTCTTTCTGTGAGCTATTGGACATGCAGCCGGAACAACTGCTGGGCAAGAAGTGCCTGGAAATCTGGAAAAGTCCCTATTGCAATGGACCTGAGTGCATGCTTCTCAAGGCCCTGCATGAGTACAAGCGCATCGATCATGAAATCGAAAAGACCACGCTTGCAGGCAAAACAATTAACTGCCTGATTACCGCCGTGCCGTATTTCGATATTGACGGAAACATCAATGGTATAGTGGAAAGCGTAATCGATATCAGCGATCGTGTTAAAGCTGAAAAAGAACTGACCCGCCTGAATGAAATTCTCGAAAACGAGCGCCGGATATTGACCGAAAAAAACCTGGCCCTCAAACATATCCTTGAGCATGTCGATGATGAGAAAGAAGAAATCAGCAGTTACATGCGTTCCAACATAAAACGTGTTCTTCTGCCGATTCTCGATGAACTCAGGAATCAGATCAACCCTGATGCAAAAGAATTACTGGAAATACTGAAGACAAGCCTGATGGAGATCGTCTCTCCCTTTGTCAGGCGCCTGGAGGAGTCTCACGCCAGCCTCTCGGCCCGGGAAACCGAAATCTGCAACCTGATCAAGCTGGGTAAGAGCACCAAAGAAATTGCCGGCCTGATGCATACATCAGCGGAAACCGTTCGCAATCAACGCAAAAACATCCGCCGCAAGCTGAGTATTAAGGGAGAAAAAGTAAATCTCGCCTCATATTTAAGATCACTGAGCGCTTAATCATATAATGCTGCATTTTTGCTAAGAGGGGCTATGAGACATGACCCGTTCATAGCCCATCTTAGGCCCTTGCAAAACCACCCTGCAAAGTCGACAATCCCTTTGTAAGAACTAATAAATCCACAAAAGGGAGTTATCAAATGCTTAAAAACCTCAAAATCGGGACCAAGCTTATCGGGGCTTTCGGTTTGGTCGCAATTATCTGCGGCGTGGTCGGTTTTATTGGTTACTTTGCCATTGGCAAGACCACCGACAGCATCACCGAAATCTCTGATGTGCGCCTGCCTTCGATCAGCAGCCTGATGGTGATCAAGGATGCATCATCGGTTATCGAAGGTTCGATTAAATCACTCTGTAATCCGGCCCTCACCGAGCAGGACATCCAGGCGGAATTCGACAAAATCGCCGGTGTCAGAGAGGAATATGAGCAGGCCTGGAAGATTTATGAACCACTGCCCCAGACCGAAAGAGAGGCCCAGGTCTGGAAGGAATTCGTCAAGGCCTGGGATCACTGGCGTGACGAAAATGACAAATTTATGGACATGCAGCACCAATTGACTGCTGTCGGTATTCATAATCCGACCAAGTTCAGGCAACAGGTTGAAATGTTTACCAAGGATCATCATGCGCTCATGAGCAGCCTGGCGACTTCGATTCTGGAAGGCAAGGATTTTCATGGCCAGACCGATCCCTCAAAATGCGCTTTTGGAAAATGGCTGGCCTCTTTCCACACCGACAACCAGAAACTGAAAAATTACCTGCATGAGATTCATGAACATCATGATGATTTCCACCACAAGGCTGGTGAAGTTGCCCGAATCCTGCGCCAGAGCAAGGGTCAGGATGCAATTGACAGGGCAGACAGGATTTATGTCAATGAGGTCATGCCTGCAGCTGAGGAGACCTTTGCAATATTTGACGAATTGAATAAGGAAGTCGCCACGGCGGAGGAGCTTCTCCATAATATGCAGAAACAGGCCATGGAGGTAAATGCTCAGGCAGCGGCAGAAGCGATCGCGCTTTTGGATGAAATCGTTGAAATTAACGAGAATGTAGCGGCCGAATCTGCCACAACCGGCAAGAAAACTGCCTCCAGCATGAACACTATCATTATTATAAGTCTTATCCTGGGCGCCGGTTTTGCCTTTGGAGTGGGCTACTTTATTTCAAAATCACTCTCCAAACCGCTGGTTAAGATCTCCCATATCGCCGGTGAAATCGCCAAGGGTGATATCAATCAGCAGGTTGACCTATACAGCAAGGATGAAACCGGCCAGCTGGCCGATTCATTCCGCGAACTTATCGATTATATGCATAATATGGCCGATGTGGCCACCCATATCGCCGATGGTGACCTGACAGTCAATATCGAGGCCAAATCACATCGCGACGTTCTTGGTACCGCATTCGCCCGCATGTCCGGCAACCTGGAGCAGATCGTACGTGACCTGACAGATAATACCACCCAGCTTGTGTCGGCAGCATCCGAGATCGCATCAGCTTCTGAGCAGATGTCGGCCGGCGCCACTCAGCAGACCGGTCAGGCCAACCAGGCCGCCACAGCAGTGGAGGAAATGACCGCCACAATCGTGCAGTCATCTAAAAATTCCTCAGAAGCCTCCGACCTGGCCCGCTCGGCTTCAGATAGCGCCAATGAGGGCACCGGTATAGTCTCGCAGACAATCGAGGGCATGAACCGCATCTCCAGCGTGGTCAGTTCCTCGGCCGATACAATCCAGAAGCTGGCCAAATCGGCCGATCAGATCGGGGATATTATCAGCGTGATCGATGATATCGCCGACCAGACCAACCTGCTGGCCCTGAACGCGGCAATTGAGGCCGCCCGTGCCGGTGAACAGGGACGTGGATTTGCAGTGGTTGCTGACGAGGTTCGCAAACTGGCCGAACGGACCGGCAAAGCCACGGGCGAAATCGCCGAGATGATCAAGGGCATCCAGAGCGAGACCAACGGCGCTGTCAGCTCTATGGAGCAGGGCCTGGGTGAGGTCAACTCCGGACGTGAACTGGCAGACAAAGCCGGCAACAGCCTGAGCGATATCCTGCAGAAATCACAGTCGGTCATGGATATGATCCAGCAGATCGCCACTGCAGCCGAAGAACAGTCGGCCGCCTCTGAGGAGATCTCCAAGAACGTGGCCAATATCGCGGCCGTGACCAAGCAGACAGCCGCCGGAGCGGAACAGTCCGCCTCAGCCGCCGAACAGCTTAACCGCCAGGCCGAAAACCTGCGCGGCATGGTCGGCAAATTCAAGGTTCGCGGCGGAAACCTGGGCATTATCGACCTGGCCAAGACCGATCATATGCACTATGTCAAGAATCTCGAGGATGTGCTCGAAAACCGCAAGGATGCCGGTCGCTGGAAAGAAGTCGACCATAGAAACTGCCGTTTCGGTAAATGGTATATTTCCGAGGGCATTAAGGAATATGGCGAGATGCCCGCGTTCAAGGCTGTCGATGATCCTCACAGGAAGGTTCACGACTACGCCAACCAGGCCATAAAAGCCTATCAGTCGGGTGACAGGGATCGCGCCGAGAAGCTCATGAACCAGTCGGTACAGGCTTCTCATGATGTGATCGAAGATCTCGACAAACTCAAAAACGAGCTTCTGGCACACGCCTGATCCAAATAGATGCTCTATCTAAAGGGAGGTCATCCACGGCCTCCCTTTCTTTGTGAATTCTCTATTCAGACTATATAGTTTAACATTCAAAACTACCGTTATAATAGGTTGAATCATGGCAGTTTGAACTCCCTCTGCCGGGCTTTTTTTGCCCATAATTTTCAAGTTGGTGCGTATCAATCTAAAGAAGAAGATATGGTACCGTAAAAATCTGAAAATTCGCTTGACAAATATGAGTAAATGCCTTTTATGTAAGTCTTGTTTTGTGAACAGCGTCACAAACTGCGGATGGCAGAACGCAGCTTTTATGGGAGGTCAGCTTGCTTGATCAATATTTGACTGTCGCTGTTTTTCTTCTTGGTGGAATCGGCTTTGTTCTTGTGACACTTTTTGTTGCCAAGCTGATCCGCCCCGCAAGACCATCAGACCTTAAACTCCAGAGTTATGAATGCGGCGAATCCCCGATTGGATCATCATGGGTGCAATTCAACGTACGATTCTATATATTCGCCCTGATGTTCGTGATTTTCGATGTGGAAACCGTGTTTATCTTTCCCTGGGCTGTGATATACAAAACCCTGGGATGGTTCGGGCTGATTGAAATGCTCATATTTCTTTCGATTCTGATTTACGGTCTTGTTTACGCCTGGAAGAAAGGGGTTCTGAAATGGGTGTAGCATCTAAAGTTCCCGTATTCCTGGAAAAAGCCCCCGGCGGCGGCATACTGATGACTCAGGTTGACAAGATCATGAACTGGTCGCGGGCCTCCTCATTATGGTATCTGCTGTTCGGTACGGCCTGTTGCGCAATCGAGATGATGTGCACGGGCGCCTCTCGTTATGATTTCGACCGGCTCGGAATGATTTTCCGTGCCTCCCCCCGTCAGTCCGACCTGATGTTCGTGGCCGGCACAATTACGCATAAAATGGCCTCACGTGTCAAGGTGCTTTACGAGCAGATGGCCGAGCCCCGCTATGTCCTGGCGATGGGCGGATGTGCCGTGCGCGGAGGTCCCTTCTATTATGATACATATGCCGTACTTAAAGGCATCGACAAGGTTATCCCGGTTGACATTTATGTCCCCGGATGCCCGCCTCGTCCGGAATCATTGATGGAAGGCTGTCTCAAGCTGATGGAAAAGATCAAACAGGAAAAGATGGCCGACTGGAGTTCTGACAGTGGAAAATAATCAGCTGGTGAATAAACTGACAGGTAAATTCGCTGACAAGGTCAAAGAGCTGGAACTCAATCCGGCCCAGGCGGCGGTTATTTCCGATAAGGATACACTGGTTGACCTGGTGAAATATATTAAGGAAGATGATGAAATCGCTATTGATTACCTCTCCTCACTTTCGGCTGTGGATTATCTCGAGGACGGTATGGAGATGGTCTATCACTTCTGTTCGATCAAGCATCATCATAAACTGACGATCAAGGTCAAACTGGATCGTGAAAAACCGGAGATTCCGACCATCATGGAGGTCTTCCCGGCCGCCAACTGGTTCGAGCGGGAGGCCTGGGAACTGTTTGGAGTCGATATCAAGGGACATCCGGAACTCGAAACCCTGCTTCTGCCCGAGGATTGGGACCAGGGCTGGCCGATGCGCCGGGACTGGGAAGGCGGCGAGGATTTCGTAAAGATGCCGGAGTTTTAGATGGACGAAAAAGATCTCGAAAAACTGGATATAGTCGATCAGGATGAATTGACCGTACGGGACCTCAGAACCGAGGAATTCCTGGTCAATATGGGCCCGCAGCATCCTTCCACTCATGGTGTCTGCCGGCTTCTTTTGACCATGGATGGTGAGGTCATAGTCGCTGCCGAACCATATATCGGCTACCTGCATCGCGCCATAGAAAAAATAGTCGAAAACCGCGTATACAACCAGATCACGCCCTTCATGGATCGCTTCGAATATGTCTCGGCCATGCTGGCGGACTGGGTTTATGCCCTGTGTGTGGAGAAAATCGGCGAAATCGAGGTCTCTCCCCGCGCGGAACATCTGCGCATTATCTTCGGCGAATTGCAGAGAATCGCCTCGCATCTGATCTATTTCGGCACATTCGCGCTCGACCTGGGAGCAATTACCCCCTTCCTGTACGCCTTGCGTGAACGCGAGATGATTATGGATCTGTTCGAGGAAACCTGCGGACAGAGGCTGACATATAATTACATACGCATCGGCGGTGTCTCCCAGGATATTCGTCCCGGCTTCAAAGACAAATGCAAGAAATTCACCAAATATATGCGCGAGGTTCTGCAGGATTACGAAGCGCTCTTGAACGAGAATCCGATCTTCCTGAGCAGAACCAAGAATATAGCTAAAATCGACCCCGAACTGGCCAAAGCCTATGGAGTTTCCGGGCCGCCTCTGAGGGCTTCGGGTGTCAACTGGGATGTGCGCAAGGATGATCCTTACGGATATTACGATAAATTTGAGTTTGAGGTTCCTGTCGGCAAGAATTATGACACCTGGGACCGTTATTATATGCGCCTGGTGGAGATGCGAGAATCCACAAAGCTGATCGATCAGGCCCTGGATGGTCTGCCCGAAGGCGACCCGACAATGAAGATCAGGCCCAGCTTCAAGCTTCCCGAGGGTGAATACTATGCCCGTATCGAATCATCCAGGGGTGAGATGGGCTGCTATATTGTTTCCAGGGGTGAGAAAAAGCCCTATCGCCTGAAGTTGCGCGGATCATCATTCAATCATGTCATGATTATACCGGAAATAGTCAAGGGATTGAAAATTGCCGATCTGGTGGCGCTGTTTGCGTCGCTGGACATAGTTATGCCGGAGGTTGACAGGTAATGGTATTTGGAGTGGAGCTTCCTCACGTTGTTCTGGCAATCATGTATTGCATCGCAACCATAGCCGTGGTGGCCGGGCTGGCTCTCTTCTTGGTCTGGTGGGAACGCAAGATTTCCGGCCATATTCAGGTACGTTTCGGGCCGATGATGACCGGCGGATGGCATGGCTGGGCGCAGACACTTGCCGATGGCCTGAAGCTTCTGCAAAAAGAGGATATTGTCCCCCGCAATGCTGACAGGGGAGTATACTTCTGGGCTCCTGTGGTGGTCTTTACCGCCTCCCTGATGTCATTCGTGGTTATCCCCTGGGCCCCCAATATTATCGCCGCAGACCTCAATATCGGAATCCTGTATATAATCGCAATCACGACATTCACGATCATCGGCCTGTTGATGGCAGGCTGGGGATCGAATAATAAATATGCCCTGCTGGGCGGTATGAGATCGGCGGCGCAAATCGTATCCTACGAGGTACCACTGACTCTCTCGATTATGGGCGTGGTGCTGTTTGCCGAATCTCTTTCGATGCAGGACATTATCCTGGATCAGGATAAAATCTGGAAATGGAATATAATCCGGCAGCCACTGGGATTCCTGGTATATCTGGTGGCCGCCACGGCCGAGGTCAACCGTACGCCGTTCGACCTGCCCGAGGCGGAACAGGAACTTGTGGCCGGCTTCAATATCGAGTATTCAGGCATGAAATTCGCCATGTTCTTCCTGGCTGAGTTCGTAAATATGTTTGTTGTCGCAGCCATCGCCACCGCCCTTTTCCTGGGCGGCTGGTGGGGACCATTCGCCAATGAGTCGCTGGGCTGGCTGTGGTTCGTGCTCAAGAGCATGGGTGTTGTATTCGTGCTGATGTGGTTCAGATGGACCTACCCGCGTCTGCGCGTGGATCATCTGATGGAATTTTCATGGAAATGGTTGCTGCCACTGGCATTCCTGAACCTGCTGGTGACCGGCCTTATATATAATCTGGTGGTGCATTAAGAATGGGTAGAGCGAAAGATTTCTTTTCCGGGATCTACAACCTGACTGTCGGCCTGTTCGTTACCGGCAAGCATCTGGGAAGACATGCCATCACTCTGCAGTATCCCAAAGAACGCTGGGAAATGCCCGAACGTTCACGCGGGGTGGTAGTGCTTCTGTCGGATCCGGAAACAGGTGAACTCAACTGCACCGCATGCCTGCTTTGCATGAAGGCTTGTCCCGTGGCCGCTATCAAAATCGAACGGGAGAAGAATGAAAACAAGCGCTGGGAGCCGACGGTATTCGAAATCGATAACACCATCTGCTGTTTCTGCGGATTGTGTGAGGAATCATGCAATTTCGACGCGATCAAACTCACCGGCAAATATGAATTTTCGGTTTATGATCAGAGCAAACTGATCTACGATCTGGACCGGCTGACGGGACTGGGCAAAGACGTCAAGTACACGCCGCGCAAAAAGAAAAAACCCGCGGCCAAAAAGCCGGCGCCCAAAACGGATGCCAAATCATCGGATGAGCCAACCGCCGAGAAAGCCGATAAGGCGGCGGCCGAGGATGTAAAGAAGGCGGCCAGGAATGCCTCCGGGGATAAACCATCGGAAAAGCCCAAATCCGAAGAAAAAACCGAAAAGAAACAAGAGACTGCTGAATCAGAAGAGAAGAAACCTGATAATAAAAAGCCCGCACAGGCCCCCAACCCTGAAAAAGCCGAGGAAGAAAAGCCGGCTGAGGAGGCTCCGGGCGAGAAGAAAAAGGAATCCGGGGATTAATGTTAGAGGGTACGACTGCTGTAGTATTTTACATTATCGCCTTTGTTATGATTCTATCCGCCATCGCTGTGGTGGCGCTTAAGAATATATTCCATGCGGCGCTGTTTCTGGTACTGACACTGTTCTGCGTTGCGGCCATGTATATCCTGCTTTCGGCAGAATTTCTGGCGGCGGTGCAGGTGCTGATTTATGTCGGCGCGATTTCAATACTTCTTATATTCGCGGTCATGTTAACCGCTCAGTTGACCAACTACAGCGTCAGGCAGACCAACGAGCAATCGATTCCCGCCCTCCTTGTTTCAATATCATTCATAGCCCTGGTGATCTTCGGAATCGCCACAAGCCACAAAATCGGAGGATTTCCACTGGCGGAAAATACCGAGGTGGGAGGATCGAATACGGCCGAAATCGGACATCTTCTGATGCGCGATTTCATTCTGCCTTTCGAGCTTGTATCGGTGCTTCTTCTGGCGGCACTGATCGGAGCAATCGTAATTGCCAGGAGGGATAAATAAATGCAGGTTGGATTAGTTCATTTTCTGACATTGGCCACAATACTGTTCGGGATCGGCCTTTACGGCGTGCTGACCCGCCGCAATGCGATCGGTATTTTGATGTGCGTGGAACTGATGTTCAACGCCGTAAATATCAACTTTATCACGTTCGCAAAGTTTATCACGCCCGATAAGCTTATCGGCCAGGTTTTTGCCATATTCGTAATCGTAATCGCCGCGGCCGAGGCCACTGTGGGACTGGCTATAGTTATTTTGATATACAGGAATTTCAAGGATGTGTTCGTCGACCGGATGAACATAATGAAATGGTAGCCTATGCTTGAGAACATCTGGATAGTACCGCTGCTGCCGATCATGTCATTTGCCGTGATCGTGCTGTTTACCCGGGGCAATGAAAATATATCCAAAGCTATCTCGATTTTCGCCATCTCAGCCGGATTCGTGCTTTCCGTTATAACTTTGATTGAGATGCTGGGTAAGCCGGCCGGTTATGTTCACGATGCCGGTTTCGACTGGCTGGTGCTGGGATCATTCAAGCTTCAGATCGGAATCTATGTCGATGGCCTGGCGGCGGTCATGCTCATGGTGGTGACTATCGTGGCCACACTGGTGCATATCTATTCCATAGGCTATATGAAAGGCGACCCGCGTACCTCGCGCTATTTCTCGTTCCTGTCGCTGTTCTCATTCTCCATGCTGGGACTGGTACTGGCCAATAACTTCTTCCTGATTTTCTGTTTCTGGGAGCTGGTGGGTGTCAGTTCATATTTCCTGATCGGATTCTGGTTCGAGAAAAAATCCGCCGCAGACGCCGGTAAAAAAGCCTTTATCACAAACCGTATCGGCGACTGGGGCTTTATAATCGGACTGTTGCTGGCCTTCTTCACCTTCGGAACATTATCATATACTGAGATTTTTGCCATGGTCGGTGGCGGAACCGACGCCGTACATGGCGCCGCCGAAGCGGCCCATGGAGCGGCCCAGCATTTCGAACCGCATATGCTGGCCATGATCGGTATCTTTCTGTTCGCCGGGGCTGTCGGTAAATCAGCACAGTATCCCTTGCATGTCTGGCTTCCCGATGCCATGGAGGGTCCCACACCGGTATCGGCCCTGATCCATGCCGCCACAATGGTTGCCGCCGGTGTTTACATGATCGCCCGTTCCATGGCAATATATCATGCTTCGCCCGAGGCGGCAATTGTGGTTGCAACAGTGGGCGGTATCACGTCATTAATGGCGGCTACTATCGGACTTGTGCAGAGGGATATCAAACGTATTCTGGCCTATTCCACCTGTTCGCAGCTGGGCTATATGGTTATGGCCCTGGGGCTGGGAGCATTCACCGCCGGTACGTTTCATCTGATGACACACGCATTTTTCAAGGCCTGCCTGTTCCTCGGTTCCGGCTCGGTGATCCACGCCGTGCATGCCCAGGATATCTTCCGCATGGGCGGGCTCTCCCGCAAAATGAAAGTTACGACAATTACGTTTATAATAGCATCGCTTTCTATCGCCGGAATATTCCCGCTTTCGGGATTCTGGTCCAAGGATGAAATCATCGCCTCGGCCGAGCATCACCCCTTCTTCCTGGTACTGGCCATAGCTGTGGCCTTTATGACAGCGTTCTATATGTTCCGGCTGGTATTCGTGACATTCTTCGGCCAGCCACGCGACAAAGAGGCCTATGAGCATGCCCATGAATCCCCCAAAACAATGACCTGGCCGCTTATCATCCTGGCCTTCCTGTCGATTTTTGCCGGATGGGTCGGTATTCCCTGGCTGCCCAAGGGTTTCGGATCATTCGTGACCGATTACACCGGGCACGGTCATCACGGGCATTTCAATTTCATCCTGGCCGCCATCTCCACGGTTGTGGCCGTCTCCGGTATCGCCCTGGCTTACTTCATGTATATCAAGAAATCGATAAAGTCCGAGGTCTGGGCGGAGAAGATGAAAGCAATGCATACATTCCTGCTCAACAAGTGGTACTGGGACGAAATCTATCAGAAGATTATCATAGATCCGACTCTCTGGGTCGCCAATGTGCTGGCCGTATTCGATAAACTGGTAATCGATGGATTGGTTAATTTCATGGGCAAGTTTACGCTTGTCCTGGCATGGTTGCATAACATTTTCGACAAGTATATAATCGACGGCGCTGTCAATGGCACGGGCTACACCGTGCGCGGCATCGGCTGGGTGTTCAGCCGTTTCCAGACCGGCCGCCTTTACAATTATGCATTCGTGTTTCTGTTTGGAGTTGTGGTAATACTGATCATTAAGCTTTTCTGAAGATAGAGAGCTTTCTTAAAGGAGGAGTGCATCGCGATGGAGACATTCTCGTTCCCGATCTTAACGTTAATGATATTCTTCCCGGTTCTGGGAATGATATTGCTGGCGTTTATGAAACAGAGCCAGCTGACCGCGTTAAGGACCGTAGCAACAGTAACCTCGGCAGTTCCGCTGGTGCTGGCTGTCATATTGCTTTTGAACTACGATCCCGCAGGCGGATTTCAGTTTGTTGAGAAGGTATCCTGGATACCGGCTTTAAACATCCACTATTTCCTTGGCGCAGACGGGCTTTCGATGCCGATGCTGGTGTTAACCGCACTCCTGACACTCATCTCCATCATAGCCTCGTTTGGAATCACCCATCGCGCCAAAGAGTACTTTATCTTTTTCCTCCTGCTTGAAGTCGGAATGATGGGCGTATTCGCGGCCCTCGATTTCTTCCTGTTCTATGTCTTCTGGGAAATCATGCTGGTACCGATGTATTTCCTGATCGGTATCTGGGGCGGGCCCCGTAAGATCTATGCCGCAATCAAGTTCTTCCTGTATACATTGTTTGGATCGATTTTTATGCTGGTCGGCATCCTGGTGCTGTATTTCTTCGCGGTCGATCCCGGCAGCGCGGGTGAAACCGCCAGGCACCTGTATACGCTCGATCTGACAGTTCTGGCCCAGATGGCTCAGAACGGCAACGGCCTGTTCCTGCGTGAGGGTCTTCAGCTCATGGTCTGGATGTTCTTCTTCATCGCCTTTGCCATCAAGGTCCCGGTCTGGCCGTTCCATACATGGTTGCCCGACGCTCACGTTGAGGCGCCCACGGCCGTCTCGGTTATCCTTGCCGGTGTACTCCTGAAGATGGGAATCTATGGTCTTTTGAGGATATCATTCCCGATCTTGCCCTACGGCACCGACTACTTCTCAAACTTTATGGCGGTGCTGGGCGTGATCGGCATTATCTATGGTGCGCTGGTATCCATGGCGCAAAAGGATCTCAAAAAACTTGTTGCCTATTCATCGGTATCCCATATGGGATACTGCCTGCTGGGAATGAGCGTATTCAGCCATTTCGGGCAGGAATTCATTGTCGGCATCTCGGGATGTATGTTCCAGATGGTCTCGCACGGCCTGATAACGGGCGCACTGTTCCTTTTGGTGGGCGTAATCTATGACCGCGCCCACACCCGTGAAATCGCGGCCTTTGGCGGATTGTGGACCAAGGTCCCGGTTTACGGGTCACTCATGACATTCTTCTGCATGGCTTCCCTGGGCCTGCCCGGGTTATCCGGCTTTATCTCGGAGTTCCTGGTGTTCGTGGGCGGCTTCGCGCGCTATAAAGTCCTGACCGGTATCGCTGTGCTCGGTGTGGTGCTGACCGCCGGGTATTTCCTGAGGATGATTCAGAAGGTATTCCTGGGGCAGTTCAATGTGCGCTGGACAGATTTGAAGGATATCAATTTCCGCGAAATCTTCACTGTCGCGCCATTGGCCGTACTGACCCTTCTGATCGGCGTCTATCCGAAATCATTGTCATATATGTTCGATCACACCCTGGTTGATCTTTCCAATAAAATCATCAACGGTGTCAATATCGTTAGAGGGATCATAGGATGAACTTTAGACTGGACATAATGCTTCCTGAGTTGATCCTCTTTGGATGGGGGATTCTGATACTTACGGCCGACCTGTTCTTTGTTAAAAAAGACAAGACAATCCTGCTCTACCTGGCCCAGTTCGGTTTTCTGGCCACGGCGGCGATCGTGATCTTTACGCCCATGGGCGGATCATTTAATATGATGTACTTAAATGATCATTTTGCGGTTTTCTTCAAGATCGTGATTCTGCTGGCAGGCTTTATGGCGGTATCGTCATCCATGGAAGCCATCAAGAAATCGATCCAGTATCCGGGCGAGTTCTTCGGATTAATGATCATGGCCACTGTGGGTATGATGTATCTCGTTTCGGCCACCGAGATCATTACACTGTATGTGGCCCTGGAACTTGCCACCATCCCGCTCTTTGTCCTGACAAGCTTCCGTAAAAGATACCTGAAATCATCCGAGGCCGGGCTGAAATACCTGATCCTGGGCGCTCTTTCCTCGGCTATTCTGCTCTATGGTCTGAGTTTCATGTACGGCATGACCGGCACGACCAATATGCTGGCACAATCGATCAATATGCTCACCGCGGCGGTTGAGGGCACGGCGCATTTCGGGCTGATACTGGCAACAGTATTCATAGTCGCCGGATTCGGGTTCAAACTGGCCCTGGTGCCGTTCCATATGTGGGCGCCGGATGTCTATGAGGGCGCGCCGACAGCAATCACATCATATCTGTCGGTGGCCTCCAAAGCGGCGGGCCTGGGAGCCCTGACCAGAATGATCTACTATGTATTCACCACCGGCACCGCGGTGGAATACTGGGGCATCCTGCTGGCGGTACTGGCGGCGCTGGCGATGATTATCGGCAATGTCGCGGCTATCATGCAGTCCAACATCAAGCGTATGCTGGCCTATTCCTCAATTGCCCAGGCAGGCTATATCATGGTTGGATTTGTGGCCGCCTCACAGCTTGGTATCTCCGGAATTTCGATTTATATCTTCGCCTATATATTCGCCCAGATGGGCGCGTTTGCGGTTGTGATCGCAGTCCATGATAAAATCGGCAGCGACAATATCGATGATTATGCCGGTATTTCCAAACGGTCACCCTTGCTGGCGATCTGCATGACAATATTCCTGCTGTCGCTGGCGGGCATACCTCCCCTGGCAGGTTTTGTTGCCAAATTCAAGGTCTTCATGGCCGCCATCAATTCCAGCCATGGCGTAATGACCGCTTTTGGGGTAACCAATTTCTGGCTGGTCATGATTGCGGTGGCGACCTCGGTTGTTTCGATAGTCTATTATGCCCGAGTAATTAAAGAGATGTTTATCACGGAGAAGGAGGTCCGGGCGGCGGCTGTTAGTGACTGGCGCCTGTCATCGACCATCACGGTGGCCATACTGGTGGGGCTCATCGGCACCCTGGTTATCGGTATCTATCCGCAGCCATTCCTGGAGCTGGCCAATTCCGTGACCCGTTCCTTTATCTATTAATCTTGACTTTGACCGCACAAAAGATTAATTATTCCAGTAAATCGGTGTGGGCTTACCTGACCCATGCACCGGATCAAAATAACACGCAAACTGAGGAAAAATTCTGGTCTCTTTTATATTTTGACGATATAATATAAAGAGCGGTTATAAAAGATGAAGTTAGCAAATATCCTCGACAGTGATTTAATAGTACCCGACCTTAAGGCCAAAGTTAAATCCGAGGCCATCTCCGAAATCCTCGATAAAGTTATAGGAAAATACCCCCATTTAGACCGTAACCTGATCCATCAGAGAATCATCGAACGCGAGCAGATGGAGAATACCTCCTATGGCCGCGGGTTTGCCTTTCCGCATGCCCGTACCGATGCGGTCGAGAAGATGTATATCGCGCTGGGGGTTTCCCGTGAGGGTCTCGAAGACAAAACCGATGACAATCAGCGTCTGCAGGTTCTGTGCCTGATGCTTACCCCCTCGACGATTTCCAAAAGCTATTTGCAGACACTATCGGCCTTCGCCAATTTTGCTCGCACTCCCGGCAACACCGAACGACTTTTGGCCGCCCCCGATATTGACGGCATGATCAGGGTAATCGAGGAAAGCGGCGTGGAGGTCAAACGTGAACTGACTGTCGGTGATGTCATGAAGCGCGAAGTGATTACAGTCAAACCCGAGGATTCGCTTAAGGCAGTCGCAAATGTCATGTTCAAGCATCGCATCTCGGGCGTGATCGTGGTCGATGATGATTATCAGGTGGTCGGCATGATCTCCAACCGTACTCTGATCAAGGCCGCCCTGCCCGATTATCAGTCCCTGATTTCCAACCTGGCCATGTCCTATGACTCCGAATCATTCGAAAATATCCTGCGCACCGAAGAAAATGTCCATGTCTCGGAGTTAATGGATACAAACATCGAAACAGTTTCGGAGGGCACCTCGGTAGTCGAAACTGCGGCATTGATGCTCTTCAAGGACCTCCGTCGTGTGCCGATAGTCAAAGAGGGCAAACTGGTCGGCGTAATCACGATCTCGGATATAGTCTCCAAGATTATTCGTGGGTGATACTGCATCTGAATTCAAATAATCCTATTTTGATTGCGCGGGCACTTTTTTCTTCCTATATTAAGCCTCGATGATTTTCTGAAAACCATTGTATTTTATTGAGTTAAGCTGACAGAAAGGCCATACTCGATATGCCCCTGACAATTCTTTTCATATTGGTCGGTGCATTTCTGCTCTACCTGGGCGGAAACTGGCTGGTTGTGGGATCATCTTCTTTTGCCCTCAGACGAGGTGTTTCCAAGCTGGTGGTTGGACTCACAATAGTGGCCTTCGGAACCAGCGCGCCTGAGCTTTTTATCTCATCCATGGCCGCCTTGAGGGGCAGTTCATCAATAGCAATCGGCAACATTATCGGATCGAATATCGCTAATATAGGCCTGATACTGGGCTTTGCGGCACTCATCTACCCTCCGCGGGCTCAGCATTCCACCATCAGGTTCCAGATACCATTTGCAATCGGCATAACAGTCATTTTCATAGTCTTGACCCTGAATGGCATGCTGGGACGCTTCGATGCCCTGGTACTCCTGGCCTGCTTCGGCTTTTTCACATGGTACTGCCTGAGATTTGCCGGCCGGGATGTTTTTGTCGATGAGGGCATTTCCTCGCCGCTTGACAGCAAAGCCAGGGAAATCCTGTTTATTCTGCTGGGACTTGCATTCCTGGCCGGAGGATCAGACATCTTTGTGCGCGGTGCAATCCGCTTTGCCCGTTTCATAGGTGTCTCGGAATTCTTTATCGGCCTTTCGCTGGTGGCCCTGGGCACCTCACTGCCGGAACTGGCCACCTCGATCATAGCCGCAATAAAAAAGGAATCAGAAATAGTCGTTGGCAATGTTATCGGATCATGTATATTCAATATCCTGCTGGTGCTGGGAGTCGTGGGCATGATTCATCCCATCAGTGGCCCGGATATCGCCATCTGGGTGGATTACGGTGTGATGCTTTTCGTAACACTTCTTTTGTTTCCCATGCTTTTCACCGGCCGAAGATTGAGCCGAATGGAGGGAATGATGCTTCTGGCAGTATACGCAGGTTATATTATCTATATAGCTTTGAGAGAATAGCCCGAACTACTCCTCTTTCTCGCTCCCGTTTTGCTTAAATCCAATTCTGTCAAAAGGATTGACTACTGATGAAGCAATATTGGTCAGATGCGATGATATTCTCTTCAGGTAGCGCACAAATAAGGCCAGCGCCACCAGGTCATTTGAAGGCATGTCAGGAAATGATGTGGACACAAGCTCATTGATGATCTTATCACATTGTTTGGTGATCGACCTGTGTTCACCCATTACACCACGCGCACTCTCAACATCCAGGCTGCTGAAAGCCTCTGTCACCTGAACAAATTTTGATTCGACCTCTTCTTCCAGGTTTTTTATGATCTCCTCGTACTTGCCGGCATTGAGTCTCTGCGGATGACGCTTGGCCAGGTCCTCGATATTTTTGGTATAATCTCCGATTCTTTCCACATCGATGACAATGCTAATCATGACCAGGGCCGTGTTGATTTCCTTTTGTGAGGATATCGATAGATGAGTGAGCATCTTACGCCTGATTTCCTGCTGATAGAAATTAATCTGCTTGTCCATCTTATAGATATCCATTTTCAAATCCGCACTATCTGAATAGCGAAGCGAGCGGACAGTCTCCTCATACATCTCCTTGCATGTATGCAGGGTGTCTTTGGTTTCCTCGAAAGCCTGATTCAGAAGTGACTTTTTATTTAGATATTGCTTCAGAAGTCGAAACATCTTTTTTACCTCGTGATTATGATTAAAGATAGCGGTATTATAAAAAATATCAACAATACAAATATTATCGGGATTAATCTATTTCTTATTGCCAGTGTGGCAAAGAGCCGTGCAAGATACAGCGGAATTTTGCGCAACGGCCATAAGACTATAATTCCAAACAGGTTGAAATATACGTGCGCCACTGCAATGGTGACCGCCTCGATTCTGCCTATCGCCAATGCGGCCAGGAATGCTGTAACTGTTGTACCCAGATTTGCCCCCAGAGTATACGGAAATATCTGACGTAAAACCAGAATTCCGGCCCCGGCCAACGGGATTACAAGCGAGGTGGTAAACGATGAGGACTGTACTATAATAGTCAGAATCCAGCCCAACACGAAAGCGCGAACAGGGATTTTAAATATATATCGGTCAAAAAAGACCTCAATGCGCGACAAAACCATCGATTTTAAAAGGCGCACAATCATATGCAGGGACAAAAACAGAATCAGAAGCGACATCACGATATCCAGCCAGCCAATGGCCAATGGCGATTCCATAATCAGGTCTATAACAGGCTTGGTAATAGCCTTAATGGGTGAGGCGAATCTCAATCCTCCGGCGGCGTTGAACAGCCCCGCCGTTTCGCTGGCGGCAATCCCCAGAAAATTAGTCGCCAGTTGAATCGGCAGAAAAATCACGACCGCCATAAGATTGAATACATCATGTACTATTGCGGCGGAAAAGGCCCGCAAAAATTCCAGGCGCCGGGATATATGTCCCAGGGAAACCAGGGTGTTGGTTACCGAGGTACCAATATTGGCGCCTATAATGATAGGAATCGCATTATAAATGGACAAGGTGGCCTCTCCGGTGGGATCCACGCTGGTCTGGATGCCGGTCATGGAAATGCCTCCCACCAATCCGACCACCAGTGAACTTGTGGCAGAACTGCTTTGAATAATGCTCGTGGCCAGAATGCCTATCAGCAGTGCGGTGAAGGGATTCGAAACCGATTCGACAAGCGCCTTTGCGAAATCATGCCCCAAAAGCTTAAATGACGCGCCCATCAGGGTAATGGACAGCATAAACAGGTAAATAAATGCCAGTAAACCGATTATCTTTATTGGCTGATTAGTTTTCAATATCCCAAATCCGACGATCCCTAAAACTTAGAAGTGGCATTATATAAACTATATTAGCAAATGACAACATTAATCTAACACAGGCCTAACAATTTTCTAACTCTTAAAATTCCCGCATTATTTGTAGAATAACACTGAAATAAAACTGTATATTGGATGACATGAAAAGATTACTTTTGGCGGTTTGGGTTGTAACCATAATGTTGCTGATAATGCAGTTCTTCTGGTATTATCCGGAACTGCCGCAGAGGATGGCCTCGCATTTCAATTTCCAGGGTGAACCGGATGACTGGATGAATAAATCCTCATTTGCAATTCTCTGGTTTCTGGCAGTATTTGTGGTCAATATATCGGTGCCCATCACTATTTTTCTGGTCCGCAAGGGCAAGAAAAACTGGATCAATGTGCCCAATCATGAATTCTGGTTTTCCAGTGAAAAGCGCAGAATGAAACTGGAGGGAATAATAACAGGTATGATGACATCCCTGATGCTGACTGTAAATCTCCTGTTTATATTTCTGTTTCATTATACTTACAGAATCAATGTTTTTCAGACCGCTCCTTACAATATCTGGTTTCCAGTAGCCTTCATTGCCGCCATATTTGTTATCTCAATTGCATTTCTTGTCAAAATGATAAGGATTCCCAGGGACCTCGATTAGCAGCTTTTTGAACAGCAAATTCGCAATTTTGGGCCCGAAGTCATGCCGACAGGCGCGACTATATTATTATATCACTTATGGTTATCTCTCCCGGTTGTGGTTAACTGCTGAAAATTGGTGCAGGCGCATATTTATCTCAGTTTCTATTTTCGCAAAGACGATAATTAAAAAGCGGACATCCAGGAATCGCTAGCTCCGGAGAAGCCGGAGGGGGCCAACAGAGGAATTTTGAAGATGAGTAATACGCAAAAAAATAAAAGGCCTGTCTTCAGTCCCGAGACGATTGGAGAGGCCAATATGAAGCTGATCGAGTTGATCGGCCGCCTGCAGGAATCCATCGCCAATAAAAACAGCCGTGAACATCTGGGACCGGCACTGGTGGAGCTCGTCAATTATACAAAAAATCAGTTTCCCCGGGAAGAGAAGCTGATGCAAGGAATCGACTACCTTGGAATCGAGGGACACAGGGCCCAACACAATGAATTTTCCAAACGGCTGGCCCATATACTGATCAGGCTCAAGCAGGGCAAGGAAATCACGGTTTATGAGTTGATCTCGCTTTTGCGCAAATGGGTCGATGATCATGTTTTGATCGAGGACCTGACGGTATCCCGTGAGATTGAAAATGGGCAGAATAAACAGGAAGCGGTAGCTTAAAATATAAAAGGGACAGCCTTTTGCTGGCTGTCCCTTTGTATCATCGCAGGTTTCTGACTAATTTATCTGCTTGAATTCCTTCATAAAATCAACCAGTTTTTCCGCACCTTCGAGCGGGAAGGCGTTATACATGGAAGCACGGATACCGCCCACCGAGCGATGGCCCTTGAGTCCATGCAGGCCAGCCGCCTTGGCATCGGCGATGAATTTCTTCTCCAGGTCCTCATTTTCCATACGCATTGTCAGGTTCATGATAGAGCGTGATTCCTTCTCGGCCGTGCCCTTATAGTATCCTCCGCTCTCATCCATAGCCGCGTATACCATATCCGCTTTCTTACGGTTTATTTCCTCGACCTTACCCAGGCCGCCCTGCTCCCTGACCCATTCCAGGACCAGCTTGGTCATATAGATCGGGAATACCGGCGGGGTATTGAAGAGTGAGTTCTTCTTGATATGTGTGCCATAGGAAAGCATGGTGGGCAGGCCCTGTTTGGCTGTCTGGGCGAATTCATCCTTCAGGATAATCACTGTCACGCCCGAGGGGCCCAGGTTTTTCTGCGCTCCGGCATAAATCATGGCGAATTTGGAAACATCCAGCTTGCGGCAGAGAATATCCGATGACATATCGCACACCAGGGGCTTATCGGTCGATGGCCAGTCATGCCACTGGGTGCCCTTGATCGTGTTATTGCTTGTAAAATGCACATAGGCGGCATCAGAATCCAAATTGAAATCCCTGGGGATATAGCAGAAATTTTTATCTTCCGATGATGCCGCGACATTGCATTTGGCGATAATTTCGGCCTCTTTTATGGCCTTGGTGGACCAGGTGCCGGTATTGATATAATCTGCCGAACCGCCATCGGGAATGAAATTCATGGCGATCATGGCAAATTGCGTACTGGCACCGCCGCCCAGGAACAGTATATGATAACCGTCGGGGATACCCAGCAATTCCTTGAACAATGACTGCGTGTCGGCCATTACCTGCTCGAATTCCGGGGACCTGTGCGAGGTCTCGAGAATCGACATACCAGTACCTT
Source organism: uncultured Ignavibacteria bacterium (assembly GCA_964627935.1). Taxonomy (GTDB): domain Bacteria; phylum Zixibacteria; class MSB-5A5; order JAABVY01; family JAABVY01; genus JAABVY01. The sequence continues at coordinate 175,120 of CAZVLB010000003.1, forward strand.
TATAATCCAGGAATTCCTCTTTGGCTTTTTCCAGCGCCGACAGCGGAAGAGTGGCCGGGCCCGGATTGAAATTATAGATTCTTCCCATAGAATTTACCTCTCTATTCTGGCTGCCGGGCTCAATCGAGCTTGCCGTCAGCAAATTTACCGATCAACTCTTCGATTACATCGCCTATGCGAAGCAGGTTTTCTTTAGTGGAGGCGCCGATATGCGGAGTCATGACCGTGTTGGGCGCGTCGGTTATCGGTGAATTCTCGGGCGGATCGGAATACCATACATCCGTAGCATATCCGGCCACTTTGCCGGAATTAAGCGCCTCAACCATATCTTCTTCCACCACTGTCATTCCCCGGCCGGTATTGACGATATAGACGCCATCCTTCATTTTTGCGATCACATCCTTGTTGATAATACCCTTGGTTTCATCTGTCAGGGGCATATTGAGCGAGATGTAATCACATTTGGAGAGCAATTCAGCCAGGTCGGTATGCATGTCGATAATATCATGCCTGTCGATATAAGGATCATAGCCAAGCACATTCATATCGAATGCCTTCGCTCGTTTGGCGATTTCGGTACCGATCCTTCCGCATCCGAAAACACCGATATTCTTCTGATACAATTCCGTGCGCTTAAGCTGCTTTTTGATCCATTCGCCCTTTTTCATCGATTCATGACCCTTGACTATATTGCAGGGCATGGCGATCATCAGCGCAAATGCCAGTTCGGCCACGGCGATTGAGGATGCCGCCGCGGTATTGAAAACCTTGATGCCCTTTTCGCGTGCGTACTCGCGGTCGATATTGTCAAGTCCGACTCCGCCGCGTATGATCAGTTTGAGATTCTTTGCTTCGTCGATATATTCACGCGTGCATTTGGTCTTGGATCTGACCAGCACGACATCGCATTCCGGAAGCTGTGATTTATCATCAGTTACCTCACCGAACTTTTTCAACTTATCCGGAAGCCCCGGATCGAATGCATCTGAAATCAATATTTTCACTGCTATCTCTCCTTTTTTATATAAAACGCTTATTATCAGAGCAAATGGCTGACCATACCGCTTCTCAGCTTGGGTTCGAACCAGGTCGATTTGGGCGGCATTACCTCGCCCGCATCTGCCACAGATACCAGGGTCTCAACCGTGGTCGGATATAGCGAAAATGCCACCGCAAACTTCCCTGAATTTACCAGCTTCTCGAGCTCTGCATTGCCGCGAATTCCGCCCACGAAATCGATACGCGGATCGGTACGTGGATTGCCGATTCCCAGCACCGGCTCGAGCAGGTTTTTCATCAGGATATTGACATCCAGACGTTCGAGTACATCGCTGTCATTAAAGACACCCTGCCCGGGGGTAAGCTTATACCAGGCACCATCCAGATACATCCCGAACAAATGCTCGCGGTCGACATCAAAGGCCGAATTTACTTTCTCGCACTCAAATTTATCGCTGGTTAATGATAGAAATCTATCCTTATCGAGACCATTCAGGTCCGTTACCACACGGTTATAGGGCAGTATTTTCAGCTGCGCATCGGGAAAAATTACCGAAAGAAAATAATTATATGGCTCCTCGCCGGTGTGATTCCGGTTTTTCTCTTTGCGGATTTTACAGACATTGCTGGCCGAGGCGGAACGATGATGGCCGTCGGCTATATAGGTCGCATCTAAATTGGAAAAGCCATTAACGATCATCTTTATTGACTCCGGCTTATCGATGATCCAAAGCTGATGATGAACCTGGTCGGGCGTTGTAAAATCAAAGTCTGCATCACCTCTGGTAAGCTCCTCCAGAAGCATATCCAGGGTGGATTGCGACTTATACATCAGGAAAACCGGTCCCACCTGGGCATTCATGACATCGATCAATTTGGTGCGGTCCGCTTCCTTTTTTGGACGGGTGAATTCATGTTTTTTGACCCGGCCCTCATCATAATCCTTCACTGATGACAGCAGGAAAAAGCCGGTCTGCGTATGGCCGCGCCATGTCAGGCGATAAATATACACTGAATCTTTGTCATCCTGCACCAGGATATTATCATCGATAAATTTTTGCAGATTCTTCTTTCCGGTATCGTAAACCAGGTCGGAATACGGATCGGTATCCCCGGGCAAATCGATTTCCGGTTTATTGACATGCAGGAATGATATCGGGTTTTCACGGGCCATTTCCCGGGCTTCATCGGATGAAAGCACATCATACGGTGGTGCGGCAACACTGGCTGCCAGATCCTTTTTGGGGCGCAATCCACGGAAAGCTTTGACTGTGACCATAGTCTCCAAAAACTCCCATTTTGCCGTCATTAAGGACGGTTCTCGACCATAATTTAGACCGAAAAATAAGAATTCTGCGTTAAATTGCAAGTGATAAGTTTCACCAAATTTATTCCAAATAGTTATTGAATTTTTCTGTAAATAGACTATTTTTTTCTTTTTACACAGGAGAGAAATATGGAAAACATGACACCGAAAAAGCTCTTTCTGACAAAGGGCGTCGGAATCCATAAAGAGAAACTAAACTCATTCGAGCTCGCCTTAAGAGACGCAAACATCGCCAAATTCAATCTCGTAACAGTTTCCTCGATCTGTCCGCCTCATGCCAGAATTATCGCCAGGTCGGAAGGTATCAAGCTGCTAAAGCCGGGACAAATCGTCTATGCGGTGATGAGCAAAAACTCCACCAATGAGCCCAGTCGCCTCATATCCGCCTCGGTAGGTGTGGCCATCCCGCAGGACAGAAATCAATATGGTTACCTTTCCGAGCATCATGCCTACGGATGGACCGGGCGGCATGCGGGCGATTATGCCGAAGATATGGCTGTGGATATGCTCGCAACAACGCTGGGCCTGAAAATCAACCTGGACAAAAGCTGGGACGAAAACAAGGAAATCTGGAAGGTGCAGGGCAAGACGATCAGGACCCGAAATATCACTCAGTCGGCCAAAGGCCACAAGGAAGGCTTATGGACTACTGTCGTGGCCGCTGCAATTTTAATCCTGTAGTTTCTTTGTGAGGGAAATGTCCTATGATTGATTACCCCGGACAGCTTTATAATTTTCTGGGTTTGCCGGCTCAGGAAAGCGAATATGCAAATTCGCGTTTTGTTGTTATGCCTGTTCCCTATGAACAGACCACAACGTATCGCAGGGGCACAGCTTCCGGGCCGCAGGCTATCATACAGGCATCTCATGAGGTCGAACTTTTCGACGAGGAAACCGGATCGGAAGCCTATCTGAAAGGTATCCATACCCTGCCCGATCTGGAAATCACATCAGCCGGACCGCAGGAAATGGTGAAACGAATTGAACAAGCCGCCGAGCCCTTGATTTCAGATGGGAAAACGGTCTGCATGCTGGGCGGTGAACATTCAATTTCAACCGGCCTGGTTGCCGCCTGCAAAAAGGAATATTCTGACCTGAGCGTAATCCAGCTCGATGCTCATGCCGATTTGCGCGATCAATATCAGGATAATCCGCACAGTCATGCTTGCGTCATGAGACGGATAAGGGAGATTGTGGATAATACGGTTGCGGTGGGTATTCGCAACATGTCCAAAGCGGAATCCGATTTGATAGAGCGTGAAAATCTGCCCGTTTATCATGCCCGGCAGATCAGACGTGAAGGGGATTGGATTAAGGATGCCATCGCCAGGCTGAATGATAATGTTTACCTGACAATTGATTTGGATTTCTTTGATCCCTCCATAATGCCGGCGGTGGGGACACCTGAGCCGGGAGGAGGCCTCTGGTATCCCACACTCGCCTTCTTATATGAGCTGTCATCATCCAAAAATATAGTCGCATTTGATGTTGTCGAACTTTGCCCGATTGCGGGCAACAATGTCTCCGAATTTACCGCCGCCAGGCTGATTTATAAAATCATGACCTATCTTGCCAATGCTTAAGACCTGCTTAGTATCGGTTCCAGGATTTCATGTTCCTCTTTGCTGACCTTGCCCATAACTTCCTGCACAACACCACCGAACAGCATACTCATCAAACCGATATTCATACCGGAGATATATACCTGACCATGGGAATCTTCATAAACAGCTATCCGGCAGGGCATCATGGCGGTAATATTCCTGCGTGAATCGTCGACCAGGATATCATGGGCATGATCCGGCTGGCAGATCGACAGGATATGCATACGCTCAAGGTCATCATAGCCGGCTTCGGCTATGCTTTTGCGTAAATCATATACTTTCGGGACTTTCCAGCCCCGGTCGAGGGCCCGTTTTTCTATCTGTGATACGGTTTGTTCCAAATCCAGATTGCTTTTCTGCACAGTCAGCATAAGCCTGGGCATGAGAAACTTAACCAGGATCAATGCGATCGCCAGCCCCGCAACTAAGCCGATAACCAAAGCAGTAATATCCATAGATTCCACCTCGAATTCATCTATTTATTGGTTTAGATGGAATCCGGATGAAAACGATTCAGACTTTTTCAATATTTTTGAGAATATTGGATTATTCGATCAACGGTTTCAGGATCTCATCCTGTTCCTCGGCCACTATACCCATCTGCTTTTCGATATCGCCTCCAAACATCTTGCTCATCAGGCTGATATTCATAGTTGAAATGAAAACCTCGCCCTTTTCATTTTCATAGACTCCAAGGCGGCATGGCATCATGGCTGTAATCCGTTTATTGGCATCGGTTTTCAGGATTTCGTAGGCGCTTTCCGGACGGCAGACCGAGATCACATTGGCCCTGCCCACATCCGACTGTCCGGCAAGAATCAGGCTCTGGCGAAGATCATAGACTTTGGGCACTTTCCAGCCCTTCTGTTTGGCGCTGGATTCGATAACCGCTACAGTCGACTCAAAATCGCGATTACTCTGCCAGGTCTCAAGCATCATGCGCGGCATCGAAAATGTGACAATAAACCCGGTCAGCACGATCCCAAACAGGAATCCGACTATAAAATAGGCAAAGCCCCCGATTCTTCTTGTTTCCTCACCAGCCATAAAATTAACCTCATCTGCATATTTGTATAACTAATTTATTCTCGAACCTGTGGATGTGCTGAATACGTGGCAATCATCGGGATTAACGAAAATCTCGGACTTTTTTCCTTCTTCGGTTTCCGGTATCCTGCGGCTCTTGATGCGAAAGTCCAGCCCCTTGATTTCAGCATAGGTAATATTCCTGTCGCCGGCATATTCGACATGCAGTATCTCGGCTTCAAGCCCGATATCATTTTCATTATGCCGCCTGTAATGTAAATCCTCGGGCCTGATGCCGATCGTAATTGCCTCGCCTTTTTCGATTCCGGCTGAATTCAGCAATCGCTCGAATTTGTCATACAGCCGTTGCTCGAATTCATCTGCACCATCCTGCAACTCCAGCAGGTTAATGCGCGGACTGCCCACAAATGCCGCACAGAAGATGCTGGCCGGCTTTTCATAGATTTCCCGCGGTGTTCCGATCTGCTGAAGTTTGCCCTGATCCAGTATAGCAATGCGATGTCCCAGTGACAGCGCCTCTTCCTGATCATGGGTGACATAGACCATGGTAGCATCCAGTATTCTCTGCAGGGAGGCGATTTCGGTTCTTGTTGACACGCGCAACTTGGCATCAAGATTGGACAATGGCTCATCAAAAAGGAATATGGCTGGTTCGCGAACAAGGGCCCTTCCCAGCGCCACCCTCTGACGTTGCCCGCCCGACAGGGTTCTGGGCTTGCGTTCCAGCAGATCATCCAGCCCCAAAAGTCGGGCCTGTTTATTGACGAGCCTGTCAATTTCTTCTTTAGCCACTTTCTTGACCTTGAGCGGAAATGCCAGGTTGTCATATATGGTCATATGCGGGTAAAGGGCATAATTCTGAAAGACCATGGCCACATTGCGATCCTTGGGGGCAATGTTGTTTATGACCTTGCCATCGATCAGGATTTGCCCCGAGTCAGGCTGCTCAAGTCCGGCAATCAGGCGCAAAATTGTTGATTTGCCGCATCCCGATGGCCCCAGCAGGACAAACATCTCCCCATGCCTGACATGCAGATTCAGGTTTTCAATCACCCTGTTGCTGCCAAAAGAAATGCTGATATCTTTGAACTCCAGATCGGCCATGTCATTATAAAAATATCATGAGACGATTTGGCAACAATAAACCCAAAAGATTATCCGATTTTTAACTTTATCATCCGGCAAAAATGCCTAATATATAGCTTTAAATGATCTGTTTCCGAACTCAAGGAGAACTATATGACCGAAATAAAGGACCATATCTTTAAAGCCTATGATGTGCGCGGTATATACGGCCAGGAAATCGATGAAGAGATAGCCTATCTTTTCGGACGGGGTCTGGTGACATATTTGAATGCTCCCAGCGTTGCAGTGGGACGGGATATGCGCGTGTCATCACCATTGCTTGCCGAAAGCATGATCAAGGGCATCACCGACCAGGGTGCAAATGCGGCCGACCTGGGGGAGATATCGACAGACAGCCTGTATTTTGCAGTCGGCAAATTCGGATACCCGGCCGGGGTGATGATCACCGCCTCGCATAACCCCGCGGAATACAACGGCTTCAAGGTCTGCCGCGAAAATGCGATCCCGCTATCAGGTGAACAGGGACTGAATCAGATCAGAGATATCATGAAACGCGGTTTCAGGGATTCTCCGCACAAGGGTAAGGTCACGGATCGCGATATTATGGGAGAATTTACCGATCATGTGCTTTCTTTTGTCGACAAGGAAAAGATCAAGCCGTTCAAGATAGTGATCGACACCGGCAACGGCATGGGTGGCAAGCTGATCCCCGATGTTTTTGCGCAGTTGCCGTGTGAGGTAATTCCGATGTACTTCGAGCTGGACGGCACATTCCCGAATCATCCCGCCAATCCTATCGAGCCGGAGAATATCCGTGAACTGCAGGCCAATATCCAGAAACATGGCGCGCATCTGGGTGTGGCATTTGACGGCGACGCAGACCGCATGTTCCTGATCGACGAAAACGCTAAACCCCTGGGCGGGGATATGGTCACCGCCATGGTTGCCAAGAACCTTTTGAAAAAGGAGCCGGGAGCCACAATTCTCTACAACCTGATCTGCTCCAAAACAGTGCCGGAGACAATCGAGGCCAATGGTGGTACGGCTATCAGGACCCGTGTCGGCCATGCCCTGATCAAGCCCCTTATGAAAGAGCATAACGCCATCTTTGGTGGTGAGCATTCGGGCCATTTCTATTTCCGCAGTAACTATTTCGCCGATTCGGGAATAATCGCCCTTTTGGTATGCCTGGAGCTTCTATCAGAGGAATCCAAGCCGTTATCTCAGTTGATTTCAGATATCGACCCTTATGTGCGCAGCGGTGAAATCAATAGCCGCGTGGAAGATATCCCGGCCAAGCTGGAGGAAATCAAAAAGGCTTTCAAGGGTATGCAGATCGATGAGTTGGACGGGGTTACAGTGGACGGCGGTGATTTCTGGTTCAATGTCAGGCCCTCCAATACCGAGCCGTTATTGCGCCTGAACATGGAGGCCAAAAACCCTAATTTATTGGAAGAAAAGAAAAAAGAGGTGCTTGAATTAATCCGCAGATAGTTAACAGAATGCCCGAGTGTGCCGATTAAGTAAGTAAAGACCGGGCTAAAAGACGGAGTCTGCGTGAATAAGAACCATAGAATCTTAATTGTCGATGACGATGAAAACCTGCTTAAGCTTCTCAGGGAAACCCTGGAGGCAATAGGCTATACCGCTCTCTCCGCCACCAATGGTGTTAGTGCAATTCAGCTCGTTAAGAGCAATCAGGTCGACCTTGTGATCGCCGATATCAGTATGCCCGAGATGGACGGTTTGCAGCTATTACAGCAGATCAAAGAATTCAACCCCAGGCTACCAGTGCTTTTGATTACCGGCGTAAACATGAATAACATCAAGGACCGGGTCTATCAGTATGGCGCCGATGCCTTCCTCGATAAACCATTTCGTATTTCAAAAATAGAGTCACTTCTGGAACGTCTGCTGTCCAATCAAGCCGGACGGTCCAAGGTGCTTGTTGTGGATGACAACAATGAATTCCGGACCCAGTTTGCCTCGCAGCTGGAGGAACTCGGCTTCCGCGTGATTGAGGCCTCAGGTGGTGTCGAGGCGCTGGAAAAACTCTCCCGCGACCATATCGATTCGGTCGTGGCCGATTATGTTATGCCGGATATCGATGGCCTGGAGCTGGCCCGCAGGCTGAAGGACAATTCACCCTTCACACATGTCATCCTGATTTCAGGCAAAGCGCTCTCACCCGAGGACCGCGAGGAGCTGCAGGAAACAGCCGATGCCTTCTTTCCAAAGCCTTTTCGACTGGATCAAATCAGGCAGATGCTGGATGAATTCAGCCGCCGTCAGACCCTCTGATTGGCTTTATTAAAAGACGATTTTCAGCTTCATTAAAAGTGCTATTTCCTCTCTCAAATTCTTTTCAAACCATTTGACTTTTAGTGCCATTCGAGTAAATTACCCTGTTCAAATAAATATTGGCAGGAGGTTATAAATGGCCCATACGCTGGCTTACAAAATCCTTAAAAAACACCTTGTTGACGGCGAGCTGGAACCGGGTAAGGAAATCGGAATTCGCATCGATCAGACCTTAACCCAGGATGCCACCGGAACGATGTCATATCTTCAGTTCGAGGCCCTGGGCATGAAACAGGTCCAAACTAAATTATCCGTATCATACGTTGACCACAACACGCTTCAGTCCGGTTTTGAAAATGCCGACGACCATCGCTATTTGCAGTCGGTGGCCTCGAAATACGGCATATATTTCTCCAAGCCGGGCAACGGTATCTGCCATCAGGTGCATCTGGAAAGATTTGCGGTTCCGGGCTGGACACTTCTGGGTTCGGATTCACATACGCCTACGGGCGGCGGCCTGGGAATGATCGCAATCGGCGCAGGCGGGCTGGATGTGGCCGTGGCCATGGGCGGCGGGCCATTCTATATGCCCTGCCCCAAAGTAGTCGGAGTCAAATTAACCGGCAAATTGCAACCCTGGGTAACCGCCAAGGATATTATCCTGAAAGTTCTGCTGGAACTGACTGTTAAAGGCGGAGTGGGCAATATCATCGAATATTTCGGCCCCGGTGTCAAGAGCCTGACAGTGCCTGAGAGGGCCACAATCACCAATATGGGCGCGGAACTGGGCGCGACAACATCGATCTTCCCCTCCGATGAAAAAACCGAGCAGTTCCTGAAAGCTCAGGGACGCGAAAAAGTATACAAGCCCATGGCTGCCGATAAAGGCGCCGAGTATGATAAAGTGCTGGAAATCGACCTGGATAAGCTGGAACCAATGATTGCTCAGCCTCATTCGCCGGATAATGTCGTGCCTGTCAAAAAAGTCGCCGGCAAAGAGGTTCATCAGGTCTGCATCGGCTCCTGCACCAACTCATCGATCAAGGATCTGCGCACAGTCGGCAAGATGCTCAATGATAAAAAAGTCGCCGACAATGTATCGCTGACAATTTCTCCCGGATCAAAGCAGGTCTTTGCCATGGCGGCCGATGATGGTACAATCACCAGCATGATTGCGGCCGGCGCCAGAATTCTCGAATCGGCCTGCGGACCATGTATCGGCATGGGACAGTCTCCGCCCTCAGGCGGCGTTTCTGTCCGGTCATTCAACCGCAATTTCGTGGGAAGATCCGGCACCAAGGACGCCGAGGTTTATCTTGCATCTCCTGAGGTATGTGCGGCGGCCGCTCTTAAGGGCAAAATTACCGATCCGCGTAAACTGGGTGAGGCCCCCAAAGTGACATTGCCGAAAAAATACCTCATTGATGACAGGAATATCGTTAAGCCGTCCAAGAACCCTGAAAAGGTCAAGATTGAACGCGGGCCCAATATCGCCCCGGTACCGTTGCGAGGCGAACTCGAAGACACTATTACATCGACAGTGCTTTTGCATCTGGAAGACAATATCACCACCGATCATATTATGCCCGCGGGAGCAAAAATTCTGCCCCTGCGTTCCAATATTCCCAAGATCAGCGAATTCGTGTTCCACTATGTCGATCCGGATTTCCCGCGCAAGGCACAGGAGGCCAAATCCTCGGCGGTGGTCGGCGGTGAAAATTACGGTCAGGGATCATCACGTGAGCATGCCGCCCTGGCTCCCATGTACCTGGGTGTCAAGTTCGTGATTGCAAAATCATTTGCGCGAATTCATAAAACCAACCTGGTCAACTTCGGAATTCTGCCCCTGACATTCGCCAATGCCGCAGATTACGACAGTCTCAAGCCGGGCGATAAGCTGGTTATCAAAGATGTCCATCAGGCACTGAAAAACGGCGAAAACCTGAAAGTCGAAAATAGGACCCAGGGCAACAGTTTTGAGGTTACCTATGATCTCTCGGATCGTCAGAAAAACATACTCCTGGCGGGCGGGCTTTTGAATTTTACAAAAAAGAAAAAAGGCAAATAATGGCTGATTCTTCCAAAAAGACCCCCTATTATGATTTGCATGTCAAAGCCGGCGCCAAGATTGTCGATTTTGCCGGTTACCTGATGCCGATTCAGTATCATTCGATCAATGATGAACATATCAAGGTTCGCCAGAAAGTCGGCATGTTTGATCTTTCGCATATGGGCGAATTCAAAGTCAGCGGCAATGATACCCTCCGGTTTCTGCAGAAGATGACTGTCAATGATGTCTCCTCCCTGGAAAAAAACCAGGTGCATTACAGTTGCATGTGCTATCCCGATGGCGGCATTGTCGATGATCTTTTGGTTTACAATCGTGGCGATCATTACCTTCTGGTAGTCAACGCCGCCTGTCTGGAGAAGGATTTCGAATGGCTTAAGTCTCATCTGGAGGGAGATGTCAAGCTGGAAAATATCTCGGATGATATCGGGCTTCTGGCGATCCAGGGTCCCGTGGCGGAAAGTGTGCTGGCCAAGATGACTGATTATAATCTGGAGGAAATGGAGTTCTACTGGTCGGATGAGGCCGAAATTTCCGGCGAAAAAGTGCTTTTCAGCCGTACAGGTTATACCGGCGAGGATGGTTTCGAAATCTATCATAAACCGGAAATCGCCGAAAAACTCTGGAACGCCGCGCTTGAGTCCGGCAAGGAATATGATATCGAGCCTGTTGGGCTGGGCGCACGTGACTCATTGCGGCTGGAAATGAAATATCCCCTTTACGGCAACGATATCGACAAAACCACCAATCCGATCGAAGCCGGGCTTTCCTGGATCGTCAAGCTGGAAAAGGATGATTTTATCGGCAAGGATGCAATCCGGAAGGTCAAGGATGATAAACCCTCACGCAAACTGGTCTGTATCGAACTCAAGGAACGGGCCATACCTCGTAAGGGCTACAAGATCTTTCACGAAGGTTCAGAAGTGGGAGTAGTGACCTCCGGCATTTACTCACCCATACTGGGCAAGGGTATCTGCCTTGGATATGTGCCCCGCAAGAAGTCAAAAAGCGGCAGAGAAGTTGAAATCGAGATCAGGTCGAAAATGATTCCGGCCGAAATCGTAAAACCGCCTTTTTACAAGGAGTATTCTCACAAATAAATGAATATTAAGCTCTTTTTTACACCGGCAGGAATCGGCGAGGACCTGATTATCGGCACCACAGCCGTAGTAATAGATATACTCAGGGCAACCAGCGTAGCGGCGGTTGCCCTTTCCAACGGCGCCCGGGAGGTCATACCTGTAGCTCATCTGGGCGATGCCAGCAGCCTGAAACAGAAGCTGGACAAAACCTCAGTGCTCCTGGGTGGAGAACGTGAGGGCCAGAAAGTCGAGGGTTTCGACCTGGGCAATTCGCCATTTGAATACAATTCCGGAGTAGCCGAAAACAAATCGATCATCCTGGCCACCACCAATGGCTCAGCGGCGCTGATCAAGGGCAATGATGCAGAATATTGCCTTTCCTGCTCATTTCTCAATGCCTCGGCAATACTGAATAAGATCCTGCAAATAAAAAATCATATCTCAATCATCTGTGCCGGCAACAAGGGCGGATTTTCGCTCGAGGATGCTCTCTGCGGTGGTATGATGGTCGACAAGTTGATGGAGTCGGGTGGCAAATTCAATCCGGTCAATGACGCCGCTATAGTTTCACGAGAGCTGTATCTGAGCCATAAGGATGATATCGCCGGTGCGCTCAGGCAGTCCGATCACGGCAAGTTCCTCGAATCGATCGGATTCGGCAAGGATGTCGAATTCTGCGCCAGCATCGATGAGCTCGATACCGTACCGATGCTGCAATCCGGACGGCTGGTCGTTGAAGAATAATTTCTGAACAAATTCGGGCTTTCTCTGTATTAAGGGGAAAGGAGGAACCTCTTGAGAAGGTTAGTTTTATACATTTCCGCCATTATGCTTCTGGGATTCTCAGGTTTGTTTGCACAGACAACCAGCGAGTCTCTGCAAATCGAAGTGAAATTCAAGGAAAAGAACCCGGAAATAGCCGCCCCCGCGGATTTTGTCATTGTAGACACATTCAGTATTGCCAAAGGAACCGATATCGAGGCATTCAGCGGCAATCTCAGCCTGGAATTCAGGTTTAACGGGTATGATGATAACAGTGTCAATTTGCAGTTGCGTATGATTGCCCTGCCGCCATTGAACATAAATCGATTTGAAAGCATAGAATCTGCCTTTGGAGTGCCGTTTATAGTAGATTCCGTGCTGAGTAAACAGGGCGCGATTTACCAGGCTTTTTTCACGCCTCTTGAAGTGAAAGAAGTTACCTATGAATGCGATTACTCGCATGACAGCGAAGGCGATTTCTATTCCGATCCATCATCTGATTTCGATATTTATTTCGTACCCAATTCGCTGGGCGATTTTCACTGGAACAATATCCGCGATCATCTGCAATATGAACTGGATCAGTTCAATGATGTATTCAGCTTTCTGCAGCCGGGCAAGATAAACTTTTATCTTTACCCCTGCGAATCACCTGCCTTCGCCAAATACAAGGCCAGCGACTACGGCATGCATCCGGCAAAAAACAGTATCTATTCTGTATATAATCATCTCACCGATGATATTCCGGTTGAGGCTGTAAATATGCTCAAGCTTTACCGTTATTGGGGATATGCCCCCAGATTTCTGGTGGAGGGCACAGCCCATCTGACCGGATTTCACAAATTTTATGCCGGATATTTTAAAAACAATGAGGGTCTCTACTCTCTTTCCGAGATGATTGCGCCGCTGGGCTATGATAATCTTGAGGATGTATTCAAAAAGCGTATGCTGGCCTCATCTTTCGTAGCCTATATATCCAGTTTCATGGGGATTTCTACATTCAGGGACCTGTTTACAGGCTCAACCGATCTGAACCTGGGTCCTAAGCTGGAGAAGATCACGGCCATGACAATCGAGGAATTGGAGCAGGGCTGGAAAACATATATCGATACGGTTTCTTATCCCAACGGCCTGTTCCATTTCTATGCTCAGCGCGCATTGACCCAGAAGGATGTTTCCGAGGCGCTATTTTTGTATGAAACCGCTCTGGAACGAAATCCCAATGACAGCGCTATCGTATCATATCTCTTCAATGCCTATTATATTGCCGGTGAATATGAAAAGTCGGCAGAGATGATCAGGCGTATGACCGAGTTCTATCCGGAACAGCAGTATTATGTTACGCTGGCTAATATGCTGATGTCATCGGGTCAGTTCGATTCTGCGGCTTATTATTACGACAAAGCGCTGGAGTCCGATTCACTGGATGAGATCGCACGCTATAAATTCGGCCAGTTGGAATTTTATCGCAACAACTATGAAAACTCGAAAAAACACTTTAAGGTAATTTTGGATACGGCCAAATCCCTGCCGCTTAAGATCGACGCACATATGTATCTTGGCAGGATGATGCTGGATGCGGATATGCCCGATTCTGCCGAGGCTCATTTCATGAGAGCATTGAATGGAGCCAAGAACCTGATTACCAAGTTCGAGGACAGCCCATTGTACAGGCTGCGGGCAGGCGAGGCGGCGACTTTTATCAGTGAAACCGAAACAGCCCTGGAATACCTGCAATTGGCGGAGTTTCTGGAACTGCGGCCATTTTATCTGGGACGGGTGCTTCTGGCCGAGGGCCGTGCCTATGATCTTTTGGGTGACCGTGAAAAAGCAAAGACCTATTATCAGCATGTAATAGATATTCCGGCCGCCTATTTTGATAAAATGGAAGCCCGGAAATACCTGTCCGAACCATTTTCGATCTAACACAGTATGCATTTTCTGAATACAACCATATTATTGCTGTCAAGCCTGGCGCTGATACCGATCCTGATTCACCTTTTCAACCGCCAGCGTTTGAAGCGTATACAGTTCTCATCGGTGCGCTACCTGAAATCGCTTCAGAAAACCCGTATGCGCCGTTTGAAAATCAAGCAGTTAATACTCCTGATCCTGCGGACATTGATCATACTTCTTCTGGTTATCGCCTTTGCCCGTCCAACCACCGAGGGATCATATTCATCGGCCCTGGGAAGTGCGGCGCAGGCATCAATTGTGATCATGATCGATAACTCTTTGTCGATGTCCACCGAATCGCAGGAAGGCACGCTTTTCGAAACAGCCCGTCAGGATGCGCTTGGCATAATCGATAATTTCGCGCCCAAGGATGAAATCGCGCTGATTTCATTCAGTACCGCGCCATCACTGGAAAGCGGCGGTTTTACCACCAATCATGGGCTGGTCGAGGACCTGCTGAATGAAATCGAGCCGACCATGATGGATACCGATCCCCGGGAAGCAATGGAAATGGCATTTGAACTGCTATCCGGAAGCGACAATCTTGTAAAGGAGATTTACCTTTTCTCGGATATGGCGGGCACGCCATGGAACGGCGCGGATTTCAGCCAGCTTCGTCAATTGGAAAACTTGAAGATATATACCGCCCGGCTGATAAAGGAAGATTATGATAATCTCAAAATCAGCAAAGTAGATTTTGGAAATTCGCTGATTTATCCGGGCCGGCCGGCAAATATATCCGCTTCGGTCTTCAATGAGTCACCGCGCCGTGTGGATAACCTGCTGGTCAGCCTGTATGTCGACAACAAACGCATTGCCCAGGCCGACCTGACACTGGGCGCCTCCAGTTCCGAAAAGGTCAATTTCACACATACTTTCACCGAGGCGGGCGAACACAGCGGCTACCTGGAGATCAGCGATGATGACCTGATCGAGGACAACCGGGTATATTTCTCGATCAATATTCCCGATATAATTCGCGTGCTGACATTGTACGAAAAAGAGGATGACGACCTGTTTTTGCGCATGGCCTTTCGACCTTTACCGGAATCGCCCACACAGGTGGAACTGACCTCCGAACCGATTTCACGTTTGAGCAATATCGATCTTGTCGATTATGACTGCGTGATTGTCAGCAATTCCAAATTCCTTTCGCAGGCCAATCTTTCCAGGCTGGCGGGATTTATAAAATCCGGCGGGTCGCTTTTGACATTTATCTCCGATGACAACAACAAGGCGGCCTTGAACGAGAAAATCATGATACCGGCATTCGAAAGCGAAATCGAATCAGGTCTGAATGTCAAAGAGGGCGAGGGTTTCTTCAAACTAAGTTCACTCGATTTCGGCCATCCGATTTTCAGCAGGTTCGGTGAAATCGAGGAGGACTATCTGCCGCAGATGGATTTCTACCGTATCATACAGGTCACCAATCCGCAAAACGGCCGTGTGCTGGCCTCCTATTCGACCGGATCACCGGCAATCATTGAATCACAGTGGGGCCGAGGCAAAATCATCGCCTTTATGAGTTCGGCCTCCGCCGAGGATTCGGACCTGATTTCACACCCATTTTTCGTGACATTTTTGAACCGTGCGGCGGAATACCTGGCCTACGATCTCAACCGCCTGCGTGAAAACTACTATACCGGCCAAACTATATCGCGCACAATTTTACATGTCAAGCCGGAGAAAACTGTTGAACTGGTAACCCCGGACGGCAAACGTCTCAATCCGGCCTATAATTTCAGCGGGACGGCATTGAACCTGACTATTCCAAAAATCGAAAGCAATGGTATATCAGAGATAGTTATCGATGATAATGTTGTTGAAAGATTTTCGGTTAACTTCCCTCCCGATGAGACCAGCGGAACATTTATGAAAATCGGCGAATTCCGCGACATCATGGCAGGTTATGAAATAATCGAACTGCCCGGCGGTGAAGATCATGCGCAGATCATCCAGGAAAGCCGTCTCGGCAAAGAGCTGTCGCGCCTTTTTTTCATCCTGGCCCTGATTCTATTGGCGGCGGAAATGCTTCTGGCCCGCGGCTCGGCTCGTCCACAGCCTGAAGCGGCCTGATCAATTCCTTTTGACAAATCCCCAGCGTTTGCTAAATTCCGTTCATGCGTCAGGTATACCTTCAATATATCAGCAAGGGTTTCCCCGATCGGAAACTGTTTTCGGGCCTCAATTGGCAGATCAACCGCGGAGACAAAATCGCCCTGGTGGGACGAAACGGCGTCGGCAAAACCACCTTATTTAAGATAATAAAGGGCGATATTTCGCCCGATGACGGCGTAATCGAACGCAGCAAATCACAAAAGATCAGCTACCTGCCACAGGAAGCCGAGATTGTCAGCGGCAAAACCCTGTGGATAGAGCTCCTGGATGCATTCCGTGACTTGCTAAATATGCGGGATGAAATCCAGTCGCTCGAAGCCGAGATCTCCGAAAAAGCATCCGATGAAAAGCTGGAACGATATGGCAAGTTGCAGGAGCAGTTCGAACTCCAGGGCGGATTCGAGTACGAAGAAAAAATGAAGAGCGTCCTTCTCGGCCTCGGCTTTCCAGAGGAGATGTGGTTGAAAGAAATCAGAAATTTTTCCGGCGGCGAAAAAAACCGTGTCTACCTGGCTAAAATACTCCTGGAACAGCCCGATCTTCTGCTCCTGGACGAGCCCACAAATTATCTCGATATCGAATCGACATCATGGCTGGAAAACTACCTGGTCGAATTCAAGGGTAGCGTGGTGGTCGTATCACATGACCGTTATTTCCTGAACCGTGTAGCACAAAAGACAGTCGAATTGACCCGGAGCAACCTGGAGATATACCACGGCAACTACGATTTCTATGAGCGCGAGTCAAAACAGCGCAAAGCGATGGCCCAAAAGGCCTACGAACAGCAGGCCGAGGAGATTGCCCGGATCAAGGATTTCATCGCTCGTAACATAGCCGGGCAAAACTACAAGCAGGCTTTATCGCGCAGGAAAATGCTGAAGAGAATCGAGCCTATGGAAAAGCCCTCGGAGGCCGAAAAGGATATCAAACTTCAGATACAATCTTCAGGAAGAAGCTGGCAGAAAATTCTCGAGGTTAAAAATCTGCAAAAATCATATTCACATAAAACGATTTTTGAGGATGTCAGTTTCCATATCGAGCGTGGCGAAAAGATCGGACTGATCGGTCCCAATGGCTCCGGCAAGACAACATTGATCCGCATGATTACCGGGCAGGAAAATCCGGACCGGGGTGAGATCGAAATCGGCAATAATGTAGATTACACCTATTATGACCAGGAACTAACCGGGCTGGACTTGAATGCCAATGTAATCGATGTTATCTGGGAGGAAAAACCCGATGCCCTGGCCGAGGAGCTGCGTTCCTACCTGGGGCGATTCATGTTCTCCGGCGATGATATATTCCGACCGGTGAAATCACTTTCCGGCGGCGAGAAGAGCCGTCTTTCTCTGGCCAAGATATTTTATAACCCGGCTAATTTCCTGATCCTGGATGAACCCACCAACCATCTCGATATACCCTCCTGTAAGATGCTCGAGAAGGCGCTGAACGAATTTAATGGCACAGTACTTTTGATTTCGCATGACCGCTATTTTCTGGATAATACCGTAAGAAAAATCCTGGCGCTCGAAAACAGGGATATTCATCAATATTTGGGAAATTTCTCATACTACCGGGAGAAAAAGAAAGAACGCGAGGAAAAAGCCGCAAAGCAGAGAGACACCGGTACGCAAAAAAAGACTCAGGCCCAATGGGAACAGCTCAAGCAACAGCGCCGTCACCGCAAACGTATCGAAAAAGCCGAGCAGCAAATCGTTTTGACCGAGGCGCGCCTTGATGAAATCAATGAGATGCTGAAAAATCCCGAGAATGCCTCGGACTGGGAGAAACTGCAGTCATTACAGGATGAAAAGGCATCCATGGAACGCGAACTGGAAAAGCTTTTCGAGGAATATGAACGGCTCACGGAATAAGAAGATACTGGCCTTCAATGGTTCACCGGTCAAGGATTCCAATACCGATATTCTCACCCGCGAGGTTTTATCAGGTGCCGGGAAACATGGCTTTGAGAGTGAGCATGTTTATTTGAATGATCTAAAAATCCTGCCCTGCCAGTCCTGCGGCAAATCGCCCGGTGATAATCTCTGCTTTTTTGAGGACGATCTCTTTCCCTATCTGCACAAATTCGCTGAGGCAGATATCGTGGTGGTATCATCACCGATATATTTCGATACGGTCAGCGCGCAATGCAAACTGCTTATAGATCGATGCAACTGCTTCAAACCCCTGGAGGGCTATGAAAAGGTTGATTATCATTTTCGCAAACTGGATTTGAAGAAAAAACTGGGAATTTATATACTGGTTGGCGGTGAAAGAGAAAAATTTCAACCGGCAATTACGGTTATTAAGGGGTTTTTTATCTGGACCAATGTCGAATTCGCAGGCGAAATTCTGTATGCCCATGATGATTATCAGCTGGGCGCCGTCAAAAATAAGCCTGATATTCTTAAATCGGCATTCATTCTCGGAAAAGAGACGGCTGAAAAATCTTTGAGAAAATAGAAAACCTTGGCCCGGTCAGGATTGTTCTATGATTATCGGGAAAAGCGTATTTGGTGACTTGATTATGATGAATCTGCCTTAGAAACAACTTACCTGATTAATAAAAATGGGAGGATCGAAATGAACCTCAGGGAACTACTTGAACGTAAAGAACGCAGGGATATCGTTACTGTGGAACCTCAGATGGATATCCGCGGCGCCATGAAAATCCTGGTCAAAAATAAAATCGGGGCATTACTGGTATGCGGCGGCGACAACAAGCTGGCCGGTATTATCACCGAGCGTGATATCCTCTGGCGCTTGTATCAAGATGGCGAGGACACCATGTCCAAAAAAGTCGAGGACCTGATGACAAAGAAAGTCATTGTGGGCATTCTCGATGATTCAGTTGAAACAGCCGAGACATTCATGACCACAAACAGGTTCCGTCACTTGCCGGTCATGGAGGGCGATAAAGTTGTCGGGCTGATTTCGATAGGTGATATTGTCAAGTCACGGCTGGGTGACTTGAAAGTTGAAAACCGCTATTTGACAGATTATATAGTCGGCAAATATCCGGCATAAAGATATAATTAAATTGCAGGCATCAAAATCGGCGGAAATATTCTCGATAATGACATCATGATTTGTCACCGATGAGCGGGGGAACCATAGCATATGATTCATGTTGAGAGGTAAATTAGATGCGCCGGATTATGGTGCTCATGATACATCTTTGATGAGGTACAGATGAAAGTCTCTGATCTGATTGTAAAATGCCTTGAAAATGAGGGGGTCAGATATGTGTTCGGTCTGCCCGGTGAGGAAACCGAGGACCTGCTTTTTTCACTGGAGGATTCCGGCATAGAATTCATCCCCACCCGCATGGAACAGGGCGCGGCATTCATGGCCGATGTATACGGGCGACTGACCGGCAAAGCAGGAGTGTGCCTTTCGACACTGGGACCGGGTGCCACCAACCTGCTTACCGGTGTGGCCGATGCACATCTGGACAAGGCCCCGATCGTGGCCATAACCGGCCAGGGATCATCGAACAGGCTGCACAAGGAAAGCCATCAGTTCATCGATATCGTGGAGATGTTCAAACCGATTGTCAAATGGAACGCCTCGATTCAGAATCCCAGTATCACCACAGAAGTGGTACGAAAAGCATTCAAACTGGCTGAGATGGAAAAGCCGGGCGCATGTCATTTTGAATTGCCCGAGGATGTCGCTGCCGAGGAATGCAGCCTGGAGCCGATTAAACCTGTTCGCTTAAGGCGCGCCGCTCCGGATTACAAAGCTATCAACCAGGCGCTGGAGCTTCTGCGCTTTGCAAAGAAACCGTTGATTCTGGCAGGCAATGGCGCGATTCGCAAAATGGCCTCCAAACATCTGCGCCAGTTCGTGGAGCGTACCGGTATTCCTGTGGTCTCGACATTCATGGGCAAGGGAGCCATCTCCGACAATGATGAGCATTCCCTCTTTGCAGTCGGCCTCCAGGCCCGTGACTATGCCATGAAAGCAATCGACGAATCCGATCTGATAATCACGGTCGGCTATGATATTGCCGAATGGGCGCCGGAATACTGGAACGGAAACAAGGATAATAGAATCATTCATGTCGATTTCCTTCCGGCGGAGGTCTATGAGTTTTATCAGCCCGAACTGGAAATTGTCTGCGATATCTCGGCTGTCTTCTGGGAATTAAATATCAAGGTCAAAGCCGAGGAGGTGCGCTTTGACTCAGAATGGTATAAACCGATCCGCAAGGCCATTCTGGATGATTTCGCAAGTTACACGCTTAAGGAGGATGATGTCTTCACAATTCCGGGAGCATTGCAGATTATCCGCGAGTATATGGATGAGGGTGACATACTTTTAAGCGATGTGGGCAGCCATAAGATGTGGATCGGGCGTAATTACCAGGTCTATGAGCCCAACTCGGTGATCATATCCAATGGCCTGGCAAGCATGGGCATCGCTCTGCCGGGCGGTATTGCCGCCAAGCTGGCATATCCGGATAAGAAAGTGGTTGCGGCTATGGGCGACGGGGGGTTCCTGATGAATGCCCAGGAAATCGAGACTGCCAAAAGGATAGGGGTCGGCTATACGATTATTGTGTTCAATGACAATGACTACGGTCTGATATCATGGAAACAGATCGGGCATACAGGCAAAAAATACGGCACGGCCCTGACAAATCCGGATTACATAAAATTCGCCGAAAGCTTTGGAATCAACGGCTATTCACCAAAAACTCTCGGTGACCTGAAAAAGGTCCTGAAAGAAGCCATAACCTCCCAGGAGCTTTGTATCATAGAGATTCCAATTGATCCATCGGTAAACTATGAATTGACCGATAAGCTAAACCGCAATACAGATGTAAATAATATTTTGAAATAGAGAAAAGGTGGAAAATATGAAATCTATCAATCCCGCAACCAATAAAGTTTTAAGGGAGTATGATGAGCACAGCGCCGACCAGATCAATGAGATCATCGATCAGGTCGATGATACCTGGCTGAAATGGCGCGAAACCGATTTTGCCCATCGTTCCGACCTGATGAGAAAGGCGGCCGAATATCTCAGGAATCACAGCGAAGAATATGCCAGACTGATGGCCCTCGAGATGGGCAAGGCTGTGACCGAGGGCAGGGCCGAAATTGAAAAATGCGCCTGGGTTTGTGATTTTTATGCCGAAAACGCCGAAAAATTCCTGGCCGATGAAATCATGAATTCGGATGCAAGCAAAAGCTATGTGGCCTATCAGCCGCTGGGCACAGTGCTGGCGGTTATGCCCTGGAATTTCCCGTTCTGGCAGGTATTTCGTTTCGCCGCCCCGGCGCTTATGGCCGGAAATACAGGACTTCTCAAGCACGCATCAAACGTACCCGGATGTGCGCTGGCAATCGAGGAAGTTTTCCGCGAAGCAGGTTTCCCGGAACATGCCTTCAGGACGCTCATGATCAGTTCCCGGCTGGTAGAAGATGTGATAGTTAACCCCAAAGTAAAAGCGGTCACATTAACCGGCTCCGAACCGGCAGGAAGCGCGGTGGCATCAGTAGCGGGTCGTGAGTTAAAGAAAACCGTGCTGGAACTGGGCGGATCGGATCCATATATAGTCCTTGATGACGCCGATATACCATCATGTGTTGCTACCGCATCCAAGGCGCGTATGATCAATAATGGCCAGAGCTGTATCGCCGCCAAGAGATTTATTGTCGATGAATCGAAGCTGAGTGAATTTGAAGATGGCATGACCAGGATGATGGAATCATTGACGGTAGGTGATCCTCTCAAACAGGATACACAGATCGGGCCCATGGCTCGAGCGGATTTGCGCGATGAGCTTCATGAACAGGTCAGGCAATCGCTGGAAAAAGGCGGCAAGCTGCTGACCGGCGGAAAACTGATGGAGGGCCCGGGTGCATTTTATCCACCGACAGTGATAACCAACGTCAAAAAGGGCATGAAGGTCTACGATGAGGAGACATTCGGCCCGGTGGCGGCGATTATTCCGGTTAAGAACGAAGAGGAAGCGATAGAGGTTGCCAATGATTCCGAATTCGGACTGGGCGGTTCGGTCTGGTCGCGCGATATCGGTCGTGCAGAGAATGTCGCCCGCAGGGTTGTAACCGGCGCAATGTTCGTCAATGGTATGACCAAATCCGATCCTCGTCTGCCTTTCGGCGGAGTCAAGAAATCCGGCTACGGCCGCGAACTTTCCATCTTTGGAATTCGCGAATTTGTGAATGTCAAGACTATCTGGATAGCATAATTGAAATTAATTAAATCAAAGGCCCCCGCAAAATCGGGGGCTTTTTTATGGCGATGAATAAAGAGGAAGAGAAATACCGGAATCAAAAGGCTGCCGTCATTTATGACTCCGATTGCAGCCTGTGCATGAATACCGTCAGATTTATCAGGTCGCAGGACACATCCGGCAGATTCAAACTGGTCGGCCTGCACACCGATCAGGCGAAAAAGATGCTCAGGGAACATAATTTTCCCTTCGCGCGCAGAGACACAGTGATTCTGATCCGCCGCGGCCGTCTTCAGATCAAAAGCGATGCGATCCTGGGCATCCTCTATCATCTCGGCGGATTCTGGCAGATTCTGACAATTTTCGGGCTGATCCCTCGCTCGGTGCGGGATGCGCTTTATGATCTGGTCCAGCGCTATCGCTACAGGATATTCGGCAGGGTAAAACACTCTAAGGCAAAGCAAGTCAGCCGTCAGTGACCTTCCACATATAATAATTCCACCCAAAAAGGTCCGCCCGACAGAGAGAACCCACTCATAGCAAACATCTTACAACAACATAATATATTTTTCTAAATCGCTTGACAAAGAAATTGCCAGGTACTTTATTGCGCGAATATTTTGAACAAAGCTGACTCTTTTTTGAGGAGATGGTAAAGTGATTAAGAATCAGGAAGCTCTCGATTACCACAGTAAAGGAAGAAAAGGTAAAATCGAGGTTATACCTTCCAAACCTACTGCAACTCAACGCGATCTATCCATGGCCTACACTCCCGGTGTGGCTCAGCCATGCCTGAAGATCGCTGAAAATCCTGATGATGTATTCGAATACACCGCAAAGGGCAACCTGGTAGCCGTGGTATCCAATGGAACGGCGGTACTGGGTCTGGGAAACATCGGCGCAGCAGCCGGCAAGCCTGTTATGGAGGGCAAGGGCGTATTGTTTAAGAGATTTGCCGATGTTGATGTTTTTGATATTGAAGTCGACAGTCAGGACCCGGATGAGGTCATAAAGGTTTGTAAGCTTATCGAGCCGACATTCGGAGGCATAAATCTCGAAGATATCAAGGCCCCGGAATGCTTCTACATCGAGGAAACTCTCAAGCGCGAATTGAATATTCCGGTGTTTCACGATGACCAGCACGGCACGGCGATAATTTCCGGCGCCGCCCTTCTGAATGCGCTGGAACTTGTGGAGAAGGACATCGACAAGATCCGGGCGGTCTTCTGTGGGGCCGGAGCGGCCGGTGTGGCCTGTGCCAATCTGTACATGGCCCTGGGTGTCAAACCGGAAAATATTCTCATGACCGACTCCAAGGGTGTCATCTATAAAGGACGCACCGAGGGGATGAATAAATATAAAGAGGCATTCGCTCGCGAAACAGACCGTCGCACACTCGATGACGCGATGGAGGGTGCCGACGTTTTCGTGGGTGTGGCTGTTAAGGATATGGTCAGCAAGGATATGGTACGTTCAATGGCCAAGAACCCGATTATATTCGCCATGGCCAACCCTGATCCGGAAATCACCTATGAGGATGCTATGGATGTGCGTAAGGACTTAATTATGGCCACGGGTCGATCCGATTATCCCAATCAGGTCAACAATGTGCTCGGATTCCCGTTTATTTTCCGTGGCGCCCTTGATGTTCATGCCAAAGCGATTAACATGGAAATGAAACTGGCCGCTACACGCTCACTGGCCCAACTGGCCAAGACCGATGTGCCTGATTCAGTAGCCAAGGCTTACGGCGGTGTACATTTCCATTTTGGCCCGGAATATATCATTCCCAAACCATTCGATCCCCGCATCCTGGTCTGGGAAGCTTCGGCTGTTGCCAAAGCCGCTATGGATACAGGTGTGGCCAGAAAGCATATCGACATAGAGGAATACAAGGCCCAGCTCGAGCAACGCCTGGGTATCGGGCACATGCTTTCGCGCCGGATTATCAGCAAAGCCCGTCAGAGACCGAAACGAATTGTCTTCCCCGAGGGCTCTCATGAAAAAATCCTGCGCGCGGCCCGCCAAATAGTTGATGAAAGAATCGGAACCCCGATTTTGATTGGACGCAAGCAGTCAATCGAGGGAATCGCCAATGATCTGGAAATCTCGCTGGATGGAATCAGGCTTCTGGATCATAACGATTCAGACGACAGGGTCCGCTATGCCAAAACCTATTTTGAGAAACGCCAGCGTAAAGGCATAACCTTTGATGACGCCATAACCGCTATCAGAAATCCGATTGTCTATGGGGGCCTGATGGTCGATATGGATGAAGCGGACTGCATGCTTTCCGGCGTGCGCCAGCATTACCCGGATACGATCCGTCCCGCCCTGCAGATTATCGAGAAAAAGGAGTATTATTCGACGGTCTGTGGAGTGTTTATGCTGATTCTGAGAAATAAGACATATTTCTTTGCAGATACGACAGTAAATCTCGATCCAACCGCCGAGCAACTGGTAGATATCACAATTATGTGCGCCAAGGTTGCTCGAAGGTTTAATATCGAGCCAAGGGTGGCCATGATATCATACTCCAATTTCGGTTCGGTCAGGAATCCGGACACCGCCAAACTGCGGCGTGCAGTTGAAATGCTGCGCAGCAAACATCCCGATATCACCGTTGATGGCGAAATGCAGGTCGATACTGCAGTTTTCCCCGCCATAGCCAATCAGGACTTTCCCTTCTCGATGATCAAGGGTGATGCCAACTGCCTGATCTTCCCCAACCTGCAGGCCGGTAATGCCGCCTATAAGTTGATTCACAGGCTGGCCGGTGCAGAGGTGCTGGGACCGATTCTGGCCGGATTGAAAAAACCCGTTCATGTCCTGCATCGCAGCCAGGATGTAGCGGATATCGTCAACATGGCCGCTATTGCGGTTCTGGAGGCGGAAGGCAAGTGATTTAGATATATATTTGCTCCTTTTTGCTTGAGGATAACGGCAGTCGGACAATCGGCTGCCGTTTGTTTTTGCCGCTATGCCGCTTATCATACAGAGCGGAAACAATTGCTTGTAATAACTGTATTATTATGTATATTTTCACCTTTCGTGAAAGGAGTTCTTGTGGCGGATAATAAAGATATCGAATCAATGCAAAAGCTTAGGGACGCCCGCGACCGGATCAAATCCGAGGTGGGCAAGGTGATTGTGGGACAAACAAAGGTTATTGAGGAACTGTTAATTGCCATTCTTTCCAATGGTCATGTGCTCTTGATCGGTGTACCCGGGTTAGCCAAGACATTGCTGGTCTCAACCTTATCGCAGGTACTGGATCTTAAATTTTCGCGAATTCAGTTTACGCCCGACCTGATGCCTTCGGATATCACCGGTACCGACATTCTTGAGGAAGACCGGTCAACCGGCAGCAGGGCATTCAGATTCGTAAAGGGTCCTGTCTTCGCCAATATCGTGCTGGCCGATGAGATCAACCGTACCCCGCCCAAAACACAGGCCGCCTTATTGCAGGCTATGCAGGAACATGAGGTCACGGCCGCCGGGCAGACATTCAAACTGGAGGAGCCGTTTTTTGTGCTGGCCACCCAGAATCCGATCGAACAGGAAGGCACTTATCCCCTGCCGGAGGCGCAGCTCGACCGTTTCATGTTCAATATCCTGATAGATTATCCCTCCTATGACGAGGAAAACTCAATAGTCAAATCCACTACAGCTTTGATGGAAGAAAAACTCAACGTGGTTCTGACCGGCACCGAAATTTCAGATTTGCAGACGCTTGTAAGGCGTGTACCGGTATCGGACCATGTCATCGATTACGCCGTACGGCTGGTCAGATCGACCCGTGCCGGCGACGGCAATGAGCTCGATTATGTCAAGGACTGGGTCAGCTGGGGTGCCGGCCCGAGAGCATCACAGTTTCTGATACTGGGCGCCAAGACCCGTGCTATTCTGGATGGCCGTCCCACACCCTCGGTTGATGATGTGCGCGAGGTTGCCAAGCCGGTTCTGCGTCACAGGATCGTTACATCGTTTAATGCCGAGGCTGACGGTGTCGGGGCTGAGCAGATTATCGAAAAACTGATTGCTGACGTCAAAGAGAAATAGAAATAGATGCCCGAAGAAGTTCAGGATTATAAAAGATATTTGCGGCCCGAGGTTGTGTCGCGGCTGAAAACCATGGAACTGCGTGCCCGTATGGTGGTCGAGGGTTTCATGGCCGGCCTGCATAAATCCCCCTATCACGGCTTCTCGGTCGAATTCGCCGAGCACAGGCAGTATATGCCGGGTGATAATATCCGCTATATCGACTGGAAGGTATACGGCAAATCCGACCGTTTCTATGTCAAGGAGTTTGAAGAGGAGACCAATCTCAAGGCATATATCCTGATGGATACTTCCGCTTCCATGGGCTACAGTTCCGACAAGAAATACCTGCACAAGCTGGAATACTGTTCATACCTGGCGGCGGCGTTTTCATTTTTGATGCTCAAGCAACGTGACTCGGTTGGAATTGTCGGTTTTGACGAAAAGATACACACATATATTCCGCCCAAGTCATCGGCCTCGCATCTGCATATACTCTTGCAGCATCTGGACAAAATGGAGCCCTCGAAAAGGACCAATGTTTCCGATACACTGCATGAAATGGCAGAGCGAATCAAGCGCCGCGGGTTGATAATCCTGATGTCCGATCTTCTGGATGATCCGGCTAAGATTATCGCAGGACTTAAACATTTCCGCCACAGAAATCATGAAGTCATAGTCCTGCATACGCTTGATCCGGCCGAACGGCATTTTTCATTCCCGCGCGAGGCCATATTCGAGGATATGGAAACGGGCGAGGAAATCACCACCCTGCCGTGGCAGATCAGGCAGGATTATGAGAAGGAATTCGGTAAAGTCTTCGATAACTTTTCGCGCGAGTGCCGTATGTCCAATATCGACTATCATGTGATCGACACATCACAATCCTATGATCTCTCGCTATTCGCATACCTGAACAAGAGGGGCAGGCTGTACTGATGCCGGGCAAAAAAGCCAAAGACCGTCCGCTTCTGGGGGCACATATGTCGATTGCCGGCGGAGTATTCAATGCCATCGCTCATGGCGCGGCGGTTAAATGCAATACCATACAGATCTTCACCAAGTCCAATAATCAATGGCGCGGAAAAGTTTACAGCGACGAGGAAATCGAGAAATTTCATATCGATAAAGAGGAAGCCGGAATCGATCCGGTCATAGCCCATACCGCCTACCTGATCAATATCGCCTCACCCAAACCGGATATCTACAAGAAATCTATCGATGCCCTGGTCGATGAACTGGAAAGATGCGATAAACTGGGCATCATGGATCTGGTGCTTCATCCGGGATCATATCTTGACACCAGCGAGGAAATCGGGATCAGGAAAATCGTCGATACGCTTAACATGATTTTCGACAAACATGCGCATATCCAAACCCGGGTATCATTGGAAACAACCGCCGGTCAGGGCACCAACCTGGGGCACACATTCGAGCAACTGGCACAAATGATCGATGGCATCGAGAATAAAGAACGTATTTCGGTCTGCATGGACACCTGCCATATCTTTGCTGCCGGATATGAGATCCGCGACCGCAAAAACTATAACGCCACTATGGCTAAATTTGATGATATAATCGGCCTGAACTATCTCAAGGCGATTCATCTCAATGATTCCAAGAAGGAATTCGGATCGCGCCGTGACCGTCATGAGCATATCGGCAAGGGCCAGATCGGCGCAGACGCATTCAAGTTCATTATGAATGATAAACGGCTGGCAAGTATTCCCAAACTGCTTGAAACCCCCAAGGAAGAGGATGGCAGGGAGATGGATCCGGTCAACCTCAAATTCCTGCTGGAAATGTATAAACCCTGATACTGAACTGGATTTTTAAAAGGACTGCTATGAAAATCGGTATAATCGGACTTTCCCAATCGGGAAAATCAACTGTATTCCAGGCTGTCTGCCCGCATCGCCAGGAATCGCATATGGCGGCAGGCAAAGCCGAGGTATTGCGCGGAATAGTCAAAGTCCCCGATCAAAGAGTCGAGGAACTTGTAAAGATATATGAACCTGCCAAGATCACCTATGCCGAAATCGAATTTATGGATGTGGCCGGTGTGAGCGGCAAGCGTGATGATGGTAAACGGTCGGAAAAAGATATCCCGCCCGCAATGAGAGAGCCGGAGGTCTTTGCCCATGTGGTTCGTGCTTTCGAAAATGATATAATCGTTCATCCCGATGGCTCTGTCGATCCGATGCGAGATATTGAAAATGTGGAAAGCGAGCTGATCTTCAACGACTTTATTCTGACCGAATCGCGCCTGGAAAGAATCAGCCGCCAGGCCCGTCTGGCTGGCGATGAAAAAGCTAAGCGCGAAATGCATCTCCTGGAAAAGATCAAGGCTCATCTGGAGGCCGAGAATCCGTTGCGCGAAATGGAATTCACTGCCGATGAGTTCAAAATTATCAAGGGCTTTCAGTACCTGAGCCAGAAACCCAAGCTGATCATTATAAATGTCTCCGAGGACGATATCCCCCGCATGACCGAGATAGAGAAAGAATACAAATCAAAACTGTCGGGCAAGGATATCGACCTGGTTTGCATGTGCGCCAAAATCCAGGCCGAACTGACTGAACTTGATGAATCCGATCGCGAAGATTTCATGCAGGATATGGGTCTTTCCGAGTCGGCGCTGGATAAGATGATCCGCAAGTCATTCGAACTCCTGGGACTGATAACATATTTCACGGGTGGCGACAAAGAGGTTCATGCCTGGACAGTGCCGCAGGGCACCAGGGCTCCTCAGGCCGCAGGCGCAATACATCATGACTTCGAAAAAGGTTTTATCAAGGCCGAGATATATTCATATGATGAGCTGGTAAAATACGGTTCTGAGGCTGAAGCAAAAAAACATGGCTGCCTGCGTGTTGAAGGCAAGGAATATGTTTTTAAAGATGGTGATGTGGCCTTGTTCAGATTCAATATCTGATTCTTAGAGCAATCCCATCAGGTACCTGACCTGCAATCTTCCGCGATAAGCGCTTTCGGAATTTCCTCTGATATTGTCCATATTGTCATAGAAGTAAAAGTAATTGTCAAAATCGATTTGCAGGTTGCGCCATTTGAAGAGCTTGATCGACAGTCCCAGGATGTCCATATGTTCGACCGTGCCGCTGGGGAATGGTTCGCTGTAAGATGGTCCGGCATAGATCCAGGGCTCGCTCCAATCCGAAAAAACATTGCCCTGCCCGGAATTCTGCCGTTCATAAGAAAGAATTGCCCAGGCACCCCATCCGAACCATTTCTTCACCGCAAAATAGTAGCTCTCGCGATCAGGCCCCAGAAAATGTCCGATCAGCCTGTTGTGATGAATATAGCGATTATGGCTGTTTTTCTGGTTATAGGTCCAGTTGTTAACACGAGCGTATTCAAACGAGAAGTCAAGGCCATCGATTCCAATCGGTTCAATCAGGTTGAATCCGGCCAGATAGCCGATCTCCGAGGGCTCATTATCACCCGCGGTTTCATTGTCAATCTGGTAATCATCAATCAGAAGTTCGCCGTAGAGTTTCACGCCCCACTTCGGGTACCATGTTGCATCGAATGATATAAATGTATTATCATCATTCTTTTCGTTAAGCTGCTCTCCATGATACCATGTCAATGGATTGGAATAGTAAAGCTCCAGACTCCTGCCGGCTCCGCCATAGATTACCGATTCGGAAACGCCCAGGGATAATTTATCATAGGGCATTACCTCCAGCCGATGGGCCGAAAAATACCTGTTGATATCCCAGTCCAGGCTGGTATCCACGAGATGCAGCATATTTTCTTCACGATCGAGGACCGCGATAATGGATGTAAACCGTGCCGGACCGTATTCGGCTTCGAGCTTGATCTGATCCATAGCCTGCGAATGTGATGATAGGAGCATGTTCCCGCGACGGCCCGGGCCCCATGATGATTTCTGACGTCCTGCGCTGACGATCACATTATCCATGTCAAATTGCACATAGGCCAGTTCAACCTGGCCGGCCAGCGAACGCCAGACCTTGCCCTCATACATGGTGTCATCAGCAAGGGACTCATCCAATGCAAACTCGGTCCATAGCCCGATATTTTTACGCAGCTTAAGCCCGAATCGTCCCCTCAGCGATTCGGCGCTATAGCTTTTGCCATTTTGGGGAGATATACCCGCGCTGGAAAAATCAAGCCCGGCATGAAGCCCGCTATCATCAGTATCAAATCTGTTCAGGTCCTCTATGATCGCCAGGAGCAGACTGCGATCCAGCGCAGAAAGATTAATGTCACTTTCTTCTAATGCCTTTTGTGCCGCATTACGGATATCATCAATGGTATATGGCCGGGATGACCAGAATTCAAGATCGAGAATTCCTCGGTCTATCAGGCGCCCCACCAGCCTGTTCTGGTAGCTGTGAAAATTATTGTCCAGAGGCAGACTCTGCCCATACAGACCGGGGATGACAAACAGCATCAGAAATGTTGTAATAATGAACGTTTTTCGCATATCTACAGCCCTCGGAAAACTGTCGCTTTATTTACCTGTCCCATTCAGCACGGTTGGAATCGTGCGCAGCAGGATTTTGGTATCCATCCACAGGGACCAGTTATCGATATACTTAAGATCGAGTTTCATCCACTCTTCGAATGTCGTATCATTGCGCTTGCCAACCTGCCAGAGACATGTTAATCCGGGTTTTACCGACAGTTTTCTTCTCTGCCAGCGGTTGTACTGACGAACCTCATCGGGAAGTGGCGGACGAGGTCCCACGAATGACATATCCCCCTTGATAATATTGAACAGTTGAGGAATCTCATCCAGCGATGTCTTGCGCAAAATCCTGCCAATCTTCGTAATCCTGGGATCCTCGGCGATTTTAAAGACCGGGCCATCCATCTCATTTTTGCTCATCAGTTCTTTTTTTAGCTGCTCGGCATTTTCCACCATCGTCCTGAACTTGAGCATCTTGAACCGCCTGCCATTCAGGCCGCAGCGTTCCTGCTTGAAAAAGACCGGACCTTTTGAGGTCAGCTTGATCAGGATGGAAATAACCAGATACAGCGGTAAAGCGATTATGATTGAACAAAGAGCCCCCAGACGGTCAAATGCAATCTTTATATATCTGGATGAGTTATGTTCTTCTACTGTTGAATAGAATATAGCCGGACGGAACAGGAATTCGCCGATCTGCTTGCGGGCCATACGGGTCTCAATGAAATCGGTCATCAGGCAACATTTTACACCCATCTTCTCGCACAGCCGGATGGAGTTATATACCTTATCGAGATATTTGCGATTTGCGGCGAAAACGATATAGTCGACCTGATTACATTTAATCAGCTCATCCAGATCCTTAATACTTCCGGCCAGCGGAATATCTCGATAGCGCCACAGGCGATCAACCGGAAAAACATCCAGTATGCCCAGTATACGAATGCCCCATTTGGGATTGTCAACGATGTCATCTATCACTTTGCGGGCCTCGGCGCCGGTGCCAACCACGAATATCTGCTGGCAGTTTCGTCCTTTTGCCCGTGCCATTTGCAGGAACTTAATTACACATAATCTCAGGAGCAATAGAAAAGAGAAATCCAATGTTAAAAACAGAGCCAGGAATATACGTCCCGGATATGGACTTTTTGTTGCGTAAATCCAGATCAGGTAACCGCAGGCGCCCTTCAGCACCAGAAACAGCACAGGTTTGAACATATCACTGTATATTTTGGTGCGATAGGCGTAATGAGTGTTCTGATTGAGTGTAAATAATGCCCAGATTGCGGCCACGATCAGAAAATCCGAGGTTGAAACGGTCAGTTGATCGAAGCCGCGCCAATTGCCGCTTCTAATCAACTGCGCCAGGAGATTGGCGGAATAAAATGCAAACACCGTCAGCAGAATATCGCAAACGGTATGCAGCCGCCTGAGTATCATCATCTTCTCTTTTAGCATATATAATTCCCCCCAAAAACAAGCCCACTTTTGCTGGATTTTAACAGCCCTGCTACTGATATAGATCTTATAGATAATATTTCGGACTTTTTCCGGATCGCTTTACGCCAACGCAGGTCGATTTTGTCTAAGTATATGGGGATCATAATATTTTTTTGCATTTCTCCATTTTGGAGCGGAATCATTCGGAATCTTTTTGCACCGTTTGCATCTCATCGATTATCTGGCCAAGGTCCGGGGTCAGTACACGGCTCACCTCATTCTCTGAAATATGCCTTTCCTCTCCGCGCTTCATTATCAGTCTGGTCCCGCTCTTGCTGAACCATCCCAGCCTGTCGGCCAGAGCGTAGAACTCCCTCACATGCCGGTCTATCTCTATGAAATCATTGACCACAAACAGTCCACAGATACATGTTTGCGGGGCATGGCTCATTTTCGAATAACGCAGTTTCCAGGTTTCCTCAACCTGCCCGTAGGATTTTGAGATATAATGCGGGATCTTTTCGATCTGCCAGTCATCATGGGGTATGACGACCACGCATATCTTGCCGGACGGGGATTTCAGGAAAATATGGTTTTCCAGTATGCCGACTTTCACGCCATGTTCCAGGATCAGATTTCCGCTCATCAGGTGACGGCCGGAACCCATAAACTCGTCTTTTATAATAAATAATTCCTGTTTTTTGCTGAGATGTATCGAGCGCCTGACAATTACCGGATTTTCAAGGCGCGAATAGCCCGAATGTTCGGCTGTCGCAAAAATATGATCTTCCTCGTTTTCCCATTCAACTTCGCGAATTTCAGCGTCACGCCTGATGGAAAACAGTATTTTCGGGAGAAAGCGGTTAATTTCCTGGCCATCAACCTCAAGGGTCGAATGTGACGATGTGCGCCGGAAATAATTTCTGCCCGAGGGATCGCCGGTGTATACATAGGTACCTGAATCAACGATGAAATTATCCCGGCCATGGGAATATTCTATCGCCAGAAGGTCGTTATGCTTGTGCCCTCCCCATTCCACGCTATTGATAGTATTGGCAAAGAAACCGAGATAATTCTCACCATGACGCATAACCGCTAATCCCGAATCCTCGAAAAATGCAGCTTCTTTGCGCGCACGCGGTTTGACCAGAGAGGCGATATAGTCATCCAGTTTCAGCGGTCCGCACCACCAGAGAAGCTCGATATCGGGCTTCACCTTATCGGCATGAAATCCCTTCAAACCAATAATTACCGAGGCCAGCTCCAGAAGATAACAAATATTGCGTTCATCACGATTACGCAGCTTGAAGAGCCGTTCGGAACCGCTGTCGCCAAGGTTGGGTACGGTATTATCCGCCTT
The DNA here is from genome assembly GCA_964627935.1 of uncultured Ignavibacteria bacterium. Lineage (GTDB taxonomy): Bacteria > Zixibacteria > MSB-5A5 > JAABVY01 > JAABVY01 > JAABVY01. Next base: position 208,978 of record CAZVLB010000003.1, read on the forward strand.
GGAGAGATGGTATAGCGATGCGCAACATTGCATCAGTCGCGCCTTGACCTGATCGGAGAACTCACTGCCGAAACGCTTCTCGAAGTTTATTGCAAACAGATACAATTCAAGCATGATAATCTGATAGTTGAGCGATGATTCATAACTGGTACCATCGGGGCTGACCTGGTTAAAGATTTCATTCTCCAGTTCGCCATAAGCGAACTCGTACCATCCATGCCCCTCATCATTGAAATCAAAAACCCTTCCCAGCACCAGAAGCCCGATCAGATCGAAAAGGTAATGGTTATTGTTGATTCCGGGGCCATAGTTGGCCAGGTTTTCCCAGATAAATTTACCGTGCTGGTAAAGCGAGGCGAAAAATTTGGACTTGAAGTTTATGGTAAACAGCTGCGGCTCGAATAGCTCATAGGCTGCTATCCAGTTAATTGCTCGTACCGAGGCTTCCATGGAACTGGCCCAGTTGATACCATAGGGAAATGGATTTTCATAAATCCAGTCCTCGACCATGGATGAAAATTTGGCTATATATTTGCGCAGATGACAGATATTGTGGGCGATTGCCAGATCCGGGCCGAAATAAAAGCGCGAAATCTCCCAAGGCACCTTGGCATCCGACCTGTCGCCCCAGTACATGGTGGGGACATTCATGAAGAAATCCTTCTTCCAGATCCGTCCCGACTTGAAATCCATATGCCAGTCGATTTTGGCGCCCAGGTATGTCGGCCCGCTGCCCAGAATGTCGAAGCAGTTTTCAGTGGTCATCTCCGCCCGTCCGAGAACTTCTTTCAGAAATCCGGGATATTTCGTTCTGAGAATATTTACTATTTCATGTTTTTTGCGGGTGGCAAAAATCCATTCGCGGGATGAAAAGTACTGGCAAAATTCCTCAAGACTCTGAAAACCTCCCGCGGAGGTGATCAGCTTCTCGAATTCGCGACCATCAATCTGGTCATATCTGGCATTCAGGTTCATAGAGGCAGCCTGCGTTTAGAGATTTATACTGCTATGGCCCGTTTCTTCCGATACCTGTCATTTCTCGTCTACCTTTCAGCGTTCCCTTTTTCTACCGGTTGGTCAGCATCTTGACTTTGCCGGTTGTATTCATTGCTTTCTGTTTTGATTCTGTTTTGCCGTTTTCGAAAAGCTGTTCGCTTAATATCCTGACCGCCCTTTCAGCCGCCTGACCTTCCCAGAATGCAGGCTTTTTGATAACCACCGTGCCGCCCTCGAGATGATACTCGATCTGGCGCATAATCTTGTCCTGATCGAGATCAACCAAACGGTTGGTGCCATCGCTGATAGTGGCATTGCGAACCGTGGCGGGCAGGAGAGTCAGGCAGGGTATGCCCAGATATGTGCTCTCGTCCTGAACACCGCGTGAATCGGTCAGAACCAATACTGCATTCTGTTCAATCTGCAGAAATTCAAAATAACCGAGAGGATCGCATAACCTGATATTTCTGTTGTTGAGAACCGCATGACTCTCGTTAATCTCCTCCAGCCTGCGGCGAGTATGGGGATGAATTGGAAATACTACTGTTGTACGTTCAGCTGCCGAGGATATCAGCTTAATGATCTTACGCAAACGCCGATCATCTTCAATATTCATACTGCGGTGAATTGTCGTCAGAAGATATTTCTGGCCTTCGAGATTGAGCTTGTCGAGTATGTCAGATTTCTTTGCACGCGGCTGGAAATGCCTTAGTGTATCGATTGCGGTTGTGCCCACCAGGAATACCTGCTCCACATCAACCGCCTGCTTGATCAGATTTAAATTGGCTTCATCGCAACTGGTGAACATCATAGCGGTGATTCGATCGATCAGGATTCTATTGATCTCCTCGGACTCCGACCTGTCATTTGACCTTAATCCGGCTTCCATATGTGCCAGCTTCAGATTCAGTTTGGCCGTCGCCAGGGCCGTTCCCAGTGCGGAATTGGAATCCCCGCAGGTGATTACCAGATCAGGCCTCTGCTCTTTAAAGATGCTTTCGCATACGCGCATCACGGTGGAAATCTGGAAGGCCGGGCTTCCTGAGCCGGATTCTATCTTAAATGATGGTTCGGGCAGATTGAATTGCTCGAAAAACACCTGGCTCAGGTTGTAATCATAATGCTGGCCCGTATGCAGCAGATGCACCTCAAAAAGATCCGGATGTTTCTTCAGTTCAAAATAAATTGGCGCCTGGCGAATTATATCAGGGCGCACTCCCGTGCAAAGAATTATTTTTTTCATACCTTCTCTGCCTTCCTGGGCGTGGACGGTTTCTTTCGCCGGGTCCTGGTGGTCCGTGTTTTGGTCTGTTGGGCGGCTGGAGCTGTCTCTGCCGGACGTTTGAGCTTCACCGGGCCGGTTGATTTTCTGCGTTTGGGTTTAAGCACACGATATTCATCGCGCCAGCAATACCCCAGAAGCCCCAGGGAAACTATGAGCCCGGCCATAACCGGAATAGCATAAAAATATTTGCTCACAAAAGCATTGTTCAAAACCGTATGAGCCTGATATACGGTTCGGAAATCACGGCTCGGATTTTCCAGCGCCAGGGCCAGCATGCCGATCCTGTCGCCCAAACTTTTTTCCAGCGCTTTCCTCGTGGATCGAGACAATGTATCGCTTTCAGCTATTTCGGCTTTTGTAGTCTCAAGATGCTCGATCATCAAGGCAATCTCTTTTTCCCGGGCTGTACGCAGATACTTTTCCAGGCCCTCGATATAGACTGTGATCATCTGGCGCGACAAATCCGGATATTTGCTGGTAACCGACAGTTGCAGGTATTCCCCATTTGCCGCCGGCGCAATGCTGGTAATGCTGTTTAATCGATCGATTGCCAGGGCGATATTATCCATGCGGAAATAGTCCATCAGGTCCAGATGATATTTATTGAATTCTATGTCGATTTCATATTTATGCCCGGCTACATGGGTCAGCACTTCGGATGACTTGAGTATCATCGGGTATGATTCAAACGGTATTGTGCTTCCGCTTCTCTCCAAAAGATATGCCTCTTCTGGCATTTCCGTGCTGACACCTTTGATCAGATGAGAGCCGGATGGATAGACAAAAACGGAGGAGGTGTAACTTTTATGTATACTCTGCGTCAGAACTATCGTCAATGCAATGGAAACAACCGCGATGGTGGCAAACAGGAATTTCTTGTCGGCCAGTACTATGTTCAGTGCCTTCAAAAACCTGGGCGTCCTGTTCGATTTTCTGTCTGTTGATTTTTTAGATTTTTGATTTCTCCCCATAATTTCACCCTATAGCCTGTCTAAAATAAAGATTGTAGTTGCTATGCTCGATATTATCGAAACTGAGGTCAGAATAGTCTGCCCCACGCTTTTTTCCTTGATAATCTTAGAGGGAACCATGACCACGTCACCCAGGCCGATCTTGTAACCGCCTGCCTTGCCGCGCGGCACAACCTGACCATTGGCGCGAATCACCCGCAACTGGTCTTTGTCGGCATGCGGAAGATAGCCCCCGGCCCGGTCAACGTAGTAGCTGGCCTTTTTATCGGACATGTACTGGATTGTCCCGGATGAGGCCACCGCACCGGTAACCTGTACCCCCGAGGGCAAAGGCGGTATGTAGATCTCATCGCCTTTCTGCAGAATGATATCGCCCTGCGTACCCCTGGATTTGAGTATCAGGTCAAGGTCGATAACCATGCGCGACAACTCTTTTGGATTGTATTCCAGTATTGCTGTGCGATTGGGATTGCCGACCGAATCGAACCTGATCGGGTTGGAACGGTCGAGAATGTTGCTGAGATTCATCAGTTCCAGCTTGTTCTGAATCTCGCCCCTGATAAAAACTGTACCGAATGCAAAGGCGTCCGAGGTCAAACCACCTGAGCGCATGATCAGGTCATACAGCGTTTCATCTTCTTCATGCAGGACATATTCGCCCGGGAAGCGGACCTCACCGGTAATGGTCACGAAATTATCCAGATCCCAGTGCGGCACGCGGCGGATAAAGACCTGATCGTATTCCTGCAATTCTATATCTGAGGTGTGATCATCGTTGATGTATATATCTTCCAGATCGACATATATAATTTCCGTCTTGGCGCCGGGAGCCCGTCGGGCAACTTCAGCGGTGAGCATATATGCACTGCGATTCAAGCCGCCCGCCATGAAAATCAGGTCGGATATACGCATGTTATCATAAAGCTTGTATTCGCCTTGCTTGTGAACCTCGCCCTCGATCTGCACGAATTTTTCGCGCACAACCTCCCAGCTTCCATAGATGCGCAGGCTGTCATTGGCCTGTAAAAGATGATTATGCAGGCTGTCGGCATTTATGGCCTTTTCCAGATTGAATGGAATCAGCTCTTTACTGCCATCTGAATGAGTACGGATCAGGTCGGCCCGAGCCATGTATGTCTCTTCCTTGAGCTCATTACCGGAGGCCAGAAGAGAGGATATGGTTTGTTGTTCCTGCACCTGATATGCGCCGGGATGCTTCACATGGCCGGTCAGCCAGATAACATTATCACGGCGTTCATATATGCCAAAGACCGAGATATCATCCCCGGCCTGTATTGCGATATCATTTTTCCTGAGATCTTCGAGTGTTGCAAGTGATAAATCCAATAGTTCACGGCTTTTGCCCTCGACTATGCGATCAACCATCACCCGCCCCAGAAAGGCCTCATCATCAGGTCCACCGGCCAGCTGGATGGCATCCAGAAGAGTCTCGCCGCCCTTGATTTCGTAGATTGCCGGACGTTTCACTTCGCCGCGCAGCTTAACACGCGGGCCGACTATGGGCACAAAGATTACATCCTCTGATTGCAGCTTGAGATTATCCTGCGTGTTGCCGTTGAGCAGAAATTCATATAAATCTACTGTAGCTATAACCTCGCCCGATCTGATCAGACGAATGTTTCGCATCGAGCCATTTTGACCCGGTCCGCCGCAGTTATAAAGGGCATTTAAAAGCGTAGAAAGCGAGCTCAAGGTATACCCGCCCGGCTTTTTTGCCTCTCCGTAGATATAGACCCTGATGGTGCGGATTTTGCCCAGGGTTACACCAAGCTCGAAATCGGAATAGATTGACCGTAAACGATTTTTTAGACGTTCCTTGAACTGATCGAGCGTCAGGTTGAATGCGGCGATTTCACCCGCTTTGGGTATGAATATTTTGCCTTCACGATCGACCGTCAGATTCATTTCCAAATCAACCCGGCCCCACATATGAACAATAAGATTATCACCCGGCCCCAGCTTGTAGTCGGGAGGTACGGTTGAAATAGGCGCCGGGGCGAAATTGGACACATCCCCGGAAAACAGCCTGGCTCCAAACAACTCCAGCCTGTCCGGTCCAGGTTTGGGAATAACCTGATCCGGCTGTTTGGCCTGTTTCCATTGCTCGGTTGTGTCGCTCGTTGAGGATTCCTCAATCTTTTCCTGCGGCGTAAGGTAATCCTGACGCTTCTTGTGAATCATCCCGCCGACGCTATCCAGATATGAGGAATCATCATATATCCGGGGAGTCTCATAATAGTCCTGCCCCAGATCTTTCTGATTAGTCTGCATGTTGCGCAGACGCTCCAGCATCTCGTCTTTATCAGACGAGTCTTGTCCCCGAAGCTGTCCGCTTAATAGAAATAAAATCAGTAAAAAGCTATAAAACCATACTGGTAATTTTGTCATTGATGCCTCTCCAAATCCGATTTAAAGGCATTTTCCTTCCGGCAAAACAAAAAGCAAGCCCTATGCCAGAATGAAATGGATCGCATAATGCCTTAAATGACAACTATTTATATGGTTTCATCGAGAAACGGTGCGGCTTTTGGAGGATAATTATTAGAAAAAATTGCTTTGATGGGCGGAATTTTTTTCTATGCCAGGCCCTTTTTCATGCGCTCGAGCATATCTCTGATTGTGGGCAGTGGGGTTTCGAAGCGAAGTTCTGTTTCCGAAATATCCAGACCTGCGTATGATGGCCGGGTGGCGGGACGATCCTGGTTTTCTGATGAGACCGGTATGACCAGATCTATATTGAATTCAAAGACTTCGGCAAATATGCAGGCGAACTCATAGCGGCTTAGATAATCTTTGCCGGCCAGATGAGCCACGCCCTGAATCCGGCGCTCGACAGCCTCCAGCAGGAGCTCAGATAAATCATTGACCCAGATCGGATTGGCGCGCAGGTCAGCCGGCGCATTGATTTCCTTTCCGGATTCAAGCGATTCATAAAAATAGTTGATCAGGTTGGTCTGTCCCTGATTGGGCGCCCCTACCAATGCACATGTGCGGGCGATAAGATAATTGCGGCATTTCTGATTGATATACTTCTCTGCCATCAATTTAGTCTCGCCATAGTAATTCAGCGGCATGGGCGGGTCATCGACTTTGCCCGGATGCCTTTTGCCATTAAATATATAATCGGTGGAAATTTGTATCAGGTCGATTTGCTTATTTTCGATTGTATCGGCTATGTTTTTGGCTATCAGGTAATTGGCCCTGTAGGCCCGTTTCCTGTCCAGCTCACATCCGTCAACATCGACCCAGGCGGCCGAATTGATTATCGAATCGACCTTATTCTCTTCAATTATACTTCGTACCGCCTGCGGATCGGCAAGGTCGGCTTCAACCTGATCTATATCACTGAATTCATCAGGAAGTCCGGTTCGATTAATAACCGCTATCGGATCATGATCCCGCCTGAATGTGCGCAGAAGAGCCTGTCCCAAAAGACCGGCGGCGCCCGTAATAAGAATTTTCTTTTTTCTATTGTTCATTTTCAAATGTTTTTTTGCATACCATTCGACCAGACAATTTACGAATATCCCGCCCGGGGTCAAGCTATCAGCGCATTAAACGAGATTATTCTTGCTTTAATTCAGAGAATTCATAAAATCTGCTTATGATTCCAAAGGTCTGCGCACACAGGGGAGCTTCACATCACTTTGCAGAGAACAGCCTGAATGCTTTTCGCAAGGCAGTCGCGTTCCGTGCCGATTCAATTGAAATCGATATCCGCGCCACAAAGGATCGTCAACTGGTGGCCTGCCATGATTTCAATCTCTCCCGCCTGACCGGACATCATCTTGAGCTTTCCGAAATCAACCTGGAGGACTTCAAAAAGCTGAAAATATATGACCAGGAGCCGACAACCAGCATAAACGAAATATTAAGTGAAATCGACAATCCTATTCAAATCGTCTTTGATGTCAAGGAAAAGGGCCTCGAAAAGCTGATTCTCGATACCATACAGAATTTTAATTTAGAGGAACGGGTAATTGTCTCCAGCTTTGATCCGCGCGTTATTGCCAATATAAAAAGGCTGAATCCCGATATAAAGACCGCCCTGATTGCCGGACCGTTATCGATCATGCCTCTGGCGGTCAATATCTGCTTTTATCTGAGACGTGTAACTGAATATGTAAAAGCGGATTACATGCATCTCTGCTATCTTCACTACCTGCATCCGGGCTACCAGACCCTTCACAAATGGGGCTATAAGATATCTTACTGGACCGTGGATCGTCCGCGCGATATACGTGCCGTGCTGAGGCTGGATCCGCAGATGATAATAACCAATCGTCCCGATATTGTTCGCAGGCTTCTCAAGCCTCTGGAACGGAAAAAAAACTAAGCCCTTAAAACTATTCCTATTAATGTCGATAATCCAAATGTGAGATCCTGCAAGGATTTCAGTCATTTAAAGGGAATCACGTTTTAACAAAACTATAAGTAATCCTGTGAATAAAAACGCCATCAAAGAAAATATACGGCGGTCGGACAGATCAACATCCGGCTCTTCTGATAACTTCAGCAATAAGTGGCAACGTGAATTGTCCTGCCTTTATGAGATTCTCAGGCTTAAGCATAGAAAAGATATATCCGGAGACAGATTCCTGCAGAAAGTGGCCGAAATCCTGCCCGGCGGCTGGCGCTATCCGGAAATTGCCTGCGCAGAAATAAGATATAACAATAAGAGCTTCCATTCTCCGGGTTTTAAGCCTGGTAAATGGAGGCTGACGGCCAAATTCAAATGTGAGGATGGCAAAACTGGTAGTGTAAACGTCTATTACCTCGAGGAGAGGCCTAAAATGTTTGAGGGGCCGTATACCCTTGAGGAATGTGACCTGCTGAATTTGATAGCGGGCGAATTGAAAACATACATTGACCTGAAGAACACAGAAAAAGAACTGCAGGAGGCCGAGCTGTTTTATCGCACGGCACGTTCGTCTCTTTCCGATGCTGTGTTAATTTCAAAATCGGATGGCCGGATCATTCATGTCAGTGCCGCCCGGGATCTGATAATGGGCTATCCGCTCAGGGATATCACCACCGGCATGACTGTGTTTGATTTGCTCGGGGATATAAAATTCCCGGAAAATGCAAGAGCATCATCCAACAGCAACGAAAATCTCGAACGCGAGGTGCTCGACAAATCGGGCAAAGCGCATGTGCTCCTGATCAATATCAAGAAAGTAAAGGTAAAAGGAGGCGATTATCTTATCTCCCTTAAGGATATCAGCCGCCTCCGGGAAGCCGAACAGGCCGGATTCTATCTGTCCTCGATCATTGAATCATCCTACGACGCCATTATTGGTTTCGATTTAGACGGCAAAATCGTCAGCTGGAATAAAGGGGCAGAGAGAATTTACGGCTATCAAAGAAATGAGGTAATCGGCAGGTCCATTTCCTGTCTGATGCCCGATGGACATGCTGATGAAATCAAAGATGTTATTGAAAAAATCCGCAGTTGCGATAAAATTGAGCATTACAATGCCATCAGACGTACCCGGCATGGCAGGCGCTTTGATGCCTCAATAACTCTTTCACCAATAAAGAACTATCACGGCAATGTGGTTGGCATTTCCGCAATTGTGCGCGATCTGACCGATCAAAAGAAAACCGAGCAGGACCTTGACGAGGTTTGCAAACGGCTGGAAGCTGAAAGAAGCGCATTAAAAGAAATCCTGGGACATATCGAAGAAGATAAAAATATACTGGAGAAGCAGATAAGTTCAAATTACAGGCGTATGATCAAACCGCTCCTGGAATCCATCGGCGAGAAAATGCCCGATGAAGGAAAGCATACGCTCCATCTTCTGGACAGCTGCCTGCGCGATTTGACCTCGCCCTTCATGAATAAACTGGATCAGTCCTATGCCACTCTCTCGCCGCGAGAAATGAAAATCTGCAATATGATTCGAAGCGGCATGAGCTCCAAGGAAATCGCCCGCATACTGGATATTTCCATACTTACAGTACACAAATTCCGCCAGCAGATCAGGAAAAAATTCGGCCTCACGAATAAGACCGCCAACCTGAGCACATTCCTGAAATCCATTTAACGACTCCACTGAGTATACGGCATACTCATAATATACATAATCTTGCCTCATCTATTTCCTGGACGGATGATACGATAAATCATCAAGACAGAGGTGATTTTGTTCAACTTCCGGGGAATTGCTTATAAGCGGTGCAAACAAAACAAAAAAATACAATTACATTTTCACACATCAACGCCGGAATATCCGGCGAGAGCACTAAAAGGAGGTCCTAAATGGGGTGGAAGGACATTAAAATTTCCAAAAAGCTGTATATTGGTTTCGGAGCCGTGCTGGCCCTGACCCTGATTATCGGCTATGTTGGTTTCAACGGCTTAAATACGCTGTCTGAGAAAGTTCAGAATGCCACTGATGCCAACGAACTGGTCAAGGATGTCAAGGATATGGCCCTTGATAGAAACCTGTATGTATATGACCAGGACAGAAAACACTACGAACACGTGCAGGAAGTTACCACGGAGATGTTCCAGGAGATGGAAACGACCCGCAGTCGCTTCAAAGATCCCAAAGACATCGAGATGATGAACGAGGCCGAAGAAACAATGCGCCATTATGTCGAGAACTGGGGCGAATGGGTTGATATTACCGAAAAAGGTATAACAGCTCGCGAGGAAATGATCCAGGCTGCTATCGAAGCAGAAAATGGCTGCAAAAACCTGAACCAGAATCAGCAACAGAAGATGGATGATGAATTGGCCCGCGGTCTGGCTCACTCGAGCCTCGAATCCCGTTTTGACAAAGTCAACGATGCCGCGATCCTGGTCAACCTGGTGGCCGATTGCCGTAAGGCTGAAAAGGACTATCTGGCCAATCGCGATAAAAAGCATGCAGATGAAGTAATAAACTATGCCAACCAGATTATCGAGCAATGTAAGGTTACCAAAGCAAAGATGAATGACCGCGCCGACCAGGAGGCAGTCGAAGCTGTAAAAATCGGCGCACAAACCTATAAAACAAAATTTGAGTATCTTTTAAGTCAGGATAATCTAAAGACCGGCATACAGGATGATCTCCTGGCAGAAGCTATCAAGGTCACTGAAGTAATCAATGAGGTCAGGGAGGGCCAGGTTAAAAAACAGGCCGAGGCACAGTCCTCAGCCATCTCATTGACAATCACATTCCTGATCGGTGCGGTTCTGATCGGCGCCGCGATTGCATTTATTATCGCCCGCGGAATCTCCAAGCCGATTAGCAATATAGCACGGGTCGCCGAGGAAATCTCGACCGGTGATATCGATCAGAGTGTCGAGGTCAATTCGCGCGATGAAATCGGCAAGCTTGCCGAATCGTTCCGCAAGCTGATAGACTACATGAAGGAACTGGCGGATGCCTCAGAAAGGATCGCCGAAAATGACCTGACAGTACAGGTCGAGCCCAAATCCGATAAAGACGTGCTCGGTAATTCATTCAAGATCATGACCAGGAATCTGGCCGAGATGGTTCAGCTTCTGGCCGAAAACGCCGATCAGCTGGTGTCTGCCGCCAACGAGGTAGCATCATCCTCAGAGCAGATGTCACGCGGCGCGCAGGATCAGACCGAGCAGGTGACCCAGGTCTCAACCGCCATCGAAGAGATGACGGCCACAATCCTGCAGGCCTCCAAGAACGCCGGTGAGGCCAAGGATGCTTCCGGAAGCGCGTCATCAACCGCCCAGAGCGGCGGCAAGATCGTCGCCGACACAATCGACGGCATGCAGAAGATTGCCACTGTGGTCAAGGAATCAGCCGAATCAATCGCCAAGCTGGCCAAGTCCGCCGATCAGATCGGTGAGATCATCGGCGTAATCGATGATATCGCCGACCAGACGAACCTGCTGGCTCTCAATGCGGCCATCGAGGCCGCCCGTGCCGGTGAGCAGGGACGTGGATTTGCAGTGGTAGCCGATGAGGTCCGCAAACTGGCCGAACGTACCGGCAAGGCTACCGGCGAGATCACCGAAATGATCAAGGGCATACAGCAGGAGACCAACGAGGCTGTGCAGTCCATGGAATCCGGTATTCAGCAGGTCGATCAGGGCCGTGAACTGGCCGACCAGGCCGGCAACAGCCTGAATGAAATCGTGAATATGTCCGCGCAGGTGATGGATATGATTCAGCAGATTGCTACTGCATCAGAAGAGCAGTCGGCAGCCGCCGAGCAGATCTCCAAGAATGTCGAATCCGTATCGGCTATCACCAAGCAGACCGCTACAGGTGCCGAACAGTCCGCATCGGCTGCAGAGCAGATGAACAGGCAGGCCGAGGGTCTGAAGGAAATGGTTGGACGATTCAGGCTTTCCAACTCGGGAAGTGAACGTCGCAGACAGGAAGAACTCGAAGCCAAAGAGATATCATAACGTTATATACGGCCGGGCGGTGAAAAAAACCGCCCGGCCTTAACATGCGGAAGGGCTTTGCGATATAGAATGGATACCAGATTGAAACATCTGCTTAATCGCACAGCATTAAAAAAATGGCGTTTTTGATGATCTACTTTAGAATGTTAAACTGGAGCACCCTTTTGGTCGATAGATAAAACAGTAAACTAAAGGGTATACAGTATCAAAGGGGATCGCCGGGGAGCTTTATCCCCGGATTTATCCGGAGGTAAATATGTCAGAAATGGAAACAGCCAAAGAGGCCACCGGCAAATCAGCCACCGAGAATATCGGTGAGGATCTGCTTCAGCTGGTTTCCTTCAATCTGGGCGAGGAGCTGTTCGGAGTGGATATCCTGAAAGTTCAGGAGATCAATCGCCTGGTTGAAATCACCAAAGTTCCCAAGGCGCCGAATTTCGTGGAGGGTGTAATCAACCTGAGGGGTAAGGTAATACCCATCATTGATCTGCGTAAAAGATTTGGTCTGCCGACCAAGGAACATGATAAAGACACGCGTATCACTGTGGTCGATATCAACGGTAACGTTATGGGCATGATCGTTGACGCGGTCTCCGAGGTCCTGCGTCTGCCTTCCTCCACAGTCGAGGCCGCTCCCGATATCGCAACATCGGTGGACAGCCAGTATATTCGCGGTGTCGCCAAACTGGAAGACAGGCTCCTGATACTTCTCGACCTGGCCCGGATATTCTCTGAGGCCGAGCAGAATGTGCTCTCCCAGATGGGTTAGATAATCCGGATTAGTATCAGTTTTTGGCCGGAAAAACTTGCGGGAAAGGGTATCGCATGAGCCCTTTCCCTTTTCTTATTTTTTAAACAGGTTCAAAATTCCCAGGCCGGTTATTACTGCCAGGGAAACTATAATTCCTGCAATTATCACTCCCAGTGCAAGATACCAGAAGGCCTTTTTCATATTCAGTTTCAGAAGCCAGGCCGCCAGTGTGCCGGAATAGGCACCGGTTACCGGCAATGGGATAGCCACGAACAGCATCACTCCCCAGTAACCGTATTTTTTGACCTTCTCCTCGGCCCTCTTCCTGGTCCTGCGAACATAATTGTCGAAAACCCTGCGATAAAGGGGAATTCGATAAAACAGGTTATGGGCGGTTTGCAGAAATATATAGAAAATCGGTATGACCAGCATATTGGCGAAGACGCATAAAAAATATGCTCCCACAATCGGTATATCGCGTGAAACTGCAAGCGGTATGCCGCCTCTCAGCTCAGCAATAGGCGCAAGCGACAGAAGAATCGCCTCGAGATATGGACGCATGGTATCTCCGTCATTAAGATGCTGTAAGATCGCATTCAATTGAGTGAGATTATAATCACAACAGGGTATCGTGGCAATAAAAAAAAGCCCGCCGGCTGATGCTGACGGGCTTGTTATTTAAGTTTCGATTATTGCGGACAATCCGAACATGGCGCCGGACCACCGGCAAAGATCGAATTGATTATATATACCGCATCAGACACGTTAACTTCAGTATCACAGTTAACATCAGCCGACTCCATCGGATCGGGAGCCTGGCCGCTGACAAATACGAAGTTGACGATATAGACCGCATCGGAAACATTCACCTCATCATCACCATTGGCATCACCGCAGATATAAGTGATCAGCGGTAGCACCTCGAGCTGAGCATGGACCGGCCATGAGGGATTGCCGGGATCATTGCTGTTGATCATGATGTCCGCTTCATAGAGCCCGACCTCGAGATCCTCAACGGTAACGAACTGGCAATCGATTGTATCCGATCCTCCGGGAGCGATCAGGCCCTCGGAATGACCCAGGAGTAACCAGTCATATGGTTTGAAGAATTCAACAGCCAGATTTTCTTTAAGATAGCCGGCCATATACACCACTTCAAGACCATCGGTACCATTCTGGTTTTCCAGACCCACGGCGCAATTCATAAGATCCATGCCGGTTCCGATATCCTTATACTGCAACTTAACCGTACCATCGGCGCGGATAATCACCTGGGCGGTGATCACATCACCGGGGTTGGCACGGTATTCGGGATAATTCTGGAACTGAATGATACAACGTTCGCTGTTGCTGTGCAGGTATACATGAATATCGCTGTTCTCATCATCGGTTGGATCGAGATCATCCCACATCCATGCTATGAAGTTATTGGGAACAGTAGTGGTCGGAATCGGCCTGGCAATCCGTGAGGACATGCCATCATCATCAAATCCTATCAGACCGTTGGAGCCGATATAAATCTGGTTATAAGTTACGCCATAGAACGTGAAATCGAATCCGAGATTATAGGGTCCGGCATAGCTGTCATCGTCGAGTGAATCAACAATATCCTGTCCTGTAGAGGAAATATCGATCCAGTCAAAGATCGGCCCACCGGATTCATCTGAATCGATCCAGTAGTAACCGTAATCATCGGGGCCGCCGATATTGGCTTCCATCGGTTCGCCCATAAACTGCAGGTCCTCGCCTTTTTCAACGAAGGCATCATACAGTTCGGCCGGATATTCGCGGCTGGCCGGGACCACCACGGCTTCCTCGCTGATGCCATTGGCCGCGAGTATATCGCCCTTGTTGAGATAGGGATTTACCCTGACACTGTAAAGCAATTCGCCCAGGCCGGTGTTTTCGATCACCAGCTCGGCAGATGATGAATCCCCCTGGGTCAGTGATTTACTGAATGAACCGGGTGTGGTTGCGATTCCGGGTGCCATGTCGACACGGATATTATCCACGTACCAGTCATCCTCGCCCGGATCCGAACCCTCGGAAATAATTCTGATCTGCAGGTTGCTGTGCATGGCATCGGCCGGGAGCTCGTGATAGGCATACTCGAATTCTTCCATCAATTCGCCGGCACCCTGATATGTAGCCAGGTTGGTCCAGACGCCGGATGAATTCCGATATTCGAACACCAGGTTATCGCCCGCCTCAGGAGCATCGCCGGCACCGGTGCGCTGGTAGAAATATGAAAGCAGAACATCATTCATGCCGGAGAGATCGAAGACCTGTGTTACCAATGTATCCCCGCCGCCATCGAGATTGAATGAATACGGTTCCGTCGGTTCATTCAGTGCTAAGGTAGTCACATCAACTCCGCTGTATGTGAACCAGCGAGAGGTATGCAATGTGTCATCGGGTACTGTTTCATACCAGGGCACGCCGGCCGGTGTACCAGCCGAGACAGTCTCGATCAGCGCATAGGCCGAAATATTATTATCTCCCTGAGAGGTGGCATATACGGTTGAGGTCTCTGCCACATGCAACGGAGTGCCCGGGGGCACATGCACTTTAACTACGACCTCAGTAGTATCGCCGCCTGCCATCAGCGGAGTTTGTGTTATCTGGTTTGTGCCGGTAGCATCATAAAATTCGACAATCCAGTTACTGCTGTATGTCAAATCAAAAAGATCCTGAAGGAAACCATCATTGGCAACCTGGATCTGGTAGACGGCATAATCGCCGGCCGGACCATATTCACTCTGGAATGAAGGGTTGACAGCTACATCATAGTCGGAAGGATGGCCGACATAGATGTCATCAACGAACCAGTCATCATATGCGCCTGAGGTTGCCTCGCAGCGAATCTGCAGACGGAAACCGGCATGATATGCTTCAGCCGGAAGGGGCATTTCGACCTCGACGAATTCGGTCATATCCGGATCGGCGCCGAGGTGACGGTTGATTTCATTCCAGTTGCTATCGGCATCCATATATTCAATAATCAGATCATCATTGGCATCCGGCGACTCGCCATCTCCTGTCTGCTGATAGAAATACCTGATAATAACATTGCTTTCATTGCCGAGATTAATCATTTCGGTGATCAGGGCATCGCCTCCATTCGGATCGCCATTCAGGTTGGCGCTGTAAAGCGGGCTGGGCTCATCGATACCGACCGTGTTGATTACGGCACCCTCGGTCGACTCCCACTTGGCGATTTCGAAGGTGGTTGTGATGAAATCATCACTGAATGGGATCTCCCAGGGCTGACCGGCCGAAACGGTGGTCAGATCACTGGTATCGGTCGAACTCGGGTTGGCCGGTGATGATGCTATCACATGGGCGATATCAAATTCACCTTCCAGGCTGGAGGGAATCTCCACTATCACGAAGAACTGGAAATTCTGTCCGGAATACAGCGATGGAGTCTGTGTGATCTGTGTTGTCTGCCCCGCATCCCATATAGTCGTATTCCAGACATTATCGATCACCGAGAGATCGTATTGGTCATCGAATACCCCCAGGTTGGTAACCTGCATGGGATAAAACACTGTATCGAGCGCCGGTGCGGAATCGGTATCGTCATCCGGCTGCAGATCGACACCGTAATCGATCACATAGAATGAATATGTATCGGTGGTATCGGCATCTCCATCGATATTCTCGGCATAGAGATAATAATTTATAGTGGTACCGGCCGGCTGTGCCGGAATGTCTGCCGTGTAACCATTCGGGCTGCCATCGGAAACCAGCGTCTCCTGGTACCAGGTCGAGTTTATTTCATAATTCAATGTCAATGCTGATGGTACCAGGTCGGCCTGTGACCAGATGGTACAATCAACTGTGTAATCATTGAGTGTATCCGGTGTGTCCTCGAGAGGCACATGGGTAATAATAACCGAACCCATCTGTGAGAGAGCACTGAAAATGTTTATTCGCCCATATCCGAACTGATTATCAAAGCCCAACGGGCCCAGATCATCAGCAGTATTCATCATGATCTGGCGAACCGAATCGGGGGTAAGCTCAGGATTCATGCTTAAAATCAGGGCCGCGAAACCGGCGACATGCGGAGTTGCCATTGAGGTTCCGGCCAGCGGGCTGTAATCCTCCGGTAATCCGTAGTTGGTTGTCAGATAACAGGGATAGTTCGGGAATGTCGACTGAATATCATCGGCATCATACGGGCTGCCATGTCCGCCCGGGGCGGCTACGGTCACCGATGGTCCGATTGAGGAGAACGGTGACGAGGCATCGTTATGGTCGGTCGACGATACGCAGATTGTGTTGCTGTACTGGAGTGAATATGCACCCGGCCATGAAACTGAACCCTGGTTGTTATTACCAGCCGCGGCACACAGCACGACTCCGTTTGAATCGGCATAGGCCACGCCATGTTCCTTGGTTGCACCTTCAGAACCACCGCCGGAATAATTGAGCACCTTACAGCCATTGTCAACACCGTAAACACAGCCATCGCGGAAATACTCATGAGATCCGGAGCCGGAAGCGCTGAAGACCTTGATGGCCATAACCTTTACATTCCAGGCCACACCGGCCACACCATGGCCATTATTCGATTCAGCCGCAATAGTTCCGGAAACATGGGTTCCGTGGCCATTGTCATCCAGAGGCTCCATATCATTATTGACAACATCAATACCCAGCAGGTAGCGGGTTGTGTCATCCAGGTCGGGATGGCTCAATTCGCCGTTCTGCATCGGGATACCGCTATCCAGCACACCGACTATAATCGTGTCCGAACCGGTGGTGATATCCCATCCTTCGGGCGCATCGATATCGGCATCAAACGTTCCTCCGGGAGGAATCTGGCCGATATTATGATAATGCCACTGGGTATTATAGAGTGAATCATTGGGTGTCACAAACAGCCGGTCAACCATGTTTGGCTCGGCATATCTGACACTTGGTAGCTTATCGATTAATTCTATCAGATAGAACAGGTCAACATTATCATCGACCTTCAATTTCATGAAGCCGAATCGGTCAGCGTTACGCACAACTTCAACCGGCATGCCGGCCAGTTCTGCCTCCAGGTCACCCTGGGATTTGTCGCTCTTGAGACCTATAAGAATCTCACGATCCAGATATTCAATTTGCTGCCCCCGCCATTCTCCGGCAAGAATCTCCACCCCGTTAAGCGTTTCCGCATGGAGCTGAGATATCATCAGAAAGGAAATGGCAAAAATCAAAAAGGTAAGAACCAGTCGCTTTCCAAGCATGGAACCTCCAGAATAGATAGGTGGGTAAGTTGATACTTCGCTTTATATAAGATATCTATTTTCGCGGTTTCGTCAAGGTATCACATCATTAATAAATGCAAATAGCCGAAAAAGGCAACTAAAAAACCCCGCTTTTTCCAAAGCGGGGTTAATTTTCTAATTGGTTGAGAATCAATTAGCGGTTGATTTTCTTTCGGGCGGCTGTGCCTGCACCCAGAAGACCGAGACCCAGCAGAAGCAGGGTGGTCGGCTCGGGAATCACATGCGATGTGATATAAGTTGTATAAGCACGATTGTCGCCTGAAAATCCGTAATCGTCATTGCTTCCCAGACCATTCGGCAGCGCATTGGGATTATTCCAGAGCGAGAAATAATCTCCATTACCGGAATACATCTGCCATTCCTGGATATCGCCGAACATATATGGATTAATGGCGATTTCCCAGTAAGCATCGGTCATATTCAGGTCATTGAATACACCACCATCAGTATTGACCCGATAGGCCCAGCCGGCATGATAGCTGCCGCCGCCCATATCGACGATACCGGGCTCGCCACGATTCTCGGGTGTATTGTCATCCACCAAGCCGATATTGGAGGTCAGGCCGGTGAACTGAAAATCCCAACCGACATGGTTCCAGTAGTTATTACCACCACCATCGACATTGTGGATAAACTGGAATGAAAGACCGTCACTGCCGGAATACAGGAACATCTTGCTCTTGTATGCTTCCGGTGTGGGTGCATCGGGATGACCCGAGGCTGAAAAATAATCATAGTAGTCGGTCGAAGATTGCGTGCCTGTATAGGCAGCGACCGAACCCAAGTATGTATCCTTATTACCGTCAAAATCGGTATCCTGCCAGATATCATAAAGAGGTGTGGCAGTTGCCGTTACGGCTAATCCCAGGATACAAACGAAAGTAATTGCAAGTAGTTTCTTCATTTTGCGTCCCTTCACTTAATTCAAATTGATTGTTACGTATTCATAAAATGCAAGTGCTATGCCGGATTGAAAATAATATCATATCCGATTGAATATAAATAGCTTACGAGATGTTTAGAATATTTCATGAGGATTAATCTATTACATTTTTGTCATGTATATCGACATAATTCAGCGGTAAAATCGGGATAATTTACGTAAGTATTTAACCAATATAAAATTAGAGTAGCTCGTACAAGTGTCGGATATCTTTACATATTGATCCGCAAAAGAACTTGTCAAGTTTCGATTTGGCTTTATATTTATATTGTAAAGATATACTTACAAGGAAACGGTCTAACCCGGAATCGAATTTCGACACGCTAACGTGGAGAACAAAATAGCAGATACCGCAGTTTCAGAAATACGGAATGAAAGATAATTGCGATAAGATTTGTATTGATTTTTTTTAAATGCTGTATATATTCAGATAATCTCAAACATGGTGTGATCAATCCGGGACCAAACGGGCAGTCCTTTTGCCCGCTAGAATTGAATACTCACGCTATTGAACGACTGAACCTTGCACGATAATAACATTAATGATCCAAAGTGAGGTATTAATGCGCACTTCCAATTTCAAGATGATAATCATAATCTGCTCACTATTAATCTTGACTGCCAGCTCCAGTCTTATGGCGCAGTTGAGTATCGGCGGCGAACCGAAAAGCTTTGACCGTGCCCTCAAGGGTGAACCTGAAGCGGTAAACATGGGCGGGGTCGATGTCGAGGCTCTCCTGGCCGAGGATGCGATCGAAGAAGAACTGGGATTGCCCTTCAGATTCGGCTATCCATTCGATGTCAACTACAGTATGCAGACCCATGGCGACTGGGAGACCCTGCCGGATGGCGGAAAGCTCTGGAGGCTTCGTATTGAATGTCCCGACGCTTATTCAATCAACCTGATTTATGATTATTTCTGGCTGCCCGAGGGAGCCGAGTTCTTTCTATATAACGAGGACCGTAGTATGGTCCTGGGCGCATTTACCTCACAGAACAACAAAGAACACGGTAAATTTTCCACGGGCCTTGTACAGGGTGATGTCTGTTACCTGGAATATTTCGAGCCGGCCAATGTATCCCAGCCGGGTGTTATTGAAATCGGCACAATCGTACATGGCTACAAAAACATGTTCAGCTATAAAGATGCCGAAAGCGCCCTGGGCTTTGGATCATCCGGATCATGCAACAATAATGTAAATTGTCCCGAGGGTGCTCCCTGGCAGGATGAGAAGAGATCTGTGGCCATGATCCTGACCTCCAGCGGATCAAGAATCTGCTCCGGCGCATTGGTAAACAATACCAGCCAGGACCTGACCCCCTATTTCCTGACCGCCAATCACTGCCTGGGCGGTGAATCCACCTGGATTTTCATGTTCAACTATGAGAGTCCGGACTGCACCAATATCGACGGTCCGTTGTGGATGACAGTTTCCGGAAGCTCACTCAAGGCCAACAGCAGTTTCTCCGATTTTGCGCTTCTGGAGCTTTCCGAGGCACCGCCGGATTCCTATGAGGTGTTTTTCGCCGGATGGAGCGCAATTGATACGGCCGCATCTTCGGCGGTAGGAATTCATCATCCCAAAGGCGATATCAAGAAAATTTCATTTGAAAATGACCCGCTGGCATCGACAAGCTATCTTCAGCCTCCCGGCACCGGCGATTCGCACTGGCGCGTGGAGCAGTGGGATGACGGTACCACAGAACCGGGATCATCCGGCTCACCCCTATTCGATCCCAATCACAGGATTGTCGGCCAGCTTCATGGCGGCTATGCTTCATGCACCAGCCTGACACCGGACTGGTACGGCAAGTTTTCCAAGTCATGGAATAATGGCTCGACGCCTTCCACTCGCTTGATCGACTGGCTCGATCCGGGCAATACAGGCCTGCTGGTCCTGGATGGTCTTGACGGTGCGGGTGTCTCAATCGTCCATATGCCACTCGAGGATACCAAGGAAACGCTGGTTGATTATGCGGTGCAGTGCAATATTACCTCGCCCGATCCACTCGATCCGGATTCGCTGATTTTGTATTACGAAATCAATTCGGTCTGGGCCGAGGATCTTTTAACCAATGTTGGTAGTGATACTTATGAAGGTTACATTCCGGCCCAGCCGGCGGGAACCACAATAAATTATTATCTCTTCGCAAAAAATACAGTCGGCGATGCCGACACAACCGAGACCTACAGCTTTTATATAATCGATTATGATATTATTCTCTCGGCTGCCACCGATTCCAGTATCGGCGCGGTTGATGATACCCTCTGGTATGAATTTACAGTCTATAACAATGGGGTCTTTTCCGATGATCTCCTTCTGACGACTACCGGCAGCACCTGGCCGACTGATATCTTCGATGAAAGCGGTACAACTCAGATCAGTTCAACCGGCACTCTGGCCCAGGATGACAGCCTTGATTTCAAGGTCCGTGTAATTGTCCCGGCCAGTAACTATGGTGATGCCGATCAGTTTGATCTGGTAGCTACCTCGACAGGAAATCCGCTGGTATCGAAGTCTTTGACAATAACGACACTTTCAGCCGGACAGCCGATCACATTGCCATTTCTGGAGATGTTCCCGACCACGACTCTGAACACCGCCAACTGGGTCTATAACTATGGCGCAGAAATAAATTCATTCGGTCTGGCCGAACCCTCTGATCCCTACAGCGTGAATTTCAACGGCGATCCCAGCGGGTCGGACACCCTGGTATCGCAGGCCATCGACCTGGAAGGTGAAAGCAATGTGATCCTGCGCTATTATTATCAGCAGACCGGTGACGGTGAGTCACCTGATACAGATGATGATCTATTCATAGATTACCTGGATTCAACCGGAAACTGGTATGTTTTCCAGATTCATCCCGGTTCCGATCCGGATGATACCGAGTTCAATGAAGTCGAAGTTGCGCTTCCCGGCAATGCTTACCATTCCGGATTCAGGATTAGAATACGCAATGAAGCCACTTCCGGCAATTATGATGACTGGTTTGTGGATGATATCTATGTCGGCTATCCATCCAACTACGATCCCACTGTCACGCCCGGATTCCAGACGCAGAATGCCCAGGCGGGAGATTCGGCAATTTACTTCTTCACAATTCATAATGAAGGGGCGCTGGATGACAGCTATGATCTGATCGATTCGATCGGCGACTGGGCTGTGACTTTCTTCGATGAAGCCGGTACCAGCCAGATAACATCAACCCCGGTTGTTACGGCCATGGATTCGATAAAAATCATGGCTAAAGTTGAAGTACCTGCGGGCACCCCGCTTCATGTCAAGGATACCTCGATTGTATATATCCGTTCGCAGGGTGATCCATTCATAAAGATTTATACAACGTTCGAAACTGAATCGGGCGGTTTTGCGGCCGATATTCCCTGGTTTGAACCATTCAGCGAAGATACCTTGCGGACGCAGGAGTGGTTTACCTATTCAGGCATCGATGTTTCAACGCAGGCTTTTAATGAGCCCTCACCTCCATATGCACTGAAAATAGATGGCGGTCCGGATACGGCTGTAACCCGGCTGATCGATCTTGATGGCAAGAGCGATGTTCTGGTCAGCTATTACTATCAGGCCGGTGGCGGCGGTGCCGCGCCGGGAGTTAATGAAAACCTGATTGTTGAATACAAAAATGATATCGGAGCCTGGTCACCGCTCAATACTCATCTGGGCAATGACAGCCTGATGGAAGATTTCGAATATATCAGTTTCTCGCTTAATTCCAATGCCTATCATTCCGGGTTCCAGATTCGTTTCCGGAGCAGTGGCCAATGGTCCGGCGGGGACTGGTTTATCGATAACATTCGTGTCGATTATGCGCCCGAAATTGTAGCTGCGACCAGCGGCCTTTATCAGCTCCTGATGCTGGGTGATTCGGCCGAGGCCGAGATAATCCTGGACAACAATGGCCAGGGCACATTGATGTACACACTCGATGTCATCTATAATTTCGGTCCGCAGACAGTTTTCGGAAAACTGCTCGAGGCAGGTTTGGTGGAACCGGCCTCCCGTGAACATCCCGAAGAAGCATATCCGGGAACTGATCAAAAAGCCGGTAGCGAAAGCAACTATGATGGTATACCTGTAAAATATAATGCCGGTGGCCCTGATGATTTCGGATATTACTGGATCGATTCCGATGAAGCCGGCGGGCCATCATTCAACTGGGTTAACATCACTACCTACGGCACCGATATTATCGGTCAGCTCGACGATGACAATTATGTCGGTCCCTTCAATCTCGGATTTGATTTTGAATATTATGGCCAGACATATAGCAGTGTCTATATCGGTTCCAACGGTATTATCGGTTTTGATGAAGCTTCTATGGCCGACCGCACCGGTCGTCCGATACCGCTGGATGACACTCCCAATGCCATACTGGCCTGGATGTGGCGAGATCTCGATCCGACCGATGGAGATAATCCCGGCGCTCATGTATACTATCAGGCGCTTTCGGATAAATTCGTGGTGACTTTCCAGGATTATCCCGAGTACCAGGCCGGGCCCGGTGATGTTATCACTGCCCAGGTGATTATCATGGAAGATGGTAACATACTCTTCCAGTATAAGGAAATTGCCCCTGGATTTAATGCCACTGGTGGTACAATCGGCATCGAGAATCATCTCGGCAACGACGGTCTTGAAGTGGCCTACTATACCGAGTATGCGCACGACAGCCTGGCGCTGCTGTTTGTAGATCAATTCGACTGGTTCGTCCCGGAAAAACAGAGCGGAACAATCGCGCCGGGCGTCAGCGATACGATCAGTTGCCGGTTCCTGACCTCAGCCGATCTGGAAGAAGGCACACATACTGCCGATATCATTATCGAGAATACCGATCCTGATAACACTCCCTTGAATTTCCTGGCTGAACTAGAACTCTATTATGAGAACTACTACATCTGTGGCGATGCCAACAGCGACAGCCTTGTAAATATCAGCGATGCCGTTTTCATCGTCAATTATGTATTCGTTGGGGGCAGCCCCGCTCCGGAAATTATGGAAGCGGCGGATGTTAATTGTGATGTCAATGTGGATGTTTCGGATGCAGTATATTTGATAAATCATATATTTGTCAATGGCAGTCCGGCGCCCTGTGAAAACTGTCAGTAATTTGATATAATCTGCTTATAATATGCCCCGTGTCTTGAATGGATGCGGGGCTTTTTGTTTAATCATCAATCAGTCAATTTAAAATAAATATTGACAGCCCGCTTATTAAGGGCTATTTTATTATTAGATCACACCGATAGATTTAGCAGCCTATAGCAATTTTAATAAAAAGCAGAGCCCAAAGTAAAATTACATTTCTCAGGGAGGTATTTTATGAGGATTCTTACCTTAATTCTCGTCCTGTTGATGCCGCTTTCCATCCTTTTCGCGGATAATTATGTCGAGATTCATTTTAATTCCCACTGGGGACATCCGCTAACCGACAACCTGGCAATCGGCGAATACAACCGCCTGGAATTCTGGCTGGAAAATGATGCTGTAATCACCGGCATGTCCAATGCAATTGAGGTCTATGGTTATGCTGGCATAGTTTTAATTGACTCCAGTTACGGCAATGTAGCTCCGATGAATGTCGAAGATCCGGATATCCTCAACGGTTTGTATCAGATACATATAATCCAGGCATCAGCTCCCGGACTGCCCGACACAATAGGGGTTGCCGGTGTAGCGATACCGCCACATAATGGTATGCCCGGGGAGACCTTCCGGCTGGGCTACTCTTACCAGCTTCACATTCCTGAAGGCCAGCCATCAGGTGAAATCTGTGTAAGGCCCGCTTTCGCAAATCCAAGCGCGCAATGGCTCTGGGCGGATGAATACAGCGTTGAAATAATCCCCGATTTCTACGACTGCCAGATAGCCGATCCATATAACCCCGACTGCCCGGGCGTATGTTTCCCTGTAAATATCCTCCCGCCTACAGCCGGCTTCGAGTTTGATATCGACTGCGGAGTTTATCCGGTAAATGTACAGTTTACTGATCTTTCGATTCTCTCACCCGAAACATGGGAATGGGATTTCGGTGACGGAAATTCCTCAACGGAGCAAAATCCCCTGCACACATACACAACTCCAGGAGAATATTACCCCTCGCTGACTGTTACCAACAGCCAGGGTCAGGACACATATACCAGCACCACCCCGATAGTCGTAAAGGACAGCCTGGAGCTCGATTTCACATCAAATCAAACCAATGGTGTAACACCTTTGTATGTAGAATTTACTTCGATATTCAGTTATACCCCTGACAGCCTGAAATGGACTTTTGGCGACGGCAATACATCAACTGATCCATCGCCATTCAATGTCTACATGGAAGATGGCGAATATGATGTTACGCTTGAGGCCTGGGTTTGCGGAACATATTTCAGCCTGACAAAAGCAGCATATATTATTACCGGCCAGGGCAGCGGACAAATCTGCGGAGATGTCAACTGTGATGGCCGTGTTAATGTTTCCGATGCAATTTATATCATCAACTTCAGCTTCATCCAGGGATCCCCGGCACCCTGCGAGAACTGTCCCTGATAAAACCCCTGTTAATCAGATAGCCGTCCGGAACCAATCGGGCGGCTTTTTTATTTTATAACATAGTATACTGATTCTATATTGAGATTTTTACGGAGCGCATTTATGATTACCCCCGACGACCATGTTGAAGATTTACTGGAAAAATATCCTCAGGCCAACCGTTTCCTGATGAGAAAGGGGATCATCTGTGTCCAGTGTGGAGAAACATACTGGGGCACAATCGGCGAACTGATCCGTGAAAAGGGCCTGAATCAGGATCAAATCATAGATGAACTCAATCGCGAATTCGTTTCCGACTAAAAAAATATTGAGTATTGACATCGCGCACGCAAAACGGTAGAATTCATTAAACCGGGCTTTTCCAGTAAAATTAATGAGAGCACTCCAATCCGGATGGAACAAAATTATGCAGAAAATCAATTTGCCGGCAATAGCAGTTGTTTTGCTGTTGGTAACCCTGATTATCATCAGCGCCTGTTCAAACCGGGAAGAAAAGGAAGACCAGCCAGAAATGCGCAGTGAAATCGAGCCCCTGTTCCCCATGGAGCTCAATGGGTGGACTCCCACGGGCGAGTTCAATGTCTATGACTACGACGGCATCTACCGCTATATCAATGGCGCGGGTGAGGTATATCGCATGTATGATTATCGCGAAGTCTGGGTCAGAAAATATATCCGTGAGGGCAGGCCGCCGATTACAATCGAGATTTTTGACATGGGCAAACCTGAAGACGCCTACGGCATCTTTCTGCATTCGACGCAAACCGGCAATGGTGAATTCGGGCAGGGCTCGGCAATGATCGGCGGGGTTTTGATGTTCTGGCAACACAGGTATTTTGTCAGCATATATCCCGAGGAAATGACCCCCGCCTCGCAGGAGGCTGCCGAAAGTATGGCCAGGGTCATTTCTGATAATATCGGAAAAACGGGCAACAAGCCGAAAATCGTGGACTATCTGCCGGAGGAAAACCAGGTTGAAAATTCACTGCGCTATTTTCATCTGCATACATCCCTGAATTATCATTACTATTTATCCGACACCAATTTTCTTATGCTCGATGAAAATACCGAGGCGGCCCTGGCACGGTACCATCCCGGCCGGACATTCATGGTATGCATCGAATATCAATCAGAAAACATGGCTCGTCAGGCCCTGGAAAGCTTTACTGAATCATATATCCCTGATGCCGGAGAAGACAGGACACTGGAAATTGAGACCGACAGATGGACGGCGATTCGTCAGCACGGGCCATTCCTGATGGTGATCTTCGATGCTGAAAGCAGGGAAGCCATTGAAAATATGTTTTTTGCAACCATAGCAAATTTGCCTGAATCATAAGCCCGGGAGGAATCATGACAGATGACAAAAAGACCATTACACGCCGGGATTTCATAAAAGGCGCCGCGCTGGCAGCCCTGGCAACCTCCATGGGCCTCTCCGATACCCTCCTGGCAGACGAGGAAAAAGTCGAAAAACTGACCCGTGTGGTCCTGATCAGGAACAAGGCCGTGCTGGGCCCGCAAAGAGAAATCGATGCCGAGGTTATTGACCGCATGATCAATGAGGCGCTCAGGACTTTGTTCGGCAACAAGACCGCGCAGGAATCCTGGCAGCAGCTCTTTTCATCCGATGATATCGTCGGAATAAAATCTAATGTCTGGGGTCCTCTGCCGACACCCGGAGAAGTCGAACAAAGCCTGATCAAGGGTCTTAAATCAGCAGGTATAGATGAGAAAAATATTGATGCCGATGATCGCGGTGTCCGTGATAACCCGGTTTTCAAGAAGGCTACCGCATTGATCAATGTCCGTCCCCTGCGCACCCATCACTGGTCGGGCGTGGGTGGATGTCTGAAAAATCCGATCATGTTTTCGTCGACTCCCTGGACATATCATCCCAATTCCTGCGCCGATTTGGCCAGGGTCTGGGAGCTTCCCGGTGTGAAAGGCAAAGTCAGGCTGAATATCCTGGTACTTCTCACGCCGCTGTTCCATGGTATCGGGGCTCATCATTTCGATCCCCAGTATACCTGGGAGTATAATGGAATATTGATGGGAACAGATCCGGTGGCCCTGGATGCCGTCGGGGTCGAGATTCTCAATGCAAAAAGGGCGGAGCATTTCGGCCGCAAAGAGCCGATAACACCTCCGCCACATCATATTGTCTTCGCCGACACCCGTCATAAGCTGGGTGTCAGCGATCTGCGCAAAATCGACCTGGTCAAACTGGGCTGGAAAGAAAATATTTTAATTTAGTCTCCGGGTTTTTCATTGGCATCACAGGTTGAATTGATAATCCTCTCGATCTCGGAATAAACATCCGATAGTCTGAGAATGCCCACGATTTCATCACCGCGAGTGACCAGAATCGACAATGTCTGCCACATCACGAATTTATGCACCGCCTCAGAAAGTGACGCATCTTCATCAATATTCTCGGTTACCGGATGCAGAGCATCCTTGACCTTCAGAGAACGGGATCGTTTGCAGACATCAGTCATCGTATCGTCCCAGAGCCGATATGTTTCCATCATGGAATTAACGAATTCCTGGCTGAGGCCTGCTCTTGAGAGAGTCTTCAGGTCACCCATGGAGCTGTACTTGGGCTCCAGCGCCTTTAAAAAAGCCAGATGCCCCATCTTGCCTACGATCCGTCCTTCCTTGTCGCGCACCAGGCAGGCGCGATGTTTCATGCGGTCGGGTGGAAGCTTGGCCTGCGCGCGGGCCAGCTCATTGATAGCTTCCAGCAAAGTGGCATCTTCATCGACGATAGCATAATCATCGAGGCGAAGCATCAGGTTCTTAACTGTCTTGGATTTCATATCTATTTCCTTTTCCTCCAGCAAACCTTTTTCATAGGTTCTTATGTCCCTCTTTAACAGTCAAAGATCATTTCATGTGCCGACTAATTTCACTGAGCCGGCACTTAGTTTGTCAAAATCGGCATACCCATAATGGGCCAGATTGTCAGCACGAAAAATCCCAGCACTATCATCAGTACAATGCTGGCCGGGATGCCTTTCATGAAAAATTCCCCGGATGTGAACTGCCTACTCTCATAGGCAATCGCATTGGGTGCCGCTCCAACCAGAAGCAGGAACGGCATGCCGGCGACCACCAGCGATGCGAACAGGATAACTTCAGGCGCCACTCCCAGATAGGGAGCAATTACCAGTGCCACCGGCAGAGAGATGGCAATTGCGGCGACATTCATGATGAAGTTTGTCATCATCATTACAAAGAAGCTGATTCCCATAATGAAAACGAACCAGTGCGCATTCTCGAACAGTACCAGCCAGTTGATAGCCAGCCAGTCGGCCGCCCTGGTATCATATAGACAGAAACCGATCGACATCGCCCCGCCGAACAGCAGGATAATATTCCAGGGTATTTCCTCCAGGTCTTTAATAGATAAAATTTTAAACATGTAAAATGAAATCGTTGTGCATAATATTATTGCGCTCTTATGGAACGGCTTCAATTCCGGTATAAATGATCTCAAACCCAGAAATAGAATACAGGTAAACACTATCACCAGCGTGATAATTTCAGTCCTGGAAATAGGCCCGAGTTCTTTATACAACGGCTTGACACGTTCTCGAAGACCGGGAATTGTCTTCTTCTCAGGCTTGTAAACAATCATGAAGAACACCCACAGTACACCCACCATCAGTGCTCCTATGGGCAGCATATAATATGACAGCCCGAAAAAGGTAACTTCATGGTCAACTACGCGGGTATAAAAGCCCAGAGCTACCGCCCCGCGGGCGGCACCAAGAAGGGTGATGATCGACCCCGCCCCAGCCACATAGGCCATACCCATAAACAGCCCTTTGCCAAATTTGGTGGGTTTGTCTGTATCCTGATAAAGGCCATAGATGGCAATCAGCAATGGATAAACAGCCGCCGCTACCGCGGTGTGGGCCATAATTAATGTCAGGGCCGCAGTCATGACAAAGCAGCCCAGGTAAATCATGCTGGTCTTCTCACCCACCATTAAAAGCATTTTGTAGGC
The DNA here is from genome assembly GCA_964627935.1 of uncultured Ignavibacteria bacterium. Classification (GTDB taxonomy): domain Bacteria; phylum Zixibacteria; class MSB-5A5; order JAABVY01; family JAABVY01; genus JAABVY01. The sequence goes on from CAZVLB010000003.1 coordinate 238,188, forward strand.
CATCCTTTGCGTTAGGCCGGTTTTGGCGAAGGCCATGCCGATGACAATCGAGCCCAGGATAAACCAGACAGACGGATCCATAAAATCCCCGAAAGCTATCTTGGGTTCGCGCACCAGAAACAGCACCTGAAGCACACCTATGGTGATACTTGTCACGCCGATCGGTACAACCTCGAACACCCACCATATGCCCGCCAATAGAAAGATGGCCAATGCGGTCTTGCCCTGATGAGTCAATGGAAAATGCTTGCCGGTCGGGTCAACAGCATCTCCCCACGGCGGTGTAAAGTAGACAATGCTGAACAAGGCCAGCCCCAGGAAGATAAAGAATATCCTCCTCCAGTCTAAATTGGGCTTTTTGAGTGTCCTGCTGGCAATACTGGAAACTGAATCAGCCATAATATATCGATCTCCCCTGAATAGATTTATTTCTGCCGGATTCTGCCCCCATGTTGCGGATTGAGTCGGGAATTAGAATAAACGATAAACCTGTCATCCTGGTGGAGCGGTTAAGATCAAACGGCCATTGCGGAAAGTTGGCCTGGTATGGTTCGGTCATGCGCATTCCCATCAGATATATGGCGCGTAATGTACCATTTTGGCCAAGCCCTGTCAACAATTCTCGGCATACTTGTAAAGATTTCGGAAAGATCCATTATTGACCCGAAAATACAGCTTTTGGGGGTATTTACCCGCCCAAAAAAGCACTTGCTCTATCCCCTTTTGAATCGTATCCTTAGCCCCTGAAAGGAATATGGATATGCAAGAAGTACGAGTACGAATAGCACCCTCGCCTTCCGGCTACCTGCATGTTGGCACGGCCCGAACGGCGATTTTCAATTATCTTTATGCCAAACGATACAATGGCAAATTCATTCTGCGCATTGAGGATACCGACAAAGAACGGTCCTCGCAGGAAATGGTCGAGATTATCCATGAGGGCTTAAGCTGGCTGGATGTCAAATGGGATGAGGGGCCCTATTTTCAGTCGCAGAGAACGGATATATATCCTCCTTATGCTGAGAAATTGCTAGCAGAAAAGAAGGCCTATCGCTGTTTCTGCACCTCGGATGAGCTTAATATCAAACGCGAAAAGGCCCAGCAAAATAAAGAGACTTATCGCTACGATCAAACCTGCCGCAATTTATCCGATCAGGAGATCGAAACCAATCTTAAGGCCGGCAAACCATTTACTGTCAGGATCAAACTGCCCTCGCAGAGTGATGCGGTCTTTCATGATGAGGTCCTGGGCGAGATGAGACGCGGCTTTGTCGACCTGGATGATTTTATTATCCTGCGCTCGGATGGCAGCCCGATATATAATTTTGCCGTGGTTGTGGATGATATCGATATGCGTATCAGCCATGTAATTCGCGGCAATGATCATGTCACCAATACCTTCAAACAGGTGCAGATATACAATGCCCTGGGCGCCGAACTTCCCAAATTCGCCCATATCCCGCTGATCCTGAGAACAGACAAGACCAAGGTATCCAAGCGCAAAGGAGACAAGTCGGTGACCGAGTACCGCGATGAGGGTATCCTGCCGGAGGCCATGTTCAATTTCCTCTCCCTTCTGGGATGGTCGCCCAAGGATGATGTCGAAATCATGACCCGTGATGAAATCATCAGCAAATTCGATTTCGTCGGCATAAATCCCTCCAATGCGGTTTTTGATCCTCAGAAGCTGACCTGGATGAACAGCCAGTATATCATGAAAACCGACCATCATACACTGGTACAGCTTATCCAGCCGATCCTGGTTGAGAAGGACCTCTCCACAAAATACTGGATCGAGACGCGCTGGCAGTGGATGCTCAGGGTAGTGGCGGCCTTGAAAGAGCGTTGCGAAAACCTGAATGAATTTGCGGAGAAGGGCTATTATTTCTTCAAGGATGATTTCGATTATGATCCCAAGGGTGTCAATAAGCGCTTTGAGGGCAAGCCGGAACTACCGGAAAGGCTCGATTCACTGCGTCAGGAATTCGCCGGAGAATATGAACTGAGCGCCTCCAAAGCCGAAGAAATCATTCGAGCCAGGGCAGAGGAATTCGATATCAAACCGGCTGAACTGATCCATCCTGTAAGGTTGGCTCTGACCGGCCTGACAGGCGGTCCGGGGCTGTTTGAGATCATTGAGCTCCTGGGTTCAAAAGAGGTGGATAAAAGGCTGTCAAGGGCCATTGATTATATCCGATCATTAAATTAAGGAGTGATCCATGGTAGACAGGGACAAAAAGATTGAGAAGCTGGAATTCGAGATAGAGAATCTCGAGAAGCGCTTCGAGCAGAGCCATCGCGAATCGCTTTTTGACCGTTCCGCGCAGGACCGTTTATACAGGCAGCTCAAGAAAAAAAGGAAGGAACTGGCGCAATTAAAGGGCGTTAAAAAGTCGTAGATAAAGTGGTTTTCAGGCTGTGCGAAATTCCGTACAGGAGACTTGACAAAGACATACTGATTTATATATTTGACTGAATTAACTGGGCGATCGTCCAACGGCAGGACATGCGGCTCTGGACCGTAGAATCGGGGTTCGAATCCCTGTCGCCCAGCTTTAGATTTTCAGAAGGCCCTTCAGCGATTAAGTTGAAGGGTTTGTTGTATGCAGGATAAAGGCTTACGCCTTTGATGGAGCAGTTCGAAAGTACAATTCTCAACAATCTTGCTTTTTCCTCTATAGATTTGCTAATATACAATGGATAAGCGGCTTGGGCCAGTTCCAGGAATTCAACGCCTTGTTCATAATAATTCCTGTTAGCCTTCGATAGCTCATTGATTCTGTCCATAACATCATTCTGCTCATCAACCCATCTATCATAGGTACTCTGCCAGAATTCTGTAGTAATTCGGCCTTCTATTTTGTCAAGATAAGCCTGCTCAAGACATTTTTGAATTTTAGCATGCTCACGATTCAGCCTGGCAATTTCCTTTTGCCTGAAATCACGCTCGGTTTTAAAGCTGTCTCTCAGTGCAATTCTGATCTCTTCGGCCTGGGACGGATCGAGATGAATTCTGCTGATAATCTCGGAAAAGGCCTCTGCTAATCTATCCTCACGCACATATGGTTGTTGGCATTTACCTTTGCCATTTGTGCAGTGATAATAAATATACTTTCCTTTTTTAAGCTCAGCAGTTATCGCACATCCACAATAGCCGCAAGTTAACAAACCCTTGAAGGCGAAACTACGGCTCTTTGCTTTGGGCTTTCCAATCCTGTTAAATTGATTTTGGACCTTATCGAACAGCTTTTTGGAGATTAGTGGCTGATGCACCCCCCTGTATAGCTTGCCTTTCCATTTAAATGATCCCGCATAGATTGGATTTTTTAATATTCTCTGAACATTGCTTCGACTGCAATATCTGCCGGAATTCCTATATTTGAGGCCGAGTTCCTTTGCCTTTTCATGTAAAGTTGTGAGCGAATATTTGCCAGTAGAATATAATTCAAATAACTGGATAATAATCGGAGCTCGATCCGAATCAACCTCAAGTAAATGAGTCTCTTTGTTGTTTAAATATCCCAATGGTGCCTTGTTGGGCCATTGTCCCTGTTCAGCCTTTTCCAACATTCCTTTTTTGACTTCCTCAGAGAGATTATCAATGTAATTTTTGGCCAGAAGTACTTTTACACCATGGATAAACTTGGCATGTGACCTGCTATCCTCGCTTATGATCTCATTTTCTTTTACCAGATGAATAATTGGATTAAGATCTTCCAAAAGAACATAATCCTTAAAATTACGATAAAGCCTGTCAGTTTTTTCGACCAGAATTATTTTTACATCCGGATTAGCCTTCAAAAAATCAAGCATTTTTCCAAAATTGGTGCGGCCGGAGGATTTCGCTGTTTCTGAATCAGTGAATTCCTGCGCTATCGTGAAGGATTGTCTGTTAGCATACTCTCTAAGAAGCTTAAGCTGAGCAGGAATAGAAAAGCCTTCCTTCTCCTGTTCCTTGGATGATACCCTGGCATAGATCACGCACTTCACTTTTTGCGCCCCTTTTTGGCAGATTTCAATAGTTTATCAATATGATAGGTCTGAATGGTATTGGGCTTTTGATGGCCATTAAGCCACCTGTTGATAGTGACAAATGAAACACCAAGCATGTCCGCCAATTTTTCCTGGGAAATCCGGTTATCAAGCCGGAAGACATTGAGCTTTTCTATTAATACATCCTTATCTGTCATATTCTTATATATATCGTTATATATCGTAATTGTCAAGCTCTTTTTTAAGCTTTATAGCAAAGTCTCGGATCAATGCTTCCTCCACATCATCAAGCTCATCATTTACGTCAGCTGAAAAATCCAATGAGCCCACAATTTCCCTAACTCTGTCATCATCAAGTTTCCCATAGGTCATCAAAGTTGTAAATACATGTTCATGGCCGAAATTCTGGCTTATGGCCTTCATCTGCTCGATAGTATTGGCACTCTGTATTGCTATGTGTGTCGCGGCGTGCCTGAAAGAATGTGGATGATAATATTCCAGATCTGCATCTCGGGCACGATTTTTCAATATCATTCTTATCTGACCTGTACCGGCCCAAAATGCAGCTTCTACCTGTCTGCAAATAAATGAATAGCCACCTTCTATCTGCTCTGACTTACTCCTTGGAAACAAGGGATCACCGGCTGAAAACAGTTTGACTTTTTCAAGATACTCAGCCCAATCCATAAGATACCGGACAAGCTTTCCATCAAAATTGAAAATAGTAGTCAGAATGCTTTTTCCAAATTTGGTTTGTACACCGCAACTTGGCAATTGCATTATAATCATATTCTGTCGGTCGAAGCACCCAAGAGGCAAGGTACTGACTGCCCTATCCCTCATCCCGGTTAGTAATAGGAATGCAATTAGTGCCCTATCTCTTTGGTCAATTTCATTATCAATCTCAATCGAATCAGTCAGCTTAAGCACATATTCCAGAGATGGATAGCGTTTCAATTTGGGTTCTCTTGCTTGTCTAACCAATTTTTTCTCAAGCGTTAAATAAGATATACTGTCAAAATCAATTTTGGACTTGTATCCCGGCTGGCCTGCAAGCCACTTAAAAAAAGACCTTAGATGCCGCAAATAATGGTAAATGGTTTTAATCGATATTGGTCTACCATTGCTGGTTCTGTCTTGAATCCACTTTTTGAAGCCTATTGCCCTAGTTTGTGAAAACCTCCCAAAATCCTCCTGTTTGGAATATTCCTCATAAACCAACAATGACCTCTCCATGGCATTAATTGTGGAATCTGATAGCCCTTCAGCCTCCTTTAAATAGCGGAGATATTTCCTCTTTATTTTCTCATTCGCCACATTAATTTTCATCGTTTTTACCTCCTCTTAGGTCAGTGTTTACGGGGGCATAGTTGTTACCCCTTAATCTGCTTTCTGCTCGCACTAAAAACTGACTCCAAAAGGAATTTTTCAGTCTATTTTCGGTACTAAAACGGTTTAACCCGCATTCGCAAACAGCACATTGGTCTTTGATTATTACCTGCATATCATGCTTGCCCATCTTCTTTTTTGTAAAGACAATTTGGATTTTATCTAATTTGGATTGCCTGGCCTGATGACATCGCGGGCAATAAAATTCATCCTCTTTCAAGGGATGTTTTCGCTTGGCCTGTCTATTGCGCAGAAACTCTCTTACCATACTGCCCATAAACAGGTGCCGTCCTTCATCCGGGTTTATTGGTTTCAATCCCTGCTTGTGCCAAGATTGAACTGTCCTGGCATGAACACCAAGTAATTTGGCTAATTCCGAAATAGTATAAGTCCGCCGGAGCCTAATAAGACGAAGATTATATTTCCTTTTTTTACTCACATCGCCCATTATCTGAGTGCCATTCCTGCAAAATCGAGAAGAATTCACGGAGGTTATTGCAAGCAGTCCGATATTCCTCTTCTGTGAAATCATGATCCAGAAACCGAATTATCTTGCTTCCCTTAAGGGGCTGATTATCAGAAAGTTTGGTTGAATCTTGGGATGTCGGGGCTTTTCTCTTCTGATCTTGCATCGACAGTTCGCATCAAAATAGCCCGGAAGGCTGGTCTGGCATGGGAAGCACCTACCGGGCTATCGACCTTATGGTCTAATTCATATTCTAATGCCAGACCACTTGACTTCCTTACCCCTATTTGGCGAAATTTCGTTTTGGATCGATAATTAGCGTGAATTAATTAAGGGCAGTGTATCAATGTGTTGTAATTAAATGAGTTATGGTGTAGGATGCTGTGAAGAAATTTAAAATGGAAATTCCGAAATTTCGTTTTCAGGATTTTCCAAAACTGCAGTCTTTGATCTTGAATCTGGCAACATAGCCTATGCCCTTTTGATATCTTCTTATCGGATAATCGCTTAACTGAAAAAATTGCTTTAAGGTCTTCCTGAGAGCCTGGATATTCTTTTGATTTTGGTTTTTTTTCGAAGGTGATGCCCAACTAAGTACACCTTCGCTTTCTGCAAAAGCTAATAGCGTATCCCATTGAGCATTTGGAAGGTCCTTTTTCCGATGGTCACGAAATCCCATATCAAAGGCTGTGTATCTCTCAGTAATGCCTTTAACCTTGATTCGGACTGAATCATTGGAGATAATTTCTATCTCTATATCCTCCCATTTGGTACCTGCGGGAGTAGGAAACTCTTTCATATCTAATTCCTGGCCGGATTTAGGGCCGTTTTGTTTAATAGTCATGGCCAGCAATGAATTCGGATTTAACCTTTTCTGACGAATTAATCTCGAATGAGCTTGTATTTGTTTTTCTATAGCTTTGCCAACCTGCATCCCATGCCTTTTATGAAGATCGATAATCTTCAAGGTGTTTTCACTGCTCTGTCCCGGCAAATAGTCTATGACCTGAAATATTTCTCCAAATTTTTGAATGAAGTCCTTATGGTTCAATTTCTCTAGAGAATTTGCATGTTTAACATATGATTCAACCATGGTCCGATCTTCGGTTTCTTCAAGCGGATCAGTGAATAATTGCACTTTATATCTAAATTCAGGATCATGATCATCAGACACTTCGTTGTTGAGCATTGCGATTTTCCTGTCTATGCATTGGGAACATACACCACAATGATCGTCTATACGCCCCACAGTTCGTATATGGCTACAGCTGTTTGAAAACCCAATTAATTCGGCAAAATCGCTATCATTTACAATTTTCACCACATCTGACTTGGTTTTCCAGATAAAGGGATTCGTTACATTGAATTCTTTATCAAAGAGCGAGGTAAAAAATCTGCTCATCAGATTCAGTGACTTAGGATGCGTGGATCTGCTTGCTCTTGCTCCGATCAACTGGGGTGAAATTGGCAAATTGATGCTTATTATCCCATTCTCGAAGAACTTAATGCTATTATTGCCCTGAAGATGGGCAATTCCGGCGGCAAGCGAGGCATAGAGAAATGACCGGGTTCTCTGATTTGTGTCCTTGGTAAGCTCTTGGTCCTTATTGACCCAAACCGGAATGTGAAAGTGAGTATCAGTCTTCCCCTGAATATCTCCAAATCTCTGTAGCAAATCAACCTGCCTTTTTGATATCTTGGCAACCGGCCTATGGCTAATCAGCAGTACCTTTTTTTGATTATCAATTACTTCATGAATCATTCCAGCCAGGGAATCCAATCCGCCTGAAAAAAGCAATATTTCATCGGCATCAAACCATGGTTTGCCCTCATCGAATTCAAAGTAAACATTGTCGGGGATTTCTTTGGTCAATTTCCTGAAACTAAAATCATAATGGTCATCGGAAATGAAACTAAGAAGCTCGATTAGACTATCTTTCACTGCTTGACCATTCCACAGGTCAGGATTTCTCACTGGTATATCAAATTGAAGGTTACGCCTCCAATCTTTGCCATCCTGCCTCCAGGTCGAACCACCGCGACTGACAGACTGGTCGGCACAATATACATAACTGCCAATTTCAACAAGGTCCTTGACCAAAGATGTGAGATTTTGGGCAAGACGGGTACTAATATTTTCAATTCTTAAATTGACATTATTGTTTGGAGAATCAGTATTCAGAGGCACAATCTTCTTATACTTGTCTTTGCGCTTGATCTCGGGTTGATCGGGGCCGCATAATATAAGATTTGTCTTATCCATGCCCGGCCCCTTACCTGATTTCGCTTATTATCTTTTTAAAAGCTACATGGGCATAGCGCTTGACAGACTCATGATTAAGCCTGCCCTCATATTGTGCTTTTCCATACCAGCCGGGTGTGAATTCTTTTGTTATGCGAACTGCCTGGCGAATATATAGATCAAAGGAATCATTAAAAGTGCGATGCTGATCGATTGTATCCAGCATTCTATCAGGGCCGACATGGTTGGACATTTCTCGACTGAGATGATAGCTCAGATAGTCTTTCGTGAATCGCGAGTAAAACTCATGCATTAAAGCGGGCAGCCTGGATTTTGTGGTGTATTTCTGAAGGCTCTTCACCATTGTTGAGGCATCGACCGCAAAAATATCCTTTGTGTCATGAGAAACAAAGTAATTCAGGGTGCCAAGAAAGCTATTTACGGCTATTTCGCTGACATCAGACTTCGTTTTGGTTCGAAGAAGATCATTATCGACCTTTTCCCTGAATTTCGCTAAAACCCCAAATATTGAGCTATCCGACCTGTCAAGAAGTCCCCTGCGGATCAGCTCATTTTGATTATCCTTCGAATTAACGGCTTCGATGAACTTGAAGACATTTGTAAGGGTGAGTGTAAGGCCGGGATCATGTGAGGCCTGAAGCAGGCCATTCTGAGCGGCTCTCATGCTGGCATTGACAATTTCTGGTACTTCAGCCGCTTGTTCAAGCAGATTGATTACTTGCTTCCACCTGTAGGTCCGCGCAAGCTTTCCCAGACGGTTATGGCCCATATGATATTCTTTCGTTAAAACAGTGCAGTCTGAGTTTATTATATATATTCAATTCTTAAACTCAAGAGATTTATTAACATCGCGGACCGACTAAACCGCATTTTGGTATTATATGGTCAATTTTAAGAAGCCTGCTCGAGGCTTCAGAAAAGTAAAGAGCAAAATTCCGGATATACTCCGTGCAAAGAGTGATGACCGTTTGTTTCTTTCCAATGGCATTTATGATATCAATTTGAGGTGCGGAGAAAGCTTGTTTTGTATATATTGCCTACATCAATAATCTATTTCAGTGGTCAAGGAGGCAAAATGGCAGATAGCAATAAGTATGATCCCTCGGGTGGTTTTTTGGAGCTATTGAAAAATCTTGCGGATAACGTAACTAAGATGAAAAATATTGAATATAGCGGCTTTCTGGCGAAAATAGGCGAAAAATACAGGCACGATTTAATGATTGTGGGCCGGGCAGTCAATGGATGGGGGGAAGGAATCAGACCGAATAGTCTGGGCGATGAAAATGAGAGAGTTAAGATACATGACCAAATTGTGAATGGAAACCTGTACTCTGAGACGGGCAAAATTCGCAGGTGCCCTATGATTTGGGTAACCGAATCAGCAGGCTCAAGGCCGGATCCGAAAAAGCCCGGCAAAAAAGCATACAATACAAATCGATCGGCATTCTGGCGCACTGTCAGGAATGTTGTTGACAGGCTTAAAATTGCAGATATCAATCTAAATTCCTGGCCGTCTTATATAGCCTGGACAAATCTGTACAAAATATCGCCTCACTCCGGAGGTAATCCAAACGGCAGGCTCTGCAATTTGCAATTGGATGATTGCAAGCAAATCCTGAAGGCCGAAATTGAAACAAATAAACCCAAAAGAATCCTTTTTCTGACTGGTTTGAACTGGGCTGAAAATTTTCTGCTTTATCTAAATGCAATTTCAGCAAAAAACAAGAGCTACGTGTATGTCGATGATTACGGCCATATAAAATTGGAATCTGCAGATTACAGTTCCCAATATGTAGTTGCCTTGCATCCTCAGGGCAAAAAGGAGTCCATCCTTGTAGATGAGGTTATAAATGAATACGATAATCTTGCGTAGAGAACCATATTCCGGATTAGGATTGCATTAACTGTTTCAAAGCATTACTTTCCTGGCTTTCCTGCCTCAATGGGCCAGCCGGCTTGAGCAAGATTATTTACAAATTTATTGTGAAGCAGGGGAAGCCATTTTTTTAGATACAACGGTTTGCTTTTGTTTGGGATCATCCGATGTTGCGTTGCCGATAAAAAACCAGGCAATAATCTTGCTGAATTTGGACCTGTCAGGCAAATCTCCTTGCTTCAAATTGAAATCGGGATTCTCTATTTCAACGCTTTTAACAGCATCCTGCCATTTCGCCTTTAATGCCTGAAGATTTTTCTGCTGTATGTCCAATAGTCGTTTCTCATTACGGCCCAATTCTCTTTGATACTTGGCATCAGAATATTTTAGATACTGTCCAAATTGAATAAATGACCCTGCTTTTACCTCATCTATATCATCTTGACTCACTTCAGGATTCCAAAAATTGCACCCGACCTTTTCCCAGCGATCTACCCTTTCGTTAAGCCAATTATAGTAATCCGATATAAGCGGATGAGACTGCTTATCGATTCCCTCAAACAGGTCTTTTATTTCGGAGGCATTAAGGTATTTCCATCCGGGCAATTTGTTTTTATCGTAATCATACCAGAATCCCAGGGTAAGGAATAGGAAGCAGGCATCATTTTGAGCGGTATATATCTCGTATCTTTCCAATTGACTTTTATCTAAGAGGGAGATTACCAATATTTTCAATAACGAGTATCTTCCCGGAATCAAATTCAACATGAATATCGAATCGGCCTTTACACTCCTGAGATTTCAGTTCAGTTTTGACAAATTCAACTTTGCCGTATTTGTCGCATCCTATTTTTTTCAAAAAGGCCAGGCCTAATTCCCCGGGGGCTTTATGAACCGGATTATCGGAATTAGTGCATTCCAGAACCCAAGGCCAGAAGGCAGAGCGAGATACCTCTTTGGTGGCGAATTTAAATAGATTATAATCAAGGCTCATACACTATTTTTTCCAACCCCTAATTCATATCCAATATTAAAGTTTAAATCTGTCTTCTTTGCTCAATCCAGCGAGTTAATTCAGGACCGGATAATTTGAGAGTCCGGTTACCATCGCGGACAAATACAGCATCATTAAGATGCACTATATCCGAGCTGGGCAATACATCAACCTTGCAAATAATACCCTCAGGTAGATGAGGAAATTCAATCTTAATATTTCCAAGAGGGGTAGGTTCAAATCGCTCTTTAATCATACCCCTAAGCCTTAGTTCAAATCCATCAGGGTTCTTGTTCCTGCCGCAAAGCTTAAAATCTTTTTCAAGTCCAATTATTTCGCCGGAATCCGATACCCCCAGTATAAGCGTACCTCCATCTGAGTTTAAAAAGGCACAAATTGTTTTTAATGCTGAATGTACAACCTTCTTTTTGTGTTCAGGATTTGTGCCCCCTGCTTCCAATGTTTTTTTAAATTCAAGATTATGGTTTTCACCTATTTCAATCAACTCCAATACTGGATTTGATTTCCAGTATTCAGGTGGTTTATTGAGCATCTCATCACATCGCTTGAGATAATCGGAATATTTATTTTCCACTTCTTCATAGAATCCTTGAATTTTAGTGAGCTTTGGATACCTGCGGCAATACCATAGTTCAATCTCTTTTATTTGGGGTAGAGTCAGGCCATATAATTCGTAAATAATACTATCAATCTGAGTTAATTACAAAAGTTGTGGAAATTGACAAAAAAGTAGCGTAACCTTTCATT
>CAZVLB010000004.1:0-238821 GCA_964627935.1 uncultured Ignavibacteria bacterium
GACGACTGCTGTCCCTTTACACCGTAAAGACGGCAAATAGATCAATATGATCTGATACTAAAATCGGGAACGCCTGAACCGGCGTTCCCGTGGTATAAAATCCTATCACCGTGCCGATCAAAGGATTGGCACGGTGATATATTGTTCCGCGAGATACTTCAAAAGAGAGTCATTTTGGTCAGGTTTTTACATATATGACCGAAACAAATTATAAACTCCTAATGTTGAGTAATTTAGGTATCATTAATCTTAACATCGGGAGCGGTGGAATATGAAACACTTAGTTCTAACAACATTACTGGTTTTGACCTTTGTAGCACCCCTGTCTGCAGTTTATTATGAGGGCAGCGATGTCCAGCCGGATGCGGAGGTACGTTATGCTGAAGATGTACTCATTATAAATTTCGAGGAGTATGTTCAAACCGCAGCATTCAGTAAAAGCGCTGGAGATATTTCAACCGGCCTCTACGAGGTTGATAATATTTTCATAGATAAGAATGTTCAGAAATTAGAAAAGCTTTTTAAAACGGCTCAGGCGCCTGATAAAGGCTCCAATAAGCCCGATCTTTCCCGTTACTACAGAATTGAATTTCCCAATCCTGTAGATATTCATGAAATGAAAGCCCAGCTTGAGCAGGCAGACGGCGTGGGGCATGTGGAACTGGTTGGTATTCATCCGATTATGGCCGTTCCTGATGACAATTTTTTCAGCACTCAATGGCATCATAATCGGGCCAGTGATATTGATATAGACAGTCCCGAGGCCTGGGATGTTGAAACTGGTGACAGTGCCGTGATTGTAGCCATAGTTGATACCGGCGTGCAATGGGATCATCCCGATCTGGCCGGAGCGGCTCCCTATACCAATGGCAACATCTGGATCAACTGGGATGAATTTAATGGAACAGATGGTGTCGATGATGACGGCAATGGCTATGTCGACGATTATCGCGGCTGGGACTGGGTCAGTGTAACCGGCGCATGGAGTGGAGAAGACGCCACTACGCCGGATAACGATCCCATGGACTTCAACGGCCATGGTACGCATTGCGCCGGAATAGCGGCTGCGATTACAAATAACGGCCTCGGTGTTGCCGGTGTTGCCGGTGGTTTTTATCCCTCAGATCGAGGCAGTAAAATTATGAGTTTGCGGGCAGGATGGTCAGCTCCGCATCCCACCGGCGGTTATGAAACCGGTTATGTCAGGATGGATTTCTGTGCCGAGGCTTTTTACTATGCCGTCGATAATGGGGCTGATGTTATCAGTTGCAGCTGGGGCTCCTCGAATTCCGGTGGAATCGCCGCGGCCCTGAGTTATGCTGTCAGCAATGATGTGATCGTCTGCAAGGCGGCAGGTAATTCCGCCAGTACATCCGCCGATTATCTTTGTTCGCAGCCCTCGGTCGTTTCGGTGGCCTCGACCACGTCGAGTGACACAAAATCCAGTTTTTCAAATTACGGAGCCTGGGTAGATATATCAGCTCCGGGCAGCGGGATCTATTCAACTTATTCTAATCATGGTTCCGCCACATTTGCAACGCTTTCAGGCACTTCCATGGCCTGCCCGATGGCGGCAGGACTGTGCGCCCTGATAAAATCACGTGATCTGAGCCTGACAAAATCCGATATAGAAACTATAATGTTTAATTCCGCCGATGACATTTCGGATGAGAATCCCGGCTATGTTGGTATGCTGGGTGCGGGCAGGATCAACTCGTTTAATGCGGTTAACCAGCTGGTATATATAACGCTCGATGGTACGCCTCGTATGGGATTACCGCCCCTGACCGTCAATTTTGCGGGCGATTCGCCATTTGATATTCAGTCCTGGAAATATGAATTCGGTGACGGCGATACAAGTGTACTGCAGAACCCGCAGCATATCTACGATCAGGCCGGAGCATATTCTGTTGTTGTTGAAGCCACATCCCCTTTGGGAGATGTGACCCAGACACTTGATAATTATGTGTTTGTGCTGGCCGATACGGTGGAAATAGGTCAGTTTGAGGGTGACGGGTCGACGACCGCTATTCAGATCCCTGTGAGACTCAATAATGTCGGGCCGGTCAATGAGATTATTCTGCCGATACAGTTCAGTGGTCCATTGAATCTGGATTATGTTGATTTTACAGTAGATGGTACCCGTGCAGATTATTTTGAACGGGCTCAGCTTCAGCAGCTCAATTATGTGCAGAAAATCCTGGTTTTCAGGCTGGTTGCCAATGACGGTGGCGGTTCTCCTCCGCTTTCACCCGGTAATGGAGATATAATCAGGATTAATTTCAATCTTGCGGGTGGAGAAGGTGTCACTAATCTTGAGTTTACAACTATAAATGACTATGAACTGGGTATCTCGACTCATCTTGGGGATTATGTTCCGGAGGAGCTTTCCGGATCGATTACCATCTCAAACGCATTGCGTGGAGATGCCAATGCCGATGGTGCGGTTAATGTGTCCGATGCGGTTCATATTATTAATTATGTGTTTGTAGGCGGTTTGCCTCCGGCCACCCAGTGCGCGGGCGATGCCAACAATGACGGCCTTATAAACGTCAGTGATGCTGTGTTTATTATAAATTATGTATTTGTTAGCGGAAGCCCCGAACCGGTATCATGCTTCTGAGATAAAGCGTATGGCCGATAATAAAATGATAATAACATATTTTATCATATTTAAGGAGTCAGAGATGTTAAGAGCCGTAACCTGTTCCTTTCTTGTTCTTTTCCTGCTGATCGGCTTCTGCGGTATTTTGAAGGCGGATGAGTCCTTCGTCTTCACGCCGTTGAATGAAAACGATCAGATTATTCCGGGCAAGATAATTGTCCAATTCAAAGAAGGTGCTTTGCCCCAGCACAAGATGCGATTTGAGGGGATCAGCCTCTCTCTGGGCAATAGTTCAGTTGATGAACTCAATGATAAATACAATGCCACCCGTGCCGAACAGCTTTTTCACGGCGTGGATATAACGTCGAAAAACGCTGATATGAACCTGCCGGGTTTCTATGTAATCGAAATCGATCCGAATCAGGACGAGATGCAGGCTGTTCTGGAATATGGCAAGCATCCTGATGTTGCCCATGCGCAGCCGGTGTTTTTCTACCCGTTCCGGGATGTGCCCAACGATCCCATGCTGGTTGATCAGTACTGGCTCGACCAGACTAATGACAGCGATATCGACGCTCCCGAGGCCTGGACCTACGCCAAAGGCAGCGAGACAATTATCGTCGGTGTCAATGATTCCGGTGTGCTCTGGGATCATCCCGACCTGATCGATAACATCTGGCAGAATATGGGTGAAGACGCCGATGGTGATGGCCGTACAATTGAAGGCTTCGGATTCGATCCGGATGACTTAAATGGTATTGACGATGATGGAAATGGCCGTGTCGATGACCTGATCGGCTATGATTTTGTTAATGTCGGTAATCCTCCCATTTGTCCCGGTGAGGATGGTGTCGGCTATGATAACGATCCCAGGGATTTCAGCGGACATGGCACTAATATCGCCGGCTTGATTTCGGCTACTACCAATAATGGAGTTGGTGTTGCCGGTGTTGCCGGTGGATCGAATCCCAAGTTCAAGGGTGTAAAGATTATGTGTCTGCGCTCCGGTTACCTGACCAATGACTGCCTCAATGGAGGTGTTGATGGTTCGGCCGGCGTGCAGTGCTTCAATTATGCTGTGGCCAAGGGTGTTCATGTTATCAATGTCAGTTATGGCCCGCAGTATTCCGAGCCCTGCAATCCCGGCTATGGTACCGACCTTGCCACCAGAAATGCGATTATCAATGCGCTTAATCATGATGTGGTTGTTACTATTGCCGCCGGAAACGACAATGTCGACTGCCCGGATTACATGGCGATCATCGGTGGCGTCTTAAATATTGCCGCACTGGATCAGAATGATAATAAGGCATGGTTTTCCAATTATGGCACCTGGATTCACCTCTCCGCAGCAGGTGTGGATATGCAAACAACCGAATCCGATCAGGGTAATCCCGACTATGCCGCCTGGCAGGGTACATCTTACTCCGCCCCGGTTGTCGCCGGAGTGGCCGCATTGATCAGGTCCCATAACCCGACATTGCTCAACGATTCCATTAATTCGATTTTGATTAATACCGCCGATGATCTCGGTAATCCCGATCTCGGTGCCGGTCGTGTCAATGCAATGAATGCCATAATGTCATTGCCGACAGCCTATTTCACGACTACTTCGGAAGTTGACACATTCCCGAATTTCACGGTCAATTTCACTGATGGCTCGCCTACCTCCGGTATTACCAGCTGGGATTGGGACTTCGGCGATGGCGGCTCATCGACCGACCAGAATCCGAGCCATGAGTATACGCAGGCAGGTCTGTATGATGTTTCCCTGACAATCAATTCGCCGATTGGCAGCGACACATATACTTATCCGAAGCTTGTCTATGCTGTGGGAGATAGCCTGTATGTAGATGAAATAGCCGGTTTGAGCGTCGGCGATACAGCTACGGTTTACTTCAATTTGAAAAACAATATCGATATTACTGAAATTAAGATTCCTTTCCAGTATGGTGGAGCGGCCAATCTGGAGTGGGTTGGCTTCTCTGTACATACCGATGGTACTCGTTGTGACTATTTCGAGAAGGCCTCGGTCGTAGGTATTGGTCTCAACCGCGGATATATCCATCTGCGGGCGGATAACACCAGTGACAGGATACCTGACCCATTACCTCCCGGGGATGGTCCGATCTGCTATATGAAATTCAGGGTGGGTTCGGATGGTCAGTCTACTGTTGGCGCTATTCCGGGCTGGCAGGATTTCTTCCTGCAGACACCCTATTTCGGTTTTGAGAGCCACTTTATCGATGGTTATGTTTCCACCGCCCCTCCCTGCCAGGGAACCTGTGGAGATGCTAATCTGGATTTGAGCGTAAATGTCTCGGATGCGGTCTGGGTTATCAACTATGTATTCGCATCGGGACTGCCGCCCTTGCCGGTCCTTTCCTGCGGTGATGCTAATTCAGATGGTGATGTTAACGTTTCCGATGCGGTCTGGATCATCAATTTTGTATTTGTGGCCGGAAGCAATCCTCCCGGAACCTGTGCGCCCGGTGCGCCTGCCTGGGGTGGAGATGATTGTTGCCCGTACACACCCTAAAAAAATCCATGGGAGTGGACCCAAGTCCACTCCCATTTGTATAATAGATATGAAAGGAGTGATGCCTGCAATTGTTAGATAATGATAAAGAGAGTACCTCCATTCTTCAGACTTGCTGTCACTATTCGTCACCATTTTACAATGCCATTTATAATTTCGATTGCTTAGGATTTTTTTATTGACTTTGATTATGATGTGGCTTTATTATTCGCTAAACCGCTGCCATCAATGGCCAGGGTTAAAATTAGGCTATATCCTTATTGAATAGAAAATAATCGTTTTACAAAATTGGAGGTTATAAAAAATGAGATTGGATCTTGCAAAAACAATTGCAATCACCGCCGCGCTTTTTTTGATGCTGACAGCATTCGTTTCGGCTCAGACCGATTCTGCCTGGTTGCAGCTTCGCTATGAAACAAATGATTTTCAGTACGAAAATGATTCGACCCTGACGGTTGAGCTGTGGGTCAAGTCAAATACAAATGTAAAGGCGGCCTCTCTGGGCTTTGAACAGAGCCGTTTTCTCTTTGACTATGACTCGGCAAAATGGAATCCCGCCACAACAACTGTTGATGGTCCGCAGATTGATTTCAGGGCAGATACGGCCATCATTGGCGGCGTATCCGGATTCATCAATCCGGTGATGTTTGAGGCGTCGGCTGACTATTTCCATGCGGTTACTGTCTGGATGACATTTAAGGCCGACTCAACAGGCATTATAACAACAGAAAAACAGCAGTTCTTCCTGGACTCGACATTTTTCCCTCCGGCCGGACCATTTATCTTCACAGCTGAGGCCGGCACGAATATCTCCCCAGAGTTTGAAGGTGATACGATACAGCTGGGCATTTCCAAGGTATATGATATAGAAAAGGGAACATTGCCTGAAAATTTTACCCTGGGCAACAATTACCCGAACCCGTTCAACCCGACAACAAACATTGAGTTTGCTCTGCCCAAGAAAGCTCATGTCAGACTCGATGTTTACAATATGCTGGGCCAGAAGGTCCGTACTCTGGTTGACAAGGAACTGGAGGCAGGCTTCAAGGTTGTGACCTGGGATGGTAAGGATGACAGTGGCAGCGAGGTTGCCAGCGGTGTTTATCTGTATAAGATGGATGCCGGCAGCTTCTCCCAGAGCAAGAAGATGAGTCTGGTTAAATAGATCAACATAGAATCTGACTATATTGCCGTGCCAAAATGGCGTACAATTATGCCACAATGGCACGGCAATTTTTTATGGGTTTGCTGTTTATGAAAATGGATGTAACCTGTTATAATTTATGATATTAAAGATAAACGACAGCTTCCCGGGCAATCAAAATGTATATTTTTATTGACTTTAGCATTTCCATAAAATAATATAGGCGTTACAATTATGATAGCGGTTTCAGGTCACAAGGTACTCATTGGTAAAGAGGAATACCTCCCGTTTTCCGCAGAGATTCATTATTTTCGGGTGCCAAAGCGGTACTGGTCGATCTGTTTTGAGCGGATAAAAAGGGCAGGGTTCAGGATCATCTCGACGGTTGTCCCGTGGAATTTGCATGAGGATAACAACCGCGATTTTGATTTTTCCGGATTTACCGATCCATCCAGGGATTTAATCGTCTTTATAGAATTGGCCCGTGAATTCGGGTTCAAGATGATATTAAGGCCCGGGCCGTTTATCGGGTCGCAATGGGCTCGTAATGGGCTGCCGGAATTCCTGGATAAATTCCCCGAGATTTTTGCACTTGATTCGGACGGTAAGAGGGTGCAGCCTGAGGCAGAAGATGGGGTTAAGACAAGCTACTTTCCGTCTCTTTTAAATCCTCGCTATCAGAATTTCGTTAAGCATTATCTCAATGGCTTAACTGAGATTATCAAAAATTATATATATCCCCGCGGCCCGATTTTTATGCTGGAGCTGGGCAGTGATAATTTCTTCGGAGGAAATTATCGTCCCAAGAGTGCGGATTATAATCCATACAATATGACCGAACTGTACCCGCAGTTTCTTCAGAATGAATATGGAGAAGATATCAAGGCATTCAATAAGGTATATGGATTAAAACTGAAGGAATTCGAGCAAATCGGTCAGCTTGAGGATGTCAAGGTAATTCAGGACAAGAGTCTGGCCACCAAGCTGGATTGGCTCAAGTTCAAGGATTTTATCCAGATTGGCTATGTTAACTCATTGCGCGATCTGTACTTATCATTCTCGTGCCATCCGTTGTTTTTGAGCACAGTCAGTTTCCGGGCCAATGTTCAGCCGCCCATGAATGATTTCACTCCGCCTGAAGAGGAAGAGCCCAAGATCTCCGGTGTAAGGCTGACCTGGAACGATTCATCATCGGATTTATTGCAAAAGGTCCGTTATCTGTCTGCCAATAGTGATTTCCCGTTTGCGACCGAGATTTCGATCGGGATGTCCTCTCCGGAACCTGAAAAATCAAAGAGTTTCTTCCCCGTATCGGACCGTGCCACCCGTTATATATTATCCCTGGCTCTGGCCGGCGGAATCAAGGGTTTCAATGCCAGTATGTTTGTGGAACGGGATCATTGGTATGATGCCGCTTTGGCCAATGATGGCACGATTCAGCCTGCTTATGATGTGCTCAAATATTTCAATGCCGCCGCAATGCAGGTCGATTTTGGCGCATTTGATCCGGTAACTGAAGTGGGGGTTGTATCTTATAAGCAGCATGCGTTTCTGGATCTGCTTGCCGATGAAGAGGATTTTGATTATATCGAAAACCTTATTTATTCGACCCTTCCGGGAGTGGGCCGCGACCTGGATCGTCTCAAGATCGATTATGTAATCCCGGAATTGACCAATCCAGCCAGCCTTGAAAAATGCAAAACTTTGATTATTCCCCTTTCTGAATATATGGATGCGGCTGAACAGGAATTGATAGTAGAGAAAATTAAGGCCGGCTGCAATGTTATCTTCACCGGCCTTGTGCCAAAATATAACAGCAGCGGGGTAGCCTGCAATATCCTGTCATCATTCCTCAAACTGCGCTCGAACTCATCATTTGAGGTGGGCGAGATCAAATATGACGACTGGGTGTTCCCGACCCTGCTTTACGGCAGCTTAAGTTGCAGTGACTCGCAGGCAAAGGCGATTGCCAAATCCGGCAAAAAGAATGTGGCCTACAGGTTTAACCGCTTCAAGGGCAAGGTCTTTTTTGTCAGTTTCGATCTTTCAACCCAATATTATCATACCAAGATGATTTTGCTGGAATCGTTTCTGGCTGAATGCAATGTCAGGCCATTTATCCACACATCCAATCCTGATGTTCGGGCGATTTTACGCACAGATAAAAAACGGGCCCTATTGTATCTTCTTTATTCCAAGCCGCAGCTTCCCTTCAAGACAGTGGAGAGGCATCCCCAGCAGGTTGCGGTAAAGGTCGATCTCAAGCAAGCCGGTATCAGGACCGCCAAACTGCGTATGGTGGAGCTATTCTCGGGTGAGAAGGAGATGATCACGAATAAGAAGCTGTCGGACGGCTTTATTACCACTTTGCGCAGCCTGGACAGCCGTGTCTGGCTGATTGCCCCGGCCCAGAAAAAATCCTCATAATATTGCAGATTGAAAGTATTTTTGCCGGGATTGAATAATATCCACATTAATTGGAACAATTTAAGATTCTTGACAGTATTATAAATGTAAAAATCATATTGACTTTTGGCAATATTTTCGTATATTTCTTGTTTCTTAAAGATGCGGAGGACATTCTTGCGGGATAATAGCGGTCAGTATTTGCGGGGAATCTTTGTCTTTTTTATCACGATCATCATTATCGTCGCAATCGGTTTCGCCGCATTTCAATTTGTAGTAAAAAATTCCAGTCAATATACCTGGCATTCCGACTCGGAGATTCTTCCGGTATCATCGGAAAATGATATATATCCTCTCACCGAGAGCGGGCAGTCGCCCTTTGTGGCGGTAGTCGACAAAACCAGGAATGCTGTGGTAAATATCTCAGCCGAGGGAGATAACCCCAGTGCCGAGAATCTGGATCCGTTGTGGAGACGTTTTCTGGGTGTGCCCCCGCGGGTATCATCGTATGGCTCCGGATTCATTATTCGTCCAGATGGTTATATAATGACCAATAATCATGTCGTCGATGGTGGTGATAAGATTACGGTTTCTCTTTCGGATAAACGAACCTATCGGGCCAAGCTGATTGGCGCCGATCCGCAAACCGATCTGGCGGTGGTCAAGATCGAGACCGAGGACAGCCTGCCCTATATCGAGCTGGGTGATTCCGATAATATGCGTGTTGGTGACTGGGTTATCGCTATTGGAAATCCATTCCCCGAGCAGGGCCTGGACCGTACTGTAACGGTGGGCGTGATTTCGGCCAAGAGCCGTCGCGACCTGCGTTTCGGTTCCGATACACCGGCTTACCAGGATTATATTCAGACTGATGCCTCGATCAACCCCGGTAATTCCGGCGGACCGCTGGTAAATCTGCAGGGTGAGGCGATCGGCATAAATTCCGCGATTGCCAGCCCGAATCGTGGATCTGTAGGAATCGGCTTTGCGATTCCCTCCAACCTGGCCCGTGTAATTGCCAGCGATCTGATTCAGGAGGGCCGTGTATCGCGCGGATGGCTGGGTGTTACCCTGGCCGAGTTAACCCCCGATCAGGCCGAGGCTTCGGGTCTGGAATCGAATAGCGGCGTATTGATAGCCGAGGTGCTGCATGGGTCACCGGCCCAGCAGGCGGGATTGATGCCCAATGATATCGTGACTGAATTTGATGGAAAACGGGTTGAGGATCTTTATAATTTCCGCCTGATGGTGGCAGAGAAAAAAATGGGTGAAATGGCCCGAATTAAGATAAACCGTGATGGACGTGACAAATTGGTTAAGGTCGTACTGGGAGACAGGGATTTAAGTCTTTCCGGTCTAGAGGGATCGCCTCAGTCGGGCAGCGTGCCTGAACAGACACGCCCGGTGGAGAGTGCGCCCTCATGGCTGGGGATGACGGTCCAGACGGCCACCGAGAGCCTGGCCACAAAATTCGGTGTGGAATATCATCCCGGCGTAATCGTAACCGAGGTGGAAAGCGCTTCGCCGGCCTACAAAAAGAACATTGTCCCCGGGACAATTATCACAAAAATTGATTTCAAAGATGTTCGCAGCGAAGCCGATTTCATACGTATATCCAATGAATTAAAAGATCGAACAAAGGCGATCGCCTTTTACATATTCGATCTGAATGGAAATATTGGTTATGTGGCCCTAAAGCCGTAAGTTCTTTTACTCACAAATACAGGTTAACCACAAATAATCAATAGGAGGAAGGTAGCACTTTTGCCAAGGCAGTCAAGAAAGTATCGCGATGAGGACAGGTCACTGGATTTGTATCTTCAGGAGATAGGAGAAACGCCGCTCCTGACTCCGGATGAAGAAGTCTCGCTGGCCAAGCGTATTCATCAGGGCGATGAAACCGCGCTGGAGAAGCTCACCAAAGCCAACCTGCGTTTTGTTGTTTCGGTCGCCAAGCAGTATCAGAACCAGGGTCTTTCCCTGGCGGACCTGATCAACGAGGGCAATATCGGTTTGATCAAGGCCGCCAAGCGTTTTGACGAGACCCGCGGATTCAAGTTTATATCCTATGCTGTCTGGTGGATTCGTCAGGCGATTCTCCAGGCTCTGGCGGAGCAGTCCCGCATAGTCCGCCTGCCCCTCAACAGAGTTGGCACCTTGCATAAAATCGGCAAGGTATCATCATCTCTGGAGCAGGAATACGGACGCGAACCGTCGGCCGATGAAATCGCCACCGAGTTGGCTCTGACTGAGTCTGAGGTAACAGACACTCTGAAGATCTCCAACACGCACCTATCCTTAGACGCACCTTTTTCCTCATCGGAGGACAACAGTCTGATCGATGTGCTTGAGGATGAATATCAGCCCTCGCCTGACGAGTCGCTGCTCAAGCAGTCGTTAATGGCTGAGATCGAGAAAGCTCTTGACACATTAACGCCAAGGGAAGCGGAAGTCATCAATTTATATTTTGGCCTTAATCATGAAAAGGCATTAACATTGGAAGAGATTGGTGCCCGTTTTTCGTTAACGCGCGAGAGGGTTAGACAGATTAAAGAGAAAGCAATCCGGCGTCTCAGGCATGCTTCTCGCTCGCGCTCATTAAGAGCATACTTGAATTAAGAAATTACGACCTTTTGTGAGGGAGGAAGCGTCCACGCGCTTCCTCTTTTTTTATTAGTTGCTTGGAGACTTCGATTCGCCTTGTTATATTCGACGATTATCACTGGAATAAGTGAAACATGAACCATTAGAATTCGGTTAATTCAATTAGTATCAACAACGGATTGCAGACTATATAATTTCCGGGTGGGCGATTACCCGGATTGTCCGGAAGAGGAAAGAAGTATGGATAGTGCAGATCCGGGTGGAATCCCGGCCAGTAAGATCAGCAGAAAAGAAAACTTTATCAGGGCACTGAACGGGGAATACACGGAGACGATTCCGGTTTGGATGATGCGTCAGGCCGGCCGCTATATGGATGAATATCAGAAAATCCGCTCGGAAAATTCATTCGAGAGGATATGCACCACGCCGGAACTGGCCGCGCAGGTAACATGTATGCCGGTCAGTAAGTTCCATTTTGATGCGGCCATTATATTTTCGGACATCCTGTTTGTTGTTGAACCATTCGGATTCGATCTCTCCTATGTGCCCGGGCCACAGATCGATCCCTATCTGCATGATCCCTCACAGGACAACATGTTTGTGCCTTATAGTGCCTCAGAGAAGCTCGGTTTTGTGGGCCGGGCTATAGAGGCTTCATTGAAATGCCTGCCGGATGATTTCCCCATGATAGGTTTCTGCGGCGCGCCCTTTACCGTTTTCTGCTTTCTGTGTGGCTTGAAAGGCGCCAAGGATTATTCCAAGGCCTATCGTTTCATGTCAAATTATCCCGGCCAAACTGCCCGAATATTGCAAACCATTACCGATATAAGCATCGATTACCTGCGTATGCAGATCAAGGCCGGGGCAAATTACGTCCAGGTGTTTGATACATTCGCGGGCGAGCTTTCGACCTATGAGTTTGAACGCTGGTCTCGACCATATCTCCAGAAGATTTTTGATGCCCTGGAATATACCAATGTTCCACGCGGCTTGTATATCCGCAACTCGAATCATCTGCTGGAGGAAATCTCGCGCATGAGTTTCGAAAGTTTCTGCCTGGACTGGAAATCCTCCCTGCTGGATGCTTCGAAGATACTGGAAGGAAAATCGCTGCAGGGTAATCTCAATCCGTACATGCTGTTGGGGCCTAAGCAGGATGTGGTCGAACAGACGCACAGAATCCTGAACGATATGGCTGATGTGCCCGGATTTATATTTAATCTGGGTCATGGCATTCCTCCCGCAGCGCGGATTGAAAATGTGCAGGCGGTAGTCGATACGGTTCATGCTTTTGAAAGGAAACATGGTGCCAGGATCAGCCGAAAAGGATAGGATCTCAAAGCTTCTGAAAAAGTATGATCGTCCCGGTCCGCGCTATACCAGCTACCCCATGGTGCCGGCCTGGAAGGATGATTTTGGCAGTGATGATTATGCCGATGCCCTGAAGGAAGCAGCTTCAAAACCCGACCGATCGCTTTCACTTTATCTTCATATTCCTTTCTGCCGTAAACGTTGCTGGTTCTGTGGATGTAATACTACCGCCCTGCGCAGGGAAGAAACGCATGAGGATTACCTCAATCATGTGGAAATTGAAACCGGCCGGGTAGTGGCTCATCTCGGGAAGCGACGCGATGTGAGCCAGTTTCACTGGGGCGGCGGCACGCCATCATGTTTGAGTTATGAGCTCACCAACAGGGCATATAAAATTTTCAGCGACAGATTTAAAATTCGATCTGATGCGGAAATCTCTATTGAACTCGATCCACGCTCTACGGATAAAGACAGAATCGCCCTGCTAAAAAAGCTGGGTTTTAATCGCCTGTCATTCGGAATACAGGATTTCAGTGAGGATGTGCAAAAGGCTATAGGGCGAAATCAGGCGGAACGTCAGGCGGTCGATCTCTATAAATACTGCAGGTCAGAAGATTTTACGGGAATAAATTTTGATCTTATATACGGTCTTCCCGGTCAAAATCTTGAGTCATTTAAAAAGACAATTCAGAAGACAATTGACCTCAGCCCGGATCGAATCGCATTGTACAGCTTTGCCTACATTCCCGGAGCACGGAGTCATCAGAAGCTGATTGATGAAAACCGGCTGCCGTCACAATCGCTCAAGCTCGACCTGTTTCTGTTGGCACGTGGTATGTTTATTGATGGTGGCTATGTCCAGGTTGGTATGGATCATTTTGTGCGGCCGGCCGATGAACTGGCCAGGGCCCAAAAGGAGGGCAAGCTGCGGCGTAATTTCATGGGCTACACTGTCAACACGGCTCCGGACTGGCTGGGATGCGGAATGTCCTCGATATCATTTGTAAGCAATTGCTTTGCACAGAATATATCCACCATACCTGAATATCAGGAGCGGATCGCAGGCGGCGGGTTTGCGGTTTATCGGGGGATGAAATTGAGCCAGGATGACCTGATTCGTCAGTATGTGATTGCCGACCTGATGTGCAATTTCAGGATCGACAAAACCGAACTCAAGCACAGGTTTGATATTGAATTTGATGATTATTTTCAGGAAGCCCGCGAGGCTCTTGAGCAGTTCATGGCAGATGGGCTTTTAGAAAAGGATGATTCGGCCTATCATGTTACCGATGACGGCAAGATTTTCATCCGTAATATTGCAATGGCATTTGACGCATACCTGAAGGACAGCGAATCAAAGGTTCAGTTTTCGAGAACAGTTTAACATGTGATCAGGAATAAAAAGGTGGCAGCGAGTAAATCCGATATAAGGGCAGGCGTAGTTTTTATCAATATGGGCGGCCCATCTGATCTTTCCGAGGTGGAAGGATTCATGAGGCGGCTGTTCAATGATCCCCATATCATTTCCGCCCCCTATTTTGTCCGTAAATTCGTTTCGAAGATGATTACCATGACCCGCACCTCCAGGGTGAAGGAACATTATCTGGCCATCGGAGGCGGCTCGCCTCTTAAAAGCTGGACAGAAAAGCAGGCCGAGAAAACTCATCGGAAACTGCGGGACAGTTATCCCAGCCTGACATTCAAAACCGCCTACAGTTATTCCGAGCCCTTTATAATAGATGCCATCGCTGAATTATCGGAGAGCAATCCTGACAGGATCATAACTGTGCCGCTTTATCCGCAGTACTCCATGGCCACACTGGGGAGCGTATATTTTGACCTGGCAGAAGCCAATAAGCGGCTTGGCCTGGGTGATCGGCTCAGGACATTGGGGCCGTTTTATGAGCATGAGGGCTATATCAAATGTATGGTTGAGATGCTTCGTCACGGTCTTGATCAAGCCGGTGGAAAGGACAATCTGCATGTCGTTTTCTCGGCCCATGCGCTTCCGCAGAAATTGATTAACAGGGGTGATCCCTATGGCAGTCAGATAGACCGGACTGTTTATCTGATGCTTCAGAATGTCCCGCTCAAGGATTATACAGTCTCATTCCAGAGCAAGATCGGCCCTGTCAAGTGGATGCAGCCGGCTACAATCGATACTGTCGAAAGGCTGGGCCTGGAGGGTATCAAATCGCTATTGGCGGTACCGGTCGGATTCGTCTGCGATCATATCGAGACTTTGTATGAACTCGATATTGAGTTGCGGCAAATTGCGGAAAAAAATGGTATAGAAAATTTTTATCGTGCTCCGGTTTTTAATGATGATGATTGTTTTATTGATTTCCTGGCCGGATATATTGAAACGGAATTAAGGCAATGAAAAAGAGCATCGCAATAATCGGCGGGGGGATTGCCGGCCTTTCGGCCGGTTTCTTTGCTATGCAGAGATTTGGTAAAGATATTGACATGGCGATTTTTGAAAAAGAGGATCGCCTGGGCGGAACGATTAATACCTCGCGCGAAAAGGGCTATATTGTTGACTGGGGCTCCAATGGTTTCCTTGACAAAGAGCCCTTGACGCTTGAGTTCGTCAGGGACATCGGCCTTTCCGACAAGCTGTATCCGTCGAACCAGAAATCCGCCAGGAGATTTATCTTCAGGAATGATCATCTTTGGGAGATAGATCCAAATCCGAAGAAATTCCTTTCCAGTAAACTGCTATCGCTTAAGGGCAGGATGAGAATCATCGCTGAGCTTCTCGTGCCGGGCAAAAAGTCTGATGGGGATGAGAGCATATTCGATTTCGCATCAAGGCGGATTGGCCGTGAGGCGGCGGAAATTATGATTAATCCGATGGTTTCGGGCATATTCGGAGGCGATGCAAAGAAATTGTCACTGAAAGCCTGTTTCCCGGCTATGTACGAAATGGAACGGGAATACGGCGGCCTGATTAAGGCCATGATCGCAAAGAAAAAGGCCGCCAAAAAGCAGGGAAAGAAGGCCGGTGGCCCGGCAGGTCCGGGAGGTCATCTGACCAGTTTCGAAAACGGCCTGTATACCCTGATTGAAAGGCTGGGCGAGTTACTTAAGGAGCATTTGCGCTATCCGATAGTGGTTCGAGCCGTCAATAGAAACTCGAACGGAAAGTTCACTGTCTCCAGCAAAGACGCCAGCCGTGAGTTCGATCATGTCATAATCGCCGCGCCGTCATACACTGCTGCGCAACTCCTGAAAGGAGTAAGCAAGGAGGCTGCGGATCTTCTGCGGCAGATCCCTTACGCCAATCTGGCGGTAGTCTGCCAGGGCTATGAGATCGGCTGTATCGGCCGGGATGTTGACGGCTTTGGATTTCTGGTGCCGCATAATCAGGGCAAAGATATACTTGGATCGATCTGGACCTCGATTATTTTTCCGGAGCAGGCTCCTGATGGCCATGTGCTCTTCCGCACAATGCTGGGTGGTGCAAAAAATAATGAAATAGTTCATAAAAGCGAAGAGGATCTGGGGGAGATAACTCATCGGGAGCTGTCATCAATCCTGGATCTGAAAAGCAAACCCTCATACGAGAAGGTCATTGTCTGGGACAGGGCAATCCCGCAATACACTCTGGGCCATCTTGATCGATTGCGAAAAATCGAACGGAGCCTGTCCGAAATCGGGTCGCTTCACCTGGCAGGTAACGCCTATACAGGCATTGGCATGAATGATACAATCAAGCGGTCTCATCAAATCATACATTCCCTCTAAATCTGATTTCTTTTCTACCGGCTATTTCTTTTTTCGCAAAATTGCTTATTTTAGGCGGGATGTTTCAGTAGGGAGAAATCATCTGTGAGCAAATGTTTTTTTGTGTCCGATCTGCATGGACTGACATTTCGTTATGACAGCCTCTGGCGCGCGATTTATGATGAAAGGCCCGATGCCGTCTTTATTACCGGCGATATCCTGCCCACCGGCCTGTATCATCGATTTCAGAAGGTGCCCTTTGACGGCGATTTCATAATCGATTATCTCAGATTTGAACTGGATCTTTTGCGTAAACGTATGGGCGATTATTTCCCGCCAATATTTTTGATCATGGGCAATGATGATACCCGCGCTCTTGAAAAAGAAATCATAGCCCTTGATAATGACGGCCTGTGTGTTTATATGCACCGCCGCAAATATGAATGGAACGGTCGTTTTATCTATGGCTATGCCTGTGTGCCGCCTACGCCTTTCAGGCTCAAGGACTGGGAGCGTTATGATGTCTCCCGCTTTGTGGATGCCGGATCGATTTCACCTGAAGAGGGGGTATTCACAAATGATGTGGCGCCGCGGGATATTAGATTTAGAACTATCAGGGATGATCTGGATGCGCTTGCCGGCGATGATGACCTGGGTGGCAGTATATTTATGTTTCATTCACCTCCCTATCAGACAAAGCTTGACCGTGCCGAACTTGATGGCAAGATGATCGATCATGTGCCATTGGATGTTAATGTCGGTAGTATAGCTATAAGAAGGTTTATAGAAACACGCCAGCCTGCAATAACCCTGCATGGCCACATTCATGAATCAACGCGGTTGACAGGGTCCTGGATGGATAATATCGGTGACACAATTATGATGAATGCCGCGCATGACGGCCCGGAGTTATGTCTGATCAGATTCTATCCTGATAATGCGGAGAGTGCCGAATATGAGCTTATTGGGGAGACTTTGAATCCGGAGTCTTCATCCTGAGCGGACGGGCGGCATCGGTAACGGCATCGATCTTGGCGGCATAGCTGGTACGCTTTTCGATATCTTCATCGGTTACATAATGAACATCCAGCAGATTTTCTGTCCTGTAACCGGTGCGCTGATAATTCATCTCAGCCAGGCAAATTCCCCAGCCCTCGAACCATGACTGCATACGTTTGAACTGTTTTTCATCGCTGTCTATATGCACCAGAAGGTCGATATCCGAACCCGGACCGGCTGTGGCATTTTTTGTACTGCCAAAGACGTACATCTTTTTAATGCCAAACTCCTGTGGGTTAATGCTGGCTGCGATCTTTTCTGCCATGTTCATGCGCCAGGCCCAGAAATTAGAGGGCTGTTTGAGCTCCGGCTTGAGCTCTACAGATGTCTTTTCCGCCCGGGGGCTTCTTCTGCTGATTAATCCGATTGCTTCATCGAGGTCGGCATTCATAAGGATTTTGAGAACTCTTCCTTCGGTTGCGCTGGGAATATCGATCAAACGGATAACATCACTGAACTCGGCAAATCCCGGCAGTACATCGGCCAAAATATTGGGCGCTTTCTGGAAGAATCTCTCATTGAAATAGACGCTGTCATCATCGGGATAAAGGGGCAGGTAGCGTATATTGGCCTCCACCAGATCCTGGAAGAAATGCGTGCCGAATGAAAGATCGGGAGTATAATTGCCTGACTGACGTGCCATTTCGATCAAGACTGCGCTGTTGTTGATATCCGAGTATGTGACATTTACTCCCAGGCGGATATCTCCACGGCTGCCCCATCGTCCCGGACCCATGAGAATGAACTGACGTTTGGGCAAAAGCTTGTTTAGTTTGCCAACTGCTTTACCAACAGTCAGCATTCGGTCGCGATTCTCCAGTTCGCTGTATTTTTGCGGATCGACATAGACAATATGGGTAATGTCCGGTACATGCCCGTTGGAAACATAGCGATTCGCGGAAAACAGTATTTTATCCTCCGCCACATCCTTGGGGATCGGCGCAGGAGAGCTTTCCATTGAATAACTTTGTGGACGGCACTGCAAAAGATAAAAATCCCGGCCATCATGGGCAAACTCAATATCCACCGGAGTTTCAAGTTTCTCCTGCAGCAATTTCAAGATGGCCTGGATCTGCGTGACAAAGGTTTTATTTGAAATAAGACCCTCGAATGTTACCACCAGCTCATCTTCCTCGAAATCCAGATTGAGCCCCATAGGTTTGCGCAGGGTGTTATCCTCCAGGATAGATACGAGCTGATTTAACATGGGGAGCTCGGCGCCATGTTTACCTATCAGGTCATCGACATCGACAGTCTCGAATCGATTGGCCTTGAGATTGATTATATCTACCTTTTTTGGTGAATAACGGATTGTCTCATCGACGGTGGTATTGACGCGCAGATTAGGTTGTCCCGGAGCGATTAGGACCGGGTAATCATCAGAAAGACGATCTACCGCACGGGTCCCGAGTCCGGGCACAAGACGCAGGAGCCCATCCTCGCGCCTTATCCTTGCGGACCAGCGGAATTCATTTTTGCTGAATGCCACACCTGCAAATGAGGGCACATAATAATCGCCAATGCGTGTACCAACCACCTCCTGCAGCATAATACCCATTTCTTCTCCGAAATCGACCAGACCGCGTTCAGTACGGTATTCAATCGGGTCGGGGGAGAAGGTCGAGGCATAAACCTCGGCAATTGCATCCAAAAGCTCATCCATGCGTTCACGTTTGCTGCCCTGGTTGGCGATAAACAGGCTTTTATATTTTCCCGAAAAAGCCGCACCTGCGCGATCCTCGAGAAGGCTGGAGCTTCTCACAATCAATGGCTTATCACCGAAATCATCCAACGCAAGCGAAATACCTTTAATCATCTCGGGAGGAAATCGCGAGTTTTTGAAGGTCTGCACGATATGTGGATACTCGAATCTGATCTGGTTGATATCCTTATATTTCTGCTCCACGATTTCATCAAAATTATTGTAGTGCATAAAATGCAGGAGCATATCCGAAGTAATATACCAGGTCTTGGGTATTTTAATTGTACCCAGGTCCTCGCGGTATTTCTTGGATTTCTTGAGGATCTGGGATGCCAGGTATAATCCCGCCGATTTGCCGCCCAGTTTGCCATGACTCTCGGCCGCGAAAATGACGTTTTTCAACAGCTCATAGAAATCGCCGATCTCGATAAAATTCTTGGCTATGTTGATGAAAGGTAACTGATCGGATAAAAACCTCCTGATCAGGGAGACGGTAACGCCACGTTTGCTGGGCGTGTGCAATTCAAAGCCCTCATGCTCTATATGATAATACCTGCGGATAGCATCTGAGACCGTCGAGAGCGGAAGATTGCGGTTTACAACCTGGACAAGAAAACTGAGCTTGTCCTCCTGCATCCATTTCTGTATCCTGGTCAGGATCTCGTTATCGCTTAAATGCGCCGATGCGATATTGAATATTTTTTCGGTCAGTTCGCTGGAAATCGATACCATCTCACGCTGATGGGGACGGTTCGATTCGCGTTTTAACAGGTGATGATCGGCATTGCGATCCGCACCAGAATAATGCCGCAGCTCTTCGGCCTCGGAAATGCCGCTCCAACACAGGAAGTTCAGCATTTTATGAGAGATGTTGAAAAACAGGTTGCGATCGGTCTGCTTGAGCAAATCCAGAACTACCTGCCATTCGCCGCGCTTCTTACGGGCGATTTTCTGGCGGGCGCTGTCCCATTCATGGAATACACGGCGCATGCGATGAAACATCACGAAGTGCCCGAGACGTTCCGCAATGGTATGAATCAGCTTGGTCTCTTCCTTGAGGAACGGCCCGTGATCGGCGGTCGGCATTTGACGAGTGTAGTAAACGTCGATTGAGCCGATGATCTTATCCTGTATGAGCACATCGGCGCTCTGCACCCAGGGGGTTTCATTGAAGCCGGGGGAATAATAGATCTTATCCTCAATACATATTCGCGCCTGGCATATATCAGGATACTGCCACCCGGGAGGGATCGCCTCGATAATGCCCTTGCAGACAGAATCCAATGTAGCATCGGGCTGATTCATCAGCTCCTCGATACGATACAGGCAGTTGAGTTCCTTGGCGCGCTCTTTGAGTGACAGGATCAGTTGATCCATTGAGGTTTTCTCATCCTTCATCGATATATTACCCCGCGGCCGCTGCGGCCATCAACCTTGATATTCAACGGTTTTTCCAGTCTCACATGTTTTACAAACTCGGTCTGGCTTATGATCCGTTGTTTCTCCAGCCAGTTCCAGTCTATTTCGTATTTTCCGGCATGATGAACCGAGAAATAGAAGATCTGGAAGCTGGTTATGTTATGAAAGAAATGCGAGCCCTGGCTGAGATCGACATTCATGTTCGGCAAGGTCGATTCCACAATCACCCGTGCCATGGAAATCTGTCCCCAGTTAACGCCGATACCGAGCCATGGATCGGAGCTTCCCCAGCGGCCGAATCCGATCAGGAGATAATGCCTGTCCTCATTGGCCAGCACACGATTGAGTGTTTCCAGTTCATTGGCAATCTGCATGCTGTTTTTGGGCGAAAATATATCCGGTTTGACATAGACAATATTCACCAGATCATTGCGGGTGCCATTACCCATAATTTTATCTGAGGCGACCAGCACATTGTCAGCGGTCATTTCTTCCGGATCGATATCCACTCTGGCGTCTGTCACAACCATTGGACGCATCTGCAGAAGCCCCAGCCGTGATGAGGGATTGGCCTTTTTATCATAAGTCAATGCGAATTCTATTTCAACCGGAGTATCAGCTGTCTGCCCGCATGTTTCCAGTATATCCTTGACCAGTTGATTCAGCTTGATCTGATTACCCTGCAAAATCGGTCCGAAGTTAATCAGACGCGGTCCCTTGGGGCCTGTGCCGGGCACAATCCGGTCGCGGTCGGGGACATAGGTTGAAGCCACCAGATCGAGCGTGCCATCGAGTTCAGCATCCTTAAGGCTGCCCTGAACCATATACTCGGTTTCGCGGATCGGATCATATTCCGGAGGTTTGCCCATATTAATGGCCCAGAATGAGGTCTGCGTCTGTTTTAAGAGGTCATTGATCGAATTGTAGGGAGGAACGCTCTTTGGATAGGCCGGTGAATAGGTCCAGGCCATACCGCCGTCGACAATCGTCTTTCCCAGGCCCAGCGCGAGGTCGATTACGCCATCCTCAGGCTTGGCGTGGCTGGTGGGATAGAAGTTGAATGATCTGCCCACGCCGGAAATATCCGGGTAATAGCGATCCCAGTGGCGAAGTCCGACTACCTCCTGTATGATTACCGCCATCTTTTCATCTTCGCTGGAATTTTTTGTGGCGGCGATATAATTCTTGGATTCCTTGAAAAATACCGATGAATACACGAATTTGATCGCCTCGGTCAGTTTCTGGAATCGTGTATCTGTATCCGGCTGATTATTCGGTATCATTTTTGTGCCGTAGACGCCCGCAAACGGCTCATAGAGGGCATCCTCCAGCAAGCTCGATGACCTCACCGCCAGGGGTGTATGAACATCGGTAATAAGTCGCCTGAGGTCCCCGATCAGCCTGGCCGGCAATTCCGCGTTCTGGAAAGCATGGGCAATGCGGTCATCAGGCTCATTGGACAGGGCTATGTCATAGAGGTTGTTTTCCTGCATGAATGTATCAAAATGGTCGGTGGCTATCACACTGAAATGCGGTATATCGATCTTGATTCCGGTCGCGGATGAGTCCGCAAATTTGGAGGTTATCGCTTCGTGGATAAATGCCAGCCCGAGTGCTTTGCCGCCCAGTGAGCCGGTGCCGATACGAGTAATTCTGTTTTCCGGATCGAAGAAATTGCGCCGGAAGCGGGGGACTTTTTCCGCCGCCTGGCTGTATGGTTTTGAGCCCAAATTGTCGCCTCAATCTTGCGTTTCGAATTGTCCGCTACCAATATATGATTTCATGATTAAATCGCAAAAGAAAAGGGAGGCCGAATCTGACGGCCTCCCGTATATATCAGCAAATAAGATATGCGATTATACCCAGCCCCTGTCTTTGCAGGCCTGGGCCACACGGCCGATCGAGATAACATAGGCCGCATTGCGCATATACAGGTTCTGCTTCCTGGCCAGGTCGCTGACCGAGATATAGGCTGAAGTCATCTTGGTATCCAGTTTACCCAGGACCTCATCCTTCTCCCAGAAATAGTTCATATTGCTCTGTACCTGCTCGAAATAGCTGCAGGTCACACCGCCGGCATTGGCCAGAAAATCGGGAACCAAAAAGATTCCGCGCTCATGGATGACCTTGTCTGCCTCAGGTGTGGTCGGGCCATTGGCGCCCTCTGCAATGATCTTAACCTTCTTGGAGATATCATTGACATTCTCGCCCGTAACCTGATTCTCAAGCGCGCAGGGCAGAAGGATATCGACATCCTGCTTGATCCAGTCGCCGCCCGGAAGAACCTCGTAGCCCATATCTTTGGCTTTTTCCTTATTGATTCCTCCGAAACGGTCGGTGATGGTCATCAGGTCATCGATCTTGATCCCATCGGCCTTGCGGAACGAATACGATGTCTGGTCATCCTGATCCCAGCACGAAACGCAGACAACCGTGCCACCCAGCTGATTATAGAGACGGATGGCGTATTGGGCCACATTGCCGAATCCCTGCACACTGGCGGTGGTCTGTTCGGGACGCAGTTCCAGTTCACGCAGGGCCTCGCGTACGGTGTAGATCACGCCGTAGCCGGTGGCCTCGGTACGTCCCAGGGAACCGCCCATGCCGACCGGTTTGCCGGTGATCAGGCCGGTTTTCTTCTCGCCGTGAATAGCCTCGAACTCATCCAGCATCCAGAGCATATGCTGGGCGCTGGTCATAACATCAGGAGCGGGCACATCACGATACGGGCCGATATCACGGGCCAGTTGACGAATCCATCCGCGGCAGATCTGTTCCTGCTCGCGCATGCTCAGGTTATGCGGGTCGCAGATTACGCCGCCCTTGGCACCGCCCAGGGGGATATCCACCACGGCGCATTTCCATGTCATCCACATCGACAGCGCCCGTACTGTGTTGATCGTTTCATGGGGATGAAAGCGTATTCCGCCTTTACTGGGACCGCGGGCATCATTGTGCTGGACGCGGAAACCGCGGAAAATCTGCACTGTACCGTCATCCATGTGGACGGGTATACTGAATGCGTACTCGCGTAACGGGTTTCTCAGGAGATCCCGTGTACCCTGGTCCAGATCGAGCATATCGGCGACATGATCAAACTGGGCCTGGGCCATCTCGAACGGATTGAATGATTTTGAGGTCATTTATAAACTCCAACTTCACCTTTTTTAAGGTGTTAAATAGACTTTATATAGAAACATATAAAATAAAGGGCTCACTTGATGAGCCGGTGCCGCTTGTTCCCGGATGGGGGGAACAAAATCTTCATATGTAACAGAACTTACGTGTTGCATCGCTTTCCGCGCCGAAACGCAAAAATCAAATCCGGGCGGTAATATAGAGCTTGTGAAAAAAATGTCAAGCCAATTATAACGCCGCCCACTCAATATTCGACATTTTTCCGCATAAATATTAGCATAAAAATCGTTAGCATGCAAATAAATACCTGACTTTTGCGCTAATATTATACTGATTTTGTCGATGATTGAATAGGAGTGGAGAATTATGGGTGATTGTGGGCTAAATGGGGCCATTGTGGGCGAAAATCGCTTGACTTCGCGGGGAAAAGATATAGATTAATTTGCTCGAAACCCGTATTATGGGTATAAGAAATATTGATGGCGGTGTAGCTCAGTTGGTTAGAGCAGCGGAATCATAATCCGCGTGTCCGGGGTTCAAGTCCCTGCACCGCTATTTTTTATTGGGGGTATTCTCCGCAAGAATTACCTGAATTGGCAACGATAATGAACCGCAACCTGAGGAAAAAGATTGCCGAGGAGACGCTTGAAATTGTCAGGCAGGGATGGTATATGTCACCCTCGGGCAAAAAGGTCGAAATCCGGTCCGCTATTGATGCCTGCAGAGATAATACCCTCGATCTTACTCCCGATCAACTGCAAAAAAGGCTAAAAGAAGCACTTTCAAAGTCCTCAGGTTTTGATAAATCCGATATAGTGGTAGTCAATGAAACCACTATATCGGGCCTGACCCGTGTTTCAAGAGATAAAAAACCGAGGCGTATTGCCGTGCTGAATTTCGCATCGGCCAAACATCCCGGCGGCGGTTTCCTGAATGGCAGTGCCGCGCAGGAGGAATCACTGGCGCGAAGTTCTGCTCTTTATGATTCCCTGAAGACAGCCGCAAATTATTATGGAAAAAGGAATAATCAGAATACCGGCCTTTATTCCGACTGTATGATACTTTCGCCCGCGTGCCCGGTATTCAGGCATGATAACGGTAGTCTTTTGGAGGAGCCCCTGATGGCTGATATTATAACTTCAGCCGCACCCAACAGGAACCTGATCAGTAAAAAATATCCGCATGAGCTTGGTGAGATTAAAGGCACGATTGAGAACAGGAGCAGGCTGATTCTGGGGCTGGCATTGAGTGCGGGTTGTGATGCGATTATACTGGGCGCATGGGGATGTGGGGTTTTTGGCAATGATCCCGGTGATGTTGCCGGATCATTCGCAAAACTGCTTAATAAAGGCGGCCAGTTTTATAGAAAATTCAGGCATATCAGTTTCTCCATCCTCGACCCATCCCCCGACACTCATCTAATCAGGACATTTGAACGGTTTTTGAATTAAGGCTCTGATAGTATCCTGGCAGATTAATAAAAACCCGCTCGAAAGAATGAGCGGGTTTATTAGTTAGCTTGATAAAATATTATTGATAGCAATCAAAGATCGCCCTCATCAAAAATATCGTCGGCGCTGTGATCTAGATGCAATACGCCTCTTTCCACTAACTTAATTTTTTGTACACTTGGCAATTGACAAACTCTGGGAAGAAGATGGATAGGAATTGAAGCCAATACTCCGTAATTTTTCAAACGACTTTGATGTACATCAACACCAATTGCCGTAAGTCATCCCCATTCCCATTCGTTTTAATCTCAACAGAAAGCAATATCTCTCCCCGCCGGTTTTTTACAAAATCAGTTGAATCATATTCAGGAGTAGATACTTGTGGCCAATCACGTTTTAGTGTTGAATCACCTCTTCTTGAAAAGCGGGTATCTTGTTCGACTGAAGACCGGTCGTATTCGCATGTCGGATCTCCTATTATGGGGAAGCAAACCGGTGGTGCATCAGGTATACCACCGCTGGTATTTGGCTGATAATCGAAGTGAGGTACCACCGACATACCCGAATTATCAGTAAATATCCAATGAGCGGCAGGTGGCAGGAATACGTTATCGATACAGAATTCCTCTCCGATAAGTGATTCGTCATTGGGTAATCTGATTTGCATTGAGTAGAGGGTAGTTTCAGTTGGATGAATGTCGATCAAGCCTTCTCCCGGAAACCATGTCCCTCCCAGAAGAAGGCTGTCCGGATAGCGATAGCATCTGGGCATAGTTGCCACCCAGGGATTGTGATCTACAAAAGCTGAATCATGTACTTTTATTACATTTTCAACCGGCGAGAAGTTGGGTGTGATATTGCCATAGTTTTCCACCCAGGTGAATTGATTTCCCGCGGTGCAAGAAAATTCGAAGCCAAGCTGAAGACCTTGTAGCAAAACGCTGTTTTTAACTCGAAATTCCAGAATATTGTCTTTAAAGCAGTTGCCCGGCTGTGTCGACATTATCTATATGAAAGGCACACGAACGGATTCGAACAATGTCCTGGATCTTTTCCTGGTCCAGCTGGCAGGCAAATATACTAAATATCATCCTCCGCAAGTTCTTTTCAATGAGGGGGATCCGGGCAAAACCATGCTGCTGATTTTAAATGGCAGGGTGCAGATTGTCAAAAAGCAGGATGGCAGCCGTGAACCGGTTGTGATCGCCACCAGAGGCGAGGGTGAATTTATCGGCGAAATGGCCCTGGTTGAGGAATCGCCACGCTCGGCCAGCGCAATTGCGGAAACTGAATGCGAGGTGCTGGAATTTTCCAAGGATCATTTCGAGAAAATAATCAAGAGCCATCCATCATTCGCGACCCGCGTACTCAAAAGCCTGAGCACCAAGCTGCGCGAATCGGATATCAGTCGTATAAACGATCTTGAAGAGAACAACAGGCTGCTAAATGATGCCAACCGCAGGCTTCTGGACCTGAATTCATTCCTTGACAGCATCATAGATCAATCACCTGCCGCAGTATTGATTGTTAACCATGATGGCAAGCTGCACAGACTCAACAAGGCGGCCTCGCGTATGTTTGGACTGCCCCAGGAAGTGGCCGACTATCATGTGGACAAGCTGTTTATTGACTTCAAATTCGATGAAGCCAAAAGCAAGATGAAAGAAAGCTGGCAGGGTGAAATGATCGGACGCAGGGGCCGTGAGGAATTTCCGATATATCTCAATCTTTCACTTATATCGGCATACAGCAAGGGCAAGCTGTATCTTCTGGCGGGCCAGGATATGACCGATATCAATCTCTTTGCCAAGGCCAAAACCAACTATGAAAAATTTGACGGCGCCCAGCAGGTGGCGGTGGAACTGGCCTATGAGGTTTCCAATGCGATCAAGGATCTGCTGGAGAAAATCAGGCTCCTGGTGGATTGTTTGCCCAGCGAACAGCGAAGTCAATCAGAACAGCTGATTGAAACGGTGGATAATACCTCACGCGGAATCCTTAAGTTTACTGAAAATTATATGAATTACCGCGGCACGAAATGCGATTTCAAATTCGTGGACATACGCATGATGCTCTGGACCATAATCAGGTTCTGCCGTTCGCAGCCATGGTTCAGCAATATCAAGATCAGGTTCAGGGCCGAGCCGGATTTCCCCAAGAGCGTGCTGGTGCGCGATGTGCAGATACAGAATGTGTTCATGAATCTGTTTATAAATGCGGCCGAGGCGTTCAGCGAGCTGCCGGAAGAAGCGGAACGGATTTTATTGATTGAGCTTTCTCGCCAGGATGAATCGGCGGTAGTTCAAATAAGCGACAACGGGCCGGGTATCGATGAGGAAAATGTGGCAAAGCTGTTTAATGGCCCGTTTTCGACTCATCGCAATCGCCTGGGTCAGGGACTGTATTCCGCG
Organism: uncultured Ignavibacteria bacterium; assembly: GCA_964627935.1. Lineage (GTDB taxonomy): Bacteria > Zixibacteria > MSB-5A5 > JAABVY01 > JAABVY01 > JAABVY01. Next base: position 27,519 of record CAZVLB010000004.1, read on the forward strand.
GCCAAAATCATAGAGGGACATAGCGGCAAAATCAGCATGGAATCGGAAAAAGGCAAGGGCACAAAATTCAAGATCGCGTTGCCATTGCGAACTATAAAAAAAGATGCTTGATCCTTTGTTCTTAATATTACTGGGGCATTTTTGTGGCGATTTCGCTTTTCAGAGTGATAGCATGGCCAAAACAAAACGTGCCTCAAAATCGATTCTGAGCGCGCATGTGCTCATTTATACGGCAACAATTGCAGCCTTTTTGTTTATAGCGCTGAGGCTCAATGGCAGCGATAAGTTTTTTACACTGGCAACGGCGGGGTTTATTCTTTTTCTGTTTGTTGAACACTGGCTTCAGGATTTTGTCAAAACCAAGCAGCCGACCTGTACCAAACAGGCATTTTATCTGGACCAGGCGTTACATGTGATAATCCTTTTCGCGGCCAGGATATTGATTTACAATGGATAAGCAGGATAAAATACTGAAGCGAATCAGGCCCTATCTGTGTGGCAGTATAATCGACTGGTATACCGCCGCCGAGCCGGGACAGGTTCATGAGATCAGCCGCCATAACGGCTACCTTGTGTTTATCGATGTCTCCGGGTTTACCGGCCTGACCCGTACAGCCTGCCAGGGTGATCCTGCAGGCATAGAAAACCTGACCGACTCATTGAACCGTTTCTTCGATTCGATGGCTCGCGTGGTCTATGCTTATCGTGGTGATATCCTGAAATTTGCCGGTGATGCTCTCTGGGCCCTGCTGCCGGACAAGACCGATCCGGGGCATCTGTATAAAGCACTGCTGGATGCGCTTTCCAACCTGAATAAGAGAATCGAAATCGATCTGAATATACATATCGGCGTATCTTACGGCCAGTATCATCTGGCATCCTTTGGTGACAGCCGTTTCCGTCTGGAAATCGAGCCGATCGGCGATCCTGTCAGGCAGGCTATGCTGGCCTGCGATCAGGCCGGGAGTAATCAGATGGTGTTGCATGAATCCGCGCGGCATTCAATAATAAACCTGCCGCTCAAGCCGATAGATGAGGAATTCTATATCCTGCATAATGGCAGTGAGGGTTTCGGCCTGGTTGATTTTGATCTGCCCTGTTTTGAACACAGTCCGGAACCGCTTCTGGATATCCTGGAAAAGTATCTTCCCGGCAATGTCCTGAAACGAATCAAAACCCTTGATGAAAGCGGCAGCCTGCAAAGCGAATACCGTCAGGTAAGCGTACTGTTTGCATCATTCGAATATGATGCCGGGGGTACAGGCGAAACCGTTTCAGCAAAAATCAGGGATTCCATTTCCGCATGCTTTGGCATAGTCAATCAGACCGGCGGCAATATTGCCAGGGTCGATCCCTATTATGATTCTCATAAGCTGCTGGCATTATTCGGTGCGCCTGTAAAATGGCCGGGTGATGAAATGCGGGCGATCCGTTGTGCCCAAAAGCTGGTCGAATTGAACGGCGATGGCTTGCGCATTAAGGTCGGCCTGGCTCATGGAACATTATACTGCGGTGAAGTGGGCGCAGAATTTCGCAAGGAATACACTGTTATGGGCGACAGTGTTAACCTTGCCGCGCGGCTTATGGCGGCGGCGGAATGGGGCCAGATTCTTTTGGATGGTAATATGAAAAATGCTGTCCCGCGCCAGGTAAAGACAGTCGAAAAGCACCTGGAACTGAAAGGCGTAGATGACAATGGTTTTCATCTTTTCGATTCAATCCGGGACAAAACATCTATATCGATTGATACACATGATTTCGTTTTCCATAACGAAGATATACAGCGAATTCATACACTGCTGTCTGAAAATGATAAAGGCGGGAATCGGGCCGTTTTCATCAGCGCCGATTCAGGTACAGGCAAGAGCGCATTTTTATCCGATCTGTGGCGAACATGCAGTCGGCATAACAGGCTCTGGCTGGATTGCAAACATGCTCTGCTATTCGGTCATGCCTGGCTGATCCGCACGCTCCTTGCGGAATGTTATCTTGCCTTTGCCGAAAATAACCATTCGCTGGAACAGTTTTCGCTGCGAATGGTTGATGAAAAATGGCATCCCCTGCTTTCCGATCTTCTGGGATTGGATATACCTGAAAATAACTGGACCTCGGGGCTGGATGCAGAGCTGAAGCTTGAAAAATCCTGTGAAATATTCTCAGCTCTTTTAGATGGCATGATTAACAAAAGGGCCTTGATTTTCGTCGATGATCTCGATCGTGTGGATGAGTTTTCGCAGAAGTTGCTTATCTCCTATGCCCGGAACTCGCAAAACAGGATCGCCGGCTTTATTTTTAGTTGCGATCATGAATTCAATATACCCGATGATGAACGTTTTGAGATAGTAGCCCTGGAGAATCCATCGAGAAAAGAATGGCAAAATTATTTTGAGTATTCATTTGAGCAGGGTCGTATGGAACAGGAACTGTTCGATGCGCTGATAAGGGCCTCGGATTGCAACCCGCAGTTTATTTTTGAGTACATAAACCGCGCCCTGCATGAGGATGTCCTTGTTCGCAATGAGGTGAGTTCGAAGCTGGAAGTCGGTTCAGCCATCACGAAAATAGAGATGCCCATGGAATTGTCGGATATGCAGCTGGCCCGTTTTGACAGTCTCGATGAAGCGCAGCGTCAGCTGTTGAAAACCGCATCGGTCTCCGGTGGGGATTTTTCGGTCACAATTCTGAAAAACCTGCATGGTGAAATGGAGGCCGAGGCAGTTCAGAGCTATTTACAACAGCTCATGGAAAATCAATTTCTGGAACATTCCGAGACCAGCGATTATATGCGTTTCAGGCATGAGTCGATGCGCGAGGCAGTTTATAATACCGTGCCGAGAAATGAGCTGGTAAAGCTGCATGAAAAATATTATTGGAATCTGAGCTGGCAGAGCGGCATCGGCGAGGAGATTTTGGCCCGTCATGCCTATAAGGCCGGGCTTTTTAATCAGGCCTTCAATCATGCATTGAACGCCGCAGAAACTGCATACGCCAGGTTCTCACTGATCGAGGCCTCACGCATTTTCGAATACTGTGATAATATATTACAGCACTGCCGTATTGAAAACTTGAGCGAAAGGCTGATATTCCAGTATTACCGCAAACGCAGCGATCTCCTGATTCATCAGGGTGACTACAGGCGCGCATACAGTATCTACCGCAAGTGGAGAAAACATGGAGCCAGCCGCAATGAAATGACGGAATGCCTCAATGCGGTCGTTGAGTCTGCACGTCTTTTATGGAGACAATCCAGGTATGCACGGGCGAGAAAGCTTTTGGATGTAATCGATCGTAGCGGCTCGCTTGGAAGTTATCCTGCTATTGAGGCCGAAGCGTGCCTGATACAGGCTGAAATCGATCGCCGTGCCGGACGCTTTGGAGATGCTCGCAAGTTTTGCCAACGGGCTATTGATGTAGCAGAGGAAATTCAGGATAGGCTTCTATTATCGTCGGCTTACAACCGTCTTGGTTTGGCGCAATGGGGTGCGGGAGATTTGGGCGATGCCGCGGATAGCTTCCGGAACAGCCTCGAATCTGGCCGTGAGGATGGTGGTATGTTTGTGCGCGCCCAGATAGCCAACAACCTGGCCATAATACACTGGGAGAAGGGTGATTTTATCGCCGCCCATGAACTCATGAAAGAAGCGGTGGATATCTATTCCAATGTGGGTGACCGGCGGCGGGGAGCCTATGCCTCCGGAAACCTGGCCAGCCTTTACCGTATTTTTGGCCGGTTTCATGAAGCCCGTGAGCTTTTCCAGAGAGCGGATTTGATCTTCAACCGCCTGCATGACAAACATGCACATTGTTATATAGTTGGAAATTTAGGCGATATCGACCTGATGGAGGGGCGCCTCGATCAGGCCCGCAAGCATTTTTGTGAGGCCATGAATTTTGCCGAGGAGGTTGAGGACAAGGAGTTCATTGCCGAATGCAAGGTGCGTTTCGGTGAGCTGGCTTTCATTGACGGTGAAATAGAATACTCATTCAATCTATACAGCGAGGCGGTGGAACTGGCCGACAAGATCGGATCATCCGAATTTCAGCTGCGTGGCCTGATTGGCTTGGCACGGTTATGCATTTTAAATCGCGAACCGGGCAAAGCAAGAGGCTATATTGAACGCATCGACGAAATCGCATCTGCCAGTAATATCGTTACCGCCCAGTATGAAAAAGATTTCCTCCAGGGTGAGCGTCATCGAATTCTGCTGGAACCCAAAGAGGCATTGAAGGAATACAAGAAGGTTCTTTTCTACGCCCTGAGCCATAATCTTTTCGAGTTGATCTTGAAATCAGCCGTGCGCATATATGAACTTGAACATGAATCACGGGTTTTTGCGCGGGATATAATTGCCAGAATTTCGCGCACATTTATAGAAAACAACAGCCTCGATTGCTGGCAGAAAATGGTTGTTTCACCCTACCTGGCCTATTTCAGCGAGACCATTAAATCGGTGCTGGGCAGTCATCTCTCGCCCCCAGTCCATACCCTGTAGGATTATTCCCATATAAATTTGCAAAAAGCGGCTGTTCAATCCATGGATTTTACAGTGCAGGAGCTGAACATCCGGCTTTGCCGTTAGATGATTTGGACTTATCGGCTGTACCTGTTCAATTTTGAAACACCCGTTTCATAAGGCACCATTCTTGCTAAATATGTTGATGCACGGTGGAATAGAAAAGAAAAAGTCAGGCCGTATGGCTATAGAGGAGGACGCCACTATGAAAGCTCTAAGGATAGGCCCCGCAAAACAACAGGGGAGAATCTGGTCCCTGTTTCTGAGTCTCCTGTTAGTAGCAGGATTTTCATTATTCACTGCCTGTAGTGATAATCCGGTTTCCAGCCCGGATCAGCCCTCAGGCTCTGGTATTGCCGACGTTGAGCAATTTAATCTGGTGCCTCCAGGCGATTATGACAGCGACTGCTTTTACGGCGAGGGTAAAGTCACCCCGCGTAAAGGCGGAGTGGTACATCTTAATGTAGGCAAGAAAATCAACCGCCTTATCGTACCGCGCAGATCGGTCATGGAGCCGGTTGTAATCGATGTGACCACATGTTTATACCAGGAACGTACCAATGGCGAGAGGTTCATTGAATTCGAGTTCGGGCCCTCAGATCTGACGTTCCTCAGAGGCTCATACCTTGTGCTCGATCTTAAGTCGCTGCAGAGATTCCTGAAAACGGAAGTGACGGAAGAGGGAATGCTTCTCAAGCTGTTCTATTATAACCCGGATACGGATAGCTGGGAGTTTGAACGCTACGGCCGGATAATCGGCGGCCGCGTGATCTTCCGCATCGATCATTTTTCCAAATTCGGTATCTCAGACTAAGCATAGACCCCTGATGCATGAAACGGGACTGTCTCCGGCGCGAGACGGTCCCTTTTTTATTGCTCAGAAGTCCGCGCCCGCCGCGCATCGATAAATGATTTCAGGCACAGTATAAACATGGCAAGCGACAATACCAGCATTAAAATCTGGCTGATAACTGCCCCGGCACGTTCCACTTCGCCGCCGCCTAAAATCGTGATGGCCGGGCCCACAGCTCGCAATGTGCCCAAAAATCCCAGAAGAGCCAGGACTGAGATCACATGCATAAGATGCTTGCGGGCAATTTCTTTGTGGGCCAGTATGGCCAGTATCAGTACCGGTATGCCAAAGAAGGCGGGAATCAATGCGGTTTTGCTGACCATATCGGTGACGATATAGCCGCCCATGCCCAATATGATCAGCAAGATCGAATATATGATTGCAACTTGCGGCAGTTTCATTTATCCTCCTGTCAAGAATCTGTTCTTTAATAATGGTATAATGAATCCAGGCTTAAATAGTTCTGGCTAGTAGAAAGATTTTGGATTGTTTTTATTCTGTTTTTACCAGATTTTTAAAAATCAAAAAAATATGGAGAGAATCGCGATGAAAACTGTTATTGCAATTGCAGTTCTTTTTACAATAATGCTCTTATCGCCGTCGGTTCTATTGGCCGACAGCCGGGAAGGTGATAGTATGCCGGATGCTAAACATTATCTGATCAAACTTCTGGGTACCAGGGACGGCTGGCCCGGGGACATGACAGACGAGGAATTTAAGATCATGCAGGAGCATTTCGCCTACCTCAAGGATCTCACGGCCAAAAAGAAAGTGATCGCGGCCGGACCTGTTTCTGATGAGTTCGGGCTTATAATCCTGCAGGTCTCATCCGAGGAGGAAGCTCGTGAAATTATGAAAAACGAGCCATCGGTAGCGCAGGGAGTACATAAGTACGAGATGAGCCCGATGGTTTTATCGCTTCTGGCGCATTATATCCCGGATGACAGGTATGCCGGTGACCCAACAGGAAGGATTATGGAAAAGGAAGTTATTGTAACGGGGACACTGGATGAGGTCTGGAAAACATGGACCACAAGCGAGGGAGTGAAGAGCTTTCTCTCGCCTTATGCCCATGTTGATCTAAAGATCGGCGGGCCTTTTGAGATCTATTTCGACATGAGCGCCGAACCGGGCCTGCGCGGTTCAGAGGATTGTAAAATCCTCAGTTATCTGCCGCACAGGATGCTTTCTTTTGAATGGAACGCTCCGCCCTCGCTGGGCAAAATGCGCGGCATCCACACGCATGTGGTAATGCTGTTTGAGGAAATCGGGGAAGGCAAAATCCGTGTAGATTTCAGCCATCTGGGCTGGGGTGAGGGAGAGGACTGGGATAAGGTCTACCAGTATTTTGACAGGGCCTGGTCCTATGTACTTGGCAATTTCAAAAAACGTATGGAAGAGGGCCCGATTAAATGGGAATAATTTGAACCGGCCAGAAATAATTTTTGGGCACTCCTTTTATGGATCGACAGTTTCTATAGGTATCAGTAATCAGACCCGTAACATCATTCAGGAGCAAAAGCTATGTTCAAAAGAATAGTCTTATTGTGTTCGTTTTGTTTTGTATTCGCCTGTTTCATATCGCCAAATCAAGTCCCGGCCCAGGATGACACCACATCGTTGCAAATGGAATATATGCGCCTGGCGCAGCCCGGACCGGCACACCAGAATCTGGCCAAATTGGAAGGCAAATGGGCCCAGGTGGTCAAGCTCTGGCCCGAACCGGGTGCAGAGGCAATGGTTTTTGAGGGCACAGCCACAAATGTTATGATCCTTGGTGGAAGATTTCTGAAAAGCGAGGCTGTCAGCGGCGCTGGGGAGATGCGCACAGAGAGCCTTTCAATCTTGGGCTATGACAACCGTTATGGAGAATACACGATTGTTGGCTTCGATACCTGGGGCACATATTTCGTAACCGCCCAGGGGCCCATGCTGGAGGACGGCAGGACCGTGGTAATGAGCGGTAGCGATACCGATCCGGTCATGGGTTTTGACCAGGAATACGATATGGTCATGAAATTCGAGGGTGTTGACAAATTCACTACTGAAATCATATTCAGGAACCCGGAACTGACCGGCGGCGAGGACAGCTTCAAGATGGTTGAGATCGTAAATACCCGCATTAAATAGCAAATAAATATTTAATTCACGCAGAGGGCAGATTAAATTCTGTCCTCTGTTTTTTATTGTGGCATAAATCCGCTGGATCGAAGGTGTCTGTTTGGTATGGTCTCACTCGTTTTTGGTTGTATACTGCAAAACACACATTGATGAATAGTACTGCCTGTTTCAACCTGAAAAACCGTCACTCACATGACCACTTTTATTTCATCTGACTGCTTTAAGTTTCGGGCCATATGCCGATTATTATACTGAGCTGAAAAGGTGAGCTCAATCGGGGTGATAAATCTATCAGTACCGGATTTAATTACCTGCTTCTGATTGGTATATAGTTGATCGGGGCGCTAAATTGAAGAATGTATTAGCAGGCATGGTCTGTTTCTGGGGGTTGAATTGACTGCCATGAATGTGGATTTTAATGGCCGAGATGTTAATGGTCTCATCGGAATCATCATCTCCGATTGCCCACTTGCAGCAATAGTAATCGACAGGGATTTAGTAGTCCAGGCGGTCAATGAAAGGTTTTTGCTGACATTTGATTTTGATGAAAAAAATGTCGCTGAGATGCCTTTGAATAAACTGCTTCAGTTTGCTGATGATGACCGAGAAAGGTTTGCTGAGGCCGTAAAAGAATCGAAGAGATTGGATTTTCAATCTGTTATCGGAGCCGCATCTAATATTCCGAGAAAATTCCATGTCAGCATATCACCATTAGTTTACCGTGAGTACACGGCATCGGTTGCATATTTCGAAAAGTTTATAGACAGTGATAATCAGAATCCTAAGACCATATTTGGTCCGCAGATTTACTCGACTTTTCAAAATCAACACATCCATCAGCACAATCCAGCGAGTGGCCCATCGATTTTAACTCTGCTTGATGCGATTCCGAATCCTGTCTTTTTCAAAGATATCAGGGGTGTATACCAGGGATGCAATCAGGCTTTTGCGGACCAGATAATAGGCCTTCCGCGCGAAAAGATAATCGGCAAAACCGTTTTTGATCTCGGCATAGCGATCCCCCATCAATTTGCTGAAACATACCGCCACCAGGATCGCGACCTTTTCAGCAAGGGTGGTGTGCAAACTTATGAGGGCCAGGCACGCTGCCCGGATGGTGTGGTCAGAGATTTTCAATTTAATAAAGCCGTCTACAACGACGCAAAAGGTGAAACTGCCGGCCTGATAGGCGTAATGGTGGACATTACCGATCGAAAACGGATCGAGACCAGGTTGCGCGAGCGTGAAGAACGCTACAGCATGGCAGTCCGTGCCGGCAGGACCGGAGTATGGGAATACTGGCCGGAAAGTGGTAAGCTCATTGTGGATGAGGCATTCTATCGCATCGGTGGATATGATAATGATGATATCGAAAATACAATTGCAGACTGGACAAATATTATCTACCCGCAGGATCGACCACTGGCAAAAGAGCACATAGAGAAGCTGGCCAGGGGGGAAATCTCCTACTATGATATTGAACACAGATTGATAAAAAAGAACGGTGATAATATCTGGGTTCAGGCACGTGGTACCCGCAATCCTGAAGCGGAAGACAATCAATTGCAAATTGTAGGAACGATTACTGACATTACCGAACGCAAACGGGCCGAGAAAAAACTTAAAAAAAGCGAACTCAAGTATCGCAAGATATATGAAAATATACAGGATGTATATTTTGAGATGGATCTGGATGGCAGAATCATCGAAGTCAGTCCATCCATCGAAAGAACTGCCGGCGTGCCCAAATCAATGGTACTCGGGCACTCCTTTGCCGAGATGGCAGTCGACCCGGGCAGGGTCAGGGAGTTGATTGAAAGGCTCAAGCGGGATGGCCATGTTGAGGACTTTGAAATCAAAATGCGCTCCCGGGTGAGAGATCAGGACTATTGTTCACTCAATGCGGCCCTGATCGTGGAATCATCACGTGAAAAGGCGCGGATTGTCGGGTCAGTTAGAAATACTACGGAAAATATGTTGGCCCGTAAAAAGCTGGAGCAGAGCGAGGAGAGATTCCGGGCCATTTTCCGCGATGCTTCGGATGCTATGGTTATGCAGGATGTCAATGGCAGGATTTTGGAGGCCAATAGCGAGCTGTGCCGTCGCCTGGGCTACAGCCAGGAGGAGATCAAATCGCTTCTTCCGCGCGACCTGGAGACACCGAAATATGCCAACATGATGGAGCAACGGCTGGAGGAGATCAGGGGGAACGGTTTCGCTGTTTTTGAAACTGAACTCGTTACCCGCAATGGGAGCACGCTTCCGGTAGAGGTCAGCGTCAATCGCATAAGCATCGATAATCAGCCTGTACTCCTGAGCATCTGCCGCGATATCTCTGACAGAAAAAAGGCCGAACGGCAAATTAAAGAATCACGCGAATTTCTGAATATGATTATCAATTCCATTCCCAGCCCGGTCTACGTTAAGGATGAGAATCAGAATTTGATGGTCGTTAATGATGCCTTTTGTTCTTTCCTTGGAATAAATCGCACCATGATCATAGGAAGAACAGAGGCGGAGTTCATGATCGAGGCGGATGCGCAGGAGTTCATCGAGGCAGACAGCAAGGCATTTATTTCAATGATCCCTTTGGATAGTGAGCACTCTCTAACGACATTCTACGGTACGCGCAAAGAGGTTCTGATCCGACGTTTTGCTTTTTTGAAGGAGGACGGTGTAAAGCTGTTAATCGGAATAATTATGGATCTCACCGATCGCAAGAGGGCCGAGCGTGCGCTTCGCAAATCAGAAAGACAGTATCAGGAACTGTTCAATTCGGTTATGGAAGGTATCGGTATAGTTGATGAGAATGAAATTATCCAATTCTGCAACCCGGCACTGGCGCAAATCTATGAGGAGGATTCTCCCCAGTCAATGTGTGGAAAATGCATCCTGGATTACATCAGCGATAAAGGCAGGGAAGTGATTTTTGCCGAAACCGACAGGCGCAGAATGGGCCATTCCTCGAAATATGAGCTGGATATTACAAGCGCACAGGGAAATCGAAAAAAACTGAAGCTGTCTATCTCTCCCCGTTTTGATGAAAATGGGAATTATAAAGGTGCCTTTGGGGCAGTCGTCGATATAACCGAAATGAAGAGGTTACAGGAATTTGCCTCACGCGCCCAGCGCCTGGAAACAGCCGGCAGAATCGCCGGGCAGGTGGCTCATGATTTCAACAATTTACTGGGACCATTGACGGCCTATCCGGAGCTGATCAAGCAGGAGCTGGATGAGCACAGCCCGGTTTTGCCCATGCTCGAGGATATGGAATCGGCCTCCAGACAGATTGCTGAAATAAACCAGCAACTCCTTACCCTGGCCCGCCGGGGGCATTATAATGTGGAAACTCTGAATCTGAATGAAATCGCGGCCATGGCTCTTGATCAGATATATCCCTTACCGGAAAAACTGCAGATCAAAGAAGAACTGGAGCCCAATCTGATGAATGTCACAGGGGGCAAATCACAGATTTACCGCGTTATTTCCAACCTGATTTCGAATGCGCGGGACGCCATGGAGGACAACGGCAAGCTGATCATCAAGACCGAGAACTACTATAACGTTCATGATTACGGAAAATACCAGGTAATACCGCGAGGTGAATATGTCAAAGTGACGATTACCGATACGGGAACTGGCATCCCTGAGGATATAATTCAGCAGATATTCGAGCCGTTCTTTACGACCAAGAAATCCGGCAGTCGACGGGGATCGGGATTGGGCCTGAGCATTGTTCATACAGTTGTCGAGGATCATAACGGCTTTATTGACTGGGACAGCAAGCTGGGCGAGGGCACCAGCTTCTACCTCTACCTGCCGATTACCCGCAAAGATTCAACCGGTATCACCAATGAACATATAGTCGGTGGTAATGAAAAGATTCTGGTTGTCGATGATGATCAAATGCAGATTGCGGTCACGCGTGTTTTGCTCGAAAAGCTTGGATACAATGTCAGGACCGCTATCAGCGGGACAGAGGCACTTGAAATCCTGCGCGAGGATCCGCATGATATAGTGGTGCTGGATATGATTATGCCCAATGACATGGATGGTGCCGAAACCTACGAAAAGATTCTGGAAATCTACCCGCATCAGAAGGCCATTATCGTTTCGGGCTTTGCAGAAACTGATCGGGTTCACGATGCCGAGAATCTGGGAGTGGCGGATTTCCTGCGTAAACCACTGACTATAAAATCAATCGCCCATGCTGTGCGCAGGGCTCTTGATTCACCTGCATCAAAATCCTCAACTGCCGGTTCTCAGGAACGCCGTCTTTCGAAATAGAATACTACCAGCACAATAATCCACAGGGGCAGCATAATGCTCAAAACCGAGAGGGCATGTTTGTCGAAGAGACCTTGCGGAGTGGGCAAAAGGCCCAGCCGAAACTCATCTCGTGTTACCGTTTCAGTTTTACCTTCTTCATCATAAAAGCCCGCCTGTGCCAGGGGATCATGCGGGTCAACTTCGACCGTCACCTGTTCCACCACCTGGAATTTTGTATAATAGTCCGCTCCGGTGATGAGCCAGACAGCCAGCACTAAAAGGCTAATCAGGAATGCTGTTATCACTACTTTTTTCATGTTTCGATTTCCAAAATGAGGGGCGGGAAAAGAGCATCCCGCCCTCATTCATATTAATCTCATTTTATATTTCGGGTACGGCATCCGATCCGGTGCTGCCCATAATGCTGACTTCGATATCTATCGATTCACCGACTTTGCTGCCGATAATTTCCATTTCATCCGGACCTGTAATGCCAAAATCGGCCAGGTCGACAGAGAAATCGGCCCTTACAGCCAGGATATCGCCGGGAAGCCTCTGCCTGGTGGTTTCGGATTCACGCAAATAGGTGATTCTTCCGGGAATCTCGACAGATTTTGTGATACCCTTGATCGTAATATCGCCCATGGCGATAATATCATAGGTGCTGGCCTGATCGGTGATTTTTACCTCCCGGACTTCATCGATCTTGTTGATGTCCAGTTTGATCTGAGGATACTTTCCGGCGTTCATCCATTGCTCGCTGCGCAGGTGTTCATCGCGCAGGGGAATGCCGGTATTGAGGCTGCTGATACTGACAACCAGCCTGCCACTGCCACCCTCCTGAGGATTGGCCGGATCGAAAAACAAATAGCCCTTGATATCGCTGGTAGTGCCGACAATATCCTCAAGCGGGGCCATGCTCTTAAATGTTACGGCATTTCTGCCAACCGGATCATTGACATTGAATTTCTTGCCTTTTTCCTGGGCATCGAGAGGTTGCACAAGCAGTACAATAATCATTGTTGCGACAAGTAATTTGGTAAGCGCTTTCATGTTTCAGTCTCCTTTTTTTAATTTATTCTTTTTTATTTCAATTGGATTTTATTTTAGCGTTAACAAAAATCCAGAGTGAAATGTTCTGAATATGGTTAAGGAATACAATAAAAAAACGGGCCTGTTTTATCAGGCCCGTTCCTAAAACTTAAATCAACCGTGTATTTGTCATTCCGCTGAGGGTTTGTGACGGACGATTTCGCCCCGTATGGTGTAGATTACATCCTCGGCAATATTTGTTGCCAGGTCGGCGATACGCTCGTAGTTTTTTGAGACGCTGCGCAGGTTAATCATGCTTTCCAGGGTTCCGATATCACGCTTGATATTTTCCTTAACCTGATCATAGATAACACGATTTGTTGCATCGACCTCGTCGTCCTCATCGCGAACCTCCTGTGCCAGGTCTTCATCCAGATTAACCAGCGCATCGAGGCTCTTCTTGAGCATATCCTGTGATTTTTCGGCGATAATTGTTAATTCGGCAGGTGGCTCAACCCGGTCGCTATTTGACAGGAAAGTAGCAATTCTGGCGATATTTGAGGCCAGGTCACCGATCCTTTCCAGGTCATTGTTGATCTTCAGAACTGCCACTATGAATCTCAGATCGACCGCCACGGGCTGATGAAGGGCCAGTATCTTAAGGCATTCCTCCTCGATTTGTACCTCCATCTGATCGATTTCATAGTCAGCATCAATTATCTTATTTGCCAGATCCGGATCACGCTGGGACACAGCCTTAAAAGCCTGCCATACACGTTCCTCAACGATGGCACCGAGGGAGAGGATTGATTTCTTGAGATTTGTAATCTCCCTCTGAAGATGGACTGACATAGACCCTCACATTCCTATCCGAAGCGGCCGGTAATATAGTCCTCCGTTTGCTTGTTATCCGGATTTGTAAAGATCTTCTTCGTGGGTCCAAATTCTATCAGCTTTCCTTCATAGAAGAATCCCGTAAAATCCGATATACGACCGGCCTGCTGCATATTGTGTGTTACAATTATTATCGACAGTTCTGACTTGAGCTCCATGATCAGCTCCTCGATATGCGCGGTAGACTTGGGGTCCAGGGCCGACGCCGGTTCATCCAGAAGCATGATTTCCGGATCGACTGCCAGGGCCCGTGCAATGCACAGCCTCTGCTGCTGACCGCCGGAGAGATCAAGGGCATTTTTGTCCAGCCTGTCTTTGACTTCGTCCCAGATAGCCGCACGGCGCAGGCTTCTTTCAACAATCTCGGATAGCCTGTTTTTGTCTTTAGTGCCATGGATTCTGGGACCGTAGGCAACATTATCGAATATCGACTTGGGAAAAGGATTGGATTTCTGAAACACCATGCCGATCTTTTTTCTGAGGGAAACGACATCGGTGGTATGGGCGTAAATATCGAGGTTATCTATCAGCACCCGCCCAAACAGCCTGGTTCCGGGGATGATATCATTCATACGGTTAAGCACGCGCAAAAACGTCGATTTGCCGCAGCCCGAGGGGCCGATCAGGGCCGTTACCTGACGGGCGGAGATGTCCATGCTGATATCAAACAGGGCCTGAACCGGACCATAGAAAAAATCCAGGTTCTCAACCTTGACAATTATTTCGTTCTGTGTCTCCTGTTTACGATCAGCTACCATCTTAGTCTCTTCCTGTAACGTGAACGAATCAGAATCGCTATCAAGTTGACCGCCAGCACCAGGCCCAGTAGTACCAGAGCTGTCCCGTACTGCATCGGCCTGACTGTCGCCGCGTCGGGATGCTGAGTTGCCAGCACGAAGAGGTGGTAGGGCAGGGCCATGACCTGGTCGAAAACCGATGATGGCAGGGTCGGAAGAAAGAAGGCGGCCACTGTCAGAAGGATCGGCGCCGTTTCTCCCGCTGCTCTTCCAATGCCCAGGATCGATCCGGTCAGCATGCCCGGAACCGCGAAAGGCAGAACGTTTTTGTAAATTGTTTCCCATTTGGTTGCTCCTAAAGCAAGACTTCCTTCCCTGAGTGATTGCGGTACAGCCTGGAGAGCCTCCTCGCTGGCCACAATAATCGTGGGCAGTATCATACAGGCCAATGTCAGGCTGCCGGCCAGAATGGAAGTCCCGAAACCGAGAAATATAACGAATAATCCTAAACCGAACAAGCCGAATACGATTGATGGTACGCCTGCCAGGGTAATGATGGCCAGCCTGACCATACGCACGAATCGTCCCTGCTTGGCGTACTCGGAAAGATAAATAGCACTGGCCATGCCCAACGGCAGGGCCACTGCGATTGTGCCGATGACCAGGTAAAAGGTTCCTATAATTGCCGGAAGAATGCCACCCTCAGCTCCGCTACTACGCGGAAAGGATGTCAGAAACTCCCAGTTAATTGCGGGCAGGCCGTTCCACAAGATGTCAAAAATGATATAGGCGATTACCAGCACAATGAAGTATGTGAAAGCTCGCATGAGCCAGTATAGAGATGTTTCAGCCGCCCGCGATGCCATTTATCTTCCCCCATATTTTCTGAATATCTTCTGTGCAAAAACATTTAATCCAAAAGTAATTATCAAAAGCACAATGCCGACCCAGAAAAGCGCGCGGTAATGATCGCTTCCAAATGGTACCTCACCCATTTCGGCCGCGATTGTTGCCGTCATGGTACGAACCGATTCGAAGGGATTCATACTCACCAGTGCGGCATTGCCGGTTACCATCAGGACAGCCATCGTTTCGCCGATGACGCGTCCCATGCCCAGCATGACCGCGGCTGTTATACCGGATAACGATGCCGGTACGGTGACTTTCCAGATTGTCTGCAACTTGCTGGCCCCGACTGCATAGGATGCTTCCTTGTAGGTGCCCGGTACGCTGTTTATGGCATCCTCGGAAATCGATATGATCGTCGGTATGGCCATTAACGCCAGAAGAAGAGCACCGGTCAGAGCAGTCAGGCCGGACTGAAGTCCAAAGACGGCCTTTATTATGGGTGCCAGAACCACCAATCCGAAGAAGCCAATGACCACGGAGGGTATACCCGCCAGAAGTTCAATAAAGGGTTTGAGTATTTCCCTCTCGAACGGCCGGGAGACCTCGGAAATATATACAGCGCCAATTATACCAAACGGCACCGCGATAATGGTAGCCAGGATCGTAACCAGAAGCGAGCCGGTAAACAGAGGCAGGATACCATAAGATTCCTGCTGGAATGAGACCGGTTTCCAGACCGAATTGAGCAGTGCCCCAATACCGGGTTCCTTCAGAAATGGTATTGCTTCCCTGAACAGGAACAGGAAAATCAAAAAGACAATCAATATTGCTGTCGATGATGCGCTTGTGAATACTATTCGCGCCGCTTTTTCTTTCCAGGCTTTGCTTTTCATGTTACTTCAGTGATACATATCCGGTTTCTTTGACGATTTCCTGGCCTTCAGGTGATTTGGCGAACTCTATAAACTCGGCAACCACGCCCTGCGGCTCGCCGTTGGTGTAAAGATGCAGGGGACGAGCAATTGAATAACTGCCATCCAGAACCGTTTCAACCGATGGCATTACCGCCTCAGCATCTTTGGTCTCTTTTATGGCCAGAACCTGTACCGATTCACCGGCTTCCTCGGCATATCCAAAGCCGACATAGCCAATGCCCCATTTATCGGTTGTAACCGACTGAATGATCGATGATGTGGCCGGCATCAGCCTGGCTTTATCCGTGTAATCTTCTTTGCTGAGCACATGCTCCTGGAAAAAGACATAAGTACCGGAGCTTGATTCACGTGATAGAACCAGGATGTTTTCATCCGGGCCGCCGACCTGGCTCCAGTTTTCATAAACACCTGTATAGATTTTGCCAAGCTGTTCAATTGTCAATTCGGTTACTGGATTTTCGGGATGCACAATTACGGCAATTCCATCTAGGGCGACAACGTATTCCTGGGGCGCGATTCCTTTTTGTTCGGCCAGGCTGATTTCCTTGGGCTTTATATCCCGGGAGGCAGCACAGATATCGGTGGTTCCATTAAGCAGGGCAGCTATACCAGTTCCTGATCCGCCGCCTGTGACCGAGACTTCGACACCCTCATGTGCATTCATGAAGCTTTCGGCCCAGCTCGAAACGAGATGAACCATCGTGTCCGATCCCTTGATTGAGATGGTATTTGATTGAGCATCCTGCTGCGAACCATCGTTCTTTCCACATGAAATCAGCATGATAACCGCCACGGCAAGCATCAGCCTAATCATAACCGAAATTTGTTTTTGCAAGGTTCCCTGTGTCACTCTTCGGCTCCTTTCTTTACATTAGAGCAGAATAAGGTTTAAAAGTTATCAACAGTATAGTTGAATTGTTAGAAAACTATTAGCATCTCATCTTCATTATATATTCATCGTTTATAAAATAAGCATATGTTCAAGAATTACATCTGATTGCGAGCATCCCCGCTTTGCCCTGACTTGATATTTATAGAAAATGTACTGCCTTTTCCCGGCGTGCTTTCAACAGATGGATAGCCACCATGAGCCTGGGCGATATGCTTGACAATTGCCAGCCCGAGTCCGGTTCCTCCCAGTTTGCGGCTGCGTGCCTTGTCTATAATGTAAAACCTTTCAAATAGGCGGGGCAGATGTTCCCTGGCGATACCACAGCCACGGTCCGTAACCCTGATAACCACCATTTTATCTTCATTGCTGACACTTACCGCAATAACACTATCCGGTTCACTGTATTTGATGGCATTATCAAGTAAATTTATCACTGCCTGTTCCAGCAGAGGCGCATTGATCGGAGCGCTTATATCTTCCGGGCAATGGACCTTGATTCTGATACTGGATTGCTGAGCCCTGAATTCGCACACCTGTACAGCGGTTTTGATTACCGGTTTGATCGGCTCGACATGCATGGATATCTTGGTCCGCCCGGCTTCCTGTTCCATGCGTGATAGGGTCAGCAGATCTTCTATGATTGCATGCAGCCTGTCTGCCTGGCGAGCAATGACATCCAGGAATTTGCGGCAGCTTTCCGGTTCGCTCAGGGCACCATCCAAAAGCGTTTCCACAAAGCCCTTAATCGATGTAACCGGTGTTTTGAGCTCATGAGAAACATTGGCCACAAAATCCCTGCGCACGGCTTCCAGGCGATGGAGCCGGGTGACATCATTGAGCACCACCAGTGCCCCGATACGGCTACCCTCACCGTTTCTGAGTACTGTGCCATGAAGCTGGAGATAAGATTCTCCATCCTCTGTGCGTATCATGATTTCTTCTTCAATCGGCTCGCGTGTGTTGAGAACCCGGCTGACAAATCTCTGCAGATCGATATTGCGGACTATTTCATGCAGGGTCCTTCCGGTGGTGTCGCTTTCCTTTATCTTTAACAGGTTACCTGCGGCCCGGTTGAAGCCGATCAGCCGTTCCTCGCTATCGATCGCCAGCACTCCCTCAACCATTGAAGACAGCACCGCCTGCATCTCGTTGCGCTGGCTCAATATGGTCTGGATCCTGTCGTTGAGCTGTTGTGCCATTTTATTCATCGATTCCGAGAGGCTGTTGAGCTCCATGGAGTTATATGAGGGGATTTTGCGCGAGAAATCCTGATTCGCGAAACGATCGGCACCCTGACGCATCTCTTCCAGTGGCCGGCTGATTTTGCGTGAAATAAAAATGCCTATGCCGGCGATAATCAATGCGACCACGATTCCGGCAACGATTATCTTGTTTATCACCACACCCAGGGCCCGATCAAGCTCATTTAGCGTAATCGATGCGCGTACCACACCGAGATTGCGCCCCTGCTGCTCAATCGGAATGGCCACATATTTTAACTTGGTATCCAGCGTATAGCTGTAGCGGGCAACTGCACCCTTGCCTTCCCTCTGGGCTCTTATAACCTCCGGCCGATCGGAGTGATCGTCCATAGTCTCAGGATCCTTCTCGCTGTCGCCCCAGACCTCGCTATCCGGACCTATAACAGTCAGGCGCACATTGGTCAGATTGCTCAGTTCGGAACAAAGAGAATCTATTTTTGCTAAATTTTGATCTTGCATATGGGGGATGAACCTGTCTTTGACTAATTTCACCTTTGCTGTCAGGTTTTCTTCGGTCTTTTGCAGAAAGAAATCCCGGTAGGAATTGGATGCAAACCATCCAACCGCGATCAGGGAAAGGATATTGATGAGCAGGTAGGCAGGAATAATCTGCCAGAGAAATCCCCTACGGTTCACTTTTACTCCTTGAAACGATAACCGACACCGCGCACGGTTTCAATATATTTGGCGGCTTTGCCCAGTTTTTTGCGCAGGCCGACAACCTGAACATCAACCGAACGGTCGGTTACGGGATAATCCTCACCATGCAGGGCATCCACAATCTGATATCGAGTAAACACCCAGCCGGGGCGGGAGGCCAGAAGATAGAGCAGCCTGAATTCGCTCGATGTCAGGTCGGCTCTCTTTCCGGAAATCAATACCTCATGGCGTCCGGGATGGATAGTCAGATCATGAATCCTGACAGTGATATCTTCATCCAGGGGCTCCGATTTAGACCGTCTCAGGACAGCCCTGATCCTGGCAATCAGCACCTTTGGGCTGAAGGGCTTGGTAATGTAGTCGTCGGCTCCCAATTCGAGTCCGGTGACGATATCTGACTCCTCACCTTTGGCTGTGAGCATGACAATCGGTATCCGGGAAGTAGCGCTGTTGTTGTTCAAGCGCCGGCAGACCTCAAAACCATCCGCACCCGGAAGCATCAGGTCGAGCAGGATCAGATCGGGGATGTTGGCCTCTATAGCCTTGATAGCATCCTCGCCTGTGGTTGAAGTTGTCACCTTGTAGCCTTCCTTGCCCAGATTATACTTGATCAATTCAAGGATATCTTCCTCATCCTCGACTACGTGAATGTGTTCTTTAGCCATCTAAATCTCCAGTTAACCGGTTTCTTACCGATTGCATGGAACACCTGGAATATTAGATTTATGTTTTCAATAAATAAGAATTAAGTTAGCGATATGCTTTTTATAGACTTTCACGTTAATAAACGAATTACTTGATCCATTTAATATGCTTGTTTGACATAATTTTACAAGCATAAAAGAGAAAAATGTAAGGTATGTGGAAAATATTAGGATAGTGTTAGAAGGGCCACAAACTTCAAAAAATCTTAGTCAGGTTTAATTCTACACTATTCACGAATTTTTTGCAATACAGAGGCAAATTCAGAGATGTTTCGCAAGTATTTGCTGTCCGCTTTTTCAATTGCCTGATCATAGTGAGGTGCGCCAAATCCACCTACAATCAACTCGATATCATCCCCCAGAAATTTGCGCAACTTTGTCAATTCATTATTCATATGGGGATCATCGACCGGGTAGATTATGCTCAGGGCCACTGCTCTTGATCCCTTTGTGCGGGCCGCACCTGCAATTTCCTCCGCTCCCAGATTCGGCCCCAGGTAGGTTACCCTCCAACCATGCGCGGAGGCTACCGCCGCGGCAATGAGAGCGCCGTTCTCATGAAGCTGCCCGGCCGGGGTGGTTACACATATATGTGGGGCGGATTTGGATACGGTATGAGTGCTGATCAGGTTGCCGACAAATGTGCGCAGGACGGCCGAGGCCATATGCTCCTGGGCGGTGCGAAAATCGCCTCTTTCCCAGCGATCCCCGATTTCATGCAGTAATGGAATAACCACGTTGTCCAGGGTGGCTAATTCACCCATATCAATAACTGTCTGGGCCAGAAGATCCTCAAGCTCGACATTGTCGAAGCGCGAGATTGCCTCAAGACAGCGGTCAACATAATCACGGGCACGCGGGGTGGAAGGTTTTGGCCTGGATTTATCTGCGGCTGACGGTTCGGCGAATTTAAGATCCGAAACCATTTCACGCAACTGCTCTATTGATAAATCGGCAATTTCTCCAATGCGGTAGCCGGCCTTTGTGGCATCACGCAAAAGGCTCAGTTTCTCTATGTCTTCATCTGTATAGAGTCTGCGATTAGTGTCGGTACGTTGCGGCTCCACGGCGTTGTAACGTTTTTCCCAGGCACGGATTATAAATGTGGAAAGCCCGGTTTTGCGGGCCACGACCCTGATGGGATGCATATTCTCGCCTATCATATATCCTAAACCTCCAGAATCTGTGTTGATATAATGTCGGCAATTTGTTCAAAAGAAACAAGTAAAAATATTGAAATTTATGTAGATATTACACGCATTGGACTCTACGAGAACTGAAATTAACGAATTTTAAACCAAAAATCCGTTGCCAGATAATGGATTACAAATTATTTGCATTTTCTTATACAAATATTGGAACTAATTTATACAATATTTAGTTTTTATATTCAAATGCTATACAATCAATAAACAATCTGGATTTCAGGAGGAATCAATGCTTAACAAGAAGTTTAAATTTATCGGCGCTTTAATGGCTGTATTTGTGCTCATTTTGGGACTCAATACAGCCGAGGCGGGCAAGTACGGGAAAAAAGATATTATTGAGACAGCTATGTCATCGGATGATTTCAGCATCCTGGTAACCGCTGTTAAAGAAGCTGGTCTGGTTGATGCCCTCAGGGCAGAGGGACCCTTCACTGTTTTTGCTCCCACCAATGCAGCATTCAAAAAGCTTCCCCAGGGCACTCTTGAGGCTGTTTTGAAGGATAAAAACAAGCTTAAAGCCATTTTGACATATCATGTCGTTGCCGGCAAGGTAATGGCCGCCGATGTGGTCAATTTGAATTCCGCTAAAACTCTTTCCGGGCAGGAAGCCATGATCAAAGTCAAAGACGGTAATGTCATGGTTGCCAATGCCCAGGTTGTTAAGACCGACCTTAAAACCTCAAACGGCGTTATTCATGTAATAGATGAAGTCATGATGCCGGGTGATGTTGTGGATGTCGCTCTTGGCAATGAAAATTTCAGCACGCTGGTAACCGCGGTAAAGGCCGCCGGCCTGGTTGATGCATTGAAGGGTGAGGGGCCGTTCACGGTCTTTGCGCCTACCAATGATGCTTTCGCCAAGCTGCCCAAGGGCACAGTTGAGGCCCTTCTGAAGGATACCGACAAGCTGGCATCGATCCTGACCTATCATGTCGTGCCTGGCTATGTCACCTCCAGTGATGTTGTCAAGGTCGACAAGGCCTCGACATTGAACGGTGAAGCTATTGCCGTACAGGTCAAAGGAAACAAGGTTATGGTTGATAATGCACGCGTGGTGGCCACAGATATTCTCTGCACCAACGGCATTATCCACGTTATCGATGAAGTTATAATTCCGGGAGAAAATGCAAAAAGGACTGAGAAGTAGTCTGCCATAACGGCTACGGCGGAGAGTTTAATGGCTCTCCGCCCGGGGGCTAAAGAAAAAGAAAATAAAACTAATAAACTAAAAAACCAAAACTTCATGAATCAGGAGGAAAAATGAGCTTTGTGAAGAAACTTCAAATGGTCACTTTCATGGCGGTGATGCTGATTGTCAGCAGCGCCTTCGCCCAACCCGACGCACGCCTGCAGGTGATCCACAACTCAGCCGATCCGGCTGCAGAGATTGTTGATATCTATGTAAATGGCGCCTTATTTGAGGACGACTTTGAATTTCGCACCGCGACCCCGTTTCTGGATGTTCCGGCCAATGTCACACTTAATATCGGCGTTGCTCCCGGCAACAGCACAGGACCAGCCGATATCATTGCGACAATCCCGGTAACCCTGGATCCCAACCGCACTTATGTGGCGATTGCCAATGGTGTTCTGGATCCCAATGCCTTTGCGGCGAACCCGGACAATAAGCCTATCGGTTTCGATCTCTATCCCAGAAAGAATGTAAGGGAAGAGGCCCGCTGGGGTCACCTGGTCGATTTTATTGTATTCCATGGTTCGACCGATGCTCCCACTGTTGATGTTCGCGTACGCGGCGGCTATTTCAATCCCCTGGTAAACAATCTTTCATATGGTGAATTTTCATGGTACAAACGTGTCTGGCCGCGTGAGTATGTTCTCGACATTACTCCCGGCAACGATCCGAATACAGTAGTAGCATCCTTTGTAGCCGATCTTTCCGGCCTTGGTGGGGGTGCCGCGGTAGTTTTCGCATCGGGCTTTCTGAATCCGTCGGCCAACCAGAATGGCGCGGCATTTGGTATTTTTGCCGCTTTGCCGGATGGCACAGTGGTTGAATTCCCGGCCGAGCAGAAACTTGCAAAAGTTCAGGTGATTCACAATTCAGCCGATCCGGCCGCTTCAATGGTCGATATCTATCTGGGCAATGATTTGATTATTCCCGATTTCGAGTTCAGAACCGCTACTCCTTTTGTCGAGCTTCCGGCTGAAGTCGAGCTGGCAATCGGTGTTGCTCCGGGCAACAGCTCCGGACCCGGTGATATTATCGCCACAATTCCGATTACATTGGAAAACAACAAAAAATATATCGCAGTTGCCAATGGCGTTCTCGATCCCGGCTCATTTGCAGCCAATCCGGATGGAGTTCCGATTGGATTCAACCTGTTTGCCACCGATGGCGCCCGTGAAGAGGGCAAATACTGGAACAAGGTCGACCTGCTGGTTTTCCATGGTTCAACCGATGCCCCCACGGTCGATGTGCTTGTTCGCGACGCGCATGTGAATCCATTAATTGATGATTTAACATATACCGATTTCCAGGGTTATGCATCCGTACCGGAGAATGACTATATCCTGGATATTACCCCGGGCAGCGATAATTCTACAATAGTGGCCTCGTTTGGCGCCGATCTTTCCGGCCTTGGCGGTGGTGCCGCGGTTGTATTCGCTTCCGGTTTCTTTAATCCGGCCGACAATCAGAGCGGCGCGGCCTTTGGCCTCTTTGCGGCTCTTCCAGACGGTACAGTGATCCAGCTTCCGGCTGTCGATCCTCCGATGAATACCGCCAAGCTGCAGGTGATTCACAACGCCGCCGATCCGGCTGCCGAAGTGGTTGATATTTATGTCAATGGCGGTTTGTTCCAGGATGATTTCATGTTCCGCACTGCCACGCCATTTGTTGATGTCCCGGCCGGCGTGACTCTCGATATCGGTGTGGCCCCGGGAACGAGCACCGGTCCGGGCGATATTATCGCCACCATCCCGGTCATGCTGGAAACCGGCAAGACCTATGTGGCCATTGCCAATGGCGTGCTTGATCCGTCAAACTTCGCCGCCAATCCGAACGGTGAATCGATCGGCTTTGACCTGTATGCTACCGATGGTGTTCGCACCGAGGCGCGCTGGGGTCACCTGGTCGATCTGCTTATTTTCCACGGCTCAACCGATGCTCCCAGAGTTGATGTGCGCATTCGCGGATGGTGGTTCTGGCCGCTGGTCAATAATATTGGCTATGGTGATTTTGCATCCTATCGTACACTCTGGCCCAAAGACTATATACTTGATATAACTCCGGGTAACGATCCGTTTAGCACGGTGGCATCATTCCAGGCCGATCTTTCCGGCCTTGGCGGTGGTGCGGCAGTCGTGTTCGCATCAGGCTTCCTGAATCCGGATGATAATCAGTTCGGTCCGGCTTTCGGTCTCTATGCTGCGCTTCCGGATGGTACCGTGATTGAACTTCCGGCCGCCGGTGGCAGCGGCTTCTATCTGCTCAAAGAAGAGCCGCAGAAAAAAGCAGGCGTCCCGGATCAGTACAGCCTGGGACAGAATTATCCCAATCCCTTCAACCCGACAACTACAATTCAGTATGCCCTTCCCAAGGCCGGTTTTGTAAACATCAGGATTTACAATGTCCTCGGCCAGGAAGTGCGTTCGCTGGTTGACGATTACAGGGATGCCGGCGTCCATACCGTGACATTCGATGCGGATAACCTGTCATCCGGTATGTATTTTTATAGAATTAACTCTGATGACTTTACGGAATCAAAGAAAATGCTTCTCCTTAAATAGCTAATCCCTTATCCTACCACAATCACTGCAGAGCGGGCAGAACTAATCCAGCTGCCCGCTCACTTTTTTTTATTAAATGATTTTTAATCCCTGTTGACGACCGGGAATTTTGGTATTACCTTGTATTAACAAGGAGCATTGTATTATGGGCCGTTCCAAAGATGAGATAATCACATTCAAGGCCGACCAGGCGTTATCCGAAGCGATGCAGGGCATTGCCAACCGTTCGGAGTTCATACGTAACGCCATAATGGCCGCGCTGGAAAGCACATGTCCCCTGTGCAAGGGTAGCGGCATAATGACACCGGAGCAGAAAAAACACTGGCAGGAATTTGCTGAACACCATAAAATAGAAGAATGCGATGACTGCCATGCTTTCCATATTGTCTGCCAGGCGGACTGGAAAGCAAGCAAGAAAAGGGCTTAATACAAGAGGTGAGTTAAATTGACCGAGAATGCCGTAATCTCGATCGACGGCGCCAGCTATGCCTATGGTGATGGCTGGGTGCTGGAGAATGTGAATCTGAAGATATTTGATGGTGAGTTCACCAGTATAGTCGGTCCCAATGGCGGCGGCAAGACTACGCTTTTGAGGCTTATGCTGGGACTGTTGAAACCTCAACGCGGCTCGGTAAGAGTCATGGGCGGCAAACCTGAAGATGCCCGTGACAAGCTGGGTTATATGCCGCAGCATCTCAATTTCGATCCACTCTTTCCTGTATCGGTTATGGATATAGTACTGATGGGCCGTCTGCAGGGCATGGGCAAGATACGCTACAGTGATGCTGATCGTGAAACAGCACAGCGTTGCCTGCGTGAACTGGATGCCGAGCATCTGGCCAAACGTCAGTTTGCCGACCTGTCCGGCGGACAGCGTCAGAGGGTGCTCCTGGCGCGCACATTGACCTGCCAGCCGAAGATTTTGCTTCTGGATGAACCAACAGCCAATGTCGACCTGGAGGTTGAACGCTCATTATACAATGTCCTTCTGAAGCTGAATGAACGCATGACCATACTGGTTGTCTCGCATGATCTGAGCTTTGTATCCAAATCGATTGAGAGCGTGATCTGTGTCAATCGCAATGTCGTACGTCATCAGACATCCGAGATTACGCCCGAATCGATACGCAAGCTTTATCGCACCGACATGCGCGTGGTACTGCATGATTCGCATATAAGAAACGGCAGGAAAAAGAATGGCTGAGTTTTTTGAAGTACTCTTCAATCCCGAAATGTCGTTTTTACGTTTCGCCGTATTGGCGGGTATACTGGCCGCTCCGCCCTTCGGAATGATCGGCAGTTATGTGGTCGCGCGCAGAATTACTTATATTGCGGGGGCAATTGCTCATTCGGTCCTGGGTGGCATCGGTGCATCCTTGTATCTCCAGCACAGCCTGCAGGTTTCATGGCTCGATCCGATCTGGGGCGCGATTATCGCGGCTATAATATCCGCCCTGGTTATCGGTTTGGTGAGCCTGTATGCCCGCGAACGTGAGGATACGGTGATCGGTGCGATCTGGGCGGTTGGAATGGCTGTTGGGATCTTGTTTATTGCCAAAACACCGGGCTATATAGATCCGATGAGTTATCTTTTCGGGAATATTCTGATACTGTCATCCAGCGACCTGTGGATCATCGCCGGACTCGATCTGATAGTGATAGTGACCGGGGTGATTTTCTATAATCAGTTTCTGGCGATAAGTTTCGATGAGGAATTTGCGATCCTGCGTGGAGTAAATACGGCGGTACTCTATCTTCTGCTGTTGTGTTTGACAGCCCTGACGATAGTACTGCTGGTTATGATTGTCGGCATAGTGCTGGTAATTGCCCTTTTGACTATTCCGGCTGCAATCGGGGGGATTTTCTCGCGCAAATTGTGGCAGATGATGCTTTTTGCCACATTACTCTGCATGTTTTTTATTCTGGGCGGTATCGGGATCAGCTTCAGCCTCGATCTCCCCACCGGCGCCGTAATTATTGTATTTGCCGGGATCGTTTATCTTTTCATTCTGGTACTGCGAAATATCATCAGAAAACGAGTTTCGGCCTGATTGACCTGATAAATCCGCTATCTAGAACAAAATGCCTTCAGCCTTTGTTTACATCTATAGATAAAAAAGCAGAAGGCAGAACGCTCAAATTCTCATATTAAATAAAACGGTGAAATTATGAAGAGGGATAGAAACAAACATAGAGTGGTAATAATCGGTGGCGGATTCGGAGGGCTGAATGCCGCGCGCAAACTTAAAGATAAGAATATCGAGATTGTATTAATCGATCGCAAGAACTACCATCTCTTTCAGCCTCTCTTATACCAGGTGGCTACAGCCGGATTGTCGCCCGCTGATATTGCAACACCATTGCGTTTCATATTCAGGCGCAGGAAAGATGTTCATGTGATCATGGGCGAGGTGGAGTGCTTTAATCCCCGCAAGAAAAAAGTGATATTGAAGGATGCCGAGATTCATTACGATTCGTTGATTGTGGCGGCCGGCTCGACCCATCACTATTTCGGCAATTCAGAATGGGCGAAATATGCCCCCGGGCTGAAAACCATCGAGGATGCCACTCATATCCGCAGCAGGATATTCCGCGCTTTCGAGGCGGCCGAACGTGAAACCAATCATGACAGGGTCAGGCAGCTTCTGACATTTGTTATAGTGGGCGCTGGTCCCACCGGTGTTGAAATGGCCGGGGCATTGTCAGAGATCGCCCGGGATACATTGAAACACGATTTCCGCAATATCAACCCGGCCGATTCACGGGTGATTCTGGCCGAGGGGCTCGATCGTGTCCTTCCGGCTTATCCTGAAAAGCTGTCCAATAAGGCGCATAAGGCCTTAAAGGACCTGGGCGTTGAGGTTCGTCTGAAGACTTTCGTTACAAATATCGAAAATGGTAAACTGACTGTCAAGGTTGGTGATGAAGAGCAGACCATAGAATCGAATACGATTATCTGGGCGGCGGGCGTTAAGGCCAGCCCCCTGGGAAAGGACCTGGCATCCAATATTGAGATCGAACTGGATAAACCCGGTATGATTCCGGTTCAACCTGATCTATCCCTTAAGGAATATCCGGAGATTTTCGTGATCGGGGACCTGGCCAAATTCGAGCATAATCGTGAGCAGCCCCTGCCGGGTGTCGCCCAGGTTGCCATACAGCAGGGCAAATATGTAGCCAAACTGATCAAGAAGAGGCTCAAGGGCAAGGAGTACAAGCCATTTAAATATCATGACCGCGGCGATATGTCCACTATCGGACGCACCAAGGCCGTGGCCGATTTGCACTGGATTAAATTATCAGGTTTTCCGGCCTGGATTATATGGCTGTTTGTGCACCTGATGTACATCGTGGGGTTTCAGAACAGGCTCCTGGTATTTATACAATGGGCCTACAATTACCTGACCCAAAACCGCTCGGCGAGAATTATCACAGGCGAGCAGTCTGATCCCAAAATGGTTGAAAGCGGGTTTGACAAGATCTCCGCAAATCTCCAGCGCATCCGCGAGCTGGAGCATGCCGAAAACAGGGATCAGTAAATTTCCTGCTGAAGTTCTTCGGCCCTCTTTGCGGAGTAGCCCAGCGATCTGAAATCGATTACACCATCCGGGGCATGGCAATTATTACAGGTCAGGGCGCCATCCAGCCTGATAGCATGACTGATCTCGAGGCTGGCATTCTGGGGTAGCCAGCGGGCCTCGACATTGACTATATTGGAAGCATCCTTATATGCGCCCGTGTTCCATCCATCAATATCCATATATGACATAAAGCGGTCCAGCATATAGTACTTGAACATCCAGCCATACATGCGCTTCATCATTGGATTACGCATCTCCTCGGCCGCCGCTTTATCCGGATCACCGTTTCTGTAATATAAAGGCAGATTGTAGGGAAGAAACATGCCTCCAAATGGGCCGATATTCTGCAGGTCGATATGCTGACGGCCATTGAACAGCTTCATGGCATATATTTTTGAGGGCCGGCCATTCTGTGCAATCGGACGCATGACGCTGTCATACCAGCCCTTATAGTCGAAATCGGCAAACTCGGGCCAGACATGTTCAGGATCATAAAAACGATAGAGGTTCTCGCCATTGGGATTGTCGCCAATCGGATTGCCCAGAAATGAAGCGTCCCCGTTCCACCATTTATAAACTATACCATCACCCGCCTGATGTTTTTTCACGACATCGGTATAGATGTAAATGTTTTCCGATTCTTCGTAATGTGTTGTCTTGAAATCTCTGCGAGTAGCATTGTCGGGATGCAGGCTGGGAATATGACATGTCTGGCAGGCGATAAACTCGCTGTGATTATTCAGGAAATCAGCATGTTCCGGATTGCCGGCATGCGGTTCATCTTCATGGCAGCTCTGGCATCTGATTTCCACCTCGGGCAGATCATTGGCCATCATTGTGGTCGTATGTGTACCCTTGGCTATATAATGGCCCTCTGTTGTATGGCAGTCGATACAGCTCATTCCCGCCGCGGCATGCACATCCCATTCCGGATTATACGGCGTGCCCCGTTTGCTTCCGGGATGAAGCACGCGCGGACGATCATAGCCGGTGTTGATCAGGCTCTGATGATATTCAGGATACTTCTGCGAGACATAAATGTCGCCGCCCATATTGTGCTGATGGCAGCGCAGGCAGGCCGGAGCATCAGGCGTGATCACAGACATGGCCGCTTTCATACTGCGGTCCTGGTCCCAGCGCGTGCGGCCGTTATCATCGGCAACAACCTGTTTGCGGTTCATATCATAAGCGGCGGCATGGCAGATCAGGCAGTCGATGGCATCTTTTTCCGCCTGCAATGTGCGATAGCCGGGCATCATTTCGCCCAATGGCGCGGCGTATTGCCCCCCGATATGGCATTGCCCGCAGCCTTCGGATAATGTGTCTCCACTTTCGGTAATTACGAATGAGGCCCAGGATGTCATGGCAAAGGATCCCGGTTTGGGGCAGGGCCGGTTGATTTTGCCCATGGCAAAATTGTCGGCCAGCTCGCCGTTGAAGCCATAAACATTGGGGTGTTTTTTTGAATAAAAACGGTAATGAACCGAGGTGGTCAGGTTCTGCATCAGGTCGGTTTTATATTCTTCACCGCTGATCGCATCCTTGATTGTAATTTCCTGATGGCATTTCAGGCAGGTTTGCGGACCGCTGTACTCCAGCAGGCCTTCTTCTTTATAATATTTTATATGGTCGAATTGATGCGAGTATTCATCTTTCAGGGACATGCTGATCGCCTCGAAATCTTCTGCGCTGACTTTTGAACTCTCGAATTCAATTTTGCCCGGTCTGACTTCTGAGGGCATCATCTGATTTATAATGTGCGGCATAAAGGCATAGACCGTGCCCGCGATTAGGATCAGAATAATAACTATGTTTAAAAAGACTTTCATGACAAATGCCTCAATTGACTCCGCCCGGTGGCGATTCATAAAAATGCCT
Organism: uncultured Ignavibacteria bacterium; assembly: GCA_964627935.1. GTDB lineage: Bacteria > Zixibacteria > MSB-5A5 > JAABVY01 > JAABVY01 > JAABVY01. The sequence goes on from CAZVLB010000004.1 coordinate 57,658, forward strand.
GCCAATTCAGCGTTAGACGCTCGGCAGGCAGATATATTTGGGTCAAAGAATATAAAAAAACAGAAAACTAACTATGATGCTTGTTCAGGCTACTTTTCCTCATCATCGAGTTTCTGCACTTCACGCATAAAGCCCAGCGGGCTCATGGTCTGGGCCATCTTCAGGATTTTATCCATACGTTCTTTGTCGTGCTCGAATTTTTTCTTTAAACGCGCCTGATAAGCATCGCTTAAAACTTCCAGCAGATTGTCCAGGTCGTATGGCTTCGAGAGATAGCCGAATGCGCCCAGCTTGGTTGATTCCACCGCCGAATCGATCGAGCCGTGCCCGGTCAGTATTATCACCTCCAGGTACTTGTGGTCCTTTTTCAGGATCTCAAGTACCTCGATGCCGTTCATGCCCGGCATTTTCAGGTCAAGCAGTGCCAGGTCGAATTTGCCTCCGCGGGCGGCATCGACAGCTTCCTGTCCGCTGGTGGCGCGGGTGACATCGAAACCTCGCAACTCCAGCCGTTCGGCAATTGATTCGAGGAATTTCACCTCGTCATCACAGATAAGCAATTTGATTTTGTCCGCCATATATACACCTTCCTTTAATATCTAAAACCCGATAAAGCGCCAGTATCCCAGGAACGCCCAGCCCCACAGCACCACGAATGACAATAACAGCACAGCCGTTCCATGCTTGAGAAAGTCACTCAGCTTGACCAACTGTTCCCCGGTGACCGGATCCTTGGCCAGGGTATAGGCTATGGCATTGTTGGGGGTACCGATAATCATCATGTGCGCGAATGACGATGCAAATGCCGTGGCGAATCCGATCATCCAGGGATGAGTCCCGGATATTGTCGCCATTGGCACTGTGATCGGCCCAATCGCCGAAACCGTTGCGCCATCACTCATGAAATTGGTGGTGACGCCTGTGAAAATACTGGTTGCAATCGCCAGTCCGGTTCCGCTGCGCAGAAATTCCGGCAGTATATTGGTGAAACTGTCCGCCAGATAAAGAGCGGCACCGGTTACCGCAAGGCCCTTGCCGAGTGCCGCGGCGCTGGCATAGAGAAAGACCACATCCCAGGGAATCGCAGCGATATCCTTCCAGCGCAGAATCCGGAAAATATTCAGTATCACGATGCATAGAATCACCGGGCCACCCATGCCCAGTGTATCACTGGAGGTTATCCAGAGCAGGATCAAAAGAACCAGGATCGCCGCGGTGAAGTATTCACGCCTGTTCATCGGCCCGATTTTATCAGAGGCCTCTTTGACGATCGCTGACACATTAAGATTTTTGACCTTGATTTTATTTCTGAACATGAAAAAGAAGTAGGTCGCGATTACAATACCCATCACCGGAACATATGGCAGACCGTAAACCACCCATTCGCCGAATGTCGGTGCTAAATCATAATCGGCCAGGATGCCAAGCATGACCGCATTCCGTCCTCCGGCCGCCGGTGATCCCGGGCCGCCGCAATTTGCTACATAACAAAGGGACAGGGCAAACATGACAGCCAGCGCCGGATCCTTCTTGATCCCGGAAGCCCGGATAGATGATGCGTATACGATCATGAACAGTGGCATGATAAATGCGATCAGGGCATGCTCCGAGATAAAGGAACAGGCCATTCCCAGCATGGGCAGAAATATAAACAGCAGACGTGGCAGGGTTTTGGCCGGCCCCAGAAGCAAAATACCTATTCTTCGATCCAGTCCGGTTTTGGAGATTGCGGCCGAAATAGCCAGTACGCCGAAGATAAATATGACCGCATCCTTGGCGTAGGCACGGGCAATATCATCCGGTTGCAGCACGCCCAGGAAATACATGAATACGCCCACAATCAGAGCGGTAATTCCAATCGGAACCGCCCCCGAGGCCCAGAATAACGCCGCCACCACCAGTATGCCGAGCATGACTTTGGCCCGGAAAGCGTTCTGTTTGACAGTCAGAGGCTCCTTGGTCTTTTTGCCATCTTCAGTCTTAATCGTATTGCCCATACCGGAGTATTTGCTGTAATATTCGGCCACACTTTGCCCCTGGCTCATTTTGCGGTAATCCGCATAGCCCATATTCAGATCTTCCTGTACATTCCCGGTTTTTTCCCAGGACAGCAAATCCAACATCCTCTGTGGTGCAGGCGAGAAAACTATCAGGGCAAAAAGCAAAATTCCGATTGCGATGATCCCCGGACGGGAGCTATGTGTGCCCTTGAACCAGCTCCAGAATGATTTCTTTTCGACATAGGCGATCTCATGACGGGCCATGGAATACGGCTTATCAGCCCGGGCATCCTCGATAACCCCGATCAGTTTGTCTAACTCAACCGGTTTTTCGAGATAAGCGAAAGCATCGAGGCGCCCAATTTCCATGGCCGATTCCATAGAGCCATGCCCGGTCAGCATAATAACATGCACTGCCGGGCGGAATTCACGCAGTTCGGCAAGAACCTGTTCGCCATCCATATCGGGCATTTTGCGATCGAGAATTACAACATCAATATCGAAATCCGAACGCGCGATCTTGATCGCATCTTCGCCGTTGTCAACATCGATGACCTCATAGCCGCGCAAGGTCAGCCGTTCGGCCATTGATTTTCGAAATTGCTCCTCGTCATCGACAAGCATCAATTTCGCCATAATTTTTCTCCGTTTAGATATGTCACTCGCATGATGATTTCCACCCTATTTCTGGCCGATACTTATCGGAAGAATTATTGTAAATGTGCTTCCTTCACCGGGCATTGAATCAACCTCGATATGCCCCTTCAGGCTTTTAATTATACCATAGCTGACAGACAGGCCCAGGCCGGTGCCCTTGCCGACTTCTTTGGTTGTAAAGAACGGCAGGAAAATCTTCTCCATCTGTTCATGGGTCATGCCTTTGCCTGTATCGCTGATCGAGATTCGTAAATACTGCCCTTCCTGCTCGGTTGAAACCGTAATTTTTCCCGGTTTTCCTTCCAGAGCATCGGCAGCATTATTTATTATATTCAGAATAACCTGCTGAAGCTGATTACCGTCAGTTTGAATATGCGGGATAGCGGTATCATAGTTTTTGACTATTTCGATATTCGAAACGGCCATCTCACGCATCAGTAGACCGTCGATTACCTCGTTAATGACCTTATGTATGTCATTTGATTTTACCTCGATATCAGACTTGCGCACGAACCTGAGAAGTTTGTGAGTGATATCACGGCAGCGGAAGACTGAATGCTGGATGTTGTCGAGATGTTCCTTGAGCTGATCAGGCTCCATCGGGGTGCCGAATTCGGGATTCATGTAGTCCTTTATAAGGCCGGCTTCCTCATTGATTACAGCCAGCGGATTATTGATTTCATGTGCAATTCCGGCCGCCAGCTCTCCGACCGAGGCAAGTTTGGAGGCATGCTCGAGCTGTGCACGGGTGCGGTCGGTTTCCATCTGCAATTCGACCAGCTTTTTGGCACGCGTGATGATTATCAGTATGATCAATAGAACTACAGGAAGGGCAATTATGATTACAGTCTGATTGACCGAACTCAGAAGACCCTGGGGCTGTGGATTTGTGCGCTGGACAATCAAAGCCCAGTCGGCAGTCCTCAGCCACGAGTAAGCATAGGTTATTTCCGTATTGTCAATCTCCACTTCTTCGGCTCCCAGCCGTGGAGTGGTGGGCGGGACTATTGATGATGACTCCAGGGCAGTACCCATATGCGGAGTAACCAGCTGATGGTAACCGTCTTTATTGACAATCGAAATATTAACCTCGTCGGCGCCCTCCAATGAAAGCATATACTCATATATCTTCTCAGGATCGAGTGTGGCGCGCAAAACCACATACTGGTCATTGATCATTCTGGAGACGGCGATTGTAAAGTGCGGACGCTGGCGAAAACCAAGGTAGATGTCGGTGATGATATAGTTTTCTTCCTTTTGACGAAGAGTTTGATACCATTGCTCCGATGAGTAATTGCGCTGTTCCAGCGAGGGATAGGGCCCGGCATAGGCCGTTTGCACCCCCTCGGGATTGAAAAAACCGATATCCACAAATGTCTCGCTGGTTTTTTTGAGAACCTTGAGATAGCTCTGAAGCTGCTCCGAGGTGGGCGGTATTTGCAGCTTGGGATCGTCAATCACGTTGTCGAGATTAATTATCCTTTCAGTCAAAAACAGATTGAGCGTATTGGACTGGTTTTCAGCAATGGCTGTCAGGTGCAGACGATTGCTTTCGGATAAAAGATTATTGTACTGGATATTGAAATAGATGATTAGTAAAAGAAGGGGACCCAAATAGGTCAAAAGCAGCCGTATGACCTGTTTTCGTCGCAGTTCCCGATAATGATCCTTCCCAAATGGCAGGGTATCAATCGGGGACGCGGCATTTTTGCGAGAACCTGATGCCATCTACCACCCACTGCCTGCTGTGCAGGTAGTGTTAAAGTTACCCAATATATCTAAATAGATATACGAATAATTCGCCTGATTATAGCATTCACTTGCTTTTCTGTCAAGGCTAATCGAATCAAATCTAGACAGCCATAAGGCGTGCGGGTGGCAGATTTCATGACAAACTCATATTAAAATTATCTTGCATCTGCGCATTAAAATCCCTAAATCTAATATAGATGGTCAAAATCAATGGGGGCTAAAAAGTTATGGATTTTCCTCGGAGCTGATAATTATATGGACCTTATTCAAAATCTGTTTGCGGATTTCACGGAATCGCTCTCCTCATGGCTGGGCGTGATCGTTGTTATTTTGCTGGCATTTATAATTACATTCGTTGCCGGCAAAAGATCGACTGCTGTGGGAAGACATAAATTCGGGGCCCAGCTTGTAAAACTGCTGGTGTTTGTGATTAGCGTGATAGTTATAATCCTGATTTTGCCGATCAGCGAATCCTCGCAAAATCAACTGCTGACCCTGATAGGAATTATTCTCAGTGCCATAATTGCGCTTTCCTCGACCACCTTTGTGGGCAATGCCATGGCCGGATTGATGCACCGCTCGATTCGCAATTTCCGCTCCGGCGATTTTATTAAAGCAGGTGATCATTTCGGCCGGGTTTCCGACCGGGGCCTGTTTCATGTCGAGGTGCAGACAATCGACAGCGACTTGATTACCATTCCAAACTTATATCTCGTAACGAATCCGGTCAAAGTCACACGTTCCAGCGGCACTATCATTTCAGCCTCCGTTTCGCTCGGCTATGATGTCCCGCGCACCACAGTCGAGAAATATCTGCTGGCCGCGGCCGAGGCATCCGAATTGAGCGAACCGTTTGTACATGTGACCGAGCTGGGAAATTTCTCGGTAACATATCAGATTTCCGGTCTCCTGAAGGATGTCAAGCACCTGATTTCGGCCCGTTCCAACCTGCATAAGAAGATGCTGGACGAGCTCCAGGAGAATGGCATCGAGATAGTTTCACCTACATTCATGAATACCCGCGCACTCGACCCCGAACAGCCGATACTGCCCGAACGCGGCCCGCGGGAGTTTATTGAAAAGGATGATGAGATGATAAACGCCGCCGAAAAACTGCTTTTTGACAAGGCCGAACAGGCCGAGGTCCTGGAAAAACTGAGCGACAGATTCGAGCAGCTTGGAAAAGAAATCGAGGGTCTCAAGGAACAAATCGACGGCGCACCCAATGAGATTTCTAAGGAGAGCTTAAAACAGGAAAGAGAAAGAGCGCAGAAAAGGCGCGATAGAATCGCCGAACTTCTGGAAAGGCGTGAAGACGAAGAACACAAATAGTCCCGTCAAAACAGAAGACAGTAACTAAAAGGGAGATGCATGTTCAATTACATGGTCAAGAAAATGTCGAAGAAAATCGGGCTGTCGCCCGGTTCGGTTGTCTATGTCGGAACACCAAAAACCGAAAAAGTCACAATCGATATTATTGACTATGATCAGACCAATTACGAAGAAAAGAACAACGTCACTATTGAGGAATGCCTGAAGTACATCATAACCGATACGGTGACATGGATTAATGTTAACGGTGTACATGATGAAGAAATTGTAAAAAATCTTTGTGATCACTACGAGATTCATCCGCTGACCCAGGAAGATATTGCCAACACCGGCCAGCGTCCCAAGCTGGAAGAATTCCCTGATTATATTGTGTTGATCCTGAAGATGCTCTCGCTTTCAGAAGAGAGCGAACACATAGTCTCAGAACAGGTCAGTATTGTTTTCGGAAAAAATTTTGTTATTTCATTTCAGGAATATGCCGGCGACGTCTTCGACCGGGTGCGTGATCGTCTGAAGAAGACTTCGCCACGACTGCGCTTTCGCAGATCCGACTATCTGGCTTATGCCCTGGCAGATGCTGTTGTTGACCATTATTTCCTGCTTCTTGAACATTACAGCGATATCTCGGAAGAGTTGGAACAACGAACCCTTACCTCGCCGCGCAAGGAAGACATGGAAACGGTTCATCATATCAAGCGCGGATTGATCCTGATCCGGCGCTCAGTCTGGCCGCTGCGCGAGGCAACCGGGGCGCTTGCAAAGCTCGAGTCCACCCTTATTGATGAATCCACCCGGATATATATATCCGATCTTTATGAACATGTTCTGCATGTTATAGATTCGGTGGAATCGATTCGCGAGATGGTTTCGAGCCTGATGGATATGTATCTGTCGAGTATCTCCAATCGCATGAACCAGGTAATGAAAGTTTTGACAATTATAGCCACGATCTTTATTCCGCTGAGCTTTTTTGCCGGCGTTTATGGCATGAATTTCGACACCTCGAGTCCTTTCAATATGCCCGAGTTGTCATACAAATACGGTTACCTGATGTTCTGGGGCATTGTGATTGTACTGGGAGTCGGCCTGCTTATCTTTTTTAAGCGCAAAGACTGGCTTTAATACCGCATCTTTAAATATAGAAATTATATTTTGATTCTCTACTATGAGGAGGAGTTATGGATTTTCAGAAAATTCTTGACCTGACAGTTGACTGGTTTCTAAGTAGCGGCCTGCGCATACTGGTGATAATAATAATCGCCATAATTGCCATGACGCTTGCAAAGATGCTGGCCAACAGGATACTTGCGCCGCTAAAAGAGGGCAGCCGGGGAATTGAGGCCAAAAAACGCGCCGACACTCTTGGAGCAATAATTACCTATGTTCTATCGGTAGCTGTAATCTCGGTAGCGATTGTGGTAATCCTGAGTGAATTCGGCGTGCAGATCGGGCCCATACTGGCTGCCGCCGGTGTTGTCGGCCTGGCTGTAGGTTTTGGTGCCCAGTCGCTGGTACAGGATGTTATCAGCGGATTTTTTATACTCTTGCAGGATGAAGTCCGTGTTGGGGATGTTGTCAATGTTGGCGGAAAGGGCGGCCTGGTTGAGCAGGTTAATCTCAAGATGGTGGTTTTGCGCGATCTTTCCGGCAATGTGCACTATATTCGCAATGGCCTGATAGATGTCGTTACCAATATGACCAAGGATTATTCCTTCTATCTTTTCAACATAGGAGTGGCTTACCGCGAGAAATATGATGATGTGGTCGCTGTGGTAAAAGAGATCGATGAAGGGATGCGTAATGATGATGATTTTAAGGATGATATTCTCGAACCGATCGAGATACTGGGTCTGGATGAATTCGGAGATTCTGCCATCACAATCAAGGCTCGCATCAAGACCAAGCCTATCAAACAATGGCGCGTGGGAAGAGAATTTAACCGCCGCATGAAGATGGCCTTTGATGAAAAGGATATCGAGATCCCGTTCCCGCACCTTACTATGTACATGGGCATGGACAAGGATGGTTCCGCACCGCCAATGAATATCCGCATGGAAGGCGAGGAGCCGAAAATCCCCCAAACCGAAGAAAAGAAATCGGCGTAATTATAATCATAAAAAAGGCAGATCGTTGTGATCTGCCTTTTTTAATTTACTTATCTTCAGGTTTCAGCCTGCTGTAATCTAATTCGTAATCGGGCGGATCGCCGCCATCACCTTTCAAATAATGATCGAACCAGCGCATCATGCGCAGATTGTAATCGTAGCGTGAGGCAGCCCTTTTGTTGCCGTGACCTTCATCCTTGTAAAAGATCAGCCTGACCGGAACATTACCGAGCGTTTTAAGGTAGCGGTAGAGTTCCATGGACTGGCTGGGATGAACCCGTGTATCATCCTCGCCATGTAGTATCAGAAGAGGCGTTTGCGCTTTCCGGGCATAATAAATCGGGCTGCGCTCCAGATACCATTGCCATTTTTCCCAGGGCCAGTTGCGCGCATGAACATAGTACATCTCCATGGGAATATCAGTAGTTCCGAATTTCGAAAGCAGATCGGATACTCCGACCGCCATCACACCGGCGGCAAAATGCTCACTCAGGGCCGTCGAGGCCCATGCGGTTGCATAGCCGCCATAGGAACCGCCGGTGATCCCGACTTTATTCCTGTCGGTGATACCCATTTCAATCAGATGATCGACAGCATCAACCAGGTCATCGAATTCTTTGCCGGCATAATCGGCCTGGCCCATCATGGAAAACTCAACCCCGCGCCCGGTACTTCCGCGATAATTGGGATAAAACACCGCATAGCCTTCAGCGGCGGCCATCTGACCCGGACCGGAATACCATGTCAGCCAAGAATCGGTACGGTTGGCTTCGGGACCGCCATGCACCGATAGTATTGTCGGATAGCTCTGGCCCTCCTGATAATTTATGGGATAGATCAAAATGCCCTGAAGTTCCAGACCGTCACGGGCGGTATAGTTGATCACTTCCTGTTTTCCCAGGGTCAAATCATCGAGCCATTTATTGCTGACAGTCAGACGCCGGGGTTCGCCCTTGTCGAGCCTGTAGTAGAACAGCTCGCCGGGATAATCAGAGGAACTGCCAACCAGTGCCGCGTTTTTTCCGGCTTTGTCTATGAATATGTTATTATAGACCGGCCTGCTCTCGGGAATAAGTGTCTTCATCACCGAACCATCGATCTTGATCGTACCGACAACGCTGTGCACATTGACATCGGCATGAAACAGAATCGTTTCCGTGTCAAGCCAATGTATCTGATCCACATGGCCGTTGAAATCTGTCAGCACCGGCACCATATCACCCCCGCCAGAGGGTAGCAGATATATTTCCCCTTCGCGCGGATCATGAATATCCCGTCCGCTGACAATTGCCAGATAACGGCCATCGGGACTCCAGGCAATATCTCCAAGTTTGCCGGGATTTTTGAAGCGCACCAGAATTTCACCGCTTTGCGGATCGATTATGGCCACGCGACGGAACATGTAGCGGTCGTCGACCAGCGGAGTTGGGGCCAGAGAAAGCGCCAGTTTTGAACCATCAGGGCTGAAGACCGGGTCATAAGCCGATTCATCCAACTCAATTTTACGCGGGAATTCTGCGCTGTCGTTTATATCGACCAACCAGATTCGATAGTGGCGCCAGTCTTCCTCATAAATTTTCTGGTTGAAACCATGGTCATCGAGTTCTTCCTGCCTGGCACTGCAGGTATCTTTGGCCCGTATGGCAATCGTACGGCTGTCAGGTGACCAGCTGATATCCTGAATATCATCATCAAGCTCAACCAGTTTGCGCGATTCGCCGCCTTCGGCCGGGATAATATAAAGCGCGATATCATCATCGCCTTCCCGTTCAGAGCGATAGGCGATATATTTGCCATCCGGCGACCATGTCGGATTGAATATGCGAACTTTGCCGGTTATATATGGCCGTGAATTGCCCTCTGTGTCAGTGACATGCAGTTCGATAAAGGCCTTGCCGTTTTCATCAACAAACGGATTGCGCGGGATCAGCTTTGTATAGGCAATCTGCCTGCCGTCAGGGGAGATGTCCGCATCATAGACATACTGAAGTTTAGCCAGATGCTCGGGCGTAAATCCCTGTGCCATGCATGTACCGATGGGAACAAAAATCACCATAAGTATTGCGGCAATAATGGAAACGCCCGATTTATTGTTTCTGCCTCTCATAATCGGTAGCTCCTGTAATTGAAAATTGAACGATCAGGTTAATGATCTATTTCTTACTTTTGGTACGCATATACAGAATATATCCGAGAAGTATAAAAATCGCAATCGAGACAAGCTCACCCAATGGCACCGGCCAGTCGATTCCCAGTCCGCCAGGTTTGCCCTGATAAAAGGCCCAGAGCGCAATACCGACCCCCAGAAGTCCCTCACCGCCGATCAGGCCGGAGCTGAACAGAATACCTTTTTCGCGCCTGCTTTCAAGTGTGCTCATATCGCCCTTGTATCTTTTCTCGATCGTATGGCGCAAGAGCCCACCCAGGAATATCGGGGTCATAGTCGAGACCGGTAGATAGAGGCCCACCGCAAAGGGAAGTGAGGGCAACCCGGTCAATTCAATCAAAAGCCCAAGTACCAGGCCCAGGATTACAAGTCCCCAGGGGATACCTGTTTCCAGCACGCCCTCGATAATTGTTTTCATCAAAACCGCCTGGGGAGCGGGCAGATCGGTCGAGCCGAAGGTATAGGATTTGGCCAGTATGATAATCGCGAATGCCACCGCCAGTGCCGATGATACCGCTCCCAATAGCTCTGAAACCTGCTGTTTGTAGGGAGTTGCGCCGACTATAAATCCGGTTTTCAGATCCTGCGAGGTATCTCCCGCAATTGAGGCCGCCACGCAAACTACCGTGCCCACTGTCAGGGCAGTGATTTTGCCGGCCATATCGGTCCATCCCAGCAATACGAATACTGCGCTGACGCCCAAAAGGGTGACGATTGTCATGCCTGAGGTGGGATTGGATGATACGCCCACCAGCCCCACAATTCTGGATGAAACAGTGACAAAGAAAAATGCGAAGATAGCGATAGCCGGTGCGGCTACGATACGAACCATGGTAGTTGTGGCCAGTCCCAATAGATTTGGAATCAGGATCAGCAATGCAACAACTATCAGTACGCCGAAGAGCACAAATTTCAGCGGAAGATCGCGCTCATAGCGTTTGCTGTCATCATCCTCATCGTCCTCATCTTTGGCAGACAGACGGGCTCTCATCTGATCAACACCCAATTGAAAGGAACGAACCATAGTGGGAATGGATCGGATAATCGTGATGATTCCGCCGAATGCCACTGCTCCTGCACCTATGAATCGGATATAGTTGTTCCAGATTTCCGAGGGAGTCATGCTGCTGATCAAAACATCGCTATGCGGCAGGAATGTCCCGCTCCATTGATCCCCGAAAGCGGCCAGCAGGGGAATAATTATCACCCATGAGATCATGCCGCCGGCTACCATGATCGAGGCTATCCTGAAACCGAGTATATAGCCCACACCCAGAAGCGCGGGTGTGGTTCTGATTCCGAGCTGAGCCTTATTGATACCCGGCAGGAAGAAATAAACCTTGTCCTTCCAGAGCATCAAAAAGCCGATGAAAAATTTGTATACAAGCCCAACCGCAAGTCCCAGGAAAACATTGGCCGCGCTGGTCGTTTTGGAATCGCTGGCTATCAGCACCTTGGCGCAGGCGGTACCCTCGGGATAGGGTAGTTTGCCATGTTCCTCTTTTATCAGGAACCTGCGCAAGGGTATCATGAACAGGATTCCCAGCACCCCGCCCAACATAGCCAGGCCGCCGATCTGCCAGATTGATGGATTCAGTCCCCATAAAAACAATGCCGGGATTGTAAAGATTACACCCGAGGCCAGGGATGAACTGGCCGATCCGGTAGTCTGGGCGATATTGGCCTCGAGAATCGAGGATTTGCCCATCAGCCGCTCGGTGAGTTTGAAAAAACCGACGGACATGACCGCTACCGGAATCGAAGTGGATACTGTAAGTCCTGCCAGAAGTCCGAGATAGGCGTTGGCCGCCCCGAAAAGTATACCGAAGACTATTCCCGTTGCGATTGACCTGGGCGTGAATTCAGGAATGCCCCTGGCTTTGGTTACATACGGTACGAATTCCTGATTATCATTCTTGCCCGGTGACTGCAAATTTATACCTCTTCGGATGATAAATGCAATTGTCAGATAGCTGATTATAAAAAAACTGAGGGCCGATTGACAAGTTATTTCTGAATTTTTAGATTGACCCAGCCATGATTTGGTTTATCTAAAATCAATCTAACTATATTTTATTTGTATTTTCAGGGCCGACAGACTTTACTGTAAGAAATGGATGCCAATCAAAAAACACGAGACATAATAATCCTCGCCATCATATGCGGGTTATTCGTGTTTCATTCGATTTCGCTCGAATACACTCAGGATGATGCCTATATCTCATATCGCTATGTCGAGAATTTTCTGGCTGGCCACGGCCTGGTGTTTAATATTGGCGAACGAGTGGAGGGCTATACCAATTTCCTGTGGATAATGATTTTATCTTTTTTATCCATTCTGGGCCTGCCGATGATACTTTGTTCAAAGATACTCGGGGTGGCCGCGGGAGTCGGGACATTATTTATTGCCTATCTTCTGGGAAGAGAATTTGCATCGGAAAGGCGATGGTACCTGGCATTTATTGCGCCCGCGTTTCTGGCAGCCAATGGTTCATTGGCATTCTGGGTTATCGGAGGGCTTGAAACCGGCCTGTTTATCTTTCTGACATCACTGATAATCTATAGCGAGTTACGCCGGCCGGCGCTCACACCCTTCCTGCTCGTGGTTGCCACCCTGACCCGTCCGGAAGGCGGTCTTCTGTTCGGAATTGTATTTTTGTTCAGATGGCTGATAGTGCGGGAAAACTTCCGGAAAATGGCAACATATGCCGGCATCTATATTGGGCTTATGATTCCCTATGCCGCATTTAAGCTGTTTTATTTTGGCGATCTTTTGCCCAACCCATTTTATGCCAAGACGGGAGCATCGATAGAATATTTCCAGAGTGGCCTGGAGTATTTTGCCAGGTTCGCCTGTCATTATGGTCTGTTTGGATTGTTTTATATCCTGCCGTTATTTTTTCTACGGAAGCTCCCCCGCTCGGTCAAACTGTACTGGCTGACATCGATTGTCTACACGATTTATATCATAGCAGTGGGTGGAGATGTGCTCAAGGTGCACAGGTTCTTTTTGCCGATCCTGCCGTTTTTGTATCTGATCGGCGCATTCTCGATTACCAGATTGGTTCAGAAAATAAAGACCCCCGATCTCAAGCCGGTTGTGGCCGGGATTCTGGTTTTGGCATATATTGTCAGTGCAATTATGTTGCCGCATGATTTCATACGCCATGTGCGCTTTATGGAGAATGCGCTGATTGAAAAAATGACGGATAAAATCAGGATGCTGAAAATGGTCGACAGCAGTAATTTTTCGCTGGCCACGACCACAATTGGAAAAGCATCTTATGATCTCCCGGGACATAAGGTTATCGACATGCTTGGCCTGACAGACCCATATATTGCCAAAAATCCCCAGAAGATCGAGGGCATGGAGACAACATGGAAAGAACGCAACTTTAATGCCGAGTATCTTTTGACCATGCGCCCCGATTATATCCTGTTTTCAACAGGTTACAAACCCTCCGCACCTGCTGAAAGAGCCCTGGTACTCAATTCCCAGTTCCGGCAGAATTATACGACAATAGCATTTCAATCGCAGGGTAGCTACCGCTTTCAGCCTTTCTGGAAGAAAACTGGAGATTTTTCGGAGCCCAATGAAGTTCTGGAAAATACTCGCTATGTCGACCTGATTTATGATTTCTTCCAGCCTTTTGCCAGGCGCGATTATGAGACCGCCGCCGCCAAACTGGATAGTGCCAGGACAATCGGTCCCAATGATTTCAGCCTGGTGGAACAGCTTTTGGGTATGGCTTATATGCAGCTCAGGAACAGCGAAAAAATGATGGAGCACTATCAGAATGCGCTGGAAATTGATCCTCAATGCATGGAGGTATACGTCAACCTGTATTTGATATTTAATGCACGGGGTGACAGCACACGCGCCCGGATGATGCATGACAAGGTTAAGGAACTGGCGCCCTGGTTCGAGCTCAACTGATATCAGCAATCCGGTATATCATCGCCATCACTGTCACAGGGCAGATTCCCGCCCACGAAAACATAGTTGATAATCCAAACAGCATCGCTGACATTCACAGATTGATCACAATTGGCATCGGCGCTGGCCAACGGTTCCGGTTCCTGTCCGCCGGTGAAGACATAGTTTATGATATAGACACCGTCGCTGATATTGATTTCCTGATCCGAGTTGGCATCACCGCAGATATAGTAATCACAGACCAGTTGCTCGATTGTGACCGCATCTATACCCGCTTCAACGGTGGAAGCCATATAAAGGTCTGAGGCTTCGAATTTGAGACGCATCTGGCCGGTTGGTTCAATAAAATCCTCGGCCCAGAAACTGCGTTCATACCATCCGCCCTCGGACTCAAAGTCGGGCCCGACTGTTTCCACGATTTCCCAGTTCTGGCCGTCATCATTAGAAATGTAAACCCTGAAGATATCATCCTGGGTATAGCCCAAATAATTAGAGTACCAGCGCGAATAACTGATTCGACCGCTGCCGGATGATAAATCAAACCGGGGTGAGATCAGATTTGTGTAACCGCCGTCGACATCGGAATTGCCATCGACATTTTCGGTCAGGTAGCAATTGCCCGAACCATCGAAATCTGTCGGCGGATCACCGCGATCTCCTCCGCCGATCGGGAATCCCCGTTCCCAATGGCCCTCAGAAGCATCACCGCTGACTGTCCAGCCCAGATCCGACTGGAAATCGTCGTCAACAATGAAATTAACCTCGGCCACAACCTTGGTGGTATGCGGCTGGCCGTCATCTGTTTCATATATGCGTCCGACCACATTTTCTTCGGCGCTGAGATAAAAGTCAACTTTATCAAAACAGCCCACAGTCGGCATTTCAACCAGGTAATGGTCAGGCGATATTTCGGTCAACGGGACAACCTCATAGGGGCCGTTATTGACAGAATAATGCAACTGCGCCGAACCATCCACCGGATCGCCGCCATTGACGCCGTTAACTATGACTTCAAATGATGTCGGCTGAGTAGGTGAGATAAACTCAGGTATGCCGGAAACATATTCGAAATCAAGATCGAATGGTGTATAGGTCTGGCTGATTACATAGGCGGTGGCCATGGTTATCTGCGTCAGACGGCTCATATACGTAAAATTCATGTAGCTTGTACTGTCCTGCGGGGAATGATAAACAGTGGAGAAATTATATTCGTGTATAAACATGGCATCATAGCCATTTTGGATAAAGGGATGATGGTCCGAGTTGCTGGCCTGCCCGGCCAGCACGCCCTCGATGCCCCAGAGTGAATCGGCCAGATCCTGCCAGAGCTGAACATAAGTCAGATCAGGGCCATGAAAAAGATTGGCCTGGCTGTTGTTTGTCTTATGTGCGATCATATCGAGATTAAGCATAAACAGAATGCTGTCGCCTCGGGCGGCGGCCCTGTTGGCATAACTCCATGAACCTACCAGGCCGATTTCCTCGGCATCGAAAAGCAAAAAGACAATGGTGGAATAGGTGTCGACATCTTTCAGGATACGAGCCATTTCCATAACAGCGGCGGTTCCCGAACCATTATCATTCGCACCCGGAGAATTGTCGACCGCATCACGATGCGCGCCGATAATTATATGATTATCGGGCAGGGCGCTGCCGATTTTATAGGCGATAACATTATAGCATGTATCGGAAAGGGTGTAGATCATGGCATCGAAAGTATCGATTATAACCGAATCACATCCGAATCCGACCATTTTGTTATATATCCAGTCTCTGGATGCCAGATTGGAATCGGAAAGAACAGGCCTGCGCCAGAAGGCCTGCAGGCGCTCAGTATAGGACTCGAGTGAATCTACACTGATTTGCGCTATCAGCGAATCCAGATCAACCATCTCGGGTCCATCCAGACGCGGAAGATCACGAGTCGGAGTATACATGATCGGCAAATCCTCGTTCAGGATCGGAGCAAGTTGCGGATCGGGGTCCATGGATTTGACCTGATCAAAGTCGACACGGTATAAAGTCACCTGGTCCTGCTCAAAAACTATCTTGAATTTATCCTTATTAAAGTCATCTTTTCTGACATCGGTGGCAAGCTCAGAACGCGAAATATCAGTTTCTATCAGGCTGTAATTCAGGCCGGAATTCAGCAGGTTTTTTTCACTGAGATTATCTGCCAGCACCAGGTAGCCATCATTAAGCCTCAGAATCGGCAGTACAGCGGTTCTTTTTAGTATATCCGCTTCGGCTTCGCTGCCAATCTCTACCCGATACAGATTACCTCTGATCAGGTCGATCTCTTTTGGGGCTGTTAATGGTTCTGCTGATAGTGAGAAAGCAAAACTGGTGAGAAGTAGTAGGATGCCAAAGATGAGAAAATTCGATTTATACACGATACCTCCAATATCGATCAAGACAGCAGGCTAAAAATGCTTCGCAATTTTAAAGATAGCTGAAAAGCGATTTATGTCAATAAAATAGCCTGTATTCAGGGCTGTTAACGGCCATTTTAGTTAAATACGTTATTTATAAGGGGCTTGTTCAAATAAAAAAGCCGCCTCCTTCATTTCGGAGACGGCCATATCTTACTATTAAGATCAGCAATCAGGCTGTCCATCACCACTGCTATCGCAGGGCTCATTACCGCCCTCGAAAACGAAATTAATGATCCATACCGCATCGCTGACATTGACATCTCCGTCACAATTTACTTCACCGGCTTGCAGCGGATCGGGGGGATCTCCACCGGCGAACACATAATTGATTATCCAGACCGCATCGCTGACATTAATCTCCCCATCAGCATTGGCATCACCGCATAAAGATGCTTCGCACTCATCGGGGATCCCGTTTTGATTGGCATCGACCGAAACCCCCAGGGCGATATCGCAGTTATCATTACGGCCGTTTGTATTGCAGTCGGGATTATTGACCGGAATTATTTTTATCACTTCATCACGACCCCGGTCGAGTATATACAATTCGCCCAGCTCATCCTGGCCAAACGATACGATAAACTGGAATGCCCCGATATCCTGGGTCAGTTCGCTGGTGCGGTCGGTTGTGTCGATCACATTATTGCCGTCATATTCAATTGTCCAGACTTTTCCGCTGCAAAAATCGGCGAAGAAATACATGCCCTGCAAATCGGGCATGGCGCATCCGCGATAAACATAACCGCCCGTAATCGAGCATTCCGGCCCATGCGGATACTCGTATATCGGATCGGTCAAACCGCCCGGGTCGCAATTGGTGGATGGATTATAGCAATGCGTGCCTTCTTTCAATCGCCAGCCATAGTTCAATCCCGCGACACCATCGGCCTGGTAATTTACCTCCTCCCACTCATTCTGGCCGACATCGGCTATGTACAGCGCTCCGGTTTCGCTGTCGAATGAGTAGCGCCAGGGATTGCGCAGCCCCAGGGCACAGATCTCATCCGGCACCGAGGCATTACCCACAAATGGATTATCAGATGGTATCGCATAGGGGAGCGCGCCATCGACATCGATACGCAACATCTTGCCCAGTAAAACCGTGCTGTCCTGGGCATTATTCTGGGGATCACCACCACTTCCGCCGTCTCCAAGCCCCATATAGAGGTATCCATCTGTCGGGCTAAAAGCCAGCATACCGGCGTTATGATTTGCAAATGGCTGAGATACCGACAGCAGGGTTACCATACTGTCCGGCTCTGCTATATCGGGATTTCCGGAGACCTTGCCGCGCACAAGCCGCGTGTCGCCATTTGTATAGGTATAGTTAATATAGAAATAGCCATTGGATGAGTAGTCGGGATGAAAAGTCAGGCCCAGAAGGCCCTGTTCGTTGCCTCCCGAAACCGAATCTGTAATATCCAGAAAAGGTGTACCCAGTACCACGCCGTTTTTGATGATCTTAATCAATCCGCCCTGCTCCAGCACAAACAGCCTGCTGGTATCTCCCGCAGGGGATTCCAGATAGATTGG
This sequence comes from uncultured Ignavibacteria bacterium, assembly GCA_964627935.1. GTDB lineage: Bacteria > Zixibacteria > MSB-5A5 > JAABVY01 > JAABVY01 > JAABVY01. The sequence continues at coordinate 75,576 of CAZVLB010000004.1, forward strand.
ATCGGTAAAACCGCCTGCAACTACCTCGGCGGTAAGTGTTACAGCATTTGCACTTGATGTCATTGCGAAGGAGAGTATTGCCATAATTAAGAATAATGGTATAAAAATACCGGCAGGCAGAAAATGCCCTTTTGCATTTCGCATATTTGCTCCTTTGTGTGCAGAGATTTATAGATTATGGAATCTACCTGTAAAATTTGTCCGAACTGCAGATTGTTCCAGTCTGAGAAATGGACAAAAGCATCTAATTATGCGCTTTATAGAAATAAAAAAAGCCCCTCACAATTTGTGAGGGGCTCATATCGAAGATTATCAATACTTAACAGTCAGGCGACATATCGCCATTCGTGTCGCAGGGATCGTTTCCACCGACAAACACAAAGTTTATCAACCAGACAGCGTCGCTGACATTGACCTCACCATCACAATTGACATCGGCTATCGCATACGGAACAGGCTCAGCTCCGCCAATGAATACATAGTTTATAATAAATACAGCATCGCTGACATTGACATCATCATCACCGTTGGCGTTTCCGCATTGGTCACATAGATCACCGGCACCATCGCCATCAGAATCGATCTGGTCCGGATTATAAAGATTGGGGCAGTTATCCGGGGCACATGTATTGGCGGCAAATCCGAGATTGCCATAACCGTCACCATCGCTGTCGGTGCATGTGTCACAGGCATCGCCGACACCATCACCATCGAGGTCAGCCTGATCGGCATTGTTAACCGATGGGCAATTGTCGCATACATCCCCGATACCGTCAGAATCGGTATCATCCTGCGATGGATTATTGTCCGAGGGGCAATTATCATCGCCGGCGCAATATCCGTCGGAATCGATATCATTGAGCGGATCGGAGGGGCAACTGTCGCATAGATCGCCAATACCATCAGCATCAGCATCGGCCTGATCCGGGTTAGTGGTTGATGGACAGTTGTCACAGGCATCGCCCAGATCATCGCCATCACTATTTGTCTGGCCGGAATTACTTATCAACGGGCAGTTGTCATCATAGAATGCCACGCCATCGCCATCCACATCAACCGAAGCCAGTTCCTTGATTTGCAACTGGGCATCTCCGCTCCTGGCGGTTGTATATTGGTATGCCACCTTATCGCCGCCATCGGCAATATCGGCACAGCGATATTCTGCTGTTATTATATGGCCGCTGTCGGAGACCTGCTGGGGTATCCCCCAGCTCTGTCCGCCGTCATTGCTCAGGCTGGCATAGAGGATATTATCTTTCACGAAACCGACCACAAATGTATTACCGTTGACATGTTCTATGGTCGGATAATTTTCGGAATCTATAGCCGCGGCCACAGCACTGACCTGCTCCAGGCTGTCGACATTGCCATTGGAGCCGTTCCAGCAGAGAATGTCGAAATTACCCGGCAGGCTATCATGATAGACCGCAGCTACCAGCACCACCTGATCATCATGCACTGCAATTACCGGGTAACGGATATGCTTATCGGTATCGGTATAGGCAATTATATCGCCAACCGTGCCCGAATCCCAGTCATAGAAATAATCCTGCCTGATCAAAAGCTGATACTGGTCATCACTGGAATTATATCGATCGTACACAGCATAGGATTTTCCGGTGACATGATCGATCGAGGCCGATGTGGTCTTGCAACTGTCGAAACCGTTATCATAAAAACTCAGAAAACCATTCTGGGTGGGCGAGTCCCAGCCATAGATGACAGGAACATCATGCAGATCTTCAGGAAGAGCGCTTCTTGAAAGCACTGCCGACTGAAAACCCCAGTTCCAGCTCTGCTGGCCGTTGTCGGCGGCAATGTCGCACATTTTCATGCCGTACCATCCAAACTGGGCAGTACCGGCCCAGCCGATATTCCATGTATTTTCATCCAATGGGTCCGGGATATCCAGCAGGAAAAAAGCCCCGCCATTCTGAAATGACCCGGGCGGCACAAATGCGCCAAAGAACTGTGTTCCCGATCCCCAGTAATCTATGGAGGGATAGGTCGCGCCGGAAAGCTCAACCCAGCAGCATAATGTCCAGCTCAGAAGATCGTCACCGGAGCCATTGATATAAATCAGGCTGAAGGGTGAAACGCCGTCATAACCCTCATATAATCTTACCAGCGTATCATTGCCGGCATCACCGAGGGCAGGATGAAGAATCGAGGCGATATCCAAGGCATCCCGGGTGCCTTCCTGTGAATAATCTGAATTTGCATTCAATTCCGACAGGCTGATCCATTCCATCTCTTGTGTTAATTGCATTCTCTGTGGAGAAGTCTCTATTGGTGTGATTGTAAACTCCGAATCCGTGGCCAAAATCTGATCTGCCGATACAATAATGAAGCAGATCATTAGAAAGCAAACAGCTAATTTTTTAACAGATCGCATAGCATACCCTCCTGCGGTCCTGATTCATATTCTCTCTCATGCCTGAAAAACTCAGGTCCCATTAAAAGTCAATTTAATCACGGAAATTAAACATTAGCAGACAGGATAAATATAGTCGTTGTTTTCATAAAGTCAATCTAAAAGCTGACAGCAACTTACAAAGTCCGGACATGAATCTAAAAATAAATGAAACATAATAAATAATTTCCGTAAAAGTCCATCATTGCCTTGGAACAGGGACATGAAAAAAATAGTTGCTGAATATGATTTTATTAATCGAGAAAGGAAAAGGAATGGGTTTGAAGATGACATCTATCAGATTTTTGCTTCCATTGTCAGTCATTTTAATATTGATGCCTGCATTGGTTTCAGCTCAACCTGTGCCCAGGCCATCACTTGAAATTTATTTTGATTATCTTCCCTATCAAAGTTTAACCGAACCTGAAGCGGGTACATTTCTGGAGGATCTTGAAATTCGTGTCAATCGACTCGATATCCGTGCAGACTACCCCTTTACCCTGACTCCCCGCCGTACATATCTGATGGCCGGAGTTGGATATCAATTGAAGACATTCGATCTACGCAACTGGGATGAAGATGTGGCCGGTGATGCCGCGTTTGATGAGTTTCATACTGTCCAGGTATCATTGATGCTTCAGCATATTCTGAACCAGAAATGGTCATTGTGGGGTTTTGCTTCTCCGGGCATAGCCTCTGATTTCGAGGGCGCCATGGAGATTGAAGATTTCACGTTCAGTGTAGGCCTGGCATTTATCCGTATGTTCAGCCCGAGTTTCCAGATGGGTTTCGGGGCCTTTTATTCCAGCGATTTTGGACATCCGCTTCCTCTTCCGGCCATCTCACTATTCTGGAATAATGGCGGTAATATGCGTGCTGAATTTATAGTTCCGGTCAATCTGGAATTGTGGTACAGCCAGTCCAATAAGCTCGAATTCGGCCTTCTGATGAAGATCGAGGGCAACCAATTTCAGGGTGATCCGGAAAAGTACGGGTATGAGGACCCAAATCTACGGTATACGGATTTGCTGATCGGGCCGGCAGTTAATTTTGATATAACTCCAACGGTGCAGCTAAATCTTTACGGTGGATATACTTTTGCGCGTGCATTCGACCTCTACGATGAGGATGAAAAGATAACCTCTTATGACCTTTCCAATACGGTGTTTTTGAGGGCTGGTCTAAAGTTCGGAGGATAGTTTTTTAGGGGAATTTTAGACTCTCTTTAAAGGATCGAAATGGCAATTTTTGCGTATATACTACCGATAGTCTTAAATAGAAGTTAAGACATTTATAGAGCCGCCAGCATCCACGGAATCGACATCACGCCGGCGGCTTTTTTATTTTCCTTCGAAGCCTTCCTTTTATCTCCAAACAACTCTATATTTTTGCTTGTTAATGACTAACAGGCTGTGTACCATAATAACAATCTGCTGTTTTTAACGGATAAAATGATTTATGAAAAGACCTGACTGGTTGGACAATTTCTGCAGCTGGATTAAATGTAAGCAGTTTCTAAAGCACTATTTCATCGGCCTGTATGAACGGGTGGGGCGGCACCATGACTTCCTCATGGCTGGTGGGCTGGCTTTCTCGCTTTTTGTCTGTATCGTGCCATTTGTCCTGATCGTCTTTGCCATACTTGGCAGAGTGCTGGAAATACCCGTCGTATCAGAGGAAATCAAGGCATTTATTGACAGCGTGATACCTTATCCGGATGCGGCACAGACCGTGCAGGATGTCGTATTCGAGAGAGTCAGGGAATTCCGGGGAAGCAAGAACATTGCCGGTATTCTTGGTATTCTGGGACTATTATGGGCCGCCAGCCGCCTTTTTTCAAGTATGCGCACCATATTGAACTGGGTCTACAAAACACCACCGGGATCTATATTTACTGGCGTGATTGGAAAACTACGAGATTTCGGCATGGTTCTTCTGGTTATGTCGTATTTTCTGCTTTCGACCACTATTCTGCCCGCCCTGGAAATCCTGCGTAAATTTGCCAACCAGAGCGCTGTGTTCAGCTTTTTCGGTATCGGTTTCATGGGTGACCTGGTTGTTAACCTGATTACCTACCTGATTATCTACAGCGCATTCTGGATTATGTATTATCTTGTACCGCAGGCCAAAATACCTGTTCGAGTAGCCGTGGTCAGCTCCATCTGGGCCGCCATTCTATGGAAGGTTGCCGAGGTTTTATTCAGGTGGTATATTACAAATGCCGTGACCCTGAAAGCCATATACGGAGCATATATACTGGCAATAGTCGTGGTGTTCTGGATTTATTACATTTCCCTGGTTTTCATTGTTGGCGCAGAAATTGGGCAACTCTATCGCGAAAGACGAGCGGAAAGGCAAAGGGCTCGTGAGGGATAATAATCCTTACTATTGAGATCATGTCATAGTATATTGTAAGAAAGCGATGTTAAAAAGGTGGTGAAGATGCCCGAGGTATTTGAACAGAAAATCCCCATTAAGGTCGGAATAAGCGCCTGCCTGCTGGGCGAAAAAGTGCGCTGGGATGCCGGCCATAAGCATGACCGTTATCTGACACAGGTTTTGGGAGAGTATTTCAGCTTTGTACCCGTATGTCCCGAAATCGAGGTCGGCATGAGTGTCCCGCGTGAATCTGTGCGCCTGGTTGGCGATCCGGAAAGCCCGCGCATGGTCGGCAACAAAACATTTGAGGATTGGACCGAGAGGATGAACAAATATTCATCCGAAAGAACAGCCAAACTTACCAAAGAACAGCTCAGCGGCTATGTGCTCAAGAAGGATTCTCCAAGCTGCGGCATGGAACGGGTCAAGGTCTATGGTGAAAAGGGCCAGAGTGCCAGGACCGGTATCGGTTTATATGCCCGCGCGCTGATGGAGCGGTTTCCGTTTCTTCCGGTAGAGGAGGAGGGGCGGCTCAATGATCCCCGTTTGCGCGAAAATTTCATTACCCGTGTTTTCGCCTACAACCGGCTTTTAAATCTCAACGCCCAGCGTTACAGCCGGGGGTTAATGGTGCAGTTTCATACGGTCAATAAATATCTGATGCTTTCGCACAGCCAGAAACACTACAGTCTTCTTGGCAAACTCGTTGCCGATGTCAAGAAGTACTCTCCCGAGGAAATGCGCGATGAGTACGGCAGGCTCTATATGGAAGGGTTGTCGTTTAAAACAACGACCAGGAAGAATGTCAATGTGTTGCAGCATATTCTGGGGCATCTGCGCGACCATTTAAGCTCCGATGAGCGCCAGAATATACTGAATGTGATTAGCGATTATCACAAACAGCTCGTGCCTCTGGTGGTGCCGCTAACCCTTTTGTGTCATTATGTCAAGATGCATGATGTGGAGTATATCCGGGATCAGGTTTACCTGAACCCGCATCCCAAGGAACTCATGCTTCGCAATCATGTCTGATCAGGATTTCTTGAACGCATCCCTGAGCATTTGCTCATGATCGAATGCCAGGGGCATTTCGAAAAACTTATCGGTCAATTGAATATCGCTGGCATCCGAGGCCGCCGCTGGATCACCATCGATCGGGCTGGCATGATAAGTCACTGATACTACTCTTCCTCGCGGATCCCGATCCGGATCGGAGTAAACCCCGACAATCCTGTTCAGCTGTATGTTCACACCGGTTTCCTCTTTGGCCTCGCGTACTGCGGCCTGCTCGACCCGTTCATTTGCCTCAACCATACCGCCCGGCAGGGCCCAGTGATCCTTGTAGGGATCGTTTTTGCGCTTGATCAGGATGATCCTGCCATCCGGGTATTCTATGATCAAATCCGCCGCCATTATGAGTTTGTGCATGCTTAATTCCTCTCAATGCCTGATATCCATTCTTCGAAAATAGTCACGTGTTTCGCGAATAACGCTGGGCGATAATAATAAAGCTCCAATCAATGTGGGGATGGCCATGAGTGCAAATGATGTGTCCAGCAGGTTGATAACCATATCCTGCGACCACAGGGCCGCCACCATCAGGCTCATAATATAAACATAGATGTAGTAACTTCCAAATTTGTATCCGAATAGATAGCGCGAGCATTTCAGATTGTAGTATGAGTATGAGATCATGGTCGAAATCGAGAACAGCAGTATGATCAGGGTCATCACGATTTTGCCCAGGCCCGGAAGAGCTTTTTCGAAGGCGTTGACAGTCATCACCACACCATCCTCGGCCGCAGGAACACCGGTTGACAGTATAACCAGGGCCGTGATTGTGCAGACTATATTAGTATCCAGAAACGGCCCCAGCATAGCGATCAGTCCCTCGCGCACCGGCTCCCTGGTTTTGGCCGCGCCATGAGCCATGGGTGCTGTACCGATACCGGCTTCATTGGAGAATGCGGCCCGTTTGATGCCGTTGATCAGTACTTCCTTCAATGCAAATGCCGCCGCGCCACCGCCGACTGCCTTTACGCCGAACGCGGAAGTTACAATAGATTTCAGAATCCCGGGGACCTCGGAAGCATTGATCAGGATGATATAAATGCCGCCAATCAGATACAGCAGAAACATGGCAGGGACAATCTTGCTGGTGACTTTGCCGACCCGCACGATCCCGCCAAGAATAACGACTCCCACAGCGACCATGCAGATAATGCCGGTGATCCATTTGCTGACACCCCAGTGTGTATCCAAAAGGCCGGATAGCTGGTTGACCTGGAACATAGCCAGGGTGCCGACCATACCGCAGACAGCGAACATGATTGCCAGCGGTTTGAAATATTTGCCGAGGCCGACTTCGATATAATACATCGGTCCGCCCTGATCAATCCCGCGTTCATCCTTCTTGCGGTACATGCAGGCCAGCGTGCAGGTAAAGAACTTGGTCGACATGCCCACGATCCCGGCCACCCACATCCAGAATATCGCCCCCGGACCGCCCAGTGTAACTGCTATTGCCACACCCGCGATATTACCCATACCTATTGTGGCGGAAAGTGCCGAGGTTAGAGCCTGAAAATGGCTGATTTCACCGGGATCATCGGGATTGTCGAATTTGCCGCGCAGTACATCGACAGCATGTTTCAGGTGCCGGAAGGGGACAAACATACCGGCAATCGTAAAATAAATACCTGCTGAGATCAACAGTATGACCATGGGGATGCCCCAGGCCAGGTCGACCGCTTTTGAGAGCAGTGAATCGATAAATTCCAATCGGATGTTCTCCAGCGAGTGCGATTTTTTCGAACGGATGTTCAATATATTGCTACACAGCTATCGCTCCAAATAAAAAAGCCGGATAATGATATCCGGCCTTCAGGCATAGTTTTGCTTTTATTGCGGTGGATATTTTTCAAAAATAGCTTTCACCGATTCATTGATTTTTTTATCGGCGGTCTCAGGTCCGCGAATAAGGCCGCTGGCCCATCCACGAAACACAAGCTGCTTTTCGCGCGTATCGACCAGATCGATTATCAAGGTACCCTCTTTGTACCTGCGTACCTCCGTATGTCGCGGCCCGCGCCATCGACTGTAACCATAATGATGCACATCAACATGAGTTTTTATGCCATAATGAAATGCCACCCGCAAATCCGCCCGGCCTTTGTCCACAAACCTGTATCCATGCCCTTCCATCTCCGCCTGAATGGCGCGTTTAATGCGCGCATCGGTGAGAGTATTGTGCAATGGATCTCGTGGCCGATCCTTCATCGGCATCCAGCCATAGGTTTCATACGACCGGAAATTGGCCTCAGGATCAAAGTCTGTATTGACTGTGATCGATGAACATGCGGACAGCAAAAACAAGGCAAACAAAGACGCAAATACCATCTTTTTCATCAGCTACACCTCCCGGATTTACCCCGTTTATAGATAAATAATCGGTTAGTGTAAGACAAGATAAAACTGAACTGTTTTGATCTATAATCCGAATTGGATAGCCATACCACAGAGCAGAATCACAAAGCCGGCCAGCGCATGTGAAAACCGGGTCAGGCCCTCTGCGGGAACGAATTTGGCCCCTCTGATCAATATCAATACGGCGGCTGTCATTGTGACAATCGTGGTAGCGGCAAATACCAGAGCAACCAGAACCATGCCTGATGTACTAGACTGGGCGGCGGGATACATAAGAATGGGAATCAATGGTTCGCATGGCCCCAGGACGAATATGGTGAACAGTATCCAAGGGGTGATATTGCCCTTTTGATTTGTCGGATGAGAATGGTCGTGGGCCTTTCTACGAAGTGCGCGCCTGATACCCCAGACCATGTAAACCAGACCGAATGCGATCAGGGCCCAGGCGGCAAGATTGCCTCTTGTCGATTCTATGCTTTCAAGGCTGCCGACGGCGATTCCAAGTGCCACGCCGATAAGGCCAAGTACAACTGAACTGGCCACATGGCCGATTCCGCATACTACCGTAATGACAATCGTGCGTATATGGGACCATCCCCGCGCCTGAGACATGGCCACAAACGGCAGATAATGATCCGGACCCATAATCGTGTGCAAAAATCCAATCGAGGCCGCTGCCAACACTAGAGCTGTTAACTCCTGATTCATCCTGTCTCCCTGAATGCTGCATTTTTATGGTAGTGTAAATTAATCCTAATTTAATTTATGAGGGCATAAAATGGTAAAAAATAATTACGCTCTAAGTTAAAAATATATTAGCATTTTGGATCATTAAGTCGTTTTATATATAAGTTACTCTTTCAGCAAACGGCAGAATCATAATAGTATGAGGTGTATCATGAACAGCCTGCACAAATCCACACTGGTATTATTTCTATGCATATTGGTCGGAATCCCATGCCTGGCCCGGGGTCAGAATGATGGCGGGATTTCGCCCGAGTTGATTGATAAGTTTCGGGCCGAGACCGGATTTGACGGTCCCTGGCGGGCAATTTATAACTCGCTGATAAATAATGAAATCAAGGACCTGGCTCTGGATCGTGAAAAAGTGGTCGAGCATAATGACCTTTTCAATGTCACCATCAAAACCCGCGGTATTACCAACCAGAAATCCTCGGGAAGGTGCTGGCTGTTTGCATCATTGAACCTGATGCGTCCGGCTATGATGGAAAAATATAACCTCAGCAAATTTGAATTCTCACAAAACTATCTGGCTTTCTGGGATAAAATGGAAAAGGCCAACAGCTTCCTTGAAGCGGTAATTGAATTGCGCGACCAGGAGCCATTGGATCGTGAATTGCAGGGAATATTGAAAAGCCCCTTTGGCGATGGCGGCTGGTGGTTCTTCACCGTGGATTTGATCGAAAAGTATGGCTGTGTTCCCAAAGATGCCATGCCGGAGACAAAGAGCTCCTCCAAGACCGGCATGATGAACAGCCTGATCTCGAGTAAATTGCGTAAATGTGCTTCCGAATTGCGCGAGATGTCGGGTCAGGGCATGGATATCGATGACCTTCGCCTGGCCAAAGAAGATATGTTGCTTGAAATATATCGTATGCTGACAATGAACCTGGGAGTGCCTCCGACCGAATTCGAGTGGCAGTACGAAGATAAAGATACAGTTGTCAGCACGCCCAGGATGTATACACCTCAGGAATTCTACAAGGATGTTGTCGCGATTGATTTGCGCGATTATGTGACATTGTCCGATCATCCCACGCGCGATAAGTACAAGCTTTACAATATCGAACGCAGCCGCAATATCTACAACAGCTACGATCAGCCGTTTTTGAATGTGCCCATCGATACAATCAGTGAGTATACCCGCAGGCTTTTGCTGGATGGTCAGCCGGTTGTGTTTGCCTGTGATGTTGGCGAGGGCAATGCCAATGACCTGGGTATATTTAGAGAAGGCATCTATGATTATGAATCCGTTTATGGCGTTGACCTGGCCATGAGCAAGGCCGACCGTTTTCGTTACTATGATATCAAGCCGAATCATATGATGCTGATCACTGCCTGCGATACAGCCTTTGATGGTTCTGTGCGTCGCTGGAAGGTCGAAAACAGCTGGGGCACCGATCGCGGCGATAATGGTTACTGGACCATGTATCCGGACTGGTTCGATGAGTATGTATTCGAGATAATCGTGCCGCGCAAGATGCTTTCAAAAGAACTGCACAAGATGTATGACCAGGAACCGGTTACAATTCCTTCATGGGATCCTTATTCGGAATTTTTCAGGCGATAGCAATTGGAGACAGAGTGAATCAGGGCCGGCTCAGAGATGGGCCGGTTTTTTTTCAGCAGTCGGGAATCCCATCACCATTGGTATCACCGGGCGCATAGCCGCCGGTAAAGATGTAATTGATGATCCAGACCGCATCGCTGACATTGACCTCACCATCGCAGTTTACTTCAGCCGACTCCAGTGGCAAGGGCTCCGGGCCACTGATGAAAATATAGTTTATCAGATAGACCGCATCGGAGACATTCACCAGAAAATCGCCATTGGTATCGCCCCGCAGATATGTAATCTCATAATTGGGGACAAACTCGACTGCGCGAAGCTCATGCGGCATTGTCTGGGTCGGCAGAAATATATCGAAGAACCTGATATAGCGGCAGTCCTGTGTCAGCGAAATACCTACCGAAGCTGTGGTCTGCGCGCCGGAAAAGCCAATTTCTTTATACTGATAACGGATATTGCCCTGATCGGTCAGGATAAGCTGAAATGATATCATCGTATCACCGGGCGGATTCAGATTGGCAATACGCTCGTACGAAACTATAAAGCTGTCGGCCTGCGGTGATGTGTAGTAATAGACCGTGCCATTGCCATTCTCCGATGTATCCAGGGTCAGATCATTCCAGAAGGGCGAAAGGAAAGCATCGAAACCAGGAGCAGGAAAATAGATGTCATCGAAATATCCGTTGATTGTTAAATCCTCCTCGACAAAGGAGATCGCCCCATTGGTGCAGATATTGACCTGATTAAAAAATGTGCCATAGAAATTGAAGCTGAAACCGATCGGATATGGTCCCGCGGTGCCGTCATCGAGCCTGCCTTCGGGCACTTCGCTGTTTTCGAACTCGTCGAGATCGATTGCGATGCCAGCCTGGCTGATATCGATCCAGTTATAATTGATTTCGCCGTAATCGGAATCCAGAATCGTATAACTGGTGTCATTACATCTGCATTCCAGAAAGACCGGCACAAGCAGAGTATCATTGCCCGGATTCAAATCGACATCGATTATGACATTGGCCTTATATGGATGCAAACTTCCGGGGAGTTCTGTGCAGTCGAACTGGAAATTCAGAAAATCGCCGCTGTTCGGTCCGATTGTCCCGCTTGCAGGACTGACAGTCAACCATCCGTTTTCTGTCTGGCCCTCGATTGTATCTATGACCGTTATCTCGAAATCTATCGTTCTATCCGGATTCTCATTCAAAATCAGGATGTTATTGCTGCCCGATTGACCCTCAGGTACCGATGCCTGGACATAGCTTGGATCGGTTCTGACATTTGACGGCGGTGACATAGATTGCAGTGCCAACTTCAGGTCGGGACGGGACCCTATATTTTCTGATGGATTGGGCTGTAATGTGCCGCTGATTTTGAGCAGGTTCCTGAGATCATCGGGGTTCATCGGCTGGCCGAACTCCTCGATATAGGCCGACTGTAATGATGCCGCCGCGCCGGTTACCATGGCCGCCGCCGATGATGTGCCGCTGAACCTGTCGGTGTAATGCTGGCGGTAATCATTATCGGGATTGAATAGTACGCCATAACCGCTGGCCACAACTTCTTTGCCCCAGCCCTGCAGATCGATTCGTGAGCCATAATTTGAAAAATACAGACGAGACCTGTCCTGGCCCCAATTACCTGAGGGCGGTGCGCCGGCGCCGACGATTATTGCCCGCGAATCACGGTAGGCCGGATTAAAACGATTCTCGTAAATCGGATCATCAAGATTATCGGCCCCGTTACCGGCCACCGCGCATACAATCACGCCTTTTGCAGATGCCAGTTGGACAACGTCGAAGGTTTCATCAAAATATTCCTCGGGCACATAGCCGGCCTGATCGGGTTGCCAGCTGAAATCATAGCGTGGCCCCGGGGTATTGAGTTCTATAAGCATGATATCGCCCGGGCTCAGTTCTGCGGCCGCATAGTCGATTGCCGCCGCCACCCCGATATATCCGATTGATACCGTCGAAACCATTGCTTCATGGGCGATCCCGGTAATACCGTAGTCATTGGAATCGGCAGCAATAATACCGATCACGCAGCTGCCATGTGAGGACCATCCCGGCAAAGTTACAGGTATGCCGTAAAGCAATGTATCGATATTGTCACCAAAATCCTCATGGTCGAAATTCCAGTCCCCTTCAATATCGATAACGCGTACATTGGAGCCGTTTCCACCGGGCACGTTCCAGGCATAATAAGCATCCACTCCATCGGGAGCAGGATTCAAATAGCCCTGTTCGGATGTGAAATCAGGTGTGGTGGGCGGAATATCGCTTGCCGGGTATGATTTCGGACGAATGTAAGCCTTTTCTACTGCCGGATGATTCTTTATCGAGTTTATGATTTCCTTAGCAGCAGCATAATCATCAACAGCAACCTGGTAGTATGAATTCAAATCCGGCAGGCTTGCAGATTTATCTCCTTCCAAAAACTGCCTCTCAAGGTCGATCTCCTCCTGGCTGCGAATCATCAGCCGTTCGATTGATTTACCCGATTTGGAGGCAATAGCGTTCACCACAAAATCCAGCTCAGTTTCTGGTGATTTCAAGGTTCCGGATTCATCCACTCTCACCTTGTAATCATCTTTGAATTTGATGATCAGGCGACCTATCGGAATCTCAGAAGAGACATTTTCCAATGACGACTCTCCCGGCATTTCGGCAGCCAATGATGAGAGAGAAAAGAGACAAGTGGCTATCAGGATTGTGGCAAATTTGATAAATCTTAGCATGATGAGACCATCCGATCGGTAATCATAGTTAAGATAACAGCTATTTAAAACCTGTCAAATGCAATTACACTGGTTATCGGAAAACAAGAAAACTAAAAAACAGTAGAAATCGGGCTAGATGGTCTCCTGCGGCAATAATTTGATTATGGCCTGTTTATATATTATACACCTGCAGTTTCAAAACAGTTTGCTCAAATCGTTGCCAATTGGCGATTTTAATACTACTTTAATGGAAAAATGACTGTCTGGAGGATTAAATGAGCGGCATTTTGTTTCTGCGCACAAAAAAGTATCATGAAATCCAGGAATTTTATGTCAGGAAAATCGGCTGCGGGCTATGGCTTGACCAGGGAAGTTGCGTGATTTTTCGGCATGGCAACCAGTTGATCGGATTTTGTGACCGTGATGAGGCCGACACCGGCGGCGTGCTGACATTTTTCTATCCCACCAAGAAGCACGTGGATGAAGTTTATGAAGCAATTAAGGATTCGGCTGAATCTCCGCCCAAGATGAACGAACAGTATCGTATATACCATTTCTACGCCAGGGATCCGGAGGGCAGGTCAATCGAGTTTCAGACGTTCGATCATCATGTATATAATCATCTGGCAGGTGATGAGCTTCTCTTGACCCGCCGCAGTGTACGTGAGTTCGCTCCGGTTGAGGTGGCCGATGATCTGATTCTGGATATCATAAATCTATCGCGCTTTGCGCCCACATCCAGAAACACACAGTCATATTATTTCAAGATTATCCGCGAACGAAATTTACTTAAAAAGCTCTCCGAGGTGCGCGGAAAAAGCTCTGCCCCGATTTCCGGCGCGCCCCTGGCGGTGGCGATATGTTCCGACCCGGAGCTTTCCAAACGGCATGTTCAGGATGGATGTATCGGGGCTTATCATTTTATATTGGCCTCATGGTGTTATGGTCTCGGTACTGTCTGGATCGCGGCCATGGACAGGCAAGAGGTCAAGCATCTGCTGAATGTCCCGGATAGCCATTACGTGGCCACGGTGACACCACTGGGATATCCGGCCAAATTTATCGAGGAGGCACCGCCGCGTAAAGAAATCGATTATTATATCCGGCCGCTCTAAAAAAACACCCTTCATTTCAAAAATTGAAATGAAGGGCAGATAATCCAAATTTGCTTTGATGCTATCGTGTATCCTGGCTGATCGCGGGGGTTTCGAGTTCCGGCGCCTCGCTGACAGCTTTCTCCTTCATGCCCAGCAGTTTGCGTGTCTTAAGAGTCAATTCTATGGCGTAGGAGAATACCAAAGGTGTCAGGATCAGCGTGGTTACAGTTGATACTGCCAGACCACCCACGACAACCGCTCCCAGCCCACGATACAATTCCGATCCGGCACCGGGCATAACAATCAATGGCAGCATGGCAAGGGTCGAGGTCCCGGTCGACATAAAGATTGGGCGCACCCTGACTCGTACCGATTCCTTGACAGCCGAACGCGCATCCCAGCCCTCGCGCATTAACTGCAGGGCATAATACACGATCAAGATCGAGTTGTTGATAACCGTACCGACCAGGATCACAAAGCCCAGCATAGTCAGGATATCAAGTTGCTGGGAACTGTCAAAAATCTGCACGATATTTAGTCCCAGCACTCCGCCGAAGGTCGCCAGCGGCACGGTTAGCAGAATCACCAGGGGATATGTGAAGGACTGAAATAATGCCGCCAAAAGCAGATAAGTTAAAATTACGGCAAGATGAAAATCGGTAGTCAGCTCTGTTCTAAGGCGGCTTAAATCATCGGCAGTGCCGGATAAATTTATATCATACAATCCGCCCACCTGTCCCTGCTGTCTGAGCGGCTCGATAATATCACTCTGGATCAGTTCCATGCCCCGTTCGAGAGCGATCTCATCAGGCAGAACCGTTTCAATTGAAACCGTTCGTTGCCTCTCGATATGGTTGATTTGTACCGGGCCCTGTTTCTGTGTGACTTCGGCAATATCACCGACCGTGATTATCCGTCCCGAGGGGGTTGCCATGGGCAGGTAAGCAATATCCTGCGTATGCCTGGTCCAGTTTTCGCGACCTTTCAGTATCAGGTCGATTTCACGGCCGTTCAGGAAATATTCACTGACTATGGCTCCATCAACTAACGCATTTACAGCCAGGCCGATTTCGCTGGCACTGAGGTTGACATCCGCCGCACGGACGCGATCCGGAATTACGCGCACCTCGGGGTTGCCAAGGTCAAGCCCGGGGATCGGCCGAGAATTCGATCCGGGCAGAACTGAAGCTGTTTTGCCGAAAACCTGAGCCGCTATACCCAGCACCTTGGGAAGCTCCGGGCCGGAAACATCGATTCGAATCGAACGAGTACCGGCGAAGCCTCTTCCAAACAGTGATGTCTGGCTGGCAAAGCCGATTGTACCGGGTATGGAACGAATTGCGCCGTTGGCAATCGGCACAAGCTCTGCCGCTCTTTGATGATCGCGGGAGGCCATGCCGAAGAAGGCCTGATTGCGCAATGCTACCAGGAAGAAATTATCAAGTCCCCCTCCCGGCAAAGTGTCTGCGGCCTCGGCCTCAGTCTGCCATAATGGCCGAATCTGGTTCTCGATAATCTTGCCCGCCTCAACCATTTCATCCAGATTATATCCGGGCGGAGGGAGCATAAAGGCAAATACCAGATTACGGTTGCCGTTGGGCAGATATTCAGCATCAGGAAGCAGGAGCCATGTCAGGACCATTGCAACTGTTATGATGCCCAGAATAGTGCCAAGCCTGCGCGCCCCTTTGACATTTATAAAATCGACAAATGATGCGATTCGTGAAGCGAACCGACCCAGCAGTGTTTTCTCCGGGGCTTTCTTTTGCAGTTTGTTGGAAATTTTTAGTATTCTTGATGATAAAGTCGGGATCACTGTAATTGAGACAATCAGCGAAATGACAATCGCACTGGAAATTGCCAGGGCGATATCCTGAAACAACTGGCCGGCCTGTTCCTTGACAAACATGATCGGCAAAAATACAGCCACTGTAGTCACAGTCGATGCCAGCAGTGCGCCCCAGACCTCACGAGCGCCATCAGCCGCGGCCTTAAACTTGCTTTTGCCCATCTGTTTATGCCGGTAAATATTTTCCAGCACAACAATCGAACTGTCAACCACCATTCCCACGGCGAAAGCCATACCCGCAAGTGAAATAACATTGATCGTTCGTCCGAAAATCGACATGGCCAGGAATGTACCCACGATTGATATTGGGATGGCCAATGCAATGACGAATATTGCTGAGAATGATCTCAGGAATAAAAACAAGACAATTATAGCCAGAAAGCCGCCCAGGTAAATATTGGAAAATACCAGGTCGATAGCCGAAGTGATATATGTGCTTTCGTTATAGGCATTGACTATGTTCATACCGCGCGGATTCATGACCTCGCGGTTTAGTACATCTATCTGTTTGAGCAGATTATTCAGTACCTGTAAAACATTTGCGCCAACCTGCCTTTGCGCATTAAAAGCAATCGCAGGCTGACCCATATTGCGAACCATGGCCTGGGCCTTTTGATAATCCAGCCTGACCTCGGCCACATCCCCGACCCGAACCGGCACCTCATTCTGGACAGCAATAACAGTCTGCTCGACATCCTCAAGCGATTCAAACCGTGAAGTTGTCCTGACCACATAACGTCGTTTGCCTTCCCCGAAATCGCCTGCAGAGATATCACGATTTTCGCTGCGCAGGGCATTGGCCAGCTGGCTGACTGTCAGGCCCGATGATGCCAGCAGATCCGGATCGAAGATGACATGAAGTTCACGATCCAGGCCCCCGAAAATATTGATCGATGATACCCCCTCGACTCGCTCCAGACGAGGTTTTATTATGTCCTCGACAAGTTGCTGCTGATGGGGTACATAAATGCTGGTATCCTGTGCACGAACCACGAACCATGCAATCGCGCCTTCCGTCTGACCCGATGTCCTGACCACAGGACGGTCGGCATTTTCCGGATATGAGGGCACCTCATTGAGCTTATTGGTGACACGCACAACCGCAGCATCAAGATCGATTCCAACCGGGAATTCCAGGGTGATCGTACCGTTGCCGTCATTTGATTCGGAACTCATCTCCAGCACGCCCTCGACAGATTTGAGGTATTCCTCCTGCTGCTCGATGATTTCTTTTTCGATTTCCTCCGGCGAGGCCCCGATCCATGTTGTGCTGATCGTTATTATCGGACGCTGCACCTCTGGAGTAAGTTGAATCGGTACGCCGGTCAATGCCAGGTAGCCGCTGATTGTAAGAATCAAAACACCGACTATAACCGTTACCGGAAATCTGATTGCTGACTTTATTAAACTCACTTTATATTCTCCACGGATGTGATAAGCTTTGTATTAGTTGGCCTGGTTTTGCGGGTTGGCGTTTTTGTCGGCTCCCGGCTGGCCGGAAGCATCGGCTGTCATCACCGGGCTGCCGGGAAAGATTCGTTCATTGCCACGAACCACGACAGGCATTCCTGCCACCAGCCCCTGGCCCTTGACCGCTATCATCTTGCCCTCGGTGGAGGATGTGATAACCTGTATCGGTGCCGCTTTGCCTTCGTTGACAGTATAGACCATAGTCTGGTCGCCCTGACGGATGATAGCATCCTTGGAAACCGCAAGGCTCTTGAACGTATTATCCATCCACAGGCTGGTCCTGACCAGCATGCCGCCTCCCAGCTTACCATCTGTGTTTTCAACTTCGATTATGACCGGAAATGTATGAGTTTCGGCGTTGGCGTTGGGGGCGATACCGGTAACCTCGCCGCGCATTACCTCTCCGCCATTGCCGCTGGCTACTATTTCGGCTTCTGCGCCGGTTGAAATATTACCGAAATATCTTTCCGGCAGGTCGACCTTGACACGGATTTTGGAAAGATCAACCATTTCAAACACCGGCTCTCCGGGATTGACCCATTCGCCCACATCGACAAGCTTCTGCCCGGTATAGCCATTATACATGGCCGAGATAGTGCAGTTTTTCAGGTCTCGTTCGAGGCTTTTACGCTGTGCCTCGAGTTCCTCATATCGGGCATCCATAATGCCGGCCCAGGCTCGCGAGCTGTCCATGGCGGACTGGCTGACAAGGTTCTGGCTGAACAGTTCCTCGACTCTTTTCAAATTTGTATGGGCCAGGTCGGCCTCCAGTTTGGCCTGCCGGGCCTGCGCCTTCTTTGCATCAAGCAAAAACCTGATCTGATCGGAATCGATCGTCGCCAAAGGGGTACCGGCACTTACCGGGTTGCCCTCAGAGGCATCGATCGATTTAACCTGTCCGGCAACCTCCGATACGATCCGGCTGGAAATCCAGGCCTCGGTGCGGCCCACCAATGTTATCTGATCATGAAAATCCATCTCCCGCACTTCCTCGGTCACCACAACAGTTGGAGGTTGTTGTGCAGAGGCAGGATTATAAACGGCCATTACTGTAAGCGCAACGACCAACATCAGCCCGACTTTTTTTGCAAACATCCGCAATATCTCCTTTAAAGTTGTATTCACAATAAATCTATACGGAATTACTCCCGTTTTGTTAAGAGCTATAACAAGATTCTTGAATCGAGGTTCACCTGGAAATCAAAATTGGAGTAGAAAGGCGAGAATTATTTCTGAAAGGCCATTTAATTGTATGTGCCAGTATGATTTTTAATAGCTGAATGGTCCCGGGTTAGAGTATTGTCAAAATGATGCGCCGCCATATCGCAGTCGCTGGCCATTTTCAAATAGTTTTATTCAATCGCCTGCGATTTGGCGGCATATACGAATGGCGTAAAGCCAAGGTTAATATGTGCATAGATTTGCTTCAGCGTTGCCGATTAGTTAACCGGCATTACGATATCACCTTCCTTGAAGCCCTGGCCCGAGACTACCTCGACAGTCGTGATACCTTCTTCCACTTCGGTGGCTTTCACGACACCGATATCATCATAGAGCACTTTCAGCACTTTTCCGGTTTTGGGATGCTTGACTTCTTTGTCGAACCGCTTGACTTCGAACTGCATGCCCGGCTTAATACCGATTTCGGTACCGCCATCTATGAACAGGAATTCATCGGCCACGATCATGATGCCTTTCCAGGGCTTGGAGGCGGATTCGGTCTGCAGCATTTCGACGATTTCATCGATAACCTTGCGTGTGGCCTTGCCGACCACGTGATCATCGAATGAGTTTACATCACCGAATGTAAATTTATCCGTAGCAATTCCCAGCGAACGGGATTTTTCCTCCTTAGCCAGGGCCTCGGCTATGATCACCTCGGAGGTGCCGATATCGATAATGCGCAGGTCGACGCCCACTCTGCCGATATATTCGGTCAGGCCGCCACCCTTGAGGAAGCTGCCGGAAATACTTCCACCGATCTCTTTTTCCTTGTAGCCGAATTCTGTAATTGTGGCTTTGACCAGGTAGTCGCCGATTTGCAATTTGGTTGATGATGCCACTCCCGGATTGGCAAGATCGGATTCGGACAGATTTTTCTCTTTCAGGAGCTCATCCAATGCCGCCCGTTCATAGACCTTGAATTTGCCTGAATTCACCAAAGCGGTAATCAGCATATCCGCCATTCCTGTTCCCGGCGGCACGCCATGGTACCAGTTATGCGCGGCCTTCATTTCGAACTTGCCGACAATAACCTTCTTCTTGATAACGATATCATCACCTGCAATCAAAGCCGATGTCATAATAAACATAGCCAATATGGCTACAGCAAAAATAGTCAGGAATTTGTTTTGCATCTGTTCCTCCCTCTATTCTGGATTCCAATACTCGCAATTTGCCTAAATAAATAAAATCTCGCCTCCATCGACAAGTTTTAATTCAATTTAAGATTGACACCTCAGCCATACACGCGATTGCTTAATCAATTTAAATTGATCTGGATCAATGTTTTTTTTGAGTGCTTGCATAGTTTATCGAAAAAGTATATGTTATATATCATGGCGGAAGCAAAACACCCGGGCGATTTTATCAGCCACAAGCCGGTGTTCTGTATCCACATATGCGTCACGTCGATCACGGGAGGAGAAACAAAATGATAATCAGATTAACAGCAATTTTGCTGATTTTGATGGTTGCGCTATCATGGGCGGTTGACTCCGATGTTGCCGGAAAATGCATGACCTGCCACAAGGAAAAGAGCCCCGGCCTTTATAATCAGTGGTATGATTCGCAACATGGTATACACAAAGTTACCTGCATAGACTGTCATGGCGCCTCAAAGGGAGAACCGGATGCATTTATGCATGAGGGGGCTTTGATTGCAACATTGGTTACGCCAAAGGACTGCGGTGCGTGTCATGCCAAGGAAACCGAAGAAGTACAGAATTCATATCATGCCACTGCGGGCCTGATACTCGAGTCAAACGATGCTTACCTGGCTCATGTGGCCGCCGGCGAACCGGTAGCAATTTTGGGCTGTGAGAGTTGTCATGGCGCCAATGTAAAAATTGATGAGAGCCGAACTAACAAGCTCTCGCCCAAAAGCTGGCCCAATTCCGGCATCGGCAGGATAAATCCCGATGGTTCAAAGGGCTCGTGCAATGCCTGCCATACACGCCATTCATTTTCTAAAGCCCAGGCCCGTCAACCGGAATCCTGTTCCAAATGCCACCTGGGACCAGATCATCCGCAAAAAGAAGTCTACGAGGAATCCAAGCATGGCAATACGTATTACACAAATATCGACAAGATGAATCTCGATGCGGACCGCTGGGTGGTGGGCCAGGATTACTATGTGTCCCCGACCTGCGCAACCTGCCATATGTCGGCCACACCATCGCAGGAGCTTACTCATGATGTCGGTATGCGTATAAGCTGGACATTACGTCCACCAATTTCGGTTCACAAGGATAACTGGCAGCAGAAGCGCAAGAATATGAAAAACGTCTGCATCAATTGCCATGGCCAGACCTTTGCCGATGGGCACTATTATCAGTATGATGCTAATGTGCGCCTGTATAACGAGAAATTCGCCCGGCCGGCGACTGATATTTACAACATGGTCAAGGAAAAGAATCTCCTGAAATACCCGGCCAGTTTTGCCAATGAAATCGACTGGATCTACTGGGAATTGTGGCACCATGAGGGCCGCAGGGCGCGCCATGGCGCATCCATGATGGGGCCGGATTATACCTGGTGGCACGGCTTCTATGAGGTTGCCAAGCACTTCTATCTCAAGTTCCTGCCCGAAGTTGAGAAGCTGGGTGATGAAGAAATCAATCAGTATATCACCAACCTGATCAATGATGATGAGATGCATTTCTGGCTGATGCAGGATACCAAGCGTCTGAGAGAGAATATTCAGTCCGGTAAAATGAAGGAAATCTACCAGGAATTTTTCAAACAGGATTAGGAGCTGGGTGTGCTGCAGAAGTATATAAACTTTGTAAGGGGTGTATCTGTAAACTGGACGGGCCTGATCGGCGTTGTCCTGACTACATCTTCATTCGTGATCTTTGTCGTTTTAGAATTTCTGCGGCTTATGGGATTTCTGACCAATTCCTATGTCGGGTTGGTTACCTATATGGTTTTTCCCGCGCTGTTTATAATCGGCCTGATACTGATTCCGATCGGATGGCGCAAACGCAAGAAGGAGACCGGCAAAACGACAAAGGAGCTGCTTGAAGAGCGGTTCGATCCATCTGACGTAAAAAGCGGTTTTTTAGGTGCGCGCGTATTTCTTACAATCGCCATATTTACATTGATCAATATCATTTTCCTGGGAGTGCTTTCGAGCCGTATGCTGCACTTCATGGATTCGGCGGAGTTTTGCGGCACAGCCTGCCATACGGTCATGAATCCGGAATGGACCACATACCAGGCCTCGCCGCATGCGCGCGTTAAATGTGTCGAGTGCCATGTGGGAGAAGGTGTTGATGCGTTGATAAACAGCAAGCTAAACGGCCTCTACCAGATCCTTTCGGTCACATTCAATCTGTATGAAAAGCCGATTCCGACTCCGGTTCATCAGCTTCGTCCGGCCCAGGAGACCTGCGAAAAATGCCACTGGCCGGATAAATTCTACGGCGCCAGAATGAAATCCATGACCACATATGCCAAGGATGAGGAATCGACACCATATTATACGACGCTTGTGCTGAAAGTGGACGCCGGAGACCGGCGTGCCAAGGGCGGAATTCACTGGCATATAGCCGAGGAGAATGAAATCCGGTATACTTCGGTCAATGATGAGCGCGAGGAGATGATCTGGGTCGATGTCAGGCAACCGGATGGGTCATTCAAACGCTATGTCAATGAGGAGCTTACGGAGGAAGAGCGGGAATACGAAGAGGTGCGTGTGCTGGACTGCGTGGATTGCCACAACCGCGCCACGCATATTTATCAACCGGTTGAGGATGCTGTCGACAGCATAATTGAACTGGGCCAGATCGACAGGTCATTGCCATTCGCCAAAAGAGAGGCCCTGGCGGCGGTCAACAACCGTTATGAGAATTATCAGAAATCCCGCGAAGGAATATCCAATCAGATGCATGGTTTCTATCAAAGAAACTATCCCGAAAAATATCCATCCTTCAGAACAGCCATAGATTCTGCAGTTGCGGCTTTAAACGCTATCTACGAACGCAATATTCACCCTGAAATGAACATCTACTGGGGAGCCTACAAGAGCTTCCTGGGTCATGAGGATGATGGCGGATGCTATCGCTGCCACAGCTATAAGATGGTGGCCGAGGATGGCGAATATATCGATGATGACTGCACCATCTGCCACTCGATAGCCGCTTATGAAAGCGAGGAGCCATATCAGTTCATGATGGAACCGGATACATCACATAGCGATTATGCCATGCATAAATATTTGAGAAATGAGTTGATTGGAGCTGCTGAGAAGTAAAGCGATCAGGATATCAGCAAAATAAAAAAAAGTCCGGCAATTTGCCGGACTTTTTTTATTAGCAAGAAAATATCTTACTTGTTCTGACGTCTGCGGATCAGACCAGCGCCAGCCAGGCCGAGACCAAGCAGAAGCATGGTTGTCGGCTCGGGAACGGCTGAAACGGCTACGATCATGTCATTGTGATCCTGGTTACCGTTGGTAACATGGTTATCATCGATCATCCACAGTGAGATGAAGTCACCGCTGAAGTTCAGGCTGCCAAATTCATAATCGGCATAGCCGGAACCAAAGGTGTTAAAAGCGCGGAACCACTGATAATCAGAACCGGCACCGCTGGGATGAATTGTCAGGCTTCTTTCGGAAAAGAGCAGGACATCATCATTATTGAAGAAACCGTCGTCATTGACGTCGTTGTGCAGCCAGAGGCCAAGCTGACCGGCCGGCAGATCGACATACTTATCAGTACCTACACCTTCATTGTCATCAAAGATGGTGGTCAGGTTCGAGCCGACGCCCAAATCATCATAGAAACCAAATGTATTGGCATTGTCCCAGTTGGTCTCTTCAAACAGAATGGTGAATTTTACCTTGCCGCCGCCATTAATTAAGACATCATCATAATCACCAACCGCAGGATTAACAACTGAACCGTTGCAAAGCAAATCCGGTACAGCAAAAGCCTGAGAGGCGAACAGGGCGACCAGCATCACCGCAGAAATAAGAATCTTGATCTTCATTGTAAGTTCTCCCTTTGTAATTAGTTACGGTTATTTTCAATTTCTGCTCATATATACAACAACTCCCATGCCAAAAAGCATAAGTGCATATCTAGTAAGAGCATATGCAAAGAGGAGCATATTGGTACCCATTGCAGAGTGTTCAGTATTCCGACACATGAAGACTCAGGTTACTTTAAGTGAGGCCGGATAAATATAAGCTGTAGAAGAACATACAGCACAATTGCACTTGTCGACAAATCTAACACATTTTATCGCAAATGCGAATAAAGCCAGTAAATACGTACATCTTTACCCATTTTTGACAGTCATTGGCCCAAAAACTTATCCAAAAATTAACAAAGTAAGAAATCCTGCTTATGGGATCGAAATCCATCCGGGAACCGGATTTTGTCAATGGCTGTTTCCCAGATTGCGTCTGTATGCCATTTCGTTTGGATTAATTAAAACTTGGTTATTCGCCAATCTGAATATATTTTTGAACAAAATCCCGAATAATCCGAAATATAAAGACATTATGCAAAAGCCGGTCATTTTATACATAGAAGATGATAAAAAGCAGCGCGAAAGCCTTTCAGGTAAACTGTATGATCGTGGATTCAGGGTCGAAACCGCCCCGGACGGAAAATCCGGTATAGAAAAGCTCAAATCGCTTAATCCCGATGTGATTATCTGTGACCTGCATATGCCGGATATGGATGGGCTTAAAGTTCTGCGTCAGGTCAGGCAGATTTCCGAAGACTTACCGGTGCTTATACTTACATCCCATGGCACATTATCACTGGCCCTGGAGGCGATAAAGAGGGGAGCAAATCATTTCATCTACAAGCCGGTGAATATTGATGATATCGAAATCCATCTGCATCAGGCCATAGAGCACAACAAGATGCACCGCAAGCTGCATGAATATTCACAGGGCCTCGAGAAAATGGTGGCCGAGAGGACCGAACGGATAGAATATGTGAACCGCCAGCTGGCCGCATTAAGTGAGCTTTCGGGAAAATTGACACAGATTTACAGCGAAGACGAATTGCTCAACAGGGCGCCGGATTTTTTGACCGAGACACTCGATTTTGATCGGGCGGCATGTTTCCTGCATGAAAACGGTGATTTTGAACTCAAATCATTTTGTTTTAAGAACGATCCACCGGACATAATTGAGAGATTCAAGAATAATGTCATAGATCGCAATATCCAGTTGCCGCCACATTTTGCAGATTGCTTCAACAGTCGCAAAACGATCTTTATTGATAACCTTGATTCCGATTCCCGCTGGCCCAAATCTCCGGGGCGTGTGGTAAACGCAAAATCGGCTGTAATTTCACCTCTCAATACCAAAAACGGCCCGATCGGAATCCTGGTCGGCAACCTGCAGTACCAGCATCGAGAACTGGATGATCAGGACGTGGCCCGGTTTGAGATGTTCGCCAATATGGTTGGCATGGCAATTGACAATATTCGTGTCTACCAATCGCTTGAAAAGAAGGTCGACGAAAGAACCCGTTCATTGCGCATAGCCTATCAGGAGCTGGATGACAAGGCCCGTGAGGCCGAACAAAGGCGCGATCAGCTTCAGTCGATTTTCGATTCATCGGCGGCCGCTTTGATAATGGTAGACAAGGATGAAAACATACTCGTGGCAAATCGCAGGCTGACAGATTTTTTTAATCTTGATGCATCCGCCATTAATGGCAGGTCTCTCTCCGAGCTTCATGACCAAATCAACAATGATTTCGAAAATCCCGAAGCACACAGCAGGCTTCTGGATCACCTGCGTTCAATGCCGGACAGTATCCACGAGGATCATCCGCAAACTGAGCTTCTCTATGGCAGGGCAGTCAGGATAACCGCACCGCAGGAAAGATACCTCTCGTTATACTCATTTCCCGTACTGGACGCCTCCTCGCAGGAAATCGGCCGTCTGTGGGTGTATACGGATGTTACCCGTCTGATCAAGGCCGAGGAACAGGTGCGCGTGATAGTCGAATCCTCACCGGTGCCGACCTTGATCAGCAGGCTGGAGGACGGCAAGCTGATCTATGTCAATGATCACCTGCTCAAGCTACTCGGCTATTCACAGGAAGAAGTGGCCGGAAAAAGCACAACGGATTTTTATGCCGATGTTAGTCAGCGTGAAAAGGTAATTAAGGTACTCAAGGAAAAAGGTGCAGTAAATGATCTGGCCATTCAGCTCAAGCACAAAGACGGCAGCACGATCTGGACCATGCTTTCTCTTGCGTTAACCAGCTATCGCAATGAAACCGTAATCATCGGCGGCCTTTCCGATATTACCCAGCGCAAGGAAACCGAGGATGCCCTGCGCAGGGAACGCAATTTCATAAATGCTGTAATCGACACGGCCGCCGCGCTGGTGGTGGTCCTGCGACCTGATGGGACTATTTTGCGTTTCAACCAGGCCTGCGAAAAAATCAGCGGCTATAATGCTTCAGAGGTCATAAATCGCAATTTCGGGGATATCTTTATCGTACCGGAAGAGCAGGAAATCCTGAGGGAGCGTTTTGATAAAATCAAGCAGGCCCGCGGAAGGGTTGACGGAGAAAATTACTGGCTTACAAAGGAGGGTGAAAAGCGGCTGATTGCATGGTCGAATAATGTCATGCTGGATGAATCAGGCAATGTGGAGTATGTTATCGCCACCGGTATCGATATCACCGATCGCAGAAAGGCGGAGGAGAAGCAAAAACTCTATCATGAGCTGTTCATGAATTCCAAGGACGGTATCGTCATTGTTGATCGTGAAGCGAATTACCTGGAGTCTAATCCGGCCTATAAGCAATTGACCGGTTATAGTGATGATGATCTTGTGGGACGAAAGATCTACGATCTAATGGCGGTTCAGGATCAGATGAGATTCAGAGAAAGCATGCGTGAGAATGGCAGTTTCCGGGGTGAGATGCGTGCGATTCGCAAGGGAGGCGAGGAGTTTGATGTTGACGTCTCTGTCTTCAAGATCGAAGATGAGGACGGGGAGTTCAAGAATTTTGCCGGTATTGGACGGGATGTAACCGAGCAGAAACGGGCCCGTGAGGCATTGGCACGCAGAATCTGGTATGAGGAGGGTCTGGCGGCCTGTTCGCAGGCGCTTTTAACCAAGGCCGATCCGCAGCGCGCGATAAGCGAGGCTCTCCTGCACCTGCAAATCGCCGCCAGGGTGACACATGTATTTATCCTGGAAAATTACGAGGATAGCGAAAAGGGCCTGTCCGCAAGTCTTGCTTATGAATCGATAAAAGAAGGTGAGTATGTTCCCTCCAGCCGTAAAGCTTTGAAAATACATTACGAACCGTATCTGACACGCTGGAAGGAAATTCTTTCCGATGGTGATCATATAGAGGGTCATATTTCCAGTTTCGAGCCTCATGAGCAGGAAATAATGAGGTCTGTTACACCTGTTGAATACCTGGTGCTTCTGCCGATAACCGTAGGTGGTGAATGGTATGGTGTGCTTGGTTTCGAGGATTGCGATGATCCCGGCCGCACTATAGATGATGAGGATATTCGTCTCCTGCGCACCGGCGCCGAAATGATCGGCGGCTATATTGCCAGCAAGAGGTTTGAAGAAAGCCTGCGCGTATCCGAAGAGCGATTCCGCAGCCTGGTTGAAAATGCCAATGATGTGATCTATTCGCTCAAGCCCGATGGTACATTTTCATATCTTTCGCCACAGTTTGAGAAAATTACCGGTTACGATCCTGGCGATTTTCTGGACAAACCGGCCTCCGCATTATCGCATCCTGATCATGTCGAGGAGGCGCGCGAATGGGTCGAGCAGGGTATGCCTCTCGATCATGAACATCGCTTTACAGGTTACCAGTTCCGCATGCAGACCAGGGATGGCGATTATCGCTGGATCACCACCAATACGTCGGTAATTCGTGATGAAGAGGGCAATCCGATCGAAGCAATCGGTATAGCCCATGATGTCACCGAGATGATAAAACTGTTCGAGGACCTTGAACGAACCAATAGGGAACTGGTCGAAACACAATCTCAGCTTGTACAAACTGAAAAGATGGCCTCACTCGGTCAGCTTGTGGCAGGTATAGCGCATGAAATCAACACGCCCATCGGGGCCGTTTCCAGCATGCATAATTCGCTTGTCAGGGCAGTGGAAAAACTGCGCCAGGCGCTGGAGTCGGACCTGGGCGAGGAATACCGCAAGAATCCGCTTCTTAAAAAATATATCAGGGTTATCTGCGATGCCAACCGGGTGATTGAATCCGGCACAGATCGGGTAACCACAATTGTCCGGAGGCTGCGCAGTTTTGCCCGTCTCGATGAAGCAGAGCTCAAGACCGTGAATATTCATGACGGCCTCGAGGATACCCTGACCCTGATTCATCATGAAATAAAACACCATATTACTGTAAATCGAGAGTATGGTGATATCCCGCCTATTGCATGCTACCCCGGCAAGCTCAACCAGGTATTTTTGAATATGCTCAATAACGCCCGTCAGGCAATCAAGGATAAGGGGGAAATCATCATCCGGACATATCAGAAAGATGGCCATATTATTCTGCAGTTCATCGATAATGGCAGCGGTATATCGAAAGAAAACCTTAAGCGCATATTCGATCCCGGTTTCACGACCAAGGGTGTAGGGGTTGGAACCGGACTGGGACTGTCGATCTGTTTCCAGATCATCAGGGATCATCGCGGTAAAATCAAGGTTGACAGTGAACCGGGCAAAGGAACGACATTCACCATTGAATTGCCTGCCAATCTGGGCAAAATCCTGGAGAAAGAGAAGCAGGCATAGCTTCTTTTTTTCAAGCGGTTCTTGCCAGAATCATTCCACATCTATATAATAGCGGCCTGTAATCTGTAAAGGAGTATTGATGCAGGTCTACCTTGAATGGGTGCGGGCCAATCCGCTAATGTCGGCCGCGATTCAATTTGCAATACTGGGCACACTGGGCGAAATCGCCTCGATTTCACTCAAAAATAAAAGGCTGTCTTTGCCATGTACCATACCGGAACTACTGGGCAAGATCCTGGCCTGGGCGTTGCTGGGGATAATCATTAAATACGGTTTTGCGGGTATGAAGGGCTTCACCCGCGCACTGATCGATCATAATTTATTGCCGGACTTTTTTTCCGGCGGATTCGGATGGGCCCTGGCCGTGTCTGTGCTGACGAATATTTTCTTTGGACCGCAAATGATGTTTTTCCACAGGCTCGAGGACAATATCATCCTCAGGCGCTGGAGTTTCAAGGGATTAACATACGCCTGGTGGACGCTGCTGTGGTTCTGGATACCGGCTCATACGCTGACATTCAGCCTGCCGGTCGATTATCAGATCGGCCTGGCGGCATTGTGGTCGGTCGTGCTGGGTATCATCATGGGCCTGACCAAAAAATAACAAGCCATCTAAAATCATGGAAAGGAAATACCATGCATGCACTTCTGAATAAAGTAAAGGGGAAAGATATCAATGTCCTGCCATTGACGGAAAGCAACGGCCTGAACAATCAGCTCTGGACAGTGGCCGGTGTGCCGGTCGGCGATAATCAGTTCTGGATTTATCAGGACCCCAGCAGCCGTATAAGTTATTATGACAACCTGATGTCTATAGAGATCGAGAAATTCAGCCTGTGTCATGATCAGGTGCAGGTATTCGACAATCCCAAGCATCTGTTTCTGACCAGGGAGGGATATGCTCCCGGCGATTATGGTGTCTGTCTGTTTGGCTGTATGATGCAGGCTTATGATTTCAGTGGTAATCCTGATGATTATCGTGATGGTTTCGGGGCCTTCAATGTGCTCGATTTCAGGACCGGTATGGTTTTCGACATAATCTCCAACGGCCATAAAACCTGGATAATTTATGAACGGCTGTTGATGCCCGGCCTGGTTTCAAAAGAGGATGCATTCACAAAGGTAACTCCAATAAACCGGACAACTCATCCGGGCGAAATCCTGCATTGCGCCGTGCTTTATAATCGCAATGAAGATATGGCCGAGTATTACATCAATTATGATCTGGTATATAAAGTCGAAAATATACCACTGAAAGTTGATTCACTTCAGACAGGATTCGGGATAATCACCCTGCATGACATAGAAGGCGGCAAAAGCAGATCATGCCGTGGTCAGGGCGGTTCCGGTCTATGGGGCGCATTCCGGGTGATCAGCTACTGAATGAATTCGAATGAATCGAAAAACCTCTGGGTGTAGTTTGGATTCGGATCATGCGATGGTGCAAGCGCCAGAAGCTGGTAGAGGCTGTTGTCCTTGAGTACGGCTACTCCCCTGAATGACCCCTGGTTGGCTACCAGATCGAATTTTATCGTATAGGCCGGGTAGCCTTCAAACTGTATTTCCTGTTCCTGCAGGTTCTCGTGATTCTCAAATTCGGCCAGCATCCCACGGCGATAGTTTTTGAATATCTGCTGTGGGGTATTAGTATTGCGCCAGTTTTGATCATACTGGGTTTGCATCACGCTGAATTCACGGTATTTGGAGGTCAGGCTGGTTACGAATAAAGTCGGCTGGCCCGCCACGGTTTCCATGACTGATTCGCTTTCATTGGGAGGGGCGGGATATTCTACCTTGTATGCGGAATCCGGAGAAACATATGTTATCCAGTTTTCCAGCGCGGGTTCTTTGAGCGGTGGAATTTCGAGCAGCCGGAATGAGTTCAGGAATCGATTGATATCAGCAGGAATCGAATCCGTTTCCGTTACCGCCATGAGCTGATAGAAACGCATATTAACCAGATACATACGCAGCTTCAAGGTCACCTGGTTTTCATTTATCTTAAGGACAGCCTCCTGCCCGGGATAACGGTCGAGGGTAATAAATTCTCTGCTTGTAAGGCGGCCATTCATGTTTCTTACGGCACCCTGCAGGGCACCGATGAACATCTTCTCGATTCCGCTTGTAACTGCAAGGCTGTCGGACATTTCGGAATAACTTATGCTGTATTGGTGCCCTTCATTTATAAGGGTATAGCGCGGAGTAACGAGTTCCCCGAGAGCCGTCTGAGAAACCATCGTATCCAGACTGGGAGGGGCCGGAAGTGTGATCGCAAAATTGGCTTCTTTAAAGACAAACTCTTTCCATTCCGCTTCCTCTTTATCCGAAGCGCAGGAAACAATCAAAATCAGGGTTAAGATGGTAACGGCTAGCAGGGCTCTTTTCATGTTTTACCTCTATCAATTGCAATTATTTGCGGCTTTACTGTTAATCAGCTTATTTCAACATATTGATTCAACACGTGAACTCAAGCATTTTTATCATGTATAACCTATTGATTATTTTTTCAGGGAGCGTATCTTTGAAGCGAAATTACTTATAAACGATTGGGATCTGGATCATGAAAAGATTTGTCATCATAGTTTCCGTTTTGCTCATGCTTTTTATGTCAGATATTTTCGCGCAACAGCTTACCAGTTTCGAGCAGGCTGTGGAACTTGCCAAAAAGCAGGACAAGCCACTTCTGCTTGAATTTGTGCGCGAGGATTGCGAATTCTGCGAGAAAGCGAGGGATGATTTCGAAACCAACGCCACGATCAAGCAGGTGCTGGAAAATGTGGTACATTATCCTGTCAATTTACTGACCGACGAAGGTAAAAGACTGGATAAAAAATACAAGGCCGGTGTCAGCTTCCCGGTATTTATCCTGGCCAACAGCGAGGGCGATGCAATAGTGCGCTGGAGTGGATATTCCCAGCCGCATAGATTCATGAATGCGCTCAAGGATGCGCTCGAAGATCAGACTACAATCAAAACCCGTCTGGCACGGGTTCGTCAGAATCCGAGTTATGCCGATTCATATTTCCTGGCCAATTATTTTGCGCAGATGGAGGAGCATATGGCCGCGGTGGCCTATTACAAGCAGGCCCAGGAGCTGGGAGGGGCCCATAACGCCAATTTCGAATTTGAGATCTTTTTGAATACGGCAGATGCGGCCTGGAAAGATCAGGTGCCGTTGGACACGGTCTATCCTGCGGCGGAGAGGTTTGTGGCGGCCCACGGCAAGACCCAGGAAGAGGTGGCTCGCATGGCTATGGGATTGAGCCGCCTGGCGCGCAAGTACAATAACACCGAAAACCTTGAAAAGTATCTCGATTACGCCCTTAAATCGCTTAAGCAAACCAATACGGTCAATCTTACACGCATGCGCATGCTGCTTCTGTCGGAACATGCCCTGCTGATCAAAGGTGATACAGTTGCGGCGATTGAAATTCAAAAATCATCACTGGGAGACGGCTGGGAGAACAATCCTCCCCGTTATTATCGATTTGTACGCTGGTGCCTGGAGCGCGAGATCAACCTGGAAGAAGCGGAAATGTATGCCCGCAAGGCGGTCGAAAGTGCTCCCGAAGGCGAATTCAAGGCTGGCGTCTATAAAACACTGGCGGAAGTATGTTATGCTCGCGGCAAGCTGGATGAGGCCGTGATTGCAATCGAAAATGCCATCGATATCGACGCAGGAAATCATGAATATATGAACCTGTGGGAAAAGTATGTCGCCGAGCTCGAAGATAAAGGCAAAAATCAATAGCCTTCACCGCGACGAATCGTGCCACCGACTACAATACCGGCGCTGATCAATATCAGGTTCTTGATTATATACTGACCCTCCAATGTCAGGCCATAGGGGAACTGCGTATAGCAGATATCGGGAAGCAGAATCAATGGCAGCATTGTGCCCGGCATCTGCAAAAACAGCAGTAATAGTCCGATTCTGATCAGGGGACGAAACAGCAGGCCCACACCGATGGCGACCTCCCACCATCCCAGAAGAGGGACGAATATATCCGGCGGGATCCATGTCACCGTCTTTCTGACAATCTCCTCGGCGGGACTTATCCCCAGGGGCTTTAAGATGCCGAACCAGATGAATATTATCGCCAGCGAATAGCGCAAAAATATCATGCCATAACGGTTCATCCATCCGGCAATGGCGACATCGATTCTGTTCAATATTTGATTTTTGAGTGGTTTCATTGTCCTATCCGATACCGATTAATCATGTAACAGGACGATGCGGCTATTGTTCATTCTTTGCGCCATCGATCGATTCGATGTGCGTCTCAGGCACCCAGCCTTCCTCACCTGATAAAGTCCTGCAAAAAGCCCAGCCGCATTCCCTTTTCAAGATTCCAAGTTCCTGATCGGCAGATACAATAAGTTCCAGTGCATTGTAATCTTCTATGGCTGTGGCTTGATTATTCTCTACATCTATATCAAGATATTCTTCAGGAACCCATCCGGCCCGTCCATCTGCATGTTCGCACCAGATCCATCGCGGATTTTCCGGATCGTTTTTGCCTGCTGTGACAATATCTCCGGCCCGCATGCGGATCGGATCATCATAGGCCCGTTTATAATTTTTTACAACCCTGGCTCGAATCATCCCCTCTCCAGAATGCATTCTGCCTCAATTTCAACCAGCCAGTCATCGCGCACCAGCCCCTTGACCTCGATCATGGTGCTGGCAGGACGAATCTGGGCAAAGAACTCGCCATGAGCCCGGCCCACTTCTTCCCACTTGCCGATATCAGTCAGGTACATACGTGTGCGAACGACATCGTTTAGTTTGCCGCCCGCTCCCTCCACAGCTTGCTGGATAATCTCAAGGCAACGGCGTGCCTGGGCATAAGCATCCCCCGCTCCTACAGTACCGCCATCGGTTCCGATCGGTCCGGTGCCGGATACGACAATTCTTCCTGATCGACGAACCGCGCGGCTGAATCCGATCTGTTCTTCATAGGGTGAACCCGAGGTAATATTTCTACGGGGCATATCTGCTCCTTTCTATTCCGAATTCATCTTTTTCATCAATTCTATCTGTGCCAGAATGTATGATATGGCATGTTCCACCCGCAACACGGGATTGCCGAGGCGGATCGGCTTAAATCCCCAAGCCATAAATTTCTCTATCTCAAACGGCACCCATCCGCCCTCGGGCCCGATAGCGACATAAGTTGCACGGGGAGAATCCTGATAGGCTTTATTTAAGTAATCCAGGGCCTCCCGATCCGGAAGCAGTTTGAGAGGAGATTCCGGTTCCTGTTGTTCAAGAATTGAAAGCTCGTCTTCAACGAAGGGAAGGAACCTGTCATATACTTTTACATGTGTCAGGCGGATATTTTTGCCCTGGCTCATGCCGTCCAGAAGATGACAATTGAGATTTTCATTTTCCAGAAGCGGCGAATGATAATAACTTTTTTCCACACGATTGGCGCGGATCAAATGCAGGCGCCGAATCGCGGTCATACCGCAGATAAACAGCACTTTTTTGAGCGTTTGCGGGCGGGGCAGGGCGCAGATCAGGTCAATTTCCGGAGAAATGGAAATCTCCGTTTCTTCAGGCTTATATTCAAGCGTTATCCGCTGATCAACGATCGACTTGATAGTGCCGGTTCCGACAGACTCATTTATCAAGCCGGCCTCAAATCTGTCTCCGGCTGATAGCTTGAGGATATTGATAATATGTTCCGCCCGATGATCTTTAAACGTGAATATTTTATCCTCTGTCTGATCCTTTTTATGCAAGATAATCAAGTTCATTTCGATTTACCTGTTTCGCAGATATTCTGCTGCAGACATACCGGCCAGCCAGCCGGTGGAAAATGCCGCCTGCAAATTAAAACCGCCCGTGTCCCCGTCAAGGTCAAGCACCTCACCGCAGAAATACAGGCCCTCAAGCTTGTGCGACATCATTGTGCGCGGATCTATTTCCTTTAAACTGACACCGCCCGATGTCACCAATGCTTCACGAAATCCGCGATGGCCGGTTATTGTGAAACGGAAATCCTTGAGCCATTTGCGCAACTCCTTGCGTTCAGCGGCATTGATTTGATTGCCGAGCTTGTCCGCTTCGATATTGACCTGCTCGATACATACCGGTATCAGTTGCATGGGCAGGAGTGATTTTAATATGGCGCCGAATTTAGTGCTGCCGTTCTGATCGAATTCGCGCAGGAGCCTGTTATCCAGCTTCTTATTATCCAGGGCGGGTTTCAGGTCGATTGATATCTCGGGCAGCTGATCAGGTTCATCCTCCAATATCTCCACGCATTGCTTGCTTAATGTCAGAATTATCGGGCCTGTCAGACCGTATTTCATGAACTGCATCTCGCCAAACTGGTCGGTGATTTTTTTACCCCCGAACCAGAGAGAAGCATTGACGTTTTTGAGTGCCAGGTTTTCCAGGCGGATGCAAACATCCGGATCAGACTCAAGCGGCACAAGTGCCGGTCTGGCCGGAATTACCTTATGCCCGACGGAAGCCGCAAGTTTATAGCCATCGCCAGTTGATCCGGTCCCCGGATAGGAACATCCGCCGGTGGCAACAATCACCGCATGGGCCAGATCTCTGTTGCCATCCTCGGTTTGAATTCCGGTTACCTTCTTGCCCTCGATAATCAGCGACTTAACAGTCCTTCCACAGACAATCTTGACGCCATTGTCGAGAAGGTGCTGATGGAGTTTTTCGGATATCTGCGGAGCCTCGATATTGGAGGGGAAGATTCTTCCACCCCGTTCGGCTTTGGTTTCAATTGCAAGAGAATTAAGAAAGCGCACAAGGTCATCGGAGAAGAATCTGGCAAATGCCTGTCTCAGGAATTTGCCGTTGGAACCGAAATGCCTGATGAATTCGCCCACCGGCGCTGTATTGCTGAGGTTGCAACGGCCCTTGCCGGTGATTGCCAGCTTGCGGCCGGGCTTGCGGTTTTTCTCGTAAATGGTCACATCGGCACCAAGCTCCAGTGCTCCTGCGGCTGCCAGGAGGCCTGCGGCCCCGGCGCCGATAATTATCAACTTTTTGTTTTTGCTCATAGATTTTCAATCAAAATTAAACAGAATCATTTTACAGGTGGACAATATATAAAAAAATGAGATTTATGGTACGGATTTTATTTGATGTTTATAGTTAATAATTTTAAATTGTCAGCGATTCGCAAGCCATTTTAATTAACCGGAGGGAAAGAATGAAGTTTGCAAAGGGCTTTATACTATTAAATGTCATTTGCATAGTCTTCTGCTTATTTACTAACACCTATGCCGAAAATCAAACCGTAAGATTTGCAATTATCAGTGACAGAACCGGCGGCCATGTAGAGGGTATCCATGCCCGAATCGTGGAGCAGGTAAATTACCTCAGGCCTGATTTTGTTCTTTCAGTAGGGGATTATATTGAGGGCTATACGTCTGATTCTGCCAAAATCGAAGCGGAATGGGATGAATACTTTGATATAGTTGATGATCTCACCGCACGTTATTACATGTTGCCAGGCAACCATGACATCTGGAGCGACCTTTCCGAACGTATCTATCGCAAGAGAGTGGGTGAACCCTATTATTCATTCGATAAGGGCGAGATCCATTTTGTCATGATCGATGTCAGCAGGGTTCAGTACGGCAACGAGTTATCATCCGAACAGCTGGGTTGGATCGCTGATGATCTGCAGAAAAATATGAGTAAACCCTACACCATAGTACTTCAGCACAGGCCGATCTGGTATGAAACAGCTTCAAAGGGCGTGCCGGACACACTGCACAGCCTGTTTGTTCAATATGGCGTTGATGCTGTTTTCACCGGTCACTATCATGAGTATTTCTGTGATGAGGTTGACGGCATAAAATATACCGGTATTGGGTCCTCCGGCGGCGAGCGGGGCGAGGATGCTTCACGGACCGGATTTCAATTTGCCTGGGTGACAGTCGATTATGAAGGTATTCATGTCGCGCCGATTGACCTGGGTGGCGTATATGCATGGAATGAAACGACCGCTCAGCAAAAAATGGTGCATGATCCGATCAGGCAT
Source organism: uncultured Ignavibacteria bacterium (assembly GCA_964627935.1). Classification (GTDB taxonomy): domain Bacteria; phylum Zixibacteria; class MSB-5A5; order JAABVY01; family JAABVY01; genus JAABVY01. Next base: position 112,263 of record CAZVLB010000004.1, read on the forward strand.
TTAGGTTTAAGTTTTGATCATCCGATCCTGATTGGCAAGGATCTTCGTCCAATAGACCACAGGGCGACGGTAACGCTCAGAAATCTATCAGCGCATCCCATGGAGGACACGATTCGCTGGGAATTGCAGCCGGGATGGAGCGTTCATCCGGAAAAGATGTCGGTTTATGTCGATGCGGGTGATAGCGCTTCATTCGATTTTCTGGTGGAATCCGGTGGCGCCATCTATCCGCTTCCATCAGCCGAGGCGAGATTCAAATTCGCCGATGATCGCGAGGTTGTTGCAAAACAGCAGTTGAGAATTGCACGCACTGCGATCTGTCCCTATGTAAAATCAGCACCTGATCTTGATGGACATGTCGATGAATCGATATGGCAGGTATCCGCTGATAAGTTCTTTGATAATGAGGGGGCACCGGCCGAGACCGAAGCGGTGGAATTCTATTTCGCCCATGACAGGAAAAAACTATACATCGCCGCAGTTTGTCATGAGAGCTATATGGCCGGGCTGTCCAGCAATGCTGTTGAACATGATGGTCCGGTGTATGGTGATGATTGTGTTGGATTTTTCTTCGAACCGAATCATGGTTCGGATACCGTTTATCAGATTTACTTTAATCCTGATGGTTTCGTATTCGACCAGGTTATCTGGCGCGGCGAGGACGGCTGGATGGACAGCGATCCGGCCTGGAATGGTGAGTATAATGTCGGCACACATAAAGGCGAAAAGTTCTGGTCAATCGAAATTGCGATTCCTGTGGATAAATTGGATGCCGAGTTCGAGAAGAACAATGACTGGCGCATAAATTTCCGTCGCAAGCAGCAACGTCTCGACCAGGCCGCTGACTGGCAGGTGCCGATAGATTATGACCCTAACACATTCGGTATACTTGAAATAAAATAAACAAAATCCCGCTTTTCGACTCGGTCTCTCATTTTCTGCCTGTCTACGCTCGGGGAACCAGCGACAGCCTGCCATGTTATAATACACGGTAAGCAAATCTGAACCTCATAACCTCTTGAACTTTACTCTCAGCGGTGATTATGTGCCGGCAGTTGAACAATGCGGAGGAACGATGTTCTTGCGAGTTTTTATGACAACTGTTGTGTTGATCCTGCTCTTTGCAATGGGGACGTTCTTCACTGCACAGAGGATGGAACGGCTGTCTGAAGACAGTCCTGAGATCTCCGAAAATCCGGACAATGAGAAGAACTTCAAAGATGGGAATTCTGATATGGGTAATAAAGCAAAATTTGAGAAAAGCGAATTAAAGGAACGCCTGACTTCTCTTCAGTATGATGTAACCCAGAAGGCCGGCACTGAACGGGCCTTTACCGGGAAGTATAATGATCACTATGAGGAGGGGGTTTATAAATGTGTTGTCTGCGGAGAGCCTCTGTTTGATTCGGAAACCAAGTTTAAATCCGGAAGCGGATGGCCCAGTTTCTATGCCCCGATTTCCAAAGAAAATGTTGATCTGGAAGGGGACAACAGCCTGGGGATGATCCGAACCGAGGTTGTCTGTGCCAATTGCGAGGCTCATCTGGGGCATGTATTCGATGACGGTCCGGAGCCGACGGGATTACGTTATTGTATCAACTCCGCGGCCCTGAAATTTGATCCAGAGGAGGATAGCGAGAGCAGCCACGACAAACAGGAATGACATCATTGAACAGACATCAGAGCACGTCACAAAGCTATCGTCCGGGCCTGTCATTTCGATGGGCCTTTTTTATATTTGATTCGGGTTAGTTGTAACGGGCATCGGGATCATCCAGCACGGCAAAAACAGTCTCGCCGGTTTTCAGCATCATTTCAACATATGGATGACACTTCTGACAATTTTCCCCGAATGTAACCAGTCTCTGAAGTTCCGGAATGGATCTGGCCCCGCTTTTTTGGGATTTTAGCTTGAGTTCAGCAAATGTCTTGTTGTAGCAAACACAGCGATCGACCATGTCTACCTTCCTGATGTATCTTAATTTTATTAAACCCGCTTTCTAAAATAAAAAAACCTGTTCCTCCTGAACAGGTTCCCAAATTTGCAGATCAAACTTTGAGCAAATTATCATTCCTTGACGACCAGAACATTGATCGCTTTTACTATAATTTTGACATTATCTCCCTCGGCGATTCCCAGATCTTCAATGGATTCAGTGGTCATGACCGAATTCATGATCGACTCAGCTGGTATTTTTAATGTTACCTGCCCCATGATATCGCCCTTCCTGATCCTCGTGATTTCACCTGTAATCTGATTTCTGGCACCGTATTTCATGTATCACTCCTTTTATTTTGTGAAATGCAACAGTTTCAAAATAGCAGGCCTGAAGACCAATCAACAAAAGAAATTATTATGGAAAAAGCTTTCCAGGATTGCATTTTATGTTTCAATTTTCAATACAGACCTGTTTTTTAAAGCTCGAACTCATCCAGCGTTTCCCATGTGTCCGGGTTGATCACCTCAACCTGCACAGAATGCCCATCGACATGAAAAAACACAACCGCATTCTGAGTGGAAAATTTCAAGACATGATCCATCCAGGGCGTTTCCTCCCGGCCATAATAGGGCGCACCGGCGGCGCCGTTATTGATATGCCAGAAGGGCCGAAAACCCTCCAGCTTTTGATGTCCATAATCTTCGGGATAAAGGGGCATTCCCGGCTTTATGCGCAGAAGGCTGTAATTATGCTCATCACCGGTCAATGAGGCCTTAACCTTGGTAGAAAGATTGAGCATAATATCCAGAAGCTGATCACGCCTTTCAATTATGCCATGCTCCACCGCCCGGCCGTTTACATAGGCCCGTTTGGAATTATCGCCGCTGTACCACATATCATCTTTGACATGGCCCCCGTTGGGGAATATAGGAGTGTGGATTGTTACAAAAATATGATCAATGTTTTGATCCTCTTCAAGAATGCCCATGGTTTTTTTCAGCCATTGCAATTGATTGTCCATGATATAACCATGAAGATTGCCGCCGATTTTTCCGTCACGCTTGATAGTGGGCGAGAACCAGTAATTCGAATTGAGCGATACTATTGCCACATTGTCATATGTGTAGTAGAAGACATTTTCCTTATAAGATGGAAAGTCAATTGTCTCGGGATTTGGATCATAAACCGATCCATCTTCAGAATCCGGGCCATTACTCGGATTGACGAAATTGCGGGCGAATATGGCCTCCGAAGAATGTGTGTCATAGGGGAACTTGTCAATCGAGACACCTTTCTCACCATCGCTGAAATAATGCAACAAGACTTCATGATTGCCGAATCCGGCTATAAAGGGCAGGGAATGCGCAAAAGGCTCTATTGTTCGTTTCCAGTTGGCGTATTCAAGCTCGATTTCATCCACATCGGTAGTATAGCCATCGATTAAATCACCTGTGAACTGGAAAAATACAGCCTTTTTCTGGTTGCATAAAACGGCGATCCTCTTGAGAATGTATGCATTGACGCCCTTGATGTTTCTCTCACCACCACCCGCATTGCCGCGCCCGTCAGAGGCATAGGCGAAGGTAAACGGCTTACGGGATCCGGGCCGGGGAGCGGTCCTGATTTTGTGGCTCTGGCTGTAATCGTCGCAGAATACAATATACTCATATTCATTGTCAGGTTCGAGCCCGTCAATCTTGATTTCATGATGAATTGATGACTGATCCGATTCGAATACCCGGCCATTACATTTGATCTTGATCCTTATATCAAAATTGGTAATCATCGAGACGATTGCGCTTTCGTGAGTCAGCATGTTCAATAGCGGTCCTTCGATAATACATGTGTCAACTGCAAATGGCCCTTTTCCGGTCAGACGCAGTTTGCCGTCATACAGAATCTGGCCGTCATGAGCCACAATCCTGTATCCCAGGTGAATCAATCCGCTTTCGCGCCAGTTGATGAAATCATATTTGCCTGTCAGGCGGGTAGCGATATCCAGCTCGGCATGGCCGTTTTTGATTGCGGCATACCCTCCGAAGTAAATTGGATAGAGATGATCCGTTTCATCGGAATGCGGGAAAAATCCGTAGTAGATTCTGCCATTCAGGGCACTGTCGGGAAAATCGAATGCCAGGCCATTTTCGGTTCCCCCGGGCATTGTTCTGACCAGCCCCAGCGTATACCTTGCGGCGCTGTTAGCCAGGGGTAAGGTGTCATTCTCAGCAGTTATATAAATCATCTCTCCGTTGCTGTAAAAGATATTATGGTGCGAATCCGGAATCTTTATCGTATCGGCCCTTGAATCAGACCTTCCGGCAAAACCAGCTACGGCCATAAATAAAAGAATTAATAAGATTTGTTTCATCATGAATCTCCCATCGGATATCATTGAGCAAGGAAATTATTCAGGTTCCAAATTGCAACTCAATTTCGCATCTATTCCTGTATTTTTAACCGCGTCTGTTAGAGAATTATTAGAATAATCGAATATATTCTATAGTGTTACTAAAGTATCAACACTCTAAGCCGAAAAAATCAAATAAGGCAAAGGTACAGGGATAAATTTATCTATAACCGTGCAGAAGCATCTATAGTTTTTACCTGATCAAGGATAGAATAAAACAAGAATAGAAATAAAATCTGCGGGGGAGTTCATGTTAAAAAACCTGAAGATTAATACCAAGCTTATTGCCATCTTCCTCTTGATTGGTGTGATACCATTGGCCACTATAGGTATACTGAGTCTGAACAGAGCCCAATCTGCCCTCTCCAAAAGAACAGTCGAACAGTTTGTCTCTCTCCGAGAGGTCAAAACGAGACAGATTGAAGATTACATCAATCAGATCAGGCGCCAGATACGAACCTTTTCCGATGATGCTATGATTATTGATGCCATGGATCGATTTAGCGCGGCTTTCCCGAAAGTTACAGAGAATCCGCACAATTCAGATCAGTCTAATCAATCAGACATTGACAAAATGCGCATTGAGCTGAGCACCTATTATCGGCAGGATTACGCGCAGGAATATAAGGCCCGCAATCAGGGGGAATCTCCCTCGGTAGATAGACTGTATACAGCGCTCGATGATGAATCTGTTGTTCTGCAGTATAGATATATCGAGGCTAATCCTAATCCACTTGGAAATAAGGATAAGCTGGATAATGCAAATGACGGCAGCGAGTGGAGCGTCTGGCATGAGAAGTATCATCCCCATATCAGGCATTTCCTGGATGAATTCGGTTACTATGATATATTTCTCTGCGATGCCAAAACCGGCGATGTGGTTTACTCTGTTTACAAAGAACTCGATTTCACCACATCACTGGTTAATGGTCCTTATGCAAACACCGGAATTGGCCGGGTCTTCCGGAATGTAAATAAATCCAGTGATCCGAATTATGTTTTTATGGATGATCTTCATCCTTATCAGCCCTCCTATGAGGATCAGGCCGGCTTTATAGGCTCACCTATTTTTAAAGATGGCGAGAAAATCGGGGTCTTGATTTTCCAGATGCCAATTGACCGCATTGACGCCATTATGACTTCTGATGGCCAGTGGAGTGAAGTCGGACTTGGAAATTCCGGTGAAACATACCTGGTCGGGTCAGATGGCAAGATGCGCTCCAACAGCCGGTTCCTTCTGCAAGATAAAGAAGGCTATATAGAAGCATTGGAAAAATCCGGAATAGAAAAAAGTACAATTGAACTTATCGAGGCCAAGAATTCATCGATAGGATTACATAAGATCGAAACGGCCGCTTCCAAGGCTGCAATTAATGGAAAAGACGGCGCGGAAATTATAAAAGATTATCGCGGTGTTCCCGTCCTCTCAGCCTACGCTCCACTTAACCTGGAGGATCTAAACTGGGCAATTATGGCAGAAATCGATGAGGCCGAAGCATTCGCGGCTGTTGGAAGTCTGAGAAATTCCATTTTGATAATTGCTATCCTAATGGCTGCAATAGTTGCGGTAGTGGGATGGTTCTTTGCAAAATCCATCTCCCAGCCGATTGCTCGAATTGCCGGTGTTGCAGATGTAATATCAACTGGCGACCTGGATCAGGAAATCACAATCCGATCTAATGATGAAATCGGGGCATTGGCCAGTTCATTCCGCAGATTAATAGATTACATGCGCAACCTGGCCGGGGCTGCGGAACAAATTGCATCCAAGGATCTGACTGTACAAATCGAGCCCCAATCTGAAAAAGATGTGCTCGGTAACTCCTTTAAGGCAATGACGAAAAACCTGACAGAGGTTGTCAATCTGCTGGCGGAAAACTCAAATCAGCTTGTATCTGCCGCAAACGAGGTGGCCTCCTCCTCAGAACAGATGTCTCGCGGGGCACAGGATCAGACCGAACAGGTGACCCAGGTCTCAACTGCGATCGAAGAAATGACGGCAACGATCCTGCAGGCATCCAGGAATGCCGGTGAGGCCAAGGATGCTTCCGGAAATGCATCCTCAACCGCGCAGAACGGGGGTAAGATAGTATCCGATACGATTTCCGGCATGCAGCGCATAACCGGCGTTGTGCGGGAATCAGCCGATTCAATTGGTAAGCTGGCCAAATCGGCCGATCAAATCGGTGAGATCATCGGTGTGATCGATGACATCGCCGATCAGACAAATCTGCTGGCACTCAATGCCGCCATCGAGGCGGCCCGTGCCGGTGAGCAGGGACGCGGATTTGCCGTTGTTGCCGATGAGGTCCGCAAGCTGGCCGAACGCACCAGCAAGGCAACCGGTGAAATCAGCGACATGATTAAGGGGATTCAGCAGGAGACCAATGAGGCTGTGCAGTCCATGGAATCCGGAATCCAGGAGGTTGATAAGGGCCGCGAACTGGCCGATCAGGCCGGCAACAGCTTGAATGAGATTGTAAATATGTCGGCCCAGGTGATGGACATGATCCAGCAGATCGCTACAGCTTCCGAAGAGCAATCAGCGGCGGCCGAACAAATCTCCAAAAACGTGGAGTCGGTCTCTGCTATTACCAGGCAGACCGCCACAGGAGCCGACCAATCCGCATCGGCGGCAGAACAGCTAAACCGTCAGGCCGAATCCCTGCAGGAACTTGTCTCCCAATTCAGGATAAAGTAAAAATACAGATATAGCATCTTTGCGAGCCCGGCTGTGCGTGTCATGGCCGGGCTTTTTATATCGGAGTTCGCTTATGAACAAAATTCAACCAGATTTGTTTTAGTGCAATTGTAAACAAAATTGAAAGGGAATCATATGAAAAAAGCATTTATAACACTGATATTCGTTTTAATCTTTTTGCCCATTTCCGATTTATGTGCCGAGTTTATTGATATCCCCGATAATGTCGAGCCGCTTGGGATAGCCATGGAAAATTACGAATATCCCCACCCGGTTAAATTTATGCCGCTGGAAATCGAGGGACATCATGTCAGGATGGCCTTTATGGATATTGCGCCGGTGATCAGTCCCAACGGACATACTGTGCTTTTGATGCATGGCAAGAACTTTTTCGGCGCTTACTGGCGGGAAACAATCGAATTCCTGAGTGGTAAGGGCTATCGCGTGATTGTGCCGGATCAAATCGGTTTCGGCAAATCCTCCAAGCCGGAGGTCAACTACACATTTCATCTGCTGGCCAAAAATACCAAAATGCTTCTGGATGAGCTTGGTATTTCGGAGGTTTCGGTAATCGGCCATTCAATGGGCGGTATGCTGGCAACCCGATTTGCCCTGATGTACCCAAAGAACACTTATAAGCTGATCCTGGAAAATCCCATCGGCTTCGAGGATTACCGTCTCAAGGTGCCATATACTCCGGTCGAAGAAGCATTTCAAAACATTATGAATTATACCGAAGAAGGCCTGCGCAGGTATCACAGGACTTACTATGTCGAATGGAAACCCGAGTATGATGAATATGTCATGGTTCATTACCGCTGGACACTGAGCGGGGAATATCCGCGTCTGGCGATGGCCTCGGCGCTGACATTCGATATGGTCTACACACAGCCGGTCGTCTATGAATTCGAACATCTGCAGGTGCGCACACTGCTGGTTATCGGACAGGAGGACCGCACAACTCTTGGCCGGGGCAGTGTCTCGGATGAAGTCCTGGCGACTTTGGGCCAGTATCCGGAACTGGGCAGGGCTACGGCTGATAAAATCCCGATTGCCAAACTTGTGGAGCTTGAGAACATCGGGCATATCCCGCATTTTGAGGACACAGACAGGTTTCATCAGGAAATCCTGATGTTTTTGACCGAGAAATAGTTTCTGATAGAAAACCAAAGGTGTAATTTGAACTTTAGGCATTTACGCCTGTTTAAGCTAAAAACAAGACAATAATCGTATGGATAGAGGGAGTGATATAATAGAATGCCGAAAGCAAAAGAACTTGGAATTATAGTCGGAGCATCAATCTGCTTTTTACTGATAACTTCAATGGTTATGGCGGCGTTAGCTTTCGCCGAAACAGGTTCAGATAAAACGAAGAAGGAAAATAAGCAGAAACAATCTCTTCAGGATCAACTGGACAAACGCAAAGAAGAGTTTTCCAAATCTGCGCCTGAGGAGATGAAAAATGATTTTGAGCAGGGCGTTATTGATGTAGCCGAATCCGGTGCGCTGGAAACCGCGCTGAATGTCGGCGATACCGCTGTCATGTTTAAGCTTCAGGACATTGAGGGTGATACAGTCGACCTTAAATATATGCTCGATGATGGTCCTGTGGTGCTGGCCTGGTATCGCGGCGGATGGTGCCCGTATTGCAATATCGAGTTGCGCGCCTATCAGGAGGCTCTTCCGCAATTCAAAGAATATGGCGCCACGGTAATTGCCATCAGCCCGGAAAAACCGTCTAAGGGCCTGGAAACTTCAGAAACCCATAAACTCGATTTCCATGTCGTCAGCGATCTTCATAATAGAATCGCCCATCAGTATGGCATAGTCTACACCTTGCCCGATGTTGTCCAAAAACATTTCGAGGGTCGCCTTGACCTATCTGAGTACAACGCGGATCATAGCAATGAACTCCCCCTGACGGTTACCTATGTAATTGATCAGGAGGGTATAATTCGTTATGCCTTTATTGATCCCGATTACAAGAAACGCGCAGAACCATCAGAAATAATCGAGGTTTTACGCGATTTGAACTAAGCTCAAATACCTTTCAAAAAGTAGACTTCAAACAATAACATTAAGTGATTTAGTGCAAGTTATTCCAAAAAATAAGCTTGCAGGATCGTAGCATCTGCGTATATAGTATATTTAGAGGGATGTGTTAGGGGCTTATTGCATATTTCATCTTTGCGCGACATCAAATCTTGCGGGGGCATTCCGGAGAAATGGTTTGAATTCTACTCCTGATTCCATGGTTGATTATGTGGAAGCGTGGTGGAAGCATCTATGGCGAATGATTATCATAAACCCAACGGTGAAACGCATCCTGATCGCGCTGTTATCTTTCAGCAAAAAGGGAAAATCACCTATATAAATCAAAAAGCCAGGCATTTGTTTGGCTTGAACAATCTGTCTGCGGATTGTTCATTCGGTCTCAATGCGATCCTGGAAGTCGCTGGCCGGAGCAATCTTGAAAATATGCTCAGCGGCTTTGAACAGGGTGGTCAAAACAGGATTTCAGGTACTGCAAAGATCCGCACGCATAACAGGGACCGTTCGGATATTAGCCTGAGTGTCTCCCGCAGGCATGATCTCGGGCCGGATACACTACATATAATAGCTGAAAATAAAGAAAAATCCAATTCGCGTGATCAGGTCGTTAATGCGAGAAATCGCCTTGAATTCGAGCGTTTTTATAAGCGTCTTAATAGGCCGATAATGATCTTTGATGTCAATATCGATGATCCCAGGCTGGTTTATATTAATCCCGCCGCCGCGGAATATATTGGCTTCGATCCCGATGCTCTGGTGGGTTTGAGGCTGCGCGATATCTTTCCGAATCTGGGCCTAACGGGCAGTTTTAAAACGATCCTTGAAAGCAGTTCATCACAAAATAAAAGCATCCAAATCGACTCCGTCCCTGACGCCGGTAAAATCACGCTGTCGTTTTCGAGCATCGATGACGAGCATATTTTAATCGAAATAGAATCTCATCCTCACTCCCGGGAAAAGCGGTTTGCGCGCTCATATCAGGATGATCTCTTCAGGCAGTTAAGTGAGCATTCTCTGGCCGGGATCTACATGATTCAGGATAATGTTTTCCGCTATGTAAATCCCAAATTCGCAGATATCTTCGGTTATGAACAGGATGAAATGATTGATAATGCCACTGTGGAAGATATTGTATATTATGAGGATTATCCGCGCGTGGCCGAAAATGTGCGCAAGAGGATTTCCGGCGAGGTCAAGGCTATCAACCATAGCTTCAGGGGATTGCGCAAAGACGGAAAAATCCTGGATGTTGAGGTTTTTGGCGCAGGCATGATGTATGAGGGCCGTCCCGCGGTTATCGGTACCCTGATTGATATTACCGACCGCAACAGGATGGAAATCGCTCGCGATATCATTCTCAAGATTATCCATGCCTCCAATACAATCGGTACGCTGAAAGACCTTTTGGGCGTTATCCGCGTTCAGCTTGGACGAGTAATCGATACATCAAATTTCTATGTGGCCTTCCATGATGATAAAAGTGAAATGTACAGCTTTCCATATTTTTCTGACAGATACGATCAAATCGATCAATATTCACAGCAGGAACTTCATCAGGGCCTGACCGATTATGTTCGCCGGACGGGCAAAGTAATCCTGGCCGACCGCGCCCGTCAAAAGCAAATTTCAACTGAGAATAGTGTCAATGTGGTCGGTACTCCTTCTTCCTGCTGGCTGGGCGTCCCTCTCAAATCAAGGGATAGTATCTTTGGCGTTATGGTGGTGCAGAGCTATAAAGATGAAGTTCAGTTCATGTCATATCATGAAAATCTGATCAGCCTGATCTGCGAACAGATCTCAAGCGTGATTGCCCGCAAAAAAGCCGAAGAGGGGCTTCGTGAAAGTGAAGAAAGATTCAGGTCGGTGTTTGAGACGGCACGCGATATGATGTTTGTCCTGAATGAGAAGATGCAGTATACGCATGTCAATCCGGTGGCTGCCAGAAGTATAAATATGGCTCCGGAAGAAATGATCGGCAAAACAGATATAGATATATTCGGTTCCGGGCGTGGCGGCGAGATGATGAAAATAAATGAAAAAGTCCTGGCAGGTGCTGTGGAGGAATCGGAAGAAGAGCTCAATGTCGGCCTTGAGACGCGCATCTTTCATGTGATCAAAATGCCCATGCGTGACCAGAATGGCCGGGTAGTTGGAATCAGCGGAATAGCAAGGGATATAACCGGAAGACGAGAATTCGAACAGGAGCTGGAAGAAAGCCGAAGTATGCTGTCAATTATGCTGAGCGGATTGCCGGGCATGGCTTATCGTTGCAAAAATGATGGCGACTGGACAATGCTGTTTATCAGCGGGGGTGCCATTGATCTGACCGGCTACGAACCCGAATTTATGATCGAAAACCGCAAAGTGCGCTACAATGATCTGATTCATCCCGATGACAGAGAAAGAATTCGACACGAAATCGATGATGCCATAGCTCGTAATAGTCAGTTCGAGCTGGAATATCGCATTCAGACTCGTTCCGGTGAAGAAAAATGGGTCTGGGAAAAAGGCCGCGCGGTGGATTTTACCGGGGATAGGGCCGAGATTCTCGAGGGCTTTATCATGGATATCACCGACCGCAAAAAGGCCGAGGCGGAATTGTCCACAACCTACCGTCTGTTCATCGCGGCCATCGAGCAGATACCGGCCGGAGTTATCATTGCCGATGCTCCCGACGTGAATATCCGTATTGCCAATAGCGCGGCCCAGGATATCAGGGGACCGTCGACATTGCCCCTGACGAACATTCATGCCGCCCTCCATCCATCAAGGTGGAAGATTTATTTTCCCGATGGTTCGCTTTGCTTTCCCGAGGAACTGCCCCTTTCCCGTTCGGTGCTTTTCGGCCAGACGATTACCGACCAGGAGATGATAATCCGGCGCGACAGCGGAGAGGAACGCTGGATTGCGGTATCGTCGGCCCCGGTCAGGGACAGCCGGGGTGAGATTGTGGCAGGAGTGGCGGTCTTCCCTGATATTACCGAACGCAAGAAAATGGAAGAGAACCTGCGCCATGTAAACGAGAAGATGCGTGCCGAGCAGCGCAACCTGCGCGAGAAGAATATCGCCCTGCGCGAGGTTTTGGGACAGATTGACCGGGAAAAGGCGCAGATCGAAAAAAATGTCCAGATTAATGTAGACAAAGTAATCATGCCTATTATCGAATCTTTGCAGGATAGTGTCGATAGTGAGTCCCGTCAGCATGTGGAACTTTTGACCGAATGCCTGTCGGATATCTCCGCACGCTTCGCGGCCAGTCTGCAAAGCCAGTTTCGCAGGTTGACACCTCGCGAGCTGGAGATATGCAATCTGATCAAACGCGGTTTGACCTCGAAGGAGATCTGTTCGATTTTAAAAATATCTCTGGAGACAGTTCATCAACAACGCAAGATAATTCGCCGCAAACTTGGATTGACAAACAAGGATGTCAATCTAACCACATACCTGAATACCGATTATCAGGGAAGCCAGTAATCCCAAAATCCCCGATATTCACATCTTTTCAACCCTTAGTGTGGATAATTTTATAACTTATAGACACCTTATCCACATTTATTGGGTATAAGCCATACCCAATAAACTCCCATTCTTATACCATTTACAAATCCGGAAAGGTGATTATAATGGGGTCACCAATCAACGCGACGAACAAGACTTACGGGGTTAAATACACCAAGCGTTTTACTTCTGCTGATGAGAGACAGCAGATTCCTGCCGAAGAGAGAGCTGTTAGATAGGGCATTTGAAGTCGGGTTCATATAACCCAAAAGGCGGTTTTTTTTAAATCCCAGAGGAGGACAACATGCCGGATGCCCAAATTTCCCTCGCTACGCTCACAGAAAGCTCAAAAAGCAAGTCGGAAACATCCAACCCGGGGTCCATATCTTTTCCCATCGGGAAATACATTTTGCAGGGATACCTGAAAAGCCGGGGAGAGCCGGAATCAAAGGAATCCCCGGGAATCTCACTTGAGGATCTGGCGCGGATTCGAAAATCAGGATTGCTGCTGGGTTCCTTAAATGACATGCTTCACGGGCTTAATAACTGCCTGACCACTATTATGGGCAGTATTGATCTTCTGGATGACAGCCGCAGCAAAGCAGGGTCGGAGAAACAGATTATCGGCCAGATTCAGGAAGCCGGAGACCGTGCCTGCAATATCACACGCGATATTGCATCTTACTGCAATGTCGATGAATATGATCCCGATGATATCGATGTGGATGATCTGGTGCGGACCGCGGCCGAATCAACTTTGAAGGGCAAGCGCGTAAAATGCCAGTATCTGCCCGGGAAAGCGATTGAAAATGTCTACGTAGATAAGGGGCAGGTGGTTAAGGCACTTGTGGAGATACTGAAGAATTCATCCAGAGCAATGGAGGATAATGGTACTATAAATATAAACACCGAAAACCTGGATATAGGGCCGGATGATAATTTGCCACTACCCGAGGGCAAATATGTAATCATGCGCTTACTCGATCATGGTTGCGGGATCAAGGATGATATTGTCGAAATGATATTCAGACCCGGTTTTTCGACCGACAAATCTGCCTCTGGACGGGGCCTGACACTTGCACAGCAGAATATCATCCAGAATGGCGGCTGTATTGAACTGAAATCGAGTACCGATGCCGGTACCGCAGTATTGATTTATCTGCCGGTCAAAGCTGAGAGTGAATCAAGAGGAATATCATCATCAACTAAAATTGTTAAGGGCAGTGGAAAGATTCTATTTATGGACGACCGCCAGGAGGTGCGTTCTGTGATGGGCAGTATTCTGGAAAGGCTTGGGTACAAGCCCGATTGCGCTGAAGATGGCACGGATGCCATCGGGAAATACAAACAGTCATTGGAGACCGGGTCGCCCTATGATGTCGTGATTCTGGATCTTAATATCCCGGGTGGACTTGGCGCAGAAAAAACGATCGTGGAACTGAAAAAGATCGATCCTGATGTGCGCGCGCTGGTTTGCAGCGGTTATCATAACTCATCCATTATGACAAATCATCGCCATTACGGATTTCGGGGTTTTGTTACCAAGCCGTTTACAGTGCGGGAATTGAGCAAAGCATTACATGGTATCGTGCATGAGGCCGCAGAAGATGTGAGCGTTGTCTGCGAATAGGCAAGCCGCATACGGGCTTTGCTGTACTTACGCAAACGGGGGCGCAAATGTACTTTTCTGTTAGATTACCTATACAGGGTAGATGGGAAATATCTTAGACTGTAGTTGCGGAACCAGTTTGGTTTTTGGCCGGTTTATTTCTAAATTAACAGGATTCAGATTAAAACGGATGACCGGCTGTGCGCAAATTTAATTCTATCATATTTGATTTTGACCTGACTTTGGCGGATTCCTCGGATGCCATTGTCACATGCATGAATTATGCCTTTCGCAAAATGAATATCCCGCAAGCCGAACCTGAAATTATCAAAAAAACGATAGGCATATCGTTGCCGGAGACATTTCGCCTGCTGACAAATATCGATGATCCAGACAGGACCCTGGAGTTCCGCAAGTTTTTTCGTGAAAAATCAAACCAGATCATGGTCGATATGACCGAGGTCTTTGAAAATGTGCCTGTTGTGCTGAAGCAATTAAAAACCATGGGATTTCGGCTGGCAATTGTATCCACCAAATATCGTCACCGTATCGAGGACGTTCTCCGCCGTGATGGCCTGCTTGATTATTTCGAGCTGATTGTCGGGGGAGAGGATGTGGAGAATCATAAACCTGATCCGGAGGGCCTTTTAGTGGCACTTCAACGTCTGGCAGAAAACAAAACCAATGTGGTTTACGTGGGTGACAGCCTGATCGATGCCCAGTCGGCCCAAAGCGCCGGCCTGGATTTTATCGCGGTCCTCTCCGGAAATACCAGCGCGGTTGATTTCAATGGTCACAGGCCGTTGAAAATCATCCGGAATCTGGATGAACTGCCCCTGATATTGCCTTCCTGATGTATATGAAATCATCAAAGAATCCACCAACCAGTCCTGATTATACTTAAGCTGGTCGTCCGGAATCAGACTTAAAATTTTCATGATCTCATCTTAAAAAAAAGAAGGCGGAACAGGATATCCCGCCTTCACAGTTTCCCGTAAAATGCTCTTTAGCTCTTTTCCTGGTAAATATGAATGTCTCTCTGCGGGAACGGTATCGAGATACCTTCCTGATCGAAAGTCTGCTTGACTTTTTCGGTCAGGTCGAAATAGACCGCCCAGTAATCTGCGGTTTTTACCCAGGGACGAGTAACAAAATTTACCGAGCTGTCACCCAGTTCGCTGACAGCGACTGTCGGCGCCGGGTCTTTAAGCACTCTTTCATCTTCATTGACCAGGCGTACTAGAATATCCTTGGCCTTCTTGATATCGTCGTCATAGCCGATGCCGAAAACAAGATCGATCCTGCGGGTATCATTGGCGGAATAATTGGTGATGCTTCCGCCGGTTACCTGGCTGTTGGGAATTATGATGCGCTTGTTGTCCGGGGTATTCATGACTGTGTGGAAGATATGGATCTCCTCGATTGTGCCGCTTTCACCGCCGGCGGTAACATAGTCGCCGACCCTGAAGGGTCGGAAGATTATCAGCATTACTCCCGATGCGAAGTTGGCCAGTGAGCCCTGCAATGCGAAACCGACTGCCAGGCCGGCGGCACCGATAATCGCCACAAATGATGCGGTCTGGACACCGAGTGTGCCAATAGCGGCTATGATCACAAATGTCAGGACCAGAATCTTGGTCAATGTGGCCAGGAATTTAGTGAGCGTGGGATCAACATTGCCTCTTTCCAGAAGCTTTCTGATAACTCGTCCCAGCATTCCCGCCACAATACGACCGATAATCAGAATTAATATCGCCCCTACGATTTTGAGGCCGTATAGCGCGGCATACTCTTTTAAAGTTTCAAGAGCTTGTTCCATCGCGTACTCCTTTTGTTTATTGAATACTGTTTATTAATATTCGTATTTACGCATACCCCGGTCGGCAAATAAAGCAGGTTTAGCAGTTCAGAGCCGGGTACGAAAATAATTGTCAGTGATAACTTTGAAACACCTGTCCAGGTTCCAGCAAAATAACATCCCAAAAACTATTTTACAAGAAATACGATTTTAAAAAAAAACAGGCCGAATTGATTTCTCAATCCGGCCTGACTCTATGTAAACCACAACTAATAGGGAGGAACTAGTTGTTTACTATGATTTCGGCATTCAACGCTTGTGCATCGCTGCCTCCCACAAATCCGCGGGCAAACACTGTGTAAATTGTACCCGTATTCAAAGCTATGCCGTTGAGATCGAGCACCACGGTGTCGGTACCGGCCAGCCTGACCTGCAGGTCATAGGTGCCGGCATCGAGCGGTGTAAAATCGGTATACTCTTTGAATTCATAGTCGCCGAACACTACAGTTCCATCGGTCAAAGTGATATCGACCGCGGGAGCATTGGGCGAAAGGTGCATAAACCTGACATGAGCCTTGCCGGCTGCCGGAGTAGTCAGATCATCGGCTACCACCAATGGCTCGATATTGGCCACATCATTGATGGCAAAGATCGAGTAGGACCTGTTGGGAGCCAGCGTGGCGGTAGCATCGATAACGCTGGTCATCGATCCGGACGGATTGACCTTGAAATTGCGGTCACCGGCGGACACCAGAAGATAGCCGGTATTATCGGGAAATTCCAGTGGGGCCGAATTGGCTTTGGCGTCATCGGCATACAGGTCAACACCCGGAGCATCCGGTGAAGCATGCACGATCATGACATTGGAACTGCCCGGATTGAGATCCAGGTAGGCATTGCCGGCGCCGTTATCTACGAAAACCCTGACCACGAATGGATACTGATCATTGGGATTCAATGTGCCCTTGGCCAGGACAGTGTAGATACTGCCATTCTGAACAGGAACATCCTCAAAGACCACCACTTCATCGGTGCTTCCGGCCGGAGTTACGGCAAACACATAGCTGCCGGCATCGACAGGCACATAACCGCTGATATCCTTGAATGAACTGCCTTCAAAAACAGCCGCTCCGCTTCCGCCGTTGAGCTTGATATCAACCGCAGGAGCATCAGGCGAGGCATGGATAAAACGGATCAAAGCTTTTGTCTGGTTGGCCGTGGGCGTGTCTCGGCTGACAATCGCTTCGATTGATCCGAGCACATTAACAGCATAAACCGTATAGTTAACTGTGCCTTCCAGATCGAGATCGGCATTGATAACCACCGGTGAGCTGCTTCCGGCGGGAGTAACTGTAATGTTACGGGTGCCGGTATTAAGCTGGGCATAACCGGATGATTGGCCGTAGGCCAGGTCGGTAATAGCCAGGTTGCCATCGACACGAATATCGACCGACGGAGCGTCATAGCTGGCGTGAATCACGCGCACCATAGTCTGGCTGGTGTTGGGTGTCAAAACCGCTTCATCATCATCGCTGCAACCAAGAGCGAACATCAGCATCATGCCGAGAATAAGACTTGAGAGTAATTTTTTGTACTGCATTTAAGCACTCCTTTTTAGTTATAGTTTCAAGTTTCAATTTGTCTAACCCTGTTTGTAAAATATTTGTTCCACAAATGTATAAAATAATTAGATTATTTCAAAAAATTCACGCACTCTTGCCTATGTAGTTGTTGTGTAATTAGTTAGAATAATATTAAAGCATTAGTGGAACAAACTAACGGGATTTATTATTCTAAATGTCTAAGAAGCGTGTATAAATTATGTTTAATATTAGTGGAGGAACTATGGAATTCAATAAAAAGTGGGATACAATCATAATCGGCGCCGGAATGGCTGGCTTATCGTGCGCCCGTGAGCTTAAAAAACAGGGCCGTAAGGTGCTTGTTGTGGACAAATCGAGGGGCCTGGGTGGCAGAGTTGCAACTCGCCGCAGAGAGGGGCTCAGATTTAATCATGGCGCCCAATATATAATGGCGCAGGATTTGAGATTCGAACAATTACTGGATTCACTCCTGTTGAGCGGTATTCTGGATAGATATTCAATTCCTGTTTATAAGGCAGCATTAGATAAATGTTCTTATGATAACGGCAGATTTACCGCCATTCCCGATATGAACAGCCTGCCAAAATATCTGGCTTCCGATCTGAATCTGCTGGTTAATAAAAGGGTAACCGCATTGCGGGGATCGTCTGCTGGATGGCTCATTATCACAGAAAGCGGGGATGAATATCTTGCCAATAGCATTGTGCTGACAATTCCTGTACCTCAGGCAACTGAACTGTTGGAAAATTCTGGTATTTCTCCGGGAGATGATATCGCGGCTGTGTTGAATCAGATCGAGTACAACAAGACTATTGCAGCCATGATCAACACGAACTGGACTAAATTCGAAAACCTGAATATTGATGATCTTGCCGCTGCGGGAATTGACTTGATTGCCCCGGCTATAGATAAGGAACATCTATCCAACAGAAATTTTATTATTCATCTCGATCAGGTTATAAGCGAACGCAAGTTCGAGTTTGATAATACGCGCATAATATCATATCTGGCCAATTCCCTGAGGTCTATGATGGAATTCCAAATCGAGAACGTGGTTATTCATCGCTGGCGCTACAGCACAGTAAAAAGCGGAATCGATTCAGGATCATTGACCGCCGCTACAAGTTTGCCGCTGGTCTTTGCCGGCGATGCCTTCGGTCGGGGATGTAGCGGGATTGAGACAGCCTATCTGTCGGGCCTTGATGCGGCAGAAAAACTGATGAAAATAATGCCCGACCGTGGATAAACGGCCGGGCTTTGTTTCAATGCCATTAAATAATTTTCTATTTGAAAATCTCATTAAAGAAATCCTGCATGGCCCGCCACGAGCGTTTATCAGCCTTTTCATTATAGGCCGCACCCTGTGAGGGATCATTGCCCGCTTCTTTATGCGTGAATGAATGGACGGCATTGCCATATTCAATCATGTACCAGTCTACATCGGCATCATTCATCTCCTTTTGGAATGCGATTACATCCTCAGTCGGAACATAGGGATCCTCCGAGCCATGCTGGGCCAGGACCTTGCAGACTATATTATTGGCATGCGAGGGATCAGGGGTGTCCAGGTTGCCGTGGAAGCTGACCACGCCGGCAATATCCGCCCCGCTTCGTGCCAGTTCCAGCACTGTACCTCCGCCGAAACAATAGCCGATGGCGGCGATATTTTCATTCTGGCTATACTTATGATCCCTGAGCACGTCAAGTCCGGCCTGTGTCCGTGCTCTTAGAAGCTGTCTGTCGCCACGGTATTTGCCGGCCTGCTGTGAGGCCTCCTCGGTGGTTTGGGGCCTTATATTCTTGCCGTAAATATCGGCGGCAAAAGCGATGTAACCCATCTGCGCCAATTCACGGGCCCTCCTGCGCTCATAATCGGTTATGCCCTTCCATTGATGGACGATCAAAACACCGGGGCGTTCCCCTTTGATGCTGTTATCGTAGGCCAGGTATCCCAGAAGAGTGGCATCGTCATGCTGGTACTCAACTTCTTCTGTGACAATTTCAGCCGAGATGCCATTGATCAGGCCAAGCCCGACAAGCAACAGTATTGACAATAATATAGATTTGGCGAATTTCATCTTTCCTCCTTTTGTGGTTTATCACTGAAAACATGATAGGCCGCATGAATGTTTCAGGCGGAAAGATAATAGCAGGTGAAAGAAAAGCCGGTTTGTATCAGGTTTTCATACTCGCAAGACGCTCCTTGGCCTCGGCTACAATATCGATCTCGACATCGGCGTTACCCCAGTGCGAAAGAAACTCCTCGAAATCGGCCCTGGCTTCTTCTGTATTTCCCATACCTTGCTTGCAAACTCCCAGATAGTACAGGCTGGTAAGATATATTCGTGGATCTGTAGCTTCAAGCTTGCCCGAGACTATTTTCTCCAAGAGTTCTGCGGCTTCGGTATATTGACCCTGTTTGGCCAGTAATTTGGCCAGTTCTCTTGAATTGTAAACTTCGCTCGGATTGGGATAATCAAGCAGTTCCCGGTAGCCCTCAATCATTTTGGCCGTATCCACTTCCGTCATCGCATAAAATACCTTTTTAAAGCTTTCTCCGAAAGGCCACATGTTCTCCGGAAGCCGGCTTTTAAATTCCTGAAAGGTTTCATCAAAAACCTGTTTTGCCCTGGGAGCATAGGCAAGGTCAATCATGAGCAGAGAAAATGCATAATTGAAACTGTTGAAAACGGTTGCATATTCATATGATTTCTCGGCATAATATAGTGTGCTATCGTCCTGATTGAGCAAATTGAACATCATGACCAGAGAGGAATAGGCACTTTGTATGTAATTTGAATCATCAGTATCAAATGCTATTTCTACTTGCTGGTGCCGATAATCGAAGGCCTCATCAAAATTGCCCTTCCACACACTTAGATCAGACATCAGCTCGGCATAATTATACATCATGTAGGGATCCTCGGAATGGTATTGCTTCAGCTTTTCTGTGTAGTTTCGGGCCTGATCGAAATCACGCTTGAGTATGGCGATTCTGGCAGACATCATGATAGCGTTTGAATTGTCCGGATCAAATGCCAGGAGTTCATTCAATGTTTGCAGGGCTTTTTCATATTTTTTCTGGGTACGATATAAACTTGTCAATCCCAGGTAGGCGGACATAGATTTGGGATGGTATTTTTTGGAGCGCAGCAGGTATTTTTCCGCTTCGGCATAATTATCCCGGGCCTCATAAACATTGGATGCCAATTCAAGGCCCCATCTGTCGCGCGGATCCAGCATCAGTAGAGTATCGATCTGCGCCAGGGCGGCATCATATTCCCGGTTAATCTGGTACAGGAACACGGCATAGAAAAACCTGCCCTCCCAGTCATCCGGGTAGTTTGCCACATAGCTTTGAATCTTCACATAGGCGTCATCGATATCGATATCCATCCACAGGTCAGTATAAATGTCGAGCAGGGATTTATCCTTTACCGGCAGTTTTTCCTTGAACCTGTTTGCCATGCCAAAATAACGGCTGGCCTCCTGCATTCTCTGCTGGAATGCATGCACCATGCCGATACGCATATATGCCAGTGCGAAGGTTGAGTCGATTTCTATCGCTTTCCTGAAATTTTCAAGGCTCTCATCATACTGGCCCTGGTCGAATTTCTCCAGGCCCCTGATATATTCCTCGTAAGCTTTCGGGCTCGATGATGTATATGAACTGACGTCAGTATTTGATGCCAGCATATCCTGCATATCAAGTGCAATTGCTATTTTCTGTGTCAGGCTGTCAACCAGAATGAATGGATCTTCGCCAATTACTTTCTCACCGGCCAGTATCTTACCCGTTGAAATGTCTTCCACGCGCGCATCGATACGAATCTTGTCGCCCATTTTATAGAAAGAACCGGATATTGCCCTCGAGGCCCCCAGCTGCTGTGCCGCCTGAACACATACCTGATGATCCGGTATTCCGCCCAGGGCATCAATCGGTTCCTCCAGGCAACTGAGCACACGGTTGCGGGAGATCAGATTGCTGTTTCCGCTCTGGGCCAGGTCGGTCAATAATATTTCCGGCAAACCGGCGGTCAGCCAGTCAAGTTCGGGATCATTGGTCTTATTCTCAAATCCAAGTATGGCCAGGGCATTTTGACGCAGTTGTGGAATGTTGCTTTCGGCGATGGCCTTTTCGCCGCCATTCCGCGTGGCGAAATAGGCGACTATCAGGGCCGCTATCACAAGCACCGCTACAATCGGCACCCATCCGAATTTATAGCGGGGTGCACTTTTCGGCGCCGGACCGATAAATGATTCAGTATCGGAAACTCCGCTTTCGAACTGCTTGCGCAATGTGCGCAGGTCTATCACGAGGTCGCGCGTATCCTGATAACGATCCTTGGGATCTTTTTGCAGGCATTTGTCAGTTATGCGTTCCAGCTCTGATGGAAGCGAGGGGTTTTTTTCACGCATCGGCGGATGCTTTGATTCCAGTATCTTGGCGATCGTCGAAACCCGATCGGGAGCATCAAAGGGAAAATGGCCGGTAAACATGCGGTACACTAATATTCCGAATGAAAATATATCCGATCTTGTGTCGACATGCTCACCGCGAGCCTGTTCCGGTGACATGTAGCTGACGGTACCGAGTATCTTGCCCTCCTGGGTAAGTTCCTGCGAGACTGTCTGTGTTCCGCTTTCATCTTTACCCATGATGGCCGAGACAATCGGCTTGGCCAGGCCGAAATCGAGTATTTTCGGCTCATCATCTTTATTTATGATAATATTGTCGGTTTTAAGGTCACGATGAACGATATTGAGCCTGTGCGCCGCGGCCAGGCCCGAGGCGGTCTTTTCGGCTATGCGTAGCAGGTCCTTAAGCTGCAGGCTTTTATTGGCCAGGTAGCTGCTCAGTGATTCTCCTTCGATATATTCCATGACAATATAGGTCAACTCACGATCCGATTCGGGCTCATGTTCCTGGCCCAGGTCATGAATGGACATGATATTTGAATGCGTTATCTGTGCCGCCGTCTTTGCTTCGCGGGTGAACCTCTCGCGACGATCAGGATTGTCAAAGTACTCATCCAGCAGGATCTTCAGGGCCACCTTGCGATTCAGCTTTTCATCCTCAGCCAGATAGACCTCTCCCATTCCGCCTTCACCCAGCTTGCGGATAATATTGAATCGGGCAAATTTTTGGCCTGGCTCGAAACTCATTTTTTCTCCCTTTTTACAGTCATGATAGTTATATCATCAGAACGCGGGGCATCACCCATAAAATCATTGATCTCGCCAATCAGGTCTGAGCTGATCTCCCGCGGAGACTTGTTTCTTTTACTTAAGATAAATTCTTCTGTCCGTTCGTCACCAAACTGATCACCATTGCCACGATCCGCTTCGGTTACACCATCCGAAAATATAAACAGCAGGTCACCCGGCTCCATCTTAACGCTTTTCATATCCCAGTCGGCAAAATCAAACACACCGATCATCATTCCGGTCGATTCCAATAACGTCTTTTCACCATTGCCGGTTATCAGCAGGGGTGGATTATGGCCGGCATTAACATAACTGAGCGTATTACTTTTGGGATCGAGAACCGCCAGGAACATGGTGGCAAAATTGCTGGAAACGCTGTAATTATAAAGTTGCAGGGAAACCCGCTTGACGGCATCCTTCGGGTCAAAATCCTTTTCATCATACAGGATCCTGAATGAGGCCAGGATATTTGACATCAAAAGCGCCGCACCCATACCCTTGCCGCTGACATCGCCGACCATAAAGGCCAGACAGCCATCGGGCAGAATCCGCCAGTCGTAAAGGTCACCACCCACCTGACGAGACTGTTCCTGATAAGCATGCATGCTGTAACCATCCAGTGCAGGAGGATCTTTAACCAGCAGGTTTTTCTGTATCGAGGATGCCCGTCTGATCTCGGCATCCATTAGATGCTTTATCTCACGTTCCTGCAAGAGCTCATAGTTGATCATGCGCGAGGCGATAATGTTGCCGCAGGTAGCCATAACGCGCAGGTAATCATCATTATATTTATGCCCTGGATTGGTCGTGTCGGCATATAATATTCCCAGTACCTCGCCCTCATCAAAAAGCGGTACGGCCATGGCAGATTTCATCTCCATGGCAATGATCGATTTTTGCGTGGCAAAACGGGAATCATCCTCCGGGTTGGCAATCAGTATGGAACTTTTATTTTCCATGATCTCATTGATAATCGTCTTTGACAATTTCAACCCGACACCGCTTTCACTAGAAGCCGTCCTGCTTTTGAGAATAGAAACCTCATCATCGTCATCGGAAGTTGTCAGGATCATCAGTCGCTCGGACGGTATAATTCTGGAAATCAACTCCAGTGACCGTTCCAGCATAGTCTCCTGTGGATCGGTCATATCCAAAATCTTTGCCATCTCGAAAATAGTCGGCACAAGGTCCGGGATATCTGTCATTTTGGGAGGCAGGGGGCGCATGGCTTCATCCAGCGGCATAAAAATCGAATTTTCCGGTTCCACGCCGGCCAGCGCCATATGTGCACGGGTGCTGCTTTGCGATGTGGAACTGCTTTCGGTGATTTTAAATTCAGCTTTTCCAAATAGTATAATATCGCCTGCATCCAGATCGTGGGTCGAGTCTATTCGGGAACCATTGATATAGGTGCCATTATGGCTCTTTTTGTCCTCGATCACGATGTTGCCGGGGCCCGCGCCAACAGTCAGCAGGGCATGGTTGCGTGAAACCGTATTATTCAGAATACAAAAATCGCAATCATCGCCACGGCCGATAGTATAGCTTCCCGGGTTCAATTCCCAGGAATAGAATCTTTCTCCATCTGTGCCAACAAGTTTATACATCAATATGCCTTATATGCCAATCGGTCCTGCCTGTAAAGTATATACACAAAGAGGCTAACAATATTCACCGGTTCAAGGTTTTGATATTTTTTGATGAAGTCAAACAATATAACGATGATTTTTAAGCAGGTGCAATGAATAATTTAGAAAAAAACCGGTAACTAATAGGATGCTAACAATTATAAAGATTTGAGGCCATGCTTTTATATGTTTGTTGACAATAAACATGCTGGCAATTATCCTTTTTGCGATACACTTGCGGGAGATGCCATGAATTGCGTTACATGTAGAGAACCGATGATAGTCCTTGAGGCGGACAAAGTCGAACTGGATTATTGTCTCAACTGCGGCGGCATATGGCTCGATGCTGGCGAGTTGGAATTGCTTCTAGAGAACAAGTCAAAAGCCAGAAGAATATTCGAAAAGGCGGCCCAGGGCGGGATTTACAACCACGCTGACAGGCGCTGTCCGATCTGCGATAAGGATATGGAAGAGCTTAAGATCGGAAATGAAAGGCGTGCGGTCATGATCGATCAATGTCCCGAGCGTCATGGCCTGTGGTTCGACCGCGGAGAGCTTCGTGAAGTGATAAAATATTTCGAGACGGAGGAATCTGGCGTTTATCGGTTTCTCTGCAAGCTGTTTGAAAATAGTGATAAAAAATAGAAAGGGAATCCTATGTGGGCATTTATTATTGTAATAGTCCTTCTGGCTCTGCTGGTATTCTTTCTGATCGGCATATACAACTCGCTGGTCAGATTGCGCAATCAGGTCAAAAATGCCTGGTCGCAGATAGATGTTCAACTCAAGAGGCGCCATGACCTGATCCCCAACCTGGTGGAAACCGCCAAGGGATATATGAAGCATGAACGGGAAACGCTGGAAAATATCACCAATGCCCGTTCCAAGGCTATGGGCGCTGATTCTGTCGGCGAACGGGCCAATGCCGAGGGCGAACTCAATGGCGCATTAAGCAAATTTTTCCTGGTGGTGGAAAATTACCCCGACCTGAAGGCCAACCAGAATTTCCTGGCCCTGCAGGAGGAACTGACCTCAACCGAAAACAAAATCGCCTTCTCGCGTCAGAATTACAATGACCAGGTGTTGTTTTATAACAACAAAATCCAGATGTTTCCGTCTAATGTCGTGGCCGGCATGTTTAATTTCAAGGAGTGGGAATTCTTTGAAATCGAAGATGACACCGAACGTGAGGTGCCGAGAGTCGATTTCGGACAATAACTAATTTTTGCAATGTGGGAATTAATCAGACAGAATCGCCGCAAATCGATAATGCTGTTTATTGCCATGGGCCTGATGCTTCTGGCGTTGGGTTACCTGATCGGTTCCGCCTATGATCCTGCCCAGGGCGGCCTGGTGGGCCTGACAATTGCCCTTCTGATCTGGGGTATCTGGTCCCTGGTCGGCTTTTTTGCCGGAGACAAGATAATCCTCAATATGAGTGGCGCCAAGCAGGTTACCCCCGAGGTTCATCCGCAACTATTCAATGTTGTCGAGGAGATGAAAATCGCCGCCGGCCTTCCGGTTATGCCCAAAGTATATATCATTGAATCGGATGCTCCCAATGCCTTTGCGATAGGACGCAAGCCGGAAAACTGCGCCGTGGCTGTAACGGCAGGGCTTCTGGCTCAGCTCAACCGCGATGAGCTTCAGGGAGTGGTAGCGCATGAAGTCTCGCATATCAATAACCGTGATGTGCAGTTTATGACTTTTGCCGGAATAATGCTCGGCACGGTTGTTCTCATCTCGCATATGTTTTTGCGCAGTTTATGGTTCGGGGGCGGTGGTCATGGCCGGCGCTATCGTTCCGGAAAATCCGACAGAGGCGGCGGACAGGGGCAGGCCATTATCATGGTCGTGGCAATTGTCTTTGCCATACTTGCTCCTATTTTAGTGCGAATGCTGTACCTGGCGATTTCGCGAAGGCGGGAATATTTAGCCGATGCCTCGGCGGCCCGCTTGACCCGTTATCCAGAGGGACTGGCCTCGGCACTGGAAAAGATCTCACGAACGAAGGCTGATCTTCCCAAAGCGAATAAGGTAACCGCGCCAATGTATATTGTCAATCCGCTCAAGAAAAAGGGCAGTAAGGCCTTATCCAATTTATCCAGCACTCATCCTCCGATAACGGAAAGGGTACGGATACTTCGTTCCATGGCTGGTGGCGCCGGCTACCTGGTCTACCAGGAAGCCTTTAACAAGGTTAAAGGCAAACCATCGAGTATTATCCCGCCATCCGGATTGAAAGACGACGAGAAGATACCGATCCGTGAGGCCGGTAAACAGGATACAGGCGCGAAAAGCCCCAGGGATCAGATGAGGGAAATTGGTGATTTAATCAGGACAATGAACGGCTTTTTCTTCACCGTTTGTGCCGGATGCAGCCTGAAAATGAAAATACCGCCCGATTTCAACCGCAATAAATTCGACTGCCCGCGATGTGGTACGAATATTATTGTCCCGCTGGCTCAGATGGCTGCGGCTGACACGGTTCTTCAGGCGGTTAAAGAGGGGCAGAATAAGGCCGATAGCCTGCAAAAGGGATAATTTTCAAGGGTGGGCGGATTTCGATTATAAGTACAAAATCCAATAAAATTTTATGGGGGCCTGATTTGGCGCATAACGTATAAGATAAAATGGAAAAAGAAATTCTATATGGAAAGGAATCTGATATGAAAAGGCTTCTGATTTTATTGCTTGTCATGGGCCTGGTAGTCCTGGCAGGCTGCAGCTCCAAAAGGCAGGTAACCCGCCTGGAACCCGAATCCCAGACTGATTTGAGCGGCAAATGGAATGAAACCGACGCCCGTCTGGTTGCCGAGGAGATGGTTTCCGATGCCCTTTCCCGTCCCTGGCTGACACGCTTTATCGAACAGAACGGCAGCCGTCCGGTGGTCACAGTCGGCCGTATCCGCAACAAGACCTCCGAGCATATCGATGTGGAAACATTCACGACCGATTTCGAGCGCGAACTGATAAATTCCGGTTCGGTCAGATTCGTGGGCAATAAGTTCCAGCGTGATGATGTGCGCGATGAACGTTTTGATCAGGATG
Source organism: uncultured Ignavibacteria bacterium (assembly GCA_964627935.1). Lineage (GTDB taxonomy): Bacteria > Zixibacteria > MSB-5A5 > JAABVY01 > JAABVY01 > JAABVY01. The sequence goes on from CAZVLB010000004.1 coordinate 139,759, forward strand.
AATGGGCCTCGGCTGAAACCAAAAAACAGTTGCGCGAAGAACTCGGAGCGGACTTTATCCTGCTGGGCGCGATCAAAAGCATTACCGATCAGATAGACGGCAAAAGCACGGTATTCTATCAGACCGACCTGGAGTTGATCAATATCGAGTCCAATGAAAAAGTCTGGATAGGAAGCAAGAAGATCAAGAAGGGCATCTCGCAGGGTAGCACCAAGTGGTAGGATATGCTTTCGATTTTCAAATTTAAGCACATTTCAATAATCTGTGTCCTGAGCCTGGCGTTGATTTGCGGATGCAGTTCGGTCAGGACACAGAAGGCCTTCTATGAACCGATCACCAGCGATCTTCGCGAAGGCGAATTTGAGGCCGCGCGCTTAAAACTGGAGAAGGCGCGGGAGAAGAATAAATTCGCCGAAAAGGATCGTTTTGTATATTACCTGGATGCCGGCCTGGCCAATTACTATGCCGGAAATTACGACACAAGTATCGCGCGCCTGAACCTGGCCGAAAACACTGCCGAGGACCTGTACACGAAGAGCATCCGACGGGCCGCCGCCTCGATGCTTCTCAATGACAACGTTCTTGAATATGCGGGCGAGGATTATGAAACACTTTATGCCAATCTGATCAAAGCTCTGGCCTACCTGGCCCTGAATGAGACCGAGGATGCTTTTATTGAAGTGCGTCGGGCCAACCTCAAGATGGAACTCCTGGAGCAGAAATATGCCGAGGCCGAGGTTGAGCTGAATAAGGGTCTGGAGGGTGACTCCTCGAAGTTTAAAATACCTTATGATATCCCGGATATACGATTCAATAATACCGCTTTTGCGCGATACCTGGGGATGCATCTGTATGCCACCGAGGGAGATTTTGACAATGCCCGGGTGGCTTATGAGTACCTGCAAAAGGCTTTTATTCTTCAGCCCGAGGTTTATGACTTTCCCATGCCGGATGTCGAATATTATAAGGGGGAAGAGCCGATTTTGAGCCTGGTTGCCCTGGCAGGCTTGTCACCGGTCAAAGAGGACTGGAACCTCAGGATCAGAACCGACAAACAGCTCGATCTTGTTACGGTCTTCTATGAGGGCCCGGATGAAGAGGATATTGTGCTCAGTAATTTCTATGCTCCGATATCCGAGGATTACTATTTCAAAATGGCTGTTCCCACGCTGGAAGACAGGATCTCGCTGATAGACAAAGTCATTGTGCGCATTGATAATATTCCCATGGGGGAGATGCAGATAATCGAGGATGTCGGCAATGTCGCCCGGCACACATTCGAGGCCAAGTTCTCGATGATCCTGGTTCGCTCGGTTATCCGCACGCTGATCAAGGGACTGGCGGCTCATGAGGCCAAGGCCGAGGTCAAGGATGAGGGGGTGGGCGGATGGCTCCTGAAAGCGGCTATCGATGTCGGTACGGATCTTATCGAAAATGCCGACCTGCGTTGCTCACGGCTTCTGCCCGATCGAATCTATGTAATGGACATTCCCATGCAACCGGGTGTTTATAATATCGCCTTTGATTTCCTCGACGAGGATGGAAATCTGCTTGTTACTAAAGATGTCCTGAACTACCGTGTTTATCAAAAGGGCCTTAACCTGGTGCAGGCTTTTTCCCTGAAATAAACCACAGCATATCTCTTTATGGCCCGTTTTGGACCATAATCTACCTTGAATTCATATAGTATGCATATAAATTCATAATTCATATTGGACATACATGTCTATTCTGCTGTAAATCAATAAGATACCCGGTCATTCAAATGCGGCATCGGAATTGCATTATTTTGGTCTGAAGAAAAGTATTAAATCTGAAATTTCCAACCGGAGTATGCCTATGAGGAAGATAATCTTATTCGCTTTATGCAGCCTGTTTTTGATGGGTGGCAGCCTGATGGCTCTGCCGACATTGACCATTGACGGCGATGTTCAGACCGATATTCGTGATGCCGATGGTAATGTCACGCTCAGTTTTGACGGCAATTATCAGAACTGGACCATGCTGGCGGAATTTGCCGGATGGCGCGCCAAGAATATTTTTGGCTATTACAATCAGACTATTGACCCGACCGTGATTTTCCCGGGAAGCGCCTCGCCGGTTGAGACAGCCTCCACAAACATCGCGGCCGGCGAAAAAATCGGCCTGTGGCTGCTTGCCGACCACAATAAGGACGGCAATCATGACAGCGGCGAACCTTATCTCTTCTCACAGAGAAACTGGATGGCCAATTCCGGTACTGATGACAATGACTATCAGTACTTTTATGTCTATGATGTCAGTTCTTTTATCGGCACCGGCGTGAGCTATGATTTCGATACGCCCAATTCCGACTTTTCGACCACAGGGGATTTCAATTACCTGATTTATATCGATGATTCCGGGGCCGGCCCCGATTATGATCACAATGATATGATTATAGGCGTATCAGCTATACCGGAACCGGGCACACTTCTTTTGCTCGGGCTGGGCATGGCTGCGGCACGATTCTATCGCCGAAACAAGAAATAAAGCAGGCATAAATACCTGATTTGAAGGCAGCCAAATTATGGCTGCCTTTTTTTGGCCCAAAAAAAAATGAAATCCTGAGTGCCGTCAGCAGACATTTATTGGCTTAACAGGCTATCTACCTTTTCCTTCAATGGTTTTAGAGGCACCATGCCCGGTATTTTGCCTATCGGCCTGTGATTTTTAAAGAAGACCAATGTTGGCGTGCCCATTACCTGATATTGTTTCACAGCCTGCGAATTATGCATCACGTTGGCCATAAAGAAGTTCACTTTTTCGGCATATTGCGGCGCCAATTCATTGATCAGGCTGTTCATTACCTGGCAGTGGCTGCAACTGTTGGAGAAGAATTCCACAACAGCCGGTCTATCCGGGGCCAGGACTTCCTGTTCGAATGTTTCATCTGTGATTTTCAACGGCTTACCCGCCTTGGATCCGCCGCCGAAAAGTTTCTTGAAAAATCCCATAGCTTATTTCTGTGTCAATTTGTCTACCTGGTTAACCTGATCCGCAAACAGTTTCAATGTCGCCTTGACAGGATCGGCTGTGGCCATATCCACACCGCATTTTTTGAGCTGATTGATCGGGTAATCGCTTCCGCCCGATCTCAGCAGGTTCAGGTATTTCTCGATAATGCCCTCTTCACCGGAGATGAACTTATCCAGGATTGCCTGCGAAGCGGCGTAGGAAGTGGCATATTGATAAACATAATATGTGTAGTAAAAATGAGGTATACGCGACCATTTATACTTGGTGAACTCATCCATTGTGATCGCGGAACCATAATATTTGCGCGTTAATTCATCCCAGATTTTATTCAGCTCATCCGGTGAAAGCGCCTGGCCCTGTTCCACCATGTCATGAATCATCAGTTCGAAGCGTGCATACAGCACCTGGTGGAAGAATGTCCCGAATGTATTATCTATATGCCTGTTCAGCAAAAACAGCTTGACCTTGTCATCATCGGTCTTTTTGAGCATATGCTGCAAAAGCAGGCCCTCGTTTAATGTTGAGGCCACCTCGGCCACGAAGATTGAATACTGCGCCTTGGGATAGGGCTGAGTCTTGTTGGAATAGAAACTGTGCATGCAATGGCCCATCTCATGCGCCAGGGTGAACATGTTGTCGATCGTATCATTATAGTTCATCAGCACAATCGGATGAGTGGAGTAATTCGATGAACTGTAGGCACCGCTGGCCTTGCCCTCGGTTTCATAGACATCCACCCAGCGACTCTGGAAAGCCTTTTTCAGGTTCTCGATATAATCCTCCCCCAAAGGCTGGCAGGCCTCGATAACCTCTTTGACAGCATCCTCGTAGGAGACCTCATAGTTCTGCTCAGGAAATAGAGGACACATAGTATCATAGGGAAATATTTCATCCAGACCCAGTATGCGCTTGCGCAGACCGATCCATTTGTGCATACCGTCAAGATCCGATTCAGTTGTATCCAGGAGTGAATGATAGACAGAGGTCGGGATATTATTGGCATCCAGCGCAAAATGCAGACTGCTTTCATACTTGCGCGCACGGGCATAGAAGACATCTTTATTGATAGCTGCCGAAAGCGATGCGCTCAGAGAATTGATATGATCCTTATAAGTGGAATAGAGCGCATTATGAGCATCACGACGTACCCGTTGCACCGATGAATCCATGAATTTGGCGAAACGCTGCTTGGTCAGCCTGACCTCCTCACCCTCTTCATCTTTGATGGTCGGATATGTCAGGTCGGCGTCATTGAGCATGGTGAAGACCATATAAGGTCCGCGGGCGACCATCATGGATTGCGCCAGAAGCTCCTCGATTTCGCCGGAACGGATATGTTCACGGGAGCGAATCAGCTCATGAATATAGAAATCATATACATCCGGCTCCGGAAACTGCTCGGCCATCTGCTTGAGCTTTTCATCTTCGATTTTCAGAAGTTCCGGCTCAACAAATGAGAATGCGGCCGAGGCCTGTGAGGCCAGCATGGCGGCCCGGTCGGCCATCGACTGGAACTTGGAGACACGATGATCAAGATCGCCACTGCGGCGCGCATACTGATTCAGATTATCGACTATGATTGAAAGGCTTGATCGCTCCTTAAGGCATTCGTAAAGGGTTTGCGGAGATTCGGCCAGCTTGCCCTCAAATTTTTTGGCCTGCTCGATAAGCCTCTGGGCTTTTTTAAAATCCTCTTCCCAGGCTTGATCGGAGTCATACAGGTCGGCCAAATCCCATTTATACTGATCTTCGATATCGGATCGCTGCGGTATGGTATTCTTATCGCTCATCTCTATCCTTTCCTGTTTTGCATACAAAATTATTCCTGAATAAACATAATTCCGGCCCAAATTTCAAGTGCTATCCGGCCCGAACCTTAATGCTTGCAAAATATTAAAAAATCCTGCCATTGGATTTGCCAAGATGAGCCCAAAAGCATATCTTAGGGGCAATTCTGAATGGGATTGGCAGGAACAATGCTTGATTTTGAGATAGAGGTGTAAAAAATGAAGAGAGTTCTGGTAACAGGCGCCCTGGGACAGATAGGCTCGGAACTGACAATGGCTTTGCGGGAACGGATCGGCGATGAAAATGTGATCGCCACCGATATTCGCATGCCCAATAATTCGATATTGCGTGATGGCGGGCCGTTCGAATTTCTGGACTGCCTCGACCCGCATCATATAACCCGCGTGATGCAAATCTATCAGGTCGATACGATCTATCACCTGGCCGCTATTTTGTCGGCGGTGGGGGAGATGAAACCGAATCAGGCCTGGCAGGTCAATGTCAATGGGCTCTATAATATCCTCGAGGCCGCCCGTCAATACCATTGCGCGCTATTTGTACCCAGTTCAATCGGTGCCTTCGGCAAGACCACGCCCAAAGACGGTACGCCGCAGGATACGATACAGCGGCCGGACACAATCTATGGCGTCACCAAGGTTACAGGCGAACTGCTCTGCGATTATTATTATAAAAGATTTGGCGTGGATACACGCGGAGTGCGTTTTCCGGGCCTGATCTCCTATGAAACCGAGCCGGGCGGCGGCACCACAGATTATGCCGTGGAGATATTTATTGAGGCGCTCCTGCACGGAAAATACACCTGCTACCTGAAACAGGACAGCAGGCTGGATATGATGTATATGCCGGATGCGATCAAGGCCATGATCAACCTGATGGAAGCCGATGCCTCTAATTTAAAACATCGCAACGCCTTCAATGTCACCGCTATGAATTTCACCCCTTCCGAGCTGGCAAATGAAATCAAAAAGCATGTGCCGGAATTCGAAATGGAATACAACGTCGATCCGGTGCGCCAGTCGATTGCCGATTCATGGCCGAATTATCTGGATGATTCCGCTGCACGTGAGGAATGGGGCTGGGACCCGCAATTTGATATGGCGGCGATGACCAGGGATATGCTGGAAAAGCTGGGCGAACGATCCAATTTGCCCAAAGTGCAGACATCACGCTGATCCAAAGAGCTTTAGGAATAAAAAGGCTCCCGGTAATAGCAATTCGGGAGCCGTTATTTTTGCAAATTGGCGAACTTTTAGAAGAGCGTATAGATAAACGGTGCCAGCGCCGAACCCTGGGCAAATACAAGCAGCGCGCCCAATAAGATCAGAAATGTGATCACCGGGGCCAGCCACCATTTTTTTCGGGCTTTCAAAAATCCCCATAATTCTCTAAATATCCCAAATCTTGACATCAATTTAAGCCTTTCGCATCATCTGCGTATCGTAAATATTATAAAATCAAATCAATATGCAGGTTCCATATTCATTGCTAATAGGGCTTGTCCTGACGGCTCGTTGGCCCCTCCGGGTCAACCTTGATCCAGTAGCTTTTGGCCTGCGGATCTATTTTGCGTTTCATCGGATCATTTCCAAACAGCCTCATCAGAAGCCCCACAGGTGTTATCACCACGTAATATGTTATCGTCAATAAAACATAGGACATTACTATGCCCATGTAAAAGGCGAATTTCATCCAGATCCATTCGATCGGCCAAAGCACTTTCGGGAATACCAGGCCGAAGAGGAGGAAAAATCCCGCCACCCCATAGAAGTACTTAAATATGCCATGGTCTTTCCAGAGCAGGAAGCTGGCCACGATGGCAAATGCCACCGCCATGGTGATGCCGAATTTACGCAGTTCTTTATTTGTCTTTTTGGTTTGTTGCATAAACTAATCCAGCTCAAACAGCTCGCGCCAATCCTCATCTTCCTCGAGCTCCGGCTGTTCCTCTTTGTATAAAATCAGGTCCTGCATCACAAGCACATCCATCTCCGTACGCATAAAACACAGGTAGGCATCTTTGGGAGTGCATACAATCGGTTCACCGCGCACATTGAAGGATGTATTCACGATCACGCCATATCCTGTGCGCTCCTTGAATTTGGATATAAGGGCATGATAGCGGTCATGATCCCTCTTGTCGATAGTCTGCACGCGGGCGGAATAATCGACGTGAGTAACCGCAGGAATATCGCTGCGGGGTATGTTTAATTTATCGATTCCAAACAGTTTTCTTTGTGCCTCAGTCATTTCCACACGCCGGTCTTTTTGTACATTTGCCACCAGGAGCATGTATGGCGAAGGTCGATCCAGTTCGAAATATTCATTGACATCCTCGACCAAACATGATGGCGCAAAAGGTCTGAATGATTCACGGTATTTAATCTTCAGGTTCATAACCGACTGCATCTTGGGACTGCGCGCATCACCGACTATACTGCGTGCACCCAGTGCCCTGGGCCCGAATTCCATTCGTCCGCAGTAAAATCCCAGCACTTTTTCGCTGGCCATGGCATCGGCGGCTTTTTCGATAACTTCGTCAGCGTTGTGGCGGTGATACGGGTAGCCCTTTTTCTTGAGCCATCTTTCGATATCATCGCTGGTCCATGACGGTCCCAGGTACGAGCCTTTCTGCCCGTCACGGCCGTCACCATCGACTTTGCGCGGTTTGTCCAGCTTCTGATGCCATGTGAACAGGGCCGCCCCCAATGCTCCGCCGGCATCCCCCGCCGCGGGCTGAATCCAGATATCATCGAATATATTCGATCTTAAAATTTTGCCGTTACCGACGCAATTCAATGTCACGCCGCCTGCCAGGCAAAGATATTTTTCGCCGGTTTCCTTGCGTACATGACGAGCCATACGCAGCATGACCTCTTCGGTAACCTCCTGAATCGAACGGGCCAGGTCCATTTCACGCTGAGTCAGTTCGGTCTCCGGCGTACGTGGAGGACCGCCGAACAGCTTATGAAACTTGCGCGAGGTCATGGTCAGGCCCTGGCAGTAGTTGAAATAGCTCATATCCAGCTTGAAACTGCCGTCCTCTTTCAGGTCCATCAGGTTATCGAGTATTGTCTGCACATATTTGGGCTCACCGTATGGCGCCAGGCCCATAACCTTGTATTCTCCCGAATTTACCCTGAAACCGGTGTAATATGTGAATGCCGTATATAACAACCCGATACTGTGCGGGAAATGCATCTCGTATTTGAGTTCGATTTTGTTGCCGTTGCCGACTCCCCATGATGCCGTGGCCCATTCGCCCACGCCGTCCATGGTCAATATTGCGGCCCGTTCATAGGGGGAGGGATAAAAGGCCGAGGCGACATGCGACTGATGATGTTCCGGGTAGACCATCGGGCCCGAATAGCCCAGTTCATGTTTTATGCGGTCGCCCATCCAGAGCTTTTCCTTGAGCCAGAGGGGCATGGCTTTCCAGAATGACCTGATTCCAGACGGGGCATAGGAGAGATAAGTCTCCAGAAGTCGTTCGAATTTAATCCAGGGCTTGTCGTAAAATGCGACAAAATCAAGATCATCGGCCTTAATTCCGCCTTCTTTGAGACAGTATTCGGCCGCATGTTTGGGGAACCTGTGATCATGTTTTTTGCGGCTGAAACGCTCTTCCTGGGCAGCGGCTACAATATGGCCGTTGCGTATCAGGCAGGCCGCGCTGTCATGATAGAATGCTGAAATTCCAAGTATGTTTATGTCTTTTGCCACCGCTATTTCTCAATTTGATCAAAATTGTAAGTTTATAAAGTTATCGGCAGGCTCGGAGATGTCAACACAAATAATAACATTAGCCTTGCCCGAGTTCCGCCGTTTTTTGCGTACTGTTGCTATCCATACAAATATTTAATCTTTGAAAACAGGATAATAGAGGTTTTGATCCGAGAAAAATCCAAAAAATGCAAAAAAGGGGAATTATCCGGTTGGTTTTGTGTTTCAGGAGTATATATTCATACGATCTAAGAGCTTGTATGATCGATATATAGGTCTGCCTTAAGAGAATTCTATTAAAATGAGTAAAAAGCCGTTAAAAGAATGGTCCCATGAGGAGAGAATTGCCGCTGTTAAAGATATTTTCAGCGATATTACCCCGCATTACGACCGCATGAATCATCTCATGTCTGCCGGGCAGGATATGATGTGGCGCCGCTTTGCTGTTAAACGGCTTCCCGCAGAGACCAGGAAGGTAATTGATATAGCCACCGGGACGGGCGATCTGGCGATTGATATTGCCCGCAAACGGAAAGACGTGCATGTCACCGGTGTTGATTTTGTGCCGAAAATGCTCGATTTAGCGCGATCAAAAACCGAAAAGAAGAATCTCCTGCACCGTATCGATTATCGCGAGGGTGATGCCATGAATCTGGATTTCGAAGATGATAGTTTCGATGCCTCTACGATAGCATTCGGCATGCGCAATATTCCGGATCGCCAGGGTGCAATAAGTGAGATGAAACGGTTGGTCAGGCCGGGGGGCAAGGTGATTGTGCTTGAGATGACATTTCCAAAAAATATGAAAATGCGCGGTTTCTTCAACTGGTACCTTAACAATATAATTCCGGTCATGGGCGTTTTGATCACAGGAAACAAAAAGGCCTATAATTATCTGTCCGAGTCAATTCAGGATTTCCTTCATCCCGATCAGCTTTCTGAGCTATTCCAGAATGCAGGTCTCAATAAGGTCAAAGCGATACCATTGACATTCGGCATCACTTACCTCCATGAAGGAATCGTCGAGTAATAAAATGCCTGGCGATCAGATCATGAAATTATATCTTGAAACCTTTACCTTATCCTCTATTTTGTAGTCCAATTTGAAAGATATGATATGACATCAACTAATAGAAAGACAACAGTATTTATATGGGTGCTGGCAGTTGTAATGACCTTGCTGTCGGCATTTTATCAAAGAACCACCGGGCCTACATATCCTGTTCGAGGCGGCCTTGAGATTGATGATCAGCAGGTTAAGTATTGTCTCCTGCGTTCTCATATCAGCAGTTCCGATGCCGAGATTAAAATCGTTGCGCCGGAATCTTCAATCGGCGGATATTATGAATTCCGTCGCTATAAGAGCCATGATCAATGGTCTCGTGTACCGTTAAAACGGGAAGCTGAAAGCCTGCTGGCAACCTTGCCAAAACAGCCCCCGGCAGGCAAAGTCATGTATCAGATAACATTGACCGATTCCGCCGGTAATCAATATGATCTCACCGGGGAACCGGTAATTATGAGATTCAAGGGCGAAGTGCCGGTTTCGGTGATTATCCCGCATATAATTTTGATTTTTAGCGCCATGCTTTTTTCCACCCGGACCGGATTTGAGGCGATATTTAATCGGCCCCGGCAGTATAGCTACACTGTTGCGACTGTGATACTGATGCTTGTGGGCGGTATGATTTTGGGGCCGGTTGTGCAGAAATACGCATTCGGCGCATTCTGGACCGGATGGCCGTTTGGCCATGACCTGACCGACAACAAGACGCTGGTGGCATTTATATTCTGGGTCATAGCGCTGGCCCGGGCAAGAATTAAGGGCAAAGGCAGGGGCTGGATCTTAGCGGCTTCTGTGGTGACACTGCTGGTTTTTTTGATACCCCACAGCGTCCTCGGCTCGGAATTGGACTACACAGAAATAGAATAGCTTCGAGTTAAAAAAGGCCTGTCATCACCTGACAGGCCTTTTTCATCATCTTATTCAATGTTTAATAGGGCAGGCATTCTGTTGCACCGTCATCATCCGGATCGCATGGTGCCGTGCCGCTGTTAAAGACGTAATTTATCAGGTAAACAACATCCACGAGGTTGATTTTGTCATCGCAGTTGACTTCCCCGCATTCCACCGGATCGGGCGGATCACCACCCATGAATATATAGTTGGTCAGGTAAACCGGGTCGCTGACATCAACATTCAGGTCGCCGTTGGCATCACCACAAACCGGAAGAGCCGGATTGATCTTGATGCTGTACCGGGCGGTGTCCTGATTAGGGGGATCACTGCTGTCTTCCATGAAGACCTCGAAATTAAATGTCGCCGCCCAGGTCGGCACGCCGACTATGCGGCCGATAGTATCTCCCTCGAATGCGCAACCATAGGGCAATTGGCCGTTGATAAACTGCCAGTGATAGGGTTCGGTTCCGCCGACAGCATCGAAGTTGAATTCATAAGGTGAATTGACATTGCCCTGCGGTGCGTTGTCGTCAATCACAGCAAAACGTGAGGTCAGGCCCTTGATGCAGAAGTTGGCAGTATTGTTGAAATCGGTCAGGTCTTTCCAGACACCGTCTTCATAGTAATAGCTCTGGCCCGGTTCGGCAATGGAAATCACCTGTCCGCGATAGCTGCCGCCCACAAGCGTATGGGATCGTCCGGTGCGGTCATAACCAGGGCCACCCTGCGACAGGTAGAGGTAGATATAAAAATTGTCGCCGGTTTTAAGCTCCAGTTTTCTTTCGAGTTCGACAGTATGAAAACCTTTGTAATCTATATGCCCCGAGGCCCCGGTCATTGAATCATAAAGAGCCGTGCCATCGAATTGGCCGTAAATTACCACCTTGTAATCGACATCATGAGCCGATGTTACGAAATTGACTGCGCCCAGAAGCTCATTGGTTTCAGCGGTATAGGCGTTGAATGCCTCCGAAATCTGGGTGAAACTGCTGACCCAGCCATGATAATCATGGTAGTAGACATGGTCGTATCTCATCGGCTCGACGTTGCGAAATGCTACCGCTCCCAGGGTTGGATGCCGTCCGCAGTATTTGTCAAAATATGAAATCCAGAAATAGCCATTAAGGCCCCATCCCGAGCCCCAGCTGTTTTTACAGAGCCATGCTCCCGGATTGGGTGCCTGGGTTATCTTGTTGTCATCCCAGCCAATGATACAGACAGCGTGATTGAGCGGAGTGCCGTCATCGGGCGGTTGATAATGGACATAGTTTGCGGAAAGAAACTGCACATCAGCAGTCAGGCATGTGGCAACACCACCATCTTCCATGACTTTCTGCTTGATTAAATTTATATTTGCGAGATTTTCGCCAACCGTGTACCATTCCATATCCCGCACATAATAATAATGATAGTCGTCGCTGAACCTGTCTGGCGGGGTGGAAAATGACTGCCCGTCAATATTGCGCACTGCACCCTCGCCGCGGCTCAGGTAGGCGGAGGTCATATGATAATTGCCGCCCCAGTGAACCTCGACACCACCTGACGGGGGACTGTCATCATCGGCATTAAAGAAATTGTTGAAACCGTTCCACCAGTCGAGATGATACTCTGCCAGGTCGGGCTCGCCGGTATCTCCAGCGACTGTCCACAGGCCGGAAATCATCAGATTGCCCTCGATCGGGGCATAGGCGCCGAATGCCCAGCAGGTTCCGCCCGACTGGGACTTGATCGAGGTTACATAATTTTCGCCATCGACATCCCGCAGATCAAAACTGGTGGGGGGTTCAGCCGCCGCTATTGCGAAAATCAAAATAAGTAGAACAATCAGGATTTGAGGTAATCGTCTTGCTTTCATCTTTTAATTCCAATGCTGTATAATCAGAGATTTTTATCTGCCATCAAGTATGCTGCGGCCAAACTTTTAAATACCGCACGAAAAATCCGCATGGGACAGGTATTGCGCGGATTCCTCCACCATTCATAAATTAACAAATTGTAGGATTATGTCAATCAGATTAGCGAGAGGATTGCAAATGAAAAGGGAAGACGATTTATCATCTTCCCCTGTAAGTTTCAAGAACCAAAACTAAATGGCCTATGCGTCGGATTTCTCCGGCTCGGGTTCCGGCACAGGCTTTTCCTCGATTACAGGCTCGGTGGTGGAAATGCGCAGATTGGCCTCACCCTCGGGCGGACTGTACCAGCTGAGTTCCATCGAGAATTTCTCTTTTTCCTTCTTGCGTGAAGCAGAAACCTCGATATAAATCTCTTTGGTCGGATTCAGGGTAACATATTCATCTTCATTCTGCACATACACCGCACCCGCTTTTAAGCCATCCAGAAGTTGTTCCAGATACTCGATCGCCTTCTTCTGTTCGAGACGGCCTTTGAATGTTATTTTACTGCTCATAATGCCTCCTGTCGTGAATTTTATAATAAGACTAATATAATCTAAATTAGGTTTTATTCCAGTATTTTTTAAACCAGGGAAAGCAGTATTTCGATTAATTTGGGCTCATCCAGATACGGCCCGTGCTCCGGATTTACAAGCTCGGCGTCGATAATTTCCACCCCCATAGCGCGGATTGCATCCCAGTCCACCGGGCCGGGATAATCCCCGTTCTTTTTATCCACAATGATAAAATTCAATAACTGTTCCACGGGCCTTTCATGATCTGAATCATTCTGCAAATAGTGAATCAGGCGGGCCACGCATTCGTTCAATGTGATGCCGTACTGTTCCGGATCAATCCCGGTATTGGGAATATATACCTTGGGGCAAAGGTTTTCGGAGATTGCCTGCGCGACGCCATTGGGCAGAAGATTGGCTATAATACTGGAATAGAAACTGCCCACAGGATAGCAGATTATCTCCGCCTCGGCAATCATCCGGCGCGTCTTTTCCCTGATTCCGATTTCGAATCTATCAGCAGATTCGAGGTTGTTGGTTATATAAAAATCGGCCACCGGCGATTTAATAGGGGCTGTTTCCTTGCCGGTCAGGTTGCGTTGCCCGCGGATTATCTGGCCGTTCTCCAGCTTCGCGATCAGATGCAGGCTGGAGCTTACTATTGTGCGCACAGTACCGCGGACATTGACAAGCTTGGAAAACATAAACAGCACCGGATCCATATGGCGGTTATTGTTCAGAAAACCGCCCACCAGGATCAGGTTGCCGATACTTGCGCCTTTAAGATCGAAATCTTCCGGCATGGAATCATAGAAAAATCTCAGATGACTGCGGATTATTTTACGCATCGGATCAGGTATTTCCGCCACCAGCTTATTATCCCCCTCAACCATCTGATGAAGCCTTGCCTTGAGAGCCGTCTGAGACTGATCCTTTGGCAGGCGATAGGCGAACAGGCGATAAATTTCGGGATGACCTGTTATTGTGCGATCCGCCAGGGCCATTAGACGGCTGCGCAAATCACCGACCGAAAGCATCTGGAAAGCATCACGAATTATGGCCGAACTTCCCCCCGAGTCAAAGGGAGTTACAAGGTGAATTGAATTATGTGTATAATCTGTCAGTTCCCTGCTCAGTGGATTCAGGGCCGTGCCACCGCTGAAAAACAGAATTTTAGGCCCAAGCTCCGGGCTTTTGCGATAGCGTTCAAGGCGCAGTTGATCGGGGATTGTGATCGTACGGGTGATACTAATCTTCTGCATATTCCAGCAACTCCCGGCACTTTGCGGAGGCATATTCAAAATCGACTCCGCCGCCGATTTCATAAGTTCTTACATCCGAAAGCATCTCAAGATATGCTGCCGGAGAAAGCTCCGATTTGTCCAGACATTCGCCATCTTCATAGAATAATCCGGGCGATTTCATAACCGCATCCAGAAGATCGAGCCGTGCTTTCAGATCGACTTGCCTGATCACCGACGGCCCGGCATTCAGCTGCCAGTTCAATATCACAAAACAGTCGATTCTGCTCTGCAGGCTATAACGTTCCGGACCAAACAGCTTATCGATCAATGCATCGTACTTTTGCTCAAGCTCCCAGAGCTCCTTTTGCGGCAATTCCCGGGCCTGATCAAGCTCATCCTCGGGCATTATTTCATGCAGCTTGCGGTTGTTGATTATCGTGCCCGGATTGATACGCGGGTGTTTCGCCACGCCGTACATCATTGTCGAGGCATGTTCTTGTCTGATCAGCAGACGGTCATTGCTTACAAATGTCAGGCCGTCGGTTACCAGCCTGATCGCCAGAGTCGATTTGCCCATACCGGAAAAGCCGGCCAGGCCGAGGCCGTGACGGCCGTCATTGACGCCCGCGGCATGACACAGCAGGCATCCGCGGTTAAGCATCCACTGGATATAACGGTTATTTATAAAATTCACCACCTGGTTGATATTGTTTTCGCAGGGCCCAATGCCCACATTGGTTCCCTCGCCAAACATAAATGTCATTCCTGTCAGACGCTTGCGCACAATCCTGCCGTTTTGCAGGTTGACAAATTCTTCCTTGATTTTGGTCTTACCCGGATCGGGAGATTTGATTGTGAAGTCAAAATCGAAAGCGGGAGGATCGGCCTGATAAGCGTATATCTCGATGTCGAAATTTTCGGTATCCTGCTTGAAAATTCGGAAATACTGATTCAGCTCATCTTCAACTTTGGACGAATTTGTTTTGACCCTGATACGGCAATCACCGAATTTGAGACCGATTTGATATCGGGCTTCAAGCGAGGAGGCGACATCTCGTTTGACATCATCGAGGCTGACCTGATAATCGCTCACCTGTCAAGCGCCTCCAGCACATAATTGCAATACAGATCGGCGGCTTCGATATTATTGGCCTCCAGAAGGCCCCTGAATCCACCAAAGGCCGATACTTCGAAAATCATCGGGCCATCGGGAGTCTCGGCTAAATCGACACAGGTGAAATCCAGGCCGAACAATTGCTGGGCCTTGTGAGCCAATTCGATTATCTCAGGGTCAGGCTCATAGGACTGGTATTTGCCGCCAGATTGGGTGGTTGTATTCCAGGCATCATCGGCGATGACACGCGCATAGGTTGCCAGGTATTTACCGCCCAGGAATACTATTCCAAGATCTTTGCCGGGTAGTTCAATTTTTTTCTGTATATACATCAGTGGATTGCCCTCATCACGAAATTCTCTGATTGAATCCCTGAGGCCGTTTTCGGCCCGCAGGAGCTTCATGCCTCGCGCTTTGGATGTATACAGGGGTTTCAGAACGGCTTCGCCGAAACGTTCAATGACCAAAACCGCCTCATCGACATTTTCGGTAATCACAGTGGGGGGCATGGGAATACCGCCCAGACGAAGAGTCGCTGTGCAACTAAGCCGATCGATTGCGCGGTAAATCTTTTCCGGGTCGGAGAAAATGCGCAGGCCCCGGGCCTTTAAAAAACGCAGTATTTCCAGTCGATCGAGCACATAGGGCGAGTATTTGGAACTGATTTTCTTGACTATCAGGCCATCCAACGCGGACAAATCGAAACCATTCTTACGCACGCATCCGGAATGCAGATCGAGTATGATCTGGTTCATGTCGATCAGGATCCGTTCTCCAGTCATTTTTTTGACCGCATCAGCAAGGCGTTCCGAGGACCATCCGCCGGATACTCCCACAACGCCGATTTTGTATTTCTTCCCTGAATTCATAGTAGTCTATTCCCGGATTAGTTGACCAAGGTTTGCTTGGGAAGAGTGAATTCCTCCCACGGTTTGCCCTCGTGGGCGAGCATTTTTTCGATCAGGAAGACCGCCCGCAGATACATCGACTTGGCAAATTCTTCCTTCAACTCGAAACGAGTGGAACTTGTGAAGGACCTGATCAGGCCCAATGTCAGGCGGGCCTCAAATGTGCTGTCATTTTTCGATTGCGCGAAATCATTGGCGAAATTGAAAAAGTTGTGAATGGCCCAGTCCAGCTGATTGCGCACCCGTGGATCGCCTATGGGTATACGGAAGGCCGAGACTATAAAGACCGAGACATCCTGAACATAGTCCTGCTCACGGGAGCGGTGCAGGTCGATGAAGTGGATTCTTCTCTCGCCACGGTTGTATATGATGTTGTCGATATTGAAATCGCCATGGATCAGCACTGTAAATGGCGCAAACAGGCTGTCGTCAATTTTGGAGATACCTTCCAGAAGATCGTTGTATGATGGTGTTTCCAGTGATCCGATTTGCTTGTCCTGGAATGTGTAATTGGGATGCACCCGATGGACCTCTTCGATTCTTTCCAGGAGTTGATCGGAAAGCCCGGCATTGACCCGTTGATCTTTCTCGGTACGGCTCCAGATATCCAGCAGAGTATTTTTTACCAGCCCGAGCGCATCCTCCATTGCTTTACGATCATCCCCCAGGAGCAGTTCCTCGAGGGTTGCGCCGGCCAGGTATTCCAGAAGCAGAGAACCGTTCTGGCCATTCTCCTGGAATCCAAAAACACGCGGTGTCAGCCCGGGCGAGATGCGCTGCCATCTTTCGATATTCTCCTTTTCGCTCCTGAGCTTGCTGACTCGCCCTTCTTTGAAGATGGCCGAGGTTGACAGGCTGCCGCTTTTTTTATTGCGAATTCTGGCTATGCGGCATCCGGACCTGGTTTCCCAGATCGACTCAAAAGCGAAATCGGAGATAGGCGCATCGATATCCATGCGCTGCAATGTCTGCTTGAGGGCCTGATATTGATGAATCTTCAGTTTTTCACCCACCGCGGCCGAGATTATAGATTCGCCTATATTCTGAAGGCAGTCACCGACACGTTCCAGGTAGCGGAAAATAAAAGTCGTGGTCAGAAGTTCGCCGATATTTTTGCCTTCCTGCAGTTGTCCCAGAATTTTTGTGAAGACATCGCGATAGATCTCATCCAGGCGGTATTCCGCCCGGCAGATTTCCACCGCCATATCCAGGTCGCGGGAAAATGTCGCCTCATAGATTTTATTCAGGGCATCTTCTATTTCATTGAAGCAGATTTCTGTCGGATAGCGGTTGATGAATGCTTTATCCTGATAATGCCCTGTCTGACTGACTATATTTACGAAGTAGTCGGCAATTCGCTCGAGATTGGAGGTGATATTTATAACCGCCTTCATCAGGTCAACCGTTTCCTTGTCCTCCTGGCTGACATGATAAATCTGCGAAAAGCACTTATTTTCGATTACCCCCTTTAAATTATCTATATAATCGTCGCGGGAATTAATCTTTTCGATAGATACCGCCCCGGCCTGGTTGATCAGTTTGCGGGTGCTCTGAAGCTGCGAGCGGACCTCGATAACCAGGAATCTGAGATTTTCGTCGATTTCCTTCCGAAAAGGCAAGAACTACTCACTCCTCTTTGGCTCGATTATGAGCGGGCGGGACTCTTCCTCGGAAAGGTCAGGTTTCTCTTTCCAGCTGATTTTGACACTCAGCTTGATTTTGCCATCTTTTCGGCGGGCCTTGAGATCAAGCTTGAGCATACCCCAGGGTTCCAGGACGATATCATTGCCGTTATTGCCGAGAACCAGATGCCCGTTCTGGAAACCCTCGCTGATGGCATTGATATACCTTACGATTGTTTCGCAATCCTGAAGAGACTCATGCCTGAAATCATCAATTTCTTCTGCCATTGTGTAGCACCTCCGGTGCCGCGCTTAAGATTATTGCAATCTCTCTTTGTATTCGTTTATAACCGTCCGGCGGTCAATATCTCCCAGAATCAGACTTTTGCGAATTGCCGGATCATCCCAGGGCGGCTGATAGCCGATCTGGCGGCTGGCCTTGTCAAAATCCTGGAAACGCGGTTCCTTGACCTTCTCGCCCATATGACAATCATCGCCCATGAAAACCAGTATTCGTCTTTTATGGCCGCTCTGGCTGTTTTTGCGATGCACCACATCAATCAGGAACTTGGTATACTCCTGTGACTGCGGATTCCAGACCTCATAGCCGTCAACATCATAATCCGCCAGTAGAATCGGCCAGAACTGTTCGGGATGCGGGATTACTATACCTCCGCCCAGTGAACGAATTTCCTCGATCATCTCCGGCGTCTCGTAAAAATGTTTGAGCGAAAAATTGGCCTTGACGATCTTCTTTATAGCTTTCAGGAATATCTGCGCCCGGTTTATGAAATGTTCCTCGAAATGATCCCGCATCAGGTCGAGATAGTACTTGAGCAGCTTGTTTCTGATCATCTCCGGCGGTGTCTCTGAAAAATTCATCTCCAGGAGCTTTTTGACCTTGGCGGTGCAGGCCCGGATAAAGCTGACCATTTCTGAATCCGCGCCGGTTTTTGCGGCCGCTCGGCTGAGCCTGTCCTCATATTTAATCTCGAGTATCGTATCTATAAATTCATACAGCTGACCAGTGCGGTATTTGAAAGTATGCGAAAGCATATTCTTGAATACCGTGGCATCGGTCACCTTGTCCTCCTCGAAATGCACCAGCAGCTGTACCTTGCGGTTGAACTCCCTTGAATAGCAATCGACCTCAACACCGGTATAGCCCTTGTGAGTCATGAGCACA
Organism: uncultured Ignavibacteria bacterium; assembly: GCA_964627935.1. Classification (GTDB taxonomy): domain Bacteria; phylum Zixibacteria; class MSB-5A5; order JAABVY01; family JAABVY01; genus JAABVY01. Next base: position 158,729 of record CAZVLB010000004.1, read on the forward strand.
TTATGCTGTGTTGGGATCAGGAGCTCCAGGTCACTATTGGGGAACATCCTTTCCACACGCCTGGAGATTACCGGCATGGGTATGAATTCCGGGTGCCAGTGTACCGCCAGCACGCTGTCCTGACGATAATGAACCTCCTCCGGGTTTTCGAGCATATGACGCATCTCATCGCTCAACTCAACCGTGACGAGCTTCCGGTATAGTTCCTGGTCATACTCGGTAATTTCGGGAGCCAGCAAATCTGACGACAATCCTTCCGAGACCGATACTTTCTGCAAATTTCCTGATTTCATAGGTTATGATCCACAAGGCAAATGACGCCTCAAAAATAACTTAATGGCCCGATTTTGTCAACATTAGCCCATGTTAGGATTTTGTTAGCGCCAGTTTGCCCGCCTTTTAAAGGTTTCCGGTTTTCGTTGGGTAAAACAATCCCAATCAGGCATGGTGCCCGAATTGCTTTAATTATCGGAATTTAACGGCTAATTTTGACAATTCCACTCTTTTATTGGGCGTTAAAAACTTCTATCCAGAGATCCTGCGGCTAATGAACATTGCGATTTAATCCGATCATATATATGTTAAATAAGAGTTAAAATATTTTCGCAACAATGTCCGTACAACATTAGACAAGCAAAAAAGGGGTGCAAAAAAGCGGCTGTAACGGTTGCGGAGGATAGATTTATTAAAAGTCTAAGGCTTCACATAAATTGGATATTGATGTTTCTGCTTACGGTGTTCCTGTCTCTTTGCATAAATCTTGCGGGCCAGATACCCGGAGAAGGGAAGCCGCTTAAAAATGTCCTTGTGATTCAGTCCTACAGCCACGGCTTTTCATGGACTGTCAATATAGATGAAGGAATCAGAGAGGGACTTCTCAGTGCCCCGGATTTCAATTTCGAAATCGATCATGAATTTTTGAATTCAAACCGCAGCCTCGATCCGCAGCACCTTGATCTTCTAAAAGATATTATGTCGCTCCGTTATTCGGCCGACCCTCCGGACTTACTGATTATCTGCGATGATGTGGCCCTGCAGTTTATCCTCAATCACAGGCCATCTATTTTTGACAGCACCCCAATGGTATTTTGCGGGATCAATGACTATGATCCGCAGGTGTTGGAAAGCGGACTGAAAATAACCGGCGTTCTGCAAACCGAGGACCTGGCCGGGACCCTCGAACTGGCGCTTGGAATTCACAGAAATGTAAGCAAAGTTGCTGTGATTTCGGACCAGACAATGACCGGGCGGGCCCTGGAAAGGACCGCTCGTGAGCAGTTTGCTCAATTCAGTGACAGGCTTGAATTTGATTATCTCTCTGATGTGGACTGGAACACCCTGCTGGGATATCTATCTGATCTGGATCAGAACAGCATCGTATTTTACCTGCTGTTTACCCGTGATGCCAATGGACGTTCATTTTTATTTCAGAATGCGGTCCCGGCTATGTCCGGGATCTCGCCTGTGCCGGTCTACAGTCACCTGGGGAGCCTTGTCGGTATGGGAGTTGTGGGCGGATACATGGTCAGCGGGGAAGACCAGGGCAGGGCCGCAGCTGATATGGCTTTGAAGATATTTCGGGGAGAGGCAGCGGATCAGATTCGGGTACAGCCCGGCACCGTACATAGATACCTTTTCGATTATGATCAGATACAGAGATTTGATATTGAACAATTGACCCTGCCGGCCACGGCACAAATTGAGAACCGTCCGGAATCCTTTATAAGCAAAAACCGCTGGCCGTTGCTTCTGGCCGTTATGGTCATAATACTTCTGTTGCTCATCGTCCTGATACTTTCCAATACAATTATCAGCCGAAGAAAAGCCGACCGGGCCCTGCGCGAAAGTGAGGAAAGGCTGAATCTAAGCCTGGATGCTGCCAGTGATGGCGTCTGGGACTGGGATATCAAGACTGATCATGTATACAGGAGCCCATCATGGTACGATATTCTCGGTTATGACCGGGTCAGGATCGATAATAATTTTGAAGTTCTGATGGACCTGATTCACGCGGATGACAAGGCCGGCATGCAGGCAGAGCTTAAAAGGCATTTTGCCGGCGAGACAGAAATCTTCCGGCGCGAATACAGATTGCGAAAATCTTCAGGAGAATATATCTGGATTCTCGGGCGGGGCAAAGTTGTCAGGCGCGATAATGATGGCAAGCCACTTCGTATGGTAGGTACCATAGCTGATATTACCTATCATAAAAAAATCGAACAGGAACTTCTCGACAGCGAGGAAACTTACCGCAACCTGTTCCATAATGCCCAGGTAGGGTTGTTCCGTACTCGAATATCGGATGGCAAGATCCTGGAATGCAATGATCAGCTGGCACGCATGTTCGGCTTTGATGGCCGGCAGGAAGCCATACAAAAATATATGACCAGCGGCAATTATATCGACCCGGACGCACGCAAGATGATGCTGGATATCCTTTCTAAATATGGAGAGGTGAAGAATTTTGAGGCGGAATTCCGTACTAAAGATGGCAGCACAGTGTGGATGCGCTATTCTGCAAAAATATATGCTTCCAAAGGCTGGATCGAGGGGGTGGCCGAGGATATAACCGATCAGAAAAAAATTGAACAGAAGCTTAAGAAAAGCGAAAAACGTTTCAAAGACCTAGCCAACCTGCTGCCCCAGACGATTTTTGAAATCGACGCTGAAGGGAAATTCACTTTTGTTAACAGTTCAGGCCTGAAGTTCAGCGGTTATGATATCAAGGACATAAAACAAGGGGTAACGATTTTTGATGTCCTGAAGGTTGATGATATCGAGCGTGTCCGCAAAAATTTCATGGCCAGTATGAAGGGCCAACCATCCAGCAACAGCGAGTACAGGCTCCAGAAAAAAGACGGTAGCATAGCAATCGTATCCATTTATACCAGCCCGATTCTTCAGGATGGCAAACCTGTCGGCCTGCGCGGTATCGTGATCGACCTGACCGAGAAAAAGCGCCTGCAGGAATTTGCCGCCCGGGCTCAACGGCTGGAGACGGCAGGACGAATTGCCGGGCAGGTGGCGCATGATTTCAATAATCTGCTGGGACCCCTGGTAGCTTATCCCGATCTTATTATTGATGATCTGCCCCGTGATAACCCGGCCATAAAATTCCTGAATGACATGAAAAAAGCGGCCGAACAGATATCCGAAATAAACCAGGAATTGCTGACACTGGGACGCAGAGGGCATTATAATCAGGAACCTGTCAACCTCAATGAAGTCGTCGAGCAGGTTTTAAGCAGAATCAGCCCATGCCCGGACTCACTGGTTATCGAAAAGGACCTCACTCCCGATTTGATGAATATCATGGGCGGTTCCTCGCAGATTTTCAGATCGATATATAATCTGGTGGGCAATGCCCGCGATGCCATGCAGGACATTGGTACATTGACAATCAAAACCCGAAACTACTATGTGGATGAAGAGACATACAGGTATGGCCGGATCCCGCAGGGCGAATATGTCAAGCTTAGCATCTCCGATACGGGAGCAGGTATCGACCCGGATCATCTGAGCAGAATCTTTGATCCGTTCTTTACAACCAAGAAAGCGGGACGGAAAAAAGGCACCGGCCTGGGACTTAGCGTGGTGCATGCCGTCATGGAGGATCACAACGGTTATATAGATTGTGAAAGCAAACCCGGCGAGGGTACCAGCATGTACCTGTATTTTCCGATTTCTCGAGATACTATCAGAAGTGAAGATATAACCCAGATCTCCGGCGGTGATGAATCGATCCTTGTGGTTGATGATGATGCAACGCAACGGGATGTTACTCGTTTATTGCTCGAAAAACTCGGCTATAAAACAGCCTCGGCCGAGAGCGGTGAAGAAGCGCTTGAGATTCTAAAGCAGAAAAATTTTGATCTGTTGATTCTTGATATGGTAATGCCGGGTGGTATGGATGGTACCGAGACTTACAGAAAGGCGCTTGAGATTGACCCTTCCCAGAGAGCATTGATAGTATCAGGATTCGCCGAAACCGATCGCGTTGCCGAGGCCCATGATCTGGGAGTGGGCGCATTCCTGAAAAAACCGCTGACCCTGAAGCTGATTGCGGCCGCGGTTCGTCGTGAACTGGACAAGGTGACTCAATTGTCCTGAGGCTGACGTTTGGCCCTGACTATCAACCCCAAAAAATCCAGAATCACTTTGTTATTCTCTTCAAATCTCAGACTATAACGTTCGCCAGTTTGGAAATTGTACCCGGCAAAAATCCCCTCAGCAACAGGCAGTAGCCGAAGCGGATCAATACTCTTTTCGGACATGCCCATACATTTTCCACGACTCCATGCGGTTTTTAAATGGAATGTCTGATTTTCGAACTCAGCCCTGAGAAATGTCTCGATGCCATCAGCCTTCCTCGTTCCAAGTATTTTCAAATCGATTAATTCCCCTTCGGGCTTGAGCGCTTGCCGATACTCTTTAAGCATTCCGGCGACATCATTATCCCCGAATGAATGCCAGTAGCCGGCGGCTTTATCGTAATCACCGGCAAACAGGGCAGTGGCCATTTCATATGTGAGCAGGTTGTATTTTTTCAGCATATGGCTCATATCCGAGGGATAGAAAATATCCAGTGCTTTCTGCCCTACAGGGATAATTTGCAAACAGCTATCGGCTGCCGATATTTCAAGGCCATTATCATTATTGACTGAATAAAGGCCCTCCAAATTGGGATTGAGGGGCAGGAGATCATCGTTCAACCGGGGCGGGAATTCCAGGTCCTCTCCAAAAAGGATCATGGAAAGATACACGGCCAGGTGATCGACAGGCAGAAATCCCTCCACAGGTTTGTTTGAAAAGACTATGAATAAAGCATCATCGGCGGCGTAATAGTAGACCGCGCAACTCCAGCCATGAGGCATTGCTCCCCCGTTATGCCAGATTACAGTGCTCTTCCTGCGGGTTGATTCCTGATTTACCCAGCCGTAGCCATAATAAGTGATGTCATCAGGATATTCGCGCACATGCGGAGTGAACATAAGTTGGCGGGCACTGTCGCTCAGCAAATCACCCTTATATAGCTCATTAAACCATTTGTGCATATCATCAGGCGTCGAAAGCATTCCGCCATTGCCGATAAGGTTCCAGCATTCTTTTGGGCGGTCGAGAGGCGAAACGTGGGACAGGTTCTTATTGTGAGAATGCGCCACAGGTTTGCCATGCATGCTGAACATGCCGGTGTTTATTATCTCCAGAGGGTTAAACAAGGAATCGATCAGGAAGCTTTCCCAGCTTTGATTGCCTACTTTTTCAATAATGGCCGCGAGCAGGGAATAGCCGGAATTGGAATAGGCATAGCCTGCTCCGGGACGATCCAGCAGTTCGCTTGTTAGTACTCGATGTACATATTCATCACGATTGACCGATTCATCATCCGAGGCGAAATCGGATTCCAGACCGGATGTATGTGTCAGTAGATGATGTATGGTTATCGATCTTTTATCCGAGGGGACATTGTCAAAATAAACCGGCAGTGAATCAATGAGGTCCAATCTTCCGCGATCATAGAGATACAGGATCGCTGTGGCTGTGAATTGCTTTGTTAGCGACCCTGTGCTGAACAGAGTCTCTTTTGTGTTCGCAATATTTTTTTCGGGATGAGCCAGTCCATAGGCATTATTACAAACCACATCTCCATTTTGTGCCACCAGAGCAGAGCCATGAAAGCCGAATTTCTCCAGCCTGTTCAGGTATTCATGCATTCTTTCTCCGCTCGACATATCTGACAGGTCGATTTCCGGATCCTGCGCGACACCCGAACCGGAGACTAAAAAGCAGATGAACAGTACAAAAAGGGCTGCACGAATGTAATGTTGAGCCTTCATAATCTGATTCCCCGCAAATAGTTTTATTCTTTTAGACGAAAACAAAGAATGCAGGTTTCATTGAAGTGAGAATAGAATGGGATTAAACCTGAAGCACTTGCTTATTATTGTGAGGCACAGCATTTAACGGTAAACTGACCTCGAATCGCGCGCCGTCCTCCCAGCCCTCCGGTGGTGAAATGATGGAGATTTTGCCATTGTGAGCATCGATAGCCATTTTGCAGAAGGTCAATCCCAAACCGACTCCGCGCCGTGCGATTTCGGGGCGGTCGTCGATCTGGGCAAACTTGCTGAATATCTTTGAAGCGTCTTCGGGTGGTATTACCGGGCCATGATTGCAGATACCAAACATTATGCTGTTATTGAGCTTCTTCCAGCCAATCAAAATCTCCCCGCCATCCGGTGAGAATTTGATTGCATTACCAAGCAGGTTCTGGATAACTCGTTTAATCAGATCATGATCACACTGGCAGACAAGCTCATTGCTACCTTCAGAACGAACAGTGATATTATGTTTTAAAAGCTCGGCATTATATAACTCGATTTCATGATTGATAAGTTCAGCCAGGTTGGTATCGCGGGGATTTATTTTCAGTGTGCCCGATTCCAGTTTTTCCACGCCGAGCAGGTTGTCGATCAGCATCGAGGCGTCCTGAGCGGCATTCATCAGAGTATCGACCATGCCTTCCGTTTTTGATGACATTTCGGCCGTATGCTTCAAAAGATCAATATAGCCGATAATAGCGGACATGGGCGAACGAAGATCATGGACAATCATGCGGGTAAGGTCCTTTTTGAGTTGATTTAAACGCAGGACCTCATCATTGAGCTTCTTGTTTCTGAGATATCCACGAACACGCGCCTTGAGTACAGTGGCATTGACCGGCTTGGTAATAAAATCATCCGCGCCCTCATCGATAGCATGCACATAATCATCTACATCATCCAGGGCGGTGACAATTATGACCGGGATGAAACGCAAATGAGGATCGCTTTTTATCTTCCTGCAAACCTCGAAACCATCCATGCCCGGCATCATAACATCCAGAAGTATCAGATCGGGCGGTTCATCCTCGATCATCTTCATGGCATCGGCACCATTCCCGGCCGAACGGATATTCAGGTAGCCTTCAGAATTCAGGATACTCCTGAGCAGACGGATATTGAATACCTCGTCATCAACGAGGAAAATCGAAGCGTCTTTTAAATCACAGTTATACATCTCTGTCTTTCATGAGCCCCTGAAGATTGTCTTACCTGATGTTTTTACCGCGGAGCTATTTGCATTAGTGTCGTCAGTTTTTATTAATAACTGTATCTTTTATTTTCAAGGGCAGTTCCTTTATATCAATCGGCTTACTAATATAGTCCGAGAAACCGGCCACCAGAAATCGCTCACGATCCTCGGGCATGGCCTGGCCGGTTACGGCAATGACCGGGATATCTGTCGTGTTCTTGTTGGCTTTGAGCCTGTCCAGTGCGTCAAGGCCGTTCATGTCAGGCAACTGTATATCCAGCAATATTATATCAGGGCCATATTTTTGAGCGAATTCTATTCCTTCCATGGCTGAGGTGGCTGTCATTATACTGAAATCATGCTTCTGCAATGCTGATCGGATAAGCCTGAGATTGAACTCCTCATCATCGATTACCAGGATATTTATCGAGGAACCGTTTTTATTTTCGACGGAGTCATTCTCCGTTTTTTCCTGTTTTGATGATATTATCTGGCCTACAGGGAGGGCGATGAAGAAGTTGCTGCCCTGGCCCGGCTCGCTTTCCACCCAGATCCGTCCGCCATGCATTTCCACCAGGTTGCGGCTCAGGCTGAGCCCCAGCCCTGTTCCCTGGAATTTGCGCGCGAGGGAATGGTCTACCTGCTGGAATTCGCCAAAGATCAGTTCCTGGTCCTCCTTTTTTATCCCGATACCGGTATCACTGACACAGATAATATATTCCTGCCCCTGTTCTTCCAGCGACAACTGGACTGATCCCTGGGCAGGCGTGAATTTTATGGCATTTGATAAAAGATTGTAAAGAATCTGCTTCAGTTTTTTGGCATCGGCCATTACCCGGCAGTCTTGATTAGCATCACATCCCAGCCTGACCTCGGCGCTGCGGGCCATGCCCTGAACCGTCTTGATTGAGTCTCGAACCAACTGACCCAGATTTACCTCGGCAATTTCCAGCACAGATTTGCCGGCCTCAATCTTTGCCAGGTCGAGGATATCGTTGATCAGGTCCATCAGGTGATGACCGCTCTGGGCAATTATGCGGATGTATTCCAGATGTTCCTGGCTGATTGTGTTCCGGTTCTCCTGTTCCAGCAGATCGGCAAAGCCTATGATCGAATTCAATGGTGTGCGCAATTCATGGCTCATGTTTGCCAGGAAAGAGCTTTTAGCCCGGCTGGCCGATTCAGCCGCGTCCTTGGCCGCCTGCAACTGCTCCTCCATATTGCGACGCTCGGTGAAATCCACGAAGTTTCCGAATGTGCCTGTGTATTTTCCCGTTTCGTCGAAGCGGGGCGAGATCGAGGCCAGCACCACCCGGCGGTTGTTTTTTGCAGTTATAATGTCAACCTCATACTGCGAAGACCTGTTCTGACGGCGGATTTCTGTCTGCGCCAGGATGAAATCATGAAAGTTCTCAGGGATGAAATCCAAAATGCTGCGTCCGATTAATTCACAGTGATTTTCGACTTCCAGTATCTTGCCGAAAGCCGGATTGCACATTACAATCAGCTCATTTTCATCAACAATCCCAAGGCCATCAACAACGCAATTAAACAGTTCCTGGTAACGGCTTTCCGATTGACGAAGGGCGCTGTCGAAATTACGGCGTTCCAGGGCGCTGACGAATATCTCGCCCGCGATTTTAATCAGTGTGATGAAATCATCGGGCCAGGTACGCTCCACCTGTATCGAATCGAAGCCCAGAAATCCGCGTAATTTGCCGCCGTAAAGCATGGGAATGAGCAATCGTGATTTTATCCCACGGGCTGTCATGCTGTCTTTCTCAAGTTGCGCTTCCGGCGGCATGGCATCGGTTGAGGGGATATAGATGTTCTCAAAATTCTTCAGGCGCGACATAAACCAGGGGAACAGCTCGGTTCCAAATTCAGCCACACTTATTTTCTGCGCATCGATTTCGCCGTCAACCCATTCATAAGTGTTTAGCATACGGTTCAGGTCATCATTAAAAAGAAACAGGTAACTGCGATCAACGCCGGTAAAACATCCAATCTGACGCAGGGCTTCGCGGATTTCCGCATCGGTATTTTCCGGCCTGAGATTTATAAAGCGTGAGGATATGGTCGTAATAAGCCGCTCAAAATTCTGTCTGTACTGAAGTTCACTTTCGGTGTCGATTTGTTCGGAAATATCGCGGGCAATTCCGAAAATAACATCCGTGCCATTCCAGCGGCCGCGCGACAGGCGGGTTTCCACCGGTATTGTATTGCCCCTGCTGGTCATAAGCGGGATAAAGCAGGAGGCCACATCCTGATTCTTCAACCGGGACAGCATTTCCCGGGCCCTGCTTTGCATTTCCGGGGGATGTAAATCGAGGATCGACATGTTTTGAAGCTCATGCCGGGTATAGCCCAGTTTCCTGACAAGGGTTTGATTGAAATGCAAAATTTTGCCGTCAAGACCGACAATTGCCAGGAAATCATCAAGTGAATCCAAAAGAGCGCTGAAATCCTCAGGACTTGCGTGATTTTTGCTCTCGGCCTTTTGCGAGCCGGTGTTGATCATTTGGAATCAGCCCTCTTCCCAAGTTTATTTTAAATTCAATTAACTTTGCAGATATATTTTCATTATCGGAAAAAGAAAACCAGATTTAACTTAAATCTTTATTTGACTGTAATTTAGACAACACTTCGACCATGCTGCCAAAGCTAATCCTATCCATCCCTCAGTGTCAATCCGATTAACCATTCTTTAACAGCTGCGCCCGGCATTAAATAAAAGACCACTAAAATAGTCGTATATGTCCTTTATAAACCTTCGGAAAATGTTGATTAAAAATAAGTTAAGTCGAATAATTTACTTGACAGATGTCCAAAATTTGAACATTTTAAAAGTACGTTTTGGGATAAATTTACAACTTTACATTTCTATTACTTCGTAACTGCGAAGCCTGTTTAAAAAAGAGCTTTGACAAAATTGATAATGACCTGAAACAGGTCAAATGGAATCTGTGGCCAGTCCATTTGACAGTTATAGTGTGGGCCGTAATTGGATTTCATGGCGCACCGGGCCGCACCCTGAGTTGTAAAAAACATTTTCTACATAGGAATGGGAGATACTATGAGAAAACCATTGATACTGCTACTCGTTTTGGGCTTCACTTTTCTTCTCACCTCACTTGCAACCGCCGCCGAGGATGACTGGTGGGCGGATTCATTGTCGACCAAGCGCGGTTCGGGCGAACCGACCCTGCAGGAGATTTTTGATGACCTGGGCTATGATATCGATGCTGATGCCGATGAGCTGGGAATCGAAACATTCTGCGCCCTGCCCGGACAGAACCTGGCGACAATTATAATAGAGGTTGCCGGATCATCAACAACGGCAAATTCCGGATGGTATGTTGCCGGGGATTCGAGCACATTATACCAGATCTTTTCCGGTTCCAATGTGCCCGGTGATTCTACCACATTTACTATAACCGCCGGAGATTCAATCGGCTTCTACATGGAACCGAATCTTTCCACATATCATATCTGGTTTACCGAGAATTTCATGAATTCAGATAATTTCGATCATGCCCGGGTCTATTCAACATCTGTTCCGCATGAGTACCTGGTCTGTTTCGAGGACCTGAACAATGGCGGCGATATGGATTACAACGACCTGATTGTGAAGATCAAATTCGCCAACCAGGAACCTACTATTGAATTGAGCGGCCTGACCGATTATTTCCTGTGTGCACCGGAGCAGATCTGTATCGATATTCTTGCCGAGGATGCCAACTGTGAAGGGGATACATTGACGGTCGAGATGGTTCAGGGCCCCGGCACATTTACCAGTATTGTGGGAGTCGGACCAATCAACGCCAGCCATTGTTTTACACCCGCGAGCATGGATGATAGCTATCAGTTTATTTTCAAGGTTACCGATGAAGTCGGGGCCGAAGCTTATGATACAGTTACTATTAATGTAGAGATAAATGATCCGCCAGTAATAACCTGCCCTGCAGATATTGCACTGCAATGCTCAGAGTCTACCGATCCATCCAATACGGGATCAGCCAGCGCGACCGATGATCATGATGCCAATCCGGCTATCAGCTATACTGATACGGAAACCGCCGGATCATGCCCGCAGGAAAAGACAATTACAAGACGATGGAAGGCGGTCGATAGTTGCGGCGATTCGGCTGTCTGTATTCAGACGATTGTGGTTGAAGATACCACAATACCGGCAATAACCTGTCCTGCAGATATCACAATTGACTGCAATGGTTCAACCGATCCATCAAATACCGGATCAGCCACAGCGACAGACAACTGCGATACGGCACCGGATATTACCTATGCCGATGTCACCAATGGCAATGTTATCACCAGAACATGGACAGCCACCGATGACTGTGGCAATTCATCCAGCTGTGATCAGTTGATCACGATTGAGGATACAACTCCTCCGACTATCACATGTCCCGATGATGTCTCAGTTCAATGTATTGCCGATCTTCCACCTGTTGATATCAACGCCGTGACAGTTTCAGATGACTGCGATGCAAATCCGGCTGTGACCCATATCAGCGATGTCTCTGATGGTAACAGCTGCCCGGAGATTATTACCAGAACCTACAGGGCAACAGATGCATCAGGTAATTATGCCGAATGTTCACAGTTGATTACCATAGATGATACAGAAGTACCTGTAATAACCTGTCCCGCAGATATCACAATTGACTGCAATGGTTCAAGCGATCCATCGAATACCGGATCAGCTACAGCAACGGATAACTGCGATACAGCTCCTGATGTTACCTATGCCGATGTCACCAACGGCAATGTTATCACCAGAACCTGGACAGCTACCGATGACTGCGGAAATTCAGTCGGCTGTGACCAGTTGATCACGATAGAGGATACAGCTGCACCGACTATTGCATGCCCGGATGATGTTTCAGTGCAATGTATTGCCGATCTTCCGCCGTTTGATATCAACGCCGTGACAGTTTCAGATGACTGCGATGCAAATCCGGCTGTGACTCATATCAGCGATCTTTCAGACGGTAACAGCTGTCCGGAGATTATAACCAGAACCTACAGGGCAACCGATGCCTCCGGCAACTATGCTGAATGTACTCAGTTGATTACGATAGATGACACAGAAGCTCCCGTGATAACCTGCCCTGCAGATATCACAATCGACTGCAATGGTTCAAGCGATCCATCGAATACCGGATCAGCTACAGCAACGGATAACTGCGATACAGCTCCTGATGTTACCTATGCCGATGTCACCAACGGCAATGTTATCACCAGGACCTGGACAGCTACCGATGACTGCGGTAATTCAGCCAGCTGTGACCAGTTGATCACGATAGAGGATACAACTGCACCGACTATTGCATGCCCGGATGATGTCTCAGTGCAGTGTATTGCCGATCTTCCACCGGTTGATATCAATGCTGTTACGGTCACAGATGACTGCGATACAAATCCTGTGGTGACTCATATCAGCGATGTCTCTGATGGTAACAGCTGCCCGGAGATTATAACCAGAACCTACAGGGCAACAGATGCATCAGGTAATTATGCCGAATGTTCACAGTTGATTACCATAGATGATACAGAAGTACCTGTAATAACCTGTCCCGCAGATATCACAATTGACTGCAATGGTTCAAGCGATCCATCGAATACCGGATCAGCTACAGCAACGGATAACTGCGATACAGCTCCTGATGTTACCTATGCCGATGTCACCAACGGCAATGTTATCACCAGGACCTGGACAGCTACCGATGACTGCGGAAATTCAGCCAGCTGTGACCAGTTGATTGAATTCAATCCCAATACTGCGCCGGTTTGCGATATCCCTGAAGATACAACAATTACCCAGTGTACACCGACCGAGGTCTGCCTGCCGGTTTCGGCCACCGACGCCGAGAATAATCTTGTCGGTTGTGAATTGACTGATGGTCCCGGCCAGTTAGCTAACGGCAACTGGTGCTATACTCCACAGGGTGATGAAAGTGTCATTGTAACGATAACATGTACTGATGAATGTGATGAGTTCTGCGAGGAAACATTTACGGTTACCTTCGAGATGAACAGTTCGCCGTCTATTACAGTTGCGGCTGATATGGATGAGTTCGTCTGTAATGCGGCAGAAGAAATCTGTTTCGCCAATTCTGCCAATGATCCAGATCTGCCCAGTGACAATCTTACATTCTCACTGACAAATGCCCCGGCCGGTTCATCCATAAATGCCCAGACAGGCCAGGTATGTTTCTCACCCGGATCATCGGGGACATTCAACTTCACAGTTCGAGTCACTGATGATTGCGGTTCATATGCCGAAGATCAGGTGACCGTAAATATCGAAGAGAACAATCCGCCGACAATATCGTCGGCGCAGAATAATTATTCATATACCTACTGTCCCGGCACATCACCGGTCGAGCGCTGTTTCAACAGCTTTGCTATCGATGATCCCGATCCGCAGCATGATGCCGGCGACCTGACATTGAGCAAGATCGAGGGCCCGGGCACATTCGATCCGGTAACCATGAAAACCTGCTTCACGCCGGATGTCATGGATGCTACTTATACATTTGTATATGAACTGACCGATCCATGCGGAGCCTCAGCTTATGACACAATCACGGTTGAGACAATAGTGCTCGATGACTGCGATTCAACCACCTGTCTGGAGATTTCTTTGGGTGATACGACCTGCGTTTACAATGGCGTATATACTCTTGTTCCGGTCGAAATCCAGAACCACACAGGGGGCGGTATCGGGGGATTCGAATTCCTGATCAGCTACGATGCATCGGCTTTTACCTTTATCGAGGCATTTCAGGCCGAAGCGATCGAGGATTGGGAATACTTCACATATCGCACGGGACCGTTTGGAAATTGCGGTTCCCAGTGTCCCGGCGGCATGGTTCTGCTGGTTGGTTTGGCCGATATTAATAACGGCGCGCCTCATCCGCCGGAACCGGCATTCGATCCCAACGGTACCCTGGCATGGATGAAGTTCTATGTCACTTCCGACAGAAACTACGGCGGCCAGATTTTTCCGCTTGAATTCATCTGGCTGGATTGTACCAATAATCTCGTCTCAAACAGGACCGGCGACACGGTCTTTGTGGATAAATTAATTTATGGCCCGCTGGGTTATGTTGATTGGGATGAGTTCGATGATGTAACTTATCCGGATGCCGACAGGCCATTTGGCCTCGGCGCTCCCGATCTATGTGTCGTGGGGGATAAGGTCGAGCCGCGCAGATGTATAATCTTCTATGAAGGATACATCAGTATCTGTCATCCCGATTCTATCGATGCGCGCGGCGATTTGAATCTCAATAATGTGCCCAATGAGATCGGTGATGGTGTGCTTTACACCAATTTCTTCATCTATGGCCCATCAGTATTTATCGTCAACCTGCCCGGCCAGATAGCGGCTTCGGATGTCAACGCTGACGGAAGAACCTTGACAGTTGGCGACCTTGTATACCTGATCAGGGTACTCAATGGTGATGCGGCTCCGTATCCAAAACTCAGCCCCTTTGCCAACAGCCTTGAACTGACGACCAGTGTCACGCATGATGGCTTAACGGTACAGGCATTCTCGGATATCGACCTGGGTGCGATACGTCTGTCCTTTGAGGTCGAGCATGGTGTTGATGTCAATGTCAGCCTGGCTGATGATATCGAGAATATGAGCCTTAAATCCGATATTGTTAATAATCGTCTGAATGTGATAATCTACAATTTCGACAAAGCAAGTATCCCTGCGGGCAGATCGGAATTGATTAGCATTATCACCGATGGCAATCTGGAACTGGTTCAAGCCGAGGCTTCGGATTACGATGGCGCTCAGCTTGAAGTCAATCTCAGCAGAAAGCATCTGCCGACCGAGTTTGCGCTTGAGCAGAACTATCCGAACCCATTCAACCCGGAAACTGAAATCAGCCTGGCATTGCCACAGGCCGGTGACTGGAGTCTGGCGATTTACAACATCAAGGGCCAGCTTGTGAAGGAATTCAGCGGCTATTCGGATGCCGGAATCGTGATTGTGCGCTGGGATTCAAAAGATCACGGCGGCAATCCGGTTGCCTCCGGTATCTATTTCTACAAGGCGGAATACAACGGCGTGGCTTCCGAGACACGCAAGATGGTGCTGATTAAATAGACAACCTTTCGATCCTTTGAATGAAGCAGGCCCCGTCTGAAATAAAAGGCGGGGCCTGTAATTTTTTATCATATGATTTGAATCCGAAAGCAGTTTTGTTATACTGAATTTATGCGCAGGAATTCCAAACCATTCAGCAGCAAAACCGGCAGGAGTTCACGTCCTCATGGCAAGCGAACAAAACCTGATTTCCATTCGGGCGCAAAAATTGAAACCAGGTCCGGCATCAGTGTCCGATCACAATATGAGAAGATCTGCGTCGATTATCTTTATAAAAACGGTGTTGAGTTCTTGTATGAGCCATTGATGCTTCTGGGCGGACGGCAGTTTCGTCCCGATTTCTTTCTGCCAGAATATAATCTCTTTCTGGAAATCTGCGGCTTTAACCATATGCCCTACTACCGCAGCCGGGTGGAGCAAAAGAGAGCGACTTACGAAAAGCACAAACTCAATGTGGTGTTTATCAAGTGCAGTACCAAAGGCATGCTGATAAAAGAGATCGAAAAAGCGATAGCAGCCAAAAGAGTAGATTGCAAACCGAATTAAGCCAGCCCTAAAAACCTACCAGATTTTTTCCAGCATGCTCCTTAGGATTTCATTGAATACCTCGGGCTTTTCCAGTTGAGGAAAATGGCCTGTCTCTGAAATAAATCCTATTTCAAAATGCCCGGCGATTTCTTTGTTGGCCTCAACGTTGGTCGGGAATCTCTCGGCATTGATGGCGTAAATGGGGATATCGAAATCAGCCAGCGCCTTCTTATAGTCATAAAGAACAGTGTTTCTGAGCGCCTCCACCGCGATTTCCGGCGGAGCGGAGGCCATATCCTCGGCAATCGGTTCAACTACCGCCGAATCCGATGCGGCAGGGAAGAGGGCCAGCACATAGTCGAATGTATATTCCTTGAAATTCCTTTCGAAGTTGTCAACAAAACTGTCGACCTGAGCGTCAGTAAACTCAAGGCTGAAATCCTGATACATATCCACGCCGATAATTGCACGCACCTTATCCGGGATCATTTTCGCAGTCTCTATAATCACAACCGCCCCCATGGAATGACCCACCAGCACAACATTATCAAGCTCGAGATAATTTACCACGGCAACAACATCCCGGCCAAATGCTTCAACCGTCCAGGCCTCGCGATTCGTGCCGGATTGGCCATGCCCCGCCAGATCGATTGTGACAACTTTGTAATCTCTGGAAAACGGTCCCACCTGGTTGCGCCAGTAGCTCTCATCGCAGCTCCAGCAATGCAAAAAGACGAGTGTCTTTTCGGCTGAGCCGTAAACTTGGTAGTGAATCTCAACGCTGTCGACGGAGAGTACGCTACCCTCCTCCGGGATTGCGACCTTATCTTCTCCCTGGCAGGCCAGGACAATGCAAACTAAAACAAACAGCCCGCACAATGCCATATGTCGCATTACAATACAACTCCATTTCATCAAATCATTCCTCCGCTGATCGGTTCAATGTTGAATATGGCGATTATGTTTCTATTCGGCAATATCAAATTGCTAATAGTTGCGCTCTAACAATCCGAATTGCCGTCACCATCCGTGTCGCAGGGAGGATGCCCGCCCTGGAAAACATATGTTATCATATAGACTGCATCAGTGAGATTGATCTTGCTGTCGCAGTTAACATCACCAGATTCAAATGGCACTGGCTCACTGCCATTCAGGAACAGGAAGTTGACGATGTATACCGCGTCAGTGATATTTACAGTCTGGTCTGCATTGGCATCACCGCATTCACCGCCGACACGGAAGGCGAAGATGTCCTCAGTTGTATTGGGTTTTGTGGTATTAAACCTGACCACTGTGCCAAATTCCGGATGATCCAGCATGCCGCTGTAATCATTGAATAAAAGTCGTCCCAGATGAAAATCGTCATCCCATACATATCCCAGATCGCCCGCATTTGGGGGCAATGGTTCGGCGGGGTATTCTAACTCGCCGACATAAATCCTGTCGCCCCAGCTCCATCCGCCGGAACCGTCATCATCGATGATCCAGAATATGTCACGTTGGTCGGGGATCGTGTCATCCGCGGTGAAATGCCATATCTCGAACGGCGCCCTGTTTGGGAACTTGAAATCGGTGGTCCAGTCGTAGTATTCACTGCCCTGGGCCGTGAAACGGAATTCCCAGGCTTCGTTTTCCATGTTTCCGCGCCAGTTGAACCTTTCAATCGCTGCCTGATCCGAGCCTGTGAAATCCGAAGAAACATAATAATCACCGCTGGAGTTCATTGACCAGAAGACATTGTCAGGTTCAATCGGCCCTGCTGAAGTCTCAATCTCGAGTACCGAGGCTATCCCCGGATTTGAACCGATTACACGCGGCATAATGCCATCGATCACAGGGTAATCATAATCCCCTGACTGATTTTCCTGATTTGTCAGCAGAAACATCCCGTCACGCTCCAAATTCCATGTCTCATCGGGGTTTAATGTTACCGTATAGTAGCCCGTGTTTATAACATTAAAATCCACATATTCGACAATGACCATTCCATCAGAATTTCCCTGAATATGATCCGCCGTATCGGACAGGGGAAATTCAGGATCGGCTTCGGGAACTACCGTAAATGAGCTTTTGGAACTTTCCAGGTTGGCCATCTTGAATCCCAGGAAATTCAAACCTGCGAAAACCGAATCCTCGGAATGAACATCCTCAATATTGATAAGATAAGGCGAGACCGCGAAGTAATAAGGGATACCGTTCATGAGCGGTCCGCCGGCGAGATGATCTTCGTTTATGACCAGGTGATTTTCGATACCGGAACCATTGCCGGATTGCACGATCTTTAGTTCCAGTCCTCCAGATTGCTGATCGACGACCCAGTTATATATTAGATTGAAATCCCATGGGCGCGGTATGGTATCACAGACTGTAGTCCCATTGTCGTCATAGCAATTGACCGTATTTTCGCCGGCCACAGACTCAAATGCCATCTGGGATTCCATTGCAGTCATATCGAATGTCATTATTTTTGTCCAGGGCCCGTTTTCCGTTTCGCCCTGATAAATATTGTAGCCCTCGAAAACATAGAACTCACCATACTGATCCATGAAGTCCTGATAATGAGTCTCCACACCGCCGCCCCAGATCAGGTCAACTGCCTGATCCATGCCGCGGCCGTAGGCGTAGTAATTGTCATTCGGGAGTGGAACGCTGAAATCGCTCAAATATACTTCCTGAGCATGCTGGGCGACTTGCCTCAGATCTACTATGCTCTGCAGGTTGTTATTGCCCTGCCCGACAACTATCGCCATAATTACTTCCTGCGAATCCCCGGGCATCATATTGAATGGTCCGGCTGAGAGCATATAACGGCGGTCGGCAGAGGCATCGTCAATCCATCCCGTACCGGTAACAGGATCGCCGGCATGATAGAATGTGGTCGTATCGCCATTTGGATCGATGACCGGATTGCCAAAAATCTCCAGGCCCTGCATATAGTTATAGCTCTCCTGGGGAGAGTGGGGATCCGTTCCGTTTATATACTTATTAAATGATGACATGGGGAGATTTTTCCTGCCCGAATACCATTGCCCCATAAATTTGCCCGAATCATCCGGAAGGCCATCAACAAGCGGTCCCTGCAAAAAAGTAAAACCGACAGCCGGCGCCTTCTCACCATAGATGTTATCCGTACCATCATTGTAGCAATAGCCCAGTGAAAGACTTGTGTCGCATCCGATCAGGTCATCCCCGGAATGACCAATATCCGGGTCGGCCCACAACGATACATACATGTCCTCGAGCTGATTGCCGCCCTTGTTGATAATCAGGAATTTCATGAAGATCGTGCGTCCAAGCGCGCCGACACGA
This sequence comes from uncultured Ignavibacteria bacterium, assembly GCA_964627935.1. GTDB lineage: Bacteria > Zixibacteria > MSB-5A5 > JAABVY01 > JAABVY01 > JAABVY01. The sequence continues at coordinate 177,789 of CAZVLB010000004.1, forward strand.
TTGAATGCTCCGCTGGTATGCTGAATTTCGATTCCCAGGGGTTCTGTGCTTCCGGCATCATTGTTATGGCTCAACGGATCGGCGTCATTATAGGCTGACCAGAGGGTTTGATCGCCGAAATGCAATGGATTGCCGTATTGATCTACCGGTGCGCCCTGATCGGTGGGCCAGTTTAAATAGTCTGGATTGGCATTATCATCGCCGCGATTGATTTTGTAGACCTTGAAATCTGGGCTGTCCGGCTGAAAAGTTCCGCCCGTCATCGGCCCGGGCACATATTCGCTGTTGTATTCCGCGACAGCTATACGAAGCTGGCCGTTGACCTTTGCACCAAGCCATAATCCGGCAGAATAGATAACGGTTTTTTCTGTGCCGCGTGGAAAATACAGCCCGGCAACATTACCCAGCACCATATCATTGTCATAGCAGAATGTACCGTCATTGTAGACAAATCCCAGCAATGAATTGATATCTATATAAGTATCATGGTCCAGTATCTGAGATAAGTTCGCGTCAGATGTTTTCGATCGATTATCATCTGCTGCGATCAACACGGATGCGACTAATAGTAAAATTATTGCGCTTAATAAGATAGATGCTTTCATTTATGACCTCCCAAATGAAGCTGTTCCTCTGACTGGAACTGCACTTATGTCCCCCGGGGCAAGTAAATCATCATATGCAGTTTTATATGCTATAAAGATAGTATAATTGTATACCTGTATTTGTCAATTAAAATGAACTGATTTAATAATTACTATTTGCTGAGTATGCTCCTGTGAATCCAGCCTTTTTTTGACGATTTATTCCGGCTTTCAAAGCTGATCAGGTTATCCGTTTCCCGTACAACAGTTTGCATGTTCACGGCAACCTCCTGTACCTCTGCTGTCGCATTTTCAGCCTCATCCAGCCATGTCTGTACATCCGAGATGCTAACAATAGGGCTCTGAGATTCACCCTTAACAGCAACCGCCTCAATTGCCGCGGATTTGAGCAGTTTGTCAAATTGCATTTCAAACAGATCATGACTGCGGTATATATCCGCGCAGTTGATTTCGCCGTTAATCACTACAACCATACCGACAGCATTATTATCCTCATCCATTTGCTCTTTTATTGCCTGTATATATGGTTGTTGCAGGTTTTGATGTTCCGCGCTGTCCATCATAAGAACCAGGCTGCCTGATCTTCCGCCCCTCATCATTATTTCGCCCGATTGCATTCTGGCGATATTGTCCCAGACCTTTTGCTGATCGGCTTCCAGATTGACCGCAAGTTTTATATCCTTGCCGACAACCATGTTTTCCGATGACTCGAATTTCATTGCATCCGCGCCAGATCGCCCGCTCCAGCGTCCATGCTCGACGCAGAACGATTTCAGGGGCACCTCGCCGGCATTTGGCTCGAGCACGAGGTCATGACGCAATAACCTGTCCTGACGGCCGCCCTTGACAAGATCGCCGGATTGAATGTAAATCCGATAATGTGAGTTGTTGCTGACAGTCAACTCGCCTACATTGCCGGTTTCATTGACCGTAACATAGCCCTTTTCCATTGCATCTTTAAGTGAAATCAAATTCTCAGAATCCTCGGAAGAATTATCATGAACCAGGAAGATCGACAGATTTTCATGAACGTACGGGCCGGACAGTTTATGATCACTATCGTTTTGCTGGCTGACAGCCATTGCGGCGAGGGCCAGGAGCAAAAAAGCCGCTACTGTAATGATGAGTCTGGAAGGCATAGCAGTCTCCTTTCATTTGGTCCCGATGTGGTGATCCCGATGCTGTGTTTGTAACAATGACGAGTTCCTCCACTATCCCGTTCATTATTTTCTAAAGCCATTACAGAGCCGTGCCCAAAAAATTCCCGGATATTTTGAAGAATTTATTATATTCGATACCGCTATGATGATACCAAGTGATAAATACATATCAATAACGGCAAAACAGGACAGCGACTTAGTCAATTATGCCTCCTCTATGATTGCCGATGAATGGCCCGAGTTTATGCTCTATGATCCGGCGGCGGATTATATGTCAAACTGCTACCGCGATCTGCCCGAATATCAATTTGTGATCGTTGGCGCCGATAAATCAAAACCACTGGCAATCGGCAATTCGATTCCGCTCGAATACAATGATGCTCTCGACAACTTTCCGGAAACCGGATGGGACTGGGTCATCACAAAAGGGATTGAGGATCATAGCGCCGGAGCCAAGCCAAACATAATGTCTGCTTTGCAGGTGTTAGTTTTTGGTGAGAATAAGGGACAGGGAATTAGTTCATTCGCGGTTAAATCAATGATTGCAATCGGAAAATCAAATGGCTACAAAGGCATGATCGCGCCGGTTCGTCCCACATACAAGAGCCGCTATCCATTGACCCCGATTGAGGATTATATCAGGTGGCAGGATGATTCCGGGCTGCCGTTCGATCCATGGCTGCGGGTGCATAAAAGGCTGGGGGCGAAAATTATCAAGCCCTGCCACAAATCGATGCGCATAACCGGCACAGTGTCCGAATGGGAATCGCGCACCGGCATGAAATTTCCGCAAAGCGGTGAATATATTATCCCCGGCGCACTGGTACCGGTTACGATCAGCAGGGAAGAGGACAGGGGCGTATACATGGAACCGAATGTCTGGATGTGGCATGAGTTTTAGAGACTGATTAATCGTCTGCCTCATCGAGATTTAATCGTTTTCGAAACCTTTCCATAAGCTCCCATCTACAGCAAAACAACATTCTGAGATGGAAACTAAAGCGTATCAGTGATTCATTATCAAACCAAATCGGAAGATCATAATCATAAAATGGGAGGTTTGCTTCAGGTGGTGTTGAATGTGGTTTGCCAAATGTTTGAACACAGTTAATAAGATATTCCTCCATTATAACTTCAAGCGGATTTGGATAATCCTCAAGCATTGTAAAACCACCGCCAATAAAAAGCTGAAGATTTACTACCTTGTTATTCTTGAAAAACAAATATATGTTAGGTCTTATCTTGATCTCATACCTGTGGTCCTCCTTTGGAAATAGAGAAAAGTCCTCAAGCGCATCAATTTTGGGTTTATATATCTTGTAAATAGCCTCCCCCTTTTGACTGCCAGCAATTTTTCTCGATAGCCAGTTAAGCTTACTGATTTTGGCCTCGTCGAGCCACTTCTCAGTCAGGATGGACGAGCTACTATCAACCGCTTTTATGAACCCCTCTGGATCAATTTCTTCAGCCAGTTTCAATGGCACTTCATTAATGCGCAGGTTAAGATCATGCATTACCACCCTCTTTTTCTATGGTTCATTTTTTAGTATAATTAATATCTGTTGAAATGTAAATATATAATAGCTATGATGGTCTACTTAGCAGAATTAAAATAAAAAAAGCGCCCCCATATTTGAGAGCGCTTTTATGAAGAAGATTAATATCTATTTTTCTTTGGGTTGCCAGACTTTCCAGACTTTGCCGACAAGGTCGGGGCCCGGCTTGAGTGTCTGGTCGCCAGGTTCCCATCCGGCCGGAGTGGCCTCGGCACCCTTGGTTTTTCTGACATGCTGGAAAGCGTGGATCTGGCGAAGGGTCTCGGCGAATTTCCGTCCCACAGGCGGAGTCAGGACCTCCATGGCCTGGATCACACCATCCGGATCGATCAGAAACCGTCCGCGAATATTCACGCCGTTCGGTTCATCATATACGCCATAGACCCGGCCCAGGTTACCGGCACCATCGGAAACCATCGGCCAGGGAATACCGTCCTTGGTCATTTTGGAAAGCTCATCTTCTACCCAGATTTTATGAACGAAAGCGCTGTCGGTTGAAACTGAAAGGACCTCGACACCGAGTTCCTTGAGTTTATCATGCTGAGCGGCGACCGCCGCTATCTCGGTCGGTCAGACAAAGGTAAAATCGCCCGGATAGAAGCATATCAGCACCCATTTGCCCAGGTAATCCGATAGCTTGACATTGATAAATTCTCCCTTAAAATATGCGGGGGCCTCGAAATCGGGGGCCTTGCCGCCTACTCTTGCGGTTGCCATCTTTTTTTCACCCACTTTCTCTTCTTGTACTGTTTTTTCTTCAGGTTCGGCTGTCTCGCCGATTACACTTCCGGTCGGCCTTGCACATCCGACAGGCTTATCCGACATAAGCACCTCCTGTGTGATTAAAAAAACTGAGTATAGCTATGCGCTTTATTTTCAATTTCTGATATGCCGTTTAACATATTCTTTAAATCAAGGTAAAAAAATCATACTGCGCAATCAGAAAATGGAAATATCGGTGGGGTAAAACCGATCCATATTGTAAAGTATAAGTGCTGTTTTGCGGAAATCTGCGGCTTAATTTGCAGCGGAGACAGTTGCCACTCTGTCCAGCTCAGTTCTTACCGCTGTGGCTATGGTATGCTTGTTGAATGGCTTGCGGATAAATGTCCCGGCGCCGAGTTTCTGAGCCTGAAGTACGTGCTCAGTCTCCGCAAAGCCGGACACAATAATTGCCTTCTGTCCCGGTGTAATCTCGAGTACCCGCCTGTAGGTCTGCGCGCCGTTCATACCGGGAGGCATGATCATATCCAGGATCAGAAGATCATATTGCTTTTTGCGAATATAACGAAGGGCGCTTTCCCCATTTTCAGCGGTTTCAACCTCGTACCCGAGAGTTTTCAGAATCTGCGAGGATACATCACGTTGCACCTCATCATCATCGATTATCAGGATACGTTCATGACCGCCCTTTACATCTCTTGAATGCGGATGGTCCTTTGACATTCGTGTGACCGGAAAATAGATGAAGAATGATGTGCCCTCACCGACTTTTGTCGCAAGATCGATGTAACCATTATGATCTTTCACGACCGCATCGACCACACTCATGCCGAGCCCTGATCCCCGGCGTTTATCGGCGATTTTCGAGGTGAAGAAGGGATCGAATATTTTATTTACGATCTCATCGGGAATTCCGCAACCGGTATCGCTGATTGTCAGCTTGACATATTCGCCCATCGGTACGCGGCTGTATTGCACCGATTCGCTATCTACGTAGCAGTTTTCTGTCTTGATGGTAATCGTGCCGATATCCTGCATGGCATCACGGGCATTGGCCACCAGGTTGCTGATAACTCGATGTATCTGCGCCCTGCCGCCCATGATATCCATCAGATCGTCGAACAGGTCCAAATCAAATGCCAGAGTTCCGGAATTGAGATTGATTTCTGAAGTAACATGATATACTATCGTGTTAAGATTCAAAATTTCCTGATTGTAGTGTCCGCGCCTGCCCATTGTCAGAAGATCCTGGTTGATATCGGCGATCTTCCTGGCGGCCTGCTCGATCTGGTCAACATAGGCTAACACGGTATGATTTTTGGGAAGATCCTCACGGATTAAATCCGGGTAGGCCATTAAGGGCGCCAGCAGGTTATTGAAATCATGAGCCACCTGTCCAGCAATTGTGCCGGCTGTCTCCAGCCTTTCGGCACGAGACTCGAGAGCGCGCAGACGTTTTGTCTCGCTAATATCCGAACAGAATGCGAGATACAGGTCACCCTCGAGTTGCACGGCTTCCAGGTCCACCTCCACAGGACTGCCATCTTTACGTTAGAGGCGCATTTCACGGCGCAGGTAGCCTTGCTTTTTCAACTCTGCATATGCAACCATGGCCGATCTGCCATGCTCAAGTACCGGAAGATCATTTATCGATTTGCCGATAATCTCATCACGGTCATAGCCGAGCATTTTGCAGGCGGAGCCATTGACTTCGACATAACGGCCCTCGCTATCGGTCACCATAATGGCGATGGGAGAATTATTTATATATGTGCGATACTTGTTTTCACTTCTGCGAAGCTCATCCAGCAATCTGTCACGTTCAGTCAATGACCGGGCCAGCTTGATATTGCCATGGCTGAGAGATGAGATTAGCTCGCTCAGCTTGGAATAGAATTCCATCACAGCTTCAATTGTATCATTGTTCCAGCGCGGCATCTTTTCCAGGGCTTTAATATAATCGTCTTCATCGAATTTGTATTTGCGGGCCTGCTTCCTGAAAAGATCATATTCGATCTGTTCATCTTCGAGCAGGAACTGGCCCAGGAAAAGATTGCCCAGATGTTTCCCGCCCACCATAATCGGCATGGCAATATCGCGTAAACCATTCTTGCAACGATAGGATCTGAATGAGCCGGGTTCAACACCCTTTGAAAGAATCATATCGCTTTCGATGCAGTTTTTGTGGGTTTCCGGATGAGCCCTGTGGAATTTTGTGCAGATCTCCTGCCAGTCGGTTCCTATGAGCACATTGCCATCAAGATCGATTATTCCCACCCCTATTTTAGTCAGTTTATGGAAGCTTTCCATCAATGACTGAACAGTATCTATATCAATAACATCCGCCAACTCCAGTTCACCGATATCGCCGTCGGGCTCCATAATCGCCGCGAGTTTTCTCCTGACCCGCTGCTCGCTTTCACGCAAGGCCCGCTCGGCTTCGATTCGGTCGGTGATATCAACATGAGTACCCATGGTTCTGACCGGATTGCCCCCTTCATTACATATGACCGAAGCCTGCGACATGATCCAGCGGTAAGAACCGTCCTTGTGACGGAACCTGAATTCAACCTGGTAATTGGGAGTCTTACTGTTAATATAGTTGTTAATTTTATTCAGAACATCAGGCAGATCGTCGGGATGAACGCGGCTTTCCCATTCATCATAGTTATCACCGATCTCATGATCCTCATAACCGATCTGGCTCTTCCATTCCTCAGAATAGTGAATCTTGTTGGTTTTCAGATCCCAGTCCCAGAGGCCCACATTACCCGCTTTGACTGCCGCTTCCTGGCGCAGAACAGCCTCGTGGATTTTTTCTTCCGCCTGCCGTTCATCAGTAATATCGCGATTCAGGCCGATCATCCTGACCGTATTGCCGGCATTATCACGAACCACCAGGCCATCGGCCTTGAGCAGTTTCACCGTGCCGTCAGGATGAAGGACCCTGAATTCGGTATCAAATTTGTCTTCCCCGCGCAGTGCGGCCTCACATAATGCAATAGCCTGTTCAGCATCATCCGGGTGAAGCCCGTTTTTCCAGACCTCCACATTGCCTGTAAACCGTTCCGGAGTGACACCGTAAAGTTCGAACATACGTTCATCCCAGATCATCTTATTGTTGATGATATCCCAGTCCCAGACACCAAGTTTGGCCGATTCCGTGGCAAGTTGAAGTCGACGGATAGTATCCTTTAATTCCAGCTCCATTTTCTTACGTGTGGTGGTTACCTCCGTGTAGGTAATAATTCCGCCGATTGAACCATCGGATTTATACCAGGGGCGGCATTCCCAGCGATTATATGTTATTGAACCGTCCTGACGCACAAAGAAATCATCATCATTGCGCTCAATAGCTCCCTCAAGACAGTGTTGATGAATGTCTCTCCATTTTTGAGGCATCTCCGGGAAGACCTCATAATGATGCTTGCCGATGATATCCTTGTCCCTTACGCTGTAATCCTCAAGGTAACGATCACTTACGGCTATATAGTGAAGGTTATTATCGTAAACTGCAACGGCATTGGGATCATGCTTGAGTATGTATCGCGGATTTTCTTCGCTTTCGCGAAGAGCCCTGATAGAATTCTCCCGCTCGGTAGTATCATAGATTATTGAATATAGAAACTTCTTGCCGTTGGAAACAAATGGGCTGGAATGCACTTCGACATCGCGAATTTCCCCTGAGGCAAGACGATGGCAGAATTTAAACATGCCCTTTTTTTTATTTGCGGCCTTCTGCATTTCATCATGAACCGCAGATTCCTCCAGTGTATTGATTTCCTGAATTCGCTTGCTGATCAATTCATCCCGGGGGTAGCCATAAAACTCTACCGCCGCCGAATTTGCATCCACTATCTCTCCGCTGGAGGGATCTATCAGGAGCTTGACCGTGCGGTTTTTCTCGAACATCGCCCGATAACGATCTTCACTTTCCCTTAATGAATCCTCGGCCTTTTTATAATCTGTAAAATCGGTCAGGACCCCGTTCCAAACAATGGAACCATCCTCCTGACGATGCGGATTCGAGTTTCCCTTGATCCAGATAATCCCGTTATCCGGAGCAATAACTCTGAATTCAAGATTCCAGGTTGTGAGGTTTGAAGCAGATTCACTGAAAGCCCGCTTGAAATATTCTAGGTCGTCCGGATGTATAAAATCAAAAATCCTATTCGCGTCCCGCATCAGATATTCTGCCTTGATACCCGTCGGTTCATCCAGCGCATTGCTCATATATGGAATGGAAATTGAACCATCAGCATGCTGCACGAATTGAAACACGCATCCGGGAACGGATTGTATGATGTCAAGCAGTTGATTCTTCGTTACCGACACAATCTAAATCCAAATTGAATAATTTATTGCCCTCTTTTTAGCTAACCGCTAGATAACACTATCAGTGTCGGCAAAATTGATGAAAATTTTCACAGCTGTGGATGAAGTTATCTGTTCTTTACGTATTTTTTATGCGCAATGCACGATATGAGACATAAAACCGCGGTTTTGAAAAAATACCGGATAAAAATTGTTTGGAATACTGAGATTTTTGTCTTATATAGAGGATTAACGGGGTTTTTCAATCAATACCCCTGATACATGAAGAGCTGACAATGGCTGCTTCATAGATCAATACTGCTCGTTGCGCTTGCATTAAGAAATAATCTGAAGTTTGGAGGAGAGATATGCAAAAACTGTTAATGCTTTTAATTACAGCCTTTTTTATTTGCCTGTTGATGCCGCATGCTGATGCCCAGATCGGGATCGAGAATGAATTCATGCCGCAGGGGGGAAGAATACTTGACCAGTATCTGGATGAGCAGTTTGAGGCCGTCATTTATAACGACGTGACCCTGCCATCCGGCGGTCCCCATGAATTCGATCTGTCGGATGCAAATTTTGAGCATGAGGCAATCGGGACTGTCGTGGATAAGTCTTCAGCGCCATTGAATAGTGAATTCTCCAGTGCCAACCTGGTGGTCAGATATGTACCCGCTACGGGTGAGGCAGATACAATCTACAGCTTTTCTGAATCAACCAACAGTATATTCCGCGACCTCGGTACGGTTTTTACCTCTTCGCGGGCCGGGATAATACTGCGCAAATATACAAGCGCCGATCCGCATTATAATTTCCCTATAAACTATGGTGATCAATGGATCGTGGAAAGAACGCTGGTTGAAGAATACTCGGCGGATAGTTACCAGGAAGTGAAAGACTCATTTTCCTATGATGTCGATGCCTGGGGATCGGCCAAATACAATGACAATATATTCCCCTGCCTGAGGCTCAGCTACACACGCAAATCTGTTAACAGCTTTTACAGCCAGGGTATGCTTATCAGCCAGACAGTAAATAATTCCGAGGGTGCGGAATTCATTGGGGAAGGTTTCCAGTTTCTGGCGGCGGTGGAGAAAACAACTTTTGGCAGAAGCACTACTTATACAGCCACTGCCAGCGGTGAATTTGCCGATATCGTGACCGGCATAAGGGAAAATCAAACCAGTACCTTGCCCGAAAACTATGAGCTTTCACAGAATTATCCGAATCCATTCAATCCCACCACCGAAATTCAGTTCAGCCTGCCAAAAAGCTCGGCAGTCGAGCTTGCGGTTTACAACATGCTTGGACAGAAGATAAATACGCTGGTCAAGCAGGCGCTCGATGCGGGCACATATACAGTTGACTGGAACGGTAACAATAGCGCCGGTAATCCGGTAGCAACAGGAGTTTACTTTTATCGCCTGACTGTTGGTGAACACAGTGAAGCCAGGAAGATGCTGCTCCTGAAATAAAATCACATTGATCCATTACTCGAAATCTTGAGGAGATAATTTGATGTTTGATCAGAAAGTGATAGATTCTTTTTCACAGTTAATGCGCGGAAAGATACTGACGGCCAATGATTCGGACTACGATTCCGCGCGCAAGATATGGAACGCGATGATCGATTGCAGGCCGGGCCTGATTGCACAATGTAAAGGCACCGCGGATATCGTGAATGCCGTTAAATTTGCATGCGACAACAATGCCCTTGTTTCGATAAGGGGGGGAGGGCATGGCGTCGCCGGAAAAGCGGTATGCGATGACGGCCTGATGATCGATCTGTCGCAGATGAAAGCGGTACGGGTGGATCCGGTTGCCAAAACCGCACTGGTACAGGCCGGGGCCAGGCTTCGTGATCTCGATCATGAAAGCCAGGTATTCGGACTGGCCACAACCAGTGGCCTTGTCTCTGAAACAGGTTTGGCCGGATTGACGCTGGGCGGCGGATTCGGTTACCTGGCGCGTAAATACGGCCTGACCCTGGATAACCTGGTTTCCGCAGATGTCATTACTGCCGATGGCAAATTACTGCGCGCAAGTGAAAACGAAAATCCTGATCTGTTCTGGGCCATACGCGGAGGCGGGGGGAATTTTGGAATCGTATCTTCATTTGAATTCCAGCTTCATGAGGTCGGTCCTGAGGTATATGTGGCACAGGTATTTTATCCCATGAGTGACGCCGGGAATGTGCTTAAGTCATATCGAGAGATTATGGCCGATGCTCCCGATGAGTTCGCATGTTACGCCATGATTGCCAATGTCCCGCCTGTGGAACCGTTCCCGCAGGAATATCATGGCAAAACCACAATCGCCATGATCGCATGCTATACAGGCGCAATGGATAGGGGTGAGGCCCTGATGAAACCGTTGACCGAACTTGGATCACCGATTCTGCAAGTGGTCGGTCCGATGCCCTACACTGCATTGCAACAAACTTTCGACGCCGGTGCGCCCAGCGGCGGACGCTATTACTGGAAAGCGCATTATGCCAATCAAATCTCAGACGATGCCATAGAAAAAATCATCCGCCATTCCGATCCCTTGCCGGGACCATATTCGCTGGTCGGTATCGAACCGTTGGGCGGCGCAATCAGCAGGGTTGATCCTGATGCGACAGCATTTGCAAACCGGGATGCCATGTTTGGAATTGGATACTGGGCCGGATGGATCGATCCCTCCGATGATGACCGCAGTATCGAATGGACCCGTGATTTCTACAATGCTATGTCGCCGCATTCGATTAATGGCGTCTATTCCAATTATCTCGACCAGGATGACGGCGAGAGGATTAAGGATTCATACGGAAGCCATTATGATCGTCTGCAAAAGATCAAAGCGAAATATGACCCGGATAATTTCTTCAGGCAAAATCAGAATATCAAACCGAAATCAAAGGTCGGAGCAACAGCCTGAGGAGATGGGAATAATTCCTATTTTGCTGATGAGGTCGAGGGGGTAAATTTAATTGATAATTCTTTAAACTTATCCAGAATTTTGTATAAGCTGATATAGGTAACAGGAATCAGTACCAGCGTAATCATGGTCGATACGAGCAGCCCGCCAATAACAGCGCGGGCCAATGCGGCCTGAATCTCGCCACCCGCTCCGCCTCCGAAACTTAGTGGCAGCATGCCCAGGATTGTCGTCGCCGATGTCATCAAAATCGGCCGCAAACGCATACGACCCGCCTGCACCACAGCCTGCATAATCGGCAGGTCCTTTTCACGGCGCATCAGGTTGATATAATCCACCAGCACGATAGCATTGTTGACCACGATCCCGATCAGCATGATAATACCCATCAGGCTCTGCATGTTTAGCGATGTTCCCGTAATCAGAAGAGTTGGCACAACACCGATAATAGCCATCGGAACAGCCACCATGACGATCAATGGATCAAGAAAGCGTTCAAACTGCGCGGCCATAACCATGTAGATCAGTATCAGCGCCATAATAACCGACAACACGAAATCCGACTGGGCTTTCTGCTGTTCCTCGTATTCACCGCTGAATATCAGCGAAAAGCCCTCGGGCAGTGGGAGATCGTACAATTCATTCTGCAGTTTGTTGACAGCATCTCCCAGCGCCACGCCACTTTCCAGGTTGGCAGTGATATATGTCACACGCTGGCCATCGACTCTTTCTATTTCGGTTGGACTGCGCCGCCGGTCAGTCGATACCACAGACGATACCGGAAGTACCTGCCCGCCGGGAGTCTTGACCGAGACATTGCGCAGATCATGAGTGCTCAGTCTGTCTTCGGGCTGCAGGCGCACCATGATCGGATATTCCTCACCACCTTCACGAAATACACCTGCTCGTCCACCGCCTACATTAGTCTGGATAATTCGTGCAATCTGATTTACTGACAATCCCAGTTCGGCGATTTTTTCACGGTCGATGATAAGATTCTGCTCCGGTCGTCCTTCGCGGCGGCTGATCCTGACATCCGCAATCTCCGGATATTCCTCCATTATGCTTTTGATATCCTGTGCGATCATATCTGCCAGTGCCAGGTCATAGCCACGCAATTCCATCTGCACCGCCTCGGCTCCACCCGAACCGAACAGCCTGCGTAACATCCACAGTCCGGATTGCGCACTGACACGCACATTGGCCCCCGGAATTCTGCCGCTGACATGATTGCGAATTTCGTCCGCCAGTTCGAAGCTGTTGACCGAGCGCACATCGGCATTTTTCAGCGATATCTCAACCTCAGCGTCACCGGGACGGATTTCGATCGAGAGATGCTCGACCTGATCCATGGGCAGAACCTCGCGTACAATGCTGTCCATTTCATGCAGGTATTCATTTACGACTGCAATATTTGTCCCCTGGGCCATCTCCAGTTCAACATCAATTTCGTTGGCATCGGTCTGCGGCGCAAGTTCCACGGGCAGCAACTGCCACAAAAATATGGTCCCGATCAGAAGAGACACGGCAATTCCAAAAACGAATTTCTTTTTGGTAATAGCTTTCTCGATAAAACCCATATATTTGATTTCCAGATACTCGGTCCACCTGGCGAACCTGGACCGTTTCTGTTCCTGCTCCTTCTTCTTCACTGTCAGATAACGACTGGCCAGCATGGGCACCAGTGTCAGCGCAACCAGGAGCGAACAGAACAGGGCAAACACTACCACCAGGGCCAGCTCCTTGAAGAGCATGCCTGAAATAGTCTGCATGAACACCACCGGAAGGAAGATCACCGATGTGGTCAATGTCGAGGCGATAATCGCGCCGGTAACCTGCCTGGTTCCGGTTAGTGAACTTTCCTTGAGGGAATTGCCCCGTTCACGTAACCTTACTATATTTTCCAGCACGACAATCGAGTTGTCCACAATCAATCCAATGCCCAGGGCCAGCCCTCCAAAACTCATCTGATTAAGCGAGATACCGTTAAAATAAAGCACCCCAAAGGTGGCGATAATGGAAATCGGAATTGATAGCGCTATAATAAATGTAGTCGAACCGTTTCGCAGAAAAACATAAAGAACGAATATCGCCAGTAGTCCGCCCCATAATGTCGCCTGCTTTACGTTGTCAATGGCATTCTGGATAAAATCGCTCTGGTCGATAACCATCATCAGGTCAATATCATCACGTTCGCGGTTGATCTGTGCCATTACAGCGCGCGCTTTTTCGGCCACTTCCACGGTATTTGCGCCCGACTGCTTGCGGATACCCAGCCTGATCATCGGCCGGCCGTCAATCTGCACCAGGCGATGAACATCCTGGTATCCATCAACAACCTCGGCCACATCGCCGACACGGATCGGTTTGCCATCGACAACCGTGATAATCGTCGAAGCAATCTGCTCTATCGACTGGAATTCGCCCCGCGTGCGCACATACATGTCGGCGATGCCCTCGCGCATATCACCGCCCGGCAATGTGACATTCTCCTCAATCAACGCCTGCCGGACATCGGCCGCAGAAAGACGACTGGAGGCCAGCCTGTCCCGTTTCAACCGAATCTGGACTTCGCGATATATACCGCCCCATACATCAACTGAACCGACACCCTCAATCTGCTCGAATCGCTGAGAAATCTCACGTTCCAGGATTCGAGTCAGTTCCTCCATACCGCGATCCGACTGTGCGCCCAGAATCACCACCGGGAAATTATCCGGATCGAACTTCCACAGCCGCGGCGGTTCAACCTCGGGCGGGAAGTCATCACGGATGCGGTCCAGGGCGGCACGCACATCATTGGCCGCCGCATCAATATTTGTGCCCTGGGAGAATTCGAGTGTCACACGACTTCGGCCCTCGCTCGATGATGACCGCACCTCCTCGATATTGGGTACGCTGGCAATAGCATTTTCAACTTTATCTGTAATAATCGTTTCGATCTCTTCCGGACCGACATTGGGATAGCTTGTCGAAATACTCAGGCGCGGATAATCGATAGGCGGCAACAGGTCAACCGGCAGGAAACGAAATCCCATAATGCCCAGCACAATGATAATCAGAAACACCATTGTAGTGGCAATGGGGCGATTTACGGCAACTTTGGTTATACTCATAATCTGATCCTGATCTCAGGAGATTATATGCCGGTGCCGGAGGTGTCTTTTCCGGCCGCCTGCTGTTCCTGCAAAACTTCCTGCAGGAGGTCCTCACGCTGTATTTTCTGGAGGCGTTCCACACGTTGCCAGTCGACCGGACGAACCCGTGCACGACCCGCTTCGCCGCCGAAAAGGTCCTGGCCGATCGTGACCACCCAGTTGTCCGGCTCTACACCGCTGATACCGGCGCTCATACGACCGGTGGCGATCACATTGACCGGCACGAAATCAAACGGCACAGGCTCTGTCAGGCTTCCGGTTCCGCCTTCAGGTAACGGCTCCATGGGGATTCGGTTCAATGTGTCACGGCTGACATAGACTCCCGTGGCGCCGCTTAATGGATTCTCGTACAATGCGCTGATCGGCACCAACGTGGCCTGTTCGCTTTCGCCATAGTAGATATCCACCGTTACGAACATGCCCGATTTTAGATTATGGTCCGGATTGGCGAGATCGATTTCAGCATCGGTGCTGTGCGTTACCGGATGAAGAAACGGCGAGATGCGTGACAGAGGGGCCGACAATATTTTGCTGCCCGCGCTCGATGACCTGATTTCCGACCGCTGGCCCCTTTCAATATAAGTCAGCATTCTATCTGTTAATACTACTTCAATCCTGACCGTGTCGAGCTGGCCTATTGTAATCAATTTTGTTCCCGGGCTGACCATCATGCCGATTTCGGCATTGCGATTGCCAACCGTGCCATCAACAGGAGCACGTATGACCGTCTGCGTCAATGCCTCCTCGCGTTCAGCCACGGTTGCCCGGGCCTGCTCGACCCGCGCCTGTGCCAGCTCATAATCAGCCTCGGCCGAGATTGCCTGCGTTTCGATCGCTTCCAGCTCAGCATCGCTGGTCAGGTCCTTTTCCGCCAACGACCGGGCTCTTTTCAGTTCGGAGTTTATTTCGTTCAACCGGGCCCGAGCCTGTTTTGCCTCCGCCCGGGCAATCTGTAAGGCCGCCCGCGCCTGCTTCAATCTTTCCTGGAATTCTTTGTCGCGCAACATGATCAATGGCTGGCCCTGCTCGACTTCATCACCGTTCTGGACATTCACAGATTCAATCAATGCAGAGATCTCCGGGTATATCTCAACCTGGTTTTTGGCCTTGACTACACCGCTCAAACGTTCTGTTAACGGCAATGATCCGTATTGAGCCTGAACCGCTTCCACGGCGGGAATCAGACGTTCACCGCCGCTGCGGGCATTTCCCTCATCCCCGGAACATCCGGATAGCATCAGAAACACATAGATGAAAAAGGGAATAGCTGTATATCGTGGGAGTTTCATTGTCGTTTTTCTGATTGTGTCAGCCTTATCAAGTAGGTTAATAGCATGCTCTTGTTTTTTGTCTTAACAAAGAAAGCCTGCATAAGTTTTTAATTATACAAAAAATAATGAAATGATGTTCCGAAGTACAGCCAAATCAAATGATTAAAAGGGTTTTATAAAAGATGGGTAAATGTGGTTAATCAATGCCGGGGCCGGGATTTAAGCTTGTGGATTAATATTATTTTACTCCGCCCTAAGTCGATAAACCAGCCCGGCACTTGCACCGAATTCCGTAACATCCAGGGTCCAGACGATCCGCCAGTTGATATCGAGTGCCAGGTTTCTGCTGATGGCAATCCGATTGCCCTGAACAAATCCGACATGATAATAGGGCCAGACACCCAAGCCCACGCTTGATCTGACTCTTTCTCCAAGAGGGGCCGACATGACCAGCAATGTCTGCCCGCCGCCGGATGCCAGCGGTGTTGATTCCATCAGGCTGAACATAACATTGAAACCGGTCATCGAGCCAATCCGAATATGGCCCGAAACGTCACCCGTATGTTCAACCTGGCCATCTTTAAATCTGCGGGGCACATTGCCGAATATCACTCCCAGGCCCATACCCACGTATTCAGTTTCGACAGCAATACAGGGATTGAAATAACTGTAGGAGTAATCCCGAAGGAGAATTGGATTGTTATAATCACCTGTCAGAAGATCGATATCACCATACCAGTAGCCTCCCCGCGCGCCGAGAATAAAGGGTGAATTGAAATTAAGCGGAAGCCTTAAATAAACTTCTCCGGCGACATCAATGAATTCACTGCCGACCGCCCGCTCGGCGCCGTCACATCCGGTAATCACCGAGGCTATTTGTCCACCTCCGCCGTGAATCCCGACCTGAAAATCGGTCGAATCAGGATCGTCCTGATACAAACCGACCGGCAGTACCAGCGCCAGAACACAGCAGAAACATCCCCGAATAAACTTTTTAATCAGCATAATACGTTCACTTAATAATAATTAGCGCAGAGGGGAGTTAAAAGTCAATGTTTTAATATTTCTGAATAAAGAAGACAAAAATGCCGGCATTAAAGGCCTGTTTGGCCCGGACTCCACTGCGTCAAAATTTGCTCTTTTGCATAATGAGTGAGTTTAGTATTCGTCCACAACGAAATAATAAACTCAAGTAATTCTATAAACTATCCGATTCTATCTATGATTACAACAGTGGGAATTAGGGAGGAAAAATCATAAAAAAAACTACTACCATAGTATATGTAATCTGCTTGTTTCTGGGGCTCACGGCACAGGTTTTTGCGGTTCAATATTTTGAATCATCAATGGGTTATTCAGTAGGAGCATGGCCCATGGGTGCAACCGCGGCGGACTTCAATGGTGATGGCTACCTGGATCTGGCCGTGGCAAATAATCCCGGCAGTAATATTTCTGTCTTGATCAATGACGGTGATGGGACCTTTGCAACCCAGGTATTTTATGCCACAAATCCGTCACAGTATCCATATAATGTCACCGCAGGTGATATGGATAAGGATGGAAATGTAGATATCGTTACAGGCGGAAGCATGGGGTTTGTGATATTTTACGGTAATGGCGACGGTACTTTCGCGGCCGCTGACAATCACTACTTTGTCGAAACTGTACAAGATGTCGTAGTTGCCGATTTTAACAATGATACCTATCTGGATATTGCCACATCCCATGCGGTCCGTGATTCTGTTGGCATTCATATCAATAACCACGATTCGACCTATACAACTCATTTAGTTCCAACAGGGCAGGGAACCATCTCTCTTTCCGCCGCCCACTTGGATGGAGACAGTTATATCGATCTGCTGGTGGGATGTAACAAGGGCGTGGTATGGAACCTGAAAAATGATCAGAGCGGCAGCTTTACCGGAACCGAGGTACATCTCGGTATTCTGGATGATCCGGCCAGGATCGATGTGACCGATCTGGATGGCGACAATATCGGCGATTTCGTTGTGATTCATGCCGTTAATGATTTCCTGTTTCCATACTTCAATAATGGAGATGGTACATATACGGTTGGCAGCGGCCATGTTACTACCGATAATCCCATCGCTGTTCGATTTGCTGATGTCAATGGCGACAGCAATGAGGATATCCTTGTCGGCTACGGTACCTCTGACAGCGTGGAGCTTTATCTGAATCTCGGGTCAAATACATTCAGCCGCGATTCAGCCTATGATGTGGGCGGTACTCCGAAAGATATCGTGTATGCCGATCTGGATAATGACGGTTACAAAGATATGGCTGTGACAGCATACAATGGCGATAAAATCGAGGTCTTTCTGAGCAGGCTTTCTTTGATCGTTTCTGTCGATGATGTCACCACCGGTGCAGTACCGGATAAATATTCGCTGGAGCAGAACTACCCCAACCCCTTCAACCCGGAAACCCATATCAGGTTCGCATTGCCGAAATCATCATATGTCAAGGTCGAGGTGTTCAATATGCTGGGCCGGTCGGTGGCGGTTCTGGTTGATGATTATCTGGAAGCGGGGATCAAGGAAGTCACCTGGAACGGCGTAAACAATTCCGGCCGGAAAGTCGCATCGGGAATTTACATGTACCGCGTCACAACCGACCAGTTCACCGATTCAAAGACAATGCTGCTCCTGAAATAAGATTTTAACACTCGAATCAAATCATGCAAATCCTGTCGGCTTAAAACCGGCAGGATTTTTTTCTGAAAGCCCTTGTAATGTTCCGGTTATTAAATTCCATCAAACCTATCCGATTATTCCCAGGTTACCGGGAGCAAAAGACCAGCATATATGTTAATATATAAATTCCCACAGCTAAAACTTAATTGCCTGAAAAAAAGATATGGCTTATATTCGGCTGAATTTGTCTGAACGAATCTAAAACAGTTGTCCGAATCCGGGCCGACATTTGTACAACGGAGCACTGACATGAAATTTATTCCCTCGCAAATCCTGTACTTTGCCCGCAGCCGCACCACCAAGCAGAATGTCAAGCTTTTGATGCGCTTTCTGATTTCGCTGGCTGTGCTGGTTACGATATACAGTATTCTGTTTCATTTCATCATGCTTCACGAAGACAAAGAGTATTCCTGGATAACCGGCCTGTACTGGACCCTGACTGTCATGTCTACCCTGGGTTTTGGCGATATCACTTTCGCAAGCGACCTGGGCAAGGCTTTTTCGCTGGTGGTACTGCTTTCCGGTATCCTGTTCCTGCTGGTCATGCTGCCATTTACGTTCATTCAGTTTTTCTATGCTCCATGGCTCGAAGCGCAGTCGCGGGCCAAAACACCCCGCGAGTTGCCATCAACAACATCGGGGCATATAATCCTGACCAGTTTTGACAGCCTGACTGTCAACCTTGTGTATAAGCTGGCAAAATATAATTACGAGTATGTTATCGTCGCTCCTGACCTGCAACGGGCACGGGAGCTGTATGAAATGGAATTTAAGGTCGTGGTAGGCGATCTGGGCGATGCGGATACGTTTCGCCGGCTCAGGGTGGAAAACGCCGCCATGATAGTAGCAAACAATGAGGACACACTCAATACCAATATTGCCTTTACAGTGCGCGAAATAACCAAAGATGTTCCCGTGGTTACCAACGCCAACTCGAATGATTCCATAGATATCCTCGAACTGGCCGGGAGCACATATGTCTTCCAATTCATGAAGATGCTCGGTGAATCGCTGGCGCGGCGGACGCTTGGCATGAGCATCGGGGCAAATGTGATCGGACGCTTCGATCAGCTGATTATTGCCGAGGCCTCGGCGATGAGGACGCCACTGGAAGGAAAAACACTGATTGATAACCGTATCCGCGAAAAAACCGGAACAACTGTGGTCGGCCTTTGGAAACGCGGTGAATTCCGGGTCCCGCGCCCCGATTCCCGCATCGATTCAACCACCGTGCTTGTGCTCGCCGGCACTTCAGAACAACTTGAAAATTTCGAAAAGACCTTTTACACGGACAGTTCCCGACCCTCCAACCAATCCCTGGTTCTTATTCTGGGAGGCGGACGGGTCGGGCAGGCGGCGGCTAATGTCCTGAAGGAGCGGGGAATTAATTATCGCATAGTGGAGAAGAATCCCAGGTTTATTCGGGGCGAAAACTATATTGAAGGGGATGCCGCCGATATTAACACTCTCTATGAGGCCGGTATACGCGAGGCGACCTCGGTGCTTGTCACCACGCATGATGATTCCGTAAATGTCTACCTCACCATATATTGCCGTAAGCTGCGATCTGATGTGCAGATTATCAGCCGGGCCAATATCGATCGCAATATCTCCAAGCTCCATAGCGCCGGCGCAGATCTTGTCATGTCACATGCCTCGATCGGGGCAAATACGATAATAAATCTGCTTTTGCCGAACAGGATAATGATGGTGTCCGAGGGTCTCAATGTCTTTCGGGTTCCGGTTCACAAATCGTTTGCCGGAAAAACTCTGGCCGAGATCCCGATCAGGCAGCAAACCGGCTGCAGCGTAATAGCTATCGGCAAAGAAGACGATTTGAATATCAATCCCGGACCTTCGGCTGTCCTTGACGCTGACGATGAAATAGTACTCATCGGCACTGGAGAGGCCGAGAAACGTCTGATGGACATCTACCTGCAATCTCCCAAATAGCCGAAATCCCGGCCATTGCAGATAAAGCAAACCAATCCCCAGGTTTCCATCCAGCTCCCATCAGCGACTATTTCAAAATGAAATGACTATGATTACATAATGATAGGGTAAATGTCAGGCTGAAATTTCCTGCTTCTTATTGTCACAAAAAGTACAACGTTAACTATTTACAAATCAATAGATTAAAATCAACCACGGGTATTTTGTAAGGTGGATTGATTTGTCCGGCATTGCCATTGCTTATGTGTTAATCAGGAAAAATACAATTGAACTCTTTCAGCAATCAAACACTCATGAAAGGAGTGCAAAATGGTAATCGCAATCGCGGCAAACTCAAAAGACCCTGAAAGCCTGGTCGGTTCGCGTTTCTGTACGGCGAAATATTTTCATCTCATCGATTCAACCACACATGAAGTCAAAGTGATAGAGAATAGTCTCTGCAGCGGCGATCTGAGCGATGTCGAAAAACGTGCCGCCGATTTGATTATCGGCAACGGGGTCGGTCTGGTACTGGCAGGTCAGTGCGGGCCATTGGCGTTTCAGTCGTTAAGCACAGCCGGTGTACATGTAATCGCGGCCGTGGACGGCATGGTCAAAGACGCTGCCAAAGATTACTGCTTCTGGGATGATGACAATGAGTATTCAATGAAAGCCGAACCGTGGTGGCACTGGAGATAGATATGGCAACGGTATATACGTCTTTAAAACAGGAGGACAGCATCGAGGTCGCCTGTACCGGCGAAAGGCTTCTTAATAATCCCCGCTTTAACAAGGGTTCCGCTTTCACCCTTGAAGAACGTCGAATGTTTGGACTGAAAGGTCTCTTGCCGGCGCATGTCGTGAATATGGAGGATCAGGTTGCCATCGAATACGAGCATCTGCAGTCAAAGCGCGATGATCTTGAACGGCTTATCGGCTTAATGGCGCTCCAGGATCGCAATGAAACGCTGTTCTATCGATTAATAATTGAAAATCTTGAGGAGACATTGCCTATTGTATATACCCCGACTATAGGCCAGGCCTGCCAGCAGTACAGCCACATTTTCAGGCGCCCACGGGGAATCTGGATCACCCCGGATGATATTGATTCGATTCCGCGTATTCTTGGCAATCTGAATTGTGATGAGATCAGGTTGATTGTGGCGACCGATAATGAACGTATACTCGGGCTTGGCGATCTGGGTGCGGGCGGAATTGGTATTCCCTGCGGAAAAATCGCACTGTATTGTGCCGCCGCCGGAATTCCTCCGGCTTCCTGTCTGCCGGTAAGCCTGGATGTCGGTACAAACAATATCGATCTGCTGGAAGATCCCTATTATCTTGGATACAGGCGACGTCGACTGCAGGGAGACCGCTATTATGAGTTCATTGAGGCCTTTGTCGAGGCCGTAAAGGACGTCTTGCCAAAAGCTCTCTTGCAGTTTGAAGATTTCAAAAAAGAAAATGCCATGATCCTGCTCGATCGTTACCGGCATCGTATCGCCTGCTTCAATGATGATATCCAGGGTACGGCAGCTGTTGGTGTGGCCGGGATACTTTCCGCGCTGCGGATCACCGGCAGTCAGCTGTCCGACCAGAAAATAGTCTTTGCCGGGGCAGGAGCAGCCGGCATTGGTATCGGCAAGATGCTTGAAATGGCTATGATCGAGGATGGCTGCAGCCCCCAGACCATAAAAAATTCCATGCTGTATGTTGACAGTCGCGGGTTATTGACCCAAAATTCGCCGCGCCGGGAAGCATATAAGCAGGAAGTGGCCGTGACCCCGGAAACGGTTCATCAACTCGGCTTTTCCGGCAGCGAACCGTTTAGCCTGCTGGATGTGGTAAAGGCTGTGCATCCAACAATTCTAATCGGGACCTCAACAGTCAGCGGCCTGTTTACGAAAGAAATAGTGCGGGAGATGGCCAAACACTGCGATCGGCCGATTATTATGCCCCTCAGCAATCCATCGTCGAAAGCCGAATGTACACCGGCCCAGGCCATAAAATGGACAGAAGGAAAGGCGATAGTCGCCACCGGCAGCCCATTCGATCCGGTTGAATATAACGGCCGGACCCATGTTGTGGGCCAGGGTAACAATGTATTTATCTTTCCGGGAATTGGATTGGGCTGCATTCTCAGCGAAGTTCGTGAGGTTACAGATGACCTGTTCCTGACAGCGGCGCGAGCCCTGGCGGAAATGGTCCCCGAAAAAAGACTGTGCCAGGGAGCAATCTATCCCCGGATTAATAATCTTCGTCGGGTTAGCGCAAAAGTGGCTGTTTCAGTCATGAAAAAAGCGCGGGATATGAAACTCGGCCGCTTCCTGACTGATGGCGAAATAATAGAATTAGTGGAAAATTCCATGTGGTTCCCCGAGTATCGTCAATACCGATTGCCGCAACGCAATGGGTTTTAATGTATTAGGTGAATCTGCATGGTTGGTTCGAACAGGGCCGGATATCTTTTGTGTTAAAGAGCTAAAATCCGGCCTTATTTATTATTGCTCGCTTTTTCAGATTTCTTCCTGATTCCATAGATTCTCAGTTGTTTCAAACAATAAAAATCAAATACTTGACAACCGGGTATGGTATTTTATATTGAAATATGGTATTTCAAAATGAAAGGTATTTCGCGTGAGAGCTGAGGATCTTAATATTCAGGATCTGATTTCGGTCAAAAACGGCGAAATCAATCTGCGCGGCCGACGATTAGTGCTTCACTCAATACATGCATTCAGCCAGTTTCGCTATGATCTGCTCAAAATGCTCGGCGAAGACGATGCCAGACGGTTATTTACCAGATTCGGTTTTTTCTGGGGCCAGGCGGATGCCGCCGCTCTGCAGCGGCTCTTTAAATGGCCGACTGTCGAAGAATGGCTTAAGGCCGGTATTAAGCTATATGCGCTCGAGGGGGCCGGGCAGGCCAAAATTTCGGAGCTGTTTATAGATAAGCAAAATAAAAAGTTTAAGATGGATGTCTCCTGGCACAATTCGGTCGAGGTCGAGGAGCATGTGATGAATATGGGGGCCGATGACAAGGCCGTGTGCTGGAAATATATTGGCTATGTTAGCGGCATGACCTCATACTGCATGGGTCAGAGCATTTACTTCATTGAATCCCTTTGCCAGGGCAGGCGAGATGGTTTCTGCCGGGCAATTGGAAAGGATCTCGAATCATGGGGCGATGAAATAACTCCGCACCTGAAGTATTTCGAGGCGGAAGACATCAAGGGAAAAGTCAAACGATTGACGGAGGAACTGAAGGAGAAGACCAGGGCCCTTGAAAAACATAAAAGGGAATTAAAAAGACTGCGGCATCGTTCGGTTCCCTATCTGGCAGAGGGAAGAAGCAGGAAAATGCAGGACGTGCTGAATCTGGCCAGCAAGGTTGCCAGATATGATTCCTCGGTGCTGATAACGGGTGAAACCGGAACCGGAAAAGAAGTCCTGGCCAGATATATTCATGATATGTCGCAGCGCTTTAAGGGCCCTTTCGTTGTAATCAACTGCCTGGCCATGCCCGAGTCCCTTTTGGACAGCGAACTGTTTGGCCATAAGGCCGGAAGTTTCACGGGAGCGGCTCAAAACAGAAGGGGATTATTTGAGGAGGCTTCCAACGGCACTGTATTTTTGGATGAAATCGGTGAATTAAGTCAGGCAACCCAGTTGAAATTGCTGCGGGTCCTGCAGGAGAAAGAGATTCTCAGGATCGGCGAGAACAAGCCCCGCAAATCGAATGTCCGAGTCATTGCGGCAACCAATAAGGACCTCGACCAGGCGGTTAAGGACCGTGAGTTCAGAGAGGACCTGCTTTATCGTTTGAAGGTCATCGAAATCAAGGTGCCCTCACTGCGAGAAAGAAAACAGGACATTTTGCCGATTTCGCAGTTTTTAATCCAGAGAATCTCAAGGAAACTTGGAATAGAATCCCTGCGCCTTGATTCAGAGTGTGCTGAATCTCTCGAGGCCTATGATTGGCCGGGAAATATCAGGGAGCTGGAAAATGCCCTGGAAAGGGCCGCAGTTGTTTCCACCGATGGAGTAATCACTCAGAAACATCTCCCGTCAAGAATAGTATACCAGTCCCGCATGCATGATAAAATCCAGGAGGGCTCCGATGCGTCTTTGAAACAGGTTGAACAGGCCCATATCAAACGCATTTTGAATTTTGCAGAGGGCAATAAAACCAAAGCGGCCAAAATCCTGGGCATAAGCGGAGCTACCCTGTGGCGCAAATTGAAAGAAATCGACTGAACCGGAAGTCTCTCGTGCCATAAAACAGTATACAATCATATCAGTCTGTGACTCTTAATGGCATCAGCGTCTTCCGTAAATGCCAATCTGTATAACTTAAGTTATAATCTCCTGCGAAAAGAATCTAAATCCGGCCCCACAATGAATATCGACCGATAACTTCCCATTACCACGGCGAGCAAAGACTATCTAACTACCTAACAATAAGTTAAGTGGCTGTAAAAGCCCTCAAGAAATTTGCGCATATGTCGATATATAACTCGATGGGGCAAGGAGAAAGCTTTGCTAAAATATACCATGAAAATAGCAGTTATGCTGCTATTGCTGGCCACAAATGTCGCATTGCCTGTAAACTATTATGTTTCAACTACAGGTAATGACGATCTGGAGGGGACAACAGAGGAAACCGCCTGGGCATCGATCGATAATGGCGATCAGAAGGGCATCCTGTTGCCCGGAGATACGGTTAATATCCTGAACGGCACTTACACAATTACCTCGAAGATCGATTTGACCAGCAATGGCGCCCCGCATGCGCCGATTGTCTATCTGAATTACGAGGATAAGGCGGTTGTACTCGATGCTGACAGTGCCGGCCTGGTGATAATCGAAAGCAATGGAAATCATGTCGTAATCAAAGGCCTTCAATTACAGCATACCAGCGATCAGGGAATCCATGTCAAGGGCGATTCAACCAGAATCATTGGCTGCTATGTTCATCATACAGGCAATGAAGGCTACCGCAATGACGGCAACTACAACCTTTTTCTGCGAAATGTGGCCGCTAATTGCGGTGAAGAAGGATTCAAGAATGTAGGCGGTGAAGAAGGAGACAAGGATGGAGGGGGAGCAGATTTTGCAATATATCATCATAATGTGGCATACTCATGCCTTAAAGCAGGATTTGACCTGAATTTTAATAATTCTCGTGTTATAAATAGCATCTCTGTTCTAAATGATACAGGTATTAAAGGTGGCTCAAACAATCTTTGCGCCTATAATAATGTCTGGGGTAACCTTATGGAGGATTACGACGGTGGTGTGACTGATTCAGCCGGGGGTATGTCCGATAATCCCGGTTTTATAAATCCTGTCCTGAATAACTTTGGATTAAAGGGCAATTCATCCGTTATCGACAAGGGCATGTATCTTGGATACTCGTATCTGGGTACGGCTCCGGATATGGGCATATCTGAATTTGTGCCGGTCAATCTGCCGCCGAAGATTTCCAATATTTCTGCAAAAACCGTGTACCAGGGTGAGAGTTTAAACTTTGAGGTTTCAGCCACAGATGCCAATGGCACAATACCTTCACTAAGTGCAGAGAATCTACCCGCCAATGCGGGCTTCATTGATAATGCTGATGGTACCGGCATGTTTGATTTTAATCCCGACTATTCTCAGTCGGGAGTATATGAGGTTCTGTTTATCGCCTCGGACGGAGAATTGGCAGATTCCGAATATGTCGAAATAACAGTCAATCTCGATCCGATCAGCTATATAGTCGTCAGCCCCGATTCGGCAATCATCTCCGCCGATTCGACACTACAATATACAGTTACAGGATTCAGCGCATCCGCACAGCCCCGTGATCCCGGAAATATCACCTGGGAATTAACAGAGGATATAGGCACAATCGATTCAGAAGGCCTTTTCTCTGCCGAAATGACTGGAACCACAAGAGTGGTAGCAATCTCTGATTTGGGCCCGGTTGATACCAGCGCATATCTTGAAGTTGTCGCCGGTCAGCTGGATTCAATTGTCATCAGTCCACAGATTGACACACTTTCGGCCGATTCATCAGTGCAGTTCAGTGTATCAGGTTTCGATGCGGATGGTAATGATGTTGTCGCCATGGGGAATTTGACCTGGGAAGTCATCAGGGGTATCGGCACAATAGATAATTCGGGCCTGTTCGAAGCTACCAAAGCCGACTATGGCTACATAAAAGTCACCAGCGATCTGGGACCGACCTCCACATCCGAGAAAATAGTCGTGATTCCCGGAAGGGCGGTGTATCTCAATGTGCTGCCTGAGGAAAATCTGGCCGAGCAGGGTTCATCCACACAATACAGTGCAAAAGCCTATGATGTGGACAGCAATTTTGTCAGCGACACATCTTCATTCGTTACCTGGATAGTCACTGATCCCTCAGGTTCGATAACAGATGATGGCTTATACACTGCCGGGAGTGACCCCTCACCGCCGGTATATCATGTCATCGCCGATCTTGCTTCGATACGTGATTCAGGGCAGGTAACGGTGATCTCCGATGGCAGCCTGGATTATATTCAGATCGAGTGGTTGGATGGCACTCCTGTTGAAGACAGCTCATTTACGACCGATGATGACTCCCTCAAGATTTACTGCCGGGGATATGATTCGGATGATAATCTGCTTGGCAATATCCCCGTGACATGGAACCTGCAAAGTTCCGAACCGATAGGCCTCCTGCTCGAAAATTCAACATATTATACCAGACTAAATCTCGACACTCCCGGAAACGGACGGATTACAGCGCAGTATTCTGCGGATATTGTCGATACATCAGGCCTGATAACCTGTCAGACGGGTAACGCCACCAAGATTGTAATCAGCCCGGACACAATCACGGTCAGCGCAGACAGCACGATTCAATTTGCTGCAGATGCCTATGATAGTGATGGCAACTTAACCGGGCCGGTTGCGATCGATTCCTGGAATGTGATTGGTGATATCGGGCAAATAAGCAGCATTGGTATATTTAATCCGGACAGCGTCGGCATCGGCCAGATCACCTGCAGAAGCGGAATTCTGGAAGACACAAGCGGCACTATTACAGTTGTTGCAGGAGTACTGAGCAGATTGGAGATTTCGCCCGATTCACTCGAGCTGACACCTGGAAGTGGCTATGCCTTCGAGATTTCCGGCATGGATCAGGATGGAAATGACACGGAAACCGGCGGCCTGGCCTGGGAGGTGATCGGTGAAATCGGCACAATCGATAATTCGGGTTTATTCACGGCCATAAACGAGGGAAGTGGAAGAATTGCTGTTACAAGCAGTATAAACGGAATCGCCGACACGAATGAAATAGTGAGTGTAATTTCCGCAAACCTGGAGATGCTTGTCATAACCCCGGACACGGCCTCATTGATGACAAATGAATCTCTGCAATTTCAGGCATTCGGCTTTGATGCCGGGTACCAGCCTATCAATACAGGCGAGCTGACCTGGGAGGTTATTGGAGATATCGGCACGATCGATTCCGAGGGTAATTTTGTGGCGAATGCAAAAGGGGTATGCAAAATCGCCGTAAGCAGCAGTATAAACTCACTTGCTGACACAACCAACCTCATAGTGGTGGAGGTGCCCACTATTAGTGAACTTCCGCTTGGCAACCAGATCATAATGCCCAATCAATCGCTGGCTCCTGTTCTGGCTTTTAAAATATCGAATGCATTTGAAGAAACCAAATACCTTTCAGAAATCAGCCTCCGCAGCGCCTGCCGGGGGACCGGCAATTCATCCCAGCTTCTATCAAATATTGCCTCGCTGGCTGTTCACCAGGACCTGAACAATAACAGCATGCTCGATCAAGGTGATCTGACTGTGGGCACAACCTCGCAAATCGGGAACCTGGTCAATATAGTCCTGGATCCGGTTGCTATTCCCCAGGCCTCGAGCGCTAAATTCTTTATCTCGTTAAGGACATCGCTTTATCCGCATGATGGAGATTCACTTGATTTTTACATGCTGACTGCCTCTGATCTGAGTTTTACAAGCGGCACAGTACTGGCCGGACCGGACAGCGTAAATTCGCTTGGCTATTGCATTGTTGACGGTATGTCATCGGAACAGGTTCAGATAATTTCTTCCGGTAATCGAAGTGTAAATCCCGAATCAGGAATTGCGAAATGCCTGACACTGGATCTTCCACGTAATGGATATGAAGCTGATACCTTAAATATTATCAGCCTGTTCAATGATGGTAATGCCACAACCATGGATATCGATTCATTCATGCTGTTCGGGGATGATGGTGATGGATCCTGGGAGAACGCCTCTTCCGAAATATATTATGGAAAGATAACTTTCACCGGGCACCATTGGAGTTTAAGTGGCATAAATGTACCGCTGACAGCGCAAAACAATAGATTCTACGTGTGTGCGGCACTTTCTGACTATCCAACTGATGGCAGAAAAATAGCGCTTGGTATTCCCAAAAGGGGAATCGAAATGGCATCCGAAAATGATGGCCCGCTTGATGCTCCTGTAAATCCGGTTGATACAATTACCATACTGGCATCCTCCGCCCTGACATTTGCTTCAGCTGATTTGCCGGCAGCCGAGCTTGTTCCGGGAGCACATTCCATGCCTCTTACAGTGATTGAGATAGGCAATGGCACGACCATGGATGTGCAACTGGACAGCTTGCGGATCAGACTCTATGCCAGCGATCCTGACGGTGCCCAGCAGGCCGAACTGAACAGCCAGATCGACAGCGTCATTTTATGGCTGAATAATGATGACGATCCCGGCACGCGAACTTCAGCCGACAGCATCATCGACCGGCGTGCCTTTTCAGGCTCCTCCATATTATTTGATACGCGTGGATTGACATTGTCGGCAAGCGGGGGTTCGGCCGAATTATTTGTTACCTCCGTATTGGATCCATATTTAAGCAAGAATGGAAATACAATCAATTTTGGATTGAATGATTCCATAGATATTTATATAGATCAATCAGTTGAAATTGCGGGGTCATTCCCGATTTCAAATCCGGAAGCTCACACGATTAATGCTTTCCCCTCAGGGGCAGTTGAGATTCATCCGGTTGAAGGTCAGAATTTATTCGGCGGTCAGAAGAACCAGATCTTTCTGGACTTCTCGCTTCCGGGTGATGGCTATCGTGATGCCCAGCTGAATACTCTCAGGGTTATTAACAGGGGAACGACCAATAGCAATCAGGCCCTTGGAATAGTGAGATTGTGGGAGGATGTTGACTTCAACGGCCTTACCGCTAATGATATTTATCTGGGTCAGTTATACAATAACAATGGTTACTGGACTGTAAATGACCTGAGACATTCATTTGAACGCGCTAATAACAGGTTTATAGTTTCCGCCGACATTGCCAATACGGAATTTGCGGGGGGCACGCTTCGTTTTGAGATTCCGGTGGGTGGCGTTGAATTTGCGGGAGGCACGACCGGCCCGGATGATGAACCGGCCGGAAATCCCGAATCACATTTCCTTTTGCCCGCCAACCGGGTCACAGCCATCTCTATTCCTCAGGAGCTGATCATAGCCAGGCCGGGAAGCAAAAATGTCCAGATTCTTACATTCGCTCTCTATAACGGTTATCTTGAAAATGAACATACACTCCGGTCAATCAGGTTTTTAAACAAAACATCCACTATTTCAGATGACGGCTATGCCGACTATGAGCTGGGCCAGGTATCGCTCTACATCGACAAGAATGGAAACAGGAGCTTCGATGATGATTCCCTTCTGGCGGTGGGATATTTCAGCAATGGCGCCCTGACACTTAATGGTATAAATGCAGAACTGCTTCCGGAAGAATTGGCCTATTTCTTTGTGCTTTCCGATTTGCCGTTAAATCTGATCGATAATGATACGCTGGCAATTTCGATTGAGTCCACCTCAGACTTCATTTTTGAGCAGACAGTCAATCTCAATGGTGATCTACCGCTCATGCGCGGAGGGAAAGTCGTTTTGGATGGTTCGGTTAGTGAGCAGTATCAGCAATACGGCCTGTCAAACCGCACGCTTTCTCCCGGCGACATTAATGTCTGTCTGTTTGCGTTTAAACCGGCAATAAATGGCAATCTTGATGATCTCTTACATGAAATCACACTTGAAAATAGGGGTGATGCAGATCAAAATGATATAAAATCGCTGGAACTGTGGACAGATAGCAATGGCGACGGGCTGTTTCAGGAAGGTGATTTATATCAGGGTGAATTTTTGTTCACGGATCCCGGCTGGACCTATTCCGGCATGGGATTGACGATTAATGGTAACTCGCCGGCATTATTCGTGGTGGCTGATATTTCCACAACTGCTGCAACCGGCAGGAGCATTCAATTAAAATTGCCCTTAAATGGCTGCCAGTATACATCAGGCAATGATGGTCCTCTTGACGATGCGGTTATTGCCGAACAGATATTTCTGATTTCCGCTTCCGGTCTCAGGATCAGCTTTGAGGCCCTGAACTCTGAATACACGGTAGGTGAGAAGTTTTGCACAATTGCCACAATCACGAATTTAACCCAGGATGCGGTACAGGATATAAAATGCGATATATCACTGTTTGATAATTCAGGCGCGCTGGCCGGGGATAGCAGTTATCTGGGGCCGGTCACTATTGCACCGGGCGAAAGCGAAGAATTTTATCACTGCTATACTGCCGTCAAATCCGGAAGCGTGCACTGGGAAATTCAGGCATACTCACTGGTGGGGCCGGATTCAACCGGATTATTGATCAGCGATACGGTCCTGATACAGAGCATACCGCAGGATCTGAAAATAAATCTCATCAGCTCAATTCCGGCTTCAGTGATAAGGGGCCAGACCCATGTTTATCCATTGAGCATAAGCTATAATTACCCTGACGGCGAGGACAATTCCGCTCCCCTGCGTCTCGATAGCCTGCGGATTCGGGTTACAGATGGCAGCGGCAATCCGCGTATCGCCGACGAGACATTCTCCAGGATGGTATTAAGCAGTGGATACAGCAATTTGGCCGTGCTCGAAGATTTAGCGGCAGAATCATCGGTACTGATCGAATTTGATACGCCTGATGTCATGTATCCGGGTGAAAAGAGAGCATTGTCGCTGATGGTTGATATTGACAGTTCTGCTGAGACCGGAGATTTTCGGGTGCTGATAGAAAATCCCGGGCATATCGCATTTGTCGAGTACAATACCGGCCTGCCTATAACATTCGATGAATCCGTCCAGTTTCCATTACAGACCGCCTCATGCAGAATTGACAATCCCTCCCGGTATATGGCGGTGTCATATGTTCCTGCACTGGGAGAGTATATAAATTACGGGCAGAATGATGTCAGTTTCTTGAACCTAATTCTGCGTCACCCGGGAGAAGCGCAAAGCTCCCAGATCCAGCTTACAGGACTGTCATTTGAGTTTGTAAATTCACTGGGCGAGAGCATGCCCGTCTATGAATTCCTGGATGAGATAAAAGTATTGAGACAGGATATGTTGATTGGATACCTTGATAATTTCAGTTTAATGAATGATAGTGTCTGGATTCAACTCAATGCCCCGCCCGTGCTCAGTCCGGGAGAAATCGATACGATTTCGCTCAAATGTTCAATGCATGATAATGTAGCCTTCGAGGAAATCGGGCTCAGAATCAATGACAGCACTGCTTTTACATTCAGGGATGTAAGCTCAGGTCTTCAATTGAGTGCTGTAAGCGATAAGGATTCCCTTTCGGCGGATGAAATCTTCCCGATGTTTTCAGGGCTTGCCAGTTTTAAACAACCCGCTGAAGCTGTGGAAATATGTATCAACCCTGCATTGCAATCATCCGTTGTTGGAGGAGCAGATTCAGTGGCGCTATTTGATATCTTACTCGGTTATCCGGTATCCGGACAATATTCTTCTATAAACATAAGCTCTATCGAAATAAGTGTCCTGGATACCCTCGAAAGAGCTCTCGATCCATCCCGGGTATTCAACCGCATAGGCTATCGACTGCAGGAGAACCCTGTAGAATATCAATCTTATGTAAGGCTGCATGAGGGCAGGGCGGTATTTGACTTCAATTCGAATGCAATTGTCCTGGCCCCGGACGAACAACTCAACCTGCGGCTTGTGGCCGATCTGGAATCGGATGCGCCCTATGATCATTTTATGGTCGTGATACAAGGTTGGAATCATATTAAGGCCGTTGATGCGACTGATACGACTCATGAGCCCGACTATCTTGATTTCGGCAGTTGCAATATGGTATTCCCCTGCGTATCTGGGGCCGCACAGATTTTCCTTCCCGCCGCCAAACCATCCCTGAATATCAGTGACCAGCCGGTGCAAATCGGTTATCCGGGACAATCGGGAGTAACACTGTTTTCGGCTGAAATCGATTACCACAGTACTGGTTTTGTTGGTGACCTGCTCCTGCTGGGAGTAAATGGCGAGGTTAGACAGCGTACCCAAAATGGCCTGGAATATGTCCGGGACAAAACTATTTTCGATCGGATTAAATTGTTTATTAACGACAGCCTGATTGCCGGTGACAGCATTCTTACAGACGGCATTTTGGATTTGGAACCGATATCTGATTATATAATCTCGCGAGACAATGAATATGAGCTGAGCTTAGTCGCTGATATCTCACCCGAAGCTGATTTGGGAAATTATACACTGAGATTTATTGATTCCACATTTTTGCCATTTGCCGACAAGAATCTCAATACGGAGATCTTTGCGAATATAGCAAGCAGAAGCTATCCGATCACCGGTGCCGAGCTGTCTCTTGACGAGGCCTCATTGGAGGGATCTTTCACAAATTACCCCAATCCATTCAATCCAAACATGGATAAATTCACGAGAATTGCTTTCAGCCTCGATCAGGATGCTCGCATCGATATCGAGATATTTACCATTACCGGAGAACGGATCAGGGTACTGGCCGAAAACTCGCTAAGATCAGCCGGCACTTATACAGATGATCAATGGAATGGCCTGAACGATTTGAACCTGATGGTTCTGCCGGGTACATATTTCTGCCGCATAACTGCCCGTTATGATTCCGGCAGGACGGAGACGCTCAGGAGAAAGATCGCGGTAATAAGATGATGAGTCGGCTTACCATAAAATTCATGGTTATTTTGATGGCCCTTGCATTTTGCAATAAGGCATCATCAGATCCCGGATTGGACTCCCCATTCAGCATGGGGGCGGGCGCGAGAGAACTGGCCCTGAGCGGTTCATCATCGGCCGTTTGTGACCCGGTTTATGCGGCATACTGGAATCCTTCTGTCCTGGCGCGGGCTCAACAGTTCTCATTGACCGCCTTTCACACAACCTTGTACGATCCGGATGTAACCTATCAATATTTCGGATTGACATATCCTACTCTGGACTATGGTAGCTTTGGTGTCGCTGTGCTTCGACTGGGCATAAATGGAATTGAGCAAAGGGATGCGAACAACCTGCTTCTGGGCAGCTTTGATGACAGCCGTATGGCGCTCAATGTGGCCTATGCAAGGAAATTCGCAGGTTATGATCTGGGCCTGGCAGTAACCTTAGAAAGACATTCACTCGAATCATACTCCGCCACATCCTCACCGGGTTTAAATCTGTCAATAAGCCGCAGGTTCAATTCGGGCATGCCCTGGCTGCCGCAGATAACGGCCGGCATAAACGCCAAAAACCTGATCCGGCCCAGCATTAAAATATTAAATGAGAATATCAAATATCCCTATACATTTGACGCCTCTATGGCAGTGCGGTTGAATCCGATGCAGGATTGGAATCAAAATATTCTGCTTACCACCGGCATCGTCAAGGAGGATATGGTAGATCCGCATTTCACCGCCGGGCTGGAGTACGGTCTTTATGACCTGATTCATCTGCGCACATCGATTAACGGAGAACACCCCTCATTTGGTGTGGGGGTCAGTTATAAATCCATGAAATTCGATTATGCCTTAGTCGAGCGTGACCTCGGCAGCCTGCACATGTTTGGCATAACTACATCCCTGGGAGCATCAGTTGATGAGCGGCGAATTCAACGCGAGAACAGGCGTGAAGAACGGTTTAATGACCTGATGGCCAAAAGCCTGCAGGATAGAAATGTGTTAATAATCTCTGATCTGTTCAGGCAGGCGGAAAACCGCATGATCGAGAATCAATACAATGAAGCGGCAGGTTTATATGAAAGAGGGCTATTTCTTGCACGAACCAGTGGCCTTGATTCATCAGAGATGTACCATAATGCGGTAGAGTCAAACAAGCTGCTAAATGAAATTATATTAAAGCAGTCATTCGAAGTGATGATGGATTCCGCCTTTGCAAATTATTCTGAGGGCAGGCTTTTGAAAGCACGCTACTATGCCGACCGCGCGCTGGAAAAAATTCCTGAATCGAGAGATGCAAACAACCTTCTGGCCGAGATTGAGACAAAGATCGATAAGACCACATCAACCGAATACCTGATAGAAAACCAGCTGGCCATGGCCGATTCATTGCTGCATTATGGAAAAATTGATCAGGCCATTACAGCTTTGCACAAGATTCAGTCTCATGCCGATAAGGATGGACGTATCTCTTCAGCTCTGAAAAGAGCGAGTTTCGAAAAATGGCGCAATTCCGCGCAAAGTTTCTTTGAAAGCGGGAACTACCAGACTGCCGGGGACGCACTGGATTCAGCGGCAAGATTATACCCCGATCATCCCTGGTGCGCGGATTTGAACCTGAAAATTAAGGCTCAAAGGGCCAGGCAGGCGGCATCGCCAAAAGTCTCTTCTATTGCCGGAAGCACGAATGACCTGGATGATGATCTTTTGCGTGAGGTCAAGGATTCCTATGAAAAAGGCAGAAATCTCTTTAAAGATGGTAAGCTTGAAGGCGCTATCAGCCAGTGGGAGAAAGTGGAAAAGCTGGCCCCGGGCTATCTGTCGGTAAGGGAATATCTGGTAAATGCCTACAAATATCTTGGTGTGGAATTATATGGCAAAAACAGGCTGGCTGATGCGGTTTCCATATGGAAAAAGGCCATTTCACTGGATCCATCAAACAATGAGATCGGCAGTTATTTAAGACGCACAGAAGCCGAAATGAACCGCTTGCAGGAGTTAACATATGAAACCGAATAAAAGTGACTTTGGCAAAGGCTGGCCAAAGGCCTCGAATTTTAAACGCTCAATTCGGTTTGAAGTTACATTGTTCGTATCGGCCATTATTCTGGCGCTTATGCTGATTACCGGCTATGTCATGTCCGATCGCTATGTTGATACAGTAACCAGGGGCATCGCGGAAAAAATGCTCATACAGGCCAGGTCATACTCGGGTCCGGCCGGGAAGCTTATAATTTCAATGGATGGCCCGGATGCTTTGTTGTTGAATAACATTTGCAAGAAACTGGCAGCCGATAATGCGGATATCTACTGGGCCGGAATCACCAATTCCGAAAGCGAATTTCTGGCACATACTGATCTGCAGAAAGTGATTTCATCAGAGCGAATGAAAGATATCCGGGCAAATCACCTCGCAGAAATATTGCGCCCCGATGAAATTTTTAATCTCGGTGATGATACCCTGTATGTTTCTGTTCCCATTACGGAAAACGAGATTTTGCTTGGAAGACTGCATGTCGCCGCTTCTACGTCATCAATCGAAAAGGCCCGAAAAGACTCGACGGTGACTGTGGCCTCAATAACTATCCTGATGATAATCTTCGGTCTGCCGCTTACTATGCTGGTCCTGCATGTCAGGCTCAAGCCGATTCGGACCATTACCAGCCACTTGAAAAATATCGATTTTGATCGAATCTCCCTCGACATCCCATTGAAAAAGAAGGATGATTTCGGTTATCTGGCGGAAACCTTGAAAGTTATGGGAGTAAAGCTGCAGGCTGCCCAGCGTGAACAGATCGAAAAAGAGAGGATCGCACGCGAACTTGAAATTGCCAGGGAGATTCAAAACAGCCTTCTTCCAAAGAGCAATCCCTCCGCGGCGGAGCTTGATTTCGCATGCGCCTACAGCAGCGCCAAAGAGGTTGGCGGCGACTATTACGATTTCATTGAATTTGACCCGGATCATCTGGGCATAATCGTGGCAGATGTCTCTGGTAAATCACTTCCGGGCATGCTGGTCATGTTGATGACCAGAGATATTGTCAAGGCCGCTACTCACAGCTATGATAATCCCGGCAAAATACTGAGCGCCATTAACAGAAAACTGAAAGAGAATATCAGGCCGGGCATGTTCGTTACGATGTTTTTGGGGATCTTTGAAAAATCCACTTCGAAATTCATATTTGCATCAGCCGGACATAATCCTCTGGTATGGTTTGATTCAGTGGCGAATGAATGCAGGCTCATAAAAACCAAAGGATATCCACTTGGGATGATGCCAGATAAGGTCTTCTTGGAGCGAATAGAATCAGATGAAATCAGGCTGTCTGCAAATGATTTGATTGTTCAATATACGGATGGAGTTAACGAGGCGCAAAATCCCGAGGGCGCTGAGTTCGGGTTGGACAGGTTTGTTGATTTGATTAAGGATCATGCCGCTTGCGATGTTAACAGCATAAGCGACCGTGTTCTCGATGGCCTGAACGAGTTTGTCAGAAATGCGGAGCAGTATGACGATATAACACTCCTGGCCGTAAAATGGCTGGGATCTGCTGATATGGAATCCATGAAACACAGTGAAGAGGCGAAGATAATTGATGCTTACAATGAGTGATTCCAAATGCATTATTGTAATTCCAGAGTGTCTTGATCCGGATATTCTGGATACATTCTATAGCGATCTGGATCGTATTGCGAATTCGCAGATAAAGCAGATCAGAGTGGATTGCTCAAATATTACCGAGGTCTCGGGAAGAAACCTGGTAATTATCTGGCAACTTTATGATAGATTGCGTGCAGTGGGTGTCGATATCGAATTTAAATCAGTTCCCCAAAAACTCGAGCATATTCTCAAGAGACATGTCTTCAATGGTTCCAACGCAAGGCATGTTTATGAAGCCGAGTCAACTCGGCAGCGGGAGGCGCTCGCGCCAGATAGTTCGCAGAAAATGATAGAATTGAGCTTCAGGCCGACCCGGGATGAAATCGATAATACAGTCAACCTGCTCAAGGATTTCCTGCATGATAAAAGAGTCATTGATCTCGAGGTTTTCGAGCTCATGACCGTATTTTATGAGGCCGCGACAAATATCCGCCTGCATGCAGATCTTAATCCCGATTCCTGGATCGATTTCACAGCACTGGTCTCGGGGGAAAACGTCTTTATGCGAATAGAGGATCGTGGAATTGCATTTGACCCGACGTTGATGCTGAAAACATTTGATCCAACCCAGGCCATGAAAAGCCGGAAAAAGCGGGGGCTTGGTATCATATTGATGGCGAGGTTGGTAGATTCAATGACATATCTAAGAAGTATGGATGGAAAAAACATTCTGTATTTAAATAAATCTCTAACCAGGGGAGAGAAAAAATATGTTGTCGCATCAAGTTATAAATGATGAGGCGGCCTTAATCAACACCGGACGTGAACTTGATAATAATAATGCTCATGAAATGGTTGAATTGATTACGGAGCTTCAAAGTAAGCAATATAAGTATGTCTTTTTGGACTTTACCGAGCTGGAGTTTCTTTCTTCAGCCGGTGTCGGGTCTATTCTTGGCACAATCGAAATACTGAGAGAGGCCGGTGGAGATATTGTTATCTGCAATGCCTCGGAGAAGATTCTGCATATCCTGGATGTGCTCGATCTGACCGATTATCTTACTATCAAGAAATCTGTCGAAGAAGCCAGAAAAACATATGTAGATGCCAATTGATCGGAAGTTTGAGATGGATACGTCCGCCAAAAGCAATATGATCATAAATACAAATCGACGGGAATTTGAAAAACAGCTAATGGCTCTTGATGCTCTTTCCAAGCTTACCGCGAAATTTTCAAAGAGCACCGATTTTGGGCACTTGATTCAGGTTCTGCTCTGGACACTATCCGGTCAATTCTCCATTGCAAACTCATTTGCCATTGTTAAAAGGCCAGGCGCGAGGGATGATAGCTTTTTATATCTTGGCACAGGCAAGCTGATGAATTCCAATGCACTAAAAGAATTTGAGCTTAGCCGGGAATACCAGGAGTATTTTGTTGATAATCAATCGATCAGAAACGTGTTTGAACTTGAGTTGCCAAGCCATCTGGCAGGCTTTGTCTTCATTGCAAGCGAATGCGGCCTGGAACTGATATGTCCACTGGTTAATAATAAACGCTTTTTAGGTGTAATCGGGCTGGGCAAGAAGGTAACCAAAGAAGCTATCGATAAGCAGGAAATCGAGCTTATCTCGACCCTCATACAAACTGTCACTCCATTCCTGGTTAACAGCTATTTATTCTGGGAAATGGCCACACTCAAAGCATGGTATGTTGATATTCTGGACAGTATCAATCAGGGAATTTATGTCTTTGATGAGAACAACAAGCTGAAAAAGATGAACCTGGCGGGATTTGCGATTCTGAAGAGCATGAAGCCGACTTTGCCGGATATCAATATGATGCAGGGCGCGCCACTGGAACTGATTTTTCCCGATGATATATTTTCGGGCTGGAACAAAAGATTGATGGCGCTGAAAAATAAAAATAAACGAGCCCTGATTGAAAATATGATCGCCAGAAGCGATGAAATCAAAAAGATATTTAATGTCCGCCTGAGTCTTTCCATAAATGAATCCCAATCGTGCAAGGATATGATCATTACTCTGGATGATGTTACTCAGCAGAAGGAAAATGAGGAAATGATGTTCAATCTGGAGAAACTGGCCGATAAGGGGTCCATGGCCTCCTCTATAGCGCATGAGCTGAATAACTTCCTGGGCATGATAATGGGTGGAGCTGAGATAACCGAGGTTGCTCTTAAAAGAGATCAATATGACAAGGCGGAAAATACACTGGAAAAGGTCAAGGACAATATCATGAATATGAAGAGATATACCGCCGGCCTGATGGACTATGAAAAGCTTAAACCCAGCAAAAGCATCGCTGACATCAACAAAATTATATCCGATGTGATTTCTTTTGTGTCTGTACAGAAAAAATATAGAAATCTAAAGATCAATTCAGAGTTCGATCGAAATATTATTAAATTTGAGATGGATAAGGACCAGATTGCCCAGGTGATATTGAACTTCATGAGTAATGCGGCCGATGCGATTGGGGAAGCCAACAGAACGGATGGTATAATCTCAATCCGAACAGAAGCGGATGCGGACAATGTTGTTTTGATTATCTCCGACAATGGCTGCGGTATGCCGGATGAAGTCAAATCCGAGCTCTTTGAAAATAGGCTCACAACAAAAGAGAGTGGACATGGTCATGGACTTCTGACGTGCGGAAAAATACTGAAATATCATAATGCAAACGTTGAGGTGGATTCAGCTCCCGGCAAAGGCACAATCTTTAAGATTACATTTACTATCCAGTGATTTGGCCTGAGAATACTTTTAAGACAAGCTTGTTTAAATCTACCGGTTACTGCCCCCATTAGCATTTAAAACCGCTATTTCAAATGTCATTATCTCCTGCGACATGGCCTGGTCGACATAATTTCAGAGTTGAGTTCATGGATTGCTTTTCAATAATTCTGATACTATCCGATAGGCATGGGCCACCGCCGGAAAACAGACGGTCATTGGTATGTCTGAATTCATGAGTTTTTCGGGATCGTCATCTTTTGTGAGATCCAATCCGGTTAATTCGCGGCAATAAATGGTTTTCATCTCATCCTCAAAACGACGACGAAATTCCTGAGCGATTTTGGCAGTCTCCAGCCATTCCTCAATATTGGTGCTTTGTTTTCGAATAATGCCGATAGCCATTGTTGCTCCGGCAACCGCTCCGCAGACACTACCGGTGTTGCCGATTCCGCCTCCAAAACAGGTAGCGATTCCGGGAATCAGCTCGTTTTCAATATTATAATCCTGACACACGGCCAGGAGTACGGCCTCCGATCAAACATGGCCCTCTTGCATAATCTTAGCGGCTAAATTTTGCTCCATAGCATCCTTTCTTAATGGTTATTATCCATATAATGCAATATTAATCCTGTTTGCAAATTAAAATGTCACCTGAAAGGTTCATAGCCTGCTTTTATTATTGCAAAATAACAATCGGGAAGATTTCTGGGGAAAACGGAAAATGATACAATTGCTCGTATGGTCATTTATCAATTTAGGAGGGGCTATTCAATGCAGCTATGACTGCTTTCAGTTCACAAAACAGCAAACTGTTCATTTTACATATCGACATAAAATGACAGGCCCGATATCTAATCTTCCCAAAATTTTGTGGATTTCGTGTTTCAGATCAACATCAATTACTCTTCGGTATGCGGAACACTCTGGAAGACAATAAAATAATAATATGCTTGGTCGTCTTGGGCCGATCTTGTTTATCTTTTTAGACCGCCCTAGCGAGGTATTGACTTTTTCAGTTCACTAATCAGTCCGCGAAACCATGGGTATCTGACAGATTTCTCCTTCTGTAGCAGTCTCAGGAAAAGTCGCTTCTGCTCCGGCGAGGTACCGGCGATATACAGATGGTAGCATAGTCTTAAAGACTCAAGACACTTTTTGTCATGATGTGCGTACTCGATGCTTGCATCTGTCCATCGCCAGGGCGGATTACACTGGCTAACCCGCTGTTCATAATCAGGCCATATCAAGTGGTCCCAAAGTCCTTCTTCAATTGTGAAGCTTCGCAATTGACGAGGTTTGTACTCACATATCCACGGCATATTTTTCTTGTCCTGATACCAACGGTGAGTATTAGGGCTGGTATATTTTTCCATGGTGCCAGCTATGAAGCGTACTTTTCGTTTGATAGAATTTATGTCTATGTGCTCAATATCGGACAACTTCATCAGGAAATCGTGAAGGTTACCAAAAGTGTCTCCTGACATAATTACGTCAACAAAAGCAATACCTCGTTCTCTATACTGAAGATTACCGGGATTTAAGCCCAAACTGTTCAATTGCTCACTAAAACCTTCTATTGCCCCGGGATACTTACCTTTCACTTCGTTATATGAATCCGTAAGCGACACGTTGAGAAGAACACAACCTGTCTCCCATGATGTATCAGATAGAATGCCGCTTAAGTAGTCGAATGCTTTCTCTAAGGAACGGCCGATAAAGATCAAATCAGAGTTGTCTGACATCGAGAGAATTCTTGCGCAGCTTTTTGGTAGAACGTCAAGGTAGTGTTTTATTCCACCGTAATATCTATCTTCATGCTCCAAAGGACCATCGAGCAGAGAGCCAAGCTGCTCCCTTTTCTTAATGTCCCATCTGAATGGTTTACTCATAATAAATAGACTATATTTCTTAATCACAATTGTCAATGGAAAAACGACTTCATACAGGGGAAAAGAGAAAGCCCGATATTTGTCGGGCTCTTAAAATTAATGGCGGCCCGGATATCACTTTCCCCAAACTTTTGTGGAATATTAGTCCAATGTGAAAATAGACTACTGAGTAAAGAGCAGAACACATGGGCAGACAATAAATTAGCATAATCTAAAGGCCAACCTCGTATCGCCGGATAAGGGATTATGCGGAACATTCCCACAGCGTTTGCAACGAGAAGTCAAAAGATGTTTCGCGAGATTCGGCACTTGTGCGCCTATAGCGGACAATATATGTCTTGGTTTTCTCTTATGATTAGGTTATATTTCGTGAGCTTCGGGAGATTAGAAGAGAGGGAGTCGGAGGTTTAAAACAGACGTCCTTTCGCCAACCCGGGTGATTTGCTCTTTCCTTTACGCAACAATAATAGAGAAATGAGGAGTTAGTGAAGCAAAGAAACACGACCTTGGCGGTGTTTATGATTATCGCTGTATCTTTCACGGCTATTACGAACCTGCAAAGTCAGGCCGCTGCGATAGCCGGTGACGCTTACTATGACATAGGCGATTTTCACCGTCCGGTGTCAACGGAATCGGAGCAAGCCCAGGTGTGGTTTGACCGAGGATTGGCCATGTGCCACGCCTTCAACCATGAAGAAGCAGTGCGCTGTTTTGAGAAGGCGCTGAAGGCCGATCCATCGATGGCAATGGGTTATTGGGGAATGGCGTACGCCTGGGGCCCTAATATTAACATCATGGAGATCGCACCGCATCAGGTTGCTCAGGCGGCGTTCAGTATCAGATTGGCCAAACTCAATGCAGACAATGCGACAGCATTGGAAAAGGAGCTTATTGAGACGCTTGGGTTACGCTATGCCGTTCCGGTGCCGGACAATCGAGAATCCCTGAACAGGGCATACGCCGATGGGATGAGAAAGATATACAGTCGTTACCAGAGTGATCCCCTTGTTGCAACATTGTATGCTGAGGCGCTGATGAATCTGCGACCATGGAATCATTGGAGCAAAGAGGGGGTGCCCGCAGAGGAGACCCCCGAAATCATCGCGGTCCTCGAACAAGGGCTTGATCAGCACCCGGACTATCCGGGACTATGTCATTTCTATATCCATGCTATTGAGGCATCTCCCAATCCTGAAAAGGGTCTACCGGCTGCAAACAGGCTGCGCGACGCCATGCCGGGAGCGGGCCACCTTGTCCACATGCCATCTCACATTGATGTACTGGTCGGAGATTACGACGAAGTCATCGCTGCCAACCAGCGCGCGATTGCGGCTGACAAGGTATTCCTGAGTCGTGAGGGCGCATACAATCTTTACACGCTTTATCGTGTGCATAACTATCATTTTCTCGTTTATGGCGCCATGTTCGACGGCCAGAGCGAGCTTGCCCTTAGTACTGCCCGACAGATTCGTGAGCAGATTCCCGAGGACATGCTACGAGAATGGACTGATTATGTCGACGCATTCATACCGACACCCCTCCACGTGCTGGTTCGATTCGGTCGCTGGGAAGATATCCTGCGCGAGCCCGAGCCCGATTCCTTCTTGCCGATGACGCGATCAATTTGGCATTACGCCCGCGCGATTGCTTACTCTACGACTGGTCGCGTGGAACCGGCGGAACGCGAGCAAGAAGCGTTTCGCAGGACATATGCCATGGTGCCCGAAACAAGCATCCTTTTCAAGAACACATCACGCGATATACTTGGCGTCGCCGAAGCGATGATGGCCGGGGAAATCGACTATCGCAAAGGCGAATACGAAACCGCTTTTCTTCATTTGCGTGAGGCCGTTCGGCGGGACGATAGTCTGAATTACGATGAACCCTGGGGATGGATGCAACCGGCTCGTCATGCACTGGGCGCGCTCCTGCTTGAACAGGGAAGGCTAACGGAGGCCGAACAAGTCTACCGAGAGGACCTCAAGAGACACCCGAACAATGTGTGGGCTCTTCAGGGGCTTGGCGAGTGCTTGGAAAAGCAGGGCAGGACCGACGAAGCGACCGAGATCCACACTATATTTGAAGTAGCCTGTAAGCGGTCGGACGTTAAAGTCGATCGTTCCTGCTACTGCAAAACTAAGGGATTGGATGACGACAATTAGGGTGAACTGGCCACCTCTCGTCAGATGTGAATCGGGACGCGCTAAACAGAGGCGATACATAGAAAGCTCCCGTCACCGTGAGCTTTTTTTTAAAATGGCGGCCCCGATATCACTCCTTTAAAACTTACATGGAATTCGTATTTCCGTGGAATATCCAGCTATTCGCAGGCGAAAAATGCAGGAAAGTAATCAAGTTAGGGGCCGCAAATAGGCCTCTCTGCTCCGTCCGGGCAAATAGTCAATGCATTAACGTGAACTGTAGTCGTTTGCCATGTGACCTGATCCCATCTGCTCTAATTTGTTTGCGACAATATGTCCTCTCTGCTAAAACGGCCAATCACAGACTTCCGGTTGGCTGTTCTATGGATGAGCTCAATTATGGCAGTACTATCTGAAAAGGGCAGCCTGATTGTAGTGTTGATGGGTTTCATCCAGGTGTACTGTTCAAAAGAGACTTCGTTATGTGCCGTTAAAACTTCTACACCATATATCCCATAGATCTTGGCTATCGGGACCGGGGTAAATGCTGAAT
This sequence comes from uncultured Ignavibacteria bacterium, assembly GCA_964627935.1. Lineage (GTDB taxonomy): Bacteria > Zixibacteria > MSB-5A5 > JAABVY01 > JAABVY01 > JAABVY01. The sequence goes on from CAZVLB010000004.1 coordinate 222,173, forward strand.
CAATGATACGCGCATTAATCAGTCGATATGCAGAACCATCAAAACTCACATCGAGGTAGAGAATGCTCGGATGTGCCCCCATGCCCTGGTGTGGTTCATTGATTATCTGGTCCTCTTGTATTCCGGGGCCATAACAGCCGGCCAGCACAAGGGCCAATATTGTTATACACCACGGGAGTGTATATAATATGTTCTGTTCGCTTATTCTAAACATACTCTTTTTTTTCTGTTGTTCGCTCTTTTATATGGAAGATGGACATCTCTGTTCCAGGAAAGTAGAAAATCCACATCATGCTGAGCACGTTAGAAAGTAGTAAGTTGCCGCGGAACAAAGATAGCATAGGTTCTAAATGAGGGATAGTATGTCGGAAAGAATTCCCAAAAAAAGCGGGCGATGATACCATTGCCCGCTTATCTACTTGTCAATTAAGCTGAAGTTATTCAGGGCGGGTGTGACAGTTATGATGCTTTCTTACAGACGCTCAAACAGCTAATGGCCGCTTACATAGTGATAAAAAAAGCGGCCCCATTTAAACGAATTGTGTAATTACCTGATCCACAACCGGCCGTTGCTTTCCCTGGATATTAAGACCCGATAGCGCAAATATATATATATCCATTTGCATAAAAACTTGATAGAACTTTAGTTTATACCATTTGCTTAACAATCAGGACTCCCATCATTATCGGCTTGCAGCAATTGCAGTCATACTCTAATTGCCCTAATGTGACCGGGTTGAAGCTTGTTGCGTTTAAAGATTCGGACATAAAGGCGCCCAATGGGCTATGTAACTGTATGTGGCGTAGGGGATTATGCCTCTTTGCGTTGTTGGCTGGTTAAAATGGCCTTGCATATATTGAATAAAAACTTTTATTTAAAAGAGTTATGCCAGGGTGACTGTTAGCCCGCATTTTTGCTTGGGAGTGCTGCATGTCTATTATAACAATTTTCAGTGCCTCATACTGCATGGGTGAAGAAGTTGCCCGGAAGCTGGCCGAGAAACTTGGCTATCGTTTTGTATCTACAGAGCTTCTGGATAACGCATCCAATGAGTTTTCAATCTCCAGAGATAAACTTGAGTCTGCCCTGACCGGCTCCGGTTCGATTTTTAGCAAACTCCTGGAAAATAGGGATCGCAATGTGGCCTATATCAGGGTGGCAGCTGCAGAGTTGGCCAGGAAGGATAATCTGGTATATCTGGGTTATGCCGGGCTCCTGCTGCCCAGGGATATTTCCCATATACTCAGGGTCTGTCTGGTAGCTGACAGTGACTATCGTGTAAAAAAAGCCTCTGAAAAGGAAGGTGTCTCAGAGGATAAAGCTGAGTCACTGATAAAAAAGGATGATGAGCAGCGCCTGAACTGGACCAGTTATCTTTATAATGCCGTGCCCTGGGATGAATCGATACACGATATTATTTTACCTATGCACTCTTTGAATCTCAATGACGCTCTCGACCTGATAATAGAAAATGCCCGCAAAGATGTAGTGCAGACAAACCCGGAATCAAAGAGAGAGATCGATGACTTCATTCTTCAATCCCGTGTGAAGCTTCTGATGGTTGAAAAAAAGCAGGATGTTGATGTTGCCGCCGAGAATGGCAAGATAATCATCACATTAAAAAAATATGTCATGCGCCTTGAACATCATAAGGAGGAACTTCGCAAGCTGGCAGAAAAAGTAGCGGGAGTCGATCGGGTGGAGTTCAAGATCGGACCGAAATTTAGAATGCCTGCAACCTATCCGCCGGTCGATCTGGAAACACCCAAAAAGACACTGCTTGTTGATGATGAGGTGGAATTCGTGCAGACGCTTTCCGAGCGCCTTCAGAGCCGTCAGATAAATTCATCCGTAGCCTATGATGGTGAGGAGGCATTATCGGTAATAGAGGAGGATGCTCCTGAGGTTATGGTGCTGGATCTGAAAATGCCCGGGATCGACGGCATTGAGGTATTACGACGTACCAAGCAGGATCATCCCGATACAGAAATCATTATTCTGACCGGGCACGGTTCTGAGCATGAAAGACAACGTGCATTGGAACTCGGGGCTTTTGCTTATCTGGAAAAACCGGTTGATATAGACGTTTTGGCAGAAACCATGAAAAAGGCTTACAAAAAAATAAACCTCTCGAAAAAATCTGAGGACACAGAAGATTAGATTTGCCTGGCTGCGGTGCCAGTGAAAACCAGGAAAGCATTTGAGCAGGAAAATGCTAAGTAAACAATCTGAATAGAAAATGAAAATTCCTCAGGAATGGCATAAAAAGGACCTGGACTACTCCTCTGATCAGGAAGAGTTCTTTAAGGGAGGCCGCTTTCGATACAGGCGGCTGAAGAGATATTCAATTCTGCTGACCGCATTTGTCGCCATTACTCCGCTGATTATAATGACAATAATCAATTTCCATCAGTATCAGAAGGCGCTAAAGGCAGATCTGATCTATCCTATTTCGCGGCAAACGTCGAATACACGACGATCACTGGAGTCTTTTATTGAGGAACGCAGGGCCGCCCTCGATTTGATTATCAAGGAGAAAAATTATGAAGAACTCCATGATCATGATAAATTAGCCAATACCCTTAGACACTTGAAGGAATCAATTGATGGATTTATAGACCTCAGTCTGATAGATTCCAAAGGAAACCAGGTCGCTTATGTGGGCCCCTATAGATTGGAGGGAAGAAATTACCGTGACCAGGACTGGTTTCATGAGGTGAGTATTAAAGGCGTGTATGTGAGCGATGTCTTTCTGGGCTACAGGGACACTCCTCATTTCGTGATTGCTGTCGTTCATGAGAAGGGCAGCGGGGATTATTATATCTTGAGAGCTACAATCGACAGCGAAATGTTATATCGGAAAGTACTGACACAGATTCTCAGGCCCACCAGCGATGCCTTCTTGATCAATAGTGCTGGTGTATTGCAAACCCCCTCAACCAATCATGGAAACATCCTGGAAAAATCATCAGTACCGGTACCGCCATATTTGCCCCACAGCGAGGTCTTGGAGCAAAGGGATTCGGACAATAATCTATACATCCTGGGCTATGCCTATATCGATAACTCTCCATTCATCCTTATGGAGGTCATTCAGCCTGAAGCCTTCATGCAAAACTGGCTGACTTTGCGTAATAATCTGATCTGGTTCCTGGTTATCAGCATTATCTTAATCCTGATCGTGATCGTTTGGGGATCATTCCACATGGTTAATAAAATCAGGGAAGCGGATGAGAAACGAATCAAGATCCTGCACCAGGTCGAATATACAAACAAGATGGCCTCGATTGGAAGGCTGGCTGCCGGGGTATCGCATGAAATCAACAATCCACTGGCAATTATTAATGAGAATGCGGGAATGTTAAATGATATTCTCTCCATGGGAAATGAATTCCCCATGCGCGAGAAAGTTGACAAAAGCGTGAGTTCAATTTTGCGCAATGTTGAGAGGTGCAGCCGCATTACTCACAGACTGCTTGGCTTCGCCAAACGTATGGATACCAAGATAGAAGCTCTCGATCTGCGTGAGCTGCTAACAGAGGTCCTGGGCTTTTTGGAAAAGGATGCCCTCAATCGCGGCATTAAAATCGAAACTGATTTCCCGCCAGATTTGCCCTCCATAACAAGTGATCGCGGACAATTGCAACAGGTCTTTCTTAATATTCTCAACAATGCAATCGATGCCATAACAGAAGGTGGACGTATCGATATAAGCGCCGAATTGCGCAAGGATGATAAAATCGATGTAATCATCGAGGATACCGGCAAGGGAATATCCAAACCTGATCTGGAGAGAATTTTCGAACCTTTCTTCTCGACCAAAAAAGCGCATGGTACAGGATTGGGCCTGTCGATAACTTATGGTATTGTGCAGAAGCTTGGCGGCAAAATTGCCGCCGAAAGCAAAGTAGGTGAAGGAACCACCTTCATCGTCACGCTTCCTGTGGAAGCACCCATTACCGAGGAGCAGTAATATGCATGATTTGGAAATATTATTGGTCGATGATGAAGAGGAGCTTGTCTCGACACTTGCAGATCGACTCGAATTCCGGGGATATCATGCTGATGCAGTCCTCAGTGGCGCAGAGGCGATAAAAAAACTCGGGCAAAAGAAGTATAACGTGGCCGTTGTGGATGTAAAAATGCCTGAAATCAGCGGTATCGAGGCAATGAAGATGATGTTGAAACTTCAGGATAATATCAAGGTCATTCTGATGACCGGCCATGGTTCCCCAGAGGAAGGCGAAAGAGGTATGTCCGAGGGAGCTTTTGACTACATGATAAAGCCCATTAACCTGGATATCCTTATCTCCAAAATCGAAGCGGCAGCAGGAATCAGGAAATAGGTAAAAAATGAGTCTGGAAAACAATAAATATTCTGCAGCACAGAGCCTTGCTTTTTTCGGAGCTATTACTGCCAGCGTAACCCATGAACTGACTAATGTTATTTCAATAATCAATGAACTGACAGGGCTTCTGGATGATATGCGCTATTCTGCGGAACAAGGACAGATAATTGGGAGTGAGAAACTCGGGAATCTGCATGGTCGCCTTATAAAGCAGATTGATCGTGGAGAGAAGATTGTTAAGAGGCTGAACAGATTTGCCCACACTACGGATCGGGTTCAAATGGAGTTCGATGTAAATAAAGTTTTAACAAACTTCGTGGATCTGATGCGCCGATCGGCTGATTTGAAGAGGATCAATTTTGCATTTCATCCTGCCGAAACGGAACTCCGTTGCACATCCAATCCATTCGAGTTCCAGCATATTATTTTCCAGTGCTGCAATTTATTTTTGGATTTGGCAGATGCGGAATCAAGCATAGTACTGGACGTTGAAGATAAGGACCACAATACCGTCATCGTGATCAACTGCTCTGATGTTGAGAATGAAAAGATGACAGGGGAGAACCTGCAACCAATTAAAGGGCTTGCAGAAAATCAGGGTTGGGATTTTGAGTATATGTCGCAGGAGAAAGGGTTTTCATTCATAATCAGTGTATAGTTTTAAAAGTGCCGGAAGGCTTTAAGGAGAAAATATTTCCCTAAATTTTATCTGCAATAAGGAGGCCCGGAGTGGCTGAAACTAAAGTACTGCTTGTTGATGATGAGGTTGAATTCACTGAAACTCTGTCGGAACGTCTGAAGTCCAGGGGGTTGAATGTGGATTCCGCCAAAAGTGGCGAGGAAGCCCTCAAGAAGATCAATGAGGCTTCCTATGATGCTATATTCCTGGATTTGGCAATGCCCGGGATGGATGGTATTGAAACACTCAAAAGTTTGCTGGAAAAGAATCCGGATCTTCAGGTAATCCTGCTCACAGGCCATGCGACCATAGACAAGAGCGTTGAGGCGGTGAAACTGGGAGCCAAGGACTTTCTCGAAAAGCCTGTAAATATTGATAAGCTCCTGGCAAAGATAAGGGAAGCGGAAACAGAAAGGATGCTGATTGTCGAAAAACGCTCCCAGGATGAGATTCAAAAGATTCTTAAGTCCAAGGGCTGGTAATTGAATTCGTAAATGGCATTATCATGTACCTATTCTCTTGATTTGGCGTCCAATATTTAATGAGGATAGCATTAAAAGCAAACAGGCATGGATCGGATTAAAGGTAATCAGTTTAATACCCGCAATAATCGGGCTGAGCAACCGTAAATCAGATTAGCAACAGGAAATAACAGGTGGACAGGCAACCAGTCGTAAATGTATGCAAAAGCAGAAGAAATACTCCGCTTTTGCAGCGCTTTTTTCCTTTTCTTTCATGGTTTAAGGGATATTCGCCTCCGCACTTGAGAGCCGATTTTATAGGCGGACTTACAGTTGCGCTTGTTCTCATACCCCAGTCCATGGCTTATGCACAGCTGGCCGGTTTGCCCGCCTATTACGGGCTGTATGCGGCATTCCTGCCGCCACTCATCGCCGCCCTGTTCGGCTCAAGCCGTCAGCTTGCAACAGGACCGGTGGCCGTGGTCTCTTTAATGACCGCAACTGCCTTGGAGCCTATTGCCACTGCTGGTGGCGAGGCATATATAGCCTATGCCATTCTTCTGGCATTACTAGTCGGTATATTTCAATTCATCCTCGGACTATTCCGGCTTGGACTTGTAGTAAATTTTTTATCTCATCCTGTTGTTAATGGCTTCACCAATGCCGCTGCGATAATCATCGCTACCTCCCAGTTATCCAAGCTTTTTGGTGTCAATGTAGATAAAGCCGAACATCACTACATGACCGTATACAATGTGGTAAAAGCGGCAATCGCCCATACCCACTGGCCAACTCTGGCCCTCGCCATCCTGGCATTTGCAATTATGATCGGATTGAAAAGGCTTAATCCCAAGATCCCCTATGTGCTCGTTGCAGTGGTGGTTACTACCATTTTGGCCTGGGCCACGGGATTTGAACACAATTATAAGACCTCCCGTGAGAATCTTCTCTGCGACAGAACCATAAATCTTATCCAGGATTTCAATCAGGCACAGCGTGCTCTTGGGGATCGATCTGATGAACGGGTTGGGTTGCGCAATGAGCTGGAACGGGCGAATCAGGAATTCGGTGAGAACTCTCCTCAGGTTCTGGGGCTTCAGCATCAGCTATCGCTAATAAATCTGGAAATTGAGGAGTTAAAGGAGCAGATCAGGCATGACCGCAGTCTGCTCAGGAGTACCGAGTTCAAAGCAAGCAAAAATCCCGATGGCAGTTTGGTATTTTTTAATGTTGACAGTTTGCCGGTCGAGCGAGAATATAGCCACAGGCATTGGATATTAAAAGTGGGTAATGGAAAGCTTGACCCGCAATCCCTGACATTTGTGGGAGGGGGAGCGGTTGTCGGAAAAATTCCGGCCGGCCTTCCAGGCTTTAAAAAACCCGAACTCGATTTAAAGATCATGATAGATCTTTTCCCCATGGCTGTCATAATAACATTGCTGGGCTTTATGGAGGCTATATCTATCGCCAAGGCCATGGCCGCCAGAACAGGCCAGAGGCTCAGTCCCAATCAGGAACTGATTGGACAGGGAATGGCAAATATTTTTGGCTGTCTTGCACAAAGCTATGCTGTCTCGGGTTCCTTTTCGCGTTCTGCCGTCAATCTGCAGGCCGGCGCTTATTCCGGGCTGTCGAGTGTAATATCGAGTGTCTTTGTGATGATCACACTCCTGTTATTTACGCCGCTTCTGTATTATTTGCCACAATCGGTGCTTGCTGCAATCATCATGATGGCTGTGGTCGGATTGATAAATGTCAGCGGTTTCATACACTCATGGAAAGCACAGAGGTATGACGGAATAATCAGCGTCATAACATTTCTCTGTACCCTTGGATTTGCACCGCATCTGGATCGGGGGATTTTAATCGGTGTGGGTTTATCTCTTATCCTTTATCTGTTGCGTGGAATGCGGCCGAATATCGCCATGCTCTCAAGGCACCCGGACGGCACTTTCCGCAACCGTGAGCGGTTTGAGCTGGCACAATGCCGTCATATTGCTGTGGTCCGCTATATGGGCTCGCTTTATTTTGCTAGCGTTAACTATCTTGAACGTCAGGTACTTGATGTTGTTGCCTGTATGCCTGAATTAAAGCATGTTGTGATAGTCGGAAATGGCATCAACGAATTGGATGCTTCTGGCGAGGACATGCTATCACACCTGGTCGATCGTTTGCGGGAGGCCGGCTATGACATCTCTATCACCGGGCTTAACGATCATGTCCTGGATACTATGAAGAGGACATATCTCTATTACAAGATAGGCGAGGACCATCTGTTCCGAAACGCTGACCGGGCAATAAAGGCAATCCACGCCGGAACTCATAAAGACACTGACGAAAAGCATTGTCCCCTGATCGAGGTGGTGTATAATGAGAGCCAGGCATAAATCATTTTGCAAATCTGCCTGACACCGGATCAAGGCTTTTCAGGCCAGTCTTTATCCGGTTTAGCAGGTGCTGGTTGATCCTGGCCAAGCTTTGAAGGAAGAATATCCGCAAAAACGAAGTTTTCGGGAGGGACGGGGCTTCCAGCCAGTCTGCTCAATATTGCCAGCTGGCCCGCGTGAGTCATGGCATCGGACACGATCATCATGATGAAAGCGTTCTTCATCTCGTCCTCTCTTTCCGATTCCTATTATTGTCCAATCATTGTCTTAATATCATCCAGTGTTGGCACTTTGCCTGTCACCTTAACCTGACCGTCAACGACGAGTACCGGGGTCATCATGACCCCATGAGCCATGATCTTCTGTATGTCCTCGACTTTTTCGATTTGGCAGTCAAGACTCAGCTCATCTGCAGCAAGCCGGACCTGTTCAGCTAGCTTCTTGCATTTGGGACACCCGGTCCCAGGAATCTCAATCTTCTTCATATGTCTACGCTCCAATTATCATCTTATTAGTTGTATCTATCTTCCACGTTGTCCACCCATCATGTAAAAGAAGGTGGTCACCCAGTTCGAGAGGATCACAACGACTCCAAAAAGGATAGTTCCCACACTCATCAAAGCCCAGCCGGACATGATGTTGCCTACGACACATCCTCCTGCCAATGCTGCTCCGGTACCAATCATCAGTCCTCCCAATAGAGCCACCAAAATCTCATCAGGCGGCTTCGGCAACAGTTTGGCTCGGCCTGACATTCTGGCCGATACCCAGGAACCAAACATCAGGCTTAATACTCCCGCCACCAACCACCAGACGATCTTCTTTCCACTTGGATTAGAAGTTGGCGCGGCCCCACCCTGCGCAGTCGCGATATTCGTTGTAGCGGATGGATTGGCATAAACATGATCGAAGTTGTTGTCCACCAAAAGCAATTCAGCCTGCATCACTCCGTGAGTAACGCCAAGTGGGTAGTTTCGTCCGCTGGCGGCTGATGACAAGTAGGCCCGGACCATCAACAGACCAATGGCCAACCCAGCTACCCAGGGTTTCCAGGGTTTTGTCATGATTCGCTCGAGCAATGGCATGTCATCATTCTGAGGCTGGTGCTCTTTCATTTGTCGACGCTTATTGAAAACGGCCACCAATACCAGCGTCAGGATCGCAAAAAACAGAGCCAGCGACCAAAACGGCAAACCAGTAATAGCATACAGACTGACCTTCTCACCTGCGGCAGTGCTGATCACATACTTCTTCATCCACAGGTGGAAGCCATTCAACGGGCCATACTCCACGAGCATAATCCCGATCGGGATACCAAGAATCGCTATTATGGAATTGAGATTACCGGCGGCCCCCTTATAGAGACAACCGCTGATGCAGCCGTTGGCGAACACCATGCCGACACCGAAAATCACCCCGCCGATTATGTAATTGAGGTACACCAGAGGCTTCGGATTGAGTTTGACCCAGCCAAGCGAATCAAGCCCGGCAAATCCCAGCATCGCCACAACGATCAGTATCCATAATCCGATCATCTTGCGCGGATCATGCATCATGATCGTTTCGCTGAATGCCGATGATCCGCACAGGTCGCCTTTCTGCAGAAAGAATCCGAACAGAAATCCGACTGGAATGGCTGTCAGCACCCACAGGTTGGTAACACCTGCAATAATCGTAATTCCAACTAGTCCTATCAAGCTGACAATTACGTATGCCAGCCAGTTTGCCTTGGATGATTCAACTTCTTTCATACTCATTCTCCCACACTTCTATTAGAAACTAAACTATTGCTCCCATAAATCATTCCGCTGATTGTCGCCATAATGACGACCAGAGACACGAAGACGATCGTTTTCTTCGTCCCCATCACCGATCGTATGACCGGCATATTTGGCAGCGACAGTGCCGGGCCGGCAAGGAGCAATGCCAACGCCGGACCTTTGCCCATGCCATTTCCGATCAATCCTTGCAGAATCGGTACTTCAGTGAGCGTGGCGAAGTACATGAACGCTCCCACCACCGATGCAAAGAGATTTGATTCAATTGAATTGCCGCCTACCCAACCACTGATCCATTGCGAGGGAATCAGTCCTTCTTCGCCAGGACGACCCAACAAGAGTCCAGCGATAAGTACTCCACCGAACAAAAGAGGCAGGATCTGCTTGGCAAATCCCCACGTTTGCGAAAACCATTCACCTGATTCATCGTCGCGCCTGCCGATAATCAGCAAAAGCCCAATTAATCCGACTGAGAAGGCCAGCAATGGCTCATGGGGGAACAATAAAGCCACTACCGCTGTCGCTATCGCTGTAAGAATCACCGGAATCTTGGAGAGCTTGAACCAGAGGATCAGCATCGAACCGAGTCCCATCGACGCCAGTCCGGTGATGAGCCACTTGTAAGACCAGATCTGAAACCAGAACCCTGATGTTTGGTCCGGCTTACCCCAGTTGGCGAACACCAGAATACCCACCATAGCTGCAAAGTAGAGCCCGTTCTGCCAGAGGGGGCGACTCACTTCCGGCTCAGGCATCGCCATCTGGGCATTTCCCTTCTCCGTTTCTCCTTTGCGGTAGATCAGGTGCATTAGAAGCCCGAATATGACACTGAAGACAATAGCTCCGACCTCTCTGGCAATGCCAAGCTCGATTCCAAGCACTCGTGCTGTGAGGACAATTGCCAGGACATTGATAGCAGGACCGGAATACAGAAAAGCCGTGGCCGGTCCAAGACCCACACCCATACGATAGATTCCTGCAAAGAGAGGAAGCACTGTGCATGAACAGACGGCGAGTATTGTCCCCGATACCGATGCGACACCATACGAAAGCACCTTGTTCGCCTTCGCCCCAGATACTGCATAACCGATGCCTGACTGACAAAGACCGCTATTGCCCCAGCTATGAAAAAGGCTGGCACAAGGCAGAGTATGACATGCTCCTGCGCATACCATTTGGTCAATGCCAGAGCTTCGATAACAGCGCCACGCAGTCGAAAACTATCGATAGGCAGATAAAGGAAAATCAGGAAAACCGCGACTATCCAGGCCAGCGGTTTCCATTCAGATTTCCAGCTCAATTTCAAACTCAACGCTCCTCATGATGGACTTCTAAAGTCCAATCTGTTTGGCGATATAGCCAAGTATATTCGCAAAAAAACACTACCGGGCTGCGACCTTTCGAGCTTGCTGTACGTTGGCTCTGAGCACGTCTTCAACACATCCAAAGAACTTGAGAATGCAAGGCACCCGAAGATTGTACCAAACCTGCAGTCCGCGTTTTTCGTCTTCGACAATTCCGGCCTGCTTGAGGACCGATAGATGCTTAGAGACGGTCGAAATATCAGCGCCGATCATGTCCCGCAGCTCGCAGACACATCGTTCACTCTTGGCCAACTCATCTACAATGAAGAGCCTGGTGGGATGTGCCATGGCTTTGATTACTTTTGCCCGAGCTTCGTACTTCTGTTTTGTTATGCTGTCCATACTCATTCTTATACCCTTATAGGTTTTGTTAGTTGGCAAAATAACCAAATAATGGGAAATGTCAAGAGAGTTTTCTGAGAGTGATATCGAGATTTGTCGAGACGGTAATCTATTGCTGAATAATGACTTAGAAAATGGCGGCCCCAATATCACTCTCCCCAAACTTTTGTGGAGGTCACCTTTCAAGTCGGATTCAGCTACTCAACCGTAACCGGAACGCGTTGGAAGATAATAGATTAAATTATGGAATCCGGGCGATACAACAACATTGAGACGATGGCTACCGAGGTGATTTTGCGTTTCCGGTTGATCTTTCCCGGCAAATTCATTAAAGTATCTGCGATAATACTTAATTATAGGAGATCCCGTGACTGACCCCGCAGCTCAGGCCCGTATTTTTAAAGTGCTCTCAGTTGAAACCCGCGTCCGGATGCTGAAACTATTGAAAGAACGGGCGCTCTGTGTTAATGCGCTTGCCCGAACCCTGGAGATAACTCCGGCAGCGGTTTCCCAGCACCTTCGCATTCTGCGCGATGCTGATGCGGTCATCGCTGACAAGCGGGGCTATTTCGTTCATTACCGGACCAACACCGAAACGCTAGCCAGATGGGCCACCGAAATCGAGGATATCATGGAGTCGAATGAGTAGAAACCGCAACCAAGACAAGGAGAATCGATATGTGCAAGAGAGACAATTGTTGTCAGAAGCCCGAGAAACTCAAAGGTAAGCCGAAAGACTGCCCTCTGGAGCAAATCAAAGAGTGCCACGGCGATACGAAGAAGCATACGTGCGTGAAGCAGATTAGGGGAGTCTGATCAGGACAATTATACTTCCCCTGCAGTAGGGGATGAACCATCAGGAGGTGGTCTATGAGAATTTTATTCGTGATCAACGATGCTCCGTATGGCACGGAGAAAGCGTATAACGCCCTTCGCATGGCGATGGCCATCCAGAAGCAACCGGGCGAAACGAAGTGCTGATTTTTCTAATGGCTGATTCAGTGACATGTGCGTTACCGGGACAGGCAACGCCAAATGGGTATTACAATATCGAGCGTATGCTCAAAGCGGTTATCAATAAAGGCGGCCGGGTCAAGGCCTGCGGGAGCTGCACTGAAGCGCGTGGAGTAAAGCAGCTATCACTTATAGACGGCGTGGAAATCAGCAATATGGAGCAATTGGCACTGTGGACTATCGAAGCTGATAAGGTTCTTTCGTTTTGAAAAAAACTGACGGAAATTCACGCGGATTGGAGGCAAAGTGAGGCAGGCCCCTCATATCATTGAGGTTGCCGGCTTGGTCAAACGCTTTGAGGACGTCGTGGCCGTTGACTCTGTAACTTTCGATATATACAGAGGCGAGCTTTTCGGCTTTCTCGGCCCTAATGGAGCCGGTAAAACTACGACCATTAACATGCTGACCGGTCTGGCTCGGCCGGATTCCGGGGCCATCAAGATCAGCGGCATCGACTGCACCCAGAATCCCCGGGCCGCCCAGCATCTCGTAGGTGTCGTACCTGACGAAAGCAACCTCTATCCGGAACTTACCGGATTCGACAACCTCTGCTTCTGTGCCTCGCTTTATGGCGTAAAAAAGACCGACCGTCAAACACGCGCCCGCGAACTTCTGGACATGTTCGGCCTGACACAGGCAGCAAATCGCAAGTTTGGCGGCTATTCCAAAGGCATGAAACGCAAGCTGACGATCGCTGCCGGTATCATACACAAGCCGCCGATTCTCTTTTTAGACGAACCCACTACCGGTATCGATGTCGCCAGCGCCCGGCACTTGCGACAGCTGGTCGACGATCTCCATCGGAACGGTACGACGATTTTCCTGACTACGCATTACATCGAAGAAGCTGAGCGGCTCTGTGATCGGATTGCTTTCATCGTTTCAGGGCGGATTATCCGAATCGATACGGTTGAGAATCTTGTCCAGCCGATCAGATCCAGACATGTTGTCCAGTTAGCATGTGAGAACTCAATACATGATACTCAAGGCAAGCTCTCTTCCTCGTTCCCGGAACTCCACTTTACTCTCAGCGGAAACGGAATGATCCGTGTTGAATCAGACCAACCAATCAGCGTAGGTCCACTCATTCGCTTTCTTGAAGATAGCGGAACTGAAGTGTTGGAAGCCCGCCGAATTCGGCCATCCCTCGAGGATGTCTTTGTCCACATCACGGGACTTGAGGCCGAAGCGATGAGGAAAGAAAAGGAAAAGAAGGGAGGCGGACAGTGAGATACTGGATAGCCTTCTGGAATATCCTGCTCAAGGATATGCGGACGTATTACCTGAAGCCGCCCAACATCAGCTGGGGTCTGATTTTCCCGTTGGCGTGGACCGGGATGTTCTTTGTCAAGTCCGGAGCTGAACTGGGAACCATCGCCACCCTGCTTCCCGGCGTGGTGGCTATTTCCATTCTATTCGGGACCACCTCGATGCTCTCTGTCACGGTGACCTTTGAAAAGAAGAACCGCTCCTTCGAGCGCCTCCTCCTGGCCCCGATACCATTTGAATTGCTCATGCTGGCTAAGACCAGCGGAGCTATCCTGTTTGGCGTGGCCAACGCATTTGTCCCGGTCATTATGGCCGCATTTCTTATGGACTTGTCTCCTGTCAGCTGGGTTACCTTTTTACCCGCCGTATTCCTAATTGCCGTCACCTCGACTTTCCTCGGCCTGTTCATTGCCGTCTCGGTCAGCGAAGTGTTTGAAGCTCAAACTTTCTCCAATTTCTTCCGATTCCCCATGATCTTTCTGTGCGGTTTGTTTTTTCCTATTGAGAAGCTCCCGGTCTTTCTGAAGCCGATTTCCTATGCCTTGCCATTGACCTACGGCGCTGATGCGCTACACGGATCCATACACAGCGCCAATGTGATGCCGATATCATCAGACCTGTTGGCAATGGGGGCGTTTTGTATAGGCCTTTTCGTACTGAGTCTTCAGATGATCCGGAGGCGCTGGATTGCCTGATCTTAATACAAGCGATGAATCCCTGATGCAGGCTCTATGCAATGGGGATCTTGGTGCTTTTGAGCAAATAGTCTGGCGGCACCAAGACTGGGCCTGGAAAATCGCATACCGTTTTCTTAATGACAAAGAGGAAGCCAAGGATATTACACAGGAGGCATTTCTTCGGCTCCTGGATGCATCGGAACGCTACAAACCCACCGCCAAATTCACAACCTACCTGTATCAGATCATTTGCCGCCTTTGTCTGGACCAGGCCAGAAAGAAACGTCCTGTATACATGAAAGAAATTCCTGATTTTCTTGACACCAATCCAGGCGCTGCCGAACAGATAGAACAACAGGAGGTGTCCGACAGTATCAACAGGGCCCTGTGTTCCCTGCCGCCGGATTACCGCATGGTTATAATTCTCAGGTACTTCGAGGGGTTGAGCGGAGCGGAAATTGCGACGGCTATTAATAAATCTCCAAAGGCTGTAGAGCGGTTGCTGGCGCGGGCCCGGGAAAAGCTGCAACCTTTGTTAATCAAGTATCATGAAAAATAATAATCCCAAAAGAGGGGGATTTTGCAGGATGATTCGTTTAACCAAGTAAGGAGAATTGATGGACTGCAAAGATATTAAAAGTGAGCTTGGTAATTACACTGGCGGGCGGTTGCCACGAGAAGGGCATAATCAGGTGCGTGCGCACCTAAGGGCATGTCCTTTATGCAGAGCGGCGCTGGCTGAAATTGATCCTGTTGCGGCTGTTCTTTTGCAGGCCGATCCACCACCTATGCCTTCCGACCTGGCGGACAGAATTCTGGCGGCGGCACGCGATCGTATCTGCCCGGAGTCGACAGCAAATTGGAATCCGGTGGCATGGTTGCGGCTCGCCTCAATTCCTGTGCGTGTTGCAGCCGCGCTGATGCTGTTTTTCGGAATAACCGCGGGACTCAAGCTGGGAACCAATGTTAACGATTCACAAAATCAGGTTACTATTTCAGAGAACGACCCTCTCAACGTTTACCAGATTAGTTATATAGCCGACTTGCCGGAAGGATCACTTGCCGATAGCTATTTGAATCTCATAGAACCGACAGATGGAGGGAAAGAATGACCACATGGAAGAAGGTCGCTCCGTTGCTGATAGCCTTTTCTATAGGTTTGAATATCGCTTTCGTCGGCATCTGGTTTACCAACGCCGCTATGGCTGATCGTGTCAACCAGGAACCGTGCGGTCGAACATGCGAAGGAGTCTCATGTCCATTACATCGCAACCTTAATGTTACAGATGAACAGTGGGGAGAACTTGAGCCTCGCCTGACTCAGTTTCAAACAGAGTCACAATCCTTGTGCCTGGAAATCCGTCGACTGAGCGGGGAGCTTATCGATTTAATTGCCTCTCCGCAGCCCGATACTAACGCGATAACCGCAAAACAGGAGAAAATCCTTGTCTGCCAACGAAAAATGCAGCAATATGTGATTGCTCACCTGCTGGCGGAAAAACAAACCCTCACTGAAGAACAACAGGCAAAGCTTTTTTACATGATAAAAGAGAAGGCCGGCTGCGCCGCCGGAAATGGAGCGATTTGTCCTGTCTCGACCAACATATCACGGGACCACGGTCAAAAAGATATTTTAACTGAACAATAAGCTGAATTTTTAAAGAGATTAAATTTTAACAGAAACCCGCAACAAGAAGGAGGAAAAAGTTGAAAAAATTATCAGTAGTGCTTTTAGTAGTGGTTCTGCTGGCAGGCGGTCTCTATGCCGTACAGGCTAATGCTGGTGAAGGCGGTGATACAGTAGCCAAAGTGGACAAGCAGACAACAGTCCAGAACACTGATCAGAAAGGTGACCAGACTGCAAAGTGTTCAAGACATGACGACTGCCCGGCCGATTGTGGGCATACGGGAAAGTGCACGAGTGATTGCCCTCACTTTACAGACGATGATAATGATGGGCAGTGCGATACGCATGGCAAGTGTCATACCAATGATAAGCATGAAGGCTGCCCTGGCCATGATGCTACTACCAAACAAGATTGCCCCGGACATGCCAAAGGAGGGTGCGGCAAACACTAAACGGGCATAAGTACAAGAGACCTGTTGTGTCCGGAGTATTGAAGAATCAGAGTACACTTTGGCTATAAATCCAGAGTGTACTTTTTTTGGATAAATGGCCGCAAGAGCAGTCTATTGTTCGTGTCACTTGTGCCTGACAATATAGGAGTGATTATTGTTATTCCCTGAAGCCGAAATTGAGGTTGCCAGGTCATAAATCACAATATGGGAAGAAAAAAGCATATTCAGTTCGTCTCTTGATTTTCTGCA